>NZ_BACI01000001.1 GCF_000225505.1 Gordonia alkanivorans NBRC 16433 | reverse complement strand
CTAGTGTCCTGAGTCATTAATTCGTGTGCAGTAGTGGGCGATGGAGTCGAGGATTTGATCAGCGGTCTTCACCCACACGTAGGGGCGGGGGTTGTCGTTCCAGGTGTCGATCCACGCTCTGATGTCGGCGTTGAGCGCTCTTACGGTGCGGTGGGTGGAACGTTGGAGCTTCTTGGTGGTCAGTTCAGCGAACCAGCGTTCAACGAGGTTCATCCAGGATGAGCTGGTCGGGGTGAAGTGGACAACAAACCGTGGGTGCGAGGTCAGCCATCGCTTCACTGCGGGTGTCTTGTGGGTAGAGGCGTTGTCCATGACCAGGTGGACGTCGAGCTCGTCGGGCACCTCGGCGTCGATCTTGCGTAGGAATCCGATGAATTCTGTTGCGCGATGGCGTGAGTGAAGCGAGCCGATGACTTTTCCCGACGCTATGTCCAACGCCGCGTACAGGCTGGAGGTGCCGTTGCGCACGTAGTCGTGGCTGGCCCGTTGCGGGGTGCCCGGGAGCATGGGAAAGATCGGCTGGGTGCGATCGAGCGCTTGAATTTGGGTTTTCTCGTCAACGCAGAGCACCAAGGCACGTTCGGGTGGGTTCATGTAGAGCCCGACGACGTCGCGGACCTTCTCGGTAAACAGAGGATCCTTCGACAGCTTCCACGAATCCTGTTTGTGCGGAGCCAATCCGAACGCTCGCCAGACACGCGACACCGTTGACTGCGACATGTCGAGATGCTCAGCCATCGACCGGGTCGACCAGTGTGTCGCATTCTTCGGAGTGGTCTCGAGAGTTGCGGTGATCAAGTCTTTGATCTGCTCGTCGTCGACGGTTCGTGGTCGACCGGGCCTGGGTTCGTCGAGCAACCCATCACAGCGTTGCTCGACGAACCGGCCTCGCCACCGCCGCACGGTACTTCGATTGAGTCCGAGTCGTTGTGCCACTTCGGTATTAGAACCACCCTCGGCGGCGGCGAGAACGATTCGTGATCGCATCGCCAAACCCGAGGCTGTCGTTCGTCGACGCGCCCACCCTTCGAGCTCACGGCGCTCGTCATCGGTCAGAACGATATCCACTGCTCGCGGACCCCGGGTTGCCATTCCCTAGCCTAACAACCGAACGACAATTAATGACTCAGGACACTAG
>NZ_BACI01000002.1 GCF_000225505.1 Gordonia alkanivorans NBRC 16433 | reverse complement strand
CATGAGCGTCGCCTTAATATACCCCGCTCTCATCCTTGGTTGTGCGCGGCCTCACACTATCGTGCGGTGCGACTTCGGGAGCCCCGACATACCTTGCTTGATGTGAGCAATTCCCCGACGACGTCCGCGACTGATGACCAGAGCACCATAACTTGGTCGGTCGACCAACGGGAACAAAACCTACCACTTCGTTCCAACGTGGGGCCTTTTCGTCCGCCACGCTCGGCCGACGAGGTCCGGGTGTGGTCGCCCGGGGCCGGGAAGGTGGACCTCGTCGTCCGATCCGGAGGTCCCGGCTCCCCCACCCGATCGGTGCCGATGTCCGCCGACGCGGGAGGGTGGTGGCGGGTCCCCGCGGACTCCGCGATCGAGACCGGCCCGGACCTCCGCTACGGGTTCTCGATCGACGGCGGGCCGGTGCGTCCCGATCCGCGCTCGGTCCGTCAACCCGAAGGCGTCCACGAGATGTCGGCGCTGTTCACCGTCGACGCGTCGTCGTGGAGCGACGCCGGCTGGGCCGGCCGCGATGTGCACCGCGCGGTGATCTACGAACTCCACCTCGGGACCTTCACCCCGGCAGGCACTCTCGACTCCGCGATCGAACGGCTCGACCACCTCGTCGAACTCGGCGTCGATCTCGTCGAACTGATGCCGGTGAACGCCTTCAACGGCACCCACAACTGGGGTTACGACGGGGTCGGCTGGTACGCCGTGCAGGAAACCTACGGCGGCCCGGCGGCACTCGCCCGTTTCGTCGACGCCTGTCACGCCAAGGGACTCGGTGTCGTCCTCGACGTCGTCTACAACCACCTGGGGCCGTCGGGCAACTATCTGCCGGACTTCGGGCCGTATCTCAGCGAGGGCACGACGTCGTGGGGATCGTCGGTCAACCTGTCCGGACCCGACTCCGACGAGGTTCGCGCCTTCATCGCCGGCACCGCGCTGCGCTGGTTCACCGAATTCCACGTCGACGGACTACGACTCGACGCCGTCCACGCGCTCACCGACCATCGTGCGGTCCACCTCCTCGAGGAACTGGCCGCCGCGACGGACGCGTTGTCGGCCGAACTCGGGCGTCCGCTGTCGCTGATCGCGGAGAGCGACCTCAACGATCCACGGATGTTCCTCCCGCGATCGGCCGGCGGTCTCGGTCTGGCCGCCCAGTGGGACGACGACATCCATCACGCCGTCCACGCCCTCGTCTCCGGTGAGCGACAGGGCTACTACGCCGACTTCGGCGGTTTCGACTGTCTCGCAAAGGTCCTGACCGGAGGCTTCTTCCACGACGGCACTTACTCGTCGTTCCGACGCCGCTGCCACGGCCGGCCGATCCCGACCGATCGGGTGCCCGCGTCGTCGTTGCTGGCCTATACCTGCACCCACGATCAAGTGGGCAACCGGGCGATCGGCGACCGGCCGAGCGCTTACCTGGACGGCGGGCAGCTCGCGATCAAGGCCGCCCTGGTCCTGTTGTCCCCCTTCACGCCGATGCTCTTCATGGGTGAGGAATGGGCCGCGGCCACCCCGTTCCAGTTCTTCACCTCCCACCCCGAACCGGAACTGGGCCGGGCGACCGCGGAGGGCCGGAAGTCGGAGTTCGCCGAACACGGCTGGGACAGCGACGATGTGCCCGACCCACAAGACCCGGAGACCTTCGAGCGGTCGAAGCTGGACTGGTCGGAGCCGACCCGGCCCGACCACGCCCGCGTGCTCGAGTTCTACCGGTCTGTGATCGCACTCCGGAAAGCCGAAGCAGCCCTGCATGATCCGGCATTCGCCTCCGTCGACGCCGAATTCGACGAGGCGGCAGGCTGGTTCGCGATGCACCGCGGCCAATGGTCGGTGGTGTGCGTTCCCGGTGATGCGCCCGTGGCACTCCCCTGGCCGCTCGACATCCGGCTGGCCTGGGAGCAACCGGCCGACGGAGTGTCAGCCGGGCACAACGTGATCGTCGGACTGCGGTAGCTCAGGTCAGGTACTCGTAGGCCGGCGATCCCGGCTCGAGGCGCTCACAGTGCAGGCGCGAGCGCGCCATCCGGTCCATCAGAGCGCCGAGGCCGTCCGGGCTGCCGAGTTCGACGCCCACCAGGGCGGCACCGGTCTCGCGATTGTTGCGTTTGACGTACTCGAAGAGCGTGATGTCGTCGTCGGGCCCCAGGACCTCGTCGAGGAAGCGCCGCAGTGCACCCGGCTCCTGCGGGAAGTCGACCAGGAAGTAGTGCTTCAGACCGCGGTGCACCAGTGAGCGTTCGATGATCTCGCCGTAGCGGGAGACGTCGTTGTTGCCACCGGACACCAGGCACACGACGACCGCGTCGGCGGGTAGCCGCAGCTTGCCCAAGGCGGCCACCGCAAGGGCACCGGCGGGTTCGGCGATGATGCCCTCGTTCTGGTAGAGCTCCAGCATCGCCGAGCAGATGGCGCCCTCGTCGACGTGCGTGATGTGCGCCGTGCCGGGGGTCGGCGAGAGCGGACCGTCCGGGATGATCTGCGTCGCCGGGGTCGCGGAGATGCCGGCGAGGATCGGGTGATCGCTGACGCTCGCACCGAGCTCGGACATCACCCGGTGCCCGATGCTGCCGATTCGTTTCACGGCCGCGCCGTCGACGAAGGGATCGATCTCGTCGAGGGTGACCGGGCCGCCGTTGACCAGTGCCGCACTCAACGAGACGGCCCCGGTCGGCTCGACCCCGACGATCGTCACGTCGCCGGAGAGTCCACGGAGGTAGGTGGCCATGCCGGCCAGACATCCGCCGCCACCGACGGGTGCGACGACGACGTCGGGCACGCGGCCCAGCTGCTCGACGATCTCGCGCGCGATGGTGCCCTGCCCGGCCGCGGTCCGCGGGTCGTCGAAGGCGTGGATCCACGCGGAGCCGGTGCTCATCACATCGGCCTGAGCGGCGGCGGCAGCCGCGTCGTAGGTTTCCCCGATGGCCTTCAGCTCGACGAAATCGCCACCGTGCCAGGCGATCCGGTCGCGCTTCTGCTTCGGGGTGGTGGTCGGGACGTAGATCCGTCCGGGCACCTTCATGCTCTTGCACGCAAAAGCGACACCCTGGGCGTGGTTTCCGGCGCTGGCCGCGACCACACCGCGGGACAGCTCGTCGGCCGAGAGCTGGGCCATCACGTTGTACGCGCCGCGGATCTTGTAGGAGCGAACCGTCTGCAGGTCTTCGCGCTTGAGGTAGATCTGGGCACCCGTCCCCGACAGTCGCGGGCAGGCCTCGAGCGGGGTACGCGCCACCGCGTCGGCGATTCGCTCCGACGCCGCCTCGATGGCGTCGAGGCTCAGTGCCGGACCGTGCTGGTGAACAGGGACGTGGTGCGTACTCACGACTGCCATGTTCTCACTGCGCGGGATAGTTCGAGGCGCCCGGGTACATCGATGTCGGCAGGGCCGGTGTGCACGGGCGACCGCTGTCGCCCGCATACCGGGGTTGCGCGGCCGGAGAGGTGGGTATATCGGCGAAACCGCTCGTCGTCCCGAGCCCCTGCGCAAGACTGGCGATGGACAGCGGCAGCACGACCCGCCACCTGATCAGGGAGCAGTCAATGACATCTCGCCAGCCCTCTCCGCGCCGATCCCGGCGTACCTCACGCCTCACCCGGATCGCCGCCGGCGCGGCGTCCGCGGCCATGGCGCTGGGTCTCGCCACGGCGGTCGGTCCCGCCCCCGCCTCCGCGGCGCCGCAGTGCCCGGGAGCCGCTCCCGCCCGACTCGTCGGTGTCGTTCCCGGCGCCGCGCTCGAAGGTCTCACGGTCGACGCCGGTGGACGGCTCTACACCACCGACCTCATCTCCGGTCGCGTCTTCCGGTTGAACGGGCCGGGTGCGCCTGCGGTCCCGATCGCGCGAGTGCCCGGCGGTAACGGTGCGGGTGCGCTCACCTGGACTCCCGGCGGAACCCTGCTGGTCGGTTACGGCGCCGACCCCCGCGTCATCGTCGGCGACGCCCTGCGCCATGCGTCCATCGGCCGCCTGGATGTCAACACCCGCGCGTTCCGGCCCTGGGTGACCGGACTGTCCGCAGCGAACGGGATGGATGTGGCGGCGAGCGGAAACGTCTACGCCACCAACGACTTCGGCAATCTCATCGGACGGGTCTCACCGGGCGGCGCGGTGAACGCCGCGTGGGGTGCACTGCCGAGCGCCAACGGCGCGGTCCTGAGCCGCGACGATCGCTGGCTCTACGTCTCGCGCACCTTCGTGAACCCGGGCGTCAGCCGCATCTCGACGACGAACCCGCGGGTGGTGCAGAGCCTGCTCGGTGTGGGTGCACCGTCGACTCCGGATGGACTGACGCTCGATTCCCGCGACCGGCCGGTCGTGCCGTTCAACGCGACCGGTGAGATCGTCCGGATCACCTCGCCCGGACGCTACTGCGTGCTGGCGAGCGGACTGCCGACGTCGAGCGTGCTCTCCTACGGCCGCGGCGACCGCGGCTTCTCGACCGGACGTCTGTACCGGGCCGGATTCGACGGACGGATCTACGAGATCCCCGGCGGATTCGACCGGGGTGCGACGGCCGCGTTCCCGGGCAGGTAGCGCCCACCCCACCACACCGCGAGGACCGCCACCGCCGTCACCCACGCAGTGGCCTGCAACGATCCGAAGATCAGCAGGGTCACGACGGCGGTGGCGACTCCCGCGAGAACGGCATGGGCTTTGTGAGCGGGCCAGTCGACACCGAAGACCTCGACCGTGCGGTGCGCACGCCGAACCGGACGGTGCGCGTTGATGCCGATCATCGTGGTCATCTGCGAACACTCCCCTCGACGGCTGGGCGTGACTGGACGTGCCGTCGAGTATAGCGCCTGTCGAAGAGAAATGTTCGGCGGGCCGAAACTATGGTGTCGGGCGCCCCGGTGTCAGCCCAGGCAGCTGGGTCCGAGCAGTGCTTTCAGGTCGCCCATCAGCGCGGAACTCGGCGCCACCCGCAGGGACTCGGTCAGCTTGAGCTGTGTCTGCCGCTTGTCGCTGACGAGCGTCACGTGCACGTCGGCCATGCCCGGATGCCGGGTCAGCACCTGCTTGAGCGCCTGGACCCGATCCGGGGTGCACAGCCGGGCGGACAGCGTCAGGGCCACCGGCTTGGTCGCGCCGGCGGTCTCGAGGTCCGGGACGGCGAGGTCGTTCGCGCTGATCATCATGCTGTCCTCGCGCAGGTTCACGCGGGCCTTGATCAGCACGATGTTGTCGGCCACGATGTCCATCCCGTACGCCACGTAGGCGCGGGGGAAGAAATAGACCTCGACACCACCGACCATGTCCTCGAGGGTGACCGCGGCCCACGGCTCGCCCTTCTTGTTCACCCGGCGCGTCACCGACGAGATGATGCCGCCGATCGTGATCTGCGCACCGTCGGAGATGTTGCCCTCCAGCAGCGACGTGATCGAGGTGTCGGTGTGCGCGGAGATGGCGTGTTCGACGCCGGCCAGCGGATGCCCGGAGACGTAGAGACCCAGCATCTCCCGCTCGATCGCGAGCTTGTGCTTGGTGTCCCACTCCTCCTCGGGGACCTTGACCGCGAAGACCTCGGCCATCGAGTCGTCGGCCCCACCGGCGTCGCCGAAGAGGTCGAACTGTCCGATCGCCTCGGCCTTCTTGGTGCCGATGACCGATTCGACGGCCTCGGCGTGCACCAGGAACAGGCCCTTGCGCGGATGACCGAGGGAGTCGAAGGCGCCCGCCTTGATCAGCGATTCCGTCACCTTCTTGTTGCAGGCGGTGACGTCGATCTTGCCGAGGTAGTCGGAGAAGCTGGTGAACTTCCCTTTCTCCTCGCGGGCGTTGATGATCGAGCCCACGACGCCCGAACCGACGTTGCGGATGGCGGCGAGACCGAAGCGGATGTCGGCGCCGACGGCCGCGAAGTTGCGCTGCGACTCGTTGACGTCCGGCGGGAGCACGGTGATGCCGAGCTTGCGGCAGTCGGCGAGGTAGATCGCCGCCTTGTCCTTGTCGTCGCCGACGGAGGTGAGCAGACCGGCCATGTACTCGGCGGGGTAGTTCGCCTTGAGGTAGGCGGTCCAGAAGGAGACGAGACCATAGCCCGCGGCGTGCGATTTGTTGAACGCGTAGCCGGCGAACGGCAACACCGTGTCCCACAGTGCGGTGATCGCCGCCTGCGAGAAACCGTTGTTGCGCATGCCCTCCGCGAAGCCGTCATAGGCCTCGTCGAGGATCTCCTTCTTCTTCTTGCCCATCGCGCGACGGAGCAGGTCTGCTTGTCCGAGCGAGTAGCCGGCGACCTTCTGCGCGATCTGCATGATCTGCTCTTGGTAGACGATCAGACCGTAGGTCTCGGAGAGGATCTCCTTCAGCGGCTCCTCGAGCTCCGGGTGGATCGGCCGGATCTCCTGGAGACCGTTCTTGCGCTTGGCGTAGTCGGTGTGGGCGTTCACACCCATCGGACCGGGTCGGTACAGCGCCAGGACGGCCACGATGTCCTCGAACCCGGTGGGCTGCATCATCTTCAGGAGTTCGCGCATGGCCGCGCCGTCGAGCTGGAACACGCCGAGCGTGTCGCCGCGGGCGAGCAGCTCGTAGGTCTTCTCGTCCTCGAGCGGCAGCGCGTCGAGGTCCAGATCGATCCCGCGGTTGAGCTTGATGTTCTCCAGGGCGTCACCGATGACGGTGAGGTTGCGCAGACCCAGGAAGTCCATCTTCAGCAGGCCGATGGCCTCACACGACGGGTAGTCCCAGCCGGTGATGATCGCGCCGTCCTGTGCGCGCTTCCAGACCGGGATCGCGTCGGTCAGCGGCTCCGACGACATGATCACCGCACAGGCGTGCACACCGGCGTTGCGGATCAGGCCCTCGAGGCCGAGCGCGGTGTCGTAGATCTTCTTGACGTCCGGGTCGGTCTCGATGAGCGTGCGGACCTCGGTGGCCTCGCCGTAGCGCTCGTGCTCGGGGTTCGTGATGCCCCAGACCGGGATGTCCTTGGCCATGATGGGCGGCGGCAGCGCCTTGGTGATGCGGTCGGCGATCGCGAAACCCGGCTGACCGAACTGGACTCGTGCGGAGTCCTTGATGGCGGCCTTGGTCTTGATCGTTCCGAAGGTGATGACCTGGGCGACCTTGTCGTTACCCCACCGGTCGGTCGCATAGCGCACCATCTCGCCACGGCGACGATCGTCGAAGTCGATGTCGATATCGGGCATCGACACGCGCTCGGGGTTGAGGAATCGCTCGAACAGCAGCCCGTGCGGGATCGGGTCGATGTTGGTGATTCCCAGCGCCCACGCGACCAGCGAGCCGGCCGCCGAACCACGGCCCGGGCCGACGCGGATACCGACCTCGAGGGCGTGGCGGATCAGGTCTCCGACCACCAGGAAGTAGGCCGGGAAGCCCATCTGGATGATGACGTCGAGCTCGTAGTTGGCCCGGTCGAGGTACTCCTGCGGCACCTCGGTCCCGGCGAAACGACGCTCGCGGAGTCCCTTCGCCACCTCCTTGCGCAGGAAGGTCTGCTGGGTCTCGCCATCGGGCACCGGGAAGACCGGCATGCGGTCGCGGTGGGTGAAGACCTCCTTGTAGGACTGGACGCGCTCGCCGATCTCGAGCGTGTTGTCGCATGCGCCCGGCACCACCGAGTCCCACTGCTCGCGCATCTCCGCGGCCGACTTCAGGTAGTAGCCGTCGCCGTCGAACTTGAAGCGGGTCGGATCGGACAGCGTCTTGCCGGTCTGCACGCACAGCAGCGCCTCGTGGGCGGCGGCATGCTCCTTGGTGACGTAGTGGCAGTCGTTGGTGACGATCGGCTCGATACCGAGTTTGCGGCCGATGTCGAGGAGACCGTCGCGCACGCGGCGCTCGATCTCGAGGCCGTGCTCCATCAGCTCGAGGTAGAAGTTCTCCTTGCCGAAGATCTCCTGCCACTTCGCCGCGGCCTCGAGGGCCTCGCGGTCGTGGCCCAGGCGAAGCCGGGTCTGCACCTCACCCGACGGGCAACCGGTGGTCGCGATGATGCCCTCGGCGTACTCGGCGATCAGGTCGGCGTCCATACGCGCCCACTTGCCGAGCTGCCCCTCGATGGAGGCGAGCGAGGACAGCTTGAACAGGTTGCGCAGACCGGTCGCGTTCTCGGCGACCATGGTCATGTGCGTGTAAGCACCCGAACCCGAGACGTCGTCGCTCTTCTGCTCGCGTGAACCCCACTGGACACGTTTGGTGTCGAACCGCGAACCGGGCGCGATGTAGGCCTCGATGCCGATGATCGGCTTGATGTCGTTCTTGATCGCGGTGTTGTAGAACTCGCTGGCACCGAACATGTTTCCGTGGTCGGTCATGCCGATGGCAGTCATGCCCAGCCGCTTGGCCTCGGCGAACAACGGTGACACCTTGGCCGCACCATCGAGCATCGAGTACTCGGTGTGGTTGTGCAGGTGAACAAACGAGTCCGTCACGGTGCCTCTTCTGTGCTCGCTGGTTGCTGTGCTCGCCGGTCTTCGTACTCGCCGGTCGCCGAGTCCGGGTCTACTTTAGGCGCGCGCACCGACACCCACCGGAAGGCACTCCGGGCCGTGACGAATGGGGCGGCTGTGACACCATGTCCGCCTCGCACACGCCGACACGTCGGGGTTACAACGCCACGACGAACACGAGAACGATCAGGATCAGCAGCACCGCCGCGACCCCGGCCAGCACCAGGGGCAGGCGGTTCGGATTCGACCGGCTCGGACCGCCGGAGGACATCGTCGCGCCCGGGAACGGCGGACCGCCCGGGGCCGGTCCATCGGCCCCGACCCGGCGGCCCGGAGGTGATCGTTGGTCTGGCGGTGCGGGCCGGACGGCGGGTGCTGCCACACGGCGGGGTCCGCGCCGGTGGCCGGACGGGACGGCGTCGGACGCTCCTGTCGCTGTCGGTTCGGGTTCGGCCGGGGTGCGGCCCGCCGGGTGGCCTCTCCGCCGGGCGGGGCCGGCGACGGACCGCGGTACGCCGGACGTCCCGGAGCCGGGGGCGGACCCGGGCGACGTGTCGCCGGCATCGGGACGGGATGGTTCCGCGAGACCGGTCGGGGCGAGAGTCCGCGCACGGTGACGGCCTCGGCGTCGGACACCGACGGCGGTTGCGCGGGCCGAACACTCACCGTCAGCGCCTCGGCGAACTCGCGACAGTTCGCGAACCGTTCCTCGGGCGTCTTCGCCATCGCCCTCGAGATCACGGCGTCGACCGCCGGCGGCAGGCCGGGGACGAGTTCGGATGCGCGCGGCACCGGTTCCTTGAGGTGTGCGCCGATGACCGCTCCGGTGTCCCGGTCGTCGAACGGGACGCGACCGGTGAGCAGGTGGAAGGTGGACGCCGCCAGCGAGTACTGGTCGCTGCGGCCGTCGAGCGTCCGTCCCATGAGCTGTTCGGGTGAGGCGTAGGACAGGGTCGCGAGCACGGTGCCGACAGATGTGAGGGCCTCGGTCTCGTCGGAGATCTTGGCGACGCCGAAGTCGGTCAGCAGCACCCGCTGCTCGTCGACCGTCGAGTCCTCGTCGACCTCGGCGAGGAGGATGTTGCCGGGTTTGACGTCGCGGTGTGTGAGGCCGCGCCGGTTGGCGTGGTCGATACCGCGCGCGACCTGCGACACGATGTGGGCGACCCGCGGCGGCGTGAACCGTCCGATGGCGTTCAGTTCGCGGGCACAGTCGGTACCCGGCACGTACTGCATCGCGATCCAGAGCAGGTCCGACTGGCCGGACCTCGACGCGCTGGGGACCGTTGCCCGGCCACGGTTGAAGACGGTGACGATGTTGGGGTGGTCCAGCGTCGCCGCCACCTCGGCCTCACGGAGGAAGCGGCGACGGAAGTTGTTGTCGGTCAGGCCCGCCGAGTCCTTCAGCACCTTCAGGGCGTCGTACCTGGGGAGCTCGGGGTGCCGGGCGAGGAAGACAGCGCCCATTCCACCGCTGCCGAGCAGTCGCTCGACGCGGTACCCGGCGATCACCGTTCCAGGCTCGAACACCCTCTCAATCTAGGCGAGTTGTCCGGTGATGTCGCCGGTTGACGACCGAACGAATGCCGTCCTCGCCCGCCCGGATCCGGCAAGTCGGTCAGGAGTCGCGCAGCACGTCGAGCGCGTGCTGGAGGTCCTCGGGGTACTCCGAGCTGAACTCGACCGTGCGGCCGTCCGCGGGGTGGGCGAAACGCAGCGTCCGCGCGTGCAGCCACTGCCGTTCGAGACCGAGCTTTTTGGCCAGGACCGGATCGGCACCGTAGGTCGGATCACCGCAGCACGGATGGTGCAGCGCCGAGAAGTGGACGCGGATCTGATGTGTGCGACCGGTTTCGAGGTGGACGTCGATCAACGACGCCGCGGCGAACATCTCGAGGGTGTCGTAGTGGGTGATGCTCGGCTTGCCGTTCGCGGTCACCGCGAACTTCCAGTCGTTGCCCCGGTGACGGCCGATCGGTGCGTCGATGGTGCCCGACGGCGGGTCGAGATGCCCCTGGACGAGAGCGTGGTAGCCCTTGTGGACGGTCCGCTGCTTGAACGCCCGCTTCAGCAGCGTGTAGGCGCGTTCGGACACGGCGACGACCATGACGCCGGAGGTCCCGACGTCGAGCCGGTGGACGATCCCCTGGCGTTCGTGCGCGCCGGAGGTCGAGATGCGGAATCCGGCGGCGGCCAGCGCGCCGATGACGGTGGGACCGCTCCAGCCGAGCGAGGGATGCGCGGCCACGCCGACCGGCTTGTCGACGACGACGATGTCGGAGTCGTGATAGATGACCTCGAGGTCCTCCACCGGGGTCGGTTCGATCCGCAGCGGCTCGTCGGGCTCGGGCAGCGTGACGTGCAGGAGGGTACCCGCGGCGAGCTTGTGTGACTTGCCGACGACGACGCCGTCGACCATGACGTCGCCCTCCTCGGCCAGGGTGGCCACGACGGTCCGCGACAGGCCCAGCATCCGGGAGACACCGGCGTCGACGCGCATGCCGTCGAGCCCGTCGGGTACCGGTACGACACGCGATTCACGCATTGGTGTCCCCGTTCTGGTTGTTGTCGGGGCCGTCGTTCTCGGGGCCGGTGCGCTCGGCCGCGTGCCGGTCACGGCGGGCGGCCCAACCGGTCCGGCTGCCGTCGTAGTCGAAGCCCAGCGCCGACAGTGCCACCAGCAGGATCGCCCCGCAGACCACGGCGGAATCCGCCACGTTGAACACCGGCCACCAGCCGACCGAGACGAAGTCGACGACGTGACCCTGGAGCGGTGCCGGGGCGCGGAAGATGCGGTCGATCAGGTTGCCGATCGCCCCGCCGAGCACGAGAGCCAGACCGATCGCCCATCCCCAGGACTTCAGCCTGCTGCTGTAGCGGACGATGACCACCACGACGACGAGCGCGATGATCGTCAGGACCCACGTGTATCCCGAGGCCAGCGAGAAGGCGGCCCCGCTGTTGCGTACGAGTCGCAGGGTGACGACGTCGCCGATGATCTGGACCGGGCGCTGCGGGTCGAGCGCCGCGACGGCGATGATCTTGGTCAGCAGGTCCAGCCCGATGACGACGAGCGCGACGCCGAGGACCGCTGCGGTCACCTTGGAGAAGCGTCGTGCGGGGGTCGCGTCGTCCGACGGGACTCGATCGCGGTCGGCGTCCGGAGAATCGGCGCCGTGCGGATCCGCGTTGCCGGAATCCGTCAGGGGTTGGTCATCCACAGCCTCATTGTCCACGACCGGTCGAATACGCTGGCTACCCGTGTCCTCGCATCGTCGTCTCCTCCGGTCCGTTGTGTCCTCGTGCACCGTCATCGCGGCGGTATCCGTGCTGGTCGCGGGGTGCTCGTCGGAGTCCGACGACGCCCCGGGCGCCAGTTCGGCGACGGCTGCCGGTTGCGCGAACGAATCGCCCTCCCGTGCGGCCGGAGCGGCGCCGGTGCCGATCGCGGGGGCCACGGTCACCCTGGTCGACCCGGGTGAGGGCGAGCGTCGGGTGGCCGCTCCCGCTCCCGACACCACGTCGGCTCAGACGGTGACGCTCGTGACGACCTCCGACGTCGCCTCACCGGGGTCGACGGACGCCGAGACCGTCGAGACCCCGATGACCGCCCGGTTCTCGTGCGCCGAGAAATCGGAGCTGGAACTCGAACTGGGCACCGTGACGTCTCCGGACGCGTCCCTCAACGGACAACTGCCGGCGATGGCGGGCACGAAGGCCGGCCTGACCACCGGGCCCGGACTCGCGCCGGTCGCGTTGCGTCTCGCCCCGCCCGAGCAGGCGGGCCAGGAAGCGCGCCTGGCAGTCGAGCAGTCCCTGGTGACGGCGTTGAACACCTCCATCGCACTGCCGACCGAACCGATCGCGGTGGGTGCGCGATGGCGCACCGAACGTGTCATCTCAGCCGCCGCGACGGTCACGCAGACGATCGACGCGCGTCTGTCGGCGTGGGACGGCAACCGTCTCACCATCCAGTTCTCCGCCGAGGAGACCCCGGTGAACTCCGTCTTCGCCATCCCGGGCGGCAGCGACACCCTCACCATCAGCCGCTTCAGTTCCGAGGGCGGCGGGACGGTCGAGATCGACCTGTCACGCGGCCTGCCGGTCGGCGGTCAGCTGACCTACACCGGTGCGCGGGAACTCGTCGGGGCCGACCCGTCGCGTCCCCTGGTACAGAAAACCGGGTTGTCCGTCACCTGGCGGTGAGGACAACCCGGTTCTCCGGGGTCAGCCGAACGGTCCGGCTAGCTCGCCGGGGTGCACATCGCGCTCTTGACCTGGTAGAGGCCGAGCAGGTTGCACACGGTCTGGTTGGAGAGCTTCCAGCGGCCGTCGTCGAAGACGATGGTCGACTCGGCGTTGGTCGGCGGGTTGCCGGCGGTCTCGATGCGAACCTTGACGCGGGCCTTGTTCGGGCCGGCGCTGATGACCGGGTTCACCAGGACCCAGTCGACGTCGGAGTTCTCCGCGCGGGCGTTGACCAGCTCCTCGAAGATGGCCGGGTCCTTCTCCGAACCCTCGACGAGGACGATCTTGTCCTTGCTCGGGATCTTCGGGTCGACGGCGGTGTCCACGAGCTCGTTGAGAGCCGCGATCGACGGCGGCTTGCTGTCGTTGGTGATCTCGGACTCGGTGTCACCACCGGCGGCACCGGCACCGGCATCCGCGGTGCTGGTCAGGGTCGGGGCGGGCGGTGCGTCGCTGTCGTCGCCACCGCAGGCTGCGACACCGGTCATCAATGCGGCCGCGATCATGGTCGCGCCAAGAAACTTCCGATACTTCAACGATCTCCCTCACTATGTCTGTGGACGTGGGCGCGCCGTGGCGCTCTCCCATGACTCGCCGATGGGGTCTGCCGGGTCGGGCCCGGCGACAACCCACACCACTATGCCAAACGCAGGCGGATGATCCCGGTTCCACGCCGCGCCGCTCGAGGCTTGACGGTTCGGCGGCCTGCCGTGAGGCTTGACGACCATGTCCGCTTCTCCCCCGCCCGGTCCGTCGACGACCGTGCTGATCACCACCGGCGGCACCATCGCCGCGCAGACCACGACCGACGGTGCCGTGCCCGCGCTCGGCGCCGACGACCTGCTGTCAGCAGCCTCGAACACCGGGGCCGGGAACGCCGGGATGGAAGCCGTCCGCACCGTCGATCTGATGTCGGTGGACAGTTCGGCGATGACCGTGGCCGACCAACTCGCGGTGGTGCGGGGGATCGCCGACGCCCTCGCCGACCCGGAGGTCGCCGGAGTCGTGGTCACCCACGGCACCGACACGATGGAGGAGACGGCGTTCCTCGCCGATCTCTACTGTGTCGACTCGCGGCCGGTCGTGTTCACCGGCGCCCAGTTGCCGGCCGACCGCCCCGATGCGGACGGTCCGCGCAACCTGGCCGCCGCACTGGCCGCGGTCGGCGATCCCGAAAATCGGGGCCGCGGCGTCCTGGTGGCGGCCGGCGGTCGCATCCTGCCGGCGCGCGGGCTGTTCAAGGTGTCGACGTCCGACGCTGTCGCCTTCGACTCGGTGCGCACCGATCTGCCGCGTCCGGTGCTGACCGACGAGATCCCGCTCGGCCGGACCGCCCGGGTCGACCTCTTCGCGCTGTATCCCGGGGTGTCCCCCGGTCTGATAGCGGCGGCGGTCGCGCAGAACGCCGCGGGCATCGTGCTCGCCGCGACGGGCTCGGGGAACACCCACCCGGACATCACCGCCGAGGTCGCGCTCGCCGTCACCCACGGCGTGACCGTCGTGGTGACGAGCCGGGTGCCCTACGGCGAGGTGTCGGCGACCTACGGCGGCGGCGGGGGCGCCGTCGATCTGCATCGCGCCGGCGCGATCGTGTCGCCGTGGCTGCGTGCGCCGCAGGCCCGCATGGCACTGATCGCACTGCTCACCGCCAAGGCGAGTCCCGAGACGATCGCCGAGTTCTTCTCCGCATCCGGGAAGTGATGTGGCACTGGCGCTCCCGCGACGTTCACTCGTCGTCGGCGCCAAGGTCCCACTCGAGGCTGTCGAGCGGGTCGGCGGGCCGTAGATCGGGATCGTCGACGCCGAAGGTGCGGGTGCGCCCGGGGCCGGTGGTGCGGGTCTCGAAGCGGACGGTGACGACGCCGTGCCCACTCCCCTGTACCCAGCCGTGCCCGAACTCGGGATGGGTCACGTCGGCGCCCGGCGCAAACGGCGCACGGCTCTGCGGATTTCCGCCCGGGGCGAACCGCACGGGTTCGGGTGACTCGGTGTCGACGGTCGTATCGTGCACGGTCTCCGACACCTCCACGATGCCGCCGGAGTCCGACGACGGGCTCGCCGCGCCACCCGCGGAGGCGGTGTCGTGGTGGGTCGTCTCGTCCGGCGCGGCGTCGAGATCGTCGAACAGCGCGTACTGCTGCACCGCACTGAGACCGGAGAACCCCACGCCCACAAGACGTATCGCTCCGACGGTGCGCGGGTCGAGGGCCAGACGCTGGGCCGTTCGCTCGAGGTCGTCGAAGTCGGTGGTGGCCGCGGCGGTGGTCGCCGACCGGGTGAGGATCGACATGTCGGAGCGTTTGAGCTTCAGCACCACCGTGCGCGCGCCGCGTCCGTCCTTGAGCAGCCGACGATGTGCGTCGGTGGCGGCCTTGCGGATCGCCTTGCGTAGTTCGTCGAGGTCGACGATGTCCTCGGCGAACGTCGACTCGGCGCTGATCTGTTTGGCCGAGGCGCGTTCGGCGACCGGCCGGTCGTCGACGCCCTGGGCGAGCCGGTGCAGTGCAGGTCCGACGGTGGCGCCGAGCACCGAGGCGACCTCGACGGTCGACATCCGCGCGAGGTCTCCGATGGTGTCGATTCCCAGGCGTGCGAGGCGATCACCCGAGACCGGACCGATCCCCCACAGCTTGCGCACCGGCAGTCCGTGCAGGAACTCGATCTCGCCCGACGGCGGGATCACCATCACGCCATCGGGTTTCGCCATTCCCGAGGCGATCTTGGCGAGCTGCTTGCCGCTGCCGAAGCCGACCGACGCGGCGAGCCCGCACTCGGTGCGGATGCGGGCGCGCACCTGCTCGGCGAACTCGCGCGCCTGCGCCACGGTGGCCCCGGCGAGTTCGGCCGGTTCTGCGAACGCCTCGTCGAAGGAGAGCGTCTCGATCACCGGAACCGCTTCGCGCACAAGCCGGAACACCCGCTTGCTGACCTTGCCGTAGACCGCGCCGCGAGGGGGCACCACGACGCCGGTCGGGCCGATGAGGCGTCGGGCCTGATGCATCGGCATCGCCGACCTGGCACCGAACACCCGGGCCTCGTAGCTCGCTCCGGCCACCACTCCCCGACCTCCGGAACCGCCCACGAGCACCGGGCGACCGCGCAGCGTCGGACGGGTGAGTTGTTCGACCGAGGCGAAGAAGGCGTCCATGTCGAGATGCATCACCCAGCGTGCGCCGCGTTCGGAATCGGCACCGGCCGGCGCCCCGCCCGACCCTCCGCCGGTCACCCACCGTTCGGGTACGGATGATCCGTCCGCGATCGTCGAGTCGGAATCGGGGCGCACCACCCGTCCGAGTCTAGTGAGCAGACGTGACGGCGAAACCCGCTAGTCGGCGGATGTGATCGCGAAGACCGGGATCGATCCGGCGTGTGCGGCGAGGTCGGCGTCGGACGGCTTGGCGTCGAGCCCTTCCGGCAGGAAGCGGCCGACCTCCCAGCCCCACTTGCGCAGGTATTCGCCGATGATCGGCGGGCGCCGGTCGGCGTCGACCTCGGTGAGGGCCACCACGGTCCGACTACGACCGCGCCGGAGTTCGACGGTCTCGGCGGCGCGTGCGTTCCGGGCCCACTGGGTGTTGCCGCGCGGCGAGACGAGGTAGTCCCCGCCGTCGAATCGCAGGACGTTGACGGGGACGGTCTGCAGCTTGCCGGTCCGGCGGCCGGGAACGGTGAGGTTCTGCGCGCCGGCGAGGTTGACGCCGTGGTCGGCGAGCCAGCGAACGGTGCGGTTGAAGACGTTGTCGAACCCCTCGGGAGCGCGGTAGTGGGTGGTACCGGTCATGGTCGTGACCCTTTCGTGGCGGATGGAAAATTATCGAGAGCACCGCTCTCGGTTTTGAGTGTGCACCCGGAAGCGCAAGAAATCAAGAGCACTGCTCTCGAAATGTGGAAGGATCGATCCATGGCGACCGGACGAAGCCGCGCGGAGAACCGCGCGATGATGACCGACGAGATCCGCAGACTCGGGCGCGAGCACCTGGCCACCCACGGCGCAGCCGGACTGTCGCTGCGCGCGATCGCCCGAGAGATGGGCGTCGTGTCATCGGCCGTCTACCGGTACGTCCCCAGTCGCGACGACCTGCTCACCATGCTGCTCGTGGAGGCCTACAACGACGTCGGCGACGCGATCGACGCGGCGGTCTCGGCCATCGAGCCCAGCCGCCGTCGCGAACGCGTGCTCGCCGCCGCGGAGGCCGCCCGGGACTGGGCACTCGACGACCCCGCCCGCTGGGCACTCCTCTACGGCAGCCCCGTCCCCGGTTATGCCGCACCGGGCGAGGAGACGATGGTGCCGGGCACGCGCATCCCGGCCCTGCTCCTGCGCGAGTGCGCGGCCGCACACGCCGAGGGCCTGATCCGCGACGACCTGCCCACACCCACAACCGGGGTCGCCGGCGACATGGCCGCCATCCGCGACGAGTTCGGCATCGACGCCCCCGACGCCGTGCTGGCCGCGTCGACGACCCTCTGGGCAGCCCTCGTCGGCGCGATCAGCCTGGAGGCCTTCGGCCAGTACGGCAAGGACACCTTCGCGCACCCCGCCGAGTTGTTCCGGTCGCAGATCGAGCTGACGCTGTCGAGCCTGTTCGCCTGAGCGCTCAGCGCGCGACAGTCCGCCGCTCCTCCACGCCGGCCAGCTTGTCCGGGTTGCGCATGGCGTAGATCTGCTCGATGACGCCGTCGACGATGTGCAGGGTGAACGTGCCCGCCAACTCGCCCTCGATGTAGATCGCCACTCCCGACTGGTTGTTGAAGACCGCCGGTTCAAGGCGGTAGTCCATGCCCTTCCCGAGCCGGGCGAAGCCGGTCAGCAGACGCGCCACGGCCGGCGCGCCGTGGATCGGGTGACGCACCGCGGTCACCTTTCCGTCGCTGTCCGCGGTGAACTCGACCTCGGGTGCCAGCATCGTCAGCAACCTCTCGACGTCACCGGACTGCGCGGCCGAGAGGAACGCGTCCACCACCGCGACCGCACGTTCGGAATCCACCGGGTCGAACCGGGGGCGACGCGCCTCGACGTGGTTCCGGGCTCGGTGCCCGATCTGGCGCACCGTGGCGGCCGGCTTGGCGAGCATGTCGCCGACCTCGTTGTAGGAGAAGCCGAACACCTCGCGGAGGACGAACACCGCGCGCTCATCCGGGCTCAGCGACTCCAGCACGATCAGCATCGCCGTGGACACCGACTCCGCGAGCACCACGTCGTCGGCGAGGTCGCGTTCGTCGGTCAGGATCGGCTCGGGCAGCCACGGTCCGACGTACTCCTCGCGTCGCCGCGACCGTGACCTCAGCACGTTGAGTGCCTGGCGCGTGACGATCTTCGCGAGATACGCCTTGGCGTCCGCGATGTCGGTGTCGTCGACCTCCGCCCACCGCAGGTAACTGTCCTGTAGTACGTCGTCGGAGTCGGTCGCCGTCCCGACGATCTCGTAGGCGACGGTGAACAGCAGCGGCCGCAACTCGTCGAAACGCGCTGCCCGCCGGTCGCTCTCGCTTGCCTGGGAGTCGCTGCTGTTCACCGGGGTCCTGCCTCTCGTCGGCGAGCCGGTCACTGCAGAACCGGCTCACGCTCGGCGGTCACCTCGCGACCGCGCAGCCAGCCGAATGCGCCGGGATGCGCGGCCTCGCGTCGGATGTTCCACACGGTACCGCGGCACACCAGCTCCTTGGCCAGAGCTGCGAGACGACCTGTCACCACCGCTCGCGCGGGCGAGTCGTCCCGCCGGGTGAACTGGAGGGTGGCCGCGTGGCGGCCGATGCTCGTGCACTGTGCGACGAAGGCCTGGTCGACCGGGATCGGCCGGTCACCGGCGATCCGGGCGAGGACGGCCTCGGCGGCCTGTGCACCCAGCGGCTGAGCCGCCTGGCAGCTCATCCGGAGTGTGACGCCCTCGACCGCGACCGCGTCTCCCGCGCCGACGATCCGGGCGTCGTCGACGCTCGTCAGGCTCTCATCCGTCTGCAGACGGCCGATTCCGTCAGTGGTCAGGCCACTGTCCGCAGCCAGCTCCGGGGCCTGGAAACCGGTGGCGAACACCGTTGCCGCACTGGACAACACCAGCTCACGCCCGCCGGTCTCGACGATCACCCGCGACGCCTCGACCCCGGTGACCCGCGCATCCTCCAGGACGTCGACGCCGAGTCGTTCGAGTTGCCGGAGGGTGGCCCGGTGGCCACGCTCACCCACCGACGGGGCGACGACACCGCCACCGGCGAGCGTCACCGCGAAGCCGCGTTCGGCGAGTTCGCCGGCGAGCTCCACCCCGGTGAGGCCGCCGCCGACGACAACCACCGGCGCGCCGGCGTCCAGCGCATCGACGCGTTCCCGGAGTTGTTGTGCTGCAGCCCAATCCGAGGCCGACAGCGCATGTTCCGCGGCGCCCGGGATCGGCGGCAGGTGGAGCCGGCTCCCGATCGCGTAGATCACGTAGTCGTAGTCGAGGTGGGTCCCCGACGCGAGGTGTACGCGTCGTGCGCCGGCGTCGATCCGGGTGGCGGTGTCGACCACGACGTCGAGGCCGTCACCGAGCACGTCGTCGAATCCGACCTGCGGCTCACCGGTCCGTGCGATGAACTGGTGCAACCGGATGCGCTGCACGAAGAACGGCTGCGGGTTCACGACCGTGACGTCCACGGCGGGGTTGCGCCGCAGCCGGTTGGCCGCCATGGCCCCCGCGTAGCCGGCGCCGAGCACGACCACATGCGTCCGTGCGACCGTCTGGATTTCCTGCGTGATGTCGGTGGTGCTCATCGTTCTGCCTTCCGTCGGTGTTCGAGGTGGTCATCCTCGAGACACCGACGGCGGCAGAAATGTGACAGCTACTACGAAGTAGCTGGTCAGCCGACCTTCGCGACGTCGGCGGTGACGCCGTCGCCGAGCTCGATGGCGCCCGGCGCACCGTCGGCCGTGACGTCGAACTCCACGGCGAGGACCTCACCGGCGACGAGGCCCGCGTGCGTCTGCGCCCACTCGAGACGCTCGGCCGGCACGACGAGGCGCACCGTGATGCGGTCGGAGACGTCCAGGTCGAGGTTGCGGCGCGCATCCTGCAGTTCGCGCACGCGGTCCTTGGCCCAGCCCTCGGCCTCGAGCTCGGGGGTCACCGTGGTGTCGAGCACGACGAGGCCCTTGCCCCCGGGCAGCTCGGCGGTGGAGTCCGGTTCGACCGCCACCAGCTTGCGGCTGTACTCGCCGTCGTGGAGCTCGATGCCGTCGGCGATGACGACCTCGGCGCCGTCGGCACCGGTACCCACCGACCAATTGCCGGACTTCACGGCCTTGATCGCGCGCTGGACGTCCTTGCCCAGGCGCGGACCCGCCGCGCGTGCGTTGACCGCGATCTCGTAGCGGCCGTACTCGCTGGCGTCGGTGGCCAGCGAGACGGACTTGACGTTCATCTCGTCCTTGACCAGGTCGACGTACGGCTCGAGTGCGGCCGCGGTCGGCGAGGCCACGGTCAGACCGGGCAGCGGCAGGCGGACGCGCAGCTTGTTGGCCTTGCGCACGCTCGACGCGACCGAGCAGACCGCCTGCACCTCGTCCATGGCCGCGACCAGGTCGGCGTCGGCCGGCAGCTCGTCTGCGGTCGGCCAGTCGGTCAGGTGCACCGAACGGCCACCGGTGAGACCGCGCCAGATGGCCTCGGTCGCCAGCGGCAGCAGCGGTGACGCGAGCCGCGATGCCACCTCGAGCACCGTGTACAGGGTGTCGAAGGCGTCGGTGTCCTCTTCCTGACCGGCCCAGAACCGTGCACGCGACCGGCGCACGTACCAGTTGGTCAGCGACTCGACGAACTCGCGGAACGCGTCGCACGCACCGGCGATGTCGTAGGTGTCGAGCGCCTCGGTCATCGTGTCGCGGGTGGTCGCGAGCTTCGCCAGGATGTAGCGATCCAGGACGTTCTGCGAGTCGGTCCGCCACGTCGCCGGACGATCTGCGTACAACTGCAGGAAGCTGTAGGCGTTCCACAGTGGCAGCAGTGCCTGGCGGACACCCTCGCGGATGCCGCGCTCGGTGACGACGAGGTTGCCGCCGCGCAGGATCGGCGAGGCCATCAGGAACCAGCGCATCGCATCGGAGCCGTCGCGGTCGAAGACCTCGTTGACATCCGGGTAGTTGCGCTTGGACTTGGACATCTTCTGCCCGTCGTCACCCAGCACGATGCCGTGTGCAGCAACGGTTTTGAACGCCGGACGGTCGAAGAGCGCGGTCGCCAGCACGTGCATGGTGTAGAACCAGCCGCGCGTCTGACCGTTGTACTCGACGATGAAATCGCCCGGGTTGTGCGCGGGCGCCGACGCGGAGTCGCCGCCGTCGAACCAGTCGCGGTTCTCGAACGGGTAGTGCACCTGGGCATACGGCATCGACCCGGACTCGAACCAGCAGTCGAGGACCTCGGGCACACGACGCATGGTCGACTGCCCGGTCGGGTCGTCCGGGTTCGGGCGGGTCAGCTCGTCGATGTGGGGCCGGTGCAGGTTGTCCGGGCGCACGCCGAAGTCGCGCTCGAGCTCGTCGAGCGAACCGTAGACGTCGATGCGCGGGCACTCCGGGTTGTCCGAGATCCACACCGGGATCGGCGCGCCCCAGTAGCGGTTGCGACTGATGTTCCAGTCGCGCGCACCCTCGAGCCACTTGCCGAACTGGCCGTCGCGGATGTGCTCGGGCACCCAGGTGATCTGCTTGTTCAGCTCCACCATGCGGTCGCGGAACTGGGTGACGGCGACGAACCACGACGGCACCGCCATGTAGATCAGCGGCTGTCCCGACCGCCACGAATGCGGGTAGGAGTGCTCGATGGTCTCGTGGCGCAGGATGCGGCCCGCCGCCTTGAGGTCCTTGATGATGACCGGGTTGGCGTCGAAGACCATCTGGCCCTCGTACGGCGGGACCTGCGAGGTGAAGCGGCCGCCCGGATCGAGCGGCTGGACGACCTCGATGCCGTTGGCGGTCGCGAGGTCCATGTCCTCTTCACCGAAGGCCGGTGCGAGGTGGACGACGCCGGTACCGCTCTCGGTGGTGACGTAGTCGCCGAGCAGCACTCGGTGTGCGTTCGGGTGTCCGACGAAGAAGTCGAACGGCGGTGTGTAGGAGAGGTTCTCGAGGTCCTTGCCCAGATGGGTACCGATCACCTCGGGTTCGGCGATCTCCTTGGCGTACGCACCCAGCAGCGCCTCGGCCAGCAGGTACTGCTGCCCGTCGGCGGCCTTGACGTGCACGTAGGTGACCTCGGGGTTGACCGCGATCGCGAGGTTCGACGGCAGGGTCCAGGGCGTGGTGGTCCAGATCAGCGCGTTGACACCGTCGAGTGCGGCCAGCGGACCCTCGGGCACCGACAGCGGCATCCGCACGGTGACCGCCGGGTCCTGGCGCATGCGATAGGCGTCGTCGAGCTTGGACTCCTGGTTGCTCAGCGGCGTCTGCTCGTACCAGCTGTAGGGCAGCACGCGGTAGCCCTGGTAGATCAGACCCTTGTCGTAGAGGGCCTTGAACGCCCACATGACCGACTCCATGAAGTCGAGGTCGAGCGTCTTGTAGTCGTTGTCGAAGTCCACCCAGCGCGCCTGGCGGGTCACGTAGTCGCGCCACTCACCGGTGTAACGGAGAACCGAGTCACGGCAGTACTCGTTGAACTTCTCCATGCCCATCTTCTCGATCTCCGACTTGTCGGTGATCCCGAGCTGGCGTTCGGCCTCGAGTTCGGCGGGCAGACCGTGTGTGTCCCAGCCGAATCGACGATCGACCTTCTTGCCACGCATGGTCTGGTACCGGGGGACCACATCCTTGACGTAGCCGGTCAGGAGATGGCCGTAGTGCGGGAGGCCGTTGGCGAAGGGCGGGCCGTCGTAGAAGACGAACTCCTCGGCATCGGCACGGTTCTCGATGGACGCGGCGAAGGTCGAGTCGGCATCCCAGTACTCCAGGACGTGCTGCTCCACGGACGGGAAATCGGGGGCGCTGCGGCCCGTCCCACCCGTCATGTCGACTTTGGGGTACACACGGCCGGTCGCGTTCGCGCCCGTCTCGTTCGTGTCGGTCACGGCTCGTCTCCTCGTGCCTGGTGATGTCTCTCCTCGGCACGGGGACGCACACCGTCAGGTCTGCGCGGTACCACCCCGCTTGCGCCGGCACTCCGGCGCCACTCATCGGATCGCGCGGGTCTCCCCGTACGGTCCCGTGGCTGTGACGGGCCACGCCCGCCCGGTTCTACTGGGAGCGTCGTGCTCTGTTCTTCCGGGTGCTCCCCGGTGATGGCCGGATCAACGCGTCAACCAGTGTAACGACGCACCGCCCGGACAGGCGAATCGGTATCGCCTGTCCGGGCGGTGCGGGGTCGAGAACGGGAGATCAGTCGAGCGGTGGACGCCAGTTCGGGTCGAGCGGATCGAAATCCGGCGCACGACGCCGACCCGGCCTCGGTTCCGGGGACTCGGACTGCTCCCCCTGCGGCTGGGGATCCGACGGCGGGTTCCCGTACTGCGGAGGACGCGGACCCGGCTGGGACTGACCTGATTGGAACGGTCCGGACTGCGGCGACCTCGGCGGGTTCGGCCGCGGTGGCTGACCGCCGGTCTGCTGCGGACCCGGCGCCTGGTACGGCTCGCGAGGCGGCCTGCCCGGCGCACCCCGACCGGGCGGTGTCTGACCTGGGGGCGCCTGACCGGGTGCGGGTGTCGGACCGGCGTTCGGCGGGCCGACCGGCTCGCCGACCGACCGCAGGTAGTCCTCGAGGTTGCCCTCGCGACGCTCTGGTGCCGGGCGGCTCTCGGGCACCGTCGGCCGAGACGGCGTCGGTCCCGACGGTGCGGCCATACCGGGTTCGAAGGAGGGCCGCTCGTAGGCGGCCGTCTCTTCGTCGGCATCGGAAACCTGCGCAGACGGCATCGCCGTCGGGTACCGGCGTGTTCGGGACTCGTCGGCATCGCGATCGTCGTCGTCCTCATCGCGTCCGGCTCCGGGGACCATGTCTTCCAGCGATCGGCCGGAATCCCGGTTGCGCCCCGAGAACACATCGACGAGCAGGAAGGCCAGGCCGAGGAGACAGATGACGATGCAGGCGACGGCGAGCCACACGGTCCCGGTGATGAGACCGAGGATGAGCAGCACGAACCCGATGAGGGTCGCGCCCAGGGCCAAGGTCAGCACATCACCAGCCTAGGGTGCATGTCCGGCGCGGAGGTCAGCTCGGCGAGTAGCTGCTGAAACCGCCGCTGCCCGGGTCGTTCGAGAACGACTGATCGGGACGACCGCCCTCGACCGGTGCGGCGCTGCCCCGCTGCTGCAGTTCCTCGAGCTGCGACTCCAGGTAGGTCTTCAGACGGGTGCGGTACTCACGCTCGAACGTCTTGAGCTGTTCGATCCGGCCCTCGAGCACACCACGCTGCTGGTTGATCGTGCCCATGATCTCGCTGTGCTTGCGCTCGGCATCGCTCTGGAGTGCGTCCGCACGCTCCTGTGCCTGGCGCAGCTGCGCCTCGGAACGCGTCTGGGCGTCGGCCAGGATGGCCTCCGACCGCTGGCGCGCGTCGGCGAGCATGGCGTCGGACTTGCTCTGGGCCTCGGAGACCATCGTGTCGGCGCGGGTCTGCGCATCGGCCAGCATCGCGTCGGCGTCGGCGCGGGCACTGCCGGTCAGACGGTCCGCGGTGTCCTGTGCGAGTGCGAGAACGCGGGCGGCACGAACGTTGGCGTCGTCGTTGGTGGGCGCGGGCTGCTGGACAGGAGCGGGCTGCTCCTGGACCGGCGGCTTGGCGAACATCTGGGTCCGCTCCTCTGCGGGGGCGGCGCCGGCACCCGAGCGGGCGTCGGCGAGCTCACCCTCGAGCTCCTCGACGCGCTGCTTCAGGTCGGTGTTCTCTTCGATCAGCCGGGCGAGCTCGGCCTCGACGAAATCGAGGAACTGATCGACCTCATCCTCGTTGTAGCCGCGCTTACCGATAGGCGGTTTGCTGAACGCGACGTTGTGCACATCAGCTGGAGTCAGCCGCATGTCGGTTCCCCTCGTGTCTGTGGTGAAGCTTGTGTTCAGTTGGCGTGCCGTCCAACCCCGATCGCGCGACGTGAGTCGTTCGACCAATACAGGTTGTCACTAACTATTCATACCAGTCAAAAACTGTAACTGGCGTCCAATCCTGTCACATGCGAACCGTAGGTCGCACTGTTGGATGCTCAGCCCGATCGAAACTCCTCCGAACGGGCAGGGCATCCGAAGACGACAACCAACGGTAGTCCATCTGCGTACCTCAAGGTACCCGGGTCACAGGGGTCCCGGTGCGCGACGCGTCGGCGGATCAGGAGCGGGTGAGAACCAGAGCGGTGGCCAGCGAATCGGCGACCGCGTCGGCGCGGAGACCGTTCACGATGTTCATGGCGATGATGACGACGAGCATGACGATCATCAGCGACAGATCCAGGCGGATCGGACCGAGCGGGATCGGCGGCAGGACCCGCCGCAGCGCCTTGATCGGCGGATCGGTCAGAGTGAACACCGTCTCGATGATCACGACCGCCACCCCGGTGGGTCGCCACTCGCGGGCGAACGTCCGCACCAGCTCGACGACGAGTCGACCGAGGAGAAGCAACCAGAAGACCAACAGGATGTAGTACAGGACACCCAACAAAATCGCAGCCACGCGTCAAGATTGCCTGAAGAGCACCGGCCGGTGCGAACCGAGGGTGCCCACCTGCATCAGGAGTGGTTGTAGAAGCCGGTCTCGGCGATCTTGCGGCGGTCCTCGGGCGACACGTCGACGTCGGCCGGCGACAGCAGGAAGACCTTGGTGGCCACCTTGTCGAAGGAGCCGCGCAGAGCGAAGGCCAGGCCCGCGGCGAAGTCGACGAGGCGCTTGGCGTCGTCGTTGGTCATGTCGACGAGGTCCATGATGACCGGGTTGCCGTCGCGGAAACGCTCACCGATGGTGCGGGCCTCGCTGTAGTCCGAGGGACGCAAGGTGGTGATCTTCTGCAGCGGACCGTCGGCGAAGACGCGCTCGAGCTCGCGGTGCTCGGGGCCGGCCGGGCGCGACGAGGCGGCACGCAGGGCGGCACTCGACGAACGCTGCAGCGGTTCGAGGCGCGCAGCGGAACGCATCGGGGCCTCGGGCGTCGGACGCGGTCCGGCGTAGGCGAACTCGGGGGCGAAGTCACCGGCGAGTTCGTATCCGCCGTCGAAATGACGGTCGTCGTAGGCCATCTCGTCGCGGTAACCGGCCTCACGGAAGCCGGGGTCACGCAGGGAGGGCTCGTAACCGGGGTCGTAGGAGCCCTCACCGTAGTAGTCGTCACGGTAGGCACGCTCACGCGACGGGACACGCAGCGCGGAGCCGTCCTCGAGGTAGTCGTCCTCGTACTCGCTGGGCGGCACCATGCCGAAATAAGCCTTGAACTTCTGCATCGTGGTCATTGTCGGCCTCTCTGTCGTGCGACGCCGGTGTGCAGCCGTGCCGGATGGTGCATCTGATGTCACTGTGCTTGTTGAGATATTTGCGCTTGTTGTGCCACTTGGTTCTGTTGTTACCAATGTGATTACTGAGAGAGTAGCGGCCGATCGCCCATGATCGCGGTTCCGACACGCACACATGTCGAGCCGGCTGCAACCGCCTCTTCCATGTCACCGGACATACCCGCCGACAGTTCGACGGCGTCGGCGTACCGATCGCGAAAAGCGTTGTGGATACGAGCGGATTCGGCCATCCAGTACTTCCGCTCACCGGTGAGTGGGGCGATGACCATCAGTCCGCGCAACTGCAGAGAGTCCTCGCTCGACACCTGCTCGGCGAGTGCGGGAAGATCCGCCTCGACGACGCCGCCTCGCTGCGGGTCCCCGTCGAGACTCACCTGCAGCAGCACCCCGAGACGCGCGGTCCGCTCCCCCTCGTCGAGCGCGGCTCGCGCGGCCCGGCCCAGGGCCTCGACCACCTTCGGACGATCCACCGAGTGCACCGCACGCGCCCAACGCGCGATGGAACGGGCCTTCTTCGACTGGACGGTCCCGATCATGTCGAACACCGGGACGTCGGTGGAATCCTCGGGTGTCCAATCGGCGAGGACCTCGGCGACCTTGCGTCCGGCCTCCGGCTCACGGGACTCGCCGAACGATCGGACGCCCAGGTTCAGCAACCGGCGGACGTCGTCGGCCGGGAAGTATTTCGTCACCACCAGGAGCGCACACGCCCCGGTGGGTCGGCCCGCGGCCGCGACGGCCGCGTCGAGCCGCCCGCGTACGGCTTCGAGTCGCTCGGACAGCTCGGCGGTGCGTGCGTCATCGAGAGAATCGCTCATGTCCCCCATCATTCTCCGCGTGGAGCACCGGGGGTCTACTCGCCGTCCGGCGCACTCTCGTCGTCCATCCAGATCACCGATGCCAGGCGGCCGGTCGGTGCGCCGCGCCGGTGGCTGAAGAGACTCAGGTCCGAGATCGTGCAGCGCGGGTCGACGGCGACCCCGGCGACCCCGGCCTCGAGGAGCTGGCGGCGCAGACCGGAACGGAGGTCGAGGCCCGTCGTGCCCTTCTTCGTGCGACTCGCACTCCCGGGCAGATGCTTCTCGACGTCGGCCTGCATCGCCGGGGGCACCTCGTACTGCTCACCGGACGCCGCCGGGCCTAGAAACGCTCCGATCGACTCGATGCGCGCACCGAGTTCCACCATCACCTTCAGGGTCTCGCGCACGATGCCGATGCGTGCCCCGACGCGCCCGGCATGGACACCGGCGATCACGCCGGCCTCGTCGTCGCTGAGGAGCACCGGCACGCAGTCGGCCGACAGCACGGCGAGCGCGAGGCCCGGTGTGGTCGTCACCAGAGCATCGGTCGCCGGAACCGGTTCGGGGACCGGACCGTCGACGACCGTCACGTTGCGGCTGTGGATCTGTTCCATCCAGACGACCGAGGACGCGGGCAACCCGATCTGCTCGGCCAGACGATTCCTGTTGGCGGACACCGCTTCCGGGTCGTCTCCGACATGGTCACCGAGATTGAACGAGTCATACGGTGCCACCGAGACGCCGCCGGCACGCGTGGTGACCACACGACGCACCCGCATGCGGGTCAGCGCTTCATGAAGGACGGCACGTCGACGTCGTCGTCGTCGAGATGCACGGTGTTGCGACGCGGGGGCTCCGGCTCACGCTCACCACCGAAGGGATCACCCGACCCCTTGGGGATGTCACCGAAGAGCGGATCGCTCTTCGGCGGCGCCGAGACCGCGCCGGCTTGTCCCTGTCCGACAGCCGAACGGCCGGCGGCCGCAGCGGGCACGTCGGACCGCTTCTTCGGGGTGCCGCCGTCGAAACCGGCGGCGATGACGGTCACTCGGACCTCGTCGCCGAGGTTGTCGTCGATCACGGTGCCGAAGATGATGTTGGCGTCCTCGTGGGCCGCCTCCTGGACCTGGGTGGCCGCGTTGTGGATCTCGAAGAGACCGAGGTCGCTGCCGCCGGCGATCGAGATCAGCACGCCCCGAGCGCCTTCCATCGACGCCTCGAGCAGCGGCGAGTTGATCGCCGACTCGGCCGCCTTCTTGGCACGGTCCTCACCTCGGGACGAGCCGATGCCCATGAGTGCGCTGCCCGCGTCGCTCATGACGCCCTTGACGTCGGCGAAGTCGACGTTGATCAGACCAGGGGTGGTGATGAGGTCGGTGATCCCCTGGACACCGTTGAGGAGGACCTCGTCGGCGCTGCGGAACGCGTCCATGAGGCTCACCTGCGCGTCGCCGAGCTGGAGCAGGCGGTCGTTCGGGATCACGATGAGGGTGTCGCAGGACTCCCGCAGCGCGGTGATGCCCGCTTCGGCCTGTCCGCCGCGACGCTTGCCCTCGAAGGAGAACGGGCGGGTGACCACGCCGACGGTGAGAGCACCGAGCTTCCGGGCGATCTGCGCGACGACCGGTGCACCACCGGTGCCGGTGCCGCCACCCTCGCCCGCGGTCACGAAGACCATGTCGGCACCCTTGAGGAGCTCCTCGATCTCGTCGCGGGCGTCCTCGGCGGCACGGCGGCCGACCTCGGGGTCGGCGCCGGCACCCAGGCCACGGGTGGAGTCGCGACCGACATCGAGCTTGACGTCGGCGTCGCTCATCAGCAGGGCCTGCGCGTCGGTGTTGATCGCGATGAACTCGACTCCCTTGAGTCCCTGCTCGATCATGCGGTTGACGGCATTCACGCCGCCGCCGCCGATGCCGACGACCTTGATGACGGCCAGGTAGTTGTGCGGTGGCGTCATGCGCTCGCCTTCCTCGTAATGGGTCGTGCTCGATGTTCCGTTGCTGATCTCTCAGCGCGTTCCGGTGCTGATGTGTCAGCGGCTAAGTGCTGACAAAACTCTAAACCTGAACCATAGATTTAGAGTTATGTCAAGTAGTTCGTTGTGGAGATGACGCTAGGCATCCCGGGCCCCGGTATCCACAACAGCGCCCGGCGTGTCGGGAAGTCGCGCCGAAATTCGGTGAATTTCTCAGATCTTCAACGAATCTGGCGTCGTTCCCGGCCCGTGCCGGCGGCCGCGGGCCGACACCATCACTTGTAGGCCGGGAACTCAGGGCTCGAGACGTTGTACATCTTGGCGTCCCGGCTCAGCAGATACGTGAGGGTTCGCGCCTTCTCCGCTCCCCGATCGCTGTCGCCCCAGATGACCCGGCGGTCCTCGGTGAGGAGGAACTCGATGTCGACCGGAGAGTTCGCCGACACCCGGATGACCTGTCGCGCCAGCGATTCCGGGAGTCCGGCGACCGCGGTGATCGCCTCCCGGGTGGTGGGGTCGGCCGGGCCCGGGTTCGGGGTCTCGAGAACCGGGAGCTTGAGCACCTCCGGCGGCACGCCCTGGGCGCGGACGTAGTGCAGGAAGGACACCCCCGACCGGTCGAGGACGTGGACCTCGTCCCCGCTCGTCACGATCACCACCGGCACCCGCTCGACGACGGTGATGGTCAGCGACGAGGGGTAGGACCGCTGGACGCGGACGGATTCGACGGACGGGATGGTGGCGACCCGCTGCGCGACGGCGCGGGTGTCCACCTGGAGAAGCGGTGTCCCCTGGGGGACGGCTGCGACGCGGAGGATCTCGTCGGCCGGGACCGAGCCGTTGTCCAAGATGTCGGTGCTGCGTACCGACATCAGCGGGGTCAGATAGGCGATCAGGACCAGCCCGACCCCCGCGGCGACGACCATCAGGGTGCCGAGGATCAGGCGGGACCGGCGGCGGGTCGGCCAGCGGATCACGAGACCCGTCCCGTGAGGCCCCCGTCGCCGGGGCCCTCACCGTTCGCGTGCGTCGTGCGCTCGGTCCCGGTGTCCGCACCGAGCGCGGCGAGGATCTCGGGACCCTGCATGGTGATGTCGCCCGCACCCAGGGTCAACACGAGGTCACCGGGTCGCGCCAGGCCGGCGACCTGACCGGCCAGCCGCGACAGGTCCGGCGCGAACACCGACGGGCGGGTCAGCTTGTCGGCGATCGTCCGGCCGCTGACACCCGGTATCGGTGCCTCGCGGGCGCCGTAGACGTCGGCGACGACCACGGTGTCGGCGAGGTCGAGGGCGGTGGCGAACTCGTCGGCGAACTCGACCGTGCGCGAGTACAGGTGGGGCTGGAAGACCGCGATGACGCGACCGCGCGGCGCGTCGGGGCCGGCCCGCGCGGCCATCATGGCCTGCGCCGCGGACAGCACCGAGCGCACCTCGGTCGGATGGTGGGCGTAGTCGTCGATGACCTCGACGCCGCCCCGGCGGCCGCGGAACTCGAAGCGACGATGGACCCCGCCGAACGCACCGATGCCCGCGAGGATTCCGTCGAGGGCACCCGCGGCGTCGGCGGTCTGCGCGGCGTTGACGCGGACGGCGCCGATCACCGCGGCGATCGCGTTGAGCGCCATGTGCTCTCCCGGGAGCGGGAGGATGAGTTCACGTTCGACGACCGTGCCGGTCTCGTCGGCGGGACCGGTCACCGGCGCGGTGAAGCGGACCCGTGCCGCTCCCCCGGCGGCCCGCGGCTCCCACGACAGCAGGGTCGCCACGTTGGGCACGCCGGGCGCGAGGCCCGCATGGGTGCCGCGGCCGTAGCCGAGGACCGCGACCCCGCGCTCGGCGAGATCGCCGCGGACGCGTCCGGCGAGTGCGGCCGATCCGGGATCGTCGAGGCAGACCACGAGGGTGCCGCCGGTCCGGATGCGTTCGGTGAACTTGTCGAACACGTCGACGTAGGCCTCGATCGAGCCGAAGAAGTCGAGATGGTCGGCGTCGATGTTGGTGACGGCGACGACGTCGGGCGTGTACTCGAGCAGCGAACCGTCGCTCTCGTCGGCCTCGGCCACGAAGACCGGGTCGCCGCCGTGATGGGCGTTGGTGCCGGATTCGTTGAGCTCGCCGCCGATCGCGAACGACGGATCGCTGCCGGCGTGCTGAAGGGCGACGACGGCCATCGAGGTGGTCGAGGTCTTGCCATGGGTCCCGGCGAGCAGCATCGTCCGGTCGCCCTCCATGAGCTGGGCGAGCACGCGCGGGCGCAGCAGGATCGGGATGCCCCGCGAGCGGGCGGCCACCAGCTCGGGGTTGGTCTTGGGGATGGCGGCGTGGGTGGTGACCACCACCGACGGGCCGCCCGGGATCTGGTCGAGCGCCGACGGATCGTGTCCCACCTGGACACGGGCGCCACGCGTGCGGAGTTCGAGGATGCCGCGGCTGTTCTTCGCGTCCGATCCGGACACCTGGCCGCCGCGGGCGAGCAGGATGCGCGCCAGTCCGGACATGCCGGCGCCGCCGATGCCGACCATGTGCACGCGGGCCAGCTGCGGCGGCAGTCCTCCGGTTCCCACGGTCGTCCCCTCGCTCATGTCGTCACCTCCCACGCCTTCTCCGGTCGTCTCGCCGGCCGTGTCCCGTCCGACCCGGTCCCGTCCAATTGTCACTGCTCGCCGGCCGATCGGCGGGAACGAAACGCCTTGCGGACCGGGCCCCGGCCCGCGCGGAATCCGCGAGCGAGTTCGAGAGCGGCGTCGGCGACGGCCGCCGCGGCGTCACGATGGCCCGTGCCCGCGGCCGCCGCGGACATCTTCTGCAGTCGCTCCGCGTCCTGCAGGAGGGCCGGCACCTCGCGTGCCACCCACTCCGCGCTGACCGCCGAGTCCTCGACGATGAGTCCGCCACCGGCCTCGACGACCGGTAGCGCGTTGAGGCGTTGTTCGCCGTTGCCGTGTGGCAGCGGGACGTAGACGGCGGGCAGACCGGTGGCCGACACCTCGGCGACGGTCATCGCACCGGACCGGCACATCACCAGGTCGGCCGCGGCGTAGGCGAGATCCATCCGCTTGAGGTAGCCGACGCCGCGGTACGGCGGGGCGCCCTCGACGATCACCGGATCGATCGAGTTCTTGGGCCCGTAGGCGTGCAGGACACCGATGCCCGCCTTTGCGAGGGCTTCGGCCGCACCCGAAACCGCGGCGTTGATGCGTTGCGCGCCTTGGGATCCACCGAAGACGAGCAGGGTCGGGGCGTCCTCGTCGAGACCGAAGTAGTGTCGCGCCTTGGCCCGCAGAGCAGGCCGGTCCAGCTCGGTGAGGACACCGCGGACCGGCATGCCGACGACGGTCGCGTCGAGGCCGGAACCGTCGACGGCGGCCAGGATGCGGTCGGCGAAGCGGGCGCCCACCTTGTTGGCGATGCCCGCCGAGGCATTCGCCTCGTGGATGACGATCGGGATGCGGTTGCGTCCGCGCAGGTGCATCTGCGCGGCGAGGTAGGCCGGCACGGACACGTACCCGCCGAAGCCGATGACGACGTCGGCATCCACGTCGGCGAGCACCTTGCGGGTCGCGGCGACCGAGGACACCAGGCGGCCGGGCGTCTTGGCGAGGTCCATCCCGGGTTTCCGCGGCAACGGGACCGGCGGGATCAGCCGTAGGTCGTATCCGCGTTCGGGCACCAGGTCGACCTCCAGGCCGCGGCTGGTCCCGAGTGCGGTGACGCGGGCCGTCGGGTCGATGCGGGTGATCGCGTCGGCCACGGCGAGCGCGGGTTCGATGTGTCCGGCGGTACCACCGCCCGCGACCACCACCGACAACGGCCGCCCGCCCGGGCCTCCGGTCGTATCAGATTGTGCTGCACCCGAACTCACCGGCTCTGTCACTCCATCTCCAGCCACTTCGCACGTCTGTCCCACGCGGGGCATCGCCTGCCGCGGGAGCCGTCAGCGGCGTCCCGCGCGGCCGTGTGTCGGCCGATCGCGCCCGGGGTCGGCGGACCTCGGCGTACGCGGCTGATGCGCGCCCGCCCGCCATCCCGGTGACGCCGAGCGACGTGCACTGCCGGCGCCGGGATACCCGCCACGGTAGTCGACGCCTGCTCGTGTCGACGGCGCAGGTCGGGTGCGACCTGCCGTTGCCGGACGCCGTGCGGACGCACCACGAGCAGGTGCCGGTTCGGCGGCCTTCGCCCGTTTCCACGGCATGGTGAACCGGCCCCGGCTCGGCGCAGGCTCGGCCGGTCGTCCGCGACGACCCGACGGTCCTGTCCGACCGGACGCTCCCGCCCGTCCCGATGCACCGGCACGTACGGCCGTACGGCCGCCGGACCGTTCGCCCGCCGAGCGACGCCGGTCGAGCCGATCGCGCAGGGTCTCCGCCCGCGTCTGCCGGTAGGCCACCGGCGTCGGGAGCCGCAGGATCCGGGCCAGTCGGCCCTGCGACCCGGTGGTGAGGGCCGCGACGGCCTCGGGTTCGTGTCGTGCGGCGTTGGCGAGGAGCCCGAGCATCGCGAGCACGGTCAGCGTCGACGTACCGCCCGCCGAGATGAGTGGCAGCTGGATACCGGTGACCGGTAGCAGGCCGATGACGTAGCCGATGTTGATGAACGCCTGCGCGAGGATCAGCACGGTGATGGTCGCGGTCATCAGGCGCAGGAACGGGTCGGTGGAACGGTGCGCGATGCGGAAGCCGATGTAGCCCAGCAGCACGAACAGGAACACCACCAGCAGACCGCCGAGGAGGCCGAGTTCCTCGCCGATGATGGCGAAGATGAAGTCGTTGTGCGCGTTGGGCAGATAGTTCCACTTGGCGCTCGACTGGCCGAGACCCACACCGAAGACGCCGCCGTTGGCCAGTGCGTAGGTCGCCTGGCGCGCCTGGTAGCCGGCGCCCTGCGGGTCGTCGATGCCGCCGAGGAAGCTCATCACGCGCTGTGAGCGGTAGCCCTCGGCGAGCGCGAGGATCACCGCGAGGGCCACACCGGAGACGGCGAACGCCGAGAACACCTTGATCGGCAGCCCGGCGAACCAGAGCATCGCGCCGACGATGATCGCGATGGTGATCGTCGTCGAGAGATTGGGCTCGAGGATGATCAGCACGCAGACCAGCATCGCGACCGGGACCAGCGGGATCAGGAGCTCTTTGATCGAGGCGTTGTCCCGACGCCGCGAGGCCAGCAGGTGCGCACCCCAGATACAGAGCGCCACCTTGACCAGCTCCGAGGGTTGCACCGACACACCGGAGATGACGAACCAGCGTCGCGCGCCCTGGCTGAGCGTGCCGATGCCGGGGATGAGCACCAGTCCGAGCAGGAGGATGGCGATGGCCATCGACGGCGCGGCGAAGCGCCGGAGCAGGCGGATGGGGACCCGCAGCATCAGGTAGAAGACGATGAGGCCGAGTCCGGCGAAGATGACCTGGGTCGTGAACAGTCCGTACGCCGATCCCTCTTGCGAGTACCCCTCGACCGACGACGCCGACAGCACCATGACCAGACCGAAGGCCGTCAGCATGAACGCCATCGTGAGGACCAGCTGGTAAGAGGCCAGCGGCCGCGCCAGGAGGTTGCGCACGGCCTCGACGAGCAGGGCCGGCAGCGAGGCCGTCACCGACGCGGCGGTCGAGGCCGCCGCGGAGACCTCGGCGGCCGGCTTCGACAGCGCGGCCGCACCTTCCGACGCCTTCCGCCGTACGGTGGCCGCCCTGCTCTCGTCCGAGTGCTCGTCCGTCACGTCATCCAACGAGTCGTCGAACGTGTTCTCGTCGTCGACCGCGCTCTCGTCAGCCGCGGTCTTGTCGCTGCTCACGCGACTCACCGCGAGGTGGAGGTGCCGGCGATGTCCTGTGCGGCGTGCGCGAACGCGTCACCGCGCCGGCCGTAACCGGCGAACATGTCCAGCGACGCCGCGGCGGGTGCGAGGAGCACCGCGTCGGGCTTCGGGTCGCTCGCCGCGGCGAGCTCCCACGCCTCGGCGACCGCCCGGTCCATCACGGCGACGGCGGGGTCTGATCCCGAGGCTCGAGTCGACGAGTTCGGGATCGACGAGAGGACGGGTGCGGTCTGACCCTGGCGTTGCACGTTCACCGTGCCATCGTCCCCTGTGAATACTGTGACTGTTGGGACTTCTGGGGCGTGTCGCGCGATCGCTTCGACGACCAGTTCCCGATCCCGGCCGATGGCGACCACTCCGGCGAGCCGATGGCCGACCGCGGTGAGCATCCCGTCCATCGACGCACCCTTGAGCAGGCCGCCCGCTATCAGCACCACACGGTCGTACGCGGCGACCGCGGCCTGGGCGGCATGCGGGTTGGTGGCCTTGGAGTCATCGACGAAGCGGATGCCGTCGCGCGTCGCCACGACCTCGCCGCGGTGGGCGGCGGGCCGGAAATCGGTGAGCGCGGCCTCGACGGCGTCGCGCTCGACTCCGATCGACAGTGCGAGTGCGGCGGCGGCGAGAGCGTCGGAGACACCCGACGGACCGGCCGGATGCACGACGCCGGCGGACAGCAGACGACCCGCACCGAAGGCGCGGTCGACGAGTTGCCCGTTCTCGACGCCGAGCTGACCGTCCTGCGGCGGGTTCAGCGTGAAGCCGACCCGGCGTCCCGCGCCCGGCAGACCCGACGCGACCGCGTCGTCGAGGCCGACGACCGCGATGTCGCCGCGCAGCGCACCCGCCTTGGCCAGCGCATAGGCGTCGAAGGTGCCGTGCCAGTCGAGATGGTCCTCGGCGACGTTGAGCACCACCCCGGCCGCCGGGGTGACCGACGGCGCCCAGTGCAGCTGGAACGACGACAACTCGGCGCACAGCACGTCGACGCGGGGCGTCGCGCGCATGGCGTCGAGGACCGGCAGACCGATGTTGCCGCAGGCCGCGCCGGCACGGCCGGAGCGCTCGACGATGTCGGCGAGCATCGAGGTGGTCGTGGTCTTGCCGTTGGTGCCGGTGACGACCAGCCAGGTGCGCGGCTCACCGAGCAGACCAGCGGCGTCGACCCGCCAGGCCAACTCGACCTCACCCCACACCGGCACACCGCCCGCCGCGGCCTGCGCGACGAGGTCGTGGGTGGGTGCGAATCCGGGCGAGACGATCACGACCGCGGTGTCGCCGGTCCACGACGGGTCGGCGAGCAGATCGGGGATCGCGACCGCCTCCGCGCCCTGCGCGATCAAGTCCGCGACCCCGGGGACGGCGGCGATCGCCGCCTCCCGGCCGGCGGCGTCGGCATCGCGTGCAGCGAACCGGTCGTCGGCGAGCAGGATGCGGACGTCGCGGGTGATGAGATACCGCGCCGCCGACATCCCGGCGGTGCCCGCACCGCCGATCACCACGGTCTCCCCGGTCAACCCCAGCGAATCGCCGGCAGACGCGGGGCTCTCGGCGAGCGGATCAGCCATTGGTGGCCAGGAACTCACCGTAGAAGAGCGACAGTCCCAGCGCACAGGCGATGGCCGTGAGCAGCCAGAACCTGATGATCACCGTCGTCTCGGCCCACCCGCCCAGTTCGAAGTGGTGGTGGAAGGGCGCCATTCGGAACACACGGCGGCCGGTGGTCCGGAAGAAGGCGATCTGGATGACCACCGACATGATCTCGGCGACGAACAACGCGCCGATGACAACCGCGAGGAGTTCGGTACGGGTCGTGATGGACAGGCCGGCGAGCATGCCGCCGAGCGCCAGCGAGCCGGTGTCACCCATGAAGATCTTCGCCGGTGCGGCGTTCCACCACAGGAAGCCGAGGCAGGCACCGCCGCCGGCCACCGCGATGATCGCGAGGTCGAGGGGATCGCGGACCTGGTAGCACCCGGTCGGGATGTCGCTGGGCGGCTTGGCACCGCCGGCGCAGGCGTTGACGAACTGGAAGAACGTCACGAGGACGTAGGACCCGAGGACCATCGCCATCGAGCCGGCGGCCAGACCGTCGAGTCCGTCGGTGAAGTTCACCGCGTTGGACCAGGCGGCGACCACCAGCCAGCAGAACACCACGAAGACCACCGCGCCCAGGCCGATGGCGTCGATGTCGCGCACATAGCTGAGGTGGGTGCTGGCCGGGGTGAGGCCGTAGTCGTTGCGGAACTGCAGCACGAGGATGCCGAACAGGATCGCGGCGATGAACTGCCCGATCGACTTCGCGGTCTTGTTCAGTCCCAGGTTGCGGTGCTTGCGGATCTTGATGATGTCGTCGAGGAAGCCGACGATGCCGAGCGCCGTCGCGAGACCCAACACGAGCAGACCCGACGCGGTGGGTCCGTTGCCGCCGTCGGTGAACAGGCCCACCAGGTGCGAACCGAAGTAGCCCGCCCACAGTGCGGCGAGGATCGCGACGCCGCCCATCGACGGTGTGCCGCGCTTTGTCTGGTGGCTCTCGGGGCCCTCGACCCGGATCTCCTGGCCGAATCCCTGACGGGAGAACACCTTGATGAGCACGGGGGTCAGCAGGATCGACACCGCGATCGCGATCGCACCCGCGAGGAGGATCTGGGTCATCGTGCTGTCCTCGTGTTCGCTCGTCCGTTCCCCGCCACGCTGTTGTCTCCGACTCTGTTCGGTGTTCTCGGCCGGCGCGCCTCGCCGCGCGCCCTCATGATGCGGTCCCCTCGTCGCCGGGACCGGCGTCCGTCTCCTCGCGGATCTGCCAGCCGCAGCCCGCACCCCACGTCGTGACCACCGAGTCGAGGTCGGCGCTCGCGGCCGCGAGGAGGATGACATCGCCGGCGGCGGGCCGCCAGTCCGGGTCGGTGTCGACGAGTGCCGCGGCGGCTTCGACCGAGTCGACGATGCGCGCCTCGTCGCCCCACGACCCCTCCATGACGGCGCCCTGGTGCAGGGCGTGGACAGATCTGGAGTCGCCCACGCAGAGAGTCTTGTCGACGGCCAACCGGACGGCCAGACGTCCGAGGAGATCGTGTTCGACGACACGCTGGTTCTCCGGCGTCCCCTCGGGGGTGGCGACCTCGGCGAAGATGGCCCAGGTCCGCGGCCGATCCACCGCGGCGCTGCCACGCATCGCTCCGGCGTGCTCGGCGAGTCGGCGGATGAGCAGACGTGCGTCGTCGACCGTCACCGGCGCATCCCCGCGGATCACCGTGACGAACGGTCCGGTCATCGATCACCCTCCGCGGCCACCGAATCGGTGGATGCGCTCCGTGGGGTCGACGACTCCAGCGCTTGTGCGACGACGTCACGGTCGTCGAACGGATGCTTCACGCCGTTGATCTCCTGCCCGGCCTCATGTCCCTTGCCCGCGACCAGCACGATGTCGCCGGGCCGCGCCCACGCGACGGCCTCGGCGATCGCGGCCGCGCGGTCCCCGACCTCGCGCACCGGCTCGGCACCTGCCGGGCGTTCGGCGGCGTCGACGCCGCGGGCGCCGGCGAGAACCTCGGACCGGATGGCGGCCGGTTCCTCCGACCTCGGGTTGTCGTCGGTGACGATGACGAGTTCGGCACCGCGTGCGGCGGCCTCCCCCATCAGCGGACGCTTGCCGGCATCACGGTCGCCGCCGGCACCGACCACGATGGCCACGCGGCCGGGTCCCTCGCCGAGCTGCCCGCGCAGGGTCGCGAGCACGGCCTCGACGGCACCGGGTTTGTGGGCGTAGTCGACCAGCGCGAGGAACGGCTGTCCGCGATCGACCCGCTGCAGACGTCCCGGCACGCTCACCGACGCGACCGCGTCGAGTGCGGTGGAGATCGGCACACCCGCGGCATGGGCCACGGCGACCGCCAGCAGGCCGTTGGCCACGTTGTAGCGGCCCGGGAGAGGCATGACGAGGACGTGGTCGCCGTCGGGTTCGGTGATCGGCGTGTGGGAGGTGCCTTCGCCGGTGAGATCCGACGGTCCCGCGTGCCAGTGTGCGGGCGTCGGACCGGTCGACACCGTCACCGGCTGCAGGTGCGCCGCCTCGCCGGGCCGGCGGGCGAGATCGGCCATCCGCTGCCCCCACTCGTCGTCGACGCACACCACGGCGCGTACCGCGTGGTTCGGCGACGACGGCACGAACAGCTGCGCTTTGGCGTCGAAGTAGGCGCGCATCGTCTGGTGGAAGTCCAGATGGTCCTGCGAGAGGTTCGTGAAGGCACCGATAGCGAAGTGCGCGCCGTCGACGCGCCCCAGCGACAGCGCGTGGCTGGACACCTCCATGACGACGACGTCGACGCCGTCCTCGAGCATCGACGCCAGCAGCGCCTGCAGGGTCGGGGCCTCCGGTGTCGTCAGCGAGCTCGGCTGCGCGACGCCGTTGACGCGGGTCTCGACGGTTCCGATGAGCCCCACCGAGTGCCCGGCGGCGAGCAGGGCGGCCTCGACGAGATACGACGTCGTGGTCTTGCCCGACGTGCCGGTGATCCCGATCAGCTTCAGCCGCTGCGAAGGGTTGCCGTAGACACGGGCACTGACGCTGCCCAGCACGGTCCGCGGGGCGGGGTGGATGAGGACCGCGACGGCGGTCTCGGGCGGCAGGACGCGGCTGAGTTCGGCGCGGCCGGCCGGATCGGTCAGGATCGCGGTCGCCCCGGCGGCGACCGCCTGGTCGGCGAACCGCGCACCGTGGGTGGCCGCACCGGGCAGGGCCGCGAACAGATCGCCGGGCTGTACGTCCTGGGCACGCAGGGTCACGCCCTGGACGCTGGTGTCGCGATCGGCGCCGCCGACGAGGTCGAGCCGGGCGCCGGTGGCCGTCGACAGGACCGTCACGGACGTCGGCGCGATCTCGCGCGGACGACCGGCGACCTTCCTGCCCTTGCGCCTGCCGGCCGATCCCTTGTGCGAGGAACCACGAGACGTCATGTGTTCGCCTCCTCGGGTGTTCTCGGTCGGTGTGCTGGTGGTGCTGGTGGTCTGGATACCTGCGGTCTGGTTACCGGGGCCTGGGTTCGTGTTCGGCGCAGAATTGCACTCACGATACCGACCCCGGGATCGGCGTCCGGGATGCGGTGCGCCGACCCCTCCGGTCGTGATCAGTTCGCGGTGAGGGTCAACCTCGGCGTCGGCGGGGACAGCGGGACCTGGGCGCGCTGCAGCATCCACGACGCGATGGTCGAGAAGAGCGGTCCGGCGGACTGGCCTCCGGTGCCGTCGGAGCTGCGACGTGGGTTATCGAGCATGATCCCGATGACGTAGCGCGGCGCGTCGGCCGGGGCGATCCCGGCGAAGGTGATGTTGTAGCGCGAGTTCGAGTAGCAGCCACACGACGGGTCGACCTGCTGGGCGGTACCCGTCTTTCCGGAGACCTGGTAGCCGCTGACGGCGGCCTTGGTGCCGGTACCCATCTGCACGCCCATCGGATCGTCCTGCACCACCGACCGGAACATGTCGCGGACCGTCCGGGCGGTCTCCTCGCTGACGACGCGGACCGGTTCGGGACGAGCGCGTCCCTCCGGGGTGCTGCCGTCGCGCTCCTCGCCGGCGAGGATGCGCGGCGGGATGCGCAGACCGTCGTTGGCGATCGCCTGGTACATCGCGGTCATCTGCAGCAGCGTCATCGAAAGACCCTGTCCGATGGGCAGGTTGGCGAATGAACCGCCCGACCACTGGCTCAGTGCCGGCACCTCGCCGGCACTCTCGGCCGGGAGTCCGACGCCGGTGCGCTGGCCGAGCCCGAAACGCTTGAGCATGTCGGCGAAGCGTTCCTCGCCGATGCGCTTGGCGAGCATCAGCGTGCCCACGTTCGACGACTTACCGAAGATGCCGGTGGTCGTGTACGGCTCGACGCCGTGCTCCCAGGCGTCGCGGACGGTGACGCCGGACATCTGGATGCTGCCGGGCACCCGGTGGACCGTGTCCGGCCGGGTGAGGCCGTATTCGATGGCGGCGGACGCCGCGACGAGCTTGTTGACCGAGCCGGGCTCGAACGGTGAGGTGACCGACGGATTGCCGAGCTCGGCCTTCGGCTGATCCGACAGTGGGAGCGAGGCGTTGAAGGTGCCGTCGTTCGCCATCGCCAGTACCTCGCCGGTCCTGGCGTCGAGTACCACGGCCGAGGCGCCCCGCGCGCCGGATGCCTGTTTGGCCTTCATGACCTGGCTCTGGACGAACCACTGGGTGTCGGAGTCGAGGGTCAGGCGGACGGTGGAACCGTTGATCGCCGGGTGCACGTTGCGGGTGCTGCCCGGGATGATCGCGCCGTCCGATCCGCGGTCGTAGGTACGGGAACCGTCGGTACCGGACAGGATCGCGTCGAGCGAGGCCTCCAGACCGATGAGACCGTTGCCGTCGTAGTTGACGTCGCCGATGACGTTGGCCGCCAGCGAACCACCGGGATAGAGCCGGATGCTCTCCGGGTCGGCGCCGACCTCGGGGAACTCCTCGGTGATGCGCTTGGCGACGTCGGGGCTGACCGCCCGGGCGAGGTACACGAAGGGTTCGTCACCGGTGATCTTCTCGAGGAGGTCTTCTTCGCTGATCGAGCCGCCGAGTGCGACCGACACACCCTTGGCGATCTCCTTGAGCCGCTCGTCGACGCCGGGCAGTTCGTCGTTCTTGCGGTGCTCCTCGTCGATCGACTTGCGAACCGCCTTGGGCAGGAACGTCAGTGACCGGGCTTCGTCGGTGTAGGCCAGCGGGCGACCGTTGCGGTCGAGGATGGAACCACGCTTGGCCGTCAGGACCTGGGTGTACTCGCGCTGCTGGGCGGCCTCGGCCGAGATGGACCCGGCCTGGATGGTGTGGACGACGATCATCCTCCCCGCGACCGCGAGGACCACGAGCAGCACGACGACACCGAACACCTTGGTCCGGAAACCGAAGCTGTGCAGTCCCCCGCTGTTCCGCGGGCCGCCCTTACCCGGTCCGCGGCCACCCGGGCCGCCTGCGGTCGCGCGGGATCCCTGGCCCGGGCGACGTCCCGGGCGAGACGGCGCGTGGCCGAGTCGCTCGAAGGTCGCACGTGTCATGGTCGTCAATTGTTCACCGCTTCAAGGTCGTGACAGGGATTTGGCGTCGGCGGGTTGCAGATCGGTGGGCGCACTGTGACAGTCCCCACGACCCGCGGGCACCTCACGTCCGGGGCACGACATTCGGCGCCGGGACCGGGGTCGAGGGCTGGGGTGTGGACCCCGACTCGGTCGGCGCCGACGAACCCTCCCCCTGCCCGGGGGCCGGATCGGGTTGAGCCGGAACGGGTTGCGGAGACGGCGCGGACTGTCCCGGGGCCGAGGGGGCCGGGGCCTGCTGGCCCGGGGTCTGCTCGGCCGGCTGGTCGGGGGCACCGGCGGCGCCACCGCCCAGCCCGATCGAATCGTCCACCTTGCGCGGGTCGATGGTCTCGGTGGGGTCGGGTTTCAGTTCGGGGTTGAGGTCGGCCATCGGCTTCCCCGATGCCGGTGCGGGTTTCCCGACGATTCGGGGCCGGCGCGGGTCGTCGACGATCATCCGTGCCGGATTGTCCGACGGGATCATGCCCAGACGAGTTGCCTCACGGGACAGTTCCGGCGCCGAGTTGCCGGATTCGTAGGTCCGCTTGAGCGCGTCGCGCTGGTCGATGAGCGACTGGTTCTCCGTCCGCTCGATGCCGAGCTTGTAGGAGTCCTGGGCCGACTTGGTCGACAGCCACAGGCTCAGACCGAGGCCCAGGACCAGCAGCGCGATGACCGGGACCACGAAAGGTGTGTGCTGCAACCGTTCCCGGAGCGAGACACCGGACATCGACAACCCGCCGCGGGCCGCGCGTGGTGCGCTCGCACCGGTGGCCATGCGCTTGTGGCGCCGGTCCAGCGCGCGTTGGGCAGCCCGCGAACGGGTCGCGCGTTCGGATTCGATGCGTGCACGCCGCGACCGCCGACTGTCACGCTCGGCATCCGACCGCCCGGCGTCGGAGCGGGTTGCTCCGGAACGGGCTGTGCCGGAACGCTTGTCGTCGGAACGGCCGGAGCCGGGACGACGAGGGGCGTCGTGCAGGATCGTCATGATCAGCCCTTCTTCTCGACTCGTTCGACCGCCCGGACTCGCACCGGTGCCGATCGCGGATTGATGGACAGTTCCTCGTCGTCGGGACGCTCGGCGCCACGGGTCACGAGGCGGAACTCCGCGGCGGTGCCCGGCAACTCGACGGGCAGGCCGGGCGGGGAGGTCGAGGTCGTACGAGCTGCGAACTCCCGCTTGACGATCCGGTCCTCGAGCGACTGGTAGCTCATCACCGCGACACGACCGCCGACCGTGAGCACCGACAGCGCGGTCGGCAACGCCTCACGGAGGACGTCGAGTTCGTGGTTGACCTCGATACGCAGGGCCTGGAATGTTCGCTTGGCCGGGTGGCCGCCGGTACGCCGTGTCGCCGCCGGGATGGTGGCGTAGAGCAGTTCGACGAGGCGCGCACTCGTCGTGAAGGGTTCTTTCTCGCGCTCACGCAGGACCGCCGAGGCGATCTTGCCGGCGAAGCGCTCCTCCCCGTATTCGGAGAGCACACGGGCCAACTCGCCGTGACCGTAGGTGTTGAGGACGTCCGCCGCGGTGAGGGGGTCGTCGGAGTTCATCCGCATGTCCAGGGGCGCGTCGACCGAGTAGGCGAATCCCCGGCCGGCCTGGTCGAGCTGCATCGACGAGACGCCGAGGTCGAACAGCGCGGCGTCGATGGATTCCTCACCGGCGTCGTCGAGGACGTCGGCGATCTCGTGGAAGGTGGCCTGGTGCAGGGATATCCGGTCCGCGTGCGGCGCGAGCCTGCGTCGCGCGATGTCCAGGGCGGAGGCGTCGCGGTCGATGCCGACGAGGTGCACGTTGGGGAATGTGTTCAGGATGAGTTCGCTGTGCCCACCGGCGCCGAGCGTCGCATCCAGGAACACCCGCCGGTCTTCTGATTCCAGTGCCGGGGTGAGCAATTCGACGATCCGCCGGCCCATGACCGGGATGTGGCCGAACTCGCCCGAGCGGCGAGTGTCGTCACCAGTGTCATCCACGGAGGGCCCCCATCGGCGTGTCGGCCATGTCGGTCGGCAGAGTCGGCGTTTCGGTGCGAAGGACTTGTCGGAGGAGTGTCATGTCGCGGGCGGGACGGCGGATCACCGTCGGGCCGCGCCCCGGATGGAGCGAGGTCCCGATCCGATTCCGTACCTGGCGTTGGGGAAGTACGCCAGGGTCGGACCGGATCGGGGCCTCGTGCCACCCGAAGCCCGAGTACCGCTCAGCCCCGTCCCCTCTCGGCTACAAGACCGCGTTCAACGCGGCCGAGTTGGCTGCCGAGAAGTTCTCCTCGTGCTGCGTCTGGTACTCGTCCCATGCGGCCGAATCCCAGATCTCGAGGTGATCGAAGCTGCCGAACACCACGCACTCCTTGGACAGTCCCGCATAGATGCGATGGTCGGAGGACAGGCTGATCCTGCCCTGGCCGTCCGGTCGCTGTTCTTCCGAACCGGCGAAGAAGGTCCTCTGAAACGCACGCAGGTCAGGGTCGTTGCGTGACGCCTCGACGATCCTCGCCGCGATCGCATCGAACTCTTCGGTCCGATACACCGACAAGCTGTGGTCTTGGCCTTTGGTGACCACTACCCCTCCTGCCAGTGCATCGCGGAACTTCGCGGGCAACGTGAGTCGCCCTTTGTCGTCCAATTTGGGCGTGTAGGTGCCGACGAATCGCACAGACATGTCGACACCTCCCGCCCCTGGGTTCCGCGCTCCGGATCGCCTCACCCAGTGCTGCCACAGTACCCCACTTTCCTCCACTTTCCACCCCAGAGGCCCACACGATCTCCCACGTTCAGCAAATCCCCAGTTCAAGCGGGCAAAATGTGTGGAACTTCGTGCGTGTCCCGTGCGCAAACGCGCGTCTACACCTCCCGGAGCCGTGTGGCAGACGTGTTTCCTGAGGTGCCCGATACCCGTGCGACCAGCAGTTCCGTCATAAGTGGGGCAAAGTGGGGACCCCCGGTGGGGGAAGGTGGGGCCCGGGAGTGGGTGACGGTGGGGCGCGTGGGGCGCACGGCCGGGAGCGCGCTGGATCGCGCATACGAAAGAGCCGCGCACCCACTGGGGTGCGCGGCTCCGGATGAGTCGTGGCCTTCAGGCCGGCCGGGGATCTACTCCTGCTCGAACCGACGGTTGAATCGTTCTTCCATCCGCTCCGACAGCTTGCGCTTGGAGCCGGACCCGGACTGCTTCTTGCCTCCGGCACGCGGCGCGGACGTCGCGGAGTCGGCGAGGTCGTCACCCCAGAGGGCGAAGAGACCGGCGCCGAACATCACCAGGAAGCCGAGGAGGCTGACGATCGGGAATCCCCCGATGTCGATCTTGACGATGAGACCGCCGACGAGCATCACGAGGCCGACGACGAAGATGGCCACCGCCTGTAGGCGACGACGGCCACTCGACTTACCCAGCCGACGACGCTTGACACTGGACGCAAACTTGGGGTCTTCCGCGTACAGAGCGCTCTCGATCTGTTCGAGCATGCGTTGCTCGTGCTCCGAAAGTGGCACCGACCCTCCTTCTCCCTGATCCGCGACGCCGACGACGGTCAACCGCGACCGGTGAGGCGTCTGCGCCTTATTCTCCCATGATACGAGGTGAAATCAGCCGCGACCACCATTACTCGCTGTTGTTGGTCCGGATGCACATACCGGAACGACAACGGAACGCCGAATGTGTGTCCGGCCTCACGCAGTTCGCCCGATTTGGGGCTCCTCTGTCCCGAATTTGCCTTGCTCGTAAGCAATGACCAAGGTCTCGACCCGGCGGAGGAAATCAAGGACGAGGAGTCGCATGCCGGCGACACTGTCGGGGTCGAGTGTTCGGATGATCCCCGACTCGATCTTCATCCGGACGGGCGACAGCGTGGCGAAGCGCGCGGCCAGCGGGGCGAGGTCGGGAGCGACAACTCCGATGCGGGTCCAGGCGTTCGACGTCTTGCGACGGGCGGGGCCGGCCGGCTCGCCGATCGCGAGCGCGGCGCCTGCCGCACGGAGGGCGACGAGATAGAACTGCCGAAATCGCTCGGCGTCGTCGGAGACGCCGTCGGCGTTGTCGAGGAGGAGATGGGCGCGCTGGAGGAGGTCGCGCGCACGTCCGACCATCACCGGGTCGACGGGGGCGGACCGGCGGGATGTGGGCCGTCCGGGCATGGCATCCTCCTCACTCGCTGGCGACGGTGTCCGGTGGCAGACGCTTCCCTCGTCCGCCACCGGACCGTCATGTCGTCGGGATGAACGCGAACAGCTTGCGGAGGCACATTCATCGAACACCCGTTCGACACGTTCAATATAGCTAGCGGCGCGCGTCTCTTCAAGGCGTGGGTCCGCGCCCGCATCCTTCTTCAACACCGGGTCCCGCGACCCGATTCCGCGGAGTCCGCCGTACCGAGAGGACAGTCACGCCAGATGGTCGGAGAACGCATGGCCGGGGCGGTGCGGGCCCGCTCGGTGAACCCGGAAGCGACCCGACGTTGACGCTCCGGCTGGTGAACCTCAGTGGTCAGGACTCCCGCGTGTGGCTGGAGCCCGCTCTCGACGTCTACGTGACCGCGATGGGATATCCCCGCGGGACCGAGATGCATCGAGCGTCCCTGTGGCGCGAGCACATCGCCCGGCCGGGCTGGCGCGCGATCGGCGCGGTCGCCACCCTGCCCCCGCACGAGGTGCAGTCGATGCCGACGTCCCGTCGCCGGGTCGGACCGCCGGTGGGTACGGGTCCCGACGACGTCCTGGTCGGCATCGCGTACGGCTACACCGGCGCGACCGGACAGTGGTGGAATCAGCAGCTCCGGCTCGGGCTGCGGCAGACCGGACGCTCGCCCGCGGACATCGAGATGATCGCCCGGGACTACTTCGAGCTGACCGAGCTCCACGTTCATCCCACCGCACAGGGACGCGGCATCGGACAGTTGCTGCTGGCACGGCTCCTCGCCGAGCGGCCCGAACGTCATGTCCTCCTGTCTACGCCGGAGATCCCCGCCGAACAGAACCGGGCGTGGTCGCTGTACCGGCGGATGGGCTTCACGGACGTGCTCCGGCATTTCACCTTCACCGGCGACCCCCGTCCGTTCGCGTTCCTCGGCCGTCCGTTGCCGCTGAATCTGCAACCGCCGCCCCCCGGTCCCCCACCATCCGGAAGATAGAGGGCATGGCACAGACAAAGACGACAGCGCACGGCACGGAACACGCATGAGCGGGCACGGGGAGCGGCGCGACGCGGTGGTCGTCGGCGGCGGCCACAACGGCCTGATCGCCGCGGCCTACCTCGCGAAGGCCGGTCGCGACGTCGAGGTCTTCGAACGCGACGACATCCCCGGCGGGGCGGTGTCGACCGTCGAACGTTTCCCGGGGCACCGCATCGATCGCGGTTCCTCGGCGCACCTGATGATCCGGCACTCCCCCGTTCTCGACGACCTCGACCTCGCCTCGCACGGACTCCGGTACGTCGACTGCGACCCCTGGGCCTTCGTGCCGGCGACCGACACGGCCCCGGCGATCGTTTTCCGCACCGATCTCGACGCCACGTGCGTCTCCATCGAACGATCTTGCGGCGCAAAGGATGCCGCGGCATACCGGCAGTTCGTCGAGACCTGGACGCCGCGCGCGCGGGCCGTCATGGACGTCTTCTACCGACCCGCGTCGATGGGACAGTTCGGGCGGGCGTTCGCCGGTCTCGGTTCGACGGCCACCACCGAACGCACCGGCCTGATCGGACGCCGCAGCGGCGCGATGCTGAATCTCACCGCCGAACTCATGGCGTCCGGCGACTCGCTCCTCGACCGATACTTCGACTCCGAACAGCTCAAGGCCGGGCTCGCCTGGTTCGGTGCGCAGTCGGGACCGCCGATGAACGCACCCGGCACCGCGCCGATGGTCGGGTTCGCCGCCCTGATGCATCTCATCCCGCCCGGCCGCGCGATCGGCGGCAGCGGTGCGCTGACCGATGCGCTCGTCCACCGCATCGGCGCCGACGGCGGCCGGATCGTGTGCGGGGACCCGGCCGTCTCGATCACCCGGTGCGGTGACCACTGGCGGGTGCAGACCGAATCCGGCGAGCGTCGGTGCACACCGACCGTGATCAACGCCTGCCACGTGCTGGCGACCCTGGACCTGCTGGCGGCGGGCGGTTTCGACGCCGGGACCATCGACCGCTGGCGACGCGACATCGTCGTCGGCAGCGGGATCGGGATGGCGGTGCGTCTCGGCACGACCGCGCTGCCCGTCTACCGCGACCTCCCCGACGACCTGCCCGTCCACGGCGTCCACTCGGCACTCGGCCTGCTGGTCACCGACCGTGCGCACCTGATCCGTGCGCACGCCGCTGCGGCGGTCGGTGCACTACCGCCGCGGCCCGCGGTGGTGGCGATGAGCTTCTCGGCGATCGACCCCACCCTCGCCCCGGAGGGCAGGCACGCGATCAACCTGTGGGCACAGTGGCACCCCTATCGGCTCGCCGGGGGCGACTGGTCGACGCTGGGGGCACAGGCGGCGGCCGCGGTCTGCGACGAAGTCGACCGTCATGCACCGGGTTTCGCGGAGTCCATCGCACACCGGTACATCCAGACCCCCGAGGATCTCGAGTCCGAGCTGGGCCTGATCGGCGGCAACATCATGCATGTCGAGATGTCGATCGACCAGATGTTCATGTGGCGACCGACCCCCGACCTGGCGGGCCATCGCGTCCCCGGCGCCGACGGACTGTTCCTGGCCGGGGCGTCGACCCACCCGGGCGGCGGGGTGACGGGCGCGAGCGGTTACATCGCCGGGCACGCCGCACTGCGTAGGAGACGTTTGTTCAGCTGAGTGTCTGGCACGATGAGCAGCGTGCGATTGTCGATTCCCGAGCAGGGTGCACCGAAGTCCTCCCGCGGTCAGTCCCGACCCCGCCGGCTGATGCCGCTGGCGGTGGCGGTCGTGACTCTCCTTCTGTCGCCGCTGATGGCCGGCTGCCTGGAGCGTTCGACGACGGTGGGCGATCGGTATTCGGGCAGTGTCATCGTCGCGACGTCACCGGACAATCCCCGTGGCGCTCCGCAGCTGGATCTCCCCGAGTCGATGATGGGGCAGGTCTCGGTGACCGAGTACAAGGAGACACCCGAGGAGTCGGCTGCCCCATCGGGGTCCGCCGACCGCGATGACCGCAGCGGGGACGCCGGGAACGGCGAGGAGGCGGTCACCCGCGTGGGCAGCCGCGCGAGTTTCTCCGATCTCACCGCCGGCCAGTTCGGCCAGCTCGGCGACATCATCGCCGACGCCTACGGCGACACCTCGCTGACGATGGACCTCACCGCCAAGCGCAGCGGCGAGGTGGTTCGTTTCCGCGGTGACACCGACCTGTCCGAACTCATCCCGGGTCGCGACTTCGTCCAGCTGACGGTCACCTTCGGCGGGCCGGTGACGGCGACCAACGGCGACCAGGTCGGCGAGTCGACGGTCACCTGGACCCCGGCTCCGGGCGAGCCGTCGGACTTCACCGCCGATGCCACCTACCCGGATCCCGCGACCGCCGCGGTCAGCAGCTGGTCCTGGTTCGTCGCCATCGTGTGTCTCATCGCGGTGCTGATCATCGCGCGGCTCGCCTATGCGAAGCGGTACCGCGGCCCGCGCCCGGGACGACCGGTCGCCACCAACACCGCACCGTCGACCCTGTCGGGTGAGGGACTCTCGGCGGCCGCTGACCCGAAGGCCTCGACAGCGCCCGAGAAGAGTTAGGACCCGAACAGCCAGGTTCCAGGGTCAGGCGGGGACGTGGAGCGCGGCGTCGACGTCCACGCCGAGGCGGCCGAGTACCTCTGAAGTCGCCTTGGCGAAGTTGAGGCTGCAGAAGTGCAGGCACGGTGCGCCCTCGGCGATGAGCCGTTCCGCGGTCTCGGTGGCGAAGTCGATGCCGACGGCGCGAACCGTCGCACGATCCTCCTCGGGACCATCGCCCGCGGCCTTGGTGAATCGCTCCACCACCTTCGGCGGGATCACCGAACCGGACAGCTCGGCCATGCGCTTGATGCTGGCCAGCGACGTCACCGGCATGATGCCCGGGATGATCGGCTTGGCACCCTGCTCGGGGTCGGCGGCCTGCACCCGGTCGCGCAGACGCAGGTAGTCCTCGACGTCGAAGAACATCTGGGTGATCGAGTACTCGGCACCCGCGCGGAGCTTGTTCACCAGGTTGCGGGTGTCGTGCTCGAGGTCGGGGGCACGGTGATGGCCCTCCGGGAACGACGCCACCCCGACGTGGAAGTCGCCGAGGGTGTCGATGAGATGGACCAGCTCCTCGGCGTATTCGACGCCCTCGGGATGGGCGATCCACTCGCCGAGCGGATCGCCCGGCGGGTCGCCGCGCAACGCGAGGATGTTCGCGATGCCCTGATCGGCGTACGCGCCGACGAGTGCGCGCAGTTCGGCGATACTGTGGTTGACCGCGGTCAGGTGCGCCACCGGCAGCAGGGTGGTCTGGGCGGCGAGCTCGCCGGTGATGCGGACCGTGCGGTCGCGCGTCGAACCGCCGGCACCGTAGGTCATCGACACGAAGGCCGGGGACAACCGCTCGAAGATCCGCACCGCGCGCCACAGCCGGGCTTCGCCTTCGGCGTCGCGCGGGGGCATGAACTCGACGGAGAACGGCACCGGTCCACGGTGCGGGGCGGACAGGCGTTCGACGATCGAGGGTGCCGGAGCGGTTGGGGTCACCCGAACAGTGTAGATAGCGATTCGCATAGCCTGGCAGGGTGACCTCCGCCTCCCCCACGCCGACCTCGCTCGATGCGGTCCCGGCGGCCGTCGAGACCGAATTGCGCAGTTTCTTCGACGTCGCGGTCCCCGCCGCGGCCGAGATCGCCCCGGTGGTCGGCACCGCGGCCGAACTGGTCCGCGACTTCGTCCTGCAGGGCGGCAAGCGCATCCGGCCGGTCTTCGCCTTCGCCGGATGGCGGTGCGGTATGACCGAATCGGGTCGCGCCGACTCCGACGCGGCGTCGAGCGTCGGCCGTGAGGCCAGCGACGCCCTGCGGGTGGGTGCGGCCCTCGAACTCGTGCAGGCGTGCGCCCTGATCCACGACGACATCATCGATCAGTCCGACACCCGGCGCGGGCACCCGACGCTGCACCGTGTCTTCCAGTCGCGGCATGCCGCCGCCTCCTGGGCCGGCGACGCCGCCGGCCACGGGGTGGCCGCGGCGATCCTGGCCGGAGACCTCGCGCTCGCGTGGGCCGACGACCTCGTGCACGATCATCGGCCGGGGGTTTCGGACACCTCCCGGTACCGCGCTCTCCCGCCGGCCGTCGGCGCCACCTGGGCGGCGATGCGCACCGAGGTGCTCGGCGGCCAGTTCCTCGACATCGTGAACGAGGCCAGCGGCGACGACTCGGCAGCCGCCGCGTATCGCGTGATGGAGTTCAAGACCGCCGCCTATACGGTGGCCCGCCCGCTCGAGCTCGGGGCACGTCTCGCCGGGGCGTCGGAGATTCTGGTCGCGACGCTGCGGAAGATCGGGCACGACCTCGGTATCGCCTTCCAGTTGCGCGACGATCAGCTCGGCGTCTTCGGCAACCCCGAGCGGACCGGCAAGCCGTCGGGTGACGACCTGGTCTCGGGCAAGCGCACGGCTCTCCTGGCCACCGCCCTACGACGCGCCGACGACTCCGACCCCGCCCTCGGGAACCGCTTGCGGGACTTCATCGGTCGCCCGCTCGACGAGGACGAACTCGGCTCCGCGCGAGCGCTTCTCGTCGACGTCGGCGCGGTCGCCGAGATGGAGGGCCAGATCGACGACCTCCTCGGCGCCGCCCTCGGCGCACTGGACACCGCCGACATCGGCGACGACATCCGCAGCGAACTCACCGCGGTCGCCCACCGGACCGCGCATCGCGAGGCGTGAACTCCCGCGTGAAGGCATCGACTCCGACGCCCACTCGCCCGGACGTCGCTGACCGGACCGCACGCGGCGATCTGATCACCGGCGCAATCGGCGCGATTCTGGTGTGCGTGGGCAGTTTCGGCGTCGGCGACCCGCCCCGCAACACGACGACACTCGCCGACCTGGGACTCAGCTGGATCACTTACGGTCACGGCAAGAACCTCTTCGGTACCTTCTTCTGGCTCGGCGTCTTCCTCATGGTGTTCGCCTGGGTCCGGCTCGGCCGTCGGACCGCCCGGGGGGCCGCGGACTCCCCGTCCGTCAGGACCCTGCAGCGATGGCTGCTCGTCTGGGCGGCGCCGCTGCTCGTGGCCGTGCCGGTCTACAGCCGCGACGTCTACGCCTACCTCGCGCAGGGGGCGGTGTTCGGTGCCGGGTTCAACCCCTACGCCGACGGTCCGGCCCACCATCCGGGCCCGCTCGTCGACAGCATGGCCACGGTCTGGGCCACCACCACGGCGCCGTACGGGCCGTTCACCATGGGTCTGCTGCGCGTCGTCACCGAGGTGACCGGCGACCACGTCGTCGCGGGCATCCTCGCGGTGCGACTCGTCCTCCTACCCGGACTGTTCTTGTCGCTGTGGGCGATCCCGCGACTCGCACGCCATTTCGGCGCCTCGCCGCAGGCGGGACTGTGGCTGGCGCTGTTCAATCCGATGGTCCTCATCCATCTCGTCGCGGGACCCCACGTCGAACTCCTGATGGCCGGCGTGCTGACCACCGGTGTCGTCCTGGTCGTCAGTGGACGGCACGTCGCCGGCACCGCGGTCCTCGCGCTCGCCGTGTCGATCAAGATCACCGCCGGGATCGCGGTGCCGTTCGTGCTCTGGATCTGGCTGTCCCACATACGCTCCCGCCGGCAGGTGACCGCCCGCGACGTCGTCGGCGTCTTCGCCGCGATCGTCGGCATCTCGGTTGCGGTGTTCGGACTCTGGACCCTGCTGGTGGGCCTGGGATTGGGCTGGCTGACGGGACTGGGCTGGGCCGACGTGATCATCAACTGGTTCACCATCCCGACCTTCGTCGCGCATCTCGTCACGCTGGTCGCCGCACCGTTCGTCGCACTCAATCTGCAACCGGTGCTGGAGATCACGCGCGCGATCGGGTCCGTGGTCCTCGCGGTCACCCTCGTCGCCCTGTGGTGGCGTCACCGGCGCAACGAGAGGGATGCGGTCGCCGGGATGGCGTGGGCGATGCTGGCCGTGCTCCTGCTCGAGCCGTCCACGCTCCCCTGGTATTACACGTGGGCGCTGGCGATCGCGGTGGCGTTCACCCTCCCGCCGTGGGCGCGCGCGACCGTGGTCGGGGCGTCGACGTTCATGCTCATCGTGTTCCAGCCGGACGACGCGATCGTCTTCTACAAGCCCTTCGAACTCACGCTGGCGTTCCTGCTCGCGGGACTCGCCGCCTGGTCGCTGCTGCGTCCGGACCCCTTGCGGCTCGGCCGGTTCGGCCGATGGGCGTGGGGCGCGGACCGGACCGGCGCACCGGAGGAACCAGCGGCCGGCGAGGTCAGAAAGCCTGAGCCTGCGCCCGGCGGATGACCTCGCGGGCGGAGTCGGTGTGCAGCGCCGCGGCCGGATACAGGTCGAGGTCTTCGTGCACGGTGAACAACCAGTTCATCGCCTCGTCGCGGGTGAAACCGCCGTCGAGCAGGACCCCGACGAGACCGTAGAAGTGTTTGACGACGCCCTCGTCGTCGAAGAACACCGCCGGAATGACCGGATGCCCACCGCGGGAGACGGCGAGCAGGTTGTGGTCGCGGATGAGTGTGCGCACCCGGTTGGTTGACACCGCGAGCCGGTCGGCGACCTCGTCGACCGACAGCATCTCGACATCAGCGGACAGGGTGTCAGGCGACAACGGAATGGAACCCACGGGGAGAAGCGTAGCCGTACATCCGGGCACGATGAAACCGTCGATCTCCGCGCGCGGTGTCGCGACCGCCGACACCCGGGGTGGGTCACACGCGGTGATGACGCCGACGGTCTGGTCCTGCAGGTAGATTCAGCGGGGTGAACTCCCCCGTCGACCCGATGCTCGGGACCGTCCTCGAGGACCGGTATCGCATCGACGCCCCCATCGCGCGGGGCGGAATGTCGGCGGTCTACCTCGGTGTCGACCTCCGGCTCGGACGCGAGGTCGCGGTCAAGGTGATGGACTCCCGGTACTCGGGCGACCCGCAGTTCCTGCGCCGCTTCGAGTTCGAGGCGCGTGCGGTCGCCGGCCTCAAACACCCGGGTCTCGTCGCGGTCTACGACCAGGGCATCGACAACGGCATCGCCTTCCTGGTCATGGAACTCGTCGACGGCGGCAGCCTTCGTGAGCTCCTCCGCGAACGAGGTCCGATGCCGCCGCATGCGGTGGTCGCCGTCGCCGAACCCGTGCTCGGCGGCCTCGGGACGGCGCATGCCGCGGGCCTCGTTCACCGCGACGTCAAGCCGGAGAACGTGCTGATCTCCGACGCCGGCGAGGTCAAGGTCGCCGACTTCGGTCTCGTACGCGCCGTCGCCGAGGCAGGGGTCACCTCGGCCAGCGTCATCCTCGGCACCGCCGCCTACCTGTCCCCCGAACAGGTCGAGTCCACCCACGCCGACGCCCGTAGCGACGTCTACTCCATGGGCGTGATGATGTTCGAATTGCTCACCGGCCGAACCCCTTTCCACGGGGACTCGCCGCTGTCACTGGCCTACCAGCGACTCACCTACGACGTCCCCGCCCCGGGTGACGTGATCGCCGGCGTCCCCGCGGAGTTCGACGAGATCGTGCTGCGCGCGACGGAACGCAATCCGGCCGACCGCTTCGCCGACGGTTTCGAGATGCAGCATGCGCTGCTCGCGGCCGCCGACGACCTCGACCTGCCGCCCTTCACGGTGCCCGCACCGAAGCGGTCCCGTGAGCGAGAGATGAAGTCGCGCTACCACGCAGCCGGTGCGGTCGGCCACGACACCCGGGTCCAGTCGGCTCCGGGGCCCTACGAGCCCGGATCGTCGTCGCCGGATTCCCCCGCGGCACCGGTCCGCCCGGTCGCCGGGGTCGGCGACGCGGATGATCGGCCCGCGCCCGCGCGTGGGCGCGAGAACCGGGCGGATTCACGGGGCCGAGGCGTCGTCGCCGCGCGCGACCAGGACCCGCTCGAACCCGACCTGAGCGGAGGCGGGCGACTGGGCGCGTTCCTGTGGATTCTCCTGGTGCTGTTGCTCGCCGTGGGCCTCGGTGCTGCCGGGTTCTGGGTCGGCAGCACCTATCTCACGATCGGCTGAACCTCAGCCGCGCAGCATCTCCGCGACGAGGAATGCCAGCTCCAGCGACTGCTGGGTGTTGAGGCGCGGGTCGCAGGCGGTCTCGTAGCGGCCGGCGAGGTCGAGATCCGAGATCTCCTGTGCGCCACCGAGACATTCGGTGACGTCCTCACCGGTCAGCTCGACGTGCACGCCACCGGGGTGGCTGCCGAGCGCGCGGTGGACCTCGAAGAAGCCCTGCACCTCGTCGACGATGCGGTCGAAGTGACGCGTCTTGAAGCCGGTCGACGCTTCGTGGGTGTTTCCGTGCATGGGGTCGCACTGCCAGATGACCTTGTGTCCGGTCGCCTCGACGGCGGCGACGATCGCCGGGAGCACCTCGCGCACCTTGCCGTTGCCCATGCGGGCCACGAGGGTCAGGCGGCCGGGGACGTTGTGCGGATCGAGACGCTCGACGTATTCGACGGCCTGCTCGGGCGTCGTCGTCGGACCGATCTTCACACCGATCGGGTTGTTGATCAGTTCGGCGAAGGCGATGTGCGCGCCGTCGAGCTGGCGGGTGCGCTCACCGATCCACAGGAAGTGTGCGGACAGGTCGTAGAGGACCTTTTCCTGCGCGTCCTTGTCCGGGGCGTCGGCGAGGCGCAGCATGGCGCGCTCGTAGTCGAGGACGAGCGCCTCGTGCGAGGCGAAGATCGACGCGGAGTGGAGGCTCGAGTCGGTGACGCCACAGGCGTCCATGAACCGCAGGCCGCGGTCGATCTCCGAGGCCAGTGCCTCGTAGCGGGCGCCGGCGGGCGAGGTCCGTACGAACTCGCGGTTCCAGTCGTGGACGCGGTGCAGGTCGGCCTCGGCCTGGGTGAGTGCCCGGACCAGGTTCATGGCCGCGGCCGCATTCGCATAGGCGCGCACCAGACGCGACGGATCGTGCTGGCGCACGGCCTCGTCGGCCGGGAACCCGTTGACCATGTCGCCGCGGTAGGACGGCAGGCCCAGGGCGTCGACGTTCGACGACCGCGGCTTGGCGTACTGACCGGCGATACGCGCGACCTTGACCACCGGCATGCTCGCGCCGTAGGTGAGGACGACGGCCATCTGCAGCAGCGTCCGGATGTTGGCCTTGATGTGGGGTTCGGTGTTGTCGGCGAAGGTCTCCGCACAGTCACCGCCCTGCAGCAGGAAGGCGCGTCCCTCGGCCACGTCGGCCAGCTGCGACGACAGCGACTGGACCTCGGCGGGCATGCAGATCGGCGGCACCGACTCCAGGACGGTGCGGATCTTGCGTGCTTCCTCGGCGGGCCAGCTCGGCTGTTGCAGCGCGGGGCGGCTCATCGCGTCGTCGAAACGCTCCTGGAGGCCACCGGGCAGCGGCGGCAGTTCGGGGAGTTCGTCGATAGGAACGTCTACGGTCCAGTTCACCACTGTTCCAGCGTAAAGCAGGCTCCCCGGCGATTTACGCGGGGTCAGCCACGCGGGTCGAGACGGGCCTTCTCGATCGCCTCCCAGCGCCGCAGGTTGTGTCGCGCGTCGCTCAGTGCGTCGTGGGCGTCGGACGGCGCCGGCGGGAGTGCGGGACGTCCGGCGGCCTCCCAGTGCTGGCGGAGTTCGCGGGTGAAACGCGGGATGGGACGGGGCAGCGCGGTCATCGGACCCCACATCTGGCACATGACGACGTGGTCGTAGGCACCGATCCACGCCCACAGTTCGATGTCGGTCCCGTCCGCGGTGAGGAACTCGAGGAGGTCCTCGCGGATGCGTCGACGGCCCTTCCAGACCGGCGACGACGGGGACGGCAGCTTGGGCAGCACGTTGGCGCGCACCCAGTCGCCCGCGCGGCCGGGGTCGAACTCGGTGGACACCGCGTAGAACTCACGGCCGTCCTCGCCGACGACCCCGATCGAGACCAGCTCGATGGTGTTTCCGTCTTCGATGAACTCCGAGTCGTAGAAGAACCGCATGGGGACAGTATTCACACCCGCCCCGGACGGCCTCGACGCGCGGCGAGATGGGGCGCGGATACGCGCCCGGACGAGTCACGTTTCGCCATTGCCGTCCTTTGCTGGCTACCCTGGTAATTCGTGCGCTCCAGGTCTGTGCTGGCGACCGCTCTCCTGGCGGCGTCGATCATCGCGCGGCTCGTCTGGGACACGCTGACCGTGAACGGCAGGAACTTCGTGGACCTGCACGTTTACCGCGACGGTTCGGCGGGTCTCGCCGACGGGTCGCTCTATTTGTTCACCTATTCCGGTGAGACGGACTTCGCGCTCCCCTTCACCTATCCGCCGTTCGCCGCGGTGGTCCTCTATCCCCTGTCGCTGATCCCGTGGGACGTCGTGGCGATCGGCTGGCAGCTCGCGACCTTCGCGGCCCTCTACGCGTGCGTGGTCCTCTCGCTCCGACTCTGCGGCCGCACCACCGACGTCCACGCGCTCGCCGCGCTGTGGACCGCACCGGCCATCTGGTGCGAACCGGTCCGGGTGACCCTGGACTACGGCCAGATCAACGTCTTCCTCATGCTCGGCACCCTGCTGGCGATCTCCTGGGCACGCCGCGCCGACGGGACCCCGAGCGAACGCGGTGTGCTCGCGGGTGGAGCGCTGATCGGTCTGATGGCCGGCATCAAGCTCACCCCGGCGATCAGCGGCCTCTGGTACCTCGTCGTCCGCAAGCCGTGGGGCGCGCTGTCGGCGGCGTTCGCCTTCGTCTTCACCGTCCTCGGCTGTCTGCTGCTCTTCCCGGAGGTCACCCGGACCTACTACGGCACCCTCTTCGGGGACGCCGAACGGATCGGCCCCGTCGAGGCGGTCATCAACCAGAGTCTGCGCGGGACGCTGTCGCGGTTCGTCGGCTTCGACGTCGGTACCGGCTGGATCTGGTTCCTCGGTGTCCTGGTCGCCACCGTGGTGGTCGTGTTCACCTGGCGCGCGGTGTCCGACGCGCTCGGCGTCCTGCTCGTCGTGCAGTTCTTCGGACTGCTGATCTCGCCCATCTCCTGGGTCCACCACTGGGTCTGGGTCGTTCCGCTGGGCATCTGGCTGGTGCACGGTGCAGGCGCCCGACGCCCCGGTGCCCGCGCGATCCTCGGTCTGTGGCTCGTGGTCGCCGGCCTCGGCATCCCGTGGATCCTGCGCGTCCTCATCGAATACGGCCCCGTGCCGCCTGCCGCCGTCGAGGCCGTGTTCGGCGCGGCCTGGACGATCGCCACGTTCGTCACGATGGGTTGGTTGATCGCGACCCGTTCCGCGCGCGGCGCCGCGGAGACCGACGACCGTCCGAAGGACGTGGTGGCCGCGGCCATCGTCGACGGCGGTCGGGTGCTGCTCGCCCAGCGCGCCCATCCGGCCGACCTCGCCGGCAAGTGGGAACTGCCCGGCGGCCGAGTCGAATCGGGCGAGACCCACGCGGCCGCCCTCGCCCGGGAGATTCGTGAAGAGCTCGGCGCCGAGGTCGAGGCGGGCGACGGTGTCGGGAAGCCGGTGACCCTGCCCAACGGCCTCGTCCTGCACGCCTACCGGGCACACCTCCGCGGCGGCACCCCGGTCGCGCTGGAACACCTTGACATGCAGTGGTTCACGGCCGACGAACTGCGCCGGCTCGACCTCGACGACGTCGTCCCCGCCGATCGCGACTGGATTCCCGAGCTGTGCGTCGTCCTCGACGAGGCGCGCGTGGGCGAAGCGGGATAGCCGGCTCGCTCTGTTGTTCCCTCAGCGCGAGCGCCCCTCGCTCCCTGAGGTGCGAGCGCAGCGCCCCCCTCGCTCCCTGAGGTGCGAGCGCAGCGAGCCTCGCAGGGCCGAACCGTATCCCTGCTCAGGCAGCGTCGGCGGCCGGCGACTCGACCGCCGGCGCCTTGTTCTTGAGGCTCGCGGCGTAGACGTCGACGTACTGCTGGCCGGAGAGCTGCATGAGCTCGTACATGATCTCGTCGGTGACGGCGCGCTCGATGTAGCGGTTGCCCTCCATGCCCTCGAAGCGGGAGAAGTCGAGGGGCTTGCCGATGCGCACGGTCACCTTGGTGGGGCGCGGGAGGACGGACCCGGGCGGGTTGAACTTGTGGGTGTCGATCATGGCGACCGGGATGACCGGCACGCCGGTGTCCATGGCCAGACGTGCGAGCCCGGTCTTGCCCTTGTACAGGCGGCCGTCGGGTGAGCGGGTGCCCTCCGGGTACATGCCCATCAGCTTGCCGCTGTCGAGCTGGCGGCGGGCTGCGGTGAGGGCGCCCTCGGCGGCGGCAGCGCCCGACCGGTCGATGGGGATCTGTCCGACCGCGGTGAAGAACCACCGCTGGAATGCACCCTTGAGTCCGGTGCCGGTGAAGTATTCGCTCTTGGCGAGGAAGTAGATGCGGCGGTCGACCATCAGCGGCAGGAAGAAGCTGTCCATCACCGCCAGGTGGTTGCTCGCGAGGATCGCGGGCCCGTCGGTCGGGATGTTCTCATGCCCTTCGATGGTCGGGCGACCGAGGACACGGAGGATCGGTCCCAGGAAGATGTACTTGAACGCCCAGTACCACATGAGACTCTCCTCGCCGCGCCACGAACTCGACCCGACGTCGCTGTCGACATCGGACCCCCACTGCCCGAACCCCTCACCCCTTGGTCCCGACATCAAGACCATACCTGCGTCGGACCGTACCGACCTCTCCGGTTTGGTCAGCGGGCGGCCGACGGCGGCGCAGACTGACTCGTCGCAGCCCGAAGTCCTTGGCGCGCAACCTCGGCCGCGCCGACGACGCCGGCCGTCTCGCCGAGCTGGGTGCCGCGGATGCGGGCGAGCTGACGGTGGCCGGCACCGGTGACCTGACGCGCGTAGTGTTCGCGGGCCTCGTCGAGGAACAGACCCGACGCCGCGCCGACGCCACCGGCCAGCACGATCAGGTCGGGGTCGAAGATGTCGGCGATCATCGCCAGCCCCTGCCCCAGGGAGGTCGCGAAGCGGGCGAAGGCCGCCAGGGCCACCGCGTCGCCGTCGGCGGCCGCACCCGCGACCCGGCGTCCGGTCAGTGAACCGGGGTCGGCGGCCACGTCGGCGGCGAGTTGGCTGCGTCCCCAGTCGCCGTTCACGGGCGCACCGTCGGCCAGCAGTTCGACCACCGTGTCGACCAGAGCCGTTCCGCTGCAATACCGTTCCCAGCAACCGCGTTTGCCGCAGGCGCAGGCGCGCCCGTCGGGGACGATCGTGAGATGTCCGAGTTCCGGTGCGACGCCGTAGCTCCCGCGGTAGATCTCGCCGTCGATCACGAACCCGGCGCCGATACCGGTACCGATGGCCAGCACCACGGTGTTGTGCCCGCGGGCGGCGGCACCGAACCGCACCTCCGCGACGGCCGCCGCGTTGGCGTCGTGTTCGGCGAACACCGGGATGCCGACGCGTCGGGTCATGTCCTCGGCCACGGGGGCCTCACGCCACGGCAGGTGGGGTGCGAACCGGACGATGCTGCGGTCGGTGGTGAGGAAGCCGGCGATCGCGAGCCCGACGGCCTTCGCGTCCCAGCGCGAGGTCAGCTCGCCGACGAGACGGTCCAGACAGTGTTCGAGGGCCTCGACCGTCGACGGGGTCTGGGCGCGCAGGGTGTCGAGCATCGTGCCGCGGTCGTCGACCACCGACGCCCGCACGCTGGTGCCGCCGATGTCGATCCCGATCGTCAGCTCACCCATCACTGCTCCTCGTCGGGTCCGCTGTGTGCGTCGGAGCGTCGGGAGGTGCCGATCCGGACCGCGATCGGCTCGTAGTGCCGGGGTTCGGAGACCATGCTGGGGGCTGACCGCAATGCTTCGGCGATGGCCTCGAGGACGGTGATGACCGCCGCGAGGAGCCGGGCGACGAGGTCACCGATCTCACTCAGCAGCGTGCTGATCTCCCCCGACGCACCGGCCAGCGCATGACCGACGGGTCCGTCGGTGCCGAACGCGGCGGCATACCCGGAGGCCGCGGCGGTCGCTTCCTGCCGACCACCTGCGAAGAGAGCTGCCAGCGCGTCGATCTGACCGGCCAACCCGAGTAAGAGGTCCCGGACCGGATCGCCCTGCGCAGCACCGCGGTCGTCACGACCGGGCCCGTCACCCCGTGACGTCCCCTCGTCCGTGCCCATTCGCGTTCTCTCCCCTCGCCGCTGGTACCCGGAGGCCTCATGCCGCTGGCTCCCGCCACCCTGGGTGGACGGGCGTCCCAGCACCGTACCGTGTGGCCGCCGACCGTGTGATCTCCACGAGTCTGTGTTCTCCACGAGCCGGGCGGTCTTCGAACCTACCCGGTGGCCGTGCGACGCCGACTACCGGCGCGGCCAGACCGCGGGGTCGGGGACGAAGCCGACGGTCAACCGCCCGTCCTCCCACGCCGCGTCGACGACGGTGCACCGGCGCAACACCGACGGCAGACGCACCGGATGGCGGAAGCCGGAGATCGTCACGAGCAGGTCGTCGCCGCTGCGCCCGAGGGCCAGCGAATCCGGTTCGGGCAGGCGTTGCGGCCACGACAACCGGAAGGCGGTCTCGGTCCCGGCGACGGTCTCCACGACCGACGCGGCCGAGCCGCGTGCGATGCCGTGCGGATCGGGCAGCCGGACCGCGAGCTTGCGCAGCCGGGCCATGCGATCGATCGTCTCGGCGGACCTGTCCACCAGGGCCACCCTTACGCCGCGGCAACCGTCGGGGCCGTCGAGCAACGCCTCGACGTGTGCGGCGAGGTCCTCGGGGGACTCCGCACCCACGCCACGGTTCACCTGGACCGACGTCAGCGGCAGTCCCATGACGTCGGCCCCGGCGAGATAGTGATCCGCGAGGCGGCGGGCACGGTCGTCGGAGCCGAGCACCAGATGGACGGCAACCGCATGCGCGTCGGCGAACAGCTCTGCGACATCGGCACAGTCGCGGTCGATGGCGTCGACGGCGGCGGTCAGCGGGGCCATCACCGGCCGCTCGGACGCCGTCGCGAGGCGTCGGTGCCGCGGCCAGAAGCGGCTGAGCGCCTGGCTCAGCACCGATCCCCCGCGCAGGAACTGCAACGGGTCGCCGCATCCCGAGCAGTCGACGATGATCCGTTGCCACCGCCCGCTCGTCGCCTCGTCGCGGATACGACGCAGCAGCAGGAAGTCGTCGATACCCGGGAGCGAGGTGAGCTCCGCGGCGTCGATGCCGGAGAGGGTTCCTACCCCGGGCAGGACGGCCTTGCTGCGGCCCGCGGTGTGCTCGAGGAGGTCGACGAACGCCGACCAGGTGCGCTCGGTCAGATCCAGTCGGTCGAGGGTCAGCAGGTGCAGGAACTTCGACACCGCCACCGGCTCACCGGGCTGCCGGTAGACCCGGGCCCAGTCGTGTACCGGCGACCAGCGGTCGATGGTGATGAGCAGCGTGTGCTGCTCCGGCCGGGTGACGGCATGACGGGAATCCCGAGGCGTGCTGGGCCGTTGGGAGGCCGCCGCGGCGGCGACAGCGGAGACACCGGAGCCTCCCGGACCGAGCACCACATGTATGGGTGTGAGATCGATCAGCCTTCGACCCTCTTCTTCAGGTCGTGCAGCGCGGCATCGGTGATCGCCTTCTCCGCACGGCGTTTCAGCTGTCCGATCATCGGCACCTGCAGATCGACCATGAGCTCATAGGAGACCTTGGTCGAGCCCGGGACCTGCTGGGTCAGGATGTAGCGGCCGCGCTGGTCCTTCTGCAGATCACTGGAGACCAGCCGCCACGAGACCGAGGTCCCCTCCGGATCCCACTCGTAGGAAAGTACATACGTGTCCTGCAGGACACCCGCGTCGAGCACGAACCGCACCTCGAGCGCGCGCCCGGCGTCGTCGGTGCGCAGCACCTCGACCTCGCGCGCCGCGGTGACCCAGTCCGGGTAGTGCTCGAAATCAGAGATGACGGCGAGAATGTCCTCGGCGTCGGCGCCGATGACGATGTCGCGTTCGGTGTGATCGGCCATCACACGGCCTCCGCGGTCTCGGCACCGGCGGCCGGACCGCCGACGTGCCGACCTGCCTCGAGGAGCTGCTTCACCTCGAAGGACATGTCCTTGCCCGCGACCCGACGGCGCTTGTTCTCCTCGGCCAGCGCATCGGCACGGGCGCGAGGGTCGTCTCCCCGTTCACCGGGCAGAGGGCCTGCCGGTTCGGCGTGGAGGAAGTAATGGAGGATGAAGCCGTCGAGGACCGCTTCGTTCCAGATCTCCATCGTCCCGGCCACCGGCCCGTCGACCCGCCACCGGACCCCTTGCTCCGCACGGTCTTCGGTGACCGCCAGACGCAGGTCTGGCCACCATCGCCGCCAGTTGGCGGGGTCGCCGACCACGGCAGCGGCCAGACGTGGTGCCGCGGCGACGAAAACCTCGTCGGCCACCTGGATGCTCGTCACGCCCACTAGCTTCACATACTCGCGTCGGCGCAGGGTAGTGCACCCGAACGGCAGTGGGTGATCGTTGCGATTTGCTGCAGGGATACGATCGGTTGAACGGCATCTACTGGAGGGTAACCACGATGAGTGAGTACAGCGTGCCTGCGAAGTTCTCGATCGCCGATGACGAGAACTGCACGAACATCATTTTCGACCTGGCACAGCGATCACCTCAGCACGTCGTGTTCCGCCAGAAGCAGGGCGGCGAGTGGACGCCCATCACCGCTGCCGATGCCGCAGCACGCATCTCGTCGATCGCCAAGGGTCTGATCGCCTCCGGCGTCAACCCGGGCGACCGCGTCGCCCTCCTCTCCCGCACCCGCCTCGAGTGGAATCTCTTCGACTTCGCCATCTGGTCGGCCGGCGCGATCACCGTGCCGATCTACGACTCGTCCTCGGCGAGCCAGATCGAGTGGATCGTGCGCGATTCCGGCGCCGTCGCGATCATCCTCGAGGACGACGGCCACCGTGCCGCCTTCGAATCCATCGACTCGCTCACCGAGCCGGTCACGGTCTTCCAAATCGACCGCTCCGACGCGCCCGGCGCGCTCGACGAACTCGTCGCCGCCGGTGCCGAGGTCCACGACGACGAGGTCATCAAGCGCCGTTCGACCCTCGGCTCCGGCGACCCGGCCACCCTGATCTACACCTCGGGCACCACCGGCCGCCCCAAGGGATGCGAGCTGACCCACGCGAACATGCTCTCCGAGGTGCGTGCCGTCCTCGCCGGCGACCTCCTCGACGACCTCATCAAGCTCGACCAGAAGCGCCTGCTGATGTTCCTGCCGCTCGCGCACGTGCTCGCCCGCGCGATAACCCTCGTCGCGATCGAGGCCGGCTTCGAGGTCGGGCACACCAGTGACATCAAGACCCTCGTGGACGAGTTCGCGGTTTTCAAACCGTCTCTGATCCTCTCCGTGCCGCGAGTGTTCGAGAAGGTCTACAACTCTGCGCGTCAGAAGGCCCACGATGGGGGCAAGGGCAAGATCTTCGACGCCGCGGCCGAGACCGCGGTCGCATACTCCGAGGCCCGCGAGGTGGGCCAGATCGGTCTGGGCCTCAAGCTCAAGCACACGCTGTTCGACGCGCTGGTCTACAAGAAGCTCCGTACCGCCCTCGGCGGCGAGTGTGGGATGGCGATCTCGGGCGGCGGCCCGCTCGGTGCACGTCTGGGCCATTTCTTCTCCGGCGTCGGCATCCCGGTCTTCGAGGGCTACGGCCTGACCGAGACGACGGCCGCGTTCAGCGTGAACACCCCGTCGGCGTGGAAGATCGGCACCGTCGGAAAGCCGTTGTCGGGCAATACCGTCCGGCTCGGCGAGGATGGGGAGATCCTCCTCAAGGGCGGCGTCGTGTTCTCCGAGTACTGGCAGAACCCGGAGGCGACGGCCTCCGGGATCGTCGACGGCTGGTTCCACACCGGTGACCTCGGCACCGTCGACGCCGATGGCTTCATCACCATCACCGGCCGTAAGAAGGAACTCATCGTGACCGCGGGCGGCAAGAACGTCTCCCCCGCCGGCCTCGAGGACGTCATCCGCGCCAACGCCCTCATCTCCCAGGCGATGGTCGTCGGCGATGCAAAGCCGTTCGTGGCCGCGCTCATCACCATCGATCCCGAGGCCTTCCCGGCGTGGAAGGAACGCAACGGCAAGCCGGAGTCGGCCTCGGTCGCCGATCTCATCGACGACGCCGATCTCCTCGCCGAGGTCCAGTCGGCGATCGACGCCGCCAACAAGACCGTGTCGAGCGCGGAGGGCATCAAGAAGTTCCGCATCCTACCGTCGGACTTCACCGAGGAAACCGGCGAGATGACGCCGACCCTCAAGGTCAGGCGCAACGTGGTGGTCGAGAAGTTCTCGGGCGACATCGAGGCGATCTACCAGCGGTGAGACGGTGCCGCCGGACGGACATGCGGCGGCATCGGTGGAATGATTCCGCCCGGGCACCCGTTGGTGCCTGAATGCGAGCAATCACCTACAGCCGCTTCGGCGGCCCCGATGTCCTGGAGCTCACCGACCTCCCCACGCCCAAGGTCGGACCGGACTCAGTCCTGGTCCGAGTGCGCGCCACCAGCGTCAACCCGGTGGACTGGAAGATCCGCCAAGGTCACCTCGCCGAGGTGATGGACACCGTGTTCCCGGTGGTTCCGGGTTGGGATGTCGCGGGCGTCGTCGAACAGGTCGGCCTGGACACACCCGAGTTCCAGGTCGGCGACGAGGTGTTCGGTTACGTCCGTAAGGACCTCGTCGGTGGCGAGGTCGCCGGCGGTACGTTCGCCGATCTGGTCGTCGCACCGGTCCGGACACTCGCCCACAAGCCGGCCGGCTGGTCGTTTGAAGAAGCTGCCGCCGTGCCGCTCGCCGGACTGACGGCGTACCAGACCATCCGCCGGGCAGGCGTGCAGTCGGGCCACACCGTGCTGGTCCATGCCGCCGCCGGCGGCGTCGGATCGTTCGCGGTCCAGATCGCGAAGTCGCTGGGCGCCCGGGTCATCGGCACTGCTTCCGAGTCCAATCACGACTACCTGCGCAGCCTCGGCGCCGAACCGACCACGTACGGCGACGGTCTCGCCGACCGGGTACGCGAACTCGCGCCCGACGGCGTCGACGTCGTCCTCGACTACGTCGGCGGTGACGCAATCGACTCGGTGCCGGACGTTCTCCGCGACGGCGGCACGGTCGCCTCGATCATCGATGCACGCGCTCGTGACGAGTTCGGGGGCGAGTACGTGTGGGTTCGTCCCGACGCCGCGGACCTCGCCGAACTGGGCCGACTCGGCGACGCCGGCGACCTCAAGCCGGAGATCGCCGAGGTCTTCGACCTGCCTGACGCCTCCGCCGCCCACGAACGCAGCCAGTCCGGGCACGTGCGCGGGAAGATCGTCGTACGGGTGTCGGCCGAGGCGTAGGCACCGCCCGCCCGCCAGCCGCTGGGCCGGGGCGTCGGTCCCGCTGAAAAGCGCCCCTGAGATCCGCCCCTGGTTTGCGCCCCGGTCCGAAAAGCGCCCCTGGGAACGACCCCCCAGCGCAGCACCGCGAGCGATATCGGGCTGTTGCGTAATTGGTGTGGGGGTCGGGTTCGGGTCGGGTTGGCCAGTGGCTGGCCGGGCGGTGTGTCAGGTGAGGGCGGGGTTTCCGATGGCTTTGAACAGGTTGTGGACGAGGGCGTGGAAGCTGAATTCCGCTGCTGCTCTATCGAGTCCGCGGCTGGTGAAGCGGCGGAATCCGAGGTTGTGTTTGGCGTGGCCGAACGGAGTTTCAGCGATGTGGGCGCGTTGACGGTAAAGCGCATGCCCTTCTGGTGTGGCCAACCGGTGGGCCATCGCTTCGATCGGCGAGGCGTCTGGTGGCGGTGGCCCGTGGGTCGGAGTGTGTTGCGCGGCTTCTGAAACTGCTCGGCTTTTGCCGGTCGCGATGAGCCGGTCGGGTCCGGGGGTGGTGAGGTTGTGTTCGGATAGATATCCGGCATCGGCCAAGACCACCCCGATGCCGGTCGTCGCCGGCGGGTGGGGTCGATGGGTGTCGATGAGTGTTGCGGCAGTGACGGCTTTGTCGAGCATCGTGGTGAAGGTGGGGGCATCGGCGGGACTGTTGCCCACACCGGTGGCGATGATCAGCCCGTCGTCGCTGGTCACAGCCTGACAGTTGAACCCTTGGAGCCAACCACCGCCACGCAACGGCATCATCCGCGATTGCGGGTCGGTGATGTTGCGCCGTGGCGCCCGTGACGTCGTTGCCGCAGTCGTGGTGGCAGGCGGGGTGGGAGTTGAGTCAGGCGCGGATTTGGCGTGGCGCTGCTGTTGACGGTCCAGTGCCCGCTGGAGTGCTCGTTGGGCGCGCAGCACGTAGTAGTTCGTCTCGACCGGTCCGGGTTTACGGCCCCGCTGCCCGGGCCGATAGCGGTCGATCTTGTCCTGGTGAACGGCGATCGCTCGCGCCAACGACTCGGTCAACACCTCGACCTCGATCTCGACCGGCAACGATCCCTTACCCGTGGCGGGCCCGCCAGAGGCCCGTCGTTCCCGCGCCCGCTGTACCGTCTCCTCGCGGGCCTTCTGGGCCTTCTCACCAGCCTGTTCACGGTCGTTCTTGCGCTGGGCGGCCGCCGACTCGGCGTCGTTGAGTTGCTCATTGTGGACAGCCAGGTCAGCCAACGCTTCAGTGATCCGGGCGTGACGCGACCCTGGATCGTGGAGCTCCCGGGGAAGCTGATCGCCGCGGTCATCACCATGGGCATCATCCTCGGCGACATCGGCCGCTTCGTGTTCGGCCGCGGCACGAGCAGCCTCGGCGGCCAACGCTGCGCGCAATCCTTGCTCGGTCCGATTGGCGCTCAGTGACGCGTTGGAGGCGATCTTGACGCCGTCAAGGGCAACGACTCCCAACTGGCCCATCCCGACCCGCGAGCACAGCATCAACACTTGAACGAACAAGTTCTCGATCGCGGGTGCGCAGTCGGCGCGGAACCGGGAGATCGTCACGTGATCAGGGACGTCACCAGCGCAAATAATGCGGTAGGCGACGTCGCGGTGGCATAACCGTTCCAGCTGCCGTGAGGACCGTTGACCTTGTGCCCAACCCCAGATCAACAGGGTCAACAACATGTCTGGGTGATAGGCGGCGCGACCGGCGCCGCCGGTCTTGCGCACCGCCTGCACCGCCGAGGTATCCAACGAGGCGACCGTATCGATGACCAGCCACACCGGATCATCAGCCGCCAGCCATTCCCGCATACTCGGCGGCATCAGAAACTGTTGATCACGCTGCACCGGACGATAACCCTTGGCCACCAACACATCATCGCCGGAGCCCGCCGCCAACCACCCACGACAGGCCGGACCGGACCCATCCAATTACGCAACAGCCCGATATGTCGCCGGCGGCGCTGTGGAGGGCGCTTTTCAGGGGCGCATTTCTGCGCTGGGCGGAAAGCAGGGGCGCATTTCAGGGGTGGATTTAGGGGGCGCATTTCAGCCCCGGAGAGCCAGCAGCCTCAGAGCAACTGCCGCAACCGGGCGGCCATCTGACTCCACTGCCAGTTGTCGACGACGAAACGCCGTCCGGCAGCGCCCATCTCAGCCGCAGCGGCCCGGTCGCCCAGGATCGACAGGATCGCCAGGGCGACGGCGTCGACATCGGTGCCGTCCACCGTCGTGCCGGTGACCCCTTCGACGACCGTCTCCGGTGCTCCGCCGGACAGACCCGCAACCACCGGTACACCCGTGGCCGACGCCTCGAGGTAGACGATCCCGAGCCCTTCGACGTCGAGCCCTCCCCCGCGTGTGCGGGACGGCATCGCGAAGACGTCGGCGATGTTGTGATACGCCGAGAGTTCTTCGGCTGGGACCGATCCGGTGAAGATCACGTGATCCTCGACGCCGGTCCGGGTCGCCAGTGCGTGCAGCTTCTCCGCGTACGGACCTCCGCCCACGATGACGAGGACGGCGTCGGGAATCGTTCGGCGGATCAGCGGCAGCGCCCGGATCAGCACGTCCTGACCCTTGCGCGGCACGAGTCGCGACAGGCACAGGATCGTCGGCCGGTCGCCCAACTCGTGGCGGTCCCGGAACTCCTGTCGCAGAACAGGATCGGGCGAGAACCGCGCGACGTCGACGCCCGGCGGAAGGTATTCCAGTGCGGCGTGCGCACCGAAGGCCGACGCGAATCGACCGCGGGTGTACCTGCTGACGAAGGTGATCACGTCGGTGTGGCGACCGATGTGCCGCAGCACCTGACGCGCGACGGGGAGCATCGACCAACCGACCTCGTGACCGTGGGTGCTCGCGAGGATGCGTTGTGCCCCGGCACGCCGCATCGCAGGTGCGAGGACGGCGAGCGGCGCAGCCGCACCGAACCAGACGGTCGAGATCTGTTCGCGCCGAATGATTTCCGCCGCGCGCCGGGCGACGAACGGGGTCGGCAGCATCAGGGTCGTGCGATGGCGGTATACCCGGTAGGGCACCTCGGCGTCGAAGTCGATGTGCGATCGGCCGCGCCACCGCGGCGCGTACACGACGATGTCCTCCGGCGGGAGCAGATCGACCAGATTCTGCAGGTACGACTGGATCCCACCCGGTCGGGGCGGAAAGTCATTGGTGATCAACAGGGTTCGTGCCATCAGCGAACCTGTCCCTCGAGCCATCGGCCCCACCCGGTCACCAGCTCGTAGCGGCTGACACCGAGCGCGGCCCGGATGGCCGCATCCTGGCGAGCCGGGTCGGCGGTCGCCGAGACCCCGAGATAGAACCGCTTCAGGCGCTCCTCCCCGTAACGATCGGCGACGTACGCGGCCATCGACCATGCGCTCTGGTAGGCGAGCTGCGAGGTCGGGCCGTCCATCGCGAAGGCAGCATCGTCCGGCAGCGCGGTGGGAGTGTTTCCCGCCCGGACCGTCTCGGTCAGGTCGGGCGCAGCGTCCGCGAGGCGGCGATATGTGCCCTTGCGGCCGACATATTCGGCCACTCCCTCGGTGATCCAGAGGGGGGCGTCGAGAGCCGTTTGCGCGCGGGCCGCAACATGCGTGAGTTCGTGGCGCAACACGACGGCGAGCGTCGGCGGGGCCAGATCATCGGCGGCCGGGGTGAAGACCACGCGCTGGCCGATGGCGGTGCGCCGAGGGAAATCCACCCGGCTGTAGACGGTCGCCGCGGCCGCCGCACCTATCGCGCCGCCTTGCCCGACCAGGGCGGCGAACTCGTCCTGGTCGGAGGTGGTCACGAGCACGGCGCGCCGATCCCAGGACTCTCCCCAGAATGCGGTCACCGCGTCGACGGCGTCGGGCAGCAGCTTGCGCAGGTTCGCCGAAGCCGGGCTGGTGCGGAGATAGCGGGCGATCACCGACGTCCCGCCGGCGGTGGCGGCGTCGGAGACAGACAGTCCGGGCAGTTCCCACAGCTGGGGCGGGGTCGGCTCCCCGCCGAGTGCCCCCGTGTCGCCGACGAGCTTCCACTCGTCGCCGTAGCGGGCGACCACGAACTGGGTCGTCACGACGACCTCGGGTTCGTCGACACCGGGTGCGCGTTCACCACCGAGGGCGTAGCGCAGCTCCACCGGCGCCACCCAGGCGTCCGAACTGCCGTTCGCGTCGAGAAGGCCTTGGACTTCGGCGGGTACCAGTGCCTCGGCCTCCTCCGTGGGGGCCAGCTGGTAGCGGAAACGGGCGAACTGCAACCGACCGTCGGAGTCTCCGCGGACAAACTGCCGGGGACGGAAGTTCTCCGCCGCGGTGACCCAGCGATTCTCGAACGCCGGGGTCGCCGCCTCGTCGAGCAGCGACCCGATCTTCTGCACCTCCCCGGAGGTGATCGTCGCGGTGAGGTCGTCCAGCAGGCGCGTCACGCCCTCGGCACGCTGTTGTTCGTAGGGATTGGCCGGGGTCGACGTCGTCGAGGGGCTGCCACGGGAGATCGACCCGTCGGCCGCGGACGGCTCCTGGCCGCCGCATCCGGTGGTCACACCGATGAGCAGCACGACCGCGGACGCGAGCGTCGGGCGCCAACGCCCGCGGAGTGAAACCACCAGTGGAGTCTAGAACCGACGGCCGGAGTTGAACGGACCGGCCTCGTCGAGCGGGACGACCTTGACCGGGACACCGAAGGTCGAGGCGTGGATGACGTATCCGTCACCGACGTACATCCCGACGTGGTGGGCGTCCGGGTAGTAGATGACCAGGTCGCCGGCCTTGAGGTCCTCGCGGGACACCGGCTGACCGCCGGCCAACTGCGCCTCACTCGACCGCGGGAGGGTCTTGCCGGCCTGCTTGTAGGCCCACACCATCAGACCCGAGCAGTCGAACGAGCTCGGGCCGGTCGCGCCCCACACGTAGGGATCGCCGATGCGCGTCAGCGCGGCTTGGACCGCGACGAGTGCGGCGGCGGTGCCCTTGGGGACGATCCGCGGGTCGAAGTCGAACTTCGGGCCGAGGAGGGCGGCGAGCTGCTTGCCGGTCATCGACTGGTAGATCGCGCGGATCTGGATCGCCTGCATCTGCAGGTCGGCCTGCTTGGTCTGGAGGTCTCCGCGGACCCGTTCGGCGCGCGAGACGGCCTCCGACGCCGCGAGTGCGGTCTGGTCGGCGTCCTTCTTGGCGGCCGCGGTGCGGGCGCGGACCTTCTTGATGGCGGTCAGGTCGGAAGCGGCCTGCCGCGAGATCATGTCGAGTCCCGACATCTGGTCGAGCAGTGCCTGGGGCGAGTCGCTGACCATCACCGCGTAGAGACCGCTGACGCGGGCGCCCTGGTAGCTGGCGCGCACGATGGCGTCGACCCTGGCCTGGTAGGAGGCGAGCTGCTCACGGCTGATGTCGAGTTTGCGCTGGGCGTCGGCCGCGGCCCGCTTGGCCTGCGCAACGATCGAGCGCTGCTTGTCGTACTCGATCTTGGCGTTGTGCATCGCCTCGGTGGTCTTCTCGGCCTCGGTGCCGAGCTGTTTGTATCGATCGAGAAGCTGATCCGCCGATCGCGCGGGCGCGGCCTGGGCCTGCCCGACGCCGCCGGTCGTCAGCGGGACGACGGTCACGATCGCCGCCAGCAGACACAAGGCGAGCATCATCGGGCCCGATCGAGCGCGCAGACGCATCGCGTTCACTAGTCCCTCCCCGGAAAGCACGGTCCAGTCACTCCTCTACCGCTTCGTTCCTCCCCCGCGGACCACCCTAAGTTCCCCCGATGGCCCCCGAGACTGGATCGGGCGGATCGCACAAAGCTCGCGACCCGCCCTCTCCTGATGCTCTTGTTCAGTTGGTCTCAGTACCGCCGGATACCGGTGAGCTGCCATTCCTTGACCGCGTCACGCTTCACGGGCGTGCCGTAGGTCGAGGAGTGGACGAACTGTCCGTTTCCGACGTAGATGCCGGCATGGCCGCCACCGTTGAAGATCATCACGTCGCCCGGCTTGGCCTCGCTGTAGGAGACCGCGCGCCCGCCACCGAGCTGGCCGTAGCTGTCACGGGGGATGTTCTTGCCGGCCTGCTTGTAGGACCAGTAGACGAGACCCGAACAGTCGAAGGCGTTGGGGCCGGCCGAACCGTACGAGTACGGCGAGCCGATCTTGCTCTCCGCAGCCTTGACGGCCTTCTGGCCGGCGGTCAGCTGAGGCTGCCCGAGGGGGGCGCCACCATGCGGACGGAACTGCTGCGGGATCTGGTTCTGACCGATACCCGGGATGGTGAACTGGCCGACGTTGGGGATCTCGACCGTGGCAGCCGGCGACTTCGCGACGGGCTTGGGTGCCGGGGCCGCTTCCGGGGCCTTCTGCTCACCGGGCAGTGCCGGGATCTCGAAGGTACCGAGCGGGGTGTGGACCGGGGCTGCAAGAGCAGGGCCGGCCGCGGCAGCGAGCGAACCGAGCGTGATCGATCCAGCGATCACCGCCTTCTTGGCAACCGTGCTCCCACGATTGGGCTGTTCCAAACGATGTTTGGCCACGAAGCGAGTTCTCCTTCAGTTTCTCCCTGTACCGCCGACCGAGTTAGCTGTCGGGTTCGGGCCGGAAGAGTGGCCCTACGCGTTTTCGGCACAGCCGTATCCCAGAAGGACACGTTTGCGCGTTGACGCGATTCACCCCGATCGGGACAGTCTCAGCTGGTCGTGTCAGTACCGACATCCCTGGCCGCGCTGCCCGAAGTAAGTGGTTCCCCGGTTCGCCCGTGAGGGCGATTGAGCGGTGACTTGTGCGGACCACTTCTGTTGAAGCGGGACGCTCCGCAAAGGTCTCAGAAAGGTTACGAAATCGTCGGCGCTGTGTCCACTAGGCACCGGACACGCAGTTCGCCACCGCTTCTCAGCCCGCCCGGAGTTCGGTCGACGAGATGACGCGAAATGGCTTCTGACGTGCAGTTTTATCGGTTCTTGCAGATCGTGCAGCGGCACTGGTGACCATTGCAGCCGACTGCAACACATCGATCGCGAGGTCCAGTTCCGCATCGTCGTCGAGGGCCTGCACCGTTACCGAAGCTCCACCTTCAACGGGTGCATCGTCCCAGTTCGGGCCACCGAAAAGCACGGTCATCATGCACCCGTCACAGGCGACGGGGCGGGCCGGGCAGGTTGCGCAGTCGACATGCATCGTGTGATCTCCATCTCATCTGGCCGCCGGAGGCGTTTTGAACTCCGGATCGGGCGGGTCACGGCGGGCGATTTCGGCGCCGTCGGCGTCGATCTCTCACTTCGAGATGGAGACTAGGGACCACCACCGACAAACTCGCTCGCACAGTGTTCGACACATGCGTCACACGAGTAACAGGTGACGTCGGCGTACGTCCGCGCCGCGGCCCCGGGACCGAAACGGAACGAACGATCGGGGTGTCACATCCGCCGTGTCGGTGCGTCGAACTAATGTTCGCCTCGTGACGCGCAGGGATGGTGGCGGTGCAGCCGCAGGACAGGTGATCTCGGGACAGCTGACCTTCGCGGATCTCGAGGCCGCCGACCAGGCCACCGGCGGCGACGCCATGTCGAGCGAGTTCAGCGATCGCGCTCTGTTCGACACCACGCTCGTCGTCGTCGACCTCGAGACCACCGGCTCGAATCCCGCAGGCGACCGCATCACCGAGATCGGCGCGGTGAAGATCCGCGGCGGCGAGGTGATCGGCGAGTTCGCCACCCTCGTCGATCCCGGCCGGCCCATCCCTCCGCAGATCGTCACGCTCACGGGGATCACGACGGCGATGGTCACCGACGCCCCCCGGATCGAATCTGTGCTGCCCTCGTTCCTCGAGTTCGCCCGCGGCGCGATCCTGGTCGCCCACAACGCGCGCTTCGACATGGGGTTCCTGCGGCAGAACGCCCTCCGGCTCCACCTGGACTGGCCGTTCAGCCTCAGCCTCTGCACCGTGACGATGGCCCGTCGCATCCTGCCCCGCGACGAGGCGCCCACGGTCAAGCTGAGCGCACTCGCCGAACTCTTCGACGTCTCGGTCCGTCCGACCCACCGGGCCCTGGACGACGCCCGCGCCACCGTCGAGGTCTTCCACCGTCTCCTCGAGCGCGTCGGGAATCAGGGCATCTCGACGGTCGGGGAACTCACCTCCTATCTGCCGCGCACCGATCCGCGCCTGCGGGCCAAACGTCAGATGGCCGACCGTGTGCCCGCGCGGCCGGGCGTCTATCTCTTCCGCGGACCGTCGAACGAGGTCCTCTATGTCGGCACCGCGGTGGACCTCCGACGCCGCGTCCGTTCCTATTTCTCCGGCAGCGATCCCCGACGCCGCATCACCGAGATGGTCCTGCTGGCCGAGCGCGTCGACGTCGTCGAGTGTTCTCACGCGCTCGAGGCGGCCGTCCGCGAGCTGCGATTGCTCGCTGCCCACGCGCCGGCCTACAACCGGCGTTCGACGCAGCCCCACAAGGGATGGTGGGTGACGCTCACCGAGGAGCGCTTCCCGCGCCTCAAGGTGAGCCGCACGCCCACCGACGAATCCATCGGTCCGGTGGGCAACCGCAACAACGCGGCGACGGTGGCCGACGTGATCGCCGCGGCCGCCGGACTGCGCACGTGCACCAAGCGCCTCGGCGCCACCGGGTACCACTGGTGCCCCACTCCCGATGGCGTCCGTCAGCCCGGGGGATGCCATGCCGCCGCGGCGCAACCCCAGACCGTCCCGGATTACCTGCCGCGCGTGACCGCGGCCCGCCGGCTGATGCGCGGGGAGACCGACGACCTCCTCGACGAGCTGACCGCGCGCCTCGCCGAACTCTCCGAGGCGCAGATGTTCGAGACCGCCGCCCGCCATCGCGACCGGCTCGCGCTGACCATCGACGCCCTGGCGCGGTGTCAGCGGCTGGCCGCACTGTGCGCGATCGCCGAAATCGTCGTCGCCCGTCCCGATGAGGAGCGCGGCTGGCATTTCGCCGTCGTCCGTCACGGACGGCTCGCGGCGGCCGGGCGTGCACGGCGGGGCGTCTCCCCCATGCCGGTCGTCGACGCTCTCGTCGCCGCCGCCGAGACGGTCATCCCCGAGCCCGGGCCGCTGCGCGGAGCCCCGGCCGAGGAGGTCGCACTGATCTATCGGTGGATGACCGAACCCGGGGCCCGCATCGTGTCCACCACTGATCCCGTGGCACTCCCGGCGGGTTGCGCCGAACGCCGGCGCGGCTGGTCACAATCCGCGCGAGACGCCCGCTCCGTAGCCCGCGCCGTTGTGCACCGGACACCACGGGCGGCGCAGCACTCGCCGATCCGCGAGCTCGTGGCCACTAGGCTTGCGCCATGATCACTGCCATCGTCCTCATCCAGGCCGACATCCACCAGATCCCGGAGACCGCTCAGGCCGTGGCCGACATCGCCGGCGTCGAAGAGGTGTACTCCTGCGCGGGCGACGTCGACCTCATCGCGAAGATCCGCGTCCGCGATCACGAGCACATCGCATCCGTGGTGACCGGGCAGATCAACCGACTGCCCGGAGTGCTCAAGTCCGCCACCCACATCGCGTTCCGCAGCTACTCCAGCTCGGACGTGGAGGGTGGCTTCTCGATCGGCGAGAACTAACCGCGGGCGGCCGCCCCCAGCTGAGTGCTGAGCGCGGCCCATCGGTCGAGCAGCGCCGCCGCCGCACCCGAGTCGATGGCGTCGGCGGCGCGATCCTTGGCGGCGCCGAGCGCCTCGGTCAGCTCGACCGAGGTCATCGGGCCCTGCTGTTCGAACGCCACGATCGCGCCGGCGGAGTTCAGCAACACCGCGTCGCGTACGGGACCTGTTGTCCCCGAGAACAATTCGCGCGCGATAGCAGCGTTCGCGACCGCATCGCCGCCCTGCAGCGCGGACAGCTCCACGCGAGCGATGCCGAGATCGGCCGGGTCGATGCTGAGCTGGGACACCTGGCCGCCGACGACCTGCCACACCGTCGAGGTGGTGGTCGTGGTGAGTTCGTCGAGGCCGTCGTCGCCGCGCACCACCAGAGCCGAGCCGCCGCGATCGGCGAACGCGCTGGCGAGAACCGGGGCGAGGTCGGCGAAGGCGCAGCCGATGAGGCCGGAGGTGGGCCGGGCCGGATTCGTCAGCGGTCCGAGCACGTTGAACACGGTCGGGATGCCGATCTCCTTGCGCGGCGGCCCCGTGAACCGGAAGGCCGGGTGGAACACCGGCGCGAAGCAGAACCCGATGCCCAGTTCCTCCACACACTGCGCGACCGCGTCGGCCGACAGGGTGATGTCCACCCCGAGCGCCTCGAGTACGTCGGCACCGCCGCTCTTCGACGACGCCGCGCGGTTCCCGTGCTTCACGACCGGGACTCCGGCGGCCGCGATCACGATCGAGGTCATCGTGGAGATGTTGACGGTGTGCGACCGGTCGCCGCCGGTGCCGACCACGTCGACCGCCGGACGGCTCACCTCGACGAGCGTCGCATGGTCGAGCATCGCCTGCGCCAGCCCGACGAGTTCGCCGGGCGCCGCGCCCTTCATCTTCACGCCGACACCGAAGGCGGCGATCTGGGCGCCGCTGGCGCTGTCGGTCATGATCTCGTTCATCGCCCACCCCGCCTCTTCGGCGGACAGGTCGATGCGATCGGTGATCTTGCCGAGGATCTGCGGCCAGGTGAAGGCAGACTGTGCGGTACTCACAGGCAGAGAGCCTAGTGCCCCGCCCCGCCCGGCGGACGCTGCAGTACGGACCATCGTCGTGCGATTCCGCCGTGGCGGGAGCCCAGACTCGCCATCCGGGACCGTTCCTGGGACAGATGCATGGCGTCGAGCAACTGGACCCGCGCCAAGACGAGAACCTCGAGCCGATCGTCGACGGTCTGCGGCCGCGGCCCCCAACGCTCGTCGTCGACCACCTCGTACCCGTCGAGAGCGGCCACCGCGGCGGCGTCGGCGAGCCGATCCGCGGGCACCTCCAGATCGTGGCGGAGGATGACCTCTTCCTCGGCCCGCCACGACGACGCGTCGAGGGCCGTCGACGAGGCGATCGCGTCGTCGTCCGAGCCGGCGACGACCACCACGTCGTCGGCGAGCCCGAGCGGGCCGGTGCCGCCACCGCCCCGCAGCCGGGATCGCAGGCGCGCCAGGCGACCCCGGGCGACGACCCGCCCGTTGAGGTCGCGGGGACCGGAGGAATCCGAACTCGACATGAACTCACCGTAGCCACCGCGTCATGGACGGGAACAGAGCGTCGGAGAGGGTGTGCGGACACGCCGGAGACGACATGACATGGCCCCCGACCTGCAGCGGAATAAAAAGGCGAACCCAATATCCGACCCGGGTGGCCACCGCTTACTACGAACCGTCATACTTCACATGTGACAAGCGCTGTAGGTACCTCAGGGACTGCGATAACCTCGCGCGTGCACTCGCTGAACCGGCCCAACATGGTCAGCGTCGGCACGATCGTCTGGCTGTCCAGTGAGCTCATGTTCTTCGCTGGCCTCTTCGCGATGTACTTCGTCGCCCGGGCCAACTCCGCCGTCGGGTGGCCGCCGCCACCGACCGAGTTGAATCTCGCCCTCGCCATCCCGGTGACGACGGTGCTGATCCTCTCGTCGGTGACCTGCCAGATGGGCGTCTTCGCCGCTGAGCGCGGTGACGTCTTCGGCCTCCGCCGCTGGTACGTGATCACCCTCATCATGGGCACGATCTTCGTCCTCGGTCAGGCGTACGAGTACACCGTGCTCGTCGGCCACGGCACGACCCTGGCCTCGGATGCGTACGGCTCGGTCTTCTACATGACGACAGGCTTCCACGGCCTCCACGTCATTGGCGGACTGATCGCCTTCGTCTACCTGCTCATCCGCACCAAGCTCTCGAAGTTCACCCCGGCGCAGGCAACCGCCGCAATCGTTGTCTCCTACTACTGGCACTTCGTCGACATCGTCTGGATCGGACTGTTCGTCACGATCTACTTCATCCGATGACCCCGTCGACCCCGCGCGACGCGCGATCCGCCACCTCAGAGCGCAGCTCGCTCTAGATCTCCACTCCGTCCCGCTTAGTAGAGAGTCACAGATGAGTTCATCTCCACCGCGACCGTCGGACAGCGGCACCGACACCCGCCGCGCCAAGGCCCGACGCAAGCTCCGTCGCCGCGCAAGCGGTACCATCGTGCTGCTGGCCGGTCTGGTCATGGCCGGTGTGCTCGCCTCGGTTCTCACCCCCGACCCCCAGGTCGCGGTGGCCGACGAGAGCAACGCCGCGATGATCAACGACGGCCGCAAGCTCTACGAGACCTCGTGCATCACCTGTCACGGCGCCAACCTCCAAGGTGTCGTCGATCGTGGTCCCGCACTGCTCGGCGTCGGCGATGCCGCCGTGTACTTCCAGGTGTCGACCGGCCGTATGCCGGCCGCGCGTGGTGAGGCACAGGCGCAGCGCAAGCCCGCCAAGTTCACCACCGAACAGATCGACCAGCTCGGCGCCTTCATCCAGGCCGAGGGCGGCGGACCGCAGGTCCCGCGTGACGCCAACGGCGAGGTCGCCTCGAGTTCACTCCGCGGCGACAGCATCGGTCGAGGCAGTGAGCTGTTCCGCCTCAACTGCGCGTCCTGCCACAACTTCACCGGTCGTGGCGGCGCCCTGTCCTCGGGTAAGTACGCACCCGTGCTCGACGGAGTCGACGAGGCGCAGATCTACACCGCGATGCTGACCGGCCCGCAGAACATGCCCAAGTTCTCGAACCGGCAGCTGAATCCGGAGGAAAAGAAAGACATCATCGCCTACGTCAAGTACGTGACCGAGGCCCAGCCCAGCGGCGGACTCGGACTGGGCGGCTTCGGGCCGGTCAGCGAGGGCATGGTGATGTGGTTTGTCGGCGTCATCGCCATCGTCGCAGGCGCCATGTGGATGGGATCTCGAGCATGAGCGGCAGTGACAAGGACGTCCCGTCGAGGGACGAACTGGAGCAGATGAGCACCGAGGAGCTCGTCAAACTCGGTACCAATCTCGACGGTGTCGAGATCATCCATCGGGCCGAGCGGTACCCCGAGCCGGGTACGAAGGTCGAGAAGCGCGCCGAGCGCCAGGTCGCGATCTGGTTCACGATCGCCGGCATCTCCGCCCTCGCCTGCCTGGGCATCTTCCTGTTCAACCATTGGGAATTCGCCCTTCCGGACGACCCGAACTACTGGTGGTACACGTTCAACACGCCGCTTCTCGGCGCGACGTTCGGTCTCTCGGTGCTCGCCATCGGCATCGCGATGATCCTGATCACCAAGAAGTTCATCCCGTCGGAGATCTCCGTCCAGGACCGCCACGACGGCGGTTCGGCCGAGATCGACAAGAAGACGATCGTCGGACTCCTGCAGGACACCGGCACCACCTCGACCCTGGGTCGTCGCAAGATGCTCATCGGTTCGGCCGGTTTCGGTCTGGGCGCCTTCGCGCTGACCGGTCTCGTCGCCTTCCTCGGTGGCTTCATCAAGAACCCGTGGGCCGAGCGGGAGAACTCTCCCCTGTGGCACTCGGGCTGGTCGCCGATCTACAACTCGAAGGCCGACCCCAACGAGACGATCTACCTGCGTCGCGACACGGGCAATCCGTACCAGGTCGCCCTGGTCCGTCCCGAGGATCTCGACGCCGGCGGCATGGAGACCGTCTTCCCGTGGCGTCGTTCCAACGGGTTCGGCGAGACCGAGCACTCCCGTCACGCGCTGATGGAGAGCCTGCACGAGGTCCGCAACCCCGTCATGCTCATCCGCCTGCGTCCCGAGGACGCGGCCCGCGCCATCAAGCGCCAGGGTCAGGAGAGCTTCAACTACGGTGACTACTTCGCCTTCACCAAGGTCTGCAGCCACCTCGGTTGCCCCGCCTCGCTGTACGAGCAGCGGAGCAATCGCATCCTGTGTCCCTGCCACCAGTCGCAGTTCGACGCGCTCGAGTACGCCAAGCCGATCTTCGGACCGGCTGCCCGCGCTCTCGCACAGCTGCCGATCACGGTGAACAACGAGGGTTACCTCGTTGCGGCAGGCGACTTCATCGAGCCCGTCGGACCGGCATTCTGGGAGCGTAAGTCATGACCATCGCAGACCGTCTCGGCACACAAGCCGAGGAAGTGGACTCGCGGTATCACCTCGCCGCGGGTATGCGTCGCCAGATCAACAAGGTGTTCCCCACCCATTGGTCGTTCATGCTGGGTGAGATCGCGCTCTACAGCTTCATCATCCTGCTGATCTCGGGTGTCTATCTCTCGCTGTTCTTCGATCCGTCGATGACGCAGGTCGTCTACGACGGCGCGTACCAGCCGCTCAACGGCGTCATGATGACCAAGGCGTACGAGACCACCCTGGACCTCTCCTTCGAGGTTCGCGGTGGCCTGTTCGTCCGCCAGATCCACCACTGGGCAGCACTGCTGTTCGCCGCGTCGATCATCATCCACATGGCGCGCATCTTCTTCACCGGTGCGTTCCGCCGGCCGCGTGAGGCCAACTGGATCATCGGCTGCCTGCTGCTGATCCTGGCCATGTTCGAGGGCTTCTTCGGCTACTCGCTCCCCGACGACCTGCTCTCGGGCACCGGCGTCCGCGCCGCGATGAGCGGCATCGTCCTCGGCATCCCGGTCGTCGGTACCTGGATTCACTGGGCGCTGTTCGGCGGGGACTTCCCCGGCGACATCATCATCCCGCGCCTGTACGTGCTGCACATCCTGCTCTTCCCGGGCATCATCCTGGCTCTGATCGGCGCTCACCTGGCGCTCGTCTGGTACCAGAAGCACACGCAGTTCCCCGGCCCCGGCCGCACCGAGAAGAACGTCGTCGGTGTCCGGATCATGCCGGTGTTCGCGGCCAAGGCCGGCGCGATGTTCGCCTTCGTCACCGGTGTGCTGGCCATCATGGCCGGCATATTCCAGATCAACCCGGTCTGGAACATCGGCCCGTACAACCCGGCACAGGTGTCAGCAGGCTCGCAGCCGGACATCTACATGCAATGGACCGACGGTTTGATCCGTCTGTTCCCGGCATGGGAGCTGTACCTCGGCAACTACACCGTGGTGATGTCGAACTGGGTCGTCCTGATCATGACCATCATGTTCGGTCTGATGTTCGCCTACCCGTGGATCGAGAAGAGGCTCACCGGCGACGACGCTCACCACAACCTGCTGCAGCGTCCGCGTGACACCCCGGTGCGTACCGCGATCGGTGCGATGGCGTTCTCGTTCTACATCCTGCTGACGCTGGCGTGCATGAACGACATCATCGCGTTCAAGTTCCACATCTCGCTCAACGCGACGACGTGGATCGGTCGAATCGGTCTGATCATCCTGCCGCCGCTGGTGTACTTCATCGCATACCGCTGGGCGATCTCGCTGCAGCGCAGCGACCGCGAGGTCCTGGCACACGGCATCGAGACCGGCATCATCAAGCGCCTGCCGCAGGGTGAGTACATCGAGCTGCACCAGCCGCTCGGCCCGGTCGACAGCCACGGTCACCCGATCCCGCTCCCCTACGAGGGTGCCGCACTGCCGAAGCGGATGAACAAGCTCGGCTCCGCGGGTGCCCCGGGTACGGGTTCGATCCTGACCGCCGACCCGCCGGAGGAGCAGTTGCGCCACGTCGAGGTCGAGCACGAGCTCGAGGCTGCGGAGCGCAAGGCTCTTCGCGATCTCCAGGCCAAGGGTGGCAATCCCTTCGACGAGTAGTAACCACACGAGACAGCGGGCCGTCGCGCACCATCAGGTGCACGGCGGCCCGCTGTTTTGTCCCGCTCCCCTCCCCCACCATGCCGGGCCCGTCGGCTCCGACGGACACGGCGCGGATGTGGCACGGTGGACACCATGCGCCGGTTACGACATCGTGGTTCCGGCCTGTCCCAGATCACCCGCGGGATGGGCACTCTCGACGCCGAGATCTACGACACGATCGCCCGGTCGCCGAGCCCGCTGCTGGACAAGACGATGCCGGTGCTGACCCATGCTGCCGACCACTCGAAACTCTGGATGGCGATCGCAGCCGGTCTGGCCGTCTCCGGCCGGCCGTCACTCCAGCGGGGAGCCGCCCGAGGAGTGGCCTCGCTGGCCGTCACCAGTCTCGTGACCAATCAGGGCGCCAAGCGGATTCGACGCCGTGCACGTCCTTCTCCGGGGCTCATTCCGGTCCCTCGTCGCGGACGTCGGCAACCGACGTCGAGCTCGTTTCCCTCCGGACACTCCGCCAGCGCCGCAGCCTTCGCGGTGGGGGTGGCTGTCGAGAGTCCGCCCGCAGGTCTGCTGCTGTCGGCGCTGGCCGGCCTCGTCGGACTCTCCCGCGTCGCGACCGGCGCCCACTACCCCGGTGATGTCGTGGTCGGGCTCGGAATCGGTGCCACGGTCGCGACACTGGGAACCCGGGTCGTACCCCCGATCACCCGCCCGTCGATATCTCTCGCCGACCCGACGGTCGTCGAGGCGGAGCCGCGCCCGGACGGCGCCGGTCTCGTCGTGGTCGTGAACCCTGCCTCGTCGGACGGACGGGGTCGTCGGGTTCTGGATGACATCCGGGACGCCCTTCCCGCGGTCGAGATCGTCGAGCTCGGCGAAGATGACGACGTCGCAACGGTATTCGCCGAAGCCGCGGCGCACGCGTCGATCCTCGGCGTCGCCGGCGGAGACGGCACGGCCGCCTGTGCGGCGCGCGCGGCCATCGACGCGGACCTGCCGCTCGCGGTGTTCCCGGCCGGTACCTTCAACCACTTCGCGCGCGACATCGGTTGTGGCACGGTCGAGGACACCGTCGGTGCCATCGCCACCGGTTCGGTGTCCCGGGTCGACGCGGTGTGGCTCAACGACTCCCGGCTGATCCTGAACACGGCGAGCATCGGCGCGTACCCGCATTTCGTGCGAATCAGGGAGCGTCTCCGGCATCGCATCAGCCGTCCGCTCGCCACCGCCACCGCGATCTTCCGGGTGATCCGCCAGGACGCCCACGTCTGCATCGAGGTCGACGGACGGATCCTCGACGTCTCCCTGTTCCTGATCGGCAACTCGATCTACCAGCCCACGGGATTCCTCCCCACGCGGCGCCTACGGCTCGACGACGGCCTGCTCGACGTCCGGATCCTGGAGACCGGTCACCGCTGGGCGACTCTGCGGCTCTTGGGATCTCTCGCTGCCGGCCGTCTCGAGCGCTCCCGGCTGTACCACGAGATGCAGGTCCCCGAATTCCGGTTCACCGCCGTCGGCGGCCCGGTGGCCGTGTCCCACGACGGTGAGGTCGAGGACAGCTTCACCGACGCCCACTTTCGTGTGGACTACCGCAGACTCAAGGTGTACGTCCCGTGCGCCGATGATCCGACGGTCCCCCAAAGCCGCTGACACAGACAAAAAGACGACGCCCCACCCTGGAGGTGGGGCGTCGTCTGTACTGGTTCTTGCGAGCGCTCAGTGCTTCTCGGGACCGACGTGGTACTCGAAGACGAGACCGGCGGCAGCACCCATGATCGCCACGGCCGCGAAGATCGCGAGCCACCAGTTGCCGGAGGCGAAGCCGACGGCGAAGGTGGAGGCGCCGAGGGCGATCAGGATGGGCCACCAGGAATGCGGGCTGAAGAAGCCCAGCTCGCCGGCGCCGTCCTCGATCTCGGCATCTTCGTAGTCCTCGGGGCGGATCTCGACGCGCCGCGACACGAACCGGAAGAACGTGCCGGCGATGAGCGTCAGGCCCGCTGCGAAGAACAGGCCGACGACGCCGACCCACTCGATGCCCTTGCTGGTGAACGCGGTGAAGAGGGTGTACGCGACACCGGTCAGCGCGAAGAAGGCTGTCAACATCTCGAAGAGTCGGGCTTCGATCTTCATCGTCAGCTCTCCTTCTTGGTGCAGTTGGCGAGGGTCGGGTCATCCGGGTTGCCGGATGCGGTCACCGAACCGTCGGACTTGCGGCGGCTGTCGAAGGGAACCGTGGTGACGGCTTCCGGAGCCTGGCAGATCGACGCGAGCGCCTCGGCGTTGGTGGCCTCGGGGTTCGACTGACGGAAACGGATGTAGCTGTCGAAGTCCTCGGGAGAGACCGCGCGGACCTCGAAGTTCATCATCGAGTGGTAGGTGCCGCACATCTCGGCGCAGCGACCGACGAATGCTCCGGTCCGGTCGATCGAGCCGATCTGGAAGATCGGGTCGGTCGAGTTCTCCTTCGGGAACGGCATCACGTCGCGCTTGTACAGGAACTCCGGTACCCAGAACGAGTGGACGACGTCGGCCGAGGCGATGTTGAACTCGATGCGCTTGCCGGTCGGAAGCACCAGGACGGGGATCTCCGTCGACGATCCGAGGGTCTCGATCTTGTCGAACTTCAGGTAGTCGCGGATGTCGTCGTCACGGCCGCCGGCGGGGCCGGGCAGCTCGCCACCGTGCTCACCCTCGACCTCGGGCTCGGCGACGGCCTTGCCGGCCTGCTCCTGGACCTGGAACGGGTTACCCGCGGCCTCGAAGCCGTCGTAGGTCGATCCGTCGCTGAAGATGACCTTGTTGTAACCGAACTTCCAGTTCCACTGGAACGCCGTGACATCGACCACGACCTTGGAGTCGTCGTTCTTGCCCTCGACGTCGTTCTGCACGATCACGGTGAAGTAGAACAGCACCGCGATGATGACGAACGGGATGGCCGTATAGGTGAGCTCCAACGGGACGTTGTACGCCGTCTGACGCGGGAAGACGCCCTTCTTGGCGTCGTTCGCACGATGGAACGTGATCGTCCAGAAGATCAGGGCCCAGACCAGAATGCCCATCACGAGTGCGGCGATGACGGACCAGGTCCAGAGATCGACCATCTTCTTACCCTGGGGCGTGACGCCCTCGGGCCAACCGAAACGCATCGCCTCATTGGCGTCACATCCCGACATCAGCAGTGCGCCGAGTCCGAGAGCGACGACGATTCCCAGTCGCTTCATCGTCTGCGACGCGGATGAGACACGCCGCGCTCGGGGCCGTCCACCGTGTGCCAATTTCACGCCTTCCTGCTCGCTCACCGGCGCCCTCGCGCCGCAGTGAGTGCATGCCACATGACCTGCAAGGGCAAGTACCCGCCGTGGACACACGACGAGAGCCTTGCACCTAGTACTACGCAGCGTAGACCAACCGGGAGAAGCTTTCGTGATTGGGGTTTGATCCGGTCGTGTCCGAGCCCTCCAGGTCGGAATCCCGCTGGTGGCTCAGGCATACTCGGACGCGACCCGACGCCCGTCGGGACCTGTGCTCGCGACGAGATTGGGGAGAAGCCAACGTGTGTGGTCTGCTCGGCCTTCTGACTTCCGACCGGACGGCCGCCGAGGTCGTCGACGCGGTGGCGGTGGCCTCGCACTGCATGCGGCATCGCGGCCCCGACGAGCCCGGCACCTGGCACGACGAGAACATCGTCTTCGGCTTCAACCGCCTGTCGATCATCGACATCGAGCACTCCCACCAGCCGCTGCGCTGGGGCCCGCCGGAGAACCCGAACCGGTACGCCCTGGTCTTCAACGGCGAGATCTACAACTACCTGGAGATCCGCGCCGAGCTCACCAAGGACGAGGGTGCGATCTTCCGCACCGAGGGCGACGGCGAAGCCATCGTCGCAGCTTTTCACCACTGGGGTCCCGACGCCGTGCGCCGTCTCCGCGGCATGTTCGCGTTCGCCATCTGGGATACCGAGAATCGCTCGCTGTTCCTCGCGCGTGATCCGTTCGGCATCAAGCCGCTGTTCGTCGCGTCGGGTCCGGGCGGACTCGTCTTCGGCAGCGAGAAGAAGTCACTCCTCGAGCTCATCGAACGCGTGGGCCTGTCGAAGGACCTGGACCCGCGGGCCGTCGAGCACTACACCGTGCTGCAGTACGTCCCCGAACCCGAGACCATTCACGCGTCGATCCGCCGGCTCGAGTCGGGTTGCCACGCGACCGCCTCCCCCGGCGGCCCGCTGTCGATCCGCCGCTACTTCACGCCGCAGTTCGGCGTGAAGCCGTTCACCGACGCCACACGTCAGAAGCGCTACGACGAGATCGCCGACGTCCTGGCGGACTCGGTCGCCAAGCACATGCGTGCCGATGTGACCGTCGGCTCGTTCCTGTCTGGCGGCATCGACTCGACGGCCATCGCCGCGCTGGCGATCCGCCACAACCCCGACCTGATCACCTTCACCACCGGCTTCGAGCGCGAGGGCTATTCGGAGGTCGACGTCGCCGCCGAGTCGGCGGAGGCGATCGGCGCGAAGCACGTGGTGAAGGTCGTCGGACCGTCGGAGTTCATCGAGGCGCTGCCCTCGATCGTGTGGTACCTCGACGACCCGGTCGCCGACCCCGCCCTGGTCCCGCTCTACTTCGTCGCGGCCGAGGCACGCAAGCACGTCAAGGTCGTGCTGTCGGGTGAGGGCGCCGACGAACTGTTCGGCGGCTACACCATCTACAAGGAACCGCTCTCCCTCGCGGCGTTCGACCGTCTCCCCCGCCCGCTGCGCCGGGCGGCCGGCAAGATCTCCGACCGCATCCCGGAGGGCACCCGCGGCAAGAGCCTGCTGCACCGCGGTTCGCTCACCCTCGAGGAGCGCTACTACGGCAACGCCCGCAGCTTCGACGATGCGCGGCTCCGCGCGGTGCTGCGCGACTACCGCCCCGATTGGACCCACACCGACGTCACCGCCCCGATCTACGCGATGAGCGAGGGCTGGGACCCGGTGGCCCGCATGCAGCACCTCGATCTCTTCACGTGGCTGCGCGGCGACATCCTGGTGAAGGCCGACAAGATCACGATGGCCAACTCCCTCGAGCTCCGCGTTCCGTTCCTCGACCCCGAGGTCTTCGCGGTCGCCGAGCGCCTCCCCCACGACGAGAAGATCGCGCACGGCACCACCAAGTACGCCCTGCGCAAGGCGCTCGAGCAGATCGTCCCGGCGCACGTCTTGCACCGCAAGAAGCTCGGCTTCCCGGTCCCGATCCGCCATTGGCTCGCCGGCACCGAGATGTACGACTGGGCCCACGACACGATCGTCAAGAGCCAGACCGACCACATCTTCGACAAGAACGCGGTCATCGCGATGCTCAACGAGCACCGGGAAGGCGTGGTGGACAACAGCCGTCGTCTGTGGACGGTGCTGATCTTCATGATCTGGCACGGGATCTTCGTCGAGGGCACGATCGTGCCGGACATCGTCGACCACACGTACCCGGTCCGCCTCTAGTACCGCGCCTCGCCGAAAAGCGCCCCGGAGAACGCGTCAGTGGGCCAGTTTGAGGCCGACCACGCCACCGACGATCATCACCAGGCACAGCGCCTGAATCAGCGAAACGGGTTGCTCACCGGTCAACATCGCGTAGACGACGGTCAGCACCGCGCCGATGCCGACCCAGACCGCGTAGGCGGTACCCACCGGCAGGTCGCGCATCGCGTATGCCAGACCGGCCATGCTGATGGCGAGTGCCACGAAGAAGACCACGGACGGCGCGAGCTTGGTGAATCCCTCGGACTTGCCGAGCGCGGTGGCCCAGACGGCCTCGAAGACACCGGACAGCACCAGGATCAACCATGACATGACAGCCTCCCTGCGGGCCGTCTTGTCGCACACCGGGTACAGCACCCCTCGTCCGGGAGTCCAGTAGAACGGACTCTGCCTCCACGTTGGCACACCGTCGATCACGACGGCAATGTCAGACCGGTCACCGCCGGCGGAAACGACGAAAACGGGTGGCACAGGCCGAAGCCCGCGCCACCCGTTCCGAAAGAGGTTCTCAGAAGGCGGCTTTGATCTCCGCCGCGGCCTCGGCACCGTATGCACCCTCGATACGGGCGAGTGCGGACTCGATGTCCCAGGACCAGTCCTGCGTCGACACCGTCTCGAGCACCAGCACGGCGACCATCGAGCCGACCTGAGCGGCGCGCTCGAAGCCGAGCCCCTTGGACAGCGCGGACAGGAAGCCGGCGCGGAACCCGTCGCCGACGCCCGTCGGGTCGACCTTCTCGGTCTCCGGGACCACCCCGACGTGGATGCTCGTACCGTCGCGCTCGACGATCTCGACGCCGTCCTTGCCGAGGGTGGTGACGCGCACGCCGACCATCTCGGCGACCTGCGTCTCGGACAGGCCGGTCTTCTGGCGCAGCAGGCCCCACTCGTACTCGTTGGTGAACAGGTAGTCGGCACCTTCGATGAGCGTCCGGGCCTGTTCGCCGTCGAGGCGGGCGAGCTGCTGGCTGGGATCGGCGGCGAACGGGATACCGGCGGCACGGCAGGCCTCGGTGTGGCTGAGCATGCCCGCCGGGTCGTCGGCGCCGATCAGCACGAGTTCCGGCGTCCCGGTCTCGGCGATGACGTCGGCCAGCGAGATGTCGCGACTCTCACTCATGGCGCCCGCGTAGAACGTGGCGAGCTGCGCCATCGTCTCGTCGGTGGTGCACATGAAGCGAGCGGTGTGATGGGTCTCGGAGACCCGGACGCCACGGCAGTCGACGCCGTTGGACTCGAGCCACTTGCGGTAGTCGTGGAAGTCCGAGCCGACCGCGCCGACGAGCACGGGGTTACCGCCGAGCTGGCCCATGGCGTAGCAGATGTTGCCCCCGACGCCGCCGCGCCGGACGACGAGGTCCTCCACGAGGAAGCTGAGAGAGATGTGCTCGAGGTGATCGCCGAGCAGCTGCTCGGAGAACTTTCCGGGGAACTTCATCAGATGGTCGGTTGCGATGGAGCCGCATACAACGATTGCCACTGGCGTTCTCAGCCCTTCGGTTGGTTGGTCGGACAGCTGTCCACGCTACCCACTCCCCCGACACACGACACCGGCCGCATCCCGAATCGGGATACGGCCGGTGTCGGAAGACGTGTTCGACTCAGTTGAACGAGTCACCGCAGGCGCAGCTGCCGGTGGCGTTCGGGTTGTCGATGGTGAAGCCCTGCTTCTCGATGGTGTCGACGAAGTCGATGGTGGCGCCCTGGACGTAGGGAGCACTCATGCGGTCGACGGCCAGCGTGACGCCGCCGAAGTCCGAGGTGATGTCGCCGTCGAGGGTGCGATCGTCGAAGAAGAGCTGGTAGCGCAGACCAGCGCATCCACCCGGCTGCACGGCGATGCGCAGCGCGAGGTCGTCGCGACCTTCCTGCTCGAGCAGTGCCTTGGCCTTGGCGGCGGCTGCGTCGCTCAGGATGATGCCGGTGGCAGTGCTCGTTTCGTTCTGCACGGTCATTGATGCTCCTGTAGTGGTGTGGTCCCGGTGTGACGTGGTCCGATCACGTCGCGGAGCCCTCTGCCCGCGCATGATCGGGAAACACCCCGCTCGCCGGGAGGTCGACCGGTTGTGCCCGTGCGTACAACCGTACTCCTTCCAGGACTATTCCCGCCTATTCGGACCTGGTTTCCATGCGGCTCGTCGCACGCTCGTCGCCTGCCCGACCGGCAGGAGAAAATCACCTTGCGAAAGAGCCGGCAACCGCCTCCGCAAGCTTCACGAGCTGGTTCTCGGCGTCGCTCATCGCGACCTCGACCGAACCGGCGACGTCGACGATGGCGTGCGCACCCGCGATCCCGGCCTCCTCGACCTCGGCCGGGGACAGCGCGACCTGTCCCGCGAGTACCAGGGTCCGCGCGCCGGCACCCCCTGCGCCCGATGTCGACGCGGCGTGGTGCAGGGCCGATACGACCTTCCCGCGGAGTGTCTGGGCGTCGAACTTGCCCTCGCCGGTGATGACGAGGTCGGCGGCCGCGACGTCGTCGGTCAGGTCGGTGGCGTCGGCGACGACGGTCGCCCCGGACACGCGACCACCGCCCAGGGCGAGAAGCGCGGCGCCGAGCCCGCCCGCGGCACCCGCACCGGCGTCGGCGGTGATGTCCCGTCCGGCGAGCTCGTTCAGTGTGACCGACCACTCGGTGAGCCGCTTCTCGAGGAGTTCGACGGTCTCGGGGTCGGCGCCCTTCTGCGGCCCGAACACCGTGGCCGCACCCAGCGCACCGAGCAGCGGATTCTCCACATCCGAGGCCACGACGATCTCGACCCCGGTGAGTCGCTCGCGCGCCGCTTCCGGGCCGCCGAGGGCGTCGACGAGTCCCGCGCCGCCGTCGGTGGTGGAGCTGCCGCCGAGTCCGACGACGAGGCGTCGTGCGCCGCGCGCCAGGGCCGCCGCGACGAGTTCGCCGACACCGTGTGTGGTGGCGGCGACCGCGGTCCGCGGGGTCGGCCGGCCGCCCAGTTGATGAAGACCGCAGGCCTGGGCGCATTCGACGTATGCGGTCGACGACGCGGCGTCGAAGAGCCAGCGCGCGGTGACGCCCGCGCCGAGCGGACCGTGCACGTCCTCGGTGACGAGGGTGCCGAATCGCGAGGCCAGGACGTCGACGAACCCCGGACCGCCGTCGGATTGCGGTGCGCGGACGAGGGAGTCGTCGGGCCGGGCGGCCGCCCAGCCGCGGGAGATGGCGTTCGCGGCCACGACGGCGGACATGGTGTCGCCGAAGGAGTCCGGCGCGATCAGGATGCGCAAACGCCGACTTCCGTCCCGGGTCATGAGCACGAAGTATAGGAGCGCCGTGGCCACCCGGCAGGGTGACCGATTCGGGCGCCCGCGAGGGTCCACCGAAAAGCGACGACCACGCGTTTCGACCGCGACCACGATCACCTACCCTCGTAGGCGTGAAGCTGCCATGGAAGAAGGACGAGACGTCGGAGGAATCCGGCGAGAGCACGGTGACCACGTACGCCGCCGACGACGCGGCCACCGAGGACTCCGCGCCGGCCAAGGGCAGCAAGACCACCCCCGGAAAGGGCCGCCCGACCCCCAAGCGTCGTGAGGCCGAGAAGCGCCGTGGGCCCGTCGCGCCGCCGCCGACCACCCGGTCCGAGGCCCGCGCGCGCAAGAAGGAACTGAAGAACACGCTCTCCAAGGACGAGAAGAAGCAGCTCGCCGCGGAGCGCCGCGCCAAGCGCCTCGAGCAGCGCGAGCGGATGATGGAGGGCGACGAGGCCTACCTCATGCCTCGCGACAAGGGCCCGGTCCGTCGTTACACCCGCGACATCGTCGACGCGCGCCGCAACTTCGCAGGCCTGTTCATGCCGTTCGCGATCCTGCTGATCGTGCTGATGTTCATGGTTCCGCAGGCAGCCGCGCTCACCAACCTGATCCTCGTCGCCTTCGTCGTCCTGATGGCCGTCGACGGCTTCATCCTGGGCCGTCTGGTGAATCGCCGTGTGGCCGAACGCTATCCCGACTCGCAGGACGGCGGTTTCAAGCTCGGCTGGTACGCGTTCACCCGTGCGATGCAGCTCCGGAAGATGCGTGCGCCCAAGCCCTCGGTGTCGCGCGGCGACGAAGTCTGATCGATGGCCGATCGCGCTACGCGCACACTCGTCCTGGGCGGTGTGCGTTCGGGTAAATCCGCCCACGGCGAGTCGCTGCTCCGCGCGCATCAGCAGATCCGGTACCTGGCCACCGGTCCGGTGACCACGTCCGACGCCGAGTGGACGGCGCGGGTCAACACGCACAGGCAGCGTCGGGACGCCCGCTACACGACAATCGAGACCACCGACCTCGCCGAGGCCCTCCGCGCGGCACCCGACATCCCGGCCCTGGTCGACGACCTCGGCAGCTGGCTCACCGCGCGGATCGACGCCGTCGACGGCTGGGAATCGGGTTCGGGGATCGACCTCGACGCCGACATCACCGAACTCTGCGACTCGCTGCGGGCGATGAACGCCGACGTGGTGCTGATCAGTTCCGAGGTCGGGCTCTCGCTGGTTCCCCCGACGCCGGCGGGCCGGTTGTTCCAGGACCTGCTGGGCACTCTGAACTCGGCGGTGGCACAGGCGTGCGACCGGGTGTCTCTCGTGGTCGCCGGCCGCGTACTCGACCTGCCCGCCGACCCGTCTGCCGAAGACCACACCGGTGCAACGGTTTCCGCGGCACCCGCACCCGCCGTCGCGCCGGTCCCGACGGCACCGGTGGCGACTCCCGCCCCGGTCACGCCCGGACCTGTCGACGAGCCCACACCCGTCACGACCGCCGCCGAGCTCCCCGATCCCACCGACGCCGAGGTCTTCGGACCGATCACGCCCCCGAGCGAGGCGGTCGCCTTCGAGGCCCGCGAGCGCCAGAAGACGCTGACCAAGCCGCCGGGTTCGCTGGGACGCCTCGAGGAGATCGGGGTCTGGATCTCCGCGTGCCAGGGGCAGTGCCCGCCCGCGCCGATCACCTCGCCGAGCGTCGCCGTCTTCGCCGGCGATCACGGCGTCGCGCGCGGCGGTGTGTCGGCGTTCCCGCCCGAGGTCACCGCGCAGATGGTCGCCAACATCTCCTCGGGTGGCGCCGCGGTCAACGTGATGGCCGCTCGTGTCGGAGCCACGGTGATGGTCGTGGACATGTCCGTCGACGCCGACACATCTCCCCATCTCTCGACGTTCAAAGTCCGCCGCAGCAGCGAGGATCTACGCACCACCGACTCGATCACCCTCGCCGAGGCCCGCGCGGCGCTGGCCGCCGGCCGGGCGATCGCCGATCGGCTCATCGACTCCGGCAGCGACCTGCTGATCGCCGGCGAGATGGGCATCGGCAACACCACCCCGGCAACCGTCCTGATCGGTGCGCTCACGCGACGCGAGCCGGTCGAGATCGTCGGGCGCGGAACAGGTGTCGACGACCACGGCTGGATGCGGAAGACCGCCGCGATCCGCGACGGCATGCGCCGGGCCCGCAAGGTCGTGCACGACCCGCTCGCCCTCCTCGCCGCCGTCGGTGGCGCCGACCTGACGGCCACCGCGGGTTTCCTCGCGCAGGCCGCGCTCCGGCGCACGCCCGTCATCCTCGACGGCGTCGTGATCACCGCGGCCGCGATGGTCGCCAACGAACTCGCACCCGGCGCCATGCGCTGGTGGATCGCCGGGCACCGCTCGGTGGAGCCCGCGCATCAGATCGCGCTCGATCACCTCGATCTCGAACCGGTCCTCGACCTGTCGATGCGCCTCGGCGAGGGCAGTGGCGCGGTCCTGGCGCTGCCGGTCGTGCAGTCGGCCGCCGACATCCTCATCTCGATGGCGACCTTCGCCGAGGCCGGGGTGACCGACCGCGACGACGCGGCCGTTCCCGAAGCCGCCGAGTCGTCCTGACACCCACGACATGTCCGGTCGCGCGATGACGTCGCCGCTGCGGGCGGTCCGGACCGCGTTGAGCTGGATGACCGTCCTCCCCGTCGGTACGGGGGCCGATGCGGAGGAGACACCGGATCGCGCGGTGGGCGGTGCGGTGATGTCCGCACTCCCCGTCGTCGGCATCGTGGTGGGTGCCGCAGCGGCGGCCCTCGCGTTCGGGGTGTCGTTCACCGACCTCCCCACCGCACTCATCGGCGCTCTCGTCGTCGTCCTGACCGCGGCGCTCACGCGGGGAATGCATCTCGACGGCCTGGCCGACACCGCCGACGGACTCGGTTGTTACGGACCGCCGGAGCGGATCGCCGAGGTCATGCGCAGCGGCACGGTCGGTCCGTTCGGCGTCGCGACCCTGGTGCTCACACTGGGCGTACAGGCCGCCGGGTCGACCGGCCTCGTCAGCGAATCCCGTTGGTACGAGCTCGCTTTCGCCATTGCCCTGGGACGGCTGGGAGCTGTGGTCGGTACCCGGCGATCGATCTCCCCGGCTCATCCGAACGGCTTCGGCGCCCTCGTCGCCGGCACGCAGCGGTTGTCGATCTCGGTGTGGGGTCTTCTCGCCGCCGTAGCCACGGTCCCGATCGGATTGCGCGACAATGGATTCGACGCCGCCGCGGTGGTACAGGCGCTCGTCGTCGTTCTCGCGGTCGTGGTGTTCGCGTGGGTCTTCACGCGGCACTGCGCGCGACGCATGGGCGGTCTCAACGGCGACGTGCTGGGGGCGACCATCGAACTCGGTGTCGCCCTCGCCCTCGTCGGCCTGCTCATCTGAATCGCCGCCCAGAATGGTTCTGGCGCCACGATCAGCGGATCGTGGCGCCAGAAACGTCTGTGCTGCGGTCGGACTCAGGCCCGGTACAGCTCCGTCATCCACCCGTGGGTATCGGCGAAGGTGCCGCGCTGGATGCCCGTGAGGGTGTCGCGGAGGGCCTGGGTGACCTCACCGGTCTGACCGTTGTTGATCGTGTAGTCCTCGCCCACACCCTTGACGTGACCGACCGGGGTGATCACCGCGGCGGTGCCACAGGCGAAGACCTCGGTGATGTCTCCCGAGGCGACACCCTTGCGGAGCTCCTCGGTGGTGATCTTGCGCTCCTCGACCGCGAAACCGGCGTCGGTGGCCAGCGTCAGCAGCGACGAGCGGGTGATGCCGGGGAGAAGCGAACCCGAGAGTTCCGGGGTCACGAGGCGGGCGTCGGCGCCGGAGCCGAACACGAAGAACAGGTTCATGCCGCCCATCTCCTCGATGTAGCGGCGTTCGATGGCGTCGAGCCACACGACCTGGTCGCAACCCTGCTCGGTGGCCTGACGCTGCGCCAGGAAGGCCGCGGCGTAGTTGCCGCCGCACTTGGCGAAGCCGGTGCCACCGGGCGCGGCGCGCACGTACTCGGTGGACAGCCACACGCTGACGGGCTTGATGCCGCCCGAGAAGTAGGCGCCGGCCGGCGAGGCGATGACGGAGTAGATGTACTGCGACGACGGCGCATTGACGCCGAGGCCCGCCTGCGAGGCGAACATGAAGGGCCGCAGGTACAGCGCCTCCTCACCGCCTGACGGCGGAACCCACGCGTTGTCGGCGTCGAGCAGCGCCTTGAGCGACTCGATGAAGTCCTCGACCGGGAGCGCCGGCATGGCGAGACGCTCGGCGCTGCGCTGCATCCGCTCCGCGTTGGCCTCCGGGCGGAAGGCGGCGATCGACCCGTTGGGCTGACGGTAGGCCTTGAGACCTTCGAAGACCTCTTGACCGTAGTGCAGCACCATCGCCGAGGGATCGAGGGCGATCGGTCCGTACGGCCGTACCTGCGCGTTGTGCCAACCCTTGTCCGCGTCGTAGTCCACCATCACCATGTTGTCGGTGAAGTAGCGGCCGAATCCCGGGGCGGTGAGAATCTCCGCCCGACGGTTCTCCGACACCGGATGGGGATGCTCGGTACGGTTGAACTCCAAGGTCATGCGGCCCATGGTACCGCTGGCCGCAAAAGCATTTCCGCGCCCGTCCGATGCGTGCGAGGCGGGCCCATGGACCTGCGGCACACCGCGGTCACACGTGCGAGGGCACGAACGGCGGGATGACGACCTCGCAGGCGAGATCCCGTCCGCGCACGTCGACGACCACCTGATCGCCCTTCTTGACGCCCGAGGCGGTATCCAGCAGCGCGAGCGCGATTCCCTGCTTGAGGGTCGGCGAGAACGTCCCGGAGGTGCACACCCCGATCCGGGTGTCCCCGAGCTTGACCGCGCAGTCGGCGCGCGGCACACCACGGCCGGTCGCCTTCAGTCCGTAGAGACGACGCGCCGGGCCCGCCTCCTTCTCGGCGAGCAGGGCGTCGCGGCCGAAGAACGACGGCTTGTCCCAGCCGACCGCCCAGCTCGACCGCGCCTCCACCGGGGTGATCTCCGAGTTGAGTTCGTGACCGTGCAGGGCGTAACCCATCTCGGTGCGCAGGGTGTCGCGGGCACCCAGGCCGGCGGCCTGCCCACCCGCCGCGGTGATCGCCTCGAGCAGCACGTCGAAGACGGCGCCGGCGTCGTCCCAGCGGGGCAGGATCTCGTAACCGCGTTCGCCGGTGTATCCGGTGCGGCACACGCGGACCGGCTTGTCGCCGTCGGCGGTGGACAGCTCGGCATCGGCGAATGCCATGTACTCCATGTCGGCGGGCAGGCCGAGTCCGGTGAGGACCTCCGGCGAGCGCGGCCCCTGCACGGCGAGGACCGCGAAGTCGCGGTGCTGGTCGGTGATCGAGATCCCCTCCGGCGCCACGGCCGTCATCTGCGCGACGACGGCCGCGGTGTTCGCCGCGTTGGGGACCAGGAACACCTCGTCATCGCTCACCAGATAGGTGATGAGGTCGTCGACGACACCACCGGATTCGTTGCAGCACAGCGTGTACTGCGCCTTCCCGGGACCGATCTTGCCGAGATCGTTGGTGAGGGTCGAGTTCACGAACGCGGCGGCGCCGGGACCCGACACCAGCGCCTTGCCGAGGTGGCTGACGTCGAAGATCGCCACCGACTCACGGACCGCGGTGTGCTCGGCGACGGTGCCCGCATAAGCAACCGGCATGTTCCAGCCGCCGAACTCGGCGAAACTCGCACCGAGTGCTGCGTGACGGTCGGCGATGGGCCCGGCGAGGAGTTCACTCATGGCCCATACGGTATCGGGCCGCACCCGCCGGGCGGGCCGGTCCCGCGGTCACCGTCGACATCCGGCGCGCTGTGGCAGAGTTGAGCGGATGAGCAAGAACGACACCGTCGACCGCGTACGCGGCCCCGAATTCGACCTGTCCACCTCGATCGGCAAGGGCGACACCGCCCTGGTCATCGGCCTGATCAGTGCGCCGGACGGCGACGAGAAGGCCGACGGCAAGGGTGAATCCACCGCCGAACCGACGCTCGCCATCGGCGACGGCGTGCTCGACGACGCCCAGGCCGCGACGATCACCGCCGCACTGACGGCCCTCGGCGCCACTGGTAAGCACGGCGAGGTCACCCGCCTCGCGGCACCCGAGTCGCTGCCCGTCGACCTCGTCGTCGCGGTCGGTCTCGGCGACGCCGACAACCTCGACGACGCCGACCAGGTTCGTCAGGCTGCCGGCATCGTCGCCCGCGAACTCGACGGCCTCGAGTCGGTGGCGACCACCCTCTCGTCGGTCGACCTCGCCGCCGCCGCCGAGGGCCTGTTCCTCGGCGCGTACCGGTTCGACGAGTTCCGCTCCGAGTCGTCGAAGCCGAAGAAGACACCGCCGCAACACATCACACTGCTGGTGGAGTCGAAGTCCAAGGAGGCCAAGGCTGACCTCGACCGCGCGATCGCGGTCGCGGACTCCGTCGCCATCGCCCGCGACTTCGTCAACACCCCGCCGAGCCACCTGTTCCCCGAGGAGTTCGCGGCCCGCGCCCGCACGCTCGGCTCGAAGGCCGGCCTGAAGGTCGAGATCCTCGACGACAAGGAACTCGAGGCCCAGGGTTACGGCGGCATCATCGGCGTCGGCAAGGGCTCCTCACGTCTCCCCCGCCTGGTGCGCCTGACCCACACGGGCAAGAAGGCGACCAAGAAGGTCGCCCTCGTCGGCAAGGGCATCACCTTCGACACCGGCGGCATCTCCATCAAGCCGGCCGCGAACATGGACCAGATGACCTCGGACATGGGCGGTGCAGCCGCGGTCATCGCCGCGACCATCCTGGCCGCCCGGCTCGACCTCGACGTCTCGGTCACCGCGACCGTGCCGATGGCCGAGAACATGCCGTCGTCGACGGCCCAGCGTCCCGGCGACGTGCTGACCCAGTACGGCGGACGGACGGTCGAGGTCCTCAACACCGACGCCGAGGGCCGGCTGATCCTCGCCGACGCGATCGTGCGCGCGGCCGAGGACGACCCCGACTACCTCATCGACACCGCGACCCTGACCGGCGCGCAGATGGTCGCGCTCGGCACCCGCACCCCGGGTGTCATGGGCACCGACGAGTTCCGCGACCGCGTCGCCGCCCGGTCGGCCGACGTCGGCGAGAACGCATGGGCGATGCCGCTGCCCGCCGAGCTGCGCGCGGACCTCAAGTCCCGGGTCGCAGATCTCGCCAACGTCACCCCGCACCGCTGGGGCGGCATGCTCGCCGCGGGCATCTTCCTCAAGGAGTTCGTCCCGGAGGACGTGCAGTGGGCCCACATCGACATCGCCGGACCGGCGTTCAACACCGGCGGACCGTGGGGCTACACCACCAAGGGCGGCACGGGCGTACCCGTCCGCACCATCGCGGCAGTCCTCGAGGACATCGCAACCAACGGCTGAGATGTCATGCCGTCGCCGGTTGAGAATCGTTACCCGCGAGTACGAGCCGAATCCGGTCGGCGGAGCGGCGTACGGGTAGGGTGATCCGCGGGGATGAGTGGCTGACCCGCCACCCATCTCGGCGGTCCCCTGACCGCTTCCCACCCCCGTGCCCACGGAGCACACACCGACGGGCCACCCCCTACAGACCACCACGTCGAGTTCAGGAGTTCACAACGATGGCCTTCTCCGTCCAGATGCCCGCCCTTGGTGAAAGTGTCACCGAGGGGACAGTCACCCGGTGGCTGAAGGAGGAGGGCGACACCGTTGAGGCCGACGAGCCCTTGCTCGAGGTGTCGACCGACAAGGTCGACACGGAGATCCCGGCCCCGACGTCGGGCGTGCTGACGAAGATCATCGCCCAGGAGGACGACGTCGTCGAGGTCGGTGGCGAACTCGCACTGATCGGCGACGCCGACGATTCCGGTTCCGACGATTCCGGCTCGGACGATTCGGCCGGGGGCGACGAGCCCACCGAGGCCGCTCCGGAGCCCGAGCCCGAGGAGGCGGCCGAGGAGCCGTCCACCGAAGAAGAGGCACCCGCCGAGAAGCCCACCGCCGATACCGGTTCCGGTTCGGCCGAGGGCACCGACGTCCTCATGCCGGAGCTCGGCGAGTCCGTCACCGAGGGCACGGTGACCAACTGGCTCAAGGCCGTCGGTGACGAGGTCGCCGCGGACGAACCGCTGCTCGAGGTCTCCACCGACAAGGTCGACACCGAGATCCCCTCGCCGGTTGCCGGCACCCTGCTCGAGATCCTCGCCCAGGAGGACGACGTCGTCGAGGTCGGCGGCAAGCTGGCCGTCATCGGTGACGCCTCGGCCGCGCCGGCCGAGAAGGAGTCGGAGCCCGAGCCGGAGCCCGAGCCCGAGCCGGAGCCCGAGCCCGAGCCGGAGGCCAAGGAAGAACCGAAGGAAGAGCCCGAGCCGGAACCGGAGCCCGAGCCCGAGCCCAAGGAAGAGCCGAAGGCCGAGGCCCCGGCGAAGTCGAACCCGCCGACCGTCGAGTCGACGCCGTACGTGACCCCGCTGGTGCGCAAGCTGGCCGCGGAGAACAACATCGACCTGAACTCGATCAAGGGCACCGGCGTCGGTGGCCGCATCCGCAAGCAGGACGTGCTGGCCGCGGCCGAGGCCGCCGAGAAGCCGGCCGCCGCCCCGGAGCAGAAGGCAGAGCCGGCCGCCGCCGCATCTTCTTCGTCGTCGTCGGCATCGCCGGAGATCCGTCCGGAGCTCGCCGAGTTGCGCGGGACCACCCAGAAGATCAACCGGATCCGCCAGATCACCGCCAAGAAGACCCGCGAGTCGCTGCAGCAGTCCGCTCAGCTCACGCAGGTGTTCGAGGTCGACATGAGCAAGATCGTCAGCCTGCGCAAGGCGGCCAAGGAAAACTTCAAGGCGTCCGAGGGTGTCAACCTGACCTTCCTGCCGTTCATCGCCAAGGCGGTCGTCGAGGCTCTGAAGGCGCACCCGAACGTCAACGCGTCGATCGACGAGGACGCCAAGGAGATCACCTACTACGACAAGGTGCACCTCGGCATCGCCGTCGACACCCCACAGGGTCTGCTGTCGCCGGTCATCCACAACGCCGACGACCTGTCGGTGGCCGGCCTCGCCCGCGCCATCGCCGACATCGCCGCGCGTGCACGCTCCAACGGCCTCAAGCCCGACGAGCTCGCCGGCGGCACCTTCACCATCACCAACATCGGTAGCCAGGGCGCCCTGTTCGACACCCCGATCCTGGTCCCGCCGCAGGCGGCGATGCTGGGTACCGGTGCGATCGTCAAGCGTCCGGTCGTCATCACCGACGAGGACGGTTCGGAGTCGATCGCGGTGCGGTCGATGTCGTACCTGCCGCTGACCTACGATCACCGCCTCATCGACGGCGCCGACGCGGGCCGCTTCCTCACCACCGTGAAGAAGCGCCTCGAAGAGGCCTCGTTCGCCGCGGACCTGGGCCTCTAGGCACCCGACGACGTCGAGGCGTTCGATGCGTATAGCCGTCGCAGGATCACAGGGCCTCATCGGGAACGCCCTGGTCAACTCGCTGCGCGCGGCGGGCCACACGGTCATCCGTCTGGTCCGCCGCGAGGCGCTCGCCGACGACGAGTTCAGCTGGGATCCCGAGACCATCGGGATGCCGCCGGAGAGCCTCGAGGGCGTCGATGCGGTGGTCTCGCTCGGCGGGGTCGGCGTCGGTAACGGCCGGTGGACCGGCCGATTCAAGCAGGAGCTGCGCGACTCCCGCATCACTCCGACCGAGGTGCTCGCCGAGGCCGTGCGCGATCTCGGCATCCCGACCTTCATCAGCGCCAGCGCCACCGGCTTCTACGGCGACACCGGAACCCGGGCCGCGGTCGAAACCGACGGTCCCGGTAAGGGTTTCCTCGCCGAGCTGGTCGTCGACTGGGAGAAGGCCGCGACCACCAACGCCGGCCCCGACACCCGCGTCGTCCTGCTCCGGACCGCGCCGGTCCTCAGCTCGCAGGGCGGTCTGCTCGGCAAGCTCCGCCCGCTGTTCAAGCTCGGGCTCGGCGGTCCGATCGGCAACGGCAAGCAGTACTTCTCCTGGATCAGCCTCATCGACGAGGTGCGGGCGATCGAGTTCCTCCTCGACTCCCCCGACATCGCCGGCCCGGTCAACCTGAGTGCTCCCGGATCGCTGCCCTTCGGCGAGTTCTGCAAGGCACTCGGCAAGGCCGTGCACCGCCCCGCCGTGATGCAGGTGCCCGAGTTCGTGGCACGCCGCGTCGGCGGCGAGATGGCCGAGGAAATGATTCTGTTCAGTCAACGCGTTGAACCCCGCGTGCTCACCGACCACGGATTCACGTTCAACCACCCCGAAATCCGCGAGGCCCTGACCTACGCGACGAAGCCGGCATCATGACCCATCGTTCCGTCCGCGCCGACTCGGCACCTGTCGAGGTCCGGCGCCTGGGCACCGTCGACTACCGCGACGCCTACGACATGCAGCACCGGCTCGCGACCGAGCGCGCCGACGGCACGCTCGACCACGACGTCCTACTCCTGCTCGAACACCCGTCGACCTACACCGCGGGCAAACGCACCGAGGACGCCGATCGCCCCACCAACGGCGCACCCGTCATCGACGTCGACCGCGGCGGCCGCATCACCTGGCACGGACCGGGACAGCTCGTCGGCTACCCGATCGTGAAGCTCGCCGAACCGCTCGACGTCGTCGAGTACGTGCGACGCCTCGAAAGTGCTCTCATCTCCGTGTGCGCGGACCTCGGCGTCACCACCGGTCGCGTCGAGGGACGCTCGGGCGTGTGGATCGACGACGACGCGGGTGAACGAAAGCTCGGCCAGATCGGCATCCGCGTCGCGCGCGGCGTCGCGCTGCACGGGTTCGCCCTCAACATCGACCCCGACATGTCGGCCTTCGAGGCCATCGTGCCGTGCGGGATCGCCGACGCCGGCGTCACCTCGCTGTCCCGTGAACTGGCACAACCGATCTCGGTGGCCTCCCTGCTCGACACCGTCGCGGCCGCCGTGCTCGACGCCCTGGACACCCCGCGGGAGGCCGCTCCGACGGCCTCCGAGAGGCCCACGACGGCGAGCGTAGGATCGGTTCGGTGACCGCGTCCCCCCTCACCCCCGGACCCGGTGCCCCCGACGCCACACCCCCGGCCTCGGCTACCGCACCGAAGACCACCGCTCCCGCTTCGCCCGCTCCCGAGGGCCGCAAACTGCTGCGCCTGGAGGTGCGTAACGCGCAGACCCCGATCGAGCGCAAGCCCAGCTGGATCAAGACCCGCGCGACGATGGGCCCGGAGTTCACCGAACTCAAGGGACTCGTCAAGCGCGAGGGCCTACACACCGTCTGCGAGGAGGCGGGCTGCCCCAACATCTACGAATGCTGGGAAGACCGCGAGGCCACCTTCCTCATCGGCGGCGAGCAGTGCACCCGACGCTGCGACTTCTGCCAGATCGACACCGGCAAGCCCGCCGCACTCGACCGTGACGAGCCGCGGCGCGTCGCCGAGAGCGTCCAGGCCATGGGTCTGCGCTACTCGACGATCACCGGAGTCGCCCGCGACGACCTGCCCGACGAGGGTGCGTGGCTCTACGCCGAGACCGTCCGCGCCATCCACCGCCTCAACCCCGGTACCGGCGTCGAGAACCTGATCCCGGATTTCCACGCCAAGCCCGACCTGCTGGCCGAGGTCTTCGATGCCCGGCCGGAGGTGCTCGCCCACAACCTCGAGACGGTGCCCCGCATCTTCAAGCGCATCCGTCCGGCGTTCCGGTACGAGCGCTCCCTCGAGGTCATCACCGCCGCTCGCGATTTCGGCCTGGTGACGAAGTCGAACCTGATCCTCGGCATGGGCGAGACCCCCGAAGAGGTGCAGTCGGCCATCATCGACCTGCACGAGGCCGGTTGCGACATCTTGACGATCACCCAATACCTGCGTCCCTCGCCGCGGCACCATCCCGTCGAGCGGTGGGTCAAGCCGGAGGAGTTCGTCGACCACTCCGAGTTCGCCCAGGAGATCGGCTTCGCCGGAGTCATGGCCGGACCGCTGGTGCGGTCGTCCTATCGCGCCGGCCGCCTGTACGCGCAGGCCATGGCCCATCACGGCCGCGAGATCTCGCCCGCCCTGGCACACCTCGCTGCCGAGGGTTCCGCCAGCCAGGAGGCGTCCAGCCTGATGGCTCGCCTCGCGCGCTGACCGCATCCGCACCCCACCTGCCGACCATGCGGCAGGTCACCTGACGACCGGACGTAAACTGGCCGTATGGCAAAGGCGCAGTCCGTGAGCAAGGAAGCAAAGGCCGCTAAGAAGCAGGCCCGCAAGGCTGCATCGAAGGAACGGCGCCAGCAGTTGTGGCAGGCGTTCCAGATGCAGCGCAAGGAAGACAAGCGACTCATCCCCTACATGGTGGGTGTGATCGTGCTGTCCATCGCCGTGTTCACCGCGCTCGGCTTCCTGCTGGGCTCGCCATGGCTGCTGATCCCGCTCGGCCTCGTGCTGGGTGTGCTCGGTGCGTTCATCCTGTTCGGCCGTCGTGTGCAGAAGAACGTCTACACCAAGGCCGAGGGCCAGCCCGGTGCCGCCGGATGGGCGCTGGGCAACATGCGCGGCCAGTGGCGCGTCGCGCAGGCCGTCTCGGGCACCTCGCACCTCGACGCCGTGCACCGGGTCATCGGCAAGCCGGGCGTGATCCTCGTCGGTGAGGGCTCCCCGACCCGCGTGAAGTCCCTGCTGAACCAGGAGAAGAAGAAGGCCGCCCGCGTCGTCGGCGACACCCCGATCTACGAGATCATGGTCGGCAACGACGACGGCCAGGTCCCGCTGTCCAAGCTCGAGCGTCACATCAACAAGCTGCCCAGCAACATCGACCGCAAGCGCATGGAAACCCTCGAGGGCCGTCTCGCCGCGCTCAGCAGCAAGGCTCCCGGTCCCGGTATGCCCAAGGGCCCGCTGCCCGGCAACGCGAAGATGAAGAGCATGCAGCGCACCGCGCGTCGTCGCGGCTGATTCGCAAACCCACCCTTGTTCCGTAAAGCCACCGCCCGCACGGGCGGTGGCTTTACGGATTCGTGGTGGGTTTGCCGAACGCTCAGCGCGTCCGGACGATCGCAGTGCCCGTCGCGCGGTCGTGCAGGGCGCGGCCGTTGTAGTCGTTGATCAGGGCCGGCACCAGGAACACCATCAGCAGCTGGCGGAAGAAGGCCCGCACGATGCCGACGGACGCGGGGCTCTCCTTGCCGGCGGCTTCGGCGGCGTTGCGCTCGGGCCCGAAGTCGACACGGGCCACGCGCATCCCGACGACGAACTGGCCGGGGGTGAAGCCGAACAGCGAGACCGCGAAGATTCCCATCACGAACCAGATGCCGAGCTGGGTGGTGCCCAGGACCGACGACTCGAATCCGACGAACAGGATCGCGAGCCCACCGGCGATCAGCCAGTCGACGAGCAGGCCTGCCACGCGCGGCCACCCGGTGGCCAGCGAGCCGGGTCCGGACGCGGGCAGACCGAGGTCCTGACCGCGGAAATCGTTGTCGACGCCGTCGCCGGGACCGATCTGCGGTCCCGACAGCCAGGAACCGGTTACTCGTCCCATCGTGATGACTCCTCTCGCGACCGTGGCTCGCCGTCGACGACCACGGCGTTCGTTGGGTCCATCGTAGTCGGGGCCGTTACCCCTACCGCCCGCCCCGGTGCCCGCAGCGGGCTAGGGTGGGATCCGCCGAGTGCGTTCACCGAGGTATGAGCCGTGTGTTGCCAAGAACACCGGTGTGTAACACGGGGGAAACACGGACTTGACGCCTGGGCAACTTCGCCTCCATACGGTTGCCGCTGAGATCCGCTGCTGTTTCTCGGCGGCGGATGTGTGTGGCGTGTCAGTACCACTGACCACCCGATCACGAAGGAGTCACCGCACGGTGTACAGCAGTAAAGAAGAACTACTCGAGGGCATCAAGAAGGAAGGTGTCGAGTACGTCGACATCCGATTCTGCGACCTGCCCGGTGTCATGCAGCACTTCTCGATCCCCGCTTCGGCGTTCGACGAGAGCGTGTTCGAGGACGGTCTGGCATTCGACGGTTCGTCGGTGCGCGGCTTCCAGTCGATCAACGAGTCGGACATGATGCTGCTGCCCGACCCGGCCACCGCGCGGATCGATCCTTTCCGCAAGGCGAAGACGATGAACATCAGCTTCTTCGTCCACGACCCGTTCACCCGTGAGGCCTACAGCCGCGACCCGCGTAACGTCGCGCGCAAGGCCGAGGACTACCTGGCCTCGACCGGCATCGCCGACACCTGCTTCTTCGGTGCAGAGGCCGAGTTCTACATCTTCGACTCGGTGTCCTTCGGCTCGGAGATGAACGGCACCTTCTACGAGATCGAGTCGGAGTCGGGCTGGTGGAACACCGCCTCGCCGACCGATCCCGACGGCAGCCCCAACCTGGGTTACAAGGTCCGCCCCAAGGGTGGCTACTTCCCGGTTGCTCCGTACGACCACTACGTCGACCTGCGCGACGAGATGTCGACCAATCTGCAGAACTCGGGCTTCGAGCTCGAGCGCGGCCACCACGAGGTCGGCACCGCGGGCCAGGCGGAGATCAACTACAAGTTCAACACGCTGCTCCACGCGGCCGATGACGTGCAGCTGTTCAAGTACATCATCAAGAACACCGCATGGCAGAACAACAAGTCGGTCACCTTCATGCCGAAGCCGCTCTTCGGTGACAACGGCTCGGGCATGCACGCCCACCAGTCGCTGTGGAAGGACGGCAAGCCGCTGTTCCACGACGAGGCCGGCTACGCAGGCCTGTCGGATCTGGCTCGCTACTACATCGGCGGCATCCTGCACCACGCCCCGTCGCTGCTGGCGTTCACCAACCCGACGGTCAACTCCTACAAGCGTCTGGTCCCGGGCTACGAGGCACCGATCAACCTGGTCTACAGCCAGCGCAACCGTTCGGCCTGTGTGCGTATCCCGATCACCGGCAACAACCCGAAGGCCAAGCGCCTCGAGTTCCGTTGCCCGGACAGCTCGGGCAACCCGTACCTGGCGTTCGCCGCGATGATGATGGCCGGCCTGGACGGCATCAAGAACAAGATCGAGCCGCACGAGCCGGTCGACAAGGACCTCTACGAGCTCCCGCCGGAGGAGGCCAAGTCGATCCCGCAGGCGCCGACCTCGCTCGCCGCTGTCATCGACCGCCTCGAAGAGGATCACGAGTACCTCACCGCCGGTGGCGTGTTCACCGAGGACCTCATCGAGACCTGGATCGCGCTGAAGCGTGAGAACGAGATCGAGCCGGTGCAGATCCGTCCGCACCCGTACGAGTTCTCGCTGTACTACGACTGCTGATCCAAGCACTCTGTTACGACGCCCCGTCCGCGTTCTCGCGGACGGGGCGTTCGTCGTCTGCGATGGCGTCTGCGTATTTGCTCGCCGCGGCGTTCGCCGACGCCGCGATGCAGAACGACGCCGCGATGCAGAACTCCGACGACTTCTTCTCCGCGGAACCGGATCTCGAACTCACGGTGACACTCGACGGAATCGAACGTCTCATTGCGCGGGTCTGAACAAGGGGTTTTGTGATGTGTCGCACAAATGTGACTTCTTGCTCTGCCGTACCACAGGGTAGGGCCTTAGTTTGGTCGCATGACCAGAGATGTGTATGTCGAAGACCTTGTCCCCGGTGACCGCATCAGCCTCGAGGGCACCCCGCGCGTGGTTCGCACCACCAGCCGACTCGACAACAATCAGTTGCGCATCGAATTGGTCAAGGGCAACGACGACCTCCACGAGGTCGTGCTGGACCGCACCGTCAAGCTCCAGGTGAACTGAACCCCAACAGGTACTTCCGCTGTCAGGCGGCGCTGGCCGAGTCGAGGTCGCCGAAGACGGCCTGATTGTGGCCGAACGCGGCAACCGCTTCGTCGACGAGCCGTTCCACGGCAGCGGCGTCGAGCGGCAGGGCGTCGAGCCGAGCGCGATAGGAATCCTTGTAGCGCTTGAGTTTCTCGATCTCGTCGAAGGTGTAGAAACTCAGCGCCGAAGCGTCGACACCGTAGTGCTCGCGCATTCGATGGGCCACGACCTGTCCCCCGCTCAGGTCGCCCAGGTATCGCGTGTAGTGGTGTGCCACATAGCGAGCCGGGTCATCTCGCGTGGCCTCGATGGCCTCGACGTACCGGGCGACGGCCGGCAGCGGGGTGAACGAACTCGGGTCGACGCCGAACGACGCCAGATCGGCACCGAGCCTCGGGAGCCGACGCAGCTTGTCGTCGATCACGGCTCCGGCGATCGGATCGTCGGCCAGGTCGTCGCCGACGGCTTCGAGGGCCTCGTAGACGAAGTACAGCTGCACAGCCAGTTTTTGGTACTCGCCGCTGTCGAGGCGGCCCGACATCAGGTCGTCGATGAAGGGAGCCGTCTCGGCCTGCTGGTGCGCGACGGCGGTCGCCTCGCGGAGCCGTTGGGAAATGCTGGGGCCCGCGGTGTCGGGACCGGAGATGCTGGCGCTCATGATGCAATCAGTGATACCACCAGCGCCCGGTGATCGGAACCTGGCAGGTAGTGACTGTCCATCGACGTGGCCACGAATCCGCGCAGGATGACCCGATCGATGGCGACGAGCGGACGGTTGCCGAGCCTCGTGTCCGTCGGATACGTCGGCAGGAAGCCCGCGCCTGCCACGTCCGTCCCGTCGACGAGCCCGTTGGTCAGCAGCTTGCGGTAGGTCGCGTGGTTCCAGGTGGAGTTGAAGTCGCCGATGGCGACCACCCGCCCCGCGGGCAGTTTCGCGAAGTGGTCGGCCAGGATGCCCATGTCGTGGAACCAGCCGTCCTTCTCCCCCCACAGCGGTGCGGCCGGGTGAATGGCCAGCACGTGCGTACCGGGTGCGCCGGGCAGGTCGGTGCGCACCTGCAGGTTGTGGAGGATGGTGTCGGGGATGTTGAACCGATCCGACAGGGTCGCCCTGGTGAACAACGCGGTGCCCGCCGCGTACGAGTACGGGATGGCGAACTCGTTGGGCAGGAGACGCGCGATCTTGCCGCCGCGAATCCGTTGCAGCGCTTCGGGAGTCACCTCCTGCAGCGAAAGCATGTCGGGATCGGCCTCGGCCACGATCTTTTCCAGCGCACCGATGTCACCGCCGCCGAAGAGCAGATTGGCGGACACGACGGTGAACTCCTCGCCCTGCGGGGCGCTCGCCGGGACGACCAGCGGGATCTGGGTGTAGGCCAGCACGCCGGATACGACGATCGCGATCGCCAGCATGAACCAGCGGCGCAACGCCGCGAAGATCGCGATGGCGACGAGCGCCGGGACGAGCGCGAAGGCCACCCCGCTCGTCAGATACAGCGCAACGTTCCCGCGCGAGGGATAGAAGTGCAGCCACACCGCCAGCACCACCCCGGCCAGCATCGCCCAGCCGACGATGTACGCCGGCACCCACAGGAATCTCTTCACCTGTCCCCCCGTACAACAGAAGCGCGACTACGCGCCGAAGACCTTGAGCACCACGGCCTTCGCCCGGCGCGTCACCCGCAGGTAATTCTCCAGGAACTCCGACGCCTGGTCCTGGGGCCAGCCGGCCGCAAACGCGATCTGACGCAGCTGTTTGCCCGGACCCGGCAACTGATCGACGGGCTTGCCCCGCACCAGCACGAGGGCGTTGCGCGCCTTGGTCGCGGTGATCCACGCATTCTTGAGCAGCGCCACATCGTTCTCCGACAACAACTCCGCGGCACCGATCGCATCGAGCGACTCGAGGGTCGAGGTGTTGTGGAGACTGCGGTAGCGGTGGGCGTAGCGCAGCTGCAGCAACTGCACGGTCCACTCGATGTCGGCGAGACCGCCACGGCCCAGCTTCGTGTGGGTCGCCGGATCGGCTCCACGCGGCAGTCGTTCGGCGTCGACGCGGGCCTTGATGCGCCGGATCTCCTTGACGGCCTCGTTGCTGACACCCCCGGCCGGATACCGCACGTGATCGATCATGTGCAGGAAGTCGATGCCCAGCGCCTCGTCGCCGGCGACCTGGTGCGCGCGCAGCAGCGCCTGCACCTCCCACGGCTGCGCCCACTGGGCGTAGTACGCGGAGTAGGCGGCCAGGGTTCGCACGACCGGGCCGTTGCGCCCCTCGGGACGCAGTCCGGTGTCGACCTCGAGCGGCGGGTCGGCGCTCGGGCTGCCGAGGGCCGAACGGACGGTTTCGGCAATGGTCTGCGACCACCGGACGGCCTCGGATTCGTCGGCGTCGCGGTTGGGCTGGCACACGAACAGCACGTCGGCGTCCGAGCCGTACCCGAGTTCGCCGCCACCGAGCCGGCCCATGCCGATCACGGCGATACGTGCGGGTGCGGGCTTCCCGCGATCGCGTTCGGAGATGTCGATCGCCACGGTGAGTGCAGCATTGAGGACCGCGGACCACACGCTCGACAGCGCCTTGCACACCGTCGGCACGTCCATCAGACCGAGCACGTCGGCCGACGCGACCCGGACGAGTTCGGCACGACGGTGCGAACGCGCCACGGCGACCGCACGTTTCATGTCCTCTTGGCGCACGGTCGAGGCGATGAGCCCCTTGGCCACGTCCTCGGGCCGGATGGCGCACAGTTTCGGCCCGTCGGGACCGTCGGAATACTGGTGGATCACCTCGGGCGAGCGCATCAGCATGTTCGCGATGAACTCGGAGGTGCCGAGCACCTTCATCAGCCGTTCGGCGACCACCCCGTCGTCGCGGAGCAGACGCAGGAACCAGTCCTTGTCCTCGAGCGCCTCGCACAGCCGCCGGTAGTTGAGCAGACCGGCGTCGGGATCCGGTGTGTCACCGATGTGTTCGAGCAGCTGCGGCAGGATGAGCAGCTGGATCTGGCCGCGACGCCCGGGTGCGTTCGACAGCGCCCGGATGTGACTGAGCGCGCGGTCGGGCATGGCGTAACCCAATGCGGCCAGACGCCTCTCGGCAGACTCGTCGCTCAGGGTCAACTCGTCGGGCCGGAAACGGGTGACCGCCTCCAGCAGCGGACGGTAGAACAACTTCTGGTGCAACCGTCGGACGCGGAGGGTCTGGTGCTTGATCTGTTCGCGCAGCACGCCGGTCGCGTCGAGCTCACCCTCGCGACGGATGTGGGCCGCCCGTGCCAGCCAGCGCAGCCCCTCGGTGTCGTCGGGCTTCGGGAGCAGGTGGGTCCGCTTCAACTTCTGCAGCTGCAACCTATGTTCGAGCAGTCGCAGGAACTGGTACGAGGCACTGAGATTGGCGCCGTCGTCGCGCCCGACGTAACCGCCCGCGGTCAGTGCCGCGAGCGCGTCGACCGTCGGCATCACCCGGAGTTCCTCGTCGACGCGGCCGTGGACCATCTGCAGCAGCTGCACCGCGAACTCGACGTCGCGCAAACTTCCCTGTCCGAGTTTGAGATTGCGCTCGCGCTCCCCCTCCGGGACCAGCGATTCGACGCGGCGTCGCATCTTCTGTACCTCGGGCACGAAGTCGGGACGCTCGGCGGCCTTCCACACCATCGGCTTGACCGCCGCGATGTACTCGTTCGCCAGTTCCATGTCGCCGGTCATCGCGCGAGACTTCAGCAGCGCCTGGAACTCCCAGGTCTTGGCCCACCGCTCGTAGTACGCGACATGGGATTCCAGCGTGCGGGTCAGCGTGCCCGACTTGCCCTCCGGGCGCAATGCGGCGTCGACCTCGAAAAAGGCCAGCGAACCGATCCGCATCATCTCTCCGGCAATCCGGGAGGAGGCGCCGTCGGCCGGGTCGCTGACGAAGATGACGTCCACGTCGCTCACGTAGTTCAGCTCGCGCGCACCGCATTTGCCCATCGCGATGACGGCGATCCGCACCGGGATCGGATCGCCGCCGCACACCTCGGTGAAGGCGACGGCGAGTGCCGCGGTCAGCGCCGCGTCGGCGAGGTCGGACAGATAGGCGCCGACCTCCGGTAGCCACATCACCGGTTCGTCCTCGACGGTCGAGGCGACGTCGTGCGCGGCCAGCTGCAGGATCAGGTTGCGGTACGCCAGACGGAGCGCCACGACGGATTTCGGTCCGGTGAGCTTCGCGCGGTAGACGCGGTTGCCCTTCTCGACCTCACCCGGCACGGCCTCGGCGCCGACGGAGTCGAGCATCCGGCGGTCGACCTCGTCGCGGTCGGGCAGTTCGTCGGCGAGCAGCAGACGCCAGGTCGACGGCTCGGCGACGAGATGATCGGCCAGGGCGTCGGAGGAGCCGATGACACCGAAGAGCCGACCCCGGAACGATTTGTTCGTGCGCAGCGCCGCGTCGACCTCGGACCACTCGCCCTCGACGGCCCCGCGCAGCCGGACGAGCGTGCGGAGCGCGAGGTCGGCGTCGGGTGCCCGCGACAACGCCCACAGCACGTCGACGGACTCGGGCGTGTTCCAGCCGAGTTCGGCGAGACTCTGCGGCGCGGAGGTGTCGAGAAGTCCCAACCGTCCCGCGCTCGGTACCGCGCTGCGTCCCGATCGTGTTGTCACACCACAAAAATAGCGGTCACACCACCGAACACGTCATCGCGGTCCCGAAACGGGCCGCCATCGGCCCCCTACAGCGGCAGGTAGTTCTTCAGCTCGTACGGGGTCACCATGCTGCGATACCCCGTCCACTCGGCCCACTTGTTGCGCAGGAAGTAGTCGAACACGTGCTCGCCGAGAGCTTCGGCGACCAGCTCCGAGTTCTCCATCTTGGTGAGTGCTTCGGCCAGGCTGCCGGGCAATTCCTGATATCCCATGGCCCGACGCTCGGCGGGCGTGAGGGCCCAGACGTCGTCCTCTGCCTCGTCGGGGAGTTCGTAACCCTCCTCGATGCCCTTCAGGCCGGCGGCCAGCAGGACCGCGAAGGTCAGGTACGGGTTGCAGGCCGAGTCCGGGCTGCGCACCTCGATGCGTCGCGACGACGCCTTGTTGGGGGTGTACAGCGGCAGGCGGATGAGCGCGGACCGGTTGGCACCGCCCCAGGTCGCGGCGGTCGGGGCCTCGCCACCGTGGATGAGGCGCTTGTAGCTGTTGACCCACTGGTTGGTGACGGCACTGATCTCCGACGCGTGGTGCAGGATGCCGGCGATGAACTTCTTACCGGTGGCCGACAACTGCATCGGGTCGTCGGGATTGTGGAACGCGTTGATGTCGCCCTCGAACAGGCTCATGTGCGTGTGCATCGCCGAACCGGGATGCTCGCTGAACGGCTTCGGCATGAAGGTGGCCCACACGCCCTCGTTGATGGCCACCTCCTTGATGAGGTAGCGGAAGGTCATCACGTTGTCGGCCATCGACAGCGCGTCGGCGTAGCGGAGGTCGATCTCCTGCTGGCCCGGGGCGCCCTCGTGGTGGGAGAACTCGACCGAGATGCCCATCGACTCGAGGGCCTCGATGGCGTGGCGGCGGAAGTTGGGTGCGGCGTCGTGGACGGCCTGGTCGAAGTAGCCGCCGGAGTCGGCCGGGGTCGGCACCGAACCGTCGAGCGGTGCGTCCTTGAGGAGGAAGAACTCGATCTCGGGGTGCACGTAGCAGCTGAAGCCGAGGTCGGCTGCCTTGTTCAGCTGGCGACGCAGTACGTGGCGCGAGTCGGCCCAGCTCGGGGTGCCGTCGGGCATCGCGATGTCGCAGAACATGCGGGCCGAGTGGTGGCGGCCGGCCGAGGTGGTCCACGGCAGGATCTGGAAGGTCGACGGATCGGGCTTGGCGACCGTGTCGGCCTCCGACACACGGGAGAAGCCCTCGATGGCCGAGCCGTCGAAGCCGATGCCCTCGGAGAAGGCACCCTCGAGTTCGGCCGGCGCGATCGCCACGGACTTCAGATAACCGAGTACGTCGGTGAACCACAGTCGGACGAAACGGATGTCGCGCTCTTCGAGGGTCCGCAGCACGAATTCCTTTTGGCGATCCATGGTCGCCGACATTAGAAGTCGGCTGTTAAATCCGTGTTACACGCATAACACCAACTCGCTGTCCTGCGCGTTTGCCGAGGCCATCCCATCATATGAGACGCAAGCCAGCCGGGATGGGATGCCTCCGAACAGCCAGGATGCTTCCGAACCGCGACAACCTCCGCACATCGGGCCGACTCCACCTCCCGTTCGATGTGATCAATTGCATATCCTGCGACGGTTACATCACATATCTGCGGTGACACAATGGCGCTTGTCCGTGTTCAACCCGGGTACCCGCCGCGCCCCTCCGGGCCAGCCGGGACTCGAGGCAGAAAAGAGACAACGATGTCCGAATCCTCGGTCTATGGTGCATCCACCTCCACCACCGACGCTCCCAAGCGCCGTGTGACCCGCGTCCATCACCTCGCCCAGATGAAGTCCGAGGGCGAGAGGTGGTCGATGCTCACCGCCTACGACTACTCGACCGCATGCATCTTCGACGCCGCCGGAATCCCGGTGCTGCTCGTCGGTGACTCGGCGGCCAACGTCGTCCTCGGCTACGACACCACCATCCCGGTGAGCGTCGACGAGATGATCCCGCTGATCCGCGCCGTCGTGCGCGGCGCCCCGCACGCCCTCGTCGTCGCCGACATGCCCTTCGGCAGCTACGAGATCGGGCCGCAGCACGCCCTCGAGAACGCCATCCGGATCTTCAAGGAGACCGGCGCGCACGCGGTCAAGCTCGAGGGTGGCGAGCGCGTCGCCCCGCAGATCGCGGCTCTCACCGCCGCCGGTATCCCCGTCATGGCGCACATCGGGTTCACCCCGCAGAGCGTCAACGGCCTCGGCGGCTTCCGCGTCCAGGGTCGTGGAGACGGCGCCGACCAGCTCATCGCCGACGCCATCGCAGTCCAGGAGGCCGGCGCCTTCTCCGTCGTCATGGAGATGGTCCCCGCCGAGCTGGCCGGTCAGATCACCCGCAAGCTGACGATCCCGACCGTCGGCATCGGTGCCGGCAACGAGACCGACGCCCAGGTGCTCGTCTGGCAGGACATGGCCGGCCTCACCCACGGCAAGACGGCGAAGTTCGTCAAGCGGTTCGCCGACGTGGGCTCCGAATTGCGTTCGGCCGCCGAGCAGTACGCCGACGAGGTCCGTCGCGGCGTCTTCCCCGGCCCCGAGCACAGCTACTGACCGACGATCCGTAGAAGTTGTGGACGCCATATCCCCACAACTTCTACGGAATCCCGGTTGCGCCTAGGCTCGGTGACCATGCGTGACTTCTACCCGGAGATCGAGCCCTACGATTCCGGTCACCTCGATGTGGGTGACGGCCAGCAGATCTACTGGGAGACGTCGGGAAATCCCGACGGCAAGCCCGTGGTCTTCGTCCACGGCGGCCCCGGCGGTGGCACGTCACCGGCCCAGCGACGCTTTTTCGATCCCGCGAAGTACCGGATCGTGCTGTTCGATCAGCGCGGTTGCGGACAGTCCCGGCCGCACATCGCCGACGGCGCGGACCTGAGTGTCAACACCACGCCGCATCTCATCGCCGACATGGAGAAGCTCCGGACCCATCTCGGCATCGACCGCTGGCAGGTCTTCGGCGGCTCCTGGGGTTCGACGCTGGGTCTCGCCTATGCGCAGGCGCATCCCGACCGGGTCACCGAACTGGTGCTGCGCGGGATCTTCCTGCTGCGTCGCTGCGAGATCGACTGGTACTACAACGGCGGCGCGTCGCACATCTTCCCCGACGTGTGGGAGACCTACCTCGAGCCGATCCCGGCGAACGAGCGCGACGGCGACCTGGTCGCCGCCTACCACCGGCTGCTGACCTCCGACGACCGCGACGTCGCCCGTGCCGCGGCCCGCGCGTGGACCGGCTGGGAACAAGCCACCAGCTACCTGCTCCCCGTCCCGAGGAGGAGTCGGGACAGAATCCTGACGAAGCGCACCGCTTCGATCTCGCCTTCGCGTCGATCGAGAACCACTACTTCGTCAACCACGGCTTCCTCGACGACGGCCAGCTGCTCGACAACATCGACGCCATCGCGCACATCCCCGGCGTCATCGTCCAGGGACGCTACGATGTCGTCTGCCCGATGCGCAGCGCCTGGGACCTCCATCGGGCCTGGCCGGCCGCCGATCTGCGCATCGTCGACGACGCCGGGCACGCCTCCTTCGAGACCGGCATCCGGCACCACCTGCTGGAGGCGACCGACCGCTTCGCCGAATGAGGCGTCGCCGGACCCGGGGTCACTAGACTCGAGTCAGCTGCACCGTGTCGTCGGCGTCAGGAGGATCAGGTGGCCGCATCCGAGCAGGTCGAGGTGGAACTCAAGTTCGACGTGGACCCCGGCCACATGGCCCCGGACCTGCGGGCGCTCCCCGGAGTCGTGTCCGCGACCGAACCCGAGACGTTCTCGCTCGACGCCACCTATTTCGACACCGAGAACCTCGATCTCGCCGGCAACAGGATCACCATGCGACGCCGCACCGGCGGCACCGATCAGGGCTGGCATCTCAAGCGCCCCACCGACATCCCCGGCGCGCGTCGCGAACTCCAGATCGGCTTCGACGAGGCGCCCGCCGACGGTGACGTCCCCGAGGCCCTGGTGACGCCGGTCCTCGCACTGACCCGCTGCCGCAGGCTCACCCCCGTCGCCGTCATCTCCACCACGCGCACGGTGACGCGCCTGCTCGGCGTCGACGACGAGCCGCTCGCCGAACTCGCCGAGGACCTGGTGACCGCGCAGTCGTTGCTGCCGGGCGGGCATTCCCAGCAGTGGGCGGAGTGGGAGTTCGAACTCCTCTCCGGCGGCACCACCAAGCTGCTCAAGGCCGCCGACAAGGTCCTGCGCGCCGGGGGCGCCCGACCGGCGTCGAGTGCTTCGAAGTTGGCTCGTGCCATCGGTTCGACGCCGACCGTCCACAAACCCCGACTGTCGAAGCGCCCCACCGCGCTCGAGCTCGTCATCACCGACATCGCCCTGCACCGCAACAGCCTGATCGCCTACGACCCGCTCGTGCGGGAGGACGCCGACGACGCGGTGCATCAGATGCGGGTGTCCTGCCGCCGACTCCGCAGCGTGCTGTCCGGCTACCCCACGGTGCTCGACGCCGAGCGCACCGCCCACGTCGGCGCCGAACTCAAGCTCCTCGCCCGGATTCTCGGTGACGCACGGGATTCCGAGGTGCAGCTCGAACTCGACAAGTCCCTGCTCCGCGGCGAGAACGCCTCCGCGGAACTGCTCGCCGCGCTCGCCGGCGCCGAGACCCAGACCCATGATCGGGCGATCCGCGCCGCGCACGCCGCGATGTCGTCGAAGCGCTACTTCGCCCTCCTCGACTCCGTCGACGCCCTCATCGCCTCTCCCCCGCCCGGACCCGACGCCGAACTCCCCGCGACCGTCGTCGTCGACAAGGCGGTCGCCAAGAGCCGCAAGCACATCCGCAAGGCACAGGCCGATCTCGCCGACCTCACCGAGGGCTCGGCCGAGTGGCAGGAGCAACTGCACAAGATCCGCAAACGCGCAAAGCGGTTGCGCTACAGCATCGATGCGACGGAGCCGCTCAACAAGAAGAAGTACCGCGAGGTCGGCGCGGTCGCCAAGAAGATCCAGTCCGCCCTCGGCGACTTCAACGACATCCGCATCAACCGCGACCACCTCGCGACCATCGTCGCCGACGGGAAGCTCGGTGCCGCCGACATGTTCATCGTCGGTCGGCTCGACGCCCGCCTCGAAGCCGATGCCTACCGCGCCGTCGCCGAGTACCGCAAGGCCGCCAAGGACCTCTGACCCGCCCCGCCCCCGCTGCCTGAGGTGCGAGGAGCGCAAGCGACGAGCCACGATGGCCTGGTGAGATCACCTCCCGCGCAAGCATTTTTCTCCCGCGGGACTGGTTACTTCCCGCTTATTGGCTAGCACCCGCGGGAGGGAAACGGTCACGCGCGCGGTAAACGCTCCCGCGGGAAGTGCGCCTACACCGGCCGGAACCCGACCGTCCGCGTCACCTCGTCCGCGGCCGCCAGTTCGACCTCGAGCCGGGTCCCCGGACGCAGGTCGCCCTCGCACCCCGCGACGACCGGCGGGTCGGCGATGAACACCTGGGCGGGTTTGCGTTCGGTGGCCGCCGACATCACCACTGCGTCAAAGCGTTCGCCGACGCGGTCGGCGAGGATGACGGCCTCGGCGAGATCGATGCCGGCCCGGTCGGCGGTCGCGCCGAGGGTGTCGGCGGAGCGCAGGATCTTGGGCAGGGTCGGCAGGGCGCGCATCACCCAGTCGGGTACCTCCCGGCCCGCGGTGACCGCGAGGCACACCTCGGTCGCGAACCGGTCGCCGAGGCGGCGCAGCGGCGCGGTGACGTGGGCGTAGAGACCGGCGATGGCGGCGTGCTGCTTCTTGTCATCCGGGATGGCACGCGCCTCGTCGGAACCGTCGAGCGCGAGATAGTTGGCGCCCCGCATCAGACCGCTCGCGGCCGACTGGATGGCGAGCGTGCTCGGCCGGTCGCCGGGCAGGCCCGCCAGGAATCGACCCACCGCCAAGCCGTCCGGCCATTCGACGCCGAGCGCTTTCGCGGCGGCGCACAGATCCTCGACCGCTTCGGGATCGGCGGGCGGCAGCGTCCGCAGCAGTCCGATGCCCGCCTCGGCCATGATCGTGCCCGCGCACATCCCGGCGAGCAGCGAGAGCTGGGAGTTCCACATGTCGGCCGGGGTATGGGGTTCGAGGTCCAGCCGCCAGCCCGCCTCGGTGCGGGACACCTGCTGGTCCGGCAGATCGAGTTCGACGGCCCCGCGATCCATCGCGACGCTCTGCCGCAGCTCACCGAACGCCGGCAACGCCGCGATCGACGGATGCAGTCGGCCGGCCGCGGCGTCGGCGCTGACCCCCGCGTAGTCGAAGCGGGCGACGGACCGAATCCGCGAGCGCCGCACCTGGACATCGGCGACCGTCCCGTCCCCCGAGACCCGGATCGTCCAGAGCACGCAGGGCCGAACTTGTTCGGGCAGAAGTGATCCGCTGCCCTCCGACAGTTCGCGCGGATGCAGCGGTACCGAGCCGTCCGGGAAGTACACGGTGGACCCGCGGCGTCGGCTCTCCTGATCGAGTGCGCCTTCGGGGATCACCAGGGCCGCGACGTCGGCGATGGCGTAGTCGACGATGAACCCGTCACCGTCGGCGGCGAGATGGACGGCCTGGTCGAGATCGCGCGACGTCGGCGGGTCGATGGTGACGAACGGGACGCCGGTGTGGTCCTCGCGCGCATCCGCGAAGCGGTCGACGGAGTCGCGCGCCTCGGCGAGCGCGTCGTCGCCGTAGGACTCGTCCACCCCGAGCTGATCGCGGATACCGGCGAAGTCGATGTCAGGGGCGAAGAGGAAGCGCGTCACGTCTCGAACCCTAGCGCGCGTGAACGCGACCTATCCGGGAGCGCGATACCCGGAGGCGAACGAGTCGGCGCGTAAGCCGGATCCTGTGCCCGCGAGGTCTCTCGACCGTCGCGGGCGGCGACCATCCATCTGGGCACACCGTCGCCGGGTACCTCGAGCGGCCCACCCGCGGGCTGGGGCGAGCAGCCCTCGTAACGCCCGCGCACACGCACCGTGAGGTGCGTGCTTCGGCCTTGCTCCGGGTGGGGTTTACCGAGCCGACGCGGTCACCCGCGCCGCTGGTGCGCTCTTACCGCACCGTTTCACCCTTACCGACCTTGCGGCCGGCGGTCTGTTCTCTGTGGCACTGTCCCGCGGGTCACCCCGGGTTGCCGTTAGCAACCACCCTGCTCTGTGGAGTCCGGACTTTCCTCGGTGCGCGGCGTGACGGTCTTCCGCCCGTTCCGCTCACCGCGGCCGCCCGGCCGACTCGTTCGCGGAACCCAGGGTACGGCAGGCCGTGCGACCGCCGATCATCCCACGGCGTCAAGGGCCGTCAGTGCCAGTGCGCGGCGTCGTTGACCAGCCGCACGACGGAACCACCGTCGGGAAAGAACTCGGCGATCGAGACCGATGCCAGGTCGAGGTGGAGGCGGAACAACAGCTCCGGCCCGACGCCCAGCGCTTCACGCAGCATCAGCTTGATCGGGGTGACGTGCGAGACGAGCACGACCGTCTGCCCCGGATACTGCTGCAGCAGATCGTCTTTCGTCTCCGCGACCCGCTCGGCGACCTGCGCGAAGCTCTCGCCACCGGGTGCGGGCACGGTGATGTCCGACAGCCATTCCCGGTGGATCTCCGGATGCCGTTCCGACGCTTCGACGAACGTCAGGCCCTCCCACTCGCCGAAGTCGTTCTCGATGAGTCCGGGATGTTCGACGACGTCGACGCCGGTCACCGCGGCGACCTCGTCGGCGGTGGCGCGGGCGCGGCTCAGCGGCGAGGTCACGATCGCGGAGATGTGCTTCTCGCGGACGACCCGCTGGGCTGCCGCGCGGGCCTGGCGCAGACCTTCCGCGGTCAGCTCGGGGTTACCGCGTCCGGAGTACCGACGATCCACCGACAACGCCGTCTGGCCGTGGCGCAGCAGGATGAACCGGGTCGGCGAACTCCGCTGCCCCTGCCAGGACGGCGACTTCTCGCCCACAGTTGTCAGATCCCCGATTCGGCGGTCCGCACGAGGATCGCGCCGCATTCCTCGCAGCGGATGACCTCGTCGGACAGCGCCGCGCTGATCGACGCGATCGTGCCCCGGTCGAGCTCCATCCGGCAGGCACCGCAGCGTCGTGCTCGCAGGAGTCCCGCGCCGATACGGCCGTTGGCGCGCTGCTTGTCGTAGACGGCCAGCAGGTCGGCGTCGATCTCCCCGGCGAGCGTGTCCCGCTTCTCGCGGGCGCGCGTCATGTCCTCTTCGATGGTCGCGAGCGACTCATCGCGGCGAACCCGAGCGTCGGCGACCTTCTCCTCGAGATGCGAGATCGTCGCGGCGGCGCGGTCGCGCTCGGCCTCGACGGCCTCCTGCTGCTCCATGAGCGTCAGCAGTTCGTCCTCGAAGACCGCACGACGGCGTCCGAGTCCCGCGAGTTCGTGCTGGAGCTCCGACAGCGCCTTGGGCGCGAGCCCACCGGCGGCGAGCTGCTTGGAGTCCTTGGCCTCGCGGTTGGCCATCCCGGTCACCTCGGACTCGATGCGGCGGTATTCGCGGCCCAGGTCCTCGGCGGAGATCTCCGCGCGCACCAGATCGTCACGGGCAGCGTCGATCGCCTTCTCCTGCTCGGCGATCTCGGCGTTCTCGGGCAAGTTCTTGCGGCGATGCTCGAGTCGGTTGATCTCGGCATCGGAGTCCGCGAGATCGAGCAACAGTCGCTGCACTCCGGCGTCGACTTTCATTGCGGCCTCCTCTCTCTGAAGTTCTGAAGTCCCCCTACCGTACGCGGCTGGCCCCGGCGTCCCGGCGGGCGGATGGCCTTTGGTCAGGCGGCCCTCCGGGCGTCACCCGAAGCTGTGCAATCCGAACGGGTCGGTCGGCGTGTCGTACACCACCACGGGCACGTCGCAGTCCTTGCGGACCAGCTCCGCAACCTGCGCGCACCAGGGGAATTCGGTGGCCCAGTGTCCGGCGTCGACGAGGGCCGGCCCACCGTCGCGCAGACTCTCGTCGGCAGGATGGTGTCGGAGGTCGCCGGTCACATAGACGTCGACGCCGAGCCCGCGCACGCGCCCGAGCAGCGAATCCCCCGCCCCACCGCAGACCGCGACCGTGCGCACCGGTGCATCCGGATCGCCGGCCGCCCGGATTCCCGACGGCGCACCCAGTGCGCGTGCGACGACCGCGGTGAAGTCACGCAGCGTCATCGGCTCGGGCAGCGAACCGACCCGACCCAGACCCAGGCCGCTGCCGAGGTCGGCGAGCTCGAAGACGTCGAACGCCGGTTCCTCGTACGGGTGGGCGTTGCGCAGCGCCCGGAGCACCGACCCACGGATGGACCGGTCGGCGACCATCTCCACCCGCGCCTCGTCGACGTGGGTGCGGGTGCCGATCTCGCCGATCGTCGGCGTCGCGTCCTCCTGTGCCTCGAACTGGCCGGTGCCCACGACCGTCCACGAGCAGTCGCGGTAGTCGCCGATCGCACCGGCGCCGGCGGCGAACATCGCCTCACTGACCTGTTCGACGTTGCCCTCGGGCACCATCACCACCCATTTGTCGAGCGGCGCCGCGGATTTCGGTTCGATGGGCACGGTGTCGACGAGGCCGAGCAGGTCGGCGAGTGCGTCGGAGACACCCGGTCGTGCACTGTCGGCGTTGGTGTGGGCCGACAGCAGCGCGATGCCGTTGCGGATCAGGCGGTGCACGATGCGGCCCTTGGGGGTGTCGGCGGCCACCGACGTGACCCCGCGCATCAGCAGCGGGTGATGGGCGATCACCAGGTCCGCCTTCTCTGCGACGGCCGCGTCGACGACGGCGTCGGTCACGTCGACGCACGCCAGGACCCGACGCACCGGTTCGGCACGGTCGCCGCACACCAGCCCCACGGCGTCCCAGGACTCGGCGAGTGCCGGCGGATACGCACGTTCGACGGCGTCGACCACGTCTCCGACGGTGATCCCCTCAGACGTCGACACGGTTCCCATCCCTCATCTCCTCTCGTACCTGCTCGATCGCCGCGGTCAGCGCGCGGACCTGCTCGACCGGACGTACCGCGAGCCGCAGATGGTCGTCGCCGAGTCCGACGAAGTTGGCGCAACTGCGCACCGCGAACCCGTGGTCGACGAGACGCCGTTTGACCTCCGTGGCCCTCGGCACCTCGACGAGCACGAATGGTGCGGCCGGTTCCGCCACGACGACGAGCCCGATCCGGGTCAGTTCGTCGACCATCTCGGCGCGCTCGGCCGCGACCCGGCGGGCCTGCTCCGCGCAGTAAAGGAAGCCCGCCTCGCCGAGGCACGCCGTCAGCGCGGTCAGCGCGGGTGTGGACAGCGCCCAGGGCCGCCGCCCGGCCCGCAGCCGCGCGAGGATCTCCGGCGCGGCGAGCAGGTATCCGGCGCGCAGCCCTGCCAGGCCGAAAGTCTTTGTCACGCTGCGGATCACGATGAGGTCCGGCCAGTCGGCCGATGCCAGCGACTGTGGTTCGAGTTCCCCGTCCGCGCCGAGTGTGAGATCAGCGAAGGCCTCGTCGACGACGATGATGCGTCCCGGACGCCGCAACGCCGCGATCGACTCCCGAGGGTGCAGCACCGACGTCGGGTTGGTGGGGTTGCCCAGGATCACCAGGTCGGCGGTGTCGGGCACCTCCGCCCCGGACAACCGCCACGGCTCGTCGAGTGTCACCTGCGTGATGGGCACCCCCGCGGCACGCAGTGCGATCTCCGGTTCGGTGAACGACGGCTGGATGAGCGCGGCATGACGCACGTCGAGTCGCGGCAGCATCTCGAAGCCGTCGGCCGCGCCGGACAGCAGCAGCACATCGTCGGGTGAGCGACCGTGGGTGGCCGCGATGGCGTCGACCGCGCGCCGCTCGTCATCGAGGCCCGGATACCGGGCCAGGTCACCGAGACCGCGCGTGATGGCGTCGAGGACGAAAGGCGGTGGCGTGCCACGGACATTGACGGCGAAGTCCACGAGCCCGGGTGCCGCATCCCGATCGCCGTGCCGATCCGGATCGGACAGGTCGGATGAAGATGCGACGCCATACCCAGCTGTCATGTCTGTTGACCTTACGTGCACGATGGACGCGTGTTGACGCCGCCAGATCCCCGCCATCCCGACACCGTGCTGCTCTTCGACCTCGACGGCACGATCACCGACAGCTTCGCGGGTATCGCCAACAGCTTCCGGCACGCCCTCGCCGCCGTCGACGCGCCCGAGCCCGATCCGCAGGTCGTCGCGGGCATCGTCGGGCCGCCGATGATCGACACCCTCAACCAACTGGGCCTCGCGCCCGAGGTCGCCGACGAGGCCATGCGCGCCTACCGCGAGCGCTACACCGAGATCGGCTGGCGGGAGAACGCGGTCTACGACGGGATGCCCGACGTCCTGGCCGATCTCTCCGCGTCGGGGCGCACGATGGCGGTCGCGACGTCGAAGAACCAGACCACCGCGCGCAGGATCCTCGAACACTTCGGTCTCGCCGACCACTTCGAGTACATCGCCGGTGCCAGCGACGACGGCACGCGTCGCCACAAGGCCGACGTCGTCGCACATGCGGTCGCCGAACTGGGACTTCCCGTCGACGCCGACACCGGGCACGTCACCGCGCCGGTCGTGATGATCGGCGATCGCAGCCACGATGTGCACGGCGCCGCGGCCTTCGGGATCTCTGCGGTCCTGGTCAGATGGGGTTATTCTCTGCACGGGGAGGAACAGGACGCGGCCTGGGCGGTTGAGTCCACAGCCGAATTGCGCGGCGTCCTGGGTATGTGACCGACGCCCTGGACCACCGAGCGCGTCGGCACGTCGAGCTGAGGTGGACACCAGTGGCAGAAGAACTACACATCTGTTTCGTGTGCACGGGCAACATCTGCCGGTCGCCGATGGCGCAGAACATCTTCCGGACCGCCCTGGACGACGCGGGACTGGGCGGCAAGGTGCGCGTCACCAGTTGCGGGATCGCGGGCTTCCACGTCGGCGAACCGGCCGACAACCGTGCCCGCACCGAATTGCTGGCCCACGGTTACTCCGACGCCCACGTGGCGGCGCTGCTCGGTCCCGAACACTTCGACGCGGATCTCTTCCTGGCGATGGACGACGGCCACGTGCGGGAACTCGAGCGCAAGCGGCTCGGCGACCGGACCCGACTGCTGCGGTCGTTCGATCCGTCGGCACCCGCCGACGACCTCGCCCTACTCGACCCCTACTACGGCGGCAACGACGACTTCGTCGCCACCCGCGAACAGATCGAGAGCGCCGTCCCCGGCCTGATCGACTGGGTGCGCATTCAGCTGGGCGTGGCCTGACGACCACGCCCAGCCCACCGGACTGGCCTCAGCCGACCGGTGCCACCAGGTTGTGCACGAAGCGGATCTTCTCGAGCACCGGCGCCGGCAGCACGAACGGGTAGAGGTCCGGGTGGCCCATCGACCGGTTGATCTGGTTGAGCGCCCACGTCAGCGGGAGCCACTCGTCGATGATGCGGTCGAATCCCACGTCGCCGGGCGGCACGCTGTCCAGCGTCGTACCCGACGGCGCCATCGCGAACGCGGCGGCGGTGTCGAGGGTGTCCCGGATGTGCAGGTAGTGCGCGAAGGTCTCGGCGAAGTCCTCGGCGGGGTGCATCGTGGCGTAGGAGGAGACGTAGTTCTTCCGCCACCCCTCGGGCGCACCCTCCTTGTAGTGCCGGTCGAGTGCGGCCTGATAGTCGTCGTCTGGGTTGCCGAACAGCTCCTCGAACTGCGGACGACGGTTGTCGGTGATCAGGACCAGCTGGTAGTAGTGACCGATCTCGTGCCGGAAGTGTCCGAGGACCGTCCGATACGGCTCGTCGAGTTCGACGCGCATCTGCTCGCGATGGACATCGTCGCCCTCGGCGAGGTCGAGGGTGATGACGCCGCTGGCGTGTCCGGTGATGACGTTCCGTTGCGCGCTGGACAGCAGGTCGAAGGCAAGACCCGTAGTGGGATTCTCGTCACGATTCTCGATCGGCAGCCCGAGCTCGGTGAGTTCGAGGACGAGACGCCGCTTCGCGGTCTCGGCCTGGCCGAACACCACCAGCGCCTCGGGATCGTCGTCGCCGGGACGCGTGCGTGTCAGCTCGCACGATTGGCAGAGCTCCGGGTTGCCGGTCCACTTCACCAGCCAGTTGCATTGCGCGACCTTGGTGTTCACGCATCGTTCGAGGAGCACACCGTCGACCTCGGCGCGTCCCTTGTCGTCGAGGACTTGAATGGAGCGGGACTCGAGCCAGAACCCGAGGGGGCTCTGGCAGTTCAGGCACAGGCTGTTCTCGAAGGAAAGCCGCTGGCCGCAGTTCAGACAGATGAAGTCACGCATTAGATCACGCTACAGGTGCTGAGTAACCTGGGCATCGTGCATGTGCTGCGAACGATCCTGCGTCCCGGGTGGATTGCCCTCGGCGTCGTCGTCGTGGCGTTCGCCGTGGCCTGCTTCACCATGCTTGCGCCGTGGCAGCTGGGGAAGAACTCCGACACCGAACGCCGCAACGATCTGATCCGTACCGCGACCTCTCTCGAGACCGTGCCGCTGGCCGAGGTGGCGCCCTCGTCGACCCTCGACCCGTCGGCCGAGTGGCGCGGGGTCGAGGTGACCGGACGCTACCTGCAGGACCAGCAGGCCCTGGTGCGGCTGCGCAACATCCAGGAACGGCCGGCCGTGGTGGTCCTGACGCCGTTCGCGGTGACCGGTTCGGATCGCGTGCTCCTGATCAACCGCGGTTTCGTCCGCCCGGTGGAGGGCGGTGTGCCCGACATCCCGGCGCCGCCTGCCGGTGAACAGACCATCGAAGGAAGAATCCGCGCGGCGGAGAGCGTCAGCGCCGACCGTGGCTCCCGCGCCGACAACGGTGTGCTGACGGTCCCGTCGATCAATCCGGGTCTCGTCGGGACCGCGACCGGCACACCGATGGACGACTTCTACCTGCAGCTGTCCCCGGACCAGCCGGGCTCCCTGGGCGAGATCCCGCTGCCCCAGCTCGACACCGGCCCCTACCTCTCGTACGGGTTGCAGTGGCTCGCGTTCGGGATCATGGCGCCGCTCGGCGTGCTGTACTTCCTGATCGCCGAGATCCGGTCACGCCGCCGCGCCGCCGCCGCGAAGGCAGCTCCCGCGGCGGAAACCACCGGCGGGACCGGTGACGTCGCCGACGCGGAGACCGCTTCTCGTCCCGCGGGCACCGCACCCGATGCACAGCCGAGTACGGCTGCCTCCCGCGCCGAACGCCGTCGACAGATGCGTGAGGAACTGCGCGCCGCGAGCGGCACCACGGTGGTCCACAACGTCGGACGCATCGGTCACGGTCCCGTTGCCGAGGACACGGTCGGTGACGTCCGCGATGCGACGCCCGACCCCCGCAGTCAGGACGGCGACGTGCGGGACAAGCTCAGCCGGCGCTACGGCGGCTGACCGCGACCCGGAGCAGACAACCCGCCACGCACGCGGCCACCGTCGCCCGTTGGACCCGCCGCGACACTGTGACCGCGGCGCGTAGATCGGCCGGCTTCGGTGCCGGCCCGGAACCCAGCGTCGGCCGTTGTTCGACGCCGTGCGGGTACACCGTCCGACCCCCGAGCTGCACCCCCAGGGCTCCCGCGAACGCAGCTTCGACGACCCCGGCGTTCGGACTGGGATGCGCGTGGCTGTCACGACGCCACGCTTCGGCGGCACGCCTGGGTGCCCCGGAGACCAGGACGATCAATACGCCCGCGAGTCGTGCCGGGAGGATGTTGGCCGCGTCGTCGAGTCGCGCGGCCGCCCAGCCGAAGTCGCGATAGCGCTCGTTGCGGTACCCGACCATCGCGTCGAGGGTGTTGACCGCGCGGTACCCGAGGATTCCGGGAACGCCCGCGACCGCACCCCAGAACAACGGACCGACGGTCGCGTCGGAGGTGTTCTCGGCGATCGATTCGAGCGCCGCCCGACAGATCCCGGCCTCGTCGAGTGACATCGGATCACGGCCGCACAGACTCGGGATCAGGGCCCGCGCCGCGTCGATGTCGTCGGACTCGAGGGCGTCGGCGACCGCATCGCCCACCCGGCACAACGAGGTCCCGCCCAGCGCGATCCAGGTCGACGCAGCCGTCAGCGCCACCGATGCCGGCGCACGACGCCCGGCCGATGCCGCGACTGCCGCGCCCACGACGCCGCCCGCGGCCACCGCGACCAGACCGGCACCGGCAGCCCGCGAATCGCGGTACATGCGGTGTTCGAGCACAGATGTGAGCCGTCCGAAACCCGCGACCGGGTGCCCCGTCGACGGGTCCCCCAGGGCCTCGTCGAGGAGGAAGCCGACGACGAGTCCGGCTGCGGTCGACAGGGCTCGTCGTGCGGATCGGTTTCGCTGCTCACGGGTCAGGGGCACCGCGCGATGGTATCGACTGCGCTCGTGCCAGACTCGACCCGTGGCCAGGTCATCCGCGGAACCGACCCCGGGTCGGCACGTCATCGACACCGGTGTCGCCGAACTCGCGCGCGACACCATCGCCGGCGGTTGGCTGCTGACCGTCAACGGTGCGCACAGTTCGCACATCGATCCCGACGACCCGACCGTGCTCGACTTCGAGTACCTGCGCCAGATGGCGGCCGTCATCGCCGAACGCCATCCCGCCTCGGACCGGTTGCGCGTCCTCCATCTCGGCGGAGCGGCCTGCGCGCTCGCCCGTTACCTCGACCATCAGTACCCCGATACCCGGCAGGTGGCGGTCGAGGTCGACGGCGAGCTGGCCCGCCTGGTGCGTGAGTGGTTCGATCTCCCCCGCGCCCCCAAGCTGCGGATCCGGGTCGGCGACGCGCGGGAGGTCGTCACCTCACTGCAGCCGGGCACGCGCGAGGTGATCGTGCGCGACGCCTTCGCCGGCGACCGTACGCCCGCGCATCTGACGACCCGTGAGTTCACCTCCGCCGTCCACGACGTGCTCGTGCCGGGCGGGCTGTACCTCGCGAACTGCGGCGACAGCCGGGATCTGGCGGGCGCGCGCGCCGAGGCCGCCACCGTCGCGTCGGTCTTCGACCATCTGCTGCTCATCGCCGACGCCGCGATGTTCAAAGGTCGGCGCACCGGAAACATCGTGATCGTCGGCAGCGACGCCCCGCTCGACGCGTCGGCGACGCTGGTGCGCACTCTCCTCAGCGATCCGCTACCTGCGCAGGTCCTCTCCGGCGCCAAGGCCCGCGACTTCGCGCGCGGCCCGGGCCTGGCCGACTCCGACATCGCGGCGGACCGGCCGTGATCGTCGCCGGTCCCGCGTCCGGTCGATGTACGAACACGCCCGGCAGTCGTTAGGGTGGTTTCGACCGCCGGCCGAGATCTGACGATCGCAGAACCGAGGATGACGTGACCGATCCATCGTCGAGAGCGGGCACCACGCTGGGCCCGTACCGCATCGACAGACTCCTCGGCCGCGGCGGTATGGGTGAGGTCTACGAGGCCTACGACACCGGCAAGGAACGACGCGTCGCCCTGAAGGTTCTCCCGCCACATCTGGTGCACGACAACGATTTCCGCGAACGGTTCGAGCGCGAGTCGAAGACCGCGGCGAAACTGTCCGATCCGCACGTCATCCCGATCCACGACTGGGGCGAGAAGGACGGCGTCCTGTTCATCGACATGCGCCTCGTCGACGGTCAGGATCTGCGCAAGGTGCTCGACTCCGGTCCCCTCGCGCCGGACCGGGCGGTTCGCATCCTGGGCCAGGTCGCGGCAGCGCTCGACGCCGCGCACCGCGACGGCCTCGTCCACCGCGACATCAAACCCGACAACATCCTCGTCGACGCCGACGACTTCGCCTACCTCGTGGACTTCGGTATCGCGCAGGGCGCCACCGACAGTCGCCTGACACAGGTGGGGACCGCACTCGGCACGCTGGCCTACATGGCGCCGGAGCGGTTCGGCGACGAGCCCGCGGGCCCGGGTTCGGACAACTACGCCCTCGCCTGCGTGCTCTACGAGTGCGTCACCGGCCAGACCCCGTTCCCGGCGAAAACCGACCAGGGACTGATGACCGCGCACATCACCAAGCCACCCCCTCAGACAGGCGGCCTCCTCGACCCGGTGATCGCACGCGGTCTCGCCAAAGACCCCGCGCAGCGTTTTCGGAGCGCGCGCGAACTCATCCAGGCGGCCTCCGACGCGCTGTCGGGCAGTCCGTCGGCGTCGGCAACCCGATCGCAGACGCCTCCGGCCGAGCAGGCCCCGCCGACGGTCGTGCCCCAGCCCATTCCACCAGCGGGCCCGACCCCGCGGCCCCACACCCCGCGTCCGCCGCAGTCACAACCGCCGGCTGCCCACCCGACGCCGGGCGGCTCCATGGCATCCGACCCGACGATGGTTCGCGGTCTGAATTCGGGCCCCAACGTCCACGGGCCGCAGCACTCTCCCGGTTCGGCCGGTGGATATGGTCCTCCCCCTGGACCTTTCGGGCCGCAAGGATTCTCAGGTCCCCAATTCCATTCGGGGCCTTCCCCTTCGGGGCCACAGTCGTTCTCGGGGCCGCAGTCGCACTCCGGTCCCCAGTCGTTCTCGGGCCCCCAGTCGTTCTCGGGACCCCAGTCGTTCTCGGGACCCCAGTCGCTGTCCGGACCCAACCAGTGGGGCGGCACCCCGACCCCACCTCCCCGCAAGTCGAAGACCGGCCGCAACATCGCCATTGCCATCGGGGTCGGCGTGGTGGTGATCGCCCTCGCGGTCACGGGCATCGTCGTCGCGCTGTCGGGCGGTGGCGACGATCCGCCGGAACCGGGCACCTCGTCGCAGGCGATGCCCGCGGGCACCGTCGCGTGCGACTACCCGACGCGCACGGTCGTCGGCGGCATCACCCAACCTGCACCGGCGTCGACCCAGCCGAACACCGGCACCGTGGACGCACAGATCCCGATCGCCGCGCAGGGCACCATCACCATGACCCTCAACCGGGCCGAGGCACCGTGCAACGTCGGCGCGATGGTCGCGCTGATCAGGTCCGGGTTCTACGACGGCAGCAAGTGCCATCGCGCATCGGCGAAGTACCTGATCTGCGGGTCTTCGGGCGGCAAGGAGGGCACCAACCCCGGTTGGACCAGCCCCGACGAACTCCCCGAGGGCCTACCGTCGGCCGGCACCGACACCAACGGCATCCCGCAGGTCACCTACCCGCGCGGCACCGTCGGCATCCTCGATCTCCCCGACGACGAGGGCGCCACCGGATCGACGACGTTCTTCATGCTCGCCGACGACACCGACCTCCCGCTCACCTACTCGATCGTCGGCACCATGGACGCGTCCGGGCTGGCGGTCCTGGACAAGATCGTCGCGGGCGGCTTCACACCGACCAAACCCGGCGCCCAGTCAGGACCGCCGAACCAGAACCTGCTGATCCAGAAGGCGACGGTCGGCGAGTAGCCGAATCGCAGAGTGCGTCCTGAGTACCGTTTCCCGACACTCAGCCCGCACTCTCCCCTTGCTGAGGGTCAGATCACGTAGTTCATCCGGTTCAGGATCGCGTTCCCCAGCGCGGCGTCGCCATCGATCTCCACCGCGTCCGGGCTGGCGTCCCGACGCCCACCGGCGCAGCGGGCGAGGTTCGCGGCGTCGATGCGCAGACGGACATCGGCCGACGCGTCGCCGCCGTCGAACTCCTCCACCAGAGACGCGCGGTCACCGACGTCGATCCGAACCGTTCGCGCGGTCAGCCCGGTGATGTCGAAGAGCACCTTGCTGCCCTTGGGCGCGTCGGCGCGCTTGCCGACGACGAACGGCAGTGACGCGCCGATCTCGTCCAGCGCCAACGACGCGGGGACGGGGTCGGTGACGGCGGAACCGTCGGTGCCGTCACGCAGGTCGATCTCGTGCGTCCAGCAGTCGAAGATGCGGATGCGCATGAAGCGTCCGTAGGTGTCGGCGCCGGCCGGCGTCATCGACGGGGCGTCGAACTGCTCCTGTGTCATCGCCCGCAGTGCCGCGGTGCGAACCGTGATGATCTCGTCGAGCGCGGCGAGCACCTCGGCGCGCGGCTTCGGCCGGTAGTGGTCGACCCACTTCTCGTTGAGCTCGCCGATCGGGTTGCGCACGTGGTCGAGTGCACTCACCGTGCGGGTGGCTTCCACGTCGCGGCCGTCGAGCATGCTCTCGGTGCCGATGATGTGCGCGACGATGTCGGCGTTGGTCCATCCGGGCAGCACCGATGCCGCCGACCACTGCTCGTCGGTGAGTGCGGCGGCGACGTCGGCGATCGCGGCCCACTGGGCGATCAGGCCTTCGGTGACCTCGGCGAGCGGCAGAATGGTCGTCGGCATGGATGCTCCTTGCGGTCGTGCGCCCGGCGGGACCCGGACCGCACCAACCTTATCGGGGTCGGTGAGCGGGGCAGCCGCATTGACGCACCGCGACAAGCCGCCCCCGTTCTGCCAAACGAGGACCGAATCTGTCCGCATCGTGCGGCAGGATGTCTTCATGTTGGAAACCTCGGCCCGGTTGCTCGCCCTGCTGTCGCTGCTGCAGACGCGGCGGGAATGGTCGGGCAAGGAGCTCGCGGAACGCCTCGACATCACGACCCGCACGGTGCGACGCGACATCGACAAGCTCCGCGAGCTCGGTTACCCCGTCGACGCGAATGTCGGTGCGCGCGGCGGGTATCGGCTCGGGGCCGGCGCGGAGATGCCGCCCCTGCTCCTCGACGATCAAGAGGTTCTCGCCGTCGCGCTGGGACTCGACGCGGTGACGACGGGCGCGGTCGCCGACATGGCCGAGGCCTCGGCCGGGGCGCTCGCGAAACTGCGCCAGGTCATGCCGTCACGGCTCCAGCACCGCCTCGATGCACTGCGGATCGAGGCCATCCCGCGGGAAGCGCCGTCGAGCGTGGTCCCCGCCGAGCGCCTCACCGACATCGCCACGGCCTGCCACCGCCACGAACGCCTGCGCTTCGACTACCGGCGCAACGACGGTGAGGAGAGTCGACGCGAGGTCGAGCCGTTCCGGTTGGTGCGCAGCGGAAACCGTTGGTATCTCGTGGGCTTCGACCTCGCGCGCGACGACTGGCGTTCGTTCCGCGTCGACCGCATGGACCCGAAGATCCCCACCGGCCCCCGATTCACCCCGCGCGAACCCCCCGAGGGCGGCGCCGCGGCCTTCGTCGCCCGTGGTCTCGGTGCCGTGCAGCAACAGGCGACCGCGCGGATCCGCGTCCACCTTCCGCTCGACGAGGTCGCGCCGATGATCCACCACTACTGGGGTGCCCTGGAATCCGGCGACGAGAACAGCTGCGAGGTGACCGTCTACAGCACCTCACTGACGGCGATCGCACGGTGGATGTACGCCTTCGACGCCGACTTCACCGTCCTCGAACCCGACGAGCTGCGCGTCGAACTGGGTGCCGTCGCGGAGTATCACGACCAGGTCGCCGAACGTTATCGACGCGCGATGTCCGCCCGGCCCTGACCGTGTTGACCTGCTGTTCCGACCGGATCGCGGATTCTTCTCTACGGTCGAAGGCATGAGGCTACTCATCACGGGGGCGACCGGGTACGTGGGTTCCCGGCTCGTATGCGCATTGCTGCGGCAGGGTCACGAGGTCGTGGTCACGTCCAGAGACACCCGCAAACTGGACCGGTTCGGCTGGTCGTCGGACGTCATCAAGGTGGCCATGGACGCCGACGACCCGATCTCGGTCAAGAAGGCCATGTCCGCCGCCGGGCAGGTCGACGCGATCTACTACCTGGTCCACGCGATCGGGCAGGCGGACTTCGCCAACGGCGATCGCGATGCGGCACGCAACGTCGCCGAGGCCGCGCGCGATGCCGGCGTCGGCCGGATCATCTACCTCGGCGGCTTCGTGCCCGGCGACGACAAGCTCTCGTCGCATCTGCAGAGCCGCGCCGACGTCGCCGAGGGGCTCGTCGTCGAGGACGGTCCGGAACTCGTCTGGCTCCGCGCGGCGGTGATCATCGGTGCCGGCTCGACGTCGTTCGAGATCATCCGCTACATGGCCGACCGTCTGCCGGTCATCCCCGAACCCGGCTGGATCACCAACGAGATGGACCCGATCTCCATCCGCGACGCCATCCACTACCTCGTTGCCGCATGCGAATCATCGCTTCCGCCAGGCGAATACGACGTCTCCGGGCCCGACCACGCGCGCTACATCTCGATTCTCCACGAGTACATCTCCGCGGTCCGCTTCCCGCGGTTGCGTCTTCCGGTCTTCGGGGTGAGCACCCGTCTCGCCGGCCGCCTCGGCGGCATGTTCGTGCCGGTCCCGGCGTCGCTCACCGAGGAACTCGTGACGTCGCTGAACCATTCGATGACGGCGTCGGAGCACAGCATCCGCGAGCTGGTGCCGCCACCCGAGGGCGGTCTGACGCCGATGCGCGACGCCGTGCGCGCGTCCGTCGAGTCCCCGTATCCACGTTCCGTCTGCGATCTGCACGACCTGCACCACCTCGCCGACACCGACCCCGCGTGGGCCGGCGGCGATTGGCTGCGCGTCAAACGCCGCGTGGGTGGGACGATCGGTGGCACGCTGAGGGTGTCGGCGAGGATCGCCGGAGCTCTTCTGCCGGCCCGTACCTGACGACGTGTGTCCGTTGACGACCGACCAAGGTGGTGACGACTGCTGGTGACTGCACTGGCTCGCGACCTCTACAACTCGATAGCTCTGGATCGTGATCCCGATCCGGGTTTCCACTACGTCCGACGCCGCTGGCTGGTCGGTGTCTTCCTCGTCATCGGGGCGGTCATGCTCGGCATCTCGTTGCGCGTGGAGCCGGGCGACACCGCGTTCTATCCGCTGACGGTCGGCTTGGCCGTCGTGTGGATCCTCGGCGCATTCGTCTCCGGCCCGCTGCGGCTCGGCGCCTACAGCCCGATCTCCTCCCGGCCCCCGGACCGTCTCGGGGCCATCGGCCTCGGCACAGCCGTCGGCCTCGCGGTCGGCGCGGCCTTCGTCGTCGGCGGTCTGATCGCCCGGATGATCCCCGGGGTCAGCGATCTTGCGAACCAGGTGCTCGCCTTCGCCGACTACGGCAGCCTCGCCATCGTCACGTTGATCACCGTGGTCAACGGCCTCGCGGAAGAGCTGTTCTTCCGCGGGTCGGTCTACTCGGCGGCGCGCCCCCACAACCCGGTCCTGGTGTCGACGGTCATCTACGTGCTCGTCACCATGGCCAGCGGCAACGTGATGCTCGGCTTCGCCGGCGCCGTCCTGGGTACCGTCTGCGCGATCCTGCGGCGCAGCACCGCCGGGGTCCTCGCGCCCGCGATCACCCACGTCATCTGGGGCGCGATCATGGTACTTGCCCTTCCGCCGATCTTCGCCTGAGCCGCCGACCGGCGAACCTCATCTCGACCTGCAGACGTCGATCGAAGTCTGCAGGTCGAAGTGAGGTTCGCCGGTCGCGGCCCCGCGGTTTGGGCGATCGGTCCCGACCGGCTAGATTCATTCTCGCGAGTGACACTCTCGGCACTCCGCGCGCGTATAGCTCAGCGGTAGAGCTCTGGTCTTACACACCAGCGGTCAGGGGTTCGAATCCCTTTGCGCGCACCACGATTCATAGCTCCAACCCGCGCCCAGCGCGGCTTGGAGCTATGGATCAGCCAACAGCGCCCAGGGCTTTGTCCCACACGTTGTTCTCCCGCACCTCGCCCGGCCCGACCATGTCGGCGTAGACGATGACACCCTCGCGGTTGACGAGGAAGGTGCCGCGGTTCGCGTACCCGCGATCGGAGTTGAACACCCCATACGCCTTGGCAACCTCGCCGTGCGGCCAGAAATCCGACAGCAGCGGGAACAGGAACCCCTGTGCCGCCGACCAGACCTTGTGCGTCGGGGAGGGACCCACCGAGATCGTCACGGTGGTCACGTCGTCGTTCTCGAAGCGTGGCTGCTGGTCGCGGATGTAACCGAGCTCGCCCTGGCAGGTGCCGGTGAACGCGAGCGGGAAGAAGACCACGAGCACGTTGCGCTCGGCGCGCAACGCCTGCAGGGACACGAGCTGATTGTTCTGATCCCGGAGTTCGAAATCAGGTGCCTGGTCACCGACGCTCAGCGGCGCGGTGGGCAGAGCATCACTCATGCTTTCTTGCCCGAGCGGGCCTTCGGCTGAACGAGTCGGGCTGCCGACCAATCCCCCAGGCTGATCGCCGACGTCTGGGTCAGGCCCGCGGTGGGGGCCGCCTCGGCGATCTCGCTCGGATCCACGTATCCCGGCTTGCCGGTCTTAGGCGAGAACACCCACACGTATCCGTCTTCGGCAAGGGGTCCGATGGCGTCCATCAGCGCGTCGACGAGGTCTCCGTCGCCTTCACGCCACCAGAGGACGACGACGTCGACGACGTCGTCGGCATCCTCATCGACCATCTCGGCATCGATCGCGTCCTCGATGTCGGCTCGCAGCTCGTCGTCCGTGTCCTCGTCCCAGCCGACTTCCTGCACGACCAAGCCGGCCTTCAAGCCCAGTTTTTGGGCGTTGCTGCCCGTACCGTCTGTGGCGGCTACCACCGCGCGTGACCTCCTGAGGGTGATGGGACGTTCTTTCCGTCGCCGGTGTGTGCATCTGTGTACGCCAACTCGCTTGTCAGCATAGGCAACAGCCTAGAGCCTCACATTGCAAGCCGAACTACGTCACTCGATTTCGGGCGTTTCTTTTTCACCGACCACCCCACCGGAACCGCTCAGCGACCGGGACTCGTCGGCACCGGAGTGGTGGTGACCGAGGAACGGGGCGTCGCCGACGACGCCGCCGGCACCGGCGTGTACTCGCCGCACACCTCGAGCAGGCGCGCCTTGTCGCGGGTCCACTGCCCCGACACCGTGTTCAGTTCGGTGCGCTGTTCCTTGCGGATCGCGTTCTCGAGACGCGCCGTCGAATCGAGGAACGTCCGCGTCGGTGTCGCGACGTCGACGGGCGCACTCGCGGTGATCTTCGGACGGATCTGATCGGCACCGGCGATCAGACTCGCGCGCGCCTTGTCGGCGAGATCCCCGACCTCCGGATACGAATGCGTCGTGTTGAGCCGCTTGATGAAGGTGTTGTAACCGCGCACCATCACGACCATCGACGACATCGACTCCCGACAGAGTTCGACGCCCTCGGTCCGCACCTGCGCGGCCGCCGACGCCGACACCTCCGACCGGTAGACGGCCACCTCACCGGGCGCCGCCACACCCTCGCCCCCGACCGTGGACGCGCACGCCGACAACATGATTCCCCCGAATGCCATGCCGACCGTCATGCTCGCCCGGACACCCCGATGTCCGCTGCGGCCGGGCCTGGCCTCCCCTGTGCCCAGCATCGCTTTCCCCCCTACTCATCAGTAACGCTGCAAGGACGCTACAGCACCCCCGCGATCGCGACAGCCTACACAGATCCACCCAGTGCCAAGCCAACTCACATGGGGCACGATGAGGGGTGACACCGCACAACAAAGAGCTGCGGTGTCATACGCCATGCAGCCGGACCACCACCCCGAGTCCGGCCTGTCAGAGGGAGTAGGCATCACCGTGACCGACCAGATGGACCAGGCGACGCAGGACACGATTCCGAGCGAGCACGCCGGCCCGGGCTCCAACGGACGTGCTGCCGGACGAAGCGGACAACGAGTCCGCGTCATCCGCGAGGGAGTCGCGTCCTATCTGCCCGACATCGACCCCGACGAGACCACCGAGTGGCTCGATTCGTTCGACGCACTGCTCGACGCCGCCGGCCCCGGGCGGGCGCGCTACCTGATGCTGCGGCTCCTCGAACGTGCCGGCGAGAAGCGGGTGTCGATCCCCGCACTCACCTCCACCGACTACGTGAACACCATCCCCACCGAGGCGGAACCCTGGTTCCCCGGTGACGAGGAGGTCGAACGCCGTTTCCGTCAGATGATCCGCTGGAACGCCGCGATCATGGTGCATCGCGCCCAGCGCCCGGGAGTCGGTGTGGGCGGCCACATCTCGACATACGCGTCGTCGGCGTCGCTCTACGAGGTCGGCTTCAACCACTTCTTCCGCGGCAAGAACCACTCCGGCGGCGGCGACCACATCTTCATCCAGGGCCACGCCTCGCCCGGCATCTACGCCCGCGCCTACCTCGAGGGCCGCATCGACGAGGCCCGCATGGACGGCTTCCGGCAGGAACACAGCCACGCCGGTGAGGGCGGCGGCCTGCCGTCGTATCCGCACCCGCGGCTGATGCCCGACTTCTGGGAGTTCCCGACCGTCTCCATGGGCCTCGGCCCGATGAACGCGATCTACCAGGCGCGCTTCAACCACTACCTGCACGACCGCGGCATCAAGGACACCTCCGACCAGCACGTCTGGGCGTTCCTCGGCGACGGTGAGATGGACGAGCCGGAGTCGCGCGGGTTCGCGAGTTTCGCGGCCACCGAGGGTCTCGACAACCTCACCTTCGTCGTCAACTGCAACCTGCAGCGGCTCGACGGCCCGGTGCGCGGCAACGGCAAGATCATCCAGGAGCTGGAGTCGTTCTTCCGCGGCGCCGGCTGGAACGTCATCAAGGTCATCTGGGGCCGCGAGTGGGATGCGCTGCTGCACGCCGACCGCGACGGTGCCCTGGTCAACCTGATGAACACCACGCCCGACGGCGATTTCCAGACCTACAAGGCCAACGACGGCGCCTTCGTCCGCGAGCACTTCTTCAATCGCGACCCCCGGACCAAGGAGCTCGTCAAGGATCTCTCCGACGCGGAGATCTGGAACCTCAAGCGCGGCGGCCACGATTACCGCAAGATCCACGCCGCCTACGCCGCCGCCATGACCCACAAGGGCCAGCCGACGGTGATCCTGGCGCACACGATCAAGGGCTACACGCTCGGCAAGCACTTCGAGGGACGCAACGCGACCCACCAGATGAAGAAGCTGACGCTCGACGACCTCAAGGCCTTCCGCGACAGCACGCGCATCCCGATCAGCGACGAGCAGCTCGAAAAGGATCCGTACCTGCCGCCGTACTACCACCCCGGCAAGGATTCGCCGGAACTCCAGTACATGCTGGATCGCCGCAAGACCCTCGGCGGCTTCCTGCCGAGCCGCCGCACCAAGGCCAAGGTCCTCGAGGCCGACACGTCGTCGGCGCTCAAGACCACCGAGAAGGGCTCGGGCAAGCAGCAGGTCGCGACCACCATGGCACTGGTCCGCGTTTTCAAGGATCTGTTGCGCGACAAGGAGATCGGCAAGCGCATCGTGCCGATCATCCCCGACGAGGCCCGCACCTTCGGTATGGACTCGTGGTTCCCGACCCTGAAGATCTACAACCGCAACGGACAGCTCTACACCTCGGTCGACGCCGAGCTGATGCTCGCCTACAAGGAGAGCTCCGAGGGCCAGATCCTGCACGAGGGCATCAACGAGGCCGGTTCGGCGGCCAGCTTCGCCGCCGTCGGCACGTCGTATGCGACGCACGACGAGCCGATGATCCCGCTGTACATCTTCTATTCGATGTTCGGCTTCCAGCGCACCGGCGACAGCTTCTGGGCGGCCGCCGACCAGATGGCGCGCGGCTTCGTCATCGGCGCGACCGCCGGCCGTACGACGCTCACCGGTGAAGGTCTGCAGCATGCCGACGGCCACTCGCCGCTGCTCGCCGCGACCAACCCGGCCGTCGTCGCCTACGACCCGGCGTTCGCCTACGAACTCGGCCACATCGTCGACGACGGTCTCAAGCGCATGTACGGCGAGGACCCGGAGAACGTCTTCTACTACATCACCGTCTACAACGAGCCGATCAGCCAGCCGGCGAAGCCCGAGCACGTCGACCACGAGGGCATCGTCAAGGGCGGCTACCTGTTCCAGAAGGCCCCGGAGAACAAGGAGTACCCGGCCAACATCCTGGTTTCCGGGATCACCATGCCCGACGCGCTGCGTGCCTCCGAGCTGCTCGCCGAGGAGTGGAACGTCGGCGCCGACGTGTACTCGGTGACGTCGTGGAGCGAACTGGCCCGAGACGGTATCCGCGCCGACCGGCAGGCGCTGCGCGATCCGGGCAGCGAGCCCGCACCCGCCTACCTGACCGAGCTGATGGCCGACGCGGCCGGCCCGTTCGTCGGCGTCAGCGACTACATGCGCGGCGTCCAGGAGCAGATCCGCGCCTACCTGCCCGGCACGTACCTGACGCTGGGCACCGACGGATTCGGTTTCTCCGACACCCGGCCGGCGGCACGACGCTTCTTCAACGTCGACGCCGAGTCGATCGTGGTCGCGGTACTGGTCGCCCTCGCCCGCGACGGTCACATCGCCATGTCGGTGGCCAAGCAGGCCGCGGACAAGTACCAGATCGACGACGTCGCGGCCGCTCCGGAGCAGACCAGCGATCCCGGCGTGGCCTAGTTCGGCACCGGACCGCCGCACCCGGACAGACCAGCGATCCCGGCGCGGCGGTTTCCGGGGACTAGATTGAGAACGTGTCCGACGCGCGAGTGAATCAGCCCACAACACCGCCGGCTGACGTGTTCGGTGAGCGGGGTGCCCATGTACCGGCCCCTGCCACCGTGCACGACGCGCTGCCGGACACGCTTCTTCGGCGGGTCAAGCAGTACAGCGGACGCCTCGCCACCGAGGCGGTCCACTCCATGCAGGACCAACTGCCGTACTTCGGCGACCTCGACGCCGCGCAGCGCGCGAGTGTCCAGCTCGTCGTGCAGACGGCGGTCGTGAACTTCGTCGAGTGGATCCAGGACCCCGAGGGCAACGTCAAGTTCACGGTCCAGGCGTTCCAGGTGGTGCCGCAGGACCTTGCCAGACGTATCACGCTGCTACAGACCGTCGAGATGGTCCGCGTGGCCATGGAGTTCTTCGAGAAGTGGCTGCCGCTGCTTGCTCGCAACGACGCCCAGCTCCGCGCACTCACCGAGTCGGTCCTGAGATACGGGCGCGAGATCGGCTTCGCCGCCGCCGCGATCTACGCATCAGCCGCGGAATCGCGCGGCGCGTGGGACTCCCGGCTCGAGGCCCTGGTCGTCGACGCCGTGGTCCGCGGCGACACCGGCCCCCAGCTCCTCTCCCGCGCGGCAGCCCTGAACTGGGACTCCGACGCCCCGGCGACGGTCATCGTCGGGACCCCGCCACCCGAACAGAACGTGTCGGTGCCGCTGGCCATCCACAACACTGCAAGACACTTCGACCGGTCGGCACTGTCGGTGGTCCAGGGTTCGGTGCTCGTCGCCATCGTCAGCGGTCCCGCACGCCCCACGGAGAAGTTCGTCTCGGCTCTTCTCTCCCACTTCGCCGACGGCCCGGTGGTCATCGGACCGACCATGCCGAACCTGGGGAGCGCCCATGCCAGCGCCGCCGAGGCGATGGCGGCGATCGAAGCGGTGGTGGGCTGGCCGAGTGCACCCCGCCCGGTCCACAGTCTCGAACTGCTCCCCGAGCGAGCTCTCAACGGTGACGAATCGGCGGTCGCCGCCCTGGTCGAATCGGTGGTCAGTCCGCTCTCCACGGGAGGCACCACACTGACCACGACGCTCGAGGCCTACCTCGACTCTGGCGGATCGGTCGAATCCTGCGCGCGCGTTCTGTACATACATCCAAATACGGTCCGGTACAGACTGAAAAAAATTGCGGAAATCACACGCCGCGATCCGACAAACCCACGAGATGCGTATGTACTACGGATCGCGACGACTGTCGGTCGTCTGACACACTTAAGGCACAAATCGGACCCTCCTGCACCATGAGTCACACTGGCAACATGTCCGATTCACAATTTATGCTGATAGGAGCCTTAAGAGCACGTTTCGGTAACGAATCTCAGCCTGATGACGAAGCAGGTGACACTGAGGTCAAGTTTGTGGGAACCCCACAAAACCCGGCATCAAGGTTCATGCTTCTCCACACCCACATGGGGCGGGCAAAGGGTGTTCTCTGGTCACGTGCTTTCGTTGCTTGCTCCCGGCCAGGGTTCCCAGACACCCGGCATGCTCACGCCGTGGCTCGACCTGCCCGGCACCCGTGATCAGATCGCCACGTGGTCCAAGCTCACTCAACTGGACTTGGAAAGACTCGGTACCACCGCCACCGCGGAGGAGATCACCGACACCGCGGTGACCCAGCCGCTGGTCGTCGTCGCCGCCCTCCTCGCCTTCGACGAGGTCCGCAAGAACGGTGAACTGCCCGCGGACGCGGCCGTCGCCGGCCACTCGGTCGGTGAGCTCGCCGCCGCTGCCATCACCGGCGTCATCTCCGCCGACGAGGCCGTCACCCTCGCCGCGATCCGCGGCGCCGAGATGGCCAAGGCCTGTGCCCTGGTGCCCACCACCATGGCCGCCGTTCTCGGTGGCGACGAGGCCGCGGTACTCGCCCGCCTCGAGGAGCTCGAGCTCGTCCCGGCCAACCGCAACGCGGTCGGTCAGATCGTCGCGGCCGGCGCCGTCGAGAAGATCGACGAGCTCATCGCCTCGCCGCCGGAGAAAGCCCGCATCCGCAAGCTCGCGGTCGCCGGCGCGTTCCACACCCACTTCATGGCCCCGGCGCAGGACGCGGTCGCCGCCGCGGCGGCGAAGATCACCCCGGCCGACCCGAATCGCACGCTGCTGTCCAACTCGGACGGTCAGCCTGTAACGAATGGCGTCGACGCACTGACAAAACTGGTAGGCCAGGTCACCAGGCCGGTCCGCTGGGATCTCTGCTCGGCGTACCTGCGGGACAACTCGGCCACCGCCGTCGTGGAACTGCCACCGGCGGGCACGCTCGTGGGGATCGCCAAGCGTGAGCTGAAAGGCACCCCATCGCTGGCTCTCAAGGAGCCCCGCGACATCGCGAAGATCGCAGAACTTGGATAGCGGTCGCGGTTAGTCCGCGACCCCCGGAAGATCGGCGCCCGGCGCCGATCTGTCCAAGCGCGCGGACTACACGTCCGTCAGACGCTCCGGAATCATCAACCCGAACACGAAAGGGAACCATACAGTGGCTGCCACCCAGGAACAACTCATTGCCGGCATCGCCGAGATCATCGAGGAAGTCACCGGCATCGAGCCGTCCGAGGTGACGATGGAGAAGTCGTTCGTCGACGATCTGGACATCGACTCGCTGTCCATGGTCGAGATCGCGGTGCAGACCGAGGACAAGTACGGCGTGAAGATCCCCGATGAGGACCTCGCCGGTCTGCGCACCGTCGGCGACGCCGTCTCGTACATCCAGAAGCTCGAGAGCGAGAACCCCGAGGCTGCGGCTGCCATCAAAGCCCAGGTCGAGGCAGACCAGAACTGATGAGCTCCCCCTCCCTCCGCGACTACTCGACGCTGGGTGGGAACTTCCCGAGCGTGGTCGTCACCTCCATGGTGGCGACCACCTCGCTCGGCGAGGATCTCGACTCGACGTGGAAAAACCTGCTGGCGGGTGAGTCGGGCATCCGCGAGCTGACCGACGACTTCATCACCAAGTACAACCTGCCGGTGCGCATCGGCGGTCGGCTGCTGAAGGATCCGTCCGAAGAGGTCACGCGAGTCGAATCTCGTCGGATGGCCTACGTCGAGCGCATCGCCCACGTGCTGAGCAAGCGTCTCTGGACGCAGGCCGGCGAGCCCGAGGTCGATCCCGACCGTCTCGCCGTGGTCATCGGCACCGGCCAGGGTGGCGGCGACGCGATGATCGACGCCGTCAAGGCCATGGAAGGCACCGGCAACTACCGCAAGGTGTCCCCGCTGGCCGTCTCGATGGCCATGCCCAACGGCCCGGCCGCCGTCGTCGGCCTGAACATCGGCGCCCGCGCGGGCGTGATCACCCCGGTCTCGGCGTGCTCGTCGGGTGCCGAGGCGATCGCACACGCATGGCGCCACATCGTCATGGGTGACGCCGACATGGTCGTCACCGGTGGCGTCGAGGGACAGATCGACGCGGTGCCGATCGCCGCGTTCTCGATGATGCGTGCCATGAGCACCCGCAACGAGGACCCCGCTGCCGCCTCTCGTCCGTTCGACAAGGACCGCGACGGCTTCGTCTTCGGCGAAGGTGCCGCGATGCTCATCCTCGAACGCGAGGAGCACGCTCGGGCCCGCGGTGCGCGCATCCACGCACGCCTGCTCGGTTCCGGCATCACCTCCGACGGCTTCCACCTGGTTGCCCCGGACCCCAGTGGTCAGGGCAACGCCCGCGCGATGACGCGGGCACTGCAGACCGCCGGTCTCCAGAAGTCCGACATCACCCACATCAACGCGCATGCGACGTCGACCCCGATCGGCGACACCGCCGAGGCCGCCGGTATCACCGCTGCCATCGGTCAGCATGCTGCGATCTACGCGCCGAAGTCCGCTCTGGGACACTCGATCGGTGCGGTGGGTGCGCTCGAGTCGGTCCTGACCATCAAGAGTGTCGAGGAAGGCGTCATCCCGCCGACCCTCAACCTCGAGAACCAGGACCCGGAATGCGACATCGACGTCGTCCACGGTGAACCCCGTTACGGACAGATCGACTACGCGATCAACAACTCGTTCGGTTTCGGTGGGCACAACGTGGCGCTCGCCTTCGGTCGCTACTGAACGTCGGCTCCCCGCCGATCTCGGTAGTGCCTGAGACGAACCACGCCCGACACCCTTGGAGGAGACTGCGATGACGACCTTGGCTCCCATGGCCGGCCGCGAAGAAGCCGCCGATCCCCGCGACCCGCTGTTGCGGCTGACGAACTTCTTCGACGAAGGCACCATGTCGTTGCTGCATCCTCGCGACAAGTCCGGGGTCCAGGCCGCGGTCGGCCTGGTCAACGGCGTTCGCACGGTCTCCTACTGCACCGATGGCACCGTCATGGGTGGTGCCATGGGTGTCGTCGGGTGTGCTCACATCGTCAACGCCATCGACACCGCCATCTCCGAGCAGGCGCCGGTCATCGGCATCTGGCACTCGGGTGGCGCCCGCCTCGCCGAGGGTGTCGAGGCGTTGCACGCCGTGGGTCAGGTCTTCGAGGCGATGGTCCGGGCCTCCGGATACATCCCGCAGATCTCCGTGGTCGTCGGCTTCGCGGCCGGCGGCGCGGCCTACGGACCCGCCCTCACCGACATCGTGATCATGGCCCCGGCCGGTCGCGTCTTCGTCACCGGGCCGGATGTGGTCCGCAGCGTCACCGGCGAGGACGTCGACATGGAGTCGCTCGGCGGCCCCACCACTCACGGCAAGAAGTCCGGCGTCTGCCACATCGTGGCCGACTCCGAGTCCGACGCCCTGTGGCGCGCGCGACGTCTCGTCTCGACATTCAGTCAGCAGGGCCACTTCAACCGTGAACTGGCCGCGGCCGGTGACACCGACCTGAAGGCCCTGCTGCCCGAATCCGCCCGCCGCGCTTACGACGTCCACCCGGTCGTCGAGAAGCTGCTGGACACGGCACTCGCCGCCGACGGCGAGACCGAGATCTCCAGTTTCGAAGAGCTGCAGGCGAAGTGGGCGCCGAACATCGTGATCGGGTTCGGCCGGTTGTCCGGCCGCAGCGTTGGCGTGATCGCCAACAACCCGCTGCGCATGGGCGGCTGCCTGAATTCGGAGAGCGCCGAGAAGGCCTCCCGGTTCGTCCGCCTCTGCGATGCCTTCGGCATCCCGCTCATCGTCCTCACCGACGTCCCCGGCTACCTGCCGGGCGTCGGACAGGAATGGAACGGCGTCGTCCGACGCGGCGCCAAACTCCTCCACGCCTTCGCCGAGTGCTCGGTCCCCCGCGTCACCCTCGTGACGCGAAAGATCTACGGCGGCGCCTACATCGCCATGAACTCGCGGGCGCTCGGTGCCACGGCCGTATTCGCCTGGCCCGGTTCCGAAGTCGCCGTCATGGGAGCCAAGGCCGCCGTCGGCATCCTGCACAAGAAGGCCCTCGCCGCCGCACCCGACGACGAGCGTGAAGCCCTCCACGACCGACTGGCCGCCGAACACGAGGCCATCGCCGGCGGTGTGGGACGCGCACAGTCGATCGGCGTCGTCGACGAGATCATCGACCCGGCCCGCACACGCAGCATCATCGCCGAGGCACTCGCGGCCGCCCCCGCTCGACGCGGACGTCACAAGAACATCCCGCTCTGATCAGCGGACGGACACACGAAGAACGCCACCGGTTCTCACCGGTGGCGTTTCTCGTGTGTCCCTGAGCTCGCGGGACGAATCACCGCGCTCCCTGGGAAGTCTGTATTCTCCGCAGCGTCAGGAAGTTTCCCACTTCTTGCGCCGACGAAACCTCGTCTCGTGCCTGCCGGGCGTGTCGTTCCTCACAACCGAGGACGCCGCCTCGCTCCCTGAGGAGCGCCCGGAGCTTGCGGAGCGTCTCCCTCGCTCCCTGAGGAGCGCCCGGAGCTTGCGGAGCGTCTCCCTCGCTCCCTGAGGAGCGCCCGGAGCTTGCGGAGGGCGCGTCTCGAAGGGTCAGCCGACCCGCTGCTGCAACCAGGTGACCTCGGCCCCGGCACCGCCCATGCGGTACTGCTCGAGCGCGTCGTCCCAGGCCGAACCGAGAGCGGCTTCGAGTTCGCCGGCGAGACCGGCACTGTCGGGCTGCGATTCGATCATCGAGCGCAGCTGGTTCTCGCCGATGATGACATCGCCGTTGGCACTGGTCGATCCGCGCCAGAGCCCCAGACCCGGCACGTAGCTGTAGCGCTCGCCGTCGACACCCTCGCTCGGGTTCTCGGTGACCTCGAACCGCAGCGCCGACCATTCGCGCAGAGCGGTCACCAGACGTGCCGCTGTCCCGACCGGCCCTGCCCAGTCGACTGTTGCACGCTGCATACCCGGTTCGGCGTCCTGGGCCGACCATTTAAGGTTCGCGCGCGCGTTCAGGGTCGACGACAGAGCCCACTCCACGTGTGGGCACAGCGCCACCGGCGCCGAGTGGATGTAGACCACTCCTGTTGTCATGTCCGCAAACTGGTTCAGATTGCGCACCTTTTCACCTCCGTTGTCGACGAGGAACGTCTTCCCCAACACACCTCGCGACTTCGGATATCACACTCGTGGGATTCATTGTGCCCCATGATGCGCGTGTTGCGCTAGTTTCTCGTGCGAGAAAGGTTCATTTCTGTGACGAAAGTTCACTGACGACCCGGTCGTTGAACTCGCTCCACAACGGTTTCGCCCACGGCCCGAAGGCCCGGTCGGTGAGGACGACGCATGCCGCCTGCAACTCGGGGTCGACCCAGAGGTAGGTGCCGGCCTGACCGAAGTGCCCGAAGGTCCGGGGCGAGTTGCCCGTCCCGGTCCAGTGCGGGGACTTCGCCGATCGGATCTCGAACCCGAGGCCCCAGTCGTTCGGGCGGTGCCTGCCGTAGCCGGGAACAAAGCCGTCGAGTCCTGGGAACTGGACCGATGTCGCGTCGGCGAGGGTCTCCGGTGCCAGCAGTCGAGGCGCGAGGAGTTCCTGCGCGAAATGCGCGAGATCGGTGGTGGTGGACCGCGCCCCGTGCCCGGCGGGCCCGTACAGTTCGGTGGACTTCATGCCAAGCGGTGCGCAGACGGCGTCGGCCAGGTACTCCGCGAAGCCGATGCCCGCGGCCTGCTCCACCGTCTCGGCCAGGATCTCGAAGCCTGCGCTCGAATAGATGCGCTTCTCCCCCACCCCGGCCTCGAGGTCCCGTGAGTCGAAGGCGAGTCCCGACGCGTGTGCCAGGAGGTGCCGGATGGTCGCCCCGGGAGGACCGGCCGGATCGTCGAGTTCGACCGCTCCCTCTTCGACGGCCACCAGAATCGCCTCGGCGACCAGGAGTTTGGTGACCGAGGCGAGTTCGTAGACGCGAACGGGGTCGCCGAATTCCTCGGCGACCCCGTCGCGGGTGATGATCGCCGCCGACACATTGTCGACAGGCCATTCCGTCAGAGATTCAAGGACCGACACATCGGGTCACGTTACCCGTGCCCGCGTACCGGCCGGTGGGCACAGGGCTCACCAATCCTCTTCGGTGTAGCGGATGACGCCGCGGATGTTGCGGCCGTCCAGCATGTCCTGGTAGCCCTCGTTGATCTGGTCCAGACGGTACTGGCGGGTGATCATGTCGGCGATGTTGAGCTTGCCGATCTTGTACATCGACAGCAGCTGCGGGATGTCGAGCTTCGGGTTGGCGCCACCGAAGATGGAGCCCTGCAGGTTCTTCTGCAGCAGCGTCAGCATCGCGAGGTTCAGCGTCACGTCGCTTTCGAGCATGTTGCCCATGCCAGTCAGCACACAGGTGCCACCTTTGGCGGTGATGCCCATCCACAGATCGACGTCCTTGCCGTGGACCTCGCCGACGGTGACGATCACCTTCTGGCACATGCCGCCGTGGGTGGTCTCCGCGATCGCCATCGCAGCCTCTTCGACCGACGCGAATGCCGCGGTGGCACCGAACTTCAGCGCCTGCTCACGCTTCCACTCGACCGGGTCGATGGCGAACACGTTGCGGGCACCCGAGATAACGGCGCCCTGGAGGGCTGCCGTACCGACGCCGCCGACACCGACGATCGCCACGTCCTCGCCGGGACGGACGTCACCGCTGCGGGTCGACGAGCCGTAGCCGGTGGGGATACCGCAGCCACACAGTGCGGCGACCTCGAACGGGATGTCCTTGTCGATCTTCACTGCCGACGCCTCGTGGACCACCATGTAGGGCGCGAAGGTGCCCAGCAGGGTCATCGGGTAGACGTTCTCGCCGGCTGCCGTCTGGATTCGGAACGTGTTGTCCGACACCGCTTCGCCCTGCAGCAGCATGGCGCCGAAGTCGCACAGGTTGGCCATGCCCGACTGACACGACGGACACTTGCCGCACGACGGGATGAACGACAGCACAACGTGGTCGCCGACCTCGAAGTCGGTGACACCCTCGCCTACCTCGGCGACGACGCCCGCACCCTCGTGGCCACCCAGGATCGGGAACCCGGCCATCGGGATGCCGCCGGTCATCAGGTGATGGTCGGAGTGGCACATGCCCGCCGCTTCCATCTTGATCTTGATCTCGTGGGCCTTGGGATCGCCGATCTCGATATCCTCGATCGCCCACGGCTTGTTGTGCTCGCGCAGCAGCGCGCCCTTTGTCTTCACTGGTCTCCTCCGTTCGAACCCGGCAACAAACTCGCCCCGGGAAGTCCGTCGAGCGACGTTGCCGTCGCTTGTGACTGTAGTCACTCAATCACAAAATTGAAACGTGTCCTAGTCCGTGTTCCATCGCCACCGGCACCCGCCCGATCACCGAATCCGGCGCCGGGACACCTCGACACGGTCAGTCGGCCAGACCGGCGTCCTTGGAGCCGTAGCTCGCCCGCAGGGTCGGCTTGACGACCTTGCCACCGGCGTTGCGCGGCAGCTCGTCGACGATGACCAGGCCCTTCGGGTGCTTGAAGCGGGCCAGGTTCTCGTTCAGGTAGGGCTCGAGGTCGGCCAGGGCCAGGTCGGTGACGCCTTCGGCCAGGACGACGACCGCCACCGGCACCTCGCCCCACTTCTCGTGCGCGCGGCCGATGATGGCGGCCTCGCTGATGCTCGGGTGACCGAACAGGACGTTCTCGACCTCGGCGCAGTAGATGTTCTCGCCGCCCGAGATGATCATGTCCTTGGCGCGGTCGACGACGTAGAGGAAGCCGTCCTCGTCCTCGCGCACGAGGTCGCCCGAGTGGAACCAGCCGCAGGCGAACGCGTCGGCGGTGCCCTGCTCGTTCTGCCAGTAGCCCTTCATCATGTTGGGCCCGTGGTAGACGATCTCGCCGACCTCGCCCTGCTTGACGTCGTTGCCCTCGGGGTCGATGATGCGCGCGGTCACCGCGGGCACGACCTTGCCGATGGAACCGATCTTGTTCATCGCATCCTTTCCCTCGAGCACGCAGGTGATCGGCGACATCTCGGTCTGACCGAAGACGGCGACGTTGAGCGCGTCGGGGAAGGTCTCGTTCATCGCCCGCAGCACGGTGTCCGAGGCAGGGGCGGCGCCCCAGCTGGTGACGCGCAGCTTCAGGTCTCGCGGCTTGGCCTGCTGGGCGGCACAGACGGCTTGCCACTGGGCGGGCACGAGGAAAATCGAGGTGGTGCCCTCCTTCTCGATGGTGTCGAGCATGTCGTTCGGGTCGAAGGCACCGAGCGGATGGATGACCGACAGCGCACCCATGTAGAACAGCGGCGCCATCGCGCCGAGTCCCGCGATGTGGAACATCGGCGCGACGCACGATCCGATGTCGTCGGATCGCGTCTGCAGTGCCTGCAGACAGGTCACCGCCTGCGCCTGCATGTTGGTGTGGGTGAGCATGGCGCCCTTGGGCTTTCCGGTGGTACCCGAGGTGTACATGATCAGCGCGACGGTCTCTTCGGGGACGTCGATCTCGGGCAGGTCCGAGGAGTCCTCGGCGACCAGCGCCTCGAAGTCGAGGTGGCTGTCGTTGTCCGATCCGCCGACGACGACGATGTGGTCGATCGCGTTGGTCGACGCGGCGACGGCGTCGGCGAGCGGGGCGAGCATCGTCTCGGTGACGATCACCTTGGCACCGCTGTCGTTCACGAGGAACGCGATCTCGGCCGGGCTCATGCGGATGTTCACCGGCACCGGGATGGCGCCGATGAGGTTGGCGCCCAACACCGCTTCGACGTATTCGCTGCGGTTCAGCAGGACCACCAGGATGCGGTCGCCGAACTCGACGCCACGACGGGTCAGGGCGGCGGCGAAGGCACGGGTCCGCTCGTCGAGTTCCTTCCAGGTGGTGACCTCGCCCTGGAACTTCAGGGCCGGGCCCTCGGGGTTCATGAAGGCGTGGCGCTTGATCTGGTTGTTCCAGTGGTTGCGGCGTGAGCGCAACGGTTCGGTGGCGAGGTCGGTGACGGTGTCGACGGTCGCGGTCATACGATCGGTCTCCTTGTTGTCTGTCGTCGTGACGAAGGTGGGTCGTGAATGCGTCTGCGGGAGTGCGGTTTCGGCGTCGTGCCGAGCTCACTTCTTGCCGGCGAAGGCGGCGATGGCGGCTTGGAACTCCGGCGACTGCAGCAGTTCGGTCTGCCCCTCGAGTTCTCGCTCGATCGCGGCCTCGAAGCCCGACATGGTGTGGGCGTCGAGCGCGGACTTGGTGAGCCGCAGTGCGGACCGACTCTTGCCGGCGAGCTTCGCGGCTACCTTGTCGACGACTTCGTCGAGCGCGGGCCGGTCGTCGTAGACGCCGTTGACCAGTCCCGCCGCGAGAGCCTCAGGGGCGCGCAGCTTTTCACCGAGGAGCGCGAGTTCGTTGGCGCGGACCCGGCCCACTGCAGAGGTGAAGAGCATCGACGCGCCGCCGTCGGGCATCAGGCCGATGTTGATGAAGGCGAGCAGGAAGTACGACCGCTTCGTCGTGTAGATGAGGTCGGCGGCCAGGGCCAGCGAGGCACCGATGCCAGCGGCTGGTCCATCGGCGGAGGCGATGACCGGAACCTGGGATGAGCGGACCGCGCGGGCGAGTTCCGAACCGGCGGAGATGATCCCGCGAGCCTGGTCGGGGTCGAGCCCCGACGAACCGTTGGCTGTCGACTGTGAGTTGATGGAGACCACGTCGGCTCCGGCGCTGAAGCTCCCGCCGGCCCCGTCGAGAACGATGACGCGGACGTCGTCGCGCTTCGACCACTCCTCCATCGCAGCCTTGATGCCGTGGTTCGCCTCGGTGTCGAGAGCGTTCATCTTCTCCGGGCGGGAAATCGTCAGCCGCGCGACTCCTCGGTCGTCGACCGAGGTCACGATTGCCTGGCTGGTCTCGTCGCTCACTGCACTCCCCACTCGTGACCGGACAGATAGACACAGATTCTCGGATCTGTGCCATCGCCTAGAGTACTACCACAGTGCGACGCAGATCACGAGAATCTTGGTTAACTTATACGCGTCGCTGAATACCCCTTGCTGGGGTTTTCGGACGATTGCCCCGAAAATCCTGTGTGAACATCGTATCCGGATAGAGTGTGTCGCCATGACCGTGCGCGCGGGGACGTCGACCTCTGACACGTCTCAGACCGTTGCGCCGGGCATTCGACGACGCCGTCCGACCGACCGCAGGCGGCTCATCATCGACGCTGCGGCGAAGGCGTTCAGCGACGGCGGTTACCACGCGGTTCGCCTCGACGACATCGCCGATGCGGTCGGGATCTCCGCGCCCGCGCTCTACCGGCACTTCCCCAACAAGTACGCGCTGTTCGCCGAGACCACCGCTGTCCTCGCACGGTCGCTCCGGTCGGCGCTCGATGCGGTGGAGCCCGGCGGCGACGACGAACTGCGCGAGCTGCTCGTGGCGATCACCGCGGCCTCCTTCGAGAACCGCCGCACGGGTGGCCTGTACCGGTGGGAGTCCCGGTACCTCGCACCGGCCGACCGGGACCTCGTCCGCGATGTCGTCGTGCACCAGCACCGCCGTGTTCGCGCGGCGGCGCGGCGCCTGCGTCCCGACCTCCGCGATGCCGACGCCAATCTGACCGTCGCCGCGATGACCAGCGTCGCGGCCAGCCCGACGACCCATCACTCCTCGCTGCCGGCGCGCGAGGTCACCACCCTCATCTCCGATGCCGCGTTCGACCTGCTCGACGTCGACCTCCCCGATCCGGTGGGACCGCCGGCTCCCGCCGCTCACGGCCTCGCACCGGCGGCGAAGCGCGAGATCATCCTGACCGAGGCGATCAACCTGTTCGCCGCCCGCGGCTTCCGCGACGTCACCATCGAGGACATTGCGCATGCCGCGGGCCTTCCGGCGTCCGGCGTGTACCGCCACTTCCCGAGCAAGGTCGCGATCCTCGAGGCCGCGTTCTGGCGGGCGACCGACCGCGTCACGGCCGCCATCGCCGAGGCCCTCGCCGATGCGTCGACGCCGCACGAGGCACTCGTCGGCATGATGCGCCGATACGTTCGACTGACCTGCAGCTCAACCGATCTGATCAGCGTCTACGAGACCGAGATCGGACACGCCACCCCCGAGGCCCGGGATGCGCTGCGCCATCAGCAGCGCATCACCGTCGATGAATGGGCGACCTGGATGAGTCGCGAGCGAGCGAACCTACCGATCACCCACGCGCGATTCCTGGTGCACGCGGCACTCAACGTCGTCACCGACCTGTCGCGGCTGCGGCCACAACCCTCCCCCGAACGCATCGAGGCGCTGTCGGCGCGGATCCTGTTGGGCGGGAACGCAACCCCTACAGCACCGCGAAGTCGTCCATCAGCCAGCGACCGTCCTGCTGCACCAGGGTCACCTTGACGCGTGTCTGGTACGGGAACCCGTCGGGGAACTCCTGTGCGGTCTGCGGCGACTTGACGGCCTGGTCGAGTGTCACGAGCACGACGGCTTTCTCGTCGTCGAGCGACATGATTCCGGCGTTGTCGGCCTTCGCGGTCGACACGGCCGCTGCCTCGGTGGAGCCCTTTCGGGCGTCCTGCGAGGACTCGATGTAGGTCTGGGTGAACGCGGGAGTGGAGATCTCGCGGATTCTGCGGTCGAGGTCGGAGTAGTCGGCCGAGTTGTAGGTGGTGATCTCGGCGGCGTACTTGCGTGCGGTGTCGAGGATCGTCGAGTCGATCGCCCCGGCCGCAGTGTCTGCCCGACGGTCGGCATCGACGTAGGCGACAGCCAACACCGCGGTCGACGCCGCGAGGATGACGGCGACCGCCACCAGCGCGACGACCGCCCAGGTCTTCTTGCCGAGACTCGTCGCCCAACCGGTCCAGCGGTCGCTCTTGCCCGACGCCGCGGCCGGGTCGAGCTTGCGTGGTGAGCGGTCCTTCGCGATCGTCTCGTCGGAGTCGATCGTGCCCTCGAGCGCGGCGTCGGCATCGACCGCCTCCCCGCGACGGGCCGCCCTGCGGGCCGCTTTCGCCGCCTTGGCCTCCGCCTCGGCTCGGTACTTCTCCCGGTTCGTGCGGTTGGCCTGCAGGAAGTGGTCGCCGTCGAGCGGGGTCACGCCGTCTTCGACGTCGGGCGTCACCGTGGTGGCGTCGGGGGCGTCGGAGGTCTGACGGGGCTTCGGCATGGGTTCAATGTAGCGATGCCGCTGTGGGCGCTGTGTCCGGCGTCATACCGCCGGCAGATCGCCGAGGCTGCCGAGGTCCAGCGACACCCACTGCTGAGGGTCGAGGTACACCTTGGTCTGCGGACCGTGTTCCTTCTCGGCCATCTCGATGTACGGTTCGACGGCCTGCGGCGGAAGGTAACGAGATGCCATCTCGCGCAGGTCGTCCCGGGTTCCGGCGACCATGTCGATGGCATTCCCGGACACCGAGACGTACATGAGGCGCGGCGACACCTCGTCGACCATGAGGGTGAACCGCCCCGCCGCCCGGATGAGGTTCAGCTTCCGCGACTCGGTGCCGGTGAGCAGCCATGGTCGTCCGCCGGGTTCGTAGTGGTACCAGATCGGCACCGTCAGCGGAGCCCTCTCGGGTTCGGCTTCCACGGACAGGGCCGCGACGTGTGGTTCTGCCAGAAACGCTTCTCGTTCGCTCTTGGTGAGTGCCATATTCCGACGGTAAACCGGGCCTCCGACAGTTCGTGCCCGATTCGCGCCGGTCGTGCCTACTTCCAGGGAGCGAGAACCTCGGCGGCGCGTTCGGCGAGCACCATCTGGAACAGCGGACCGAAGCTCACGCGTCCGACGCCGAGCGCGGCGAGTGCCGCCTTGTTGTTCTTGGTCGGGTGCCCGATGGCGTTGACCGGCAGCGGAAGTTCGTCGGCGAGCCGCTTCTGGGTGGCGTCGTCGTGGAAACCGACGGGATAGAGCACGTCGGCACCGGCCTCCGCGCAGAGCTTCATCCGCGCGATGGCGCGGTCGACGCGGTCGGATTCGTCGCCGACCTGCTTGAGGAACAGGTCGGTGCGGGCATTGACGACGACGTGGACATCGGTGGCGTCCGACGCCGCACGCAGTCCGCCCACGAAGTCGGCGTGCTCCTGCGCCTCGCGGAGTCGCCCGCCCTCGCTGTGGACGGTGTCCTCGATGTTGAGACCGACGGCGCCGGCGTCGATGAGGCCGTCGATCAGGGTCTTCGGGTCCTCGCCGTAACCGGATTCGATGTCGACGGAGATCGGGACGTCGACCGCGGCGGTGATCTGTTTGATCCGAGTCGTGAGCTCTCCAAAGGTGATGCCCTCGTTGTCGGGTTTGCCGATCGAGTCCGACACCGGGTGACTGCCGACGGTGAGTGCGGCGAACCCGGCGGACACCGCCAGATTCGCCGACCACGCATCCCACACCGTCGGCAGGATCACCGGGTCTCCGGGCTTGTGGAGTTCGAGCAGAGTCTTGGCCTTGTCGGCGAGTTCCGTCATGACCTCTACAACTACGCCGGTCGAAGCGCACATTCCGGGGGTTGGCGAAACATTACTTCCGCCAGAACAAGTGATGGGTGACCCCGCTGGGACTCGGGATCACCTCGTGCTCGAACCGGTCCTCCAACTCGGCGGGCGAGTCCCACAGTCGCAGTCCGTTCCCGTAGGTGACGGGTGCGACCGCGACGTGCAGCGTGTCGATGAGATCGGCGTCGAGGAACTCCCGGACGGTGCTGACTCCCCCGCCGATCCGTACGTCCTTGCCGTCGGCCGCGGCCTTGGCCTTCGCCGCGGCCTCGGCCGGCGTGGCGTCGAGGAAGTGGAACGTGGTCTCACCCAGCGTGAACGACGGGCGGAGGTGGTGGGTGAGGACGAAGACCGGGGTGTGGAACGGCGGCTCGTCGCCCCACCACCCCTGCCATTCATGGTCGACCCACGGACCTCGCTGGTGCCCGAACTTGTTGCGGCCCATGATCTCCGCACCGATGTTGTGGGTGAAGTCGCGCGTGAAGTAGTCGTCGAGTCCGCGGGTGCCACCGGGATCGGTGCGGTTGGGCCAGCTCGCGGTGGCCCCTGCCCAGGACATCATCTCCCAGGGTTCGACGGTGTCGCCGAACGGCCGCTCGAAGGTCTGATTTTCACCGGCACCGATCCCGTCCTGCGAGACCGCGAAGTTCTGCACCCTGAGTAGCTGAGCCATGGCATCCATTCCTGTTGTCGTCGGGCAATCCAACCAGGACAGACTCGAAACCGCAGCGAAACTCATCGGTGCAGCGCAGCGTCAGGCGATGGCGGCCTTCACGATCTGGGCGAACGGCGTCGACGACCGGCCGATCAGCGTCTGGAGGTCGCCTGAGGTGGTGTCGAGTTCGCCGCGGGCGATGCCGGCATCGGAACCCGCCAGCACGGCGGCGAACTGCTCCGGGGTGCCGTTGTCGGCGAGCACCTTCGCGTAGTCGGCCTCCGGCAGGTCACGATACTCAACGGTCTTGCCGGCCACCTCGCCGATGACCTTCGCGAGGTCGGCGTAGGTGAGTCGCTCATCGCCGCCGAGTTCGTAGACCTTGCCACCCTGATCGGCATCGGAGGTGAGGACTGCGGCAGCCGCAGCCGCGTAGTCGGCGCGGGCGGCACCGGCGACCTTGCCCTCGCCCGCTGCACCGAACAATGCGCCGGACGAGACCGCCTGGCTGATGGCCTGCAGGTAGTTCTCCCAGTACCAGCCGTTGCGGAGGAACACCGCGGGGATCGACGACTCGCCGAGTCGCTTCTCGGTGGCCACGTGTTCGGGCGCCAACCCGAGCCCGCTCGTAGCGGCGTTGAGGAGGCTCGTGTACGCGATCAATCCGACACCGGCCGCTTCCGCCGCCTCGATCACGTTGGTGTGCTGCGGAACTCGACGTCCGACCTCCGAACCCGAGATCAGGAGCAGCTTGTCGACACCGTCGAGTGCGCGCCGCAGCGCCTCCGGATCGTCATAGGAGGCAACCCGGATCTGAGGGCCCTTCGACGCCAGATCGGCAGCCTTCGACTCGTCCCGAACGATCGCCACGATGTCCGCGGCCGGGACTCCCCGCGCGAGCAGCTCGCCGATCGCCAGCCCGCCGAGCTGTCCGGTGGCGCCTGTCACTGCTGTGGTCATGTTGTCTTTCCTCTCGTCGTGACTGGGCTCGACTGTACGCACTTACTTTTCGTAAGTGCAATACGAACAGTTAGCTGATCGCTGTGACCTTCGCTAACCTGAGGTCATGTCCGACCACGACCCGACCCTCGAAGCCGACGTCTTCGCACGCGACTGCTCGTCGAGGTCGACGCTGCAGACGGTCACCGGCCGCTGGGGCACGCTGGTCCTGATCGCGTTGCGCGAGAGCAACTATCGATTCAGCGCCCTTCGACGCCGCGTTGACGGTGTGAGCGAGCGAATGCTGTCGCAGACGCTTCAGAACCTCGAACGCGACGGCATGATCGTGCGGACGGTCCTGGAGGCGATCCCGCCGAAGGTCGAATACGACCTGACTCCCCTCGGCAGGCAGGTCGCCGACCAACTGCAGGGGTTGATCGATCTGCTGCAGGGCCACATGCCGACGGTGCGTGACGCGCAGGCGGAGTACGACGGGCGGCGCGGGACGAGTGCCTGAGGCGGTCAGCGCGAACGAGCCGGCAGCAGCAGCAGTTCTATCGGCACAATGCCTAGCGATGGACCCCGGGACAACCGATATGCCATAGGCTCGAGGAATGATCGTTACCGGTGCGATGTTGGCGGAGGCCGCTACTGTCGCTGACGGCAAGCTATATGTACTCGGGGGCGTCCTTACAGATTTTTGGCAACCGCCAGGGGGCTATCTAATCGAGACCCTTCTGATTGTGCTTATCCAGGCAGAGGAGGGAGACCTTCACAATCCGCAGTTCGTCGAAGTCTCCATCACCACACCTGACGGAAAGAGCGGCTCTAGCAGGCTCCCCGTCCCCGAAGTGGCAACCGCAGGAACCAGAGCCGGTTTCTTCTTTCACAAGATCGGCTTCGAGGCGAAGGTTCCCGGCCAGTACGTCATCGTTGTGGAATCAGTGTCACTTCCAATTGAGGTTCATGCACCGCAATTTGGGTAGCGTGCGGGTACGGCGTTCCGCCCCAACCTGATGCAAGGAATTTAGCCTCGATGCGGACTTCACGAGGACCCGGCACCAACCGGACAGGTTCCGCAGCCTCCATCCGACGGTCGAACTCCTCGTCCGTCATCTCGAAGTCATCGTCGTACTCGTCGCCTACCTGCTCCATGTTCACATCCTCCTCCAGGCAGTCCGTAGTTGCCAGATCCCATCTTCGACATCGATTGGCTGGAGTATGACCCTGATCCACCCCACCGCATCATGAGTCTCCACCAGCAGCCTCTCCCCGTGCACCTCGTCAACTTCCCAGCCCGCACGGTCGTATTGGTTCGGGACACACGCCGCCCGGACTTCCTCAACTGACAGGTTGTGCTTTGTTCGTAGCTTTCTAGCGACACCATCTGAGGCGCGGATCTCGCCAATCCAGAACCCACGCGTTGCCACACCGTTGAGACTAGTCTGATCGCGCACTGGGTACCTGGACTGCGAGCCGAACCAGTTACCCAACCTGCAACCTGCACCGCGGTGCGGAACCCGACGGCATGAAACTACAAGAGAGCCCACAGAAAAAGCCCGCCGCCTGCTTTCGCAGGGGCGGGCTTCTTGTTCTGCTCCCCCAACTGGACTCGAACCAGTAACCGTTCGATTAACAGTCGAATGCTCTGCCAATTGAGCTATGGGGGATTGCTCTGGCTCTCGTTCAGCGCCGTGAGCGCATCACTTGAACCGAGGACAGACTCTAGCGCATGCCGCCGCCGGACAACAAAACGGCAGGTCAACGAGGAGACAGCTGCGGCAGTTGGTTCCGATATCCGGAACCAACTGCCGCAGATCCTACGAGCTCAGTGACCGGCCACGACGTCGGATTCGTCGACCTCCACCGGAGTCCGCGCTCCGGGCAGTAACCAGTAGGCCAGGCACACGACGCCGAAGAACAGGTAGCCGAGCGACACCTCCGGCGCGGCCGCCCACGACACCTCGGGTGCGTGGATGAGCCCGATGAAGGACAGCAACGCCCCCACCGCCGCGGCGATGGCCGCGAAGTGGAACTTCTTCTCCAGGATGAAGGTGACGATCGTGCCGAGGATGAGGCCGACGAGGACCGCGCCCTCGCCCAGCGTCTTGAGTCCCTCGTAGATCACGCCTGCACCGTTGAGCGCCTCCATGCCCACCTCGTCGACGGTCGTACCCGCTGCCGACAACGCGTTGTCGATGAGTCCCCGCCCCCACTCGGCGAGGTTCGGCAGCAGCGCCGCGACCACCGCGACCGCGTGCAGACGCGGCACGGCCTGGAACGCCTGCGCGCCTATCAGCAGACCGATGAAGAGCAGGATCGGCACGATCGCGGGCACAGGCAGCAGGTAGTTCAGCACCCCGAACAGACCGAGGAAACACAGCACACCGATCGCGACGCCACTGGCCAGCGAGTAGCTCGCGCGGCCGCCGGCGTCCTTCCAGCCGGGATGGCCGATGTACACGGCCGGCGGGAACGGCGAACCGAACGCCGCACCGATGCACGCCCCGGCACCGTCGGCGAGCAGCACGCTGCGCAGGTTGTAGTTGTCCCCCGCCGCCGCAGCGGACTCCACGTTGCTCATCGCCTCCGTGAAGTTGTAGACGCCCAGCGGGATCGCGGTGCCAAGAAGTGGCGCGAGATCACCGAGACCGTTGAACAGCAGGTCGAAGCGCTGATCCGGGATGCCGACCGCGATGTCCTCGACTGCCGCGGTGAGGTCCGGCACCGACATGAATCCGCCGGCCCACCCGATCGCCGTACCGACGAGCAGCGCGGCAAGTCCGACGGGCACGTTGCCCGGCAGCTTCACATCGGTGAAGAAGCCGATGAGGATGATCGCGAGCACCGGCAGACCGATCCACGCGGCCTCCCAGATCTGCCCTGCCGGACGCATCGAGATGAAGGTGATCGAGATACCGGCCAGGGTGCCGAGCATCGCTGCACGCGGCGTCAGCTTGCGTACATAGGGTCCGACGAACGCGCCGATCATCACCATGACGCCGATCATGAACGCCCACGCCAGACCGGCCTGCCAGGCCTGGATGGCGTCCTTGGTGTTCAGATACACCGGCAGCATCACGACGAACACCACGATGAACATGTGCGGCACGCTCGGCCCGTACGGCAGGGCCGTCACATCGTCGCGTCCCTCCCGCGCGGCGAGGCGTCGTGCCAGGAACGTGTAGTACAGGTTGCCGAGGATCAGGGCGACGCCCAGCGCGGGCAGAACCGTGCCGAGGACGTTGTCGGGACTGAGGCCGATCACGCCGATCATCAAGCCGGTCAACGTGAGGACGTTGACCAGGATGTTGAAGCCGAGACCGAAGAAGGCGTTGGTGTCTCCGCGCGTCCACCAGGCGACCTTCGTCGTCGGAGTCGGTGACGGCGGGTCGGTGGTCGGAGCTGGATCGGTGGTGGCGCTCATGAATTCCTCCGGACTACTGGGGGTTGGTGGGGAAAACGAGACGCCGATGTCTCGACTGGATGAGTGGTCGATGTCAGACGGCGGGTTCCGCGGGCGCCCGCTCTTTCAGCAGCGGGATGATCGCGGCGCCGGGAGCGGTCCAGCCGAAGATGCCGCCCTGCGCGGCGATCATCTCCAGACCCACACGCTGGAACTCGGGGAAATACGAACCGACGCAATCGGATACGACGACGCATTCGAAGCCGCGGTCGTTGGCCTCACGCGTGGTGGTGTGGACGCACACCTCGGTGGTCACGCCGGTCACGAGCAGCTGGGCGATCTGGTTGTCGGCCAGCACCTTCGACAGTTCCGTCGCATAGAACGCACCCTTGCCGGGTTTGTCGATGACAACCTCGGTGTCGAGCGGCGCGAGTTCGTCGACGATGTCGTGCCCGTACTCGCCGCGGATGAGGATGCGCCCGAACGCACCCGGGTCGCCGATCCGCTTCGACGGCGCGCCGCGGTTGAGCTTGGCCGGTGGACAATCCGACAGGTCCGGCAGATGCCCTTCCCTGGTGTGGATGACGAGCATCCCGGCTGCCCGCGCCGCATCGAGCAGCGCCGCAAGGGGTTCGACGACGCGCTGCAACTGCGCGACGTCGTTGCCGAGTGTTTCACCGAAACCACCCGGCAACAAGAAGTCCCGCTGCATGTCGATGATGATCAGTGCGGTGCGGTCCAGATCGAGTTCGATCGGACCGGGTAGTGCCTCGAGGGTGACGGTCTCGGACATCGGGTGGCCTCCCGGGCGGGTGGTTGTCGGGTTTCAGGACGCTGGCAGCGTGGTCGGGGTACGGGCAGCGCTGGATGACATGGACCGGTCACGCGGCTCGTCGAGCAGTGCGGCCGCCAGGTGGAGCACGGTGTCGTCGGTGAGCGCGGCCCCGAGGAGCATCGCGCTGTGCGGCCGCCCATCGGAGGTCACGCCCTGGGGAACCGCGATCCCGGTGAGGTCGAGGAGGTTTCCGAAATGCGTGTAGTGGCCGAGCATGGTGTTGGTCGCGATCGGCTGCGCCAGAACCTCGTCGACGGTGAAGGTCCGCCCGATCGTCGGCACCACGAGGACGTCGATCCCCAGCCAGATGCGTCCGACCTCGGCCTTCAGCTCCTGCAACCTCTGCAGCGCGGCGAAAGCGTCGACGGCGGTGTACTTCTCACCGCTGCGGAGGATGTCGCCGACCACCGGGTGGATCTCGTCGGGCTTCGCGGCGAGGAAGTCCCCGAACACGACGAGCCGCTCGGCGACCCACGGACCCGAGTACAGGAGCTCCCCTGCTGCCAGGAACGGCGCCAGGGAGACGTCGACGATCTCGACACCGCCCGGTAACGCCAGATGCGCCAGCCGGTTTCGGAACGCCAGATGCGCCTCCCGCATGGCGTCGTCGCCGAAGAACTCCAACTCCTCCACCGGCGGGAGACCGATCGTGATCGTCGACCCGTCGAATCCGGGCCCCCGGTCGCGCGACCACGGATCGGCGTCGTCGCGGCCCATCATCACCCTGATGACGCGGTCCATGTCGTCGACGGTCGCGGTCATCGCCGTGATGCAGTCCAGGGATTTGCACGCCGGAACCAGCCCCACGGTGCTGATCAGTCCGCGCGACGGCTTGTATCCGATGATGCCGTTGAGTGCAGCGGGCACGCGCCCCGAGCCGGCCGTGTCGGTGGCGACCGCGAAGGGCACCTCGCCGAGTGCTACCGCGAGCGCCGAGCCGGAACTCGAGCCGCCGGAGATCATCTCGTTGCCGTATACCCCGCGCGGCATCGTGTACGGGGTTCGTGTGCCGTTGAGGCCGGTGGCGAACTGATCGAGGTTGGTCTTGCCGATGCAGAGGGCTCCGGCGTCGAGCAGACGCTGCACAACGGGCGCGGTGGTGTCAGGGACGTAGGCGTAACCGGGGCACGAGAGCGTCGTCGGAACGCCGGCCACGTCGATGGAGTCCTTGACGCCGAACGGGACCCCGTACAGCGGTAGATCGCGCGCGCCGGGTCGGTTCTCGAGTTCCGCGGCCGCGGCGAGAACCTCGTCGCGCGGCACCGTCGACAGCCAGATTCCGTCGTCACCCCGCGCCTCGATGGCGTCGAGGACAACGCGCGCGGTGCGGGACGGAGACCCGCTGCCGTGCAGGTGCGAGTCGAGGATCTCGGCAACCGTGGGACCTGTGGTGGGCCCGCTCGAAAGAGTCAAACCGTCGATTGTCGACAGAATGATGACATCTGCGGAACGTGCGTGTGCCGATTGTGTTAGCAGGTCAGTGAGGGTGTTTGTGCTCTGCGGTCGCCGACACCAAATCCAGATAGTGGAGGTGGCCGTGATCATGCAGGGCGCTGATCGCCGCCGTGGCGTCGTTACGTTCGAGCGCGTCGAGGATCGCCTGGTGCCGGTTGAACCCGTCGTCGGGTCCGTGGTGGTCGGCGGTCTCGGTCCGGAGGTTGACCGCCATCGGCAGCTGGAGCTTCAGCAGGATCGGCTCGAGGGTGATGTCGAGCTGCCGGTTCCCGGCGAGTCCGACGACCGCGGCGTGAAAACGACGGTGGGCGTCGTCGCGCGCGAGATCGTCTGTGGCACGGCGCATCGCGTCGATCGCCGCACGAAGAGGTGCGAGCTGCGACTCCGGATCGGTCAACGGCAGGGCGGCCTCGACGGCGTACCGCTCGAGCACCTGACGCAGCTCGAACAGCTGCAGGATGTCCCGAGGCGACCACTCCGCGACCCGGACCCCACGACGCGGCTGATGCTCGACGAGCCCCTGCTGCGCGAGCAGCCTCAACGCCTCACGCACAGGGGCCCGGCTGATCCCGAGGTCGGCGCACAGCGTCTCCTCGACGATCTTCTGTCCCGGCGCCAGGTCGCCACTGAGGATGGCGTCCCGGATGCGGCGGCCGGCCACGTCGACAAGGCTCTCCGGCAGCTCGCCGCCACCGTGGGACTCCTCCCCGACCGTCATCCGCACACTCTCCCGTCGCGCCGTGTCCGATTCCGGCCAGTGTAGCGCCGTCGACTGTCGACCGTTTTCCGCCGCAGTTGGCTGCAGTCCCCGATCCCCGGTGCGGTAATCTCCTCCCGCGGGCCGGGTGCCCGCACGGGGAGTTAGCTCAGTTGGTTAGAGCCGTCGACTCATAATCGATTGGTCGCGGGTTCAAGTCCCGCACTCCCCACCACCAGACGACGATCAGTCGCCGGCGATCGCCTCGCGCAGCGCCGCGGTCACGGTGTCCGGGTTGTCGACGTTCATCAGGTGCCCGGAATCCGGGATCACCCGATAGGTCACGTCCGACAGGCCGTCGACGATCATCTTCGCCGCTTTCTCCGGACACAGCGCGTCTCGGTCTGCGGCGATGACGTCGACATGCTGCCGGATCTCGGACAGCCTCGGCGTCAGGGGCTGCTCGCGCACTCCCGCCATCGCGCGGGCCGCGTTCGCGTAGCCGGCACCGTCCCCGACCGCCTCGAGCCTCCCGGCCGTGATCTCGTCGACGCGATCGTGAGCGGACACCAGGCCGGCGACGGTGTCGTCGCGCATCGCGGTGCGGAACTCGTCACTCGAGGTGTCGGCGGCCTGATCGGCGCGCTGCTTGTAGAACTCGGCCGCGGCTCGTCCCACCACCGAGGACGTACCGAGGACGATGGCCCGGCTCACCAGGTCCGGCCGCTCGGCAGCGGCCCAGAGCACGATCGTCCCGCCGGCGGAGAACCCGACCACGATCGCGGGTCCGGTCACCGTCTCGAGGAACCCGACGAGATCCCGACCGAGCTGGTCCAGGGTCCCGTCAGCCTCGCCGACCGTCGTCGAGCCGAAGCCGCGGAGGTCATAGGCGTAGGTGTGCAGATCGGCGAGCTCGCGCTGCGTGTGCGCCCAGCTTCGACTGTCCTCACCCAGTCCGTGCACCAGAACAGTTGGCGTTGAAGAGCTTTCGTCGCTCCCCTGTTCCGCATAGTTCACCGTGAGATCGCCGATCGACACCGTCGTCATGAATCCAGGCTCTCACACCGCCCGTCACCCGATCCCGCTCACCTCTCGACGCGGCACCAGAACTCGGTCTCGCCGGGGACACGCTTCAGGCGCACCTCCCCGCCGCCGGGTCGATCGAAGACCCGGACCCCCTCGCCCAGGAAGACCGGGACGTGGAACAGCAGGACCTCGTCGAGCAGTCCGGCGTCGATCATCTGACGCGCGACGTCGGCGCCGATGACGGTGACGTACCCGTCGCCCGCCAGACGCTTGGCCTCCTCGACGGCGCGGTTCAGGTCGGAGACGAAGGTGACGCCCTCCACCGGCTCGGCGGGCGGGTTGTGCGTGAGAACGACTGTCGGTCCGCTGAATTCACCCTCGAACGCGCCCTCGCGGTCGGTGCCCTTGTTGGGATCGTCACCGCGGAAGCTCCGATTTCCCACCAGCAGGGACCCGGTTCCCTCCCGGAGACGGAGCGCTGCCGTGCTGTCGCTGCCCTCGGGTGCGTCCTCGCCGAAGAATCGCGTCAGCCAGGACATGTCGCCACCAGGACCGGCGATGAAGCCGTCGAGCGATGCCGCTGCCGAGTAGATCGTCGTCGCCATGAGATGTTCTCCGTTCAGACGTGGTCGATGGTCAGACCAGGCGAACGACGAGAACTCATCGCGGTCGCTGCTCAGCCGACGTCGACCGTCGGGTCGAGAGCCTGCTCGAGAAGGCTGCGGCGGTAGGCCTCCAGCGCCACGAGGTCACCGAAGACCGCGTTGTACCCGTCGGGGTCGTCGCTCGGAGCCATCCGGCGCAGCCGCGACTTGATGTCCGCGATCTGCGAGCCGACCCACACCTCCTGCAGGCGGGCGAGGACGCTGGTGATGTAGCGAGCGATGTTGTCCTCGTCGACGGGCATCGACTCGACGGCGAGTTCGGTGACCAGCGGGTCGATGACCGGGTCGTCGACGGCGTTGCGGACGGCGTCGACCCAGGCGGCCCCACCCAGACCCGACGACGTGCCGCCGATGCTGATCATCGCCTGCCGCACAATGGCATACGCCGGTTCGTCGAAGCACTCGACCGGCAGCGAGTCGAAGACAGTGCCGGCGATCGCCGGGTACTGCAGCGCAGCCTTGAGGGCTTCGCGCTGCGGCCACAGCCGCGGGTCGTTCGGCTGGGGGCGTGCGGACGTCGGCGCCGCCTCCGCCTCCGGCCGGTTGCGTGCCGGAGCACCGCGCCGGCCACTGCGCCCGGAATCCCCGCCGCCTTTTGCCTTCCGGATCTTCGCGCCCTCTTCGCGCACGCGACCGAGAACCTGGCTGACTTCCTCCCAGCCGACCCAGCCGGCGAGCTGTCGGGCGTACTCGTCGCGCAGCGCGATGTCCTTGATGCGGGCAACGACGGGGACCGTGTCACGCAGGGCATGCACGCGACCCTCGGCGGTGTCCAGGTCGTGTTCGGTGAGCAGTGTCTTGATCGCGAACTCGAACATCGGCACCCGGCGAGCGATGAGGTCGCGGACCGCGGTGTCGCCCCGGGCCTGACGGAGTTCACACGGGTCCATGCCGTCGGGCGCGATGGCCACGAACGTCTGGCCGGAGATGGACTGCTCCCCCTCGAAAGCCTTGAGGGCCGCGGCCTTTCCGGCGTCGTCGCCGTCGAAGGTGTAGATCACCTCACCGCGGAAGTACGAGTCGTCCATCATCAGGCGACGGATCAGCGCGAGATGGTCTTCACCGAAGGCCGTGCCACACGAGGCGACGGCGGTGGTGACGCCGGCGAGATGCATGGCCATGACGTCGGTGTAACCCTCGACCACGACGACCTGATGCCCCTTGGCGATACTCTTCTTCGCGTGGTCGAGCCCGAACAACACCTGAGACTTCTTGTACAGCATGGTCTCCGGCGTGTTCATGTACTTTCCGAGGTTGTCGTCGTCGTAGAGCTTGCGGGCACCGAAGCCGATGATGTCGCCGCCGAGATTGCGGATGGGCCAGAGGAGTCGACGGTGGAATCGGTCGATGGGGCCCTTGCGGCCCTGCTTGGACAGGCCGGCCGCCTCGAGCTCACTGAACTCGAAACCCTGCGACAGCAGGGCCTTGGTCATCGTGTCCCAGCCGGCGGGCGCGTATCCGCAGCCGAACTGGACGGCGGCCGCGGCGTCGAAGTCGCGCTCGGACAGGTAGTCCCGCGCCGCCTGCGCCTCCGGGGTCTGCAAGGCGGCCTGGTAGAACTTCGCAGCAGCGGCGTTGGCGGCGACGAGTCGGGCGCGCGTGCCACGGTCCCGCTTGATCGCGGTGCCGCCACCCTCGTAGTTGATCTGGTAGCCGAGCCGGTCGGCGAGCTGCTCCACGGCCTCGACGAAGCTGACGTGCTCCTGCTTCTGCAGGAAGCTGTAGACGTCGCCGCCCTCACCGCAGCCGAAGCAGTGGAAGTGACCGTGGTTGGGACGGACGTGGAACGACGGCGACTTCTCGTCGTGGAACGGGCACAGTCCCTTGAGGCTGTCGGCGCCGGCGCGGCGCAGTGCGACGTAGTCGCCGACGATGTCCTCGATCCTCGTCTGCTCACGGATCGCCGTGATGTCACGATCGGGGATTCGGCCTGCCACGGGTCCAGTGTAGTGACCTCCCGACGCGGGGATGACCGGGCGCTTCACACACGCCGACAGCACCCGGCCGACCGACCTCACCCCAGGTGCGCCTGAGCCCCGGAGTTCTGCTTGTCGGTGCGTTCCAGGCGGCCCTCGGTCATCGACGCGATCTGGTCGACGATCACCCGCATCCGGGCGGCGTCGTCGGTTGCGGCGTTCCACCAGGGCACGAAGATCGGGTCGAGTCCGCCGGGAGCGGCTTCGGCGAACCAGTTCGCGACGCGGTGGATGCGTTCCCGCTGACGCTGCTGGGTCGACTTGTGGCGTTCGTTGGAGAAGATGAACCGCAGCGCCATGGTCTTGAGCATCGGGACCTCGGCGGCGATGAGCGGCGGCACCTCGAGGTCGGCGTCGTAGCGCGACACCGGCCGGTCCCCGACCACCGCACGGGTGCCGGTGATGGCCGCCGACGCGAACCGCCCGATGAGCTCACTGGTCAGTCGCTTGAGGGCGACGTAGGAGTCGAGCGTGCCGTCGAAGACGCCGACCGCCCGCACGATGTCCATCTCGTAGAGTCGCTGGGCCGCGTCGACGAGTGCCTCCGGGTCGAGGCCCGGGAATTCCTTGGCGCCGATCTCGGCCATCTCCCGACGGTCCTGCGGGTCGCCGAGGCTGCGGAGGTCGATACGACCGCCGATGACGCCGTCCTCGAGGTCGTGCACGGAGTACGCGACGTCGTCGGACCAGTCCATGATCTGCGCCTCGATGCACTTCCGGCCCCCCGGGGCGTCCCGGCGAACCCAGTCCAGCGTCGCGGCATCGTCGTCGTAGGCGCCGAACTTTCCGCCGGGACTACGCCGCGTCCACGGGTACTTCAGCGTCGCGTCGAGCGACGCGCGCGTCAGATTGAGGCCCGCACTGACGCCGTCGGCGTCGAGCAGCTTCGGTTCCAGCCGCGTGAGGATGCGGAGGTTCTGCGCGTTGCCTTCGAAGCCGCCACAGTCGACGGCCACCTCGTCGAGCGCCCGTTCCCCGTTGTGCCCGTACGGCGGATGCCCGATGTCGTGGGCGAGGCCGGCGAGTTCGACGAGGTCGGGTTCGGCACCCAGGCCGATGGCGATGCCCCGCCCGATCTGACCCACCTCGAGAGAATGAGTCAGCCGGGTACGCGGGGTGTCGCCTTCGCGTGGTCCGACGACCTGTGTCTTGTCGGCCAGCCGACGCAACGCGGCAGAGTGCAGCACGCGCGCACGGTCGCGCGCGAAATCGCTGCGATGATCCGTTCGGGTGCCCGGAAGACTCGCGACCTTGGCACCCTCGGGGACATAACGTTCGACGGCCTCGTCGCCGTAGGCGGCCACGGCCGGGAGGACATGGCCGGCAGCGCCGGAACCGGATTGGGTGCTAGTCAAGCACCCAGCCCCGGCCGACCGCGAAATCGGTGACCCGCTGGCGGATGGCCACGATCTGGCGTGCGGTGAGGTCGTCGTCGGCGTCGAGGAGCAACTCGGTCAGCTCCTCGGTGAAGGCGCCTGCATCGAGCGAACCGCGGCCGCCGCGCGGGCGTCGGCTGCCGCGGTCGTCACGATCGTCACGACGGTGGCCCCGATCGCCGCGATCCCCACGACCGTGGTGCTCGTCGCGACGATGCGCACGCGCACCTGCCGAATCGTCGGCCGGAGCCGCCTCGGTCACGGCGACGTTGATCGCCTTGGAACCGCGATCGGTCTCCTCGATGTCGAACGACACCTTGGCACCCGGCTTCAGCGAGCTCTCGTCGATGTCGATGTCGTTGATGTGGAGGAACACATCGGCACCGCCCGACTCCGGCGCCAAGAACCCGAATCCCCGATTTGCGTCGTAATGAACGACTTTCCCGCTGACAGACACGACTCCACTCACTCTCTCGTCGCGCACATGACGGCCCCATGCCCTCCTCCGCGCGACAACTCGCCATCAAGTGTGACAGACATCAGCAGGTCAGGCGGAATCGTGACCGTTCCGCCACACCCGGTACCCGGGTGTGGCGGCGGGCGATCAGGCGCCGAGCAGCTTGCCGCCGAGATATTCGGCGACCTTGTCGAGGGCCACGCGCTCCTGGCTCATGGTGTCGCGCTCACGCACGGTCACGGCCTGGTCGTCGAGGGTGTCGAAGTCGACGGTCACGCAGAACGGCGTGCCGATCTCGTCCTGACGGCGGTAACGCTTGCCGATTCCCTGCGCGTCGTCGAACTCGACGTTCCAGTGCTTGCGCAGTTCGGCGGCGAGATCGCGCGCCTTCGGCGACAGCTTCTCGTTGCGCGACAGCGGCAGGACCGCGACCTTGATCGGGGCGAGGCGACGGTCGAGGCGCAGCACCGTTCGGGTGTCGGTGCCGCCCTTGGCGTTCGGCACCTCCTCCTCGGTGTAGGCGTCGCACAGGAACGCCATCAGCGAACGGGTCAGACCGGCTGCCGGCTCGATGACGTACGGCGTGTAGCGCTCGCCGGTGGCCTGGTCGAAGAACGACAGGTCCTCACCGGAGTGCTTGCTGTGGGTCGAGAGGTCGTAGTCGGTGCGGTTCGCGACGCCTTCGAGCTCGCCCCACGGGTTGCCGGCGAAACCGAACTTGTACTCGACGTCGACGGTCCGCTTGGAGTAGTGCGACAGCTTCTCCTTGGGGTGGTCGTAGAGTCGCAGGTTCTCCGGATCGATACCCAGGTTCGTGTACCAGTTGAAGCGCTGATCGATCCAGTACTGGTGCCACTCTTCGTCTTCGCCCGGCTTGACGAAGAACTCCATCTCCATCTGCTCGAACTCGCGCGTGCGGAAGATGAAGTTGCCCGGCGTGATCTCGTTGCGGAAACTCTTGCCGATCTGCGCGATGCCGAACGGCGGCTTCTTGCGCGCGGTGGTCATCACGTTCTTGAAGTTCACGAAGATGCCCTGCGCGGTCTCCGGACGGAGGTAATGCAGCCCCTCTTCGTCGTCGACGGGGCCGAGGAAGGTCTTCATCAGACCGCTGAACGCCTTGGGCTCGGTCCAGTTGCCGGGCTGGCCGGTCTCCGGGTCGTTGATGTCGGCCAGGCCGTTCTCCGGCGGGTGGCCGTGCTTGGCCTCGTAGGCCTCGATCAGGTGATCGGCGCGGTAGCGCTTGTGGGTGTGCAGCGACTCGACGAGCGGATCGGTGAACACCTCGACGTGGCCCGACGCCTCCCAGACCTGGCGCGGCAGGATGACCGACGAGTCGAGACCGACGACGTCCTCACGGCTGATGACCATGTTCCGCCACCACTGCCGCTTGATGTTGTCCTTGAGTTCGACGCCGAGCGGGCCGTAATCCCAGGCCGACTTGGTGCCGCCGTAGATCTCACCGCACTGGTAGACCAGACCCCTGCGCTTGGCGAGGTTGACGACGGATTCCACTTTGGACTGGGCGGCCACGGTTAACTGCTCTCCACGGGTTGAGGTATTCGGCTTTTGAACTGTCCTGCTCGTGCGCGGTGCGACCGGGTGGGGTCAGGCGCGCGCACGGCAACCCTTACAGACTACCGAGCACATGCTCTGTTCCCGAATGCAGTGGTGTTTACGCCTCCTCGGAGAACACTTCGATCCGTGGTCGTAGACGTCGATGTCGACGGCGTCGATCAACCGCCGGAATCGGGTCGGCTCAGCAACCGGACGACCGACGGCGCCGCGGCCGCATTTATCTGATTTGTAAACTATTCACCGTGCGAACAAAGTCTGCATGCTGCCCACCGGGTCCACGACCCGGACGATCCGTGCTGCGCGCGGATCTCGGACCGGTTTTCGGCGCGCGACGCTCCACTCGGACGATCGGGCGAAGTGAGATACTGGGCCGATGACTTCGCGGCCGACCGGCAACCTGCCGGTGGAACTGACCAGCTTTGTCGGTCGGCGTGACGATCTGACCCGAGCGAGGAAGCTCCTCGGAACCACACGCCTGTTGACGCTCACCGGCGTCGGCGGAGTCGGCAAGTCGCGTCTTGGAGTGGCAGTCGCAGCGAGCGTGCGCCGCGATTTCCCGGACGGCGTCTGGGTCGTCGAGCTGGCCGACCTCCGCCACAGCGGCCTGCTGACCCAGACCATCTGCGGAATGTTCGGGCTTCGCACCGATTCCGCCGACGCCTTCGGGCTCCTCGCCGAGCACCTGCGGACTAAGAGACTCCTGCTGGTCCTCGACAACTGTGAGCACCTCATCGACGCCTGCTCCGGCCTGGTTCGTCGGATTCTGTCTGCCGCACCGTCCGTCAAGATTCTGGCGACGAGTCGGCACGTGTTGGGAGTCGAAGGCGCACAACTCTTTCCGGTGAGTCCGCTGACCGTCGAATCGTCCGGCGGGCTGGGCGAGGCCATGTTGCTCTTCGAGGAACGCGCCTCCGCCGCCCAGCCCGATTTCCGGATCACGAACGACAACCGTGCCGCCATCGAGGACATCTGCCGCCAGCTCGAGGGACTGCCGCTGGCCATCGAACTCGCGGCGGCGAACATCAGGATCTTCGGTCCCGCCGAGATCGCCGCGCGACTCGGCGACAGCACGCTGCTGACGTCGGCCGAACCGGGTCGCACGCCGCGGCACCGCACCGTGGAATCCATTGCCGACTGGAGCTATCAGCTGTGCTCCGAGCGAGAACGCCAGGTGTGGGAACAGCTTTCCGTTTTCGTCGGCGGCTTCACCGCGGAAACCGCCGACGGAGTCTGCCTGCCGTCCGGCTCCGGCTCCGGGGTGCTTCGCGAGTTGATCGGGTTGCTCGACAAATCCATGATCGTTCGAGTCGACGACCATGCCACACGAGAACGCTACCGGCTGCTCGGGCCGATGCGCCAGTACGCGCTCGACAAGCTGGAGTCCTCCGGCGATGCGCCCGCGATCAGGGTCCGGCATCGCGACTACTTCCTGCGCCTGGCCGAACGGTCGTACACCGATTACTGCAGCCCGGACGACATCGAGTGGTTCCGCAGCACCCGCGCCGAACACGCGAATCTCCGGGAGGCCCTGAGCTTCAGCCTCAGCGAGACAGCCGAAGCCGCGACGGCCGCCGCGATGGTGCGCGCACTTCGTCCCTACTGGTCGCAGTCGGGCACGCTACTCGAGGGCTTCCAGTGGACCTGCCGGACGATCGAGGAGGTCGTGGAGCCCGCCGAGCCGCGGGCCGAGGCGCTCGTCGTAGGGAGCGTCCTGGGCTTCCTGGTCGGCGAAGTCGAGCTGGCGGAGTCCTACCTTCACGAGCATCACGACCTGACCGAAAGTCTCGGGATAGGCCGGTTCGCCGGCATCGCGTGTTTCGCGGCCGCTCTGGGGGCGTCGCTGCGTCACGACAATGTCCGGGCTTTCGAGCTCGCCGAGCGGGCGGTCGAACCGGGTGGGGGCCGGGCGGATGACGGCGTGGTCGCCGACTGCATGCCGCTGTCGGCGCTTTACGCGCTCATCCTCGAGGACGACGAGGCCGAGCAGTACGCCATCCGGGGCCTGGAGTTCGCCGATCGCCACGGTGCGCATCTGGTCAAAGCACTCGCACTGGGGCCGCTGGGAATTCTCCGCTGGCATCAGGGCGACATCGTCGCCGCAGAATCGTTCATGCTCACGGCGATCGAGTTGTACGAGGCCTTCGATTATCCCGGCATGGTCGCGGTCTGCATCGAGGTGATCGGTTGCTGCGCGGCCGAGGACGAGCCCGAACGTGCGGCCACGCTGCTTGGGGCGGCTCGCACGGTGTGGCACCGTCACAGCCAGATGAAGCTGGCGCAGGCAGCGCTCAGCACGGTCACGAGCACCATCGAGAACCGGTTACGCGGGGTCCTCGGTGACGAGACCTTCGAGTCTGCCGTCGCCCGAGGCCGGGCCCTGCCGCTCGATGACGCGGTGCGACTGGCCCGCAGAGCCGGTGCCGCTCCCGTGACCCGCTCGACGGCGTCGTCTCGGTCGGTCTTGACCCGCCGCGAGAACCAGGTCGCCGCATTGGTGGCGGAGGGTTTGACGAACAGGGAGATCGCCACCAAGCTCACGATCTCGCCCCGTACCGTCGATGCCCACGTCGACCACATCCTGACCAAGCTGGGTTTTCGGTCCCGAACCCAGATTGCCCGGTGGGTCAGCGCCGGCGTCGACGGTTGACTGCTGGGCCGTTTATCACTCGGCCACCGAGGAAAGATAGGCCAGGGCCTCGACCCCGGCCGGCGTCATCCGGTGCCGGCGTCCGCAGGCAGCGTCCGCAGTGTCGGTGACCAGTCCCAGTTCGACGAGCCGGCGCATCGTGCCGATGTCGGTGCCAATGGATTCCCGCCGGGCGGGCGGGGCCACCGCGCCGTTCGAGCCACACACCCGATCCGCCAACTCGTCGATGGCGACCCGCTCCAGTACGTCTAGCTGCGTTGCGTTCATTCCTGAGGCCTCCTTGTTGCCACCTACAAGCTTGGTCGCGGGAGACGCTCGTTTCCATTCGCAGAAGTACCTAAGTCACTACCTATGAGCTGGGTCACACGCGCTGCGCGCACGTGAATCACGACACATCGGTCCCACATCGTTCCATTGCGGAGCCGGCCACAGCGGTGGATCGTCGCCCGTGCGTCAGCAAGAACGGAAGTCCGGGATGCGCTTCTCGAAGAAGGCCCGAGCTCCCTCGCGTGATTCCTTCGAGCGGAACGAGTACGCCTGCCCCACCGCCTCGGACTCGATCGCGTCGGCGAAGGACCGTTCGAACGACGCGTTGAGTTGCTGCTTGATCACCGACAGCGCCCGGCGGGGACCGTCGGCCAGTCGCCTCGCCCAGTCGCCGACCACGGCGTCGACGTCGGCATTGGGAACGCAGCGGTTCACCAGCCCCATCTCCCTCGCTTCGGGCCCGGTCACACGAGAGGCGAGGAACATGATCTCCTTTGCGCGGCCGAGCCCGACGAGCCGGGGAACCGACCACGAGCCCCCGCCGTCGATCGACAGGCCGCGCTCGGCGAAGATCTCGCCGAAGACCGCGTCCTCACCGGCCACCACCAGATCCGCGCACAGAGCGAGGTTCGCGCCGTACCCGACTGCACCACCACGCACCTTCGCGATCACCGGGATCGGTAGGTCGTGGATCAGCGTGCACAGGTGACCGACCCGACGCATGAACGTCATCTCGTCGGGAAGGATCTTCTCGGCGAGATCCATACCGGAGCAGAACGCCGAACCGGCGCCCGTGATCACCAGCACGCGGCAGCGGTCATCGGCCCACACCTGTTCCAGGGCGACGATCGCCTCGTCAACCATGTCCTTGTTGAGACCGTTCTTGCGGTCCGGACGGTTCCAGGTCAAGGTGGCCACCCCGGCGTCATCGACCTCGAGCAGGACAGTGGGATCAGTCATCGGGCGGAATCCTCCAGCAGTAGAACGGCATATCGCGACCGGTGATCGGCGGGCGTGCCCATCAGGACTTCCAGCGCCTTGGCCCGCCGTAGGTACAGATGTGCGTCGTGTTCCCAGGTGAACCCGATGCCGCCGAGGATGTGCAGGCACTCGTCGGCGACGACCATCGCCGCGTCACCACATCGGGCTTTGGCCGCGCTCGCGGCGACCGACAGCTCTCGCGCGACTGCGTCCGATGGTGCGGCGAGATAGGCGTCGGCAGCCGCGACCGCCACATCGAGGGCCGAACGCGCGAGTTCGGTGGCCATGAGCAGATCCACGAGCTGATGTTTGATCGCCTGGAACTGACCGATGGGACGGTCGAACTGCACGCGGTCCTTGGCCCACGCGACCGCCACCTGGAGACATTGCTGGGCGATGCCCACCTGTTCGGCGGCGATGAGCACAAGCGCCAGATCCGCCGCTGTCTCCAGGGAGACATTGTCGGCGACAAGGGTTCCCGGTGCATCGAGGAATTCCACGACAGCCATTCCCCGGGTGAGGTCGAGACCTGTCATCGCGGTTCGGGTGAGGCCGGGCGCCGCCGTGTCGACGGCCACGATCGCGTCGGTTCCGTCGATGGTGACCGGCACCAGCACAACGTCTGCGTCCGCACCGTCGAGGACGAACTCGGCGCGTCCGCTGACGATGACAGATTCACTGTCGGTGGCGCGACAAGCAGTCGCCGAGACACCGGCGGGTGGCATCGACGCCGGGTCCGGCCAGCAGACGGTCGCGGCCAGCCCGTCTTCGGAGAGCCGGACGGACATCGCGCGGGCCTGCGTGGTCCCGGCGACGCGGAGCAGCGTTCCGGCGATGCCGATGGATGACAGCGCCGGCACCACGGCCAGTGTGGCGCCGAGATTTTCGAGAACGACTGCCAGCTCCGCGACCCCTGCACCCGCGCCCCCGTCAGCCTCGGGGACGAGCAGTCCGCCGAGTCCCATCTGCTCGGTCAGGACCTTCCACAGTTGCCCGTCCCGTTGGGGTCGGCCGTGATCGTCGAGGAACTCGCGCGGCCCGGCCGAGGAGGCGTCGCGCACCGCCTCGGCCAGAGCCGCACGTTCCTGTGCATCGATTGCCATCGCGATCCCCTAGTCCGTTCGGGCTCGACGCGCGACCGGCGACGTCGCGTCGCGGGTCGGCAGCGCGATCGTCGCCGTTCCGGGCATGACATCGGCGCCGCGCTGGTTGCGTGCGAAGGTGCGCAGTTCCACCAGATGTTCGCCGTCCTGGCCCACCGACTTGCCGGTGACCTCGCCGCCGAGGGTGACCACGTCGGACAGGTAAACGAAGCCCCGGTACTCGGAACTGCAATCGCGCACCCAGCCGTCGTCACCGCACCAGTTGGTGAGCAGTTGCGTCTGCCAGCACTGCCGCTGGAAGCCGACGTCGTACTGGAAGGCCACGCCCATCGCATTGGCGGCCGCCTTGTTGTAGTGGACCGCGTAGATCGGCTCGCTGGATCCCATGACCTGGTCGCGGAACGACCACGCCGGGTGCGCCTGGTAGTCGACCAGTGCGGCGGCGTGCGCCTTGAGTCGCGGGATCGGGGTGCCGCCGCCGGCGATGAAGGCGACCTCGTCGGTCAGGCCGATCGGTCCCTTGGTGAGGGTCTGGATCGCGTCGCCGACCTGCACGTCCTCCCAGTAGCGCGGTTCAGCGCCGCGCGGCTGCTCGTCGAGAACCCGCTCCTCGACCTCGCGGATCTCCTCCTCCTGCCACGGATGCGGTAGGACCAGTTCCGGCCTGCCCGAGTCCTTCACTGCCGACTTCGAGCGCGACTTCGCCGAACCGCGCTCGAAATTAACCACCTGCCAGTCGATCTCGGCGACGAGCTCACCGTGCTGGTTGCGGTAGGTGTTGACGAAGTGATCGGTCACCATCCGGCCGGCGAACTTGCTCGGACGCGGGCCGGTGAAGCCATCGTATCGGCAGGTCGCGGTGATCGTGTCGCCCCAGTAGACCGGCTGGTGGAAACGTGCCTGGGTGGCGTTGTGGAAAGCGCCGAGTCCGGGCCAGCCGAACTGGATGCCGGAGAAGCACCCGATGACGAAGGACGGAGGCGCCACCGGCGCACCGTAATCGGATCGTTCGGCGTGCTCGGCGTCGGTCCACAACGGGTTGATGTCACCGATCCCGCCGGCGAACTTGATCACCGCGATGCGGGTGGCTTCTTCGTTGTTGATCGAGTGGTCGATCCGGAGGTCGACACCCGCACGGGCTTCCATCGACGCGATCATCTCGTCGGTGATGACCGCCTCGGGCATCTTGGCCTCGGTGGTCTTGTCCACCGCATCAGACGTCGTCGACACCGCAGTTGTCGCCGGAGTTGTTTCGGTGGTGGTCATTTCGCAGCCGCCTTTTCCGGGTTGGCGGTCCAGGTGCTGCCGCCGCTGGGGATGCCGGCGTCGGCGACGGCTTTGGCCAGCGCGTCGAGAGTCCACCGACCGTCGGTCATGAGCTTCCACTCCGAATCCTTGGCCCACGGCTTGATCCGCTGCACGCGCGAACCGCCGACCAGGAAGACCTCGCCGGTGAGCGGGCACTCCGCCGCGAGCAGGTACCCGACGAAGGGTGACACGTTGGCCGGGTCGAAGCGATCGAACTCGCCTTCCTTGCCGGCCAGAGCGTCGCCGAATGCACCCTCGGTGAGCCGCGTCCGTGCCTGCGGCAGAATCGCATTCACCCGCACGCCGTAGCGTGCCAGTTCCTTGCTGGCGACCTGGGTGAGACTCGCGACCGCGGCCTTGGCAGCGGAGTAGTTGGTCTGCCCCGGGTTGCCGAAGACGCCCGATTCGCTGCTGGTGTTGACCACCGATCCGGCAACCTGCTCGCCGGCTTTGCTCCGCTCGCGCCAGAAGCGTGAGACCTCGCGGGTCATGAGGAAGGTACCGCGGAGGTTCACCCGCAGTACGAGATCCCAGTCATCGTCGTCGATGTTCACCAGCACGCGGTCCCGCAGGATTCCCGCGTTGTTCACCAGTCCGTCGACGCCGCCGAAGGTGTCGATCGCGGTGGCCACGATCCGGTTGGCGCCCGCCGAGTCGGCGACGTCGTCACCGTTGGCGACGGCGCGACCGCCCGCCGCGGCGATCTCGTCGACCACGTCCTGGGCCGGACCGGTTGCGGCGCCGCTGCCGTCCTGCGAACCACCGAGGTCGTTGACGACCACGTTGGCGCCCTCCGCCGCGAACAGCAGAGCATGCTCACGTCCGATGCCGCGGCCGGCGCCGGTGACGATGACTGTCTTTCCGTCGAGGTGTCCCATCGAATTTCCTTACTTGTGAGTCGTCGCCCGTATGCGGGGCGACGAAATCGGTTGCCGGCAACTAGGTTCGAGCCGGTTTGTCCTTGGGAAGACCGAGAAAGCGTTCGGCCACCGTATTGCGGTGGATCTCATCGGTACCGCCGCCGATGCGCATCCCCGGCACGCTGAGCACGAACTCCGACCAGGCATAGGTGCGCGGTACGCCGATGTCCGCGATCAGGCGCGGACCCAGCACGGTTGTCACGAGGTCGCTGAGCGCCTGCAGATTTGCCGTCAGCGCGAGCTTGCCGAGCGACATCTCCGGACCCGGAACGCCGTTGGCCTTGAGATTGGCGTCGGCTCGGCGGCGCATCGCCTTGGCGGAGGTGACGCCCGAGTAGACCCTGGCGAAGGCCTCGATCACCGCGGGGTCCTTGTGGCGACCGAGATCCCGAATCCAGGCCGCGAGGTCGTCCATCCGGAACAAGCCGCTGCCGCCGCTCGACGATCCCCCGATGGCGTTCCGTTCGTGCATGAGCATCGCGATGGCGACCGACCAGCCCTGTCCGACCTCGCCGAGACGGCACCAGTCGGGCAGCGTCACGTCGGTCAGGAACACCTCGTTGAAGTCGGCCGCACCGGTGATCTGACGCAGCGGTCGCACGTCGACGCCGGGGGTCCGCATGTCCACGACGAAGGCGGTCATGTTCTTGTGCCGTGGACCGTCGCTCGTGCAGGTGAGCGCGATCCCGATGTCGGAGTAGTGCGCCCCCGAAGTCCAGACCTTCTGCCCGTTGAGCGTCCACTCCCCGCTGCCCTCGTCCTGCACCGCCCTGGTGCGCACCGCAGCCAGATCTGACCCGGCGGCGAGCTCACTGAACAGCTGGCAGCCGATGATGTCGGCACGCCGTAACCCTGTGAGCCACTTAACCGTCGCCTCCGGAGAACCGAACTGCGCGAGGGTCGGGGCAACCATGCCCAGGCTCACCGACAGCGGCCCCTTCGAAGGGATCGGGAACTCGCGTTCGACGGCCGCGAAGGCCCTCTCGTAGGCACCCGACAGTCCGGAACCACCGAGGTCCGACGGACCGGTGATCCAGCCGAACCCTGCGTCGAACGCCGCTCGCTGATAGTCGACCGCCGCGGTCAACTCGGCGTCGGTCGAACCGGAGAACAGTGCATATCGCGACTTGGCCGCCGCGTCGGGTGTCGACCCGCCCTGCTTCCTGGTCACCGCCCCGAGGAATTGCCTTGCCTCACCGACGAACTCATCAATGGTCGGAGTCATGAGCTCACCACCTTCACCGAAACCTCAGATTTACACTATCATCGAATAGTTTAGTTCTAGACTATATGGATGTGACGACACCACACCGACGCCCTCGGGCGGCGGACCGTAGTCCTCACAGGGAACGCAACAACCCCTGATATGCCTCCGTCGCGGCGTCGGCTTCCGGGCCGCGATCCCTGGCCTCACGGAGCGTGGTCAAGGCCGCCGCCGCGAGCGCCGCGAGCCGCTCGTAGTGCTGCTCGATCGCGGCGTACTCCCGCTGCTCGGGTTTCGGCGGCAGCTCGTCGTCGAGCCACCGCCGTGCCTCTCGCAACGCGACCTCGAGTCGATCTGTTCGCTGGGCGAGCTCGAATCCTGCGTTGTCCCAGTCGACCTGCGCCAGTACCGCGCGGATCTCGTCGAGACGTGCGCGCGCATGTTCGCCGCTGCACGAGGGGGCGGCCGTATCTTTCAGAACCGTACGGATGCCGGCGATGATCTCTGATGGTCGCGGTCTCATGACCGTCCTCCTGACCGATGTCCGGAACCGTCGAGCAGTCCGGTCTCGCGCAGCGCGATCAGCTCGATCCGGCGAGTGGGTCCGGCCGGACGGTCGGTCGCACCGTCGCAGAATGCCTTCACACCGGTCAGTGCGATGACGGCCAACCGGAGCGCGGTCATGACCTGCCAGAAGTGCAGCCGTTCGCGGTCCACCTCCAGCCCGGAGGTCTGCGACCACCGCTGTAGGAAATCGTCGAGTCCCCAGCGGTCGTCGACGAAGTGCTCGTTCCGGTAGACCGAGCACGTGTACCAGCCGAGGTCGTCGTGCGGGTCGCCCAGGTGGGCCAGTTCCCAGTCGAGGAGCCCACTGATGGCGCACCCGTGGATGAGGACGTTGGCGGGCCGGAAGTCGCCGTGGACCAGTCGAATCGGCGACGGAGCCGGCAGGTGTGCGCGCAGCCAGGCGATCGTCTCGCGGAGTGCCGGGTGTGGTCCGAGTTCGACGCCGTCGAGCTCGGCCTCCCACCGATCGAGTTCAGTGCGCCCGGGATCGTCGGGCGATTCCAGGATGCCGGGTATGCCCAGCGCTACCGGGTCCAGCCGGTGCACCCTACCCAACAGATCTGCCAGCGCTTCGGCGAGAGCGAGTCGTCCGGAAGATCCGAGCCGCAACGGATCACGGTCGCGCAGCACCGCGCGGTCGGCGCGGCCGACGAGACGGTCCACGACCATCGCCGGACGTCCCATCAGTGAGCCGTCGGGATCGAGCGCGTGGACGGCGGCGACGGGCAGCCCGGTGCCCGCCAGTCGGCGGAGCAGGTCGTACTCGACGTCGCGTTCGGTGTCGACGACTCCGCTCTGCGGCGCACGTCGCAGCAACAGCGGGCGACGGCGACCATCTGCGGCGATCGCCTCGAAGGCCCAGTTCTCCTGAGAACTGCCACCGCCGAGGCGGACCGGGTCGTCGGCGTCGGTGAACCCGGTGCCGTCGAGGAGTTCGAGCAGCCCCGGACGCAGTCCGGTCATCGCGAATCCGACCGTGATGCGCGCGGCGGAGGCAGTGCCTCCTCGTAGCGGCCGTACCCGGGCAGCACCATGTATTCGATGACGCCGTAACCGACGTCGTCGCCGTGACGCACCTCGACGAGGTGATCCGATCCCGCTTTCGCGTAACGGTAGAAGTTGTCGCGGTCGGTGAGGTCCCACTCGTCGTGCTCGGCGGTGAGTTCTCCGCGCCACTGACCCTGCCGCCAGCCGTTCCAGCCCTCATAGCCGCCGCCGCGCAGGTGAGCCCGCCCCTTGCACGCGGTGATCTCGAGCTCGGTGGTCTCGCCACCGAGCAGGGTCAGGACAACGCGTCCGCCGAGCAGGGTCGGCGCCGCGGCGTCTTCCGCCCACTTGAGGTCGTGGTCGACGGCGACGATCGGCGGTAGTTCCCGGTTGTCGCCGGGTGGGCGAATCGCACTCGCCGACAAATGAACCGGTTCCCCCGGACGCGACTCCTGCAGGTACATGTGCACGGCGAGGTCCGGCAGTTGCAGCGGTGCGAACATCAGCATCTTCCACTCCGGCCGCTCCCCCGGCGGTTGCCCTTCGGCACGAGGCAGCGGTCGGGTCCCCCAGGAGTGGTCGCGTTCGGCCCACCAGCGGTCGGGCGTCACCTCGATACGGCGGCCGTCGGGGGTGACGATCCAGCCGCGCGCCCGGCCGTGCTGGACGTAGCGGATGGCGTCGTAGGTCGCACGCGCGCGACTGATCTGGAAGAACCTTCCCTCGAGCATGGGCTCGAAGGTCGCCTCGAAGGTGATGTCGAAACGCAAGCCGGAATCATTGTCGTCCAGGGTGAACCGAAGTTGCGCAAGGGGTTCGACGATCTCGCAGGACAGGGGTCCGACGGTCATGCCGTGGCTGTCGGGCAGCAGGGTCCGGGACAGCCGTAGGTTGGTCTGCCGCTCGCCGCTGGAGAAGCAGGCGAACGCCTCCATGACATCCTGGTTCGGGTACCGCCCCAGCCCGAGGGTGAGGACCGTGTCGCCTGATTCGGTGTCCTGGAAGCTGACCCAGTAGCGCTCGCGCCACGACGGGTCACTGGTCGCCACCATGGCGTGGGTCAGTGCGGTTTGGTGGGTGAAGTACTCGTCAGCCGGGCTGAGGAACATCGGTCATCCTTCCAGGCCGGCGGCGATGAAGTCTGCCTTGATGGCCTTCTTGTTCAGCTTCTCCCCGGCGAGGGTGGGGAGCGGCGTGTCGTCGATCCGCCAGTGGGTGGGGACCTCGAAGTACGCGAGCGTGGTACGACAGTGCGCGACCAGGTCGTCGACGCTGACCGGCTCTGCGGCCCGGTGGGTCACCACCGCGGCCAGTTCCTCGCCGAGATCGTCGTGCGGCACACCGAAGACGGCGGCCTCGACGATCGAGGGATGTCCGAGGATCGCCTTCTCGATGTGGGCGCAGGCGATGTTCTCGCCGCCCCGGATGACGATGTCCTTGCTGCGGCCGTCGAGGTAGAGATAGCCGTCGGGATCGAGGTGACCGAGATCGCCGGTGTGCAGCCAACCCTCGGTGTCGACGGTGCCGTCGTCGAGACCGACGTAGCCGAGCATCACCGTGGGAGCACGCACGAGCACCTCCCCGATGCCCCGATCGTCGGGGGCGTCGATGCGGACCTCGACGACGGGGTACGGTCGGCCGACCGTACCGGGCCGTTCGGTGAGGTCGGCGTTGCCGGCGACCGTCATGAAGCCGCCGGTCTCGGTCATGCCCCAGGTGTTGGCCAGACCACGCCGCTTGAGCTGCGGCAGCTTGGTGGTCATCCGGTCCAGCAGAGCCGGGGGCAGCGGTGCGCCGCCGAGCGGGAACGAGCGCAGGCTCGACAGGTCGTGGGCGTCGAAGTCGGGATGCTCGAGAAGCCGGATGGCCATGGTCGGGACGCCGCCCCAGGTCTGCACCCGCTCGGCTTCGATGAGTCGGAGGATCTCACCGGCGTCGAACTTGCCGGCCGTCATGACCATTCGGCCGCCGATGAGGAGGTTGGTCAGGATGTTGGACACCCCGCCGATGTGGAACAGCGGGGTGCACACCAGAGCAACCTGCTGCGGTGTGTCCGGCGCGAGGTTGTGCGGCAGGCGACGGGAACGCACCAGCAGGTTCTGCTGGTTGGTGATCACCGACCGCGACGACAGCGCAACGGCTTTCGGGGCACCGGAGCTACCCGACGTGAACAGGATCAGGGCGGGGTCGTCGAGGTCGACACCGTCGGTGGGCTCGTGCGGCACCGGGTTCGTCCAGCAGGCGGTGAGGTCGGCGATGGATCGCACGACGATACCGACGTCGCCGAAGAGCTCAGGAGTGTCGGTGAGCACGAGGACCGGTGCGGACACCTCGATGGCATGCCGGGACTCATCGGCACTCCACCAGCGGTTGGCGTACACCGGCACCGCGCCGAGCCACCACACCGCGCAGGTGGCCAGCGCGAACTCCGGACGGTTGTAGCTGTGTAGCATCACCCGGTCGCCCCGCGAGACACCCAGGGCGGCAAGGTATGCGGCCGCCGCCGGGATCGCCGCGTGGAACGCGGTGTGACCGATTCGCATGTCACGCTGCACCAGGAAGTCGCGTTCATTCCACGGGCCGGCGGTACGCAGAAGGTCCACCAGAGAACCGGGAGCCTTCGCATAGATACGCCCCGGATGACCGGCGTAGGCAGCCTCGACGACCTCCTCGCCCCACACCAGGTCCCGAACGGTCTCGGCGCTCATGCTCCCTCACTCTCCCGCACCATTCCGGCGCTAACTCAATAGTAGATTACTAGAGTATTTATTACTAGATCTATTGGGCTCGGCGCGCCCGTTTCTGCCCGGAGTCAGGTTCCCGACCAGTTCCCGGGGCGCTTCTCCTTGAAGGAGTTCACCGCTTCGACGACGTCATCGCTGCGGTTCGACAACGCCTCGAGATAGAAGCCCGCGTCCAGCACCTGATCGGTCTGCTGGGACAGGACCCTGTTCAACGCCCGCTTGGTCAGCTGGGTGGCGATCGGCGGCAGACTCCCGACCTGACCGGCCAGTTCCAACGCCCGGGGACGCAGCTGCTCGTCGGACTCGACGAGGTCGGTGGCGAGGCCCAGCTCGACCGCCTCCGGTCCCGTGAGGGGCTCGCCCCAGAGCAGCTTCCGCTTCGCCCGGGCCAGGCCCGCACTCAGCGGCCATGTCACCGCTCCCCCGTCACCGGCCACCAGCCCCATGTGGACATGTGGGTCGGACAGCTTCGTCTTCGGCGCGACGACCACGGCGTCCGAGGTGAAGACCAGACTGGTCGCGACCCCGAAGCTGCTGCCCTGCACGGCCGTCACCAGCGGCTTCGGGAAGTCCGCGAAGGCGCGGAACAGCCGTCGCCCGTCGTCGACGCCGCGCAGCAGCACGTTCAGATCGGCGTATCCGGCCAGAATCGTCTCCATGTCGCCGCCGGCGGAGAAATGCCGTCCGGTCGAGGTCCACGCCACCGCGCGGACCTCGGTGTCACGGGCGAGGTCGGTCAGCACACCGGGCAACTCGTTGACCAGTTCGTCGTCGAAGGCGTTGAGGCGGTCGGGTCGGTCTAGACGCAGCTCGGCGACATGTCCGTGCCGCTCGACGGTGACTGTCCGGTAACTCATGACTCTCCTCGCGGGTGGTATGGCACGTCTCAGATTCGTTCGACGATGGTCGCGGTCGCCATGCCCCCGCCGGTGCACATCGTCACCAAACCTGTTGTGAGGTCGCGTCGTTCGAGCTCGTCGACGACGGTCTGGAGGAGCATCGCCCCGGTGGCCCCGATCGGGTGCCCCAGCGCGATGGCGCCACCGTTGACATTGACCCGGTCGGGGTCGATCGCCAGATCCCTGATGACCTTGAGAGGAACGGCGGCGAACGCCTCGTTGATCTCCCACAGGTCGATGTCGCCCACGCTCATCCCGGCCTGGCGGAGGCACTGCTTCGACGCCGGTCCTGGAGCAGTGAGCATGATGACGGGCTCGGCTCCGAGGACAGCACCGGTGACGATGCGGGCCCGCGGGGTCAGGCCGTGTGCCTTGGCGTAGTCGTCGGAGGCCACCACCACTGCCGCAGCACCGTCGACGACTCCGGAGGAGTTGCCGGCGTGGTGGACGTGCTGGATCTCGCCGACTTCCGGGTACACCTCGCGGCACATGTCGTCGAAGGAGCGGCTGCGGTCGTCGCGGGGTTTCGCACCCGAACGCGCGAACGAGGCCGGCAGCGACGCCAGCGACTCCGCGGTCGTGCCCGGACGGACATGCTCATCGGCGTCGAGCAGCACGGTGCCGGCGGCATCGGTCACGGGCACCAGACTCCGAGCGAAGCGGTTCTCCTTGATCGCGGTCGCCGCGAGTTCCTGGCTGCGCGCCGCGAAAGCGTCGACGTCGGCGCGGCTGAATCCCTCGAGCGTGGCGATGAGGTCCGCCGAGATCCCCTGCGGGACGAGCGGGTAGCGCTCGCGGAGAACCGGGTTGTTCGCATCGAGCGGCTGACCGTAGCTGTGCCGCGACATGGACTCGACGCCGCCGGCGACGGCAACGTTCTGCCACCCGGCGAGCACACCGGTGGCCGCAGCCATCACCGCCTGCTGCCCACCACCGCAGAACCGGTTGATCGTCACGCCCGGCACACTCACCGGCCAACCGGCGGTGAGGACCGCCGAGCGTGCGACGTCGTTGGCGTGGTCTCCGGCATGTTCGCCGTTGCCCATGATGACGTCGGCGACGTCATCGGCGTTCAGTCCTCGGTCGGTCAGTGCGCGGAGCAGCCCGCCGAGGAGCTCCTGGGGGTGCACGCCGTGCAACGCGCCCGACGGCTTGCCCTTACCGCGCGGCGTGCGGACGCCATCGATGATCCATGCTTCGGTCATGGGTTCTCCTCACAATCGGGGAAGCCGGCAATCGTGTTGCCAGCTTTCAGTTTTCGGGGATCAGGGGTCACAGGGGCGCCAGCGCGGGACTGACCGAGCCGACGCGGAGGGCGGCACCGAGTTCACGGTGCAGATCGACACTTCCACCGAGGAGCGGTTCGAGCGTGAGAGCTCGACGCAGGTAGCGATGGAAATCGTGTTCCCATGTGAAACCCATGCCGCCGAGGAGCTGCTGACAGACCTTGCGTGCGGTGGCGGAGGCACGCGTGCCGGCCGCCTTGGCCAGTGCCGCCGACGCCTCGCCGCGGTCTTCCCACGCCGCGTCGGCGGCCAGTTGTGCGACCTCGATCCAGAGGTGCACGTCGGCGAGTTGGTGTTTGACCGCTTGGAAGGAACCGAGCGCCTGACCGAACTGCTGCCGCGACGTGACGTGTTCCACCGTCATGTCGAGCATCGCGCGGCTTGCTCCGAGCAGCTCGTAGGTCAGGGCACGCCGGCCCGCCGCCACCATGAGCGGCCACGCCTGCGATGGGGTGTGCCCACTCGGCGAAAGTTGCTCGGTCACAGTGAATGTCCCGGTGAGGCGGGTCCAGCCGGCGGTCGGGTCGAGGGGATCGCCCGTCGGCAGCTCTGGTGTCTCGCACACCGCGAACACGATGTCGCCGTCGGACGCCGCAGGCACCAGGATGGGCCCGTCTCCGGCGGAGAGCACACCATCCACCACGACACGTTCACCGTCGTATCGGCCCGGCACGACGGACGAGCTGATGCGCGGCAGCACGATCCGGGTCGTGGTCGGGGAGTCGACACCTCCGGCACAGAGCATCACCGGGGTCAGCAGACTTCCGTGGGCCAGCGACCGGCCCCAGATCGGTAGCAAGGTAGCTACCGCGATGTCCTCCTGATCGGCGAGCAGTTCGTCCCAGCCGAACTCGGTGACCGCTTCGCGTGCTGCGGCGGGGTCGGCATCGACCGTCTGCAGCAGCGCTTCTCGGATCTGGCTGATGTCGTCGTCGTCCATGGAATCTCCAACCTCAACGGGGCAAGCCCAGTAGGCGTTCGGCAATGATGTTGCGCTGGATCTCGGCCGCGCCTCCGTAGATCGACGACGCCCGGCTGTAGAGATAGTCGTTGCGCCAGATGGCCCCATCGACCTCGATGTCCGGACTCTCGCCCGCTGGACCGCCGAAGACGATGTCCTCGGTCTTTCCGGCCAGCGCGATGTCGAAGAGGTATTTCTCGGCCGTCGACATGGCCAGCTTGTCCAGCGACGTCGTAGATCCCACCGGTTCGCCGGCCGACAGCCGGCGCACGGTGCGTCGCGACAGGAGTCTCAGTGCGGCGAGCAGTTCCAGCGATTCGCCGAGAACGGCGTCGTCGACGTTCGCCGACGGATCGGTGGCGAGGGCGTCGAGTCGGGAGCGTAACCAGATCTGGCGCTGCCAGGCCGCGGCACCCCGCTCGCCGGCGAGCACGTGCATGGCGACGGCCCAGCCGCAGTCGACCTTCCCGAGCACCCGCTCGTCGGGGATGAAGACGTTGTCGAAGAACAGTGAACAGAACTCGTCGTCACCGTTCATACTCCGCAACTGGCTCACCGTGATTCCCGGCGTGTCCATGTCCAGCAGGAACGCCGAGATGCCCCGGTGGCCCGAGTCCAGGGAGCCGGTCCGTGCCAACAGCAGACAGCGGTCGGCGAGCTGTGCCCAGCTCGTCCAGATCTTCTCGCCCGACACCCGCCAGCCGCCATCGGCCCGGACGGCCTTGAGGCGTAACGACGCGAGGTCGCTTCCCGCTCCGGGCTCCGAGAAGCCCTGGCACCACGTCTCTTCTCCGCGCAGCAATCGCGGGAGGACCGTCGCCGCCAGCTCGGTGGATGCGAACTCGGCGACGGCGGGTCCGAGCACCTCCTGGGTGGCGAAGGAGAACGGCGGCGGGTAGCCCGCGGCTGCGAGCTCCTCGCTGATGATGGCGCGCAGGATCGGCCGGCCACCGAGACCACCGGCCGACTCAAGCCAGCCCAGGCGGATCCAGCCCGCGTCGTACAGCATCCGCTGCAGTCGGCCGAGCCGTTCGAAGACCTCGGTGAGCTCGCCGCCGGTTTCGCGGAACTCCGCCAGGGATTCCCGGTTGTCGTCGAGCCAGGAACGGAAGCCGGTACGGGCCTCGTCGACGGTGTTCGGGACCGTCAGCAACTCTGCGGTGGTCATGGTGCAGCAACCTCGTTCTCGGTGAGGATTCCCCCGGCGAGACCCCCGGCATCCCAGTCCGCCAACACTTGTTCGGTGTCCTCGCCGGGCAGGCGGGGCGCGGACGGTGTCGCGGCAGGCGTCCGCGAGAATCGCGGTGCCGGGGCAGGTTGGCGAACCCCGCCGACATCGATGAATCCCGTTCGTGCAACGGCATGTTCACCGTCGGGCGCCTCTCCCGGCGCGAGTACCGGAGACACGCAGGCGTCGAGGTCGGCGAAGATCTCGGTCCATTCCCGGCGGGTGCGCGTCGCGAATGCGGCAGCGAACCGAGAGCGCAGCTCCGGCCAGCCGTCGCGGTCCATCTGGCCCGGCAAGCCCGGATCGTCGTCGAGATCCAGCCCCGTGAGCAGTTGCTGATAGAAGCGACGCTCCAGGGCGCCGACCGCCATGTAGCGGCCGTCCGCGGTCAGGTAGGTGTCGTAGAACGGGGCACCTCCGTCGAGGAGATTGGTACCCCGCTCGTCGGACCAGTGGCCGTCCGCCCGCACCCCGTGGACGAACGAGGTGAGCAACGCCGCGCCGTCGACCATCGCCGCATCCACCACCTGTCCCCGACCGGAAGTCGACCGCTCGTGGAGTGCGGCGAGAATGCCGACCGCCAAGAGCATTCCGCCACCGCCGAAGTCGCCGATGAGATTGAGCGGGGGCAGCGGCCGTTCACCGGCTCGCCCGATCGGCTCGAGCGCCCCGGCGACCGCGATGTAGTTGATGTCATGGCCGGCACGAGCAGACAGCGGGCCCTCCTGGCCGTAACCGGTCATCCGGGCGAAGATCAGACCGGGATTGACGACGGCGAGATCGTCGGGCCCGAGTCCCAGGCGTTCCATCACGCCCGGACGGAAACCCTCCACCAGGACATCGGCGTTCGCGGCCAGGCGACGCACGGTCGCGACACCTGCCGGGTTCTTGAGGTCGGCGACGACTGAGCGGCGCGACCGCACCAGCGGATCGTTGGGCCGCCGCGGGGTGCGGCCGGGTTTGGCCGGCCGGTCCACAGTGACCACGTCGGCACCCAGGTCGGCCAGCATCATGCAGGCGAACGGAGCTGGTGCCGCACTGGCGATCTCGAGCACCCGTACACCGGTGAGCGGTCCGGACATCAGCGCTCCTTCTCGGCTTCGACGGTCACGGTCGCGGGAGTCATGCCGCCGGGGCTTCCAGCACGTGGATGGCGCATGCCGATGCCAGGCCGATGACGTGGGTCAGGCCGACCTTGGCGCCCTCGATCTGGCGGTCGCCGGCCTCACCGCGCAGATGGGTTGCGACCTCGTACAGATTCGCGATGCCGGTGGCCCCGATGGGGTGCCCCTTGGACAACAGACCGCCGGACACGTTCACCGGTATCCGGCCATCCCGCATCGGGGCGCCGGAGTCGATGAAGTCGCCCGCGCCACCCGGTTCACACAGTCGGAGGTTGTCGTAGTGGATCAGCTCTGCGGTGGCGAAGCAGTCGTGTAGCTCGACGAGATCGAGATCATCGGGGCCGATGCCGGCGATCTCGTAGGCCTGGTCGGCCGCGAGCCTGGTCAGGGTGTTGACGTCGGGCTGCACCTGGCCGCCGTCGACCCACGGATCCGAGGTCATCACGGAGGCACTGATCTTGACCGCGCGGCGTCGGACGTCGGGGTCGAGGGTCTTGAGCTTGGCATCGGAGACCAACACGACCGCAGCGGCACCGTCACCGGTCGGGCAACACATCGGCAGCGTGTTGGGATGGCTGATGACCTCGGCGCCCATGACTTCGTCGAGGGTGAACTCTTTTCGGTACTGCGCCAACGGGTTCAGGGTCGAGTGGAGGTGGTTCTTCACCGCGACCTTCGCGAACTGTTCGGCGGTGACGCCGTGGGCGAGCGCGTACTCGGTGCCCGCCTGCGCGAAGACACCCGGCATCAGACCGGTACCGAGGAGGCCCTCGGTCTTCACCACTGCTCCGTAGCGGCCCTTGGGAGTGAAGATCTTCTTCTCCCCCGCCTTGCGGGCAGCACCGCCGAGCATGCCCATCTTGCCCATCTTCTCGACACCGACGGCCAGCGCCATGTCGCACTCGCCGGCCTTGATGCCCATCATCGCCACGCGGACCGCGGTCGCCCCGGTGGCACACGCGTTGACGACGTTGTAGACGGGGATGCCGGTCTGACCGATCTGCTTCTGCAGACGCTGGCCGTTGTGGGAGTTCGCCTCGTAGACGTTGCCCAGGGCCAGCATTCCCATGTCGGCCATGGTCTGACCGGAGTCAGCCAGCGCGTCGAGCGACGCGGTGGCCGCCAGGTCGAGCAGATCCTGGTCGGCGAATCGACCGAACTTCGTCATCGACGTGCCGATGATCCAGACGTTGTCACTCATGCTCATGCTCCGATCGGTTCAAATCCGAAAGCGACGGCGACGGTTCCGTCGTCATCGGTACCTGCCTCGAAAGTCGCCAACCGGACCTTCATCTCCGGCCGGATGCCGTCGGCCTCGGTGACGCCCAGCAGATTCGCCTTGACGACACCCCCGCCGGTCAGCTCGACCACCGCAGAGGTGAACGGACCGTTCTTCGCACCGCGCTGGACGATCGTGTACGCGCGAAGGACGCCTTCGGTGGCGAGCGGCCGGGACTCGAAGTCCGTGGCAAAGCACTTGGCGCACGCGTTGCGACGGTCGAAGTAGAGGGCTCCGCACTGCACACATGCGTTCGCGACCAGATGCGGTTGGTCTCCCAGCACCAGGTAGTCGACCGCCGGAATCGTCTGCGTCATCTCGCGCCTTTCGAGGGATGGATGCCAGGTCAGGAAAACCTGGCCGACTAAACTGTATAGTACTAGAGTATTTACTACACGACCATCTCGACCACAACCGCGAATCAGGAGACGCCATGTCGCAGTCGCAACCCTTCGATCCGAACGCGCTGGGAGCCACGAGCGAGCCCAGAACCGTCCGGTGGACCTCGCGCGATTGCATGCTGTACGCGCTGGGTGTGGGCGCCGGTACCGACGACCTGCAGTTCACCACCAACAACACCAAGGGTGTCGAGCAGCAGATGGTGCCGACCATGCCGGTGACCCTCGGAGTCGACTTCAGCGTGCTCAAGAAGGCCGGTCGGTTCGACTGGACGAAACTGCTGCACGCCGAACAGCGAGTGGAGATCCTCGACGAGATCCCCGTCGAAGGCGAAGCGCAGGCCGTCACCGAGATCACCGAGATGTGGGACAAGGGCAAAGCGGCACTCATTGTCGCCCAGACCACCGGAACCGGCACCGACGGCCGTGCGCTGTGGCGCAGCTCAGCCGGTCTGTTCATTCGCGACGTCGGAGGCTGGGGCGGCGAACGCGGTCTCGCCGGGTCGAACTCGGCGACCACCGAGGCCCCCACCGATCCCGACCTCATCACCACGCTCACCTACGAGACGCGACCTGATCAGGCGCTGATCTATCGACTCTCCGGCGACTACAACCCATTGCACTCGGATCCGGCGTTCGCGGCCCGCGCCGGCATGGACCAGCCGATCTTGCACGGCCTGTGCACCTTTGGCTTCGCCGGCCGCGCGGTTCTGGACGTGGCCGGGCCCGACGCAACCCTGACGTCGATGTCGGCACGGTTCGCCGGACCGGTCTGGCCCGGCGACACGCTCACCGTCGACCTGTGGCGTCCCGACGCGAGCTCTGTCGGCTTCCGGATGCGAGGACGCCACGACAAGGAGGTGCTCACCGGCGGCCTCGCAGGCGTGAAGTGAGAGCCTGACGACATCAGGTGACCGCCGCCGGCGAAGAGCCTTCCGGCGGCGGTCATGTGATGAGCGGTCCGACGGCCGATCAGCAAGTCTCCAGCATGATCACCTCGGGACCCACCGGGTCATCCCAGCAGCTTCGGCAGACGGTCACCGATGATCGACTCGGCCTCCGACACGATCGAGTCGACGACCTCACGACAGGACAGCACCTCGTCGATGAGCCCCTGAGCCTGTCCGGCCCACCACATCCCGCCATCCATGTTCCCGGCGTCGAGCACCTCGCGGCGACCACGCTCACCGGACGCGAGGTGCGCGACGTCGGCGAACGTCGCCCCCGGACGCGCCGAGATCTCGGCGATCTCTTCCGAGACCGCGTTGCGCGCGACCCGCGCAGTGTTGCGGAACTCCCTGAAAACGACGACGGTTGAACGCTCGTCGTTGGCGACGATCTGCTGCTTGACATTGTCATGCACCGGCGATTCGGTGGTTGCGACGAACCGCGTGCCCATGTTGACGGCGTCCGCACCCAGCGCGAGCGCCGCGACCAGGCCGGCACCGTCGGCGAAGCCGCCGGATGCGATGATCGGAATGGAGAGCTTCCGTGCGGCCGCGTTGATGAGTATCAGTCCCGGAACATCGTCCTCGCCGGGGTGTCCGGCGCACTCGAAGCCGTCGATGCTGATCGCATCGACCCCGAGACGTTCGGCTTTCAGCGCATGCCGGACGGCAACAGCCTTGTGGATCACCTTGACGCCGGCGGCCTTGAAGGCTGGCATGTGCGGTTCGGGATTGGCCCCGGCCGTCTCCACGATCTTGACCCCGCCGTCGATGATGGCGTCGCGGTACTCGTCGTACGGGACCGGATTCACCGTGGGCAGGATGGTGAGGTTCACGCCGAAGGGCTTGTCGGTCAACTCGCGAACCCGGCCGATCTCGATGGCGAGATCCTCGGGGGTCGGCTGCGTCAGCGCCGTCAGGAAGCCGAGAGCACCGGCATCGGCGACGGCCGCAATGAGGCCCGCCCTTCCGACGGCGGTCATCCCGCCGCACACGATCGGATGATCGATCCCGAAGGTCTCGGTGAAGCGTGTTCTCATCATCAACATCTCCTTGCCACAACGGACTCGACGACACCGTCGTGCGATTTGGGGTGCGGGTCGATGCTCCCGCCGACGGCTTCCCGAGCATCCACTAGTACTCTATACCTCTACTATTGTAGACTGGAGTATGACTGATCAGTCCAGACCTCATGGAAGCAGAGGAATTCATGGCCGCCGCCTTGTCCAAACCAGTCGTCGATCTCGGCATCGTGACCATGAACATCGATGAGATGACCTGCTTCTACCGCGACGTACTCGGCCTCCCCGAGCTCGATCGGATTCGCATGGGCGGCGTCTCGATCACCCGTTTCCAACTCGGCGACGCCCTCCTCAAGATGCTGGTGTACGACACCGCACCCGCCTCGACCGCGGCTGTCGGCGGCATCGGCGCGAGCACCGGGATTCGCTACCTCACCATCTCGGTGGACGATCTCGCCGAACTGCTCGCCGACTGCCGGGAGTCGGGAATCGCGTCGGTCCTCAAGGAGCCCTTCGAGGTCGAGTCGGGCACATGGATCGCCTTCGTGACCGACCCCGATGGCAACACCATCGAGTTCGTGCAGCGCGATGACGCCGCGTAGCCGAACCCAGCCATCGGTGGCCGGACCGCCCGCGGTGACGCCGTGACCTTCGCGGGTCGGCTCGCCCGGAAACGACCCACCGAGATCGCCCTACGCGACGACGACGAGTCCCTGACCTGGGCAGAGGTCGACCGGCGGCTGCGGCCGGCGGTGAATGCACTGGCGCGCGCGGAACTGGGTCCGCTGCGTCGGGTCGCGGTCATCGCATCGAACTCGGCACAGACCCTCCTGGCCCACGTCTCGTGCATCCTCGGTGGCGCGTCTGCGGTGGCGGTGAATTCACACCTGACGGCCACGGAGACGGCGCACATACTGGAGGATTCACAGGCGGAAGTGATCCTGTGCGACCAGCAGACAGTCCACGTTGCGGCCGAAGCGGCCCGTCTCGCCGGGATCCGCACGGTGGTCGCGTGGGGCGGCGACGCCGACCACCCGGCCGGGGTGAGGCCGTGGTCCGACTGGTGCGACGGTATGGACGAGCCGCCGACCGACATGCCACCGAGACGGACGCTGGTCTACACGTCGGGAACCACCGGTCGCCCGAAGGGCGTCGAACTGCCGTTCACGTCCTGGGTCGGCGGCGACAACATCGCCGAACACCTCGATGGACTCGGCCGGAACCACATGGTGCAATTCGGAAGACACCTCGTGGTCGGCCCGCTGTACCACTCCGGCCCGCTGACCGGCACACGCCTGTTCGCGGGTGGCACACCTGTCACCGTCACCGGCAAGTTCCGGGCCGAGTCGGTACTGACCGCCCTCGAACGCGACCGGATCGGCTCGACCATCATGGTTCCGACACACTTCCAGCGCCTACTCGCCCTCCCGGATGAGCGTCGTGCCGCCGCGGACCTCGCCTCGCTCCGACACGTCCTGCAGGTCGGCGCGAAGTGCCCCCTCCCGGTGAAGCGCGCCGTTATCGAATGGTTCGGTGACATCGTCTGGGAGAGTTACGGTGCCAGCGAAGTCGGCACCACCTGCATGATCAGCGCTACCGAGTGGCTCGAACGTCCCGGGTCCGTGGGCCGTGCGGTTCCACCGTTCGAAGCGTTCGTCGCCGGCACCGACGGCCGGCCCGCACCGCCGGGAACCGAAGGGCCACTGTGGTTTCTGGACACCAGCGGTCACGGCATCAACTACACCGACGGAACGCGCAGCGGGGAGCGCTTCACCCTCGGCGAGACCGGGCACATGGACGCCGACGGCTACGTCTGGATCACCGACCGACTCTCGGACACGGTGGTGTCCGGGGGTGTCAACATCTACCCTGCCGAAGTCGAGCAGGTACTGGCCGACCATCCGGCCGTCGCCGACGTCGCATGTTTCGGGGTTCCCGATGAGGAGATGGGCGAAAGTCTTGCAGCCCTTATCGTCCCGGCCGATCCCAGCGACCCCCTGAGCATGGCGGAGATCGAGCGCCACGCCCGAACCCGGTTGGCCGGCTACAAGATCCCGCGAAAGGTGTATCTCACCGACTCGCTGCCGCGCACGGCGGTGGGCAAGCTGGACAAGCGGGCGATGCGCAGACTCTCCGCCGGGGAAGCATCCGACGTCACCGAACTCGGCGCCCGGCAGCGTGTCCCATCGTGATCATCGCACCCAGGCGTGACCGGCAGACCGGGCCGGCCCCGACATTCCGCGGTCCTGCGACGTACGATCCTCGCGGAGGTCGGGTCTCCGAGAGTGTCGCGTCTCCCGCGATCACACAGACCCGTCCACTGTGCTGTTCCGATACTCAAGGCGTAGACTTTCATTTTCGGCCGACAGCGGAGACCAGGCCACAGGAGGCAGAGCAGTGACGAGCACGCAGAAGACGCCGGACACGATCACCGACCCGGTGGATTGGGCACGCCACTATTGGGAACAGCAGAAGCTCGACGGGGACGAGCAGCGCTTCCTGACGCTGACTTCCTTGCTGCGTTACCAGCGCATCGTCGCCGACGAGGTCGAAACCGAGCTGAAGAAGCACGGTCTCAACATGACCGACTATCTGCTCCTGATGACACTGCAACTATCCGAACACGGCACCCGTCTGATCTCCAGCCTGGCGCGCAACCTCATGGTGCACGCAACCACCGCGACGCTGGCGACCGACCGACTGGAGGCTCGCAAGCTCCTCGAGCGCAGCCCCCACCCCACCGACCGTCGTGCCACCTGCGTGACGATCACCCCCCAGGGCCGAAAGATCGTAGCCGCTGCCACGCGCGGCCTGACCGGCGTCGATTTCGGGATGACCGGCAGTACTCCGAAAGACGTCAAACGGCTCCGCGACGCGCTGACCGCCATGCGACAGGGCGCCGGGGACGCCTGAGAACCCGGGTGTGAAGCTCAGAAGGTGACCCGGCCGGATCAGTGCGCGCCCAGCGCGCACAGCAAGTCACCGCCTCGACACCGGAACCGGCCCGGTCGGTCCGCCGGGCTTCGTCTGGTGGCGGTGATCGTCGTGGCCGTCACCATCGCCGGCTGCGGCGGCGCCGGACCGGAGAGTCCCAGGCGCAGTGCGTCCTCGGCCCCGGTCTCGACGCCGTCCGTCGGGCCACCGGTCACCGACGTCACCCCGGCCGGTCTGGCCGACGCGGTCACCCTCGACCGCGTCATGGGGCACGTCCGAGCCTTCCAGCAGATCGCGGACAACCACGGCGGGACCCGCGCGTCGGGTACCCCCGGCTACGACGCCTCGGTCGACTACGTAGCCGGACTACTGCGCGGCGCCGGGTTCGAGGTCACGACGCCGGAGTTCAGCTACAAGCGCTACGACCTCGAGTCGGTGAAGTTCTCCGCCGACGGCCGCGACGTGAAGGGACACGTGCTCGAGTACTCGGTCGGGACCCGCGAGCCGGTCACCGCGAAACCGGTGACCGTCGCCGCTGCGGGGTGCGCACCCGCCGACTTCCCGGCCGACGTGCGCGGGGCCTTCGCGGTGATCACCCGTGGTGACTGCACCTTCACGGACAAGGCCCGCCACGCTCAGTCGGCGGGAGCGGTCGGAGTCGTCATCGTGAACAACGAGGACGGGCCGCCGTTCGGGTTGACCCTCGGCACCGAAGACGTGCCGGACATACCCGTTCTCGCAGTGGCACGCGACGACGCCGACCAGGTGCGCGAGGCCGAGCAACTGCGGCTGGAGGTCGACGCGGAGACCACCCCGATCACGACCCGCAACATCATCGCCGAGACCCGCACCGGGACGCCCGACGACGTCGTGATGGCGGGCGCCCACCTCGACAGCGTCGTCGAAGGACCAGGCATGAACGACAACGCGAGCGGCAGTTCGGCGGTCCTCGAGACGGCGTTGCGCCTCGGGTCGTCACCCCGGGTCCCCCACCGGATGCGCTTCGCGTTCTGGGGCGGCGAGGAGGACGGTCTGGTCGGCTCCCGCGAGTACGTCGGCGGTCTCGACGCCGCCGGACGACGCGCCCTCGCGCTGTATCTGAACTTCGACATGCTCGCCTCCCCCAACGGCGGGTACTTCACCTACGACGGCGACGACTCCGAACGCAAGGGCGCCGCGGCGGGTCCGGCCGGTTCCGACGGCATCGAACGCGTCTTCGCGAAGTTCTACGCCGACCGGGGAATCCAGCTGGGCGCGGCCGATTTCGACGGTCGATCCGACTACGGTCCGTTCATCGCGGTCGGTATTCCGGCCGGCGGCGTGGCAACCGGGGCCGAGCGGAAGAAGAGCGAGAAGGAAGCCGAGATGTGGGGCGGAGAGGCCGGGGTGGCCTTCGATCCGAACTATCACAGCCCCCGCGACACGATCGACAACATCAACACCGATCTGCTGGCCGTCAACGCCGCCGCGGTCGCCCACGCGGTGGCCGCCTACGCGCTCGCGACGAACGGTCCCGACGGCGTTCCGTCGGTCGAACGGCGGCAACGGACCGAAGGCTGACTCCGCCGTCACTGATTGAAAACCATTTCCGTTAGAATGGCGGCAGTGCTGTGACGCGAGCGTTCCGGGAGGAGTGACATGTCGGCTGAACCCATCAAGGGATCCGGGCAGTTCGGCGCGTCCGGACCGGCCGACGACTCCGACGCCGCCGCACGGGAAGCCGCCGCCGATCTGTTGCGGGCTCTCGCCTCCCCCACCCGCGTCGCGATCGTGCTCTCTCTGCGTGAGCGCGTCCAGTGTGTGCACGAACTCGTCGGCCACCTCGGTCTGAGCCAGCCGCTCGTCAGCCAGCACCTTCGCGTCCTCAAGGACGCCGGCGTCGTCCGCGGCCATCGCAACGGTCGCGAGATCACCTACGAACTGCTCGACGACCACGTCGCCCACATCGTCGTCGACGCACTGGTCCACGCGAACGAGACCAACCGCGGCCCGTCGGTGGTGTCCGAATGACCGGCGTCGAGGCATCCGGCCCGCAGCCGGTCACCGGAGTCCGTTCGACGCGCCAGCGCGCGGCCATCGCCGACGCCCTCGCCGGCACCGACGACTTCTGCTCGGCCCAGGAACTCCACGAGATCCTCAAGGGCCGAGGCGAGTCCATCGGCCTGACCACCGTGTATCGCAACCTGCAGGCCCTGAGCCAGGCCGGTCAGATCGACGTCCTGTGGGACGGGTCCGGCGAAACCCGGTACCGCCACTGCTCGTCGGGACACCACCATCACCTGGTGTGCCGCAACTGCGGAACCACCGTCGAGGTGCAGGCCGACCCGGTCGAGAAGTGGGCCGCGACCATCGCCGCCGAACACGGCTTCACCGACATCAATCACACGGTCGAGGTCTTCGGCCTGTGCGCGAACTGCCAAGGGTGCCAGCGCAACTGACGCAGCGTGGAGCGACCTCAGTCCGGAAGTGCTACGTCGCCACCAGTCGCTCGGCGGCGTCGACCCCGGCGGCGAGTACGATGTGCAGGACCGTCAGCAGCGGCAGGTCGTCGAGTCGGCCCGCTGGAAATGTGTAGTACTGCAACACGTCTGTCGTGACACCGGCCGGATCGGACCGACGCAGACTCCCGAAGCTCAACTGAGCGCCGAAGGCCTCCACGTCGTCGCGCAGGGTCGGGGTGTTGGGCAGGTCCATGGCCACCATCTGGGTCACGGCGAGGACGTCGAGGCCGTCCGACAGCGTCAGCACCCGGATCGATGCACGCGTCGGACCGACCTGCACCACAACCGATTCCGCGTCGGGTCGGTCGACGGGACCGAGCTCGGCCACGATGACGGCGGTACGTTCGAGCAGTGCGGCGGCATCGGTCACGACGGGTTCACCCCACCGAAGCGACGGTCGCGGGAGGCGTACTCGAGGCACGCGTCCCACAGGTCGCGGCGGTCGAAGTCGGGGAACAGCTTCTCCTGGTAGACCATCTCGGCGTAGGCCGACTGCCACAGCAGGAAGTTCGAGATGCGCTGTTCACCCGACGGACGCAGGAACAGGTCGACGTCGGGCATGTCGGGCTCGTCGAGGTAACGCGCGAAGGTCGACTCGGTGATGCGCTCGGGATCGATCTCGCCACGTGCGGCGCGACGGGCGATCTCACGGGCGGCGTCGGCGATCTCGGCGCGGCCACCGTAGTTGACGCACATCGTCAGCGTCATCACGGTGTTGTCCTTGGTCAGTTCCTCGGCGATCTCGAGTTCGCGGATGACGCTGCGCCACAGTCGGGGTCGGCGACCCGCCCAGCGGACACGAACGCCCATCTCGTGCATCTCGTCGCGGCGCCGGCGGATGACGTCGCGGTTGAAGCCCATCAGAAAACGCACCTCTTCGGGGCTGCGCGACCAGTTCTCGGTCGAGAAGGCGTAGGCCGACAGCCATCCGACGCCCAATTCGATGCAGCCGCAGACGGTGTCCATCAGGACGGCCTCACCGCGCTTGTGTCCTTCGGTTCGCGGCAGTCCGCGGTCGGTGGCCCAGCGCCCGTTGCCGTCCATCACCAGAGCCACGTGTTTGGGCACGAACTGGGCGGGAATGGCCGGGGGCCGAGCACCGCTGGGATGGGGATCCGGGGCACGAACCTCCGTACGTGGGCTCGTCGGCTTGCGTCCCTTCGACGAACTACCCGGCCGCAACGCCATCGTCGACTCTCCTCACCCCGTCGTCCACCACTGGTTCGACACCCGTTTCCATCAGCCTATGAGGCGCCGTGCGTTCGATGAGCGGCAGGGTTCGAAGCTGACGTTCGAGATGCCATTGCAGATGCGCGGCGGTGAGGCCGCTGGCCTGGCGGCGCAGGGAGTTCGACGATTCCTCCACGTGTTCCCACTGACCGCGGAACAGCGCGTCCATGAGGTCGAGCACGCCGGGCGACGGGGTGGCCGAGCCGGGTGGCCGGCAGTGCAGGCACACCGCCCCGCCGGCGGCGACGTGGAAGGCCCGGTGCGGACCGGGGTTGGCGCAGCGCGCACATTCCTCCAGCGCGGGCATCCAGCCGGCGCTGTACATGGCGCGCAGCAGGTAGGCGTCGAGGATCAGTTCCCGCGGCCGACGGTCCTCGGCCAGCGCCTGCAACGCACCCACCGTGAGGCGGTGCAGCTGGCGGGTGGGTGCGCGTTCCTCACCCGCCAGCCGCTCGGCGGTCTCGAGGACCGCGCAGGCCGTCGTGTAGCGCCCGTAATCGGCGACGATCGCGTCGGTGAGGGCGTGCAGGCTGTGCACCTGGGTGACGACGTCGAGGCTGCGACCCGGGTACAGATGCACGTCGATGTGGGCGAAGGGTTCGAGACGGGCGCCGAACTTCGACCGTGTCCGGCGCACCCCCTTGGCGACCGCGCGCACGAGCCCGTGCTCCGCGGTCAGCAGGGTGATGATGCGGTCGGCTTCGCCCAGCTTGTGCTGGCGGAGCACGACGGCCTCATCCCGGTAGAACCTCACCCGCCGATTGTCCCACCGTCCACCGACACCGCCGACCCCGACATGCCCTTCCGATACGCCCTTCGCAAGCTCGGGTCTACTCGAGCAGCAGTGGGTCAGCGCGGGCTGATGTCGAACGAGGTGAGCGGACGCAGCAGCGACCGTTTCTTCTCGACGTGGCCGCCCATCCGGTCGAGGATCGAGGTGAGCGCCTCGATGGCCTCGACGATGTACGGACCTTTGTTCAACATGACCCCCTCGGCACGGCGGCTCATCGCGGCGTCGGTGACCTCAGCACGAGACGGAACACCCTTCTTCGCCAGGCCGTCGAGAACCTGCGTGGCCCAGATGACCGGAATGTGCGCGGCCTCGCAGAGCCACAGGATCTCCTCCTGCACCTCGGCCAGCCGGCCGAACCCGACCTCCACGGCGAGGTCCCCTCGCGCGATCATCACGCCGACCGCATCCCATCGCATCGCCTCGAAGAGCATCTGCGGCAGCGATTCGAACGCGGCGCGGGTCTCGACCTTGAGCACGATCCCGACGTTCCGGGCGTCGAGGCGCTCGAGTTCGGCGATGAGGTCGGCGACATCCTCCGGCGACCGGACGAACGAGAAGTTGACCATGTCCGCGTGCGTCGCCACGAACTCGAGAGCTGCGCGGTCCTCCGGTGTCAGCGCGGGGATGTGGAGAGTGGTGTCCGGGAGGTTGACGCCCTTCTCGGCTCGCAGTTTGGTGCCCTTCGGGCCGGCGCGTTCGATGTCGACGACGATCTCGTCGTCGAACCTCTCGCGCACGCGTCCGGCGATCTTCCCGTCGTCGAACAGCACTCGGTGCCCCGGTTCGACATCGTCGAAGGCGTTCCCGAGTTCGCATCCGATCCGATGTGGTCCGACTCTGGTCGCGGGTGAGGGCGCGAGGTCACGCTGGAGTCGGATCTCGTCGCCGGTGCGGATCAGCAGATGCTGGCGCTTCTCCGGCAAATCCCCGACGACGAGAGCCTTTCCGCGGAGCCGTTTTCCCGTGATCGACGCCCCGGTCCGGTAGTAGACGGTGCGATCGCATTCGCCGTCGATCCCGGCCTCGGACACCGCGACGACGTCCAGGCGTCGACGGCGACCGCGTGCGTCGCGAAGCCGGAGTCGGTCGCCCTGGCACACCGCGCCGAGGTCGTCGACCGGGATGATCGCGTCGATGCCGTCGGGCAGGGCGTGATCGGGATCGGGCGGGGTCGTACTCATCCGCACCCGTGATCGGCGTTCGACGGTCCCGTCGTCGGCTCGGACGGGTTTCACCTTCACGACCTTCGGTCCCGGCTCGAGCGGTCCGGTGCGGAGTTTGGGCCCGGCCAGATCCATCGCGACACGCACGCGCCCGGGGAGTCCGCGCACCGACTCGATCATCCGCGCCCATCCGGCGGGTCCGTCGTGGGCGCAGTTCACCCGTGCCACATCCATCCCGGCCTCGCCCATGCGTCGCACCAGATCCGGGTCGTCGGCGGCCTGGGTCGGCATCGTGACCATCACCCGGCTGGCTCGTCTACCGTGCTCGTCGCCGGGCCGGTCGGCGGTCACGTCGTCGGCCCCACCCGGGTGCACGCTGCCCAACAACTGGTCGCGGTTGGCGCCGAGAACCCGTACCCCGTCGGAGAGATCACCCCAGATCGGGTGTCTACGTCTGCCTGCGGCGAGGGCGTCGACGGTCTCGATGACCGTCTCGATCCAGGAGTAGACGATCGATTCCATCCGGCCGAGACTCGACAACCCGTGGGCGGCCATCGACGACTGCAGCGGACGCAGATCCCGCCGTCGCACCGTGACGTAGTGCACGAGGTTGCGCGCGCTCTGCCGATGCTGTTCGGCCACCGCGGAGATCAGCGGCCCCGCGAGCTCCTCCGCACGGTCGAGCTCGTCCCGCAGGTCGTGCAAAGCGGCCGACATCTCCGCGATCGACATCTCCACCGACGTACCCATGCATCCACCGTGCCAGGTTTCCGCGCAAGGGGGCGGGGCGTAGAACCCGGTCAGCCCGCGTTGACGATCTTGTCGAGCTTCGGCGGGAGCGTCATGCCACCCGGGTAGCGGTGCCAACCCTTGCGGTCGTAGTACTTGGTGCCGAGCAGACCCAGCAGCACGCCGAGGAGCAGGCCGATGAAGCACTGGACGACCGACCGCGCGAGCCCGGCGGACAGGTCGGCGTCGAAGTACAGGACCGACCGAACGCCGAGGTAGATGACGTGCATCGGCTCGATCGCCGCGATCCACTCGAAGAACCGCGGACTCGCCTCGAGCGGCAGTGTTCCGCCCGACGACGGCAGGCCGAACACGACGAAGAACACGAGGTTGAACAGCAGGCCGGCGTTGCCGAACACGGCCATCATCGCGCTCGCGCTCACCCCGACCGCGAAGATCGCGAGGATCGAGATCAGCCACAGCACGAAGGCGTTCGGCAGTGACGTACCCACCCACGAGCCCACCGCGATGAACAGGGTCGAGAGCACCACCGAGACGAGGAACATGATGGTCCACTTGGCGGCGAGCGTCGCCCAGCGGCTGATCGCGAGACGTTCGCGGAGTTGGTAGAACGGGCCGTACTCGATGGGCGTCTGACCGAGCATGCCGTCGACGACGATGCTCACCATCATCGCGCCGGTGAAGCCGGCCAGCACCAGGAGCAGCGTGAGGTAGAACGCCGACAATCCGTTTCCGGCGCCCTGCGGCAGCGGCGTCGGCTCCGACACCGAGACCGAGACCGGACTCGCCAGCGCGAGCTGAGCGGCACCGGTGAACGTGACGTCGTTGCGGTCGAGCTGCTCGCGCACCTGCGCGGTCAGCTGCTGCCCGACCTCGGCGTTGACCCGCGTGGTCACCTGCTCGGCGAACGTCGTGGTGATCGACGACGCGAAGGCGCCGGACCCGCGGTTGATGAAGATGTCGATGGCGGGGCGCGTCGGCTGCGCCGGGAGCACCGTCGAACGTCCCAGCGCGACTGCACGATTGGTGAAGTTCGAACCGATGATGACGACGCCGTACACCTTGCCGCTGTTCAGTTCGCCGAGAGCGGTCGACCGATCGGTGCGCCGGACGACGATGCCGTTGTCGGCGGCCGAGGAGATGATGCCGTCGGCGACCTGATCGCCGAAGTTCTGCTCGGTGGCCTTGCCGTCGGCGCCGGTCACCTCGCCGCCGGAGTCCTCGTTGACGAGGGCGATCGGGAAGTCGTGGAGGTGGCGCTGCGGGTCGACGACGGCCGACATGTACAGCGCGGCCATGAGCGAGAACAGCACCGCGACGAGGATCAGCGGAGCGAGCCAGAACCGGGGCGATCCGAGCACCCCGGCGATGGTCCGTCCGGTCGGTTCCTCGACCTCCGGCGCCTCGTGCGCTCCGCGACCTGTGTCGGAGGTCTCCTGCGACTCGTGCGTTCCCATCGACGTACCTCCCCCGCGGCCCTTGTCCGCGAGGACGGTGCCGTCAATCTTCTCGTCTAGAAGCCCAGTCGGCGGAGCTGCTTGGGGTCGCGTTGCCAGTCCTTCGCGACCTTCACGTGCAGATCCAGGTAGACCTTGGTCCCCAGCAACCGCTCGATCTGTGCGCGCGCAACTGTACCGACCTCTTTCAGGCGCGCTCCCTTGCGCCCGATGATGATGCCCTTCTGGCTGTCCCGCTCGACGAAGAGCACCGCGTGGACGTCGACCATCGGCGGCTGGTCCGGTCGCCGGTCCTCGCGGTCGATGACCTCCTCGATCACCACGGCGAGCGAATGCGGCAGCTCGTCGTGGACGCCCTCGAGCGCGGCCTCGCGGATGAACTCGGCCATGAGGACCTGCTCGGGTTCGTCGGTGAGCTCACCGTCGGGATAGAACGCCGGGCCCTCTTCCATGAGGCTGACGAGCAGGTCGCTCAGGACGTCGAGTTGCTTGCCCGACTTGGCCGACACGGGCACCACCTCGGCGTCGGGGCCGAGGAGTTCGGAGAGCGCCATGAGCTGTTTGGCGACCTGTTCGGGGCCGACCCGGTCGATCTTGGTGACGACGCCGAGAAGCGTGGTGCGCGGAGCCATCTCGCGGACCTGCGAGATGATCCAGCGGTCGCCGGGGCCGATCGCCTCGTCGGCCGGGATGCAGACGCCGATCACGTCGACCTCGGAGTACGTGTCGCGGACCAGCTCGTTGAGCCGCTTGCCGAGCAGGGTGCGCGGCCGGTGCAGTCCCGGGGTGTCGACGAGGATGAGCTGCGCGTCGGGCCGGTTGACGATGCCGCGGATGGTGTGGCGTGTGGTCTGCGGCCGGTTGGAGGTGATCGCGATCTTCTCCCCCACCAACGCGTTGGTGAGCGTCGACTTGCCGGTGTTGGGGCGGCCGACGAAACAGACGAAGCCGGAACGGAACTCGGGGGCGGACTCAGACATCGGCGCCGCCGAGTCGCTGCTGCGGCCGGCCGGCGGCATCGGTGACGTACGTGTAGGCCTGCGGGCTCAGTTCGTGCAGGGTCGCGAGACCGGGATCGTCGGAGTCGCCGTTGACGAGCACCGCCGCTTCGAAGGCGGTGGCCCCACTCGAGATCGCCGAGGCGACCGCGACCTGCAGGCCGCTGAGCGTGAGGGTCTTGGTGCGGACCTCGGCGCCCGCATAGGTGCGACCGTCGCCGTCACGAACGGCTGCTCCGGAACGCGCCTCGGCACGCGCGAGTGCTCCGCGTGCGAGCACCACGAGCTTCTGATCCTCGTCGGCGAGGGTCTCGGTCACTGATTCATCCTTGCTGTCGGTTGCTCGTGGTTGTTGCGGTGGGCCTCGTCCTCGTGTTCGCGGGCCGCGGTGCGGTCATGGCGACCCTGCCGGCCGGAATGCCCTCGACCACCGGAGGATTCGTGGCGCTGCGAATCCTGGCCGTCGGCACCGGACCCGGGGACGCGCGTGACGAGGACCGTGATGATGCGTTGGCGTCCCTTGCGATTGGGACCGCCCTCGGCCACGAGCTGCAGGCCGTGTGACTTGACCCGGGCCCCGGGCAGCGGGACCCGGCCGAGTTCGAGCGCGACGAGTCCGCCGACCGTCTCGACCTCTTCCTCCTCGATCTCGACGTCGAACAGCTCGCCGAGATCCTCGACAGGAAGGCGCGCCGACACACGGTACGATCCGTCGCCGAGATCCTCGACGGGTGCGAGTTCGTCGGTGTCGTATTCGTCGGTGATCTCGCCGACGATCTCCTCGAGGACGTCCTCGATCGTCACCAGCCCGGCGATGCCGCCGTACTCGTCGACGAGGATCGCCATGTGGTTGCGCGTGAGCTGCATGTCGGCGAGAACCTTGTCGAGCGGCTTGGAATCCGGGATGAACTCCGCGTCGCGCATGATGTCGGAGACGCGCAGCGTGGTCGGGTCGGTCCGCGTGGCGACCGTCCGCTGGACCATGTCCTTGAGGTAGACGATCCCCAGCACGTCGTCGGTGTTCTCGCCGATGACCGGGATACGCGAATGCCCCGACCGTGTCGCGAGATTGGTGGCCTGCAGGACGTTCTTGTCGGCCTCGATCCAGACCATCTCCGGCCGCGGCACCATGACCTCGCGTGCGCTGGTGTCGCCGAGATCGAAGACCGAGTGGATCATCCGGCGCTCGTCGGCGGCCACCACACCCCGCGCCTCGGCGAGGTCGACGACCTCGCGCAGCTCGATCTCGGTGGCGAACGGGCCGTTTCGGAAGCCGCGGCCCGGGGTCAGGGCGTTACCGATGAGGATCAGCAGGCGGGTCACCGGCTTCAGCAGGATGCCCAGCGCCGACAACAGGTACGACGTCGACAGCGCGATCGTGTACGCGTGCTGGCGGCCGAGGGTGCGCGGCCCGACGCCCATGGCGACATAGGAGATGACCGTCATGGCGGTGATCGCCACGACGAGACCCCAACCGACGCCGAGCCATCGGGTCGCCGCCACGGCGATCAGTGCGGCGGCCGCGGCCTCGCAGGCCACTCGCAGCAGGACCACGAGCCCGAGGTAGGTGGCGCGGGAGTCGAGGATGATCGCGAGGCGGCGTGCGCCGGCCCGACCTTCCCGGACCATGTCGTCGACGCGGGCGTTGGAGACAGTCGAGACCGCGGTGTCGACTGCGGCGAACAAACCGCCGAGCCCGATCAGTACGACTGCGGCCACGATGAACCAATAGTCGGAGGGCACGCTCAGTCCTCCTCGGACCGTCCGGTCGTCCCCGCGTCCCCGGACCCCGCTTCGGTTCCGGTGAATCCGATGTTGGACAGCAGCCGCGAATCACGGTCGGTCTGGCGCTGATCCTGCGCGCGCCGGTGCCGGTCGGCGTAGAAGGCGTCGAGGATCTCGTTCTGCAGCCCGAACATCTCGCGCTCTTCCTCGGGCTCGGCGTGGTCGTAGCCGAGGAGATGGAGCACGCCGTGGATGGTGAGCATCGCGAGTTCGTGCTCGAAGGAGCGCCGCGCTTCGCGAGCCTGCTTCCGGGCGAACTCGGGACACAGCACGATGTCGCCGAGGATCGCCGGACCGAGATCGGTGGCGTCGGGACGGCCGCCCGGGACGAGCTCGTCCATCGGGAAGCTCATCACATCGGTGGGTCCGGGAAGATCCATCCACTGCACGTGCATGTCGGCCATGGTGTCCTCGTCGACGCAGAGGACCGACAGCAGCGCGCCGGGGTTCACGTCCATCGCGTTCACCGCGAACCGCGCGGCGTCGATGATCAGCTCGGCCGGGACCTCGACCCCGGACTCGTTGGCCAGTTCGATGCTCATGAGCGACGCCCCTGAGAAGCCGCACGACGCGCCGCGCGGTTGCCGCCGATCGCGGCGTCGATGCGTGCACCGGTGCGCTGATTCTCCTCCGCGCGACCGTAGGCGTCGACGATGTCGGCGACCAGGCGGTGCCGGACGACGTCCTGGCTGGTGAGCCGGGAGAAGTGGATGTCGTCGATGCCCTCGAGGATCGCGGTCGCCGCCATCAGGCCGCTCTTCGCACCGCCCGGGAGGTCGACCTGGGTCACGTCACCGGTGACGACCACCTTGGAGCCGAAGCCCAGGCGCGTCAGGAACATCTTCATCTGCTCGCTCGTCGTGTTCTGCGCCTCGTCGAGGATGATGAAGGCGTCGTTGAGCGTGCGGCCGCGCATGTAGGCCAGCGGAGCCACCTCGATGACCCCGGCTGCCATCAGCTTCGGGATCGCCTCGGGGTCCATCATGTCGTGCAGGGCGTCGTACAACGGACGCAGATACGGGTCGATCTTCTCGCTCAGCGTGCCCGGCAGGAAGCCCAGGCGTTCGCCGGCCTCGACGGCCGGGCGGGTGAGGATGATGCGGTTGACCGACTTCGACTGCAGGGCCTGCACGGCCTTGGCCATCGCGAGATAGGTCTTGCCGGTGCCGGCCGGACCCAGCCCGAACACGATGGTGTTGTCGTCGATGGCGTCGACGTAGTGTTTCTGGTTCAGCGTCTTGGGCCGGATCGTCTTGCCGCGGCGCGAGAGGATGTCCAGCGACAGCACCTCGGCGGGCGATTCCTGGCCGCCGTCGGAGAGCATCGACACGCTGTGCCGGACGAGGTCCGGGGTCAGCGGGGTGCCACGTCCGACGAGGTCGGTGAGTTCGGCGATGACGCGTTCGGAGGCGGCGACATCGGCGGGCTCGCCGGTCAACGTCACCTGGTTGCCGCGCACGTGGATGTCGGCGGGAAGCAGCTGCTCGAGCGTCCGAAGGTTGACGTCACTGGCGCCGAGCAGCCCGAACACCACTCCGGGAGAGACTTCGACGGTGGATGTGACCCCAGACCGGCGCGGCTGCGTTCGGCTGGATTGCCCGCTCGGGTCGGGGTTGTCGTCACTCACGTATGAAATCACTCCTGGTGGTCTGCGGTTGTGGCCTGCGGGCGTCCGTCACTTCGCAGTGAGGATTCACTGAAGGAAACGCGCAGTTGTGTGGTCAGTGTATCGCTATGCAACGGCCGATCAGCAGGCAATATTTCCTGACCGTCTCAGCCCTCGACTGCCGGTTGGCCCATCGACGCCAACCGGCGCAGGGCCCGACCATCGACCAGCTCTGCGCGAGCCTCGGGGTTGAAGGCGTAGTAGTCGATGAAGTCGAGGATTGGCACGGCTCCGACGGCGAAGAGATCTGCGGTGACTCGAACGGATCGCTGAGCTTGCATATACCCAGGAGAAAAAGGGCCCCGGTAGAAGATCTCCACGCCGGCCCGTGCCCGATCCTTCAGGAAGATGTCGATCTCCGGGTTCTTGCCGTCCGCACGCGGAACGATGTCCGCAACATCGTCCCACTTGACCGTTTGCTTCAACCGAAACCCAGTGACGTCCAAACCGGCAGTCGAAACCTCGATGCACGGATATCGCAGCAGTCCCATCGCGAACCAGGCGAGGGCAATCACGGAGTAGGCGGCAATCGCGGCTGTGACCCAGGGGAAGATCAGCGCTTGCCCCGGGCTCATCGGAAAATCGAACTGCCCCAGCCACATACCGACAGCGAACAGGCCGGACGAAACCGCGATCAGCGTCAAAGACCCTCGATACGCCATCCGAAGTCGACGCGATGTCGCGAACCTGATCCCGCCCGGTATCGAATCAGCCGCCCCTGGAGCTGCGGTGGACCGAGCACGGTTCTTCAGCACGAGCCCTGACGCACAGAGCACTGCTGCGCAAGTAGCAGACGCGCAAATATAGAACGCTGCGTCCGAATAGCGACCGTCAGCCAGCGATCTCGTCAGGTGCCACAGCCAGAAAAGTCCGAGAGCTCCAAAGATGATCAGGGCGACGCATGTCCATCGGGTTTGTCTGCGAATCCTGTCCCATTCCGGCACGGCCTGATCATCAGTCATAACAGACAGCCCTTCCCAATTCCGAGCCAAGAAATCCGAACAACCAAGACCCTGCGACAGTGCCGAGTCCAGCCGCCGCTACATCGACGACGGGGATGGGCACCATGCCGCCCGCAGCTCCTAGCGCAGTGCCACCGACGGCGCTAGCCAACCCCGAGATCGCCGCCTGGCACTTCTGATCTGGTTCGTCCACAGTCGCCACGTCATAGAGCGCGAGGCCGACTCCTAAGCCATAGCCCCCGAACTTCGCACCCGCTTTGATGTTCTGGAACTGGTTCTTCGACAGAGTAGGGAGCTCCTTCTTTAGCGCGTTGTCGCTATGTTCGTCGGCCCCTGCCAAGACTCCGCCAACTGTTGTCAACGCCGGGTGTGAAAAGAAACTACTATCCAGCGGTTGCGCTTCCTCGGATACTCCGTTCGCCAGGACCTCACCACTGATGGCCCGTCCGTCTTCGCCGTAGAGCACCGAGACCAACGTTTTGTCGGCATACCTTGTCGACACCATGGTCCGGCCATTGAGCCAATCCGTCGCACTGGTACTCCACACGAGTTCTCCTCTCGGGTCGTACCGTTCCTCCGTCCAAAGCACCCCGCGGGACTGACCGATTTCGGTCCTGACCACTCGGCTTCCGTCTTGCATGATCAGCGTCGTGAATTCTTGGCCGTCCGAATCCACACCCGTGGTTGTCTCGGCCACCGTCACCGATGCATCTGCTTCGGATACGGAACGCTGATAAAGCTTCCCGGGTAGCGTAGCCGGGTCAGGAACGTCGTCTTCAGGCTCCATGAGCCAGGGGGCCACCTGAGGTATCGAAGATGATCGCATCTCGAAACCCGCACTGTGAGCGGCACTCTGCAGACTTTCGGACACCGAATCATCCGCCTGACCCATCGCCGTCACCAGAGGGTTCAACTGCTCCTGCAGATTGTCCCTTTCCGCGAAGAGTTCCTTTGCACGTACGCGAGTCATCGGCATCGGACGAAGTGTGATGGCCCAATGGTCATGAACCAGGAAAAGTTTGCTGCCCTCGACCTCGGCAACCTTGCCCATGAGCTTGTCCTCAGCAGAGGTCAACGTCCAATACCCCTGAGTCAAGGAATCGACGAGACGGTCAGCCAGCTTCCCGATCTCTCCCGTTTGGCCTCGTGCACGCCCGAACGCAGCTGTCGCTGCGGCGTGGCCCGGGCCGTCCCAGGCGCGGACGGCTGGTAGCGCCTCGCACGAGCTTTCGATGTCGCGACCGGCCTTCTCGATGGCGGCACCCCTGGTTCTCACCGTGTCCGCAGCAGCCGTGATGGGCCCGAAATTCCAACCCGTCAATCGGGCGCGCGAAGGGATCATGGTTTGAAGGAGGCATCGATCTTGGACTTCAGATCATCATCTGTCATCTCGTAATTGCCCGCAGCTCCCCTGGCTGCACCCGCCAACTCGTCGAAGCTCTGGGAGACAGCGCCGACGA
>NZ_BACI01000003.1 GCF_000225505.1 Gordonia alkanivorans NBRC 16433 | reverse complement strand
AAGAAAAGGACCACTTCACAATGGCCCCCTGACGGATAGAAGCATGGCACAGCAATACCCTCGGTACTGCTCTGTCAGGCCAAAGTGGCCGTGAGAACTATTAGCACGAGTCAGCGGTGCACCATTTGCCGCATATGAGAATGTGTCCCATAAGCAGTTCCGGCTCGGAGCAGAACCGGACGAACAGAGAGACGCGATGGAATCACACACGGCCAGGCATGAACTCGAGTTGGGCTTGGACACCTTCGGTGACATCACCGCGGCACCCGATGGCAGCCCGCTTTCCGACGCGCAGACCCTGCGCGACGTGCTCGACCAGGCGGTCCTGGCCGACGAGGTCGGCGTCGACTTCCTCGGCGTCGGCGAACATCACCGCGCGGACTACTCCGTGTCCGCACCCGAGGTGGTCCTCGGCGCCATCGCCGCGCGCACCGGCCGGATGCGCCTGGGATCGGCGGTGACCGTCCTGAGCTCCGACGACCCGATCCGTGTGTTCCAGCGGTTCTCGACCGTCGATGCCCTCTCCTCGGGCCGCGCCGAGGTGATCCTCGGCCGCGGCTCGTTCACCGAGTCGTTCCCTCTTTTCGGCTACGACCTCTCCGATTACGAAGAGCTGTTCGCCGACAAACTCTCTCTCTTCACCGAACTGCGCACCGGCAACCCCGTCACCTGGTCCGGCTCGACGCGCGGCCCGCTACGCGCTCAGCCCGTGTTCCCCCAGCTCGAGAATCCCCCGCTGCCCACGTGGATCGCAGTGGGCGGCAGCCCCGAATCCGTGGTGCGCGCAGCGTCGTACGGGCTTCCGCTGATGCTGGCCATCATCGGCGGCGACCCGCTCCGCTTCCGCCCCTATGTCGACCTCTACCACCGCGCTCTCGCCGACTTGGAGAAGGACGCCCTCCCGGTCGGCGTGCACTGCCCGGGACACGTCGCCGACACCGACGAGCAGGCACGCGAGGAGTTGTGGCCGCACTATCGGGGATACGTGGCGCGGATCGGGCGCGAACGAGGGTGGCCACCGCCCAGCCGTTTCGAGTTCGAGCGGTCCACCGGGCCCGACGGTGCACTGTTCGTCGGATCGCCGGAGACCGTCGCCCGCAAGATCGCCTCGACATCGAAGGCTCTCGGGCTGAGTCGCTTCGACATGAAGTACTCCCACGGCACCCTGGGCCATACACAGCTGATGCGCAGCGTCGAGCTGTACGGCACGAAGGTCATCCCGCGGGTGCGCGAGCTGCTCGCCGAGGGGTGAGCGGTCTCAGCGCCGACTGAGCGTGAGCGCGAAATCCCCGGCCGGGTCGGTCCACACGGTGACCACCTGGAGTCCGGCGGATTCCAGTTCGTCGCGCAGTGCGTCGGGCTCGAACTTCGTGCTGATCTCGGTGTGGATCTCGGTGCCGGCCGGCAGCCGCCACGCCCGGCCCAGGACCTCGAAGTAGGCGTCGATGTCCCGGCGGGCGCGCAGCCACATCTCGATGCGGTGTTCGCGCGGGTTCCATCGCGCGATGTGTTCGAAGTCGTCGGCGTACAGGCCGCGGGCGTCGAGCCCGGTCCGCAGGACCTCGATGAGGTTGCGGTTGAAATCGGCTGTGACACCGGCCCTGTCGTCGTAGGCGGCGACGAGCCGGCCGGTGTCTTTGACGAGGTCGGTGCCGAGCAGGAAGAAGTCGCCGGGCGAGAGCGCCTTCGCCAGGCCTTGATAGAACGCGCGCCGCGCGTCGGGGTCGAAGTTCCCGATGGTGCCGCCGAGGAACACGGCGAGGCGGGGGCCGTCGGCGTCGGGCAGACGCAGATCGGGTTCGGTGAAGTCCGCGACCACCGGGACGACGTCGATCCCCGGGTAGTCCGCGGACAGCACGTCGGCCGTGGTCGTGAGCATCTCGGTGCTGACATCGACCGGTACGTAGGTGAATCGCTCGGCGTCAGGGGTGGCGGCGCTGAAGGCATCGAGCAACAGCCGGGTCTTGGTGGAGGTGCCCGAACCCAGTTCGACCATCACCTGTGCCTGTGTGGCATCGGCGATCTCGGCCGCACGCGCGCGCAGGATCGCGGTCTCACGACGCGTCGGGTAGTACTCGGGCAGCCGGGTGATCTCGTCGAAGAGCTTGCTCCCGCGCTCGTCGTAGAGCCATTTGGTGGGCAGCGTCGGCGGGTCCTGCCACAACCCCGAAAGTGCATCCGCGGCAAGAGTCATCGGGCGAGCCGCAGTCCCGAGAACACCCACCGCGACGCAGCGGGGAAGAAGTTCCGGTAGGTGATCCGCTCGTGGCCGGCCGGGGTCACCGCGCTCGCGCCGCGCAGGACGTGCTGGTCGGACATGAACTTGCCATTGTACTCGCCCACCGCCCCGTTCGCCGGGACGAATCCCGGGTAGGGCAGGTACGCGCTGGCCGTCCACTCCCAGACGTCACCGACCATCGCCGAACCGGCCCGACCGGGATGACATCGGCCAGGGTCGAGGAGCCGGCCACGCGCGTCGCCGAGTGTTCCCGCGGCGACCTCCCATTCGAATTCGGTGGGGAGGCGCGCGCCGGCCCAGCGGGCGTAGGCGTCGGCCTCGTAGAAGGACACATGGGTCACCGGCTCGTCGGGCACGACCGGGCGGCGGCCGGACAAGGTGAAAGTGGTCCAGCCACCGTCCTCTTCGCGCCAGTAACCCGGTGCATGCCAGCCTGTTTGGTTGACCGTGCCCCACCCGTCGGAGAGCCAGAACTCGTGGCGTCGGTATCCGTCGTCGGCCATGAACTCCAGCCAGTCGGCGTTGGTCACGAGCCGGTCGGACACCGCGAAGTCCTCGAGATACACACGGTGCCGGGGCCCCTCGTTGTCGTAGGCGAATCCGCTTCCGACCGCACCGACCTCGTGCACACCGCCGGCGAACTCACGCCAGCCCATCGGCGCGACCTCCCCGGGCACATCGGGTTCACGGTCGACGTACACCGGCCCGAACGCGTGCGTCGAGAACAGGTGCTTGATGTCCATGAGCAGCAGTTCCTGGTGCTGTTGTTCGTGATTGCAGCCCAGTTCGACGAGGTCGAGTGCGGCGTCGTCGAGTCGGCCGGACTCGAGGGCCGCGACCATCGCCGCGTCCACGTGTTCGCGATACCGCGTCACGTCGCGCACGCCCGGTCGGGTCACCAGGCCGCGATCGGAACGAGGATGCCGTTCTCCCACCGTCTCGTAGTAGCTGTTGAACAGGTACCGGAACGTCTCGTCGTAGACCGTGTAGCCCGGGTCCCGGCGGAGGATGAACTCCTCGAAGAACCAGGTGACATGCGCCCGATGCCATTTCGCGGGACTCGCCTGGTCATCGACTGCGGCGTCTGGTCTTCCGGCGAGAGCCGTTCGGCGAGAGCATCGGTCCGCGATCGCACGTCGAGGAAGCGGCGGACGGTGTCGGAACCGCCCGCGCCCACTCCAGGGGGTTCGACATCCGGGGACCCCGCTCCCGATCGCGGATCGGGGCGGACGGTGGGTTCGGTGATGCTCACTGGAAAGCCTCCCGTGGCAAACGAAGGAGTGTGCGGCGGCGTCTTGGGCGAATCTCCGCATCCATCGTCACGACGGTTTCCATCTCTGTCAACGATGGTCGGTCTTGCGTCCGGCCCCCTAACACACCAATCGTCAACCGAGGGTTGACGGCCGAGTCTCGTCAATCTACGGTTGACGCATGGCAAAGAACCGCATTCCCGTTCGCCTCGACGACCTGATCGTCGCGATCCGCAAGGTGCACGACGACCCGCTCGACCAACTGTCCGATGCGGTCCTCGCCGCGGCCCACCTCGACGAGGTCGCCGACAGCCTGATCGGCCATTTCGTCGACCAGGCTCGCCGCTCCGGGGCCTCGTGGACCGCGATCGGAACCAGCATGGGCGTCAGCAAACAGGCAGCTCAGAAGCGATTCGTCGACCGGGTGTCGACGACCGGCGATGCCGGGGCCGGACCGGCCGACGCGTCGGACCCGTTCTCGAGGTTCACGCCCCGCGCGGCGAATGTCCTGATGGCGGCCAACGGTGCGGCGGCCGCGGATCGGGCCGAATTCGTGACCCCCGCCCACGTGGCCGCGTCGATGAGCGTCGATCCGCAGGCCCTGGTCTTCGTGGTGCTGCGGGAGTTCGGCGTCGACGTCGAGGCGTTCTCGGAGGCCATGGCGCCCCTCGTCCCGGCGCCGCGGGACATCCCGGATTCCGAGGCGTCGACCGTCGTGCCCTATGACGACGCGGCCAAGGCCGTCCTGGAGGCGACCGTCGGCGTCGCCGTCGACCTCGGGCACAACTACGTCGGCACCGAACACCTGCTGCTCGGGCTGTTCGCCGACGACTCGGTGGCCCCCGCGCTCACAGACCTCGGGCTCGAAAAGACCGCGATCCGCGACACGATCATCGTGACGCTCGCGCAGTTCACCCCGCCGGCCGAGTAGCTACTCCTGAGCCGGCCGAGTAGCTACTCCTGGTCAGAGATGTAGTGCACCGCGGCTTCTTCGGCCGAGGCGCCCGCGCCGTCGATACCCGCGTCGGCGGCGATGGCCTCGGGTTCGGTGTCGATGCCCGAACCCTCGTCCGGCGCGATCAGCCGACCGGCTCGTCGGTCACCGACCTCGTGGTCTTCGTCGAACTCCTCGCTCCGGTCGGAATCATGTGCGCGCCAATCCTTTTTGGCGCGCTCGTCGGCGGTGATCTCGTCGAGCGGATCGACCGCCCCGACGTCGGGCTCCTCCTCGGCCAGCCGCTCGTCGAGGCTCTCGCCCTCGCGTTGCTCCTGGGCCGTCAGCCCGTGGACAGCACCTTTGGGCCGGTAGTCGGGTGGTGAGAATCCCTCGTCGAGGACGTCGTCGACGCCGCGGTCGACCAGGGTGTCCTCCGGCTGGAGTTGATCGTCCTCGTCAAGGCTGTACTCGCCGTCGGAGCCTTCGGGGGTGCTGCCGATGTCGTCCTTCATCCTTGTCACGATGCCAGCCCGTCGTGGCCTGTGCCAGAGATCGGCGCGGGTTGTCCCAGTTCGGTCAATACGCCGGTAACCGTCAGCGGAATCGACCAGAATGACGAAGATGATCGAGGAATTGCAGGTCGAGGCCGAAGCTCTCCTCTCCGCGGGCGAATACGAGCATGCGCTCGCCGCATTCTCGGTCCTCCGCGAGGTCAGGGCACGACGCGAGGGACCGTACTCGACGAAGTATCTGTCCAACCTGCACGACTGCGTCCGATGCATGTCGCACCTGCAGCTGTGGACCGACGCCAACTACCTCTGCAGCGAGCTGCACGGCAAGTACGTGCGCACCCACGGCCGCGGGGAAGCCGACACCGTCGACGTCGCCAAACACTGGGCCTGGGCGCTCGTCAACCTCCACGACTACCCGACGGCCATCCGCCTCTACCTCATGACCGCCGACGCTCTCTGGGACATCGACCCCGGTCAGGCACAGCGCCTTCTCGGTGCCGCCGTGATCCACCGGCATGACACCGATCCCCTGGAGATCCTCACCCCGGGCGAGATCGACGGAGTGGGCCTGCACCACGCCGACGAGGAACGCACGGTGATCGCTCGCCTGGTGGCTCAGCTCGCCGACAACGACACCGCCTCGCGGAGTTCGGCCACCATCGACGGCCTCGCGTTCGCCTGACCCGACGAGAGTCGAGGTCAGACCACGTCGGTTCGACGCCGCCGTCGCATGATGTAGCTGTCGGCGGCGGCACGCCCCGCCGAGGTGAAGCCGACCGCCAGGAGACCGGCGATCAGTGCCAGCGGCCATTCGTAGCCGCTGTCGGCGTTCCAGAATCCCGCATCCCAGTGCACGAACACGATCGCGCCGATCATGTCCGCGATCAGCAGCGTGGCGACGATGGGAAGCAGCAGGCCGAGGATCAGCAGGATGCCGCCGACCAGTTCCACCCAGGTCGCGTAGTACGCGGCGAGATCGGGGTACGGCACGTCCATGCCGGCCGGACCGAAGGCCACCTTCGTGGCGTCCATCCCCTGCGTCACCAGCTTCTGCCAGCCGTGCGCGATGAAGATGATGCCGAGTATCAATCGCGCGAGAAACTGCGCGACACTGCCGAATCCGCTCATAACCCTGCTCCTCGCATCGTCGGGCGGGCCCGGATCCCCGCCGCCAGGTACTCTCACAGTGTCCGCGACGACATCACCTCGTCGCGGGTGTTACGCCGAAATCGAGTCATCAAACGCAACCGCGTCGTGACCAAAGGCACCGTACCGGCGCCCGGGGGCCACGGCCGTCCGACCGCCGGCGAACATGCCATACGGCAGAACGGAGTAGGAGTCGAGAGTGCCGGGAAAGTCTGGCCTGGGGTCGCGAGCAAATACCGGGCAGCCCGTCCTGGGCGCACCGTCCGATGTCCTCGATCCGTACGTGCCGGACAACGGGAATCTCGGTTTCCGGATCTCGCGCTACGACCTCGAACTCGAGTACAAGGTCGCGAGCAATCGCCTCGACGGCACCGCGGTCCTGACCGCGACGTCGTTGCGCGAGCTCAAGCGCTTCACCCTCGATCTCGCGGGCACGATGTCCGTGCAGCGGGTCTCGGTCAACACCAAGCGCGCCCGCTACAGCCATCGCCGCAACAAACTCACCATCACCCCCGACACCCCGGTGCCGCCCGGCGGCGCGATGACGATCACCGTCCGCTACCACGGCAGCCCCCGTCCGATTCGAGGCCCGTGGGGCGAGGTGGGCTGGGAGGAACTGACCGACGGCTCGCTGTGCGCCAACCAGCCCAACGGCGCCGCATCGTGGTTCCCGTGTGACGATCACCCGAGTGCCAAAGCGCCGTACCGGATCTCGATCACCACCGACAGTCCGTACCACGCGCTCGCCAACGGCGTGCTGGAGTCCAAGCGGGTCCGCGCCGCACAGACCACCTGGGTTTACCAGCAGGTGGAGCCGATGCCCACCTACCTGGCCTCCATCCAGATCGGCCAGTACAAGCAGATCCCGTTGGCCGACAAGCCTTTTCCGGTTACCGGGCTCATCCCGTCCCGTCTCGAGGAGAACTTCGGGATCGATTTCGGACCACAGATGGACATGATCTCGGCGTTCATCGAGATGTTCGGGCCCTATCCGTTCCCGCAGTACACCGTCGTCGTCACCGACGACGAACTCGAGATCCCCATCGAGGCACAGAGTTTCTCGACCTTCGGTGCCAATCACTGCGACGGCAGCCGCGACGCCGACCGCCTCATCGCCCATGAGCTCGCACATCAGTGGTTCGGCAACTCGGTGACCGCCGCGCGCTGGCGGGACATCTGGCTGCACGAGGGATTCGCCTGCTACGCCGAGTGGTTGTGGAGCCAGCGATCCGGTGGCCGAAGCGCCGACGAGTGGGCCCGCCACTACTACGAGAAGCTCGACGCCGCGCCGGTGAAGGTGCCGCTGGCCGATCCCACTCCGCGCAAGATGTTCGACGACTGGGTCTACAAACGCGGTGCGCTGACGCTGCACGCCCTACGTCTGCGGATCGGCGACGGCGACTTCTTTGCCCTGCTTCGCCGCTGGACCGAGAAGTACCGCTACGGGTCGGTGACCACCGAGGACTTCATGTCGCTCGCCGCCAACCACTCGTCGAAGCCGCTCAAGGACCTGTGGGACGCCTGGCTGTTCACCCCCGAGCTACCGCCGTTCCCCACTCCGTCCTGAGGCACCTCATGACGACGGACACGCCGGCACCGACGCCGGACTCCCCTTCCGGCGCGGCCGAGGGAACCGACACCGACGCGCGGTCGCTGGGACGCGTCACGATCGCGACGCTCATCGCCGCCGCGTCGGGCTATGTCGTGCTGCTCTTGGCCGCACGACATCTCGGCGCGATCGGGTACGGAGTCTTCGCGGTGTTCTGGGCGGCCTACGGCCTCGTCACCGGTGCGCAGAACGGTCAGCTGCAGGAGACGACGCGTGCCGTGCGCGCGGCCTCCGACGATGCCGTCCGGTCGCGACCGTTGCCCGTGAACGTCGGGATCGGAGTCGGCCTGGCCGCGCTCGTGGCCGCGACCTCGCCGCTGTGGAGCGGTGAGGTGTTCACCGATCAGCGTTGGCTGTCGGTGGCGTTGCTGTCGGTCGGGGTGGCGAGCTTCGCGGTGTACGCACACCTGTGCGGCGCCCTGTCCGGGATGCTGAGCTGGTCGTCGTTCGCGGTGTTGCTGTCTGTCGACGCGCTGATCCGTCTCGCCGGTGCCGTCGTCGCGGTGGCCGCCGGCTGGGGCACCACAGCATTCCTGGTCATCACCGTCATCGGTTCCGCGTCGTGGGGCCTGCTGCTGCTCGGTTCATCGGCGGCCCGCCGGGCGGTCGGGATCGGCGGGGACGTGTCGCCGCGTCGACTCACCACCAACACCCTGACCGCGATGGCCGCCGCCGCGGCGAGTGCCGTTCTCGTCATGGGCTTCCCGGTGCTGATCAACCTGACTGCCAACCTGCGCGGCACCCCCGACGCCGACGAGGCCCGGATCATCGGCGCACTCATCCTGGCGGTGACACTCACGCGTGCCCCGCTGCTGGTGCCGCTCAACAGCTTCCAGGGCGTGCTGATCTCGCGATTCGTGGACGGCCGCGATCGGCGGATCGCCGCGCTGGCCGCTCCGCTCGGCATCGTCGGCATCGTCGGCGGGGTCGGGGTCGCGGCCGCGTGGCTGGTCGGGCCCTGGCTGCTCCGGTCGGTCTTCGGCGCCGACTTCGACCTCGACGGCTACGTCGTCGCACTCCTCACCGCAGGTGCCACGTGCCTGGCCCTGCTGACCGTCACCGGTGCCGCCGCGATCGCCGCCGGCGCGCACCGCTGGTATGCGGCCGGGTGGTGGGTCGCGACCGTGGTCGCGGTCGGGATGCTGCTGATCCCGGCCGACGTCGAGGTCCGGACCTGCGTCGCCCTCGTCGTCGGACCACTCGTGGGCCTCGGCGTGCACATGGTCGGGGTGCTGCGGGGGCCTAGTTGTAA
>NZ_BACI01000004.1 GCF_000225505.1 Gordonia alkanivorans NBRC 16433 | reverse complement strand
TCGCGCTGGGTATTCCGGCAGCGGTTGTCGGAGCCGTGGGTGGTGCAGGTGTCGGCGCGGTCGCAGGGGCACTCATACTCGGTATCCCTACTTTCGGTGTCGAGGCACCGTACGGGGCTGGTGTTGGCGCTTTGATCGGCGCGGGAGTTGGTGGCGTTGGCGGTGCTGCGGCAGGCGCTGCTCTCGGTTTCGCACTCGGCGGCACTGCAGGCGGTCTCCTCGCGTACTCGCTCGGTGCCGGTGATCCGGGGGCGGATCCGGATGAACCCTGGCAACAGAACGGGCCTCGGCGTGCGGCGCCCGAGGCTGATGGGCCGAGCCAGTTCGAGTTCCACCTTTCACCTGAGGAAGCACGCCGCTCTGGTCTTCCTGCTGTCGATTATGTGGTCAACCACCGCGGGAACGTGAATCTCAAGCTCGGGACTTCAACCCATAAGTGGTCAGGTGAAGAGGCGCGAGCACCGTACGCGGTTCTAGGTCCGGGGGCTGAAAAGTCTGTTCGAGACTGGACCAGGGCGCAATCAGACAGCGTGAAGAAGGCGATTCCGGGTAGCGAGGTTCTGTGGCCGGCGGAAAGCACACGGTAGTTCGGGTGGCCATTGGTTCGGCCCTCACGAAGCCTGACGGACGCTTCCTGAGACGAATCAGCGCATAGAGACAGGCGGAGAGAAGATATGAAAAGATTGGCAGTGGCCGCGGCGGCGTCTGCAGTTGCTGCGACTGCAAGTTTGGTCGGGGCGGGGCAGGCGTCCGCCTCTCCTATACCTCACTTTCCTGCGTCGACTTCCTTCGGGACGTTCGGCGACCACTCCTTTTGTCGTGGTGTCTTGAGGGTCGATGTCGACGCGCCGCCGCAAAAGCGCGGTGTCGTGCGGGTGACCGTTACCTCTCTTGGGTTCACAGGCAATGGGGCAACGTGGAAGCGAAACCCAAACTGTCGCATGCGAATTAACACGCTCTACAACGGTTCCGCGGGGCTTGGTCGGGAGAAGTGGGTCACCGCTTCGTTCGGTCCTCGTAGCGGCGCGAAGAAGGTTTGGGAAGTCGCCACGGGATCAGGTCCCGCGTCTATCGGTTTGACGACCTATTCGGTAAACAGTCCCGTCCGCGTGCGGCAGGGATACAACGGTGGCGCCTACGTGCTCGTTCCGTAGGGCGCGCCGTAATCCGGGTTGACTAGTGAAGTTCGCTGGGAGAGGGAGCGCAGCGGTGACCCAGAGT
>NZ_BACI01000005.1 GCF_000225505.1 Gordonia alkanivorans NBRC 16433 | reverse complement strand
TTGCGCTGGGTATTCCGTCGGCGGTGGTTGGTGCTGTTGGTGGGGCCGGGGTCGGTGCCGTCGCCGGTGCGATCGTCGGGTCCTTGCCTCCCTACTACATCTTGGGTGGTCCGGGCGCGGCGATTGGGGCCGGAGCCGGTGCTGCGATCGGAGGCGTCGGTGTTGGCGTGGCCGGAGCTGCACTTGGATTCGCAATTGGTGGCACCGCAGGCGGTCTGCTTGCGTACTCACTCGGTGCAGGCGACCCCGGGGCTAATCCGGATGAACCGTGGAAGAACGACGGCCCCCGACACGCGTTGCCGGAGAACGACGGCTCGAACCAGTTCGAATTCCACCTATCGGCGGAGGACGCTCGTCGTTCAGGTCTTCCGGCAGTCGATTACGTCGTGAACAACCGTGGAGATGTGGACGTTAAGGTCGGGTCTTCGGTCCACAAATGGTCCGGTCAGCAGGCTCGCTCGCCGTATGCCGTGTTCGGTCCGCATGCTGAGAAGTCCGTTCGGGACTGGACTAGGGCGCAGTCGGACAACCTGAAGAAGACCATTCCGGGGAGTGAAGTTCTCTGGCCCGGGGAACTGTCCAGGTAACAGTTGCTCCGTTTCGCGTAAAGCTACTCGACCAGGTCGCAACCGTGTTGTCCGCACTGAATGAAATTGCAAGCGAGGAAGACACGTTCAACGCGCCCGTGAAGGGCAGTCGAAGGGAGATCGATGAAGAAGTTACTTGTGGCGCTTGCCGGGGTTATTGCGGCGGCGATGGGTCTGGTTGGTGTTGGGACGGCCTCGGCCGCACCGGTTCCACAAGTCTCGCCGACCGGGTACAACTTCGGAACGTTCGGTGACCATGCCTCGTGTCGCGGTGCGATCAATGTGACGGTGGATGCACCAGCGAAGAAGCGTGGAGTTGTGCGGGTGACGGCGCGATCGCACGGCTTTACCGGAGACGGTGCCGGATGGAAACGAAATCCCAAGTGTCGGGTACTCTTCGGGAATTTCTTTACCAGCGTGCGCGGGTACAACCTTGAAAAGTGGGTAAGCGGAACGTTTGGGCCGAGGCCAGGGGAGAAAAAGGTCTGGGAGATTGCCACGGGATCCGGTCCCGTCAGTCTTGGGTTCGGCGGTTTCTCGCCTAATAGTCAGGTTCGGGTGCCCGCCGGTTATGGGGCGACGATCTACATGCTGGTTCCCTGACTTCTTCCCGTGGTGCCGTTCACTGTTCGTGGACGCGCGCCGAATGGCCCGGCGGGCGCGCCTCAGCCGATTGGGTACGGCGCCTACCTTCTGGTTCCATAAGGACCGATGACTGCTCCAACACCTCGCGACGGCGACCCGCAGATCTGGGATGAGCGGGCCGTCGTCGTTTGTGGAACTGCCGGCGGGGTCGGCACGTCTGTCGTGTCGGCCCTTCTCGCCGAACATCGCGCCGCGTCGGGTCTCGGCCTGCTCTCGTGGTGGGTCGATGCCTCCGGCAACGACTGCGACATCGAACTCCGCCTCCGCGGGACCGGCAACGAAGAGTTGCTGCGCACCGCGTCGGGCACGGGCCTGTGGCTGCCGCCCGACGAGGCGGCCGTCACCGACGCCGTCGTCGAGGTGTGGCGGCAGGGAGCAGTGCCGGTGATCGACGCCGGGGCGCATCCGCTGACGCTGCTGCCCGAACTCGCCGAGGACGACCTCCCGAACCTCACGCCCGTCCTCGTGATCAGCCCACGCCCCGACCTGCTCAACCGGGCACGCGTGATCTTCACGGAGTGGGACCGCGCCGGCGTACTCGAGAACACCGTCGTGGTGATCGACTCCCAGCTGCCGGTACAGCAGCAGACGGGCCTCGCGGACATGCTCGTCGGTGTGGTGTCCGGGGCGGTCGGCCCGGTGATCGGCCTCGATTACGATCCGGTCCTCGGCGCCGGGACCTCACTCGACCAGGGCGCTCGACGCGGGTTCCTGCCTGCAACGGTCGAGTCCATCGCGAAACTCGCGGCAGCTACGTCGAACCGGCACTGACAGCGATTCCAGAGTGCGGCCTGAGTGCCGGAAAACGGCACCCAGGCCGCACTCTGGGAAACCGGGCCCTTTCGAAACAGGTCTCGAAGGTGCAGCATGGGGCAGTATGACCGGGTCCACGCGCACACCGCTCAACGCCAAGCAGGCCACCGAGGTCGTCGCCGACCCGTGGCGCGTCGTCGCCGACAGACTCGTGGCCGGCTACCGCACCGGTTCGATGGTGCGGGGTCTCGAGTTCGTGACCAGGATCGTCGACGCGGCAGAGGAAGCCAACCATCATCCCGACGTCGACCTGCGTTACGGGTCAGTGCATCTCGCTCTCACGACACACAGCGCGCATCAGCTGACCGAAGCCGATGTGGCGCTGGCCAACCGGATCACCGGGATCGCCGCCGAGATGGCGGTCGAGAAACTCGTGGGCCCGGTGACGGCGATCGAACTCGCGATCGACGCCGTGGACATCGGTGCGATCCGTCCGTTCTGGCAGGCAGTCCTGGGTTACTCCGACGGGAATGACAGGGAACTCGCCGAGCTCGCCGACCCGACCGGGCGGCTGCCGTCGGTGTGGTTCCAGCAGATGGATGAAGCTCGCCCGCAACGTAACCGGATTCACTTCGACCTTTGCCTACCGCACGACGAGGTGCACGAACGACTGCAAGCGGCGATCACCGCCGGTGGGCAACTGCTCTCGGACGAGTTCGCACCGGCGTGGTGGATTCTCGCCGACCCCGAGGGCAACGAGATCTGCTTGTGCACCTGGCAGGAACGGGACTGAAACACCTGCGGAAAAGAAACAAGCCGGTTCGATCGAGATGATCGAACCGGCTTGTGACACAAAATTTTACGAGCAGAGGCCCTCGTCCTGCGCCGCCTTGGCGACCGCCGCCGCAACGGCCGGTGCGACCCGGTCGTCGAGCGGGCTGGGCACGATGCGATCGGCCCGCAGGTCGTCGGCGGCCACCGAGAAGATCGCCTCTGCTGCAGCGATCTTCATGCCCTCGCTGATCCGGCGTGCACCCGCGTCGAGTGCGCCCTTGAACACGCCCGGGAAGGCGAGCACGTTGTTGATCTGATTCGGGAAGTCGCTGCGACCGGTCGCGACGACGGCCGCGTACTTGGCGGCGGCCTCGGGGTGGATCTCCGGATCGGGGTTCGACAGCGCGAACACGATCGAGTCGTCGCTCATCGACGCGATGATCTCCTCGGGGATCAGGCCGGCCGATACGCCGATGAAGACGTCGGCGCCGTCGAGGGCCTCCACCGCTCCGCCGGTCAGGCCGCGCGGGTTGGTGCGGCTCGCGAGCTCGGCCTTCGACTCGTTCAGGCCGTCGCGGCCGGCGGAGACGATGCCCTTCGAGTCGAGCACGATGACGTCGGTGATGCCGACCGCGAGCAGGATGTTGGCGCAGGCGACACCCGCGGCGCCGGCACCGGAGATGACGACCCGCAGGGTGGTGATGTCCCGGCCGAGGTGGGTCACGGCGCCCTTCAGGGCGGCGAGGACCACGATGGCGGTGCCGTGCTGGTCGTCGTGCATGACCGGGCAGTCGAGCGCCTCGATGACGCGGCGCTCGATCTCGAAGCATCGCGGTGCCGAGATGTCCTCGAGGTTGACCGCGCCGAAGCTCGGACGCAGACGGATCAGGGTCTCGACGATCTCGTCGGGATCCTTGGTGTCGAGAACGATCGGGATCGAGTTGAGACCGGCGAAGCTGCGGAACAGTGCGGACTTGCCCTCCATGACCGGCAGCGACGCACGCGGGCCGATGTCACCGAGGCCTAGCACAGCCGATCCGTCGCTCACCACGGCCACCAGACGGTCGGTCCAGGTGTACTTGTTCACCAGGGTGGCGTCGGTGTCGATCGCGCGTGACACCTGGGCGACGCCCGGGGTGTAGGCGATCGACAGGTCGCGCTGGGTGTCGATGGGCGCGCGAAGTTCGACGGACAGCTTGCCGCCGGCATGCGCCAAGAAGATCTCGTCGTCGGTGATCGGCAGATCGGCAATGGTCGGTTCGGTGATCGGGGTATCGCCCATACGTGTGTCCTCCGTGCTTGTCACGGTCGGGTCCTCCTGAATGCCGCGAAACGCGGGTTGCATCGTCTCGCCGGCCACGCTGCCCGCGAGCTGTAGAGATCCGCATCGACGCGAGAGCGGATGGCTCAGCGGACGCGATCAGGGCCCGCGAGCGAGGTGACGCTCGTTACGGCCACATTAAGTGTCTCACTGCTTGGGATCGCCATGAAAGGCGGGTCGGCCCAGGTCGCGGCGTCATCGCCTATTGGTAAGGTACGACTTGTGTCTATGTTGCATACCTCTGCTGAATCCGCTGCTGAGCGGGTATATGCCGAGGTCAAAGAGCGAATTCTCACAAACGAGATCGCCGGCGGTGAGCTGATCAGCGAGGGCGAGATCGCCTCGAAGTGCTCGGTGAGCCGCACTCCCGTGCGGGAGGCTTTTCTGCGTCTCGAGACCGAAGGGTGGATGCGGCTCTACCCGAAGCGGGGAGCGCTCGTGGTGCCGATCGGCGACCGCGAGAAGCGTGACGTCGTCGACGCGCGCCGCCTCCTCGAGGGACACGCCGTCCGGTCGGTCACGTCTCGGCCCGCCGCCGTCGCCGAGCTGGCCGAGCGACTCCGCGACAACCTCGCCGCCCATCGACGCGCCGACGCGACCGACGTCGCCGAGTTCTCCCGGCTCGACGCCGCGTTCCACCAGCTCATCGCCGCAGCCGGCGACAATCCGCTCCTCGCCGACTTCTACACGACGCTGGGCGAGCGCCATCGACGCATGACGATCGCGTCGGTGCATCGTGACGCCGGGATTGCGGCGCGCATCCTCGCCGATCACCTCGATCTCCTCGGCGCCATCGAAGCCGCCGACGCCGACCGTTTCGAACACCTCCTGGCGGGGCACCTCGCCGGTGTTCACGACCTCCCGGGGGAACCCGCATGACCGACAATCGCAACCGCTTCGGGTGGCCCGCCGTCTCGCTGGCCGTCTTCGCGGCCGCGTGGGGCGGCAACGAGTTCACCCCGCTGCTGGTCATGTACCGGCAGATCACCGACCTGTCGCCGGTCGTCGTCGACGCCCTGCTGTTCGCCTACGTGCTCGGCATCGTGCCCGCCCTCCTGATCGGCGGGCCGCTGTCGGACCGGTTCGGTCGGCGGCCGCTCATGCTGCCGGCACCGGTGTTCGCGGCGCTGGGCTCGGTGTTGTTGGCCGCAGGGTCTCAGTCGGCGGTCCTGCTGACCGTGGGACGCATCTGCAGCGGCATCGCACTCGGTCTGTCGATGGCGGTCGGCGGAAGCTGGATCAAGGAGCTGTCCGACCGCGACGGTGCAGGGGCCGGAGTCGGCGCCGGGCGCGCGGCGATGAGCCTCACTGCCGGCTTCGGTGTCGGCGCAGGCGTCGCCGGTGTGCTCGCCCAGTGGGGCCCCTGGCCGCATGTGCTGCCGTATCTGGTGAACATCGCGATCGCGGTCTGCGCGGGAGCCCTCCTGACGGTCGTGCCGGAGACGCGATTCCGCAGTTCGACGCCGGGCCGTCTGATCGACGACCTGCGCATCCCGGCCGCCGGTCATCGACGGTTCATGTTCGTCGTCCTGCCGGTCGCGCCCTGGGTCTTCGGCGCCGCGGCGTCGGCGTACGCGATCATCCCGGCGTTGATGTCGGCACGGACTTCCGGAGCGCCGATCGCCTTTGCCGCCCTGTGCTGTGTCCTGGGGCTCGGCGCCGGGTTCGGCATTCAATCGGTGGGTCGACGCATCGACGTTCCGGGGAGCTCGCGTGGCGTGGTCGTCGCCCTCACGACCCTCGTTGCGGGCATGCTCGTCGCCGCACTGGCGGCACACGTGCTGACGGTCTGGCTGTCCCTGATCGCCGCGACCCTGCTGGGTTGCGGCTACGGGATGGCGCTGATCGCCGGGCTCCTGGAGGTGCAGCGCATCGCCGGGCCCGACGACCTCGCCGGCCTGACCGCCGTCTTCTACAGCGTGACCTACCTGGGCTTCGCCGTCCCGGCGCTCCTGGCATGGATCACCGAGAAGTGGACGTCGATCACCTACACCGAGATGTTCACGTTCGGTGCGGTCGCGGCGCTGGCCTGCCTCGCCGTCGCCGCGTCGGGGCACACCAGGCATCGCCCGGAAGTCCGGCCGGTGTCCGGCGAGCGGCCGATGCGCGACGAGAGCGTCGTCACCGGACAGTCGCACTGAGACGACGCCGGGTACCCTGCTGAGTGTTTGGTCGGGGCCCGGAAGGGAGTGGAAACCGGGTCTCACCGTGGGTGTGACGAGCGAGTGTGGAAAGGCGCGGGGTGATGGTGCTGGCTGCGTGGGTCGTGATCGTGTCCGCGCTGGTGCTGATCCTGCCGGGCGCCTTCGTGGGTCGGCGGATGAACCTGCCCTGGCCGGTGGCGTTCGCGGCCGGACCGGCCATCACGTTCGCCCTGGTCTCCATCCTCACCGTCCTGTACTCGGCGGTCGGCTTCGAATGGAACGCGGTCTCGGCGCTTGTCGGCTTGGTCCTGGCCCTTGCCGGCGCCTGGCTGTACTCACGGCTGCTCGGCACGGGGATCGGACGTCGTCTCGCGCCGGTACCCACTGACACCGGCGAACCTCGCGTCGGCCGCACCGCGATCCTGCGTGCGGCTGCAGGCCTCGGGCTCGGTGGACTCATCATCGCGATCACCTGCATCCGACCGGTGGCCAAGACCGCCTTCGCGGGACTGAACAACATCTCGCAGGTGTGGGACTCGTTGTGGCACGCCAGTTCTCTGCGATGGATCGACGAGACCGGGATCGGTTCGGCCATGCGCATGGGCGAGCTGATGAACTACGACACCCAGGGCTTCAACTACTACCCGAACACGTGGCATGCGCTGGGCGCCTTGCTGTTCCCGCTGACCGGCGCGAACCCGGTCGAGCTGTACAACACGTATTCGCCTGCGGTGCTGGCCGTCACGGTCCCGCTGGGTGTGGCGTCGTTGGCCTACTGGTTCGCCCGGCACCGCTACGACGTCGACAACTCTGCGTTGATCGCCGGCACGGCCGCCGCCGTCGCCGCGCTGTTCCCGTCGCTGCCGTACGTCGAGGTGCAGCTGACCTCGGTGCCCAATGCCGTCGGCGTGAGTCTGGCTCCGGTAGCAGCGGTCCTGGTTCTGAGCGTCGTCCGAGACCGGTCGCGAGTGGCACCTGCGGCCCTGGCCGTCGCCGGCGTGACCGCAACGCATCCGTCCGGTCTGATTCTCGTCGGCGTCATCGTCGGCCTGTGGTGGCTGTGTGAGGGTCTGTGGCGTCCGGCGACGAGTCGTTTGGCGGATCTCGCGACCCTGGCTGTCACCGCCGTCCTCACGATGATCTTGATCTTCCCCGTGGTGATCGGCACGATCCGCGTCGCCGACACCAACGAACTCCCGTTCTTCGACTTCCGGGAAGAAGGGATCGGAGTGCTGCGCGGCCTGGCGCAGGGCGCGTTCAACGGCACGATCCCGCTGGAGCTCAACCACTTCCCGATCTGGCCGCTGATCATCGTGACCGTCCTCGGCCTCGGGGTGCTCGCCTGGCTGCGATGCTGGGCGGGACTCGCCGTCTGGCTGGTCTTCGCGCTCGTGACGACCAACTCGGTGGTCTCGCTCGGTCTGCTGTCGTACCCGCTCGGCGCCATCGGCGGCTACTTCTACAACTCGCCGCACCGCCTCACCTTCGTCGTCGCCATCTTCTCGGCCGCGGCCGCCGGTGTCGCGATCGGCGTCGCGGTGATCGCGCTGATCGGCGTCATCGGGCGGCGGTTCGCGCAGTCCGACGAGACGTCCGTCAAGGGCACCGCTCGCGCGGGTTGGCTGGTCGCGTCGACGTACGTGGTGTTGCTGGCGTTGATCGCCGGTGCCGCGGTGGTCCGCTACCCGCCGAACGCCCAGATCGCGTCGAAGGAGCGCGGTGGCAAGTATGTCGGTCCCGACGACCTCGCCGCCTACGCATGGCTCGCCTCGCAGCCCGACGCCCAGGACGTGCTCGTCCTGAACAACCTGGACCAGGGCACCGGCTGGCTGTACCCGGTCACCGGCGTCACCCCGATGTTCCCGTTCTATCGGGCCAACGAGTTCTCCGAACGGCAACGCGACCTCTTCTGGGGCGTCGCGAAGATCGGCGCCGACCCCGCGACCGACCAGATCGTCCGGGACATGAACGTGCACTATGTGATCGACTCCCCGACGAGTTACTGGGAGTTCCAGCGCGGCCGACCCGATCCGGCGAACGGCCACCAGGGCGACCCGTTCCTGGAGCTGCGCGAGAACGGCGCTCCTGGACTGACAGAGGTGTTCCGCCAGGGCGAGGCCGTCGTCTACCGCGTCAACGACCTGGTCTACCCGCCGCCACCGCCTGTCGAGGGTGCACCGGCTGAAGGCGTGCCGCCAGTGGAGGCTCCGCCGGTTCCGGTCCCCGCTCCCTGAGCTGTGAGGAGTGCTCCTATCCTGAGTGCCCGTACGCGTGGTTGAGAAGTGCTGAGGCGACTACGAGTTCGACGGGTGTGGCGTGACGGAGGTCGATGACTTCACGCAGGTGGAGGCGTGGGGTATCGCCGGACGCCTTGTCAGGTCCGTGGATTTCGGTGCGCACGTGTTGTAGGTGTTCGGCGAATCGGCGGGGTATGTCGGGTCGCCGGTTGATGCGTTCGGGGTTGGGTGGGGCGCCGGGTTGGGTGTTGAGTCGCCAGGCGCAGCGGCCTTCGTCGGGTCCTTCGCGGACCATGCGGGTGGTGTATTGGCCGGGTTGGTCGCCGACCATTCGGTTGTGTTTCGGGCAGGCGGGGGTGAGGTCGGTGATGTCGGTGAGTCCGCCGAGTCCCCAATCGAGTTGGGCGTGATGCATTTCCACGTGTGCGGCGGATTGGTCGCAGTCGGGTGTGGAGCAGTTTTCGCCGTCGGGTCGGGCGAAGGAGACGAGGCGTTGTTCGCGGGTGGCGAGGCGTTTGCCGCGGCCGAAGTAGAGCGGGACGGCGGTGGCGTCTTTGAACACGGCCAGCCAGGGTTGGGCGTCGGCGGCCATGCGGATGACATCGTCGATCGGGATGAGGGTGCCGGTGGCGGTGGTGGCGAACCCGGCTTCGCGGAGTAGATCGTTGAGGTCGGCTTTGAAGATCATCTGCATCGGCAACCCGCGGTGGCTTTTGCCGAGCATGCCGTCCTCCAACACCGCTTTCAGGAGGGCGTTGAAGGCGTCGTGGTTGAGCTGGGCCGGGGTGCGGTCATCACGTTCGGCAGCAGCGGCAACGGCGTCGGGGTCGGCGTCCTCGATCGACCCCCGCGGGGAGTCGGGGTCGTCGGGGTTGTTCATGCCGGGTTTCGCCCAGACGGCGAGCAGCATGGTGACCCGGGCAAGGAGTTCAGGGGTGAGGGTGGCGGTGAGTTTGGCGGTGCCGTCGGCGCGTTGCCGGTTCACGTACAGATTCCGGCGACGTTTGCGGTCGGTGTCGTCGGTGAGTGTGCCGTCGGGGTCGAGGTGGGCCAGTAGCCGCGAGCCGAGGGCGGTGATGTCGGCGGGGGTGTGGTCAACGGCGATCTCGGCCATCTGTCGTTCGGCGGCGACTTTGACGTCGTGGTCGGTGGCGTGCGGGATCTGGTCGAGTACATCGAGTACTGCCCGGACGTGGGAGGTGCTGACCTTGCCGTCGGCCAATGCCTCTGCCAGAGCAGGGCGTTCGGGTTCGAGTGGTTCACCGGTCGGGCTGAGGTGGGTGGCGGTCGCGTGGCGTTGTCTGGTGCGGCGCATGGGGTCGGCCACGCGCAGGCGGTGGGTCATGAACTGGGTGATGCTGCGGTGGCCGGTCTTGTGGGGCAGGTCGCGGTCGGCGATCTCGACGATTTGCCGGTCGCCGGCGAAAGTCATTCGGGCGATTGCCCGTTCGGTCTCGGCAGCGACGTCGACGAGCTCGGCATCCGAACACTGTGTCAGATCAACAGTCTGCAGCTCGGTGGTGATCCGGTGCAGTTCACTCAGAAGTTCTTCTGCGCGCGAAGTGGGACCATCAGCCTGAGAGATCTCGGTCAAGACGGTCACCCCCCCCGGAAACATCGTGCGAATATATGTGGCACTCTTGACGGTTCTGTGGGTGCCCCCGGTGCGCCTGAAGCGCGCAACGCCCTGTCTCACTTAAGGTTTGGTTTGCGAAGACTAAACCGAGGAGCAGGGCGTTGCGCGCTACCAGACTACTGCAGAAGTTGCTGAAGATCGAGAACCTGGTGGTTCTTGATGTCGGCGTTGAAGACGACGATGACGGCCAGTTGTTGGTCGTCTCGGTCCGTGCGAAACGCGGGCAGGACTCGCGGTGTCCACACTGCCGACGGCGTCGACCAGGCTATGACCGCTCACACCATCCGCGCCGTTGGCGACACCTCGACCTGGGCGGGATGCGCTGCTACCTGCAAGGACACATTGGACGGGTTGACTGCAGCCTGCACGGCGTCGTCACCGAACATGTGCCGTGGGCACGGCCGGCAGCAAAGATGACGCGCCGATTCGACGACACGGTCGCCTGGCTCGCCGCGCACAGTCCATCATCCGCGGTGTGTGAGTACATGAGGGTGTCGTGGCGAACAGTGCAACGCATCATCGCTCGAGTCGTTGCCGATCACACCGGACAGACCGACCGAATGGATGGGTTGCGCAGGATAGGTATCGATGAAATCGCCTACCGAAAAGGCCGGCGATATCTGACGGTGATCGTCGACCACGACACCGGCAGGTTGGTGTGGGCGCGTGAGGGTGCAACCAAGAAGACGCTTCGCCAGTTCTTCGACGAGCTCGGCGCCACGCGCAGTGCACAGCTGACCCATGTGAGCGCCGACGCGGGTCAGTACATCGAAACGGTTGTTGCAGAACGTGCTCCGGATGCCATTCGATGCATGGATCCGTTTCATGTCGTCCAGTGGGCCACCCGCGCCGTGGACCGTTGTCGCAGCCGGGTCCTCAACCGGATCCACGGTCTGTCCAACGACGATCGTAGGAATCTGAGGTGGGCACTGTTGAAGAACCCTGAGAACCTCACCCCAGGTCAACAGCGGACCCGCGAGCTGATCGTCAAACGCGCCAATAGTGAACTCGCTCGCGCGTATCAACTGAAAGAGGAACTCCGCCATATCGTTACCGGGGAGCATTCTGGCACGTGGCGACGGCTCGAGCACTGGTTACATCGAGCTGATCGTAGTCGAATCATCGAACTCGTCGGTCTCTCCAGATCGGTACGACAGCAACAGATCCAGATCTACAACTCCGTTGTCGTGGGCCTATCGAACGCCCGGGTGGAGGCCACCAACACACATCTGAGGGCACTGACCAAGCGGGCCTACGGATTCCACTCACCAGAAGCACTCATCGCGATGTCGACACTCACGCGAGGAGGGGCGTGTCCTGTTCTGCCACACCAGTAGTGACCCACGAAACCGTCAGGAGGACCATATATGTTCGACAGTACACCCGATTAGCCAGTGCTGCAACGATTGTCGCCAGAAATACGTCGCAAGGGTTTTGTCGGTGTCGCCTGGTATTGTCCACATCTCGTCGGTTCGCCGTCCGAATCTGTGCGGAACCACTGACCTGTTGACCGGGCCCGCGTTAGCGTCGAACCATGCAGCCGTGGATGTGCGTTTTCTGCGCAAACGAGTTCGCTCCCGACGCCGACCTACCCGAGGTCTGCCCGATCTGTGACGACGACCGGCAATGGATCCCGACGAGCGGGCAGCAGTGGACCCGGCTTGACGAGAACGCCGACAACGCGCTCGACACCACAGAACTGGAGCCGGGCCTGTTCCGGTTGTCGCTGCGACCGTCGGTCGGCATCGGGCAACGAGGATTCCTGGTGGCCACCCTGAACGGCAACATCCTTTGGGAGCCGCCGGGGTTCATCGGTCCGTCCCTCGTCGGCTGGCTGGAAGAGCACGGCGGTGTCGAGGCCATCGCCGCCAGCCACCCGCACCTCTACGGCGCGAGTGTCTCGCTCAGTCATCGGTTCGGCGGGGTCCCGGTCTTCTACAACGATCTCGATCGTCGATGGCTGACCCGGCCGGACCCCGTGGTCGAGTTCTGGTCCGGCGAAGCCGAGGTTCTCGGCGGAGTGCGACTCATCCAGTGCGGCGGACATTTTCCCGGCAGCGCGGTGCTGCACCTACCGGACGCCGCCGACGGTCGGGGAGCGCTGCTGACCGGCGACACCGTCAAAGGTGTCATGCAGCCGGGAATGGTGACGTTCATGCGCAGCTATCCGAACATGATCCCGTTGTCGCCCAGGCTCGTTCGTCAGATCGTCGACCGGGTCACGGCCCTGCCGTTCGACCGGCTGTACGACGCATTCGGCGTCGTCGTGGACAAGGACGCACGCGAGGTCGTCGAGACGTCGGCCCGGCGCTACATCGGGTGGGCCACCGACGAGATCATCGATCCCGACGATCCGTACGCGGCTCGGTGACGGTTCAGGCGTCGGGGTAGCCCGTCGGGTTCTCGGACTGCCATCGCCACGTGTCGACGCACATGTCGTCGATCGTCTTGGTGGCGTGCCAATTGAGATCGGCGTTCGCCCGGGTGGGATCGGCATACGACGCGGCGATGTCGCCGGGTCGGCGGGGTGCGATCTCGTACGGGATCGGCTTGCCGCTGGCCTTCTCGAAGGCGTGGACGACCTCGAGGACCGAGACACCCTGCCCGGTACCGAGGTTCCACGTCGACATGCCGGTGTCGCCGGTGCTGATCCGGTCCAGAGCGGCGACGTGTCCGGCGGCGAGGTCGTCGACGTGGATGTAGTCGCGGACGCCGGTGCCGTCAGGGGTGTCGTAGTCGTCGCCGAAGACCGACAGCTTCTCGCGCCGGCCCACCGCGACCTGGGCGACGAACGGCATCAGATTGTTCGGGATGCCCGACGGGTCTTCGCCGATCTGACCGCTCCGGTGCGCGCCCACCGGGTTGAAATAGCGCAGCGCGGCGATCCGCCAGGCGTCGGAACTGGCGGCGACGTCGCGCAGCACCTGCTCGATCATCACCTTCGTCCAGCCGTACGGATTGGTGGCCGACGTCGGGAGGTCCTCGGTCATCGGTAGCTCGGGGTCCGCACCGTAGACGGTCGCCGACGACGAGAACACCAGCGTGTGGACGTCGTGGCGTTCCATCGCCCGCAACAGCGAGAACGTGGTGCCGAGGTTGTTCTGGTAGTAGTCCAGCGGCTTGGCCACCGATTCGCCGACCGCCTTGTACCCGGCGAAATGGATGACCGCGTCGACGTCCTCGTGGGCGAAGAAGTGTTCGGTCTTGTCCACGTCCGCGAGGTCGAAGGCGTGCACCGGGATGGAACGACCGCTCAACGCCTCGAGCCGACCGACCACGGTGGGCTTGGCGTTGCTGAAGTCGTCGACGATGACGACGTCATGACCGGCGGAGACCAGCTGGATCACGGTGTGCGAGCCGATGTAGCCCGCGCCGCCGCTGACGAGTACGCGCATGAAACCACCGTAGGCGGCGGAGCTGGGAGAACGCCAAACGACCGGCAGCGGTCAGCCCGTCACCCGCTCGGTGGCGGCGTATTTCTGTTCGACGGCGTCTTTGGCGGGTTGCCACCAGTCGGTGTTGTCGCGGTACCAGTCGATGGTGGCGGCCAGGCCGGCGCGGAAGTCGTTGTAGTTGGGTTGCCAGCCGAGTTCGGTGCGTAGGCGGGTGGAGTCGATGGCGTAGCGGCGGTCGTGGCCGGGGCGGTCGGTGACGAAGTCGAACGCATCGGCCGGTTGACCCAACAGTTCGAGGATGGCTTCGACGACGGTGCGGTTGTCGACTTCGCCGTCGGCGCCGATCAAGTAGGTCTCGCCGATCCGGCCCTGGTCGATGATGGTCCACACCGCGTCGTTGTGGTCGTCGACGTGGATCCAGTCGCGGACGTTGCGGCCGTCGCCGTAGAGCTTGGGGCGCTCACCGGAGAGCACGTTGGTGATCTGGCGGGGGATGAACTTCTCGATGTGCTGATACGGGCCGTAGTTGTTCGAGCAGTTGGAGATGGTGGCGGCGACGCCGAAGGACCGCACCCACGCCCGAACGAGGAGGTCGGAACCGGCTTTGGTCGAGGAATACGGGCTCGACGGGTTGTAGGCCGTGTGCTCGGTGAAGCGGGCCGGGTCGTCGAGGTCGAGGTCGCCGTAGACCTCGTCGGTGCTGATGTGGTGGTAGCGCACCTGATGGGCGCGCACGGCTTCGAGCAGCGTGTAGGTGCCCACCAGGTTGGTGTGTACGAAGGCTGAGGGGTCGGCCAGGGAGTTGTCGTTGTGGGATTCGGCGGCGAAGTGCACCACCAGATCGGCCTCGCTCACCAACCTGTGGACCAGGGCGGCGTCGGCGATGTCGCCTTCGATCAGTTCGACGCGGTCGGCGACCGGGGCGAGGGTTTCGGGGTTGGCGGCGTAGGTGAGTTTGTCCAGGACCCGAATTGAGACGTCGGGGCGGGTGGCCAGGGTGCGCAGCACGAAGTTGGCGCCGATGAAACCGGCACCACCGGTCACGAGAACACGCACGTCGTTCCTTCCGCCAGAGGTATTCGTGGACGTCACTCTACCGAGGCGCCGGGTGTGCACTCGGTGAGCCGGATCGTCGGGCACTAGGCTGAAGCGCATGCGAGGGATCATTCTGGCCGGTGGTACGGGCACGCGCCTGCACCCGATCACGCAGGGTGTGAGCAAGCAGCTCGTCCCGGTCTACGACAAGCCGATGATCTATTACCCGCTCTCGACGCTGATGCTCGCCGGTATCCGCGACATCCTCATCATCACCACTCCGCACGACGCGCCGGCCTTCCAGGGGTTGCTCGGCAACGGTGACCAGTTCGGCATCAACCTCACCTACAAGACCCAACCCTCACCCGACGGACTCGCGCAGGCCTTCACGCTCGGCGCCGACCACATCGGCGACGAGTCGGTGGCACTCGTGCTGGGCGACAACATTTTCTACGGTCCCGGTCTCGGCAGTCAGTTGCAGGGCTTCGAGAACGTCGACGGCGGTGCGGTCTTCGCCTACTGGGTGTCCAATCCGGAGGCCTATGGTGTGGTCGACTTCGACGCGAACGGTACCGCGATCTCGCTGGAAGAGAAGCCGGCACAACCGAAGTCGAACTTCGCCGTGCCCGGTCTGTACTTCTACGACAACGACGTGGTCGAGATCGCCCGAGGTCTCGAGCCCAGCGCCCGCGGTGAGTACGAGATCACCGACATCAACGCCCACTATCTCGAACGCGGCAAACTGTCGGTGACGGTCCTGCCGCGTGGCACCGCCTGGCTCGACACCGGAACCTTCGACAGCCTTCTCGACGCCGGTAACTTCGTGCGTACCGTCGAACAACGCCAGGGTCTCAAGATCGCTGTGCCGGAAGAGATCGCGTGGCGTCGGGGCTTTCTCGACGACGACGGGCTCCGGTCCCGCGCGGAGAAACTGCGCAAGTCCGGATACGGTGACTACCTGCTCGAACTCCTACAGCGAGGCAAGGGGTTCTGAGTCCACATCAGCTGCGAAAGGCTCATCCATGAAGGTGCGACCGCTCACGATCGACGGCGCGTGGGAACTCACGCCGGTCCAGCACGGTGACGCACGCGGCCTGTTCGCCGAGGCATTCAAAGGGGACCTGCTCGCCGAGGTGATCGGGCATCGCTTCGACCTTGCCCAGGTCAACCTGTCGGTGTCCGCGGCGGGTGTACTGCGCGGCGTGCACTTCGCCGATGTGCCTCCGGGGCAGGCGAAGTACGTGACGTGCGCGACGGGTGCCATCCTCGATGTCATCGTCGACATCCGCGTCGGTTCCCCGACCTTCGGCACCTACGACACCGTCCTGCTCGACGACGTCGACCGCCGTGCGGTCTACCTGTCGGAAGGGCTCGGACACGCGTTCTGTGCGCTGGCCGACAACTCGACCGTCACCTACCTCTGCTCCACCGGGTACAACCCGTCCGGTGAACACGGCATCAATCCGCTCGACCCCGAACTCGGCATCGAGTGGCCGACGCACGCCCGCGACGGGTCGCCGCTGGAGTACGAACTGTCCGAGAAGGACACCGCCGCACCGGGTCTCACCGAGGCGCGCGAGTCGGGGCTGCTTCCGGATCACGACGACGTAACCGCATTCCTGCGGGGGCTCGCCGGCGATCAGCTGTAGTGACCTGACGCGTGTCCTCAGCCGCCGTATGCCGCTCGGTCACTCACTGATCTCGACATCGAAACGCATGGTCGTGGCGTAACGGTCGGCGGGGTGAATTCCCTCGAAGACCCCGATGAGCCCGTCCTCGGTGATGAATCGCCGCGTTATCGCGAGTGCCGGGCTGCCGGCTGCCGCCCGAAGATGCTCGGCTTCATGGTCGTCCAACAGGGTGACCGCGATGGACTGTTCCAGACTCTGCAGGGTCAAGCCGAACTGGCGGGTGATGCGAGGGAACACGGCAGTTTGCGCATCTGCAACACGGTCTCGGACCGCGACGGCGTATTTGGTGGGAATGTAGTAGGTGTTGAAACCCATGGGCAGGGGATTGTCGACGGTTCGTCTCAGCCCCGTCCACTTGAGCCAGTCGCGCGCGTCGCCGAGGAGGAGACGACGACTGTCGAACACCGCGGCCGGTCCCGGCTCATCGATCAATTCGAACCGGGTGCTCTCGGTGTACTGCCGCACAGCATTGTCCTCGTCCGACGCCCGCAGGATGTAGCGTGCCTGCGAGACGTACGACAGCACCGTGGTTCCGACGCCCCGCTGGCGGGAGATCAGTCCGCTCTGTCGCAGATCTGCCATCGCGGCACGGACCGTGTGGCGCGAGACGCCGAATCGGGCGCACAGTTCCATCTCGGTCGGGAACTTGCTGCCGATGTCGTATTCGCCTGCCGCGATCTCTGCCCGAAGCGTTCGCGAGAGCTCGCGATGGAGCGGGCCGCCGCGCCTGTCGCGTGGACTGTTCGGCTCGCTGTCTGAGTTCTCGGATTCGGTCACGGAGTTCCTTGATGTAGAGCGTCGGGTCGACTGCGTACCGTCCTATCAGAAGTCGCCCCCGTTGGGGTGTGTGGCGCTTGTTTCGGACGTGCGTCTCCCGCAATGTCCGGACTTGGATGAGACCAGCGGCGCCGCGATGGACGGGTTGAGCGTTCTCGTGCACGCACGCCGAACGGCCAGTCGCGTCGGCGTCCGAGTTCGCCGCTGCGCAAACCGCCGAGCACGCCCGACGATGGTGCGAAAGCCCAGTGAGACAACATTTCCTGTCTGTCTCCCAGTAGCCTGCCGGCATCGGTGGCATTCCGGCGACCTCGCCTTTTGATGATCGTGCGCGCGGGCCGATCGCCGCCCCTGCGGTAGAAGGTGGGATGCGTCACTGGACGACCCTTGTGGAGATCTGGGTCTCTAGGCTATAAATTGTCCGTACAAATGAACGGCAGCACGAATGGCCGTGCGCGCTCGCGCGTGCGGTGCCGGCGAAGCCGGACTCGCCACGCACCTGAGTCGGCCCGTTCAGAGCATCGCGTGGAGGTACGTGCGGCGAGTTCTCCATTCCGTGCAAGTGAGGTCGAAAGATGCTGTCCGGGCACCGTCTTCATCTGAACACGTCGGCTTCGACGAGAAGTCGGGCTGCTGCGTGCGTTCGACACCGTGGCTTGTGGGCCGTCGGTCTCTTCGGCGTGCGTCCGTCCCGTGATGTCCGAACAAATGTCCTGCGAAGAAGGGTTCTAGGAGTGAAACAAGTAGGTATGGCGGTAGCGGCGGCGGCGTTGGTGCTGCTGGCATCGGGAACCTCACCGGCTTCGGCGGCTTCGCTGCCGAACGGGTACAAGAAGGTTTCCGAGGGTGCCGTGACTGTGCAGACCTGGCGTACGGGCGAAACCGCGATGCCCGCGACGTCGATGGCCGCCAACGGCATCGGGCGTTCAGCGGTGCTGTCGGGCGAGGTCACGACGCGGGTGTCGAAGGGGGAGGGCCGGCTGAGGGTCGGGTACCTCGTCGGCTGCCAGGTCTCGGTCGGCAACCTGACCGCCGGTGTGTCCGGGACGCTGTCCGCGGCCCCGACGGTCTCTGGCAGTATCTCGTTCCCGCTGGCGCCGGGCGAGATCAAGGCCGTCCAGTTGTCCGTGCAACCCATCGTCGACGGACTGGCTCGGTATCAGTATTCCGGGCTGGAGGTCGAAGTGCAGGGTTGTGGTGGATTCGCGCAGGCCCGTTCCTTCGCGAAGGTGGAGGCAGTCGAGGGATACGCCGTCGATGCAGGCACCACGGCGAACAACATCGGCGGCGAGGGTGCCTACGTGCAGTCGACCCTCTACGGCAAGCCGTTCAGCCTCAACTGAGCCGAATTACCCAGCGAGAGAGAAGAACACAGCGGATGAATAACAAGAGTCTGGCCGTTCGCGGAGTAGTCGCCCTGGCCGTCGTAGCCGGGGCAGGTTCTGCCCTGGGGGCGGGTTCGGCCGTCGCGGGACCACTGCCGGGCGGTTCGGCATACGAAGACCTCGGCGGCGGCACGTCGATGACCGCGAAGCTGGCCGAGGAGCGGGTCTCCTACCAGCGATCGGGTGTGGCCGCGGTGCCGACCAGCCGCGAGGTCTGGGTCAGTGGCAAGGTGCGCGTGTCCCTGACGGGCAAGGCGACCGGTGGCATCATCAAGGGCGGCTACGTGGTGGGCTGCCAGGTCAATCTGGCGGGTGTCGGATTCTCGGGCAATTCGACGGCGAACCAGTCCGGCATGGCGTCGGCCGGCGCCGGTTCCACGCTGTCCCTGGGACCCGGTCAGGCGGCGTATGTGCCGATCATCAACCAGACCAATTCGCTGGTCGATGCCGACAACGAGCTGTACCGGATCAACGGGTACAAGTTCGCCGGCACGAGCGCATCCGTCGCCTACAGCCAGGAACCGTTGCGGGTCAACGGATGCGCCGGGTACGCCCAGGCGCGGGCGCGGATGTCCATCCAGGTCACGGCGGGCGGGCTCAAGAGCGAGACCGTCCTGTGGGGCAAGCCGTTCAGCTTGGGCTGATCAAGGTTCCCTCTCACGGGTGAGGCGGTTCCCACTTCGGACAGGTGCGTCGGAGTGGGGACCGCTCGCCGTGGTCGAGAGCCGTGGTCGAGAGCCGAGGCGCCGCACTATACGAGCCCTCAGTCCTGAACGCCGTCGGTCTCTCCCGGTCGGTGCGGCTTCTCGGCATTCTGCAACGCGATGGCGCGGGCGAGGCGGGCGTACTTGACCTCGAGGTCGCGGAACCGCAGGTATGTGGACACCGTGGTGAACGCGAACGCGATGACCAGTAGGAACAGCACGAGGTCGAGGCCGCGTTGGATTCCGATCTTGTTCGCGACCCAGGTGACGTCGTCCTGGCGCAGCATCGCGTAGAGGCCGAAGCCGACGAAGGCGACGAACAGGATCTTCACACCGGCCGACGACCGGGCGGTGCCGCGGTTGACGACAAAGAAGCCGACGAGCGCGAGCAGGCCGATGATCGCGAGGATCTGGAACCAGATCATGCGTTGTTCACTTCCTCATCCGGGTGTGGAACAGGCCGTCGGCGACGATGTTGACGCCGTTGATCAGCGATTGTCCCTTCGCGCGTGAGTATTCGGTGTAGAGGATCGTGACCGGTTGCTCGGCGACCCGCCACTTGTGGTGGTCGATCAGCGCGATGAACTCCGATGCGTGACTCATCCCGCTCATGAGGAGGTCGAGGTCGTCGGCGACCTTTTTGTTGAAGACGCGAAGTCCGTTGTGCGCGTCGGACAATCCGAGCCGCCGCGTGCGCGGGCTGAGGAAGACGATGGTGCGCAGGGCCATTCGACGCAACACCGGGACGGACTCGCTGCGGCCCTCGGCGAAGCGGGTGCCGACGATGATGTCGACCGGTTCGGTTCGCAGGCGGGCGACCATCGCCGACACGTCGTCGACCTGATGCTGGCCATCGGCGTCGAAGGTGACGAAGAAGCGCGCGCCGGGCTGCTTGCGGGCGTACTCGACGCCGGTCTGGATGGCGGCGCCCTGCCCGAGGTTCACCGGGTGCCGCACGAGATGGACGCCGGCGGCCCTGATCTCCTCGGCCGAGTTGTCCGACGAGCCGTCGTCGACGCAGACGATGTTGGGAAATGTCTCGCGCGCCTTGGCGGCGACCCCCCGGATCACCTGTCCCTCATTGAAGACGGGTACCACCAGCCAGACGTCGGCATTGGTGATGGGGTCGGCCATGGTGAACAACCCTAACCCGGCCGGTCGCGGTACTCATCGCCCGGCACGGCCCGGCTAGTCTGGTCGGGTGCCGATCGACGTGATGATGCCCTTCTATGGCGACGTCGCGCAGTTCCGCGAGGCGGTGACCAGCGTCCTCGACCAGAGTGACCCGGATCTGCGGCTCGTGGTGGTCGACGACTGCTATCCCGACCCCACGCCCCGCCAATGGCTCGCCTCGCTGAACGACGCCCGCGTCCGCTACGTGCGCAACCACACCAACCTCGGCGTCAACGGCAACTTCCGGCGCTGCGTCGACCTCGTGACCGCCGACTGGTTCGTCGTCATGGGCTGCGACGACGTGATGCACGCCGACTACCTGGCGACGGTCCGCACCCTGGCCGGGCACCACCCGGACGCGTCGGTCATCGCGCCCGGAGTCGACGTCATCGACGAGAACGGCCGTGCGGTGCGTCCGCTGGGGGACCGTATGAAGAACGTGCTGGCGCCCTCCCGGGCGACCGTGCTGTCCGGTGAACGCCTCGCGACCAGCCTCTACCACGGCAACTGGACGTACTTCCCGTCGTTGCTGTGGCGGACCGCCGCGGTGCGTGAGGTGGGTTTCCGGCCGGGACTGGAGATCGTCCTCGACCTTGCGCTCCTCGTCGACCTTGCCGCCGCCGACGGCTCACTGGTCTACGACCCCGAGGTCGTGTTCTCCTACCGCCGCCACAGCGCGTCAGTGAGTTCGGTGCAGGCCGTCGACGGACGGCGCTTCGACGAGGAGAACCGCTTCTTCGCGGAGGAGGCGCAGCGGTGCGCGGAACGCGGCTGGCCCAAGGCGGCGCGGGCGGCCCGGCTGCATGCGACCTCGAGGATGAACCACCTGCAGGCGCGGGTTGGTGCGCAGGTCGGCAAGGTTTCGACGGGGCTCACCCGGCGACAGGGGCACTAGG
>NZ_BACI01000006.1 GCF_000225505.1 Gordonia alkanivorans NBRC 16433 | reverse complement strand
GTTCTCGGTCACCGCGGGTGCGGGCGCCACGGCCGGGGCGGGCTCACCGGGCGCGGCAGCCGGCGGCTGGTTGGCGGCCGGACCCACCAAGCCCTGCTGCTGTTGCGGTGTCTGCGCGGAACCGAGGTTCACGACGGTCGGCTGGGCCGCGTTCGCCGAGTCGTTGCGGTCGCCGACCATCAGACCGACCACACCGATGGTGACGATGATCGCCGAGATCACCGCCGCAACACCTGCCGATGCCAGCACGGTCGGGATGTTGATCCCACCCGAGCGCTTCTCCGGACCCGCCACCGGTTCGTGGGTCTCATCCACGTAAGCCGGGTCCTGGTAGCCGACATCGTTCTGCATGGTGTTCTCCGTGTTTTCTGCTGTATGTCGTTCACTTGTGCCGTGCAACGCCTGGTTGCGCGTCTCCACGGTCTGGATCGTCCCCGTCGGGGAACGACTGCCTAGGCAAGCCTAAGCTCGCCTCTTCTTCACGCCGACGGTAGGGCCTCGGTGAGGACCTTGTCGAACGTCTCCACGAACTTCTGCGCGTAGCCGGGGAGTGCCTGGGCGTCGGTGACGATGCCGAAGGACGTCGTGTTGCCGAGGATCAGCACGGTCACCGAGAAGGAGTAACCGGCCAGCGGCGACAGCGGCGTCAAGCTCACGATGGACCTGCCCAGGACCGACCGAACCCGGGAGAAGCCGGGATTGATCCCGATGTGGATGTCCGGATGCATGTGACCCATCGAGGCGTTCACGATCGCCCGCTGCAGGCCCCAGAGCGGCGCCCGCGGCAGGTCATCGGCCGCGGCGAGGTAGAGCTCGGGCCGACGCTCGGCGATCGTCGCCAGCTCACTGCGTGCCCGGCCGATCTGCTGCGACAGGTCGGTTTCGTTGCCGGGCAGGTTGAGCAGTGCCACCGAGACCGCATTGCCGGTGTGCCGGAACTCCTGGTCGAGGGTCACCGGCAGGGTCACGCGGAGGACCTCGGCCTGCGGCGACGCGGGCGGGTCGATGCTCAGCGCGCGGCCGATGGCCCCGAGGACGAACTCGTGCACGGTGGAGTCGTTGGCCTTGGCCGCCTTGCGCAGGGCGCGGGTGGACGTGCTGAACAGCGCATGTTCACGACGCCCCGACTTCGTCAGGCTCGGCCAGGCGCGCTTCTTGCCCCCGCCGGCCGCATGCTGGTCGTTGAACGCCGCCTTGGCCTCACCCAGCTTCTCCGGGTCGATGCCGCTGATGTGGAATCGCGGGCTGGTGGCGAAGCGCTCGAACTCGGCGAGGTCCTCGGGCTCACCGTCGGCGAGCAGTGCCGCGAAGGCCGCGCCGGCGATGCCGTCGGAGATGCTGTGGTGCACGCGAAGCAGGACCCACTGACCGACCCCCTCGGCGCCCGCGGAGGGCGTGAACAGTGTGATGTCCCAGAACGGGCGCGGACGCGGCAACGGCGTCTCCAGGAGTTTGGAGACACGTCGCTGCAGGTGCTCGCGGTCGGTGAAGCCGAGTTCCGAGACGTGGGCGCCCGCATCCCACTTCTCGTCGGCGAGCACCACCTCGGGTTTCCGCCATCGGCCGTTCTTGACGCCCAGCCGGAAGATCTCGAACAGCCGGCCCCGGTCACGGACGCGCGCACGGACCTCGTCGATGCCGAGAAGCGTTCCACCCGTGTCGAGTTGGAGGAACATCGACCAGTGCATGGGCCGACTGTCGGTGTCCATGTGCAGGTAGGTGTGGTCCGGGGGTGCCAGCTCGGTGACGCGAGCGTCGGCCGGAGCAGTGACAGTGTTGTTCATCGATGACCGCCTGGATGAAGGACGCTCAGGGCGCCTGGGTGGAAGAACCGGAGAAGAGTAGCTGGTAACGCTCGGTGTCGGGTTTCATGGCCGCCGCGACCAGTTCCCACAACACCTCGTCGGTGCCGCCGCCGACGCGCGCGAGTTTCATGTCGCGCCACCAGCGTCCGATCGGCGTCTCGGCCTCGAGATAGCCGATCCCGCCGAAGATGTGCAGGCATTCCGAGGCGACCTCTTCGCCCAGGTTGGCCGCGGTGGCCTTGAGCGCAGCCGCGGTGCGCAGGTTGATCTTTCCCCCGGCGGCGACGCCGTCGAGCGAGTAGCTCAGCACGTCGACGCGGGATTGCAGACCGGCGATCCGCAGGCGGAGTGCCTGATGGTCGTAGAGCTTCTTGCCGAACTGGGTGCGGTCCATCATGCGGGCGAGCGTCACACCGAGCATCACGTCGCATGCGGCCGCGATCTGCGCGGCGACCGAATAGCGTTCGTGCGCGAGGCCCCAGCTGATAATCGCCAGACCCGTTCCCGGGCGGGCGATCAGCGCCTCCTCGGGGATCCAGGTGTCGATGGTGACCGGCGCGGTGTCGAGGGGACCGGCGCCCAGCTTCGTGTAGGGCGCGCCGACCCGGACCTGGTCGATCGGCACGGCGGCCAGCGCCACGTTGCCCCCGGTGTCGGCGCCGTTCTCGTCGCCGTCCTCGATGCTGCGGCAGACGACCAGCATGTAGTCGGCGATGGGCGAGAGCGAGACGAACTTCTTGGCTCCGACGACCCGGTATCCGCCACCCTCGGCGAAGATGCGTGTCTCCGAGTTCTGGAGATCCGAGCCGCCCTGTTCCTCGGAGGCGCCGATGCACAGGACGGCATCGGTGGTCATCGCCCGCTGCGCGAGGTCTTTCAGGAAGTCGTTGCGGCCGAAGCGGCGGAGGATGGCGATCGCCGAATCGTGCAGGCTGACGCCGACACCGATCGCAGCCGAACCGAGCGATCCGAGATGACGGCCGAGCGCGAAGTGGTCGTGCAGGTCGGTGAGTTTGCGATCCTCCCACTTGCGGGTGAAAACCCCGGCCTCGCCGAGGTGTTCGAGGAGCGGCCGAGGGAATCGATGATCGTTCTCGGCCTGTGCCGTCCACGCGGTGACCTTCTCGTCGAACGCGTCGTCGAGCAGTTCGGCGTACGACTGCACTCCGGTGTCCACACTCATCCCCCGCCCCGACTCGCGTCCCACCCGGTTCAGGCCGGTGTCCCGGCCTTCGCGCGGACCAGGTCTTCGAGATCGCCGACCGTCTTCGACTCGAAGAGCTCGCGTTCGGAGAGCTTCACACCCAGACGCTCCTCGATCGCGACGACGCCGATGGCGAACGCCACCGAGTCCAGGCCCAGGTCGTCGATGAGCCGCGAGTCGCGGGTGACGTGGCCGAGCGCGAGGTCGAGGTCCTCGGTGAGGATGCCGTGCAGCGCTTCGGTGATGTTGTCGGACATGTGATGGCTCCTGATGGGATCGGTGGTGGTTCGAACGTAACGGCCGGTCAGCGCGGGATGACGTACGGGGCGACGCTGCCCAGCTTCTCGCAGGTCTCCTCGAACTCACGCTCCGGCGTCGACTGCGCGACGATGCCGGCGCCCGCCCGCAACCATGCCGCGCCCCCGGACGAGAAGACGGTGCGCAACGCGAGGGTTGCCTCGAGTTCCCCCGACGACGACGCGACGAGGACCGCACCGGAGTACGGCCCGCGACGCCGGGACTCGAGCCGGTCGATGGCGTCGACGGCCGCGGTCTTGGGTACTCCCGAAGCGGTGATCGACGGGAAGACGACTTCGAGTGCACGCCAGGGAGATTCCCCCTCCGCGAGGGTTCCCTTCACGGTCGACGCCAGGTGCTGGACGCTGCCGCGCTCACGCACCTCCATGAACGTGCTGACCGCGGTCGTCTCGGCGGCCGAGATCGAGGCGATCTCGTCATAGCAGGCGCGCACCGACATCGCATGTTCGGCAACCTCTTTGGCGTCGCCGAGAAGTTCGGCCCGAGCGGCCGCGTCGTCGTCGGCGGACACCCCGAAAGCCCTTGTCCCGGCGAGGGGTTCGGTGACCACGGTGCGGTCGGAGTGCACCGCGACCACGAGTTCGGGACTGAACCCGGCGGCCGCGAGATCGCCGAGCGACAGCAGATAGGAGCGAGCCGGCGTGTTGTCCGCACGGCCGCGGGCATAGGTGGCGGGGATGTCGACCGCGAAGGGGATGTCCACCGCGCGGGAGAGGATGACCTTCTGGTAGCGACCGGCCGCGATCTCGGAGACGGCGGCCGCGACGCGGCCGCGGTAGTCCTCGGTGTCAACCCGCACGTCGACGGGGCGCGACGCCCCGGGATCACCTGCCGTGGCGGCGATCTCGAGGAGACGACGAGCTCGGTCGGAATCGGCGGTGCCGGTGTCCACCCCGTCCGCGTCGACGAACGCCTCGAACTCGGGAACGATCAGATGCGCGAGCACCGTGTCGTCGGGAACGCGGTCGAGGATGCCGTGGTACGGCGCGCAGAAGTCGAAACCGACCCACCCGTAGAGGCGCCAGTCGGGGATCGACAGCGACTCCGTCGCCGCGGCCAGTGCGTCGGCCGGGTCACCGTGCCATGCGGTGGTCGACCGGCGCCCATGGTCGTCGACGATGACCTCACCACGTGTGACCACCACTCGCACGTGAACGCCGGCAGCGAAGGTCCAGCGACCGCTGCGCTCGTAGACGACATGGTCGCCGAACTCGCCGGAACCCGCCCAGGCCGCCGAGATCCGGGCGGCGTCCGCGTCGGCGAACCGCGTCGTCGGAGCGTTCAGGCCGGCGGCGCCCTCGAGGCCGAGGTCCGCGGCATCGAGCCTCGATGTCGGCGAGTCGGTCGTCAGCGACATGTCCTTGTCCTCCGGTCGTGGGCGGCAGCACCAGTAATCCTAGGGATTTTAGGACAGCCTAAGCAAATGTTTTGGCGAGTCGATGGCGTGGATCACACCACCAGACCGACCGGTAAGGATACCCTACCCTGCCTGTGTTTGAATGGGTCCCATGCCGACGCCTCTGGACCACGCGACCGACCTGCTCGACGGTTTCACCCCGTACGCCGACGCCCAGGCAGCCCGCTACCGCGACGCCGAACTGTTCCGCGGACTCCCACTGTTCGCCGGCTTCGACGCCAGTGCCGAGAGCACCCCCGATGCCCCGGCCGTCACCGATGCCTCGATCGACGGGCCGCGGACGCTCACCTACTCCGAACTGCGCGAGGCCTCGCTGCGTCGAGCGGCCGGATTCGTCGCGGCCGGACTCCGCCCCGGAGAGCGCGTCGTCCTCCAGCAGAACAACTCGCTCGAGTTCGTCGTGAATCTGCTCGGCCTGCTCCGCGCGCGCGTCGCCCCCGTCATGACCCTGCCCGCACACCGGATCACCGAGATCGCACATCTCGCCGCCGGTGCCGGGGCCGTCGCCTACATCGGTGAGGACGGGCGACGCGGCTTCGACTTCCGGGACCTCGCCACCGAGCTGCAGTCCCGCGTCCCGGCCGTCACGCAAGTGTTCGTCTCCGGCGATCCCGGTCCGTTCGCGACCGCACCCGACGCGGATCCCGCATCGGTCGACCTCCCGGCCTCGCCGAACTCCGACCTCCCGGCCCTTTTCCTGGTCTCGGGCGGCACCACCGGCCTGCCCAAACTGATCGCGCGCACGCACGACGACTACGACCTGAACGCACGACTGTCGGCCGAGGTCGCGAAGCTGACCGCCGACGACACCTATCTCGTCGCATTGCCGGCGGCCCACAACTTCCCGCTGTGCTGCCCGGGCATCCTCGGCGTCTTCGGGGTAGGCGGCCACGTCGTCTTCACCGACAACCCGAGCCCCGACAACACCTTCGACCTCATCGAACGTCACCGCGTGACGGTGACCGCCCTGGTCCCCGCCCTCGCACAGCTGTGGTGCGCGGCGACCGAGTGGGAGCCCGCGGACATCAGCTCGCTGCGACTCCTGCAGGTCGGCGGCGCCAAGCTCGCCCACCCGGACGCCGTCGCCCTCGACGAAGCGCTCGGCGACGTGGTTCAGCAGGTGTTCGGCATGGCCGAGGGCCTCATCTGCTACACCAGGCCCGACGAGCCGCGGAACCTCGTCCACGAGGTCCAGGGCTCGCCGATGTCGGAGTTCGACGAGGTGCGCGTCGTCGACGAGGAGGGCGTGGACGTTCCCGACGGCGAAGAAGGCGAGCTGCTGGTGCGCGGCCCGTACACGATCCGCGGGTACTACCGGGCCGACGCGCACAACGAGAAGTCCTTCACCCCCGACGGCTTCTACCGGTCGGGCGACAAGGTGACCCGGCTGCCGTCGGGGCATCTCTCCGTGACCGGTCGCATCAAGGACACCATCGTCCGGGCGGGCGAGAACGTGGCCGCCGACGACGTCGAGGAGAACCTGCTCGCGCACCCATCGGTACGCCAGGTCGCGGTGGTCGGGCTTCCCGACGACGCACTGGGCGAGAAGATCTGCGCCGCGGTCGTGCTCTCCCATGACCATCCGCCGGCCCAACCGCTCGAACTGGCCACGCTGCGCATGTTCCTCGCGGACCGCGGCCTCGCATCGTTCAAACTGCCCGACGTGGTCCGCGTCATCCGGACCCTCCCCGTCACCGCCGTCGGCAAGATCGACAAGAAGGTCTTACGAGAGCAGCTGGTGTCCACAGCGGGATGACCTCGACACCCGGCACCCTCGCTATGCTTTGACGCACCTGCGGACGGGTGTCGAACGTCCGCTGACCTGTGAGGAGTGAGTCGCCGTGGCGCTGACCGTGCAGCGCCTGTCCCAGAACGCCGACCTGGGCCTGACGCTGGTGGCAGGTCACTCTGGCGCCGATCGGGTCATCGAGTGGGCACACGCCATCGAACTCGCCGATCCCGCTCCCTGGATCACCGGCGGTGAACTGGTGATGACCACGGGCCTGGCGATCGGACCTTCCGACTCCGAACAGTTCGACTACGTGACCCGCCTGGTGCGGGCGCGGGCGGCGGCACTCGCCGTCGACACCGGCATGACCTTCGACGCGGTCCCTGACGGCATCCGGGCCGCCGGCGACGCACTGGGTCTGCCTGTCCTCGCAGTGCCACCGCACACTCCGTTCATCGCGGTCACCCGCGCCGTGATCGACGATCTGACCGCCGACCGGGTGCGCGCGGTGCAGCAGGTCGTCGACCAGCAGGACAAGTTCGCCCGCGATCTTCTCCGCGGCGGCATACCGCATCTGGTCACCGCCCTCGGGCGTGCCCTCTCGTGCTCGGTCGTCCTCGTCGACGCCGAGGGCGGGGCACTCTCGGTCCACGGTCCTGACGCGGGGCGAGCACTCGAACATGCGCGTTCGGTGTCACGCGGTTCGGGACGCCGCCGACAGGCCGGCTCTGCCTTCGCCGACGAACACGCCACGTACCTCGTGCAGAGCGTGTCCGTCGCCCGGGAGCCGCATGGATATCTGGCGGTGGCGTCGCCGGCGGCGTTGCAGCCGGAGGAACGACTCCTCGTGGCCCACGCGATGGCCTTGCTGTCGATCGAACTGGGCAAGCCGGCGAAGGTGCTCGACGCCGAACAGCGGCTCCGGACGGTCGTGACGCAAGCACTCGTGAACCTCGGTCCCGAACTCGACGCGGGCCTGCTGCGGTACTTCGGCTTCGACGAGGACACCCGCGTCGTCGCAATCACGGTGACGAACGTCGGGCCGGCGTTGCCGGCTCTTCGGGAAACGGCCGATGTGATCACACGGCAATCAGTTCCGTACCTCTTGTCGCCGATACGGGAGGGTCTGCTGCTCGTCGTGTCCGACGACCGCGGACGGGACTGGGTTGTCGAACTCGTCGCGCGGCTCGGCGCCCGGCTGGAACGGACGCTGCGGGCCGGGCGAGGCGGGACCGCCGTGATCGCCGAAACCGCCGTGAGCCTCCGCCAGGCCAGGGCCGCCCTCCACCTCGGCCCGACGCAGGAGACGGTCGTCGACTTCTCGGACACGGGTACCTTCTCGATGTTGTTCGGTGGACGGTCACCCGGCGAACTGTCCGCGATGTCGCGAATCGTCCTGGGACCACTCGAGGATTACGACGCCGCACACGGTTCGTCGGTGGATCTCGTCACCGCGCTACGGACCTGGCTCCGGAACGACGCACACATCGAGAGCGCCGCAAGGGAATTGGGCGTACACCGACACACCATGCGGAGTCGGATGGCCAAGGTCGGCCAACTCCTCGGCCGCGACCTCGACTCGGCCGAGGTCCGGGTCGAGCTGTGGATAGCGGTCAAAGCGCGCGAACTCCTCGACGTCCTCGAGACCGATTGACGCACGGTCGTCGGTGTCGACGGCCGTCAGATGCGCGGCGCGCCACCACGGAGGTAGACCGTGGTGGTGTGGGTGAAGAACTCGCGCGCCGAACGTCCCTGCTCTTTGGGCCCGTACCCGCTTTTCTTGGCTCCGCCGAACGGTACATGGGGATCGGCGCCCGCCGACTCCGAATTGACGTGCAGGATACCGACGTCGAGGTCGTCGACCGCCTCCAGTGCACGGGTGAGATCCTGCGTGAAAAGTGCAGCGGACAACCCGTACTCGCCGTCGCCGGCCACCCGGAACGCCTCGGAGACCGAGGGCACACGGACCACCGCCAGGACCGGACCGAAGAGCTCGTCGCGCCACACGTCGAGGTCCGTGGACGGTAGTTCCAGGATCGTCGGGGACAAGAAGTATCCGTCTTCGGGGATACCTACGGGCGGCTGGTCACCTCCGGTGAGCACGGTCGCACCCTGCTCGACTGCGCGAAGGATGCCGGCCCTGATGGTGTCACGAGCAGGGGCCGTGATCACCGGACCCATCTCGGTGGAGGGGTCCAAGGGATCACCGACGACGCTCCCAACAGGATCTGCTGGACCGCCAGGTCGAGGTCGGCGTCACCGAGGACGATCGCGGCGTTCTTGCCACCCATCTCGGCCTGCACCGGCACGCCGCGCGCGGCGCCGGCGGCCGCGATACCGCGTCCGACCCCGGTCGACCCGGTGAAGGTGATGGCGTCGATGCCGGTGTGATGGACGATGGCGTCGCCGATCTCACGGTCGCCGAACGTCAGATTCACTACGCCGGCGGGGAGCCCGGCTTCGGTCAGGGCCTCGCCAAACGGAACGCGAGCAGCGGAACGGTGCCGGCCGGCTTCCACACCACGGTGTTGCCGTAGACGAGGGCCGGCGCGATCTTCCACGCCGGGATCGCGATCGGGAAGTTGAACGGAGTGATGACACCGATGGTGCCGATCGGTTTGCGCGTCACCAGGATTCGCTCACCCTTGCGCGGTGACGAGTACACCTCGCCGGCCTCGCGGTCGCCGTCGGCGCCGTAGTAGCGGAGGATCTGCGCGGCGCGCCGCACCTCGCCGATACCCTCGGCGAGCGTCTTGCCCTCCTCGCGGGCGAGTTCCGCGCCCCATTCCTCGGCATTGCGCTCCAGGACGCCGGCAGCCTGCACGAGTACCCCACCGCGTTCGTGCGTGGACAGGCGTGACCACTCGGCCAGGCTGCGTCCGGCCGCGGTGACCGCGGCGTCGAGTTGGCGGATGCTCGCCCGACGCCCCACGGCCACGACGACGTTCGGGTCACCGGGACTGTCGCTGGTAAAGGGCGCGTCCTCGCCGTCGACCCATTGTCCGTCGATGAGGTTGTACAGGGACTCGACCGTCTCGGTCATCGTTCTCGCTTCCGTGGCAGCAGTCGGCCCGACAACCGGGCGGGATCACCGCCGAACAATACGTCCGCATCGGCACGCAAGGTCGTCGCCCGAGGGTACAAAACCTCGACCGCGGGTCACCCTGGCGTACAAGAACGCCAACGCCGGCAAGCGGCACCGCGGGCGCGCGGAAGCCGCCTGGTCACACCGGCGCGAGCTCGACGATCCCCGGGTGATGGTCGAGATAGTTCTTGGTGAACGAGCACACCGGCCGAAGCCGCGCGTTGCGCTCCCGGGCGAAGTGGATGACCGTCCGGGTGAGACGGGTGGCGAGCCCGTGACCGCTGTATTCGTCGTAGAGAACCGTGTGCAGAACGGTGATGGTGGTCTGACCGTCGACAGTCTCGATCGAGTAGCCGAGCACCCCGACGAGATCCCCCGCGACCCAGAGTTCGAACCTCTCGCGGTCGGGATTGTGCACCACCTGAGCGATCTGCTGCAGAATGGATCGCGCCGACTGCGGCGGCCGATGCCGGTTCTTGCGTAACACCTACATCTCCTCACGTGATCACTGTGGCGGGTCACCGGCAGGACGTCGCGGCTCGACGCAAGGGCCCCTGTGACTAGGGTCACACCCTACCTTACGGTTCCGTAACTGCCGAGACCTCCCGGTGATCCGGTGCAGTGAGCATCTGGGCGCATCGTCAGGTGTTGACCGACGTTGTAGGGTGGCGAACGCAACACAATCACACACGCGGGGGCTCTCACGATGACCGAGGGCTGAGATGGCGACGGGCGGTCGCCGACCGCTCGAACCTGTCCGGGTAATGCCGGCGTAGGGAGAACCATCATGGGCACACGTGTATCCACCGCACCCACCACTGCGACATTCACAGACGGCGGTCTGACCACCGGGCCGATCGAGGGCAGCTCCAAGCACTACCTCTCCGTCGATCACCTCCGTGTACCGCAGCGCCGAATCCACCTGACGAACGGTGAGCACCTCGACGTCTACGACACCTCCGGGCCGTACACCGACCCCGATGCCGTGATCGACGTGGAGCGCGGCCTGCCACCGACCCGGGACGCGTGGCACCGCCCGGAACCCGTCGACGGCGCGAGCACCCAACTCGCCTGGGCGCGAGCGGGGATCGTCACCGATGAGATGCGGTTCATCGCGGCACGGGAGGGCGTCGACCCCGACCTGGTCCGCTCCGAGGTGGCCATCGGCCGCGCCGTCATCCCGGCCAACCATCGTCATCCGGAGTCGGAGCCGATGATCATCGGCAAGCGGTTCGCGGTGAAGATCAATGCGAACATCGGCAATTCTGCGGTGCGCAGTTCGATCGCGGACGAGGTCGAGAAGATGGTGTGGGCCACCCGATGGGGCGCCGACACCATCATGGACCTGTCCACCGGCGCCGACATCCACACCACCCGGGAGTGGATTCTGCGCAACTCCCCCGTCCCCGTCGGGACCGTGCCGATCTACCAGGCCCTCGAGAAGGTGAACGGCGATCCCGTCGCTCTCACGTGGGAGATATACCGCGACACCGTGATCGAGCAGGCCGAGCAGGGTGTCGACTACATGACGGTGCATGCCGGAGTGCTTCTCCGCTATGTGCCGCTGACCGCCCGGCGGGTCACCGGCATCGTCTCGCGGGGCGGATCGATCATGGCCGCCTGGTGCCTGGCGCACCACGAAGAATCGTTCCTGTACACGCACTTCGACGAACTGTGCGAGATCTTCCGCCGCTACGACATCACCTTCTCCCTCGGCGACGGACTGCGTCCGGGGTCGATCGCCGACGCCAACGACGAGGCCCAGTTCGCCGAACTGCGCACCCTCGGCGAACTGACCTCCATCGCGAAATCCCATGGCGTGCAGGTGATGATCGAGGGCCCGGGACACATCCCGATGCACAAGATCGTCGAGAACGTGCGTCTCGAAGAAGAACTCTGCGAGGAGGCGCCGTTCTATACGCTCGGCCCCCTCGCCACCGACATCGCACCCGCCTACGACCACATCACCTCCGCGATCGGCGCGGCGATGATCGCCCAGGCGGGCACGGCCATGCTCTGCTACGTGACACCCAAGGAGCACCTCGGGCTGCCCGACCGGGACGACGTGAAGGTCGGCGTCATCACCTACAAGATCGCGGCCCACTCGGCGGATCTCGCGAAGGGACATCCGCGGGCGCAGGAACGTGATGACGCATTGAGCAAGGCGCGCTTCGAGTTCCGCTGGGTCGACCAGTTCAACCTCGCCCTCGACCCGGACACCGCCCGCGAGTATCACGATGAGACCCTGCCGGCCGAGCCTGCGAAGACCGCGCACTTCTGCTCGATGTGCGGTCCCAAGTTCTGCTCGATGCGGATCTCCGCCGACGTGCGCGCCTACGCGGAGGAGAACAACCTGGTGACCGCCGAAGACATCGACCGCAAGATCGCCGAAGGGATGGCGGCGAAGTCGGCCGAGTTCGCCGAGGCGGGCAACCGTGTGTACCTGCCGCTCGAAACCGGTCCCGGAGGTTCTGCGTGACCGACGTCGAGTTGCTGCCCGTCGCAGCACCGGGAGAGACCCCGGTCCGCGTGATGACCATCGCCGGATCGGATTCCGGCGGTGGTGCCGGCATCCAGGCCGACATGCGCACCTTCGCGCTGCTCGGCCTGCACGGCTGTGTCGCGGTCACCGCGGTCACCGTGCAGAACTCGCTGGGCGTCACCGGTTTCCAGGAGATCGCACCGGAGACCGTCGCCGCCCAGATCGCCACGGTCGCCGACGACATCGGCGTAGGCGCCGCCAAGACCGGCATGCTGGCGTCTGCACCGATCATCGACGCCGTCGTCGCGCAGTGCTCGGCGAGCGGTATCGGTCGCGACGGTTCCTCGCCGCTGGTCGTCGACCCGGTGTGCGCCTCGATGCACGGGAATCAACTACTCGCCGACTCCGCCCTGGACACCCTGCGCGACAACCTCTTCCCGCTGGCGACGGTGGTGACACCCAACCTCGACGAGGTGCGCCTCATCACCGGCATCGACGTCGTCGACACCGGCTCCCAGCGCGACGCAGCGAAGGCGCTGTTCGATCTCGGACCCGCGTGGGCGCTCGTCAAGGGAGGCCACCTGCGGTCGAGCGACCACTCCCCCGACCTGCTCTACGACGGCGCGGAGTTCATCGAGCTCAACCACGAGCGCATCGACACCGCCCACGACCACGGCGCGGGTGACACCCTCGCCGCGGCGATCACCTGCGCCCTGGCACACGGCTATTCGGTGCCCGACGCAGTCTGCTTCGCGAAGAAGTGGGTCACCCGCGGCCTGGCCGCCGCCTATCCGCTCGGCGCCGGCCACGGCCCGGTGAACCCGCTGTGGCGGGTGAGCGGCCCCTACTGACGCACCGCCGAGCGAACGATCTCGCCGATACGCACTTCGGTCCCGCGGACCTACTTCTCCCAGCCGATGTCCTCGATGGGACCGACGTAGAACTGTCCCGCTCCGTAATTGGCGAGCCCTTCCTTCACCGCGACCATGGACGGACCGTTGAAGAGGGGAAGGTTGGAGAACTGCGCGAAGGCCTCGCGCTCGAGTTCGTTCCCCGCCTTGATCTGGGCCATCGGGTCGCCGATCCTCGACATCGCACGGATCTGTGCGTCGAGTTCCGGGGACCCGGCACCGGCGGGGTTCAGCTGGGACCCCATGCACCACACCTGACAGAAGTAGGCCATGCCGAAGGGGTCGCTCGACGAGAAGCCGAGCAGGAGCACGTCGAACTCCTTGTTGACCACCACCTGTGAGAAGTCGGCCGACGGGCGTTGGCGGACAGCGAGGTCGACGCCCACCTTCTTCAGGATCGCCTGGAGCGCGCGTGACAGGTTCTGGGTTGTGGTGTCGTCGCCGATGTTGGGCAACTCCAGCGACAGCCGTCTCCCGTCCTTGCTGCGGATGCCGTCCCCACCCTCGGTCCACCCCGACCGGTCGAGCAGTTCCTCGGCTTTCACCGGGTCGTAGGACAACACGTCCGACAGGTTGTCCTCGTATCCCGGTTGGAACGGGTACAGCGACAACGAACCGGGGAGTTCCTCCGTGTAGTTGAGGCCGGTGAACCTGATGCGCGACAGCGTCTCCCGGTCGACGGCGGAGAGCACGGCCTCACGGACGCGCCGATCGGACAGGATCGGGGTGTCGAGGTTGAGCACCAGCAACGAATGCTGCGGTGCGGCCGCGGTGCGAATGTCGATGCCGTTCATCGTGAGTGCCCGCGCGCGCGCGTCTTTGGCGGCCACCCCGGTCGCGTCGATCTCGCCGTTCTGGAAGGCGTTGAGCGCCGCCTGGGACTCCATCTGCCGGAAGATCCGTCGGTCGAGTTTGCCGGGTTTTCCCCACCACTTGGGATTTCGTTCGAAGACGACGGTCCCGTTGTCGGCGTCGTAGGAGGCGATCATGAACGGTCCGGCGCCCCATTCGGGATGCGGCTTCCGGACATAGCCCTCGTTGTAGACGTCGGGATCGGCGGCCTTCGGGTGGAGCACGACGTTGAACAGGCCGTCGGGCCAGGCGTAGACGCCGTCGAAGCGCACGACGACCTCACGGTCGTCGGCGCCGCGGGTGACCGAGGCGATCTGGCTGTACCCGTCGGTGGAGCTGACGATGTAGCGATCGTCGATGCCCCGGCTCGTGCGCCAGGTCTCGACGAAGGCGCGGTAGTCGATCGGTGTGCCGTCGTTGAAGAAGGCCTTCGGGTTGATGGTGTAGGTGACCACGGTGTCCCGGCCGACGACCTCGGTACGGACGTCGGTGAGGTAGTCGGGATTCGGCGCGTACTGCCCGTCCGGCGAGAAGTAGGCGAGCACCGGGTTGTACCAGCGCCACAAGGCCAGGGTGTAGGCGTTGCCGTCGGCGTGGAAGGTGTTCCACTGGGCCGATACCTCCGCGAGCACGGTCGTGAGACTGCCGCCGTCCTCGAGATTCTCCCGAGGTTGCAGGTTGAGCGAGGCTCCTTCGGTCTTCACCGCCCCGGTGTCGATCGCGGCACCGCAACCGGTGATGCAGGCGATGGTCACGGCCATGGCGGCGATGATCACCGACCAGCGCTTCACCGGTCCACCTCCAGGAAATGGCATGCCGCTCTGTGGTCGACAGCAGGAGCACCGTGCTGATCCGTCGGCCGCAGTAGGGGTACGACCGTCCGACACCGCTCGCGACGCTCCTCGCCGAGCCGGGCGTGCAACGGGCATCTGGTGGTGAAACTGCATCCGACGATCTCGTCTGTCGCACTGGGCTGTTCGCCGGTCAGGACGATGCGCTGCCGCTCGCGTTCGACGCGCGGGTCCGGAATGGGCACTGCCGACAAGAGTGCCCGGGTGTAGGGATGCGCGGGTTCGGCGAAGACCGCCTCGGTGGGCCCTGACTCCACGATCGAACCCAGATACATCACCGCGACGCGGTCGGCGAGATGTCGGACCACGGAGAGATCGTGGGCGACAACCAGATACGCCACGTCGCCGTCGGCTTGGAGGTGGCGGATCAGGTTGACGACGTCCGCCTGCACGGAGACGTCGAGGGCCGACAGCGGCTCGTCGAGGACGATCAGATCGGGGTCGGTGGCGAGTGCCCGCGCGATGGCGAGACGTTGTCGCTGGCCGCCGGAGAAGGCGGCGGGGAAACGGTCGGCGTGAACGGGATCCAGCCCGACGCGCCGCATGAGACCCGTGACCCTCTCCTCCGTCTCCGCTCTCGGGACCCCCAGCGCGCGAAGCGGTTCGGCGATGATGTCGAAGGCGGTGAACCGAGGGTCGAGCGCATCCGACGGGTCCTGGAAGACGATCGACGTCTTCTGGCGCAACGCGCGGGCCTCGCGTGAACGGACCGCCGCCGGGTCCACCCCGCCGATCCGGACGACGCCCTCGGGCTGCGCGAAGTCCATGATCTCCAGCAGAGTCGTCGACTTGCCGCTGCCCGACTCCCCGACGAGGGCCATCGACTCACCGCTCCGGATGTCGAAGCTGATCCCGTTGACGGCCCGCACCGAACCCACCCGACGCTTGAGGAAACCGCTCGTCAGCGGGAAGACCTTGGTCATGTCCACCACATCGAGGACGGTCGCACGTTCCTGCCGGTCGGTCACTGCCGGCGACGCCGCCGGCACACCGGGCGGCGGGAACACCGGCTCACCACTGATCCGGCCGTCGCCGTCGATCTCCTCCACGCGGATACACGCCGCCCGGTGGCCGCCGGCCACCTCCGCCAGCGCCGGTTCGCTACCGCGGCAGTCATCGATCGCGACGGGACACCGTGGCGCGAACTGACATCGGTCTGCCACGTCGATGAGAAGCGGAGGCGTCCCCGGGATGGGGATGAGCGCATCGGTCCGATGGTCCACCCGCGGCACCGCTCCCAGCAATCCGATCGTGTACGGCATCCGCGGTCCGCCGAAGAGCGTGTCGACGTCGGCGGTCTCCACCGCCCGCCCGGCGTACATCACCACTACATCGTCGGCATGACCCGCGACGACGCCGAGATCGTGCGTGATCAACAGCATCGCGGCGCCGCTCTCCCGTCGCGCCGTGGCCAGCACATCGAGGATCTGTGCCTGGATGGTCACGTCGAGCGCGGTGGTCGGTTCGTCGGCGATGATCACCGACGGGTCGTTGGCGATCGCCATCGCGATCATCACACGCTGCCGCATCCCGCCGGACAACTCGTGCGGAAAAGCCCTGGCGCGTCGCTGCGGATCGCCGATCCCGACCAGGTCGAGCAGTTCGACCGAGCGCGACCAGGCCTGTTTGGCGGTGATGGACTGATGGGCCCGCAGCGCCTCGGAGATCTGCGCTCCCACGGTGAACACCGGGGTCAGCGACGACAGCGGGTCCTGGAAGACCATCGCGATCTCCGAACGCCGGACCGCGGACATCTTCTTGTCCGACAACCCGATCAGTTCTCGACCCCGCAGTGCGACCGATCCGCTGATGTGCGCACTGTCCGGTAGCAGTCCCGAAACCGCCAGTGCCGACACCGATTTCCCTGATCCGGATTCGCCGACGATGGCGGTGGTCCGGCCGGCCCGCAGGTCGAAGTCGAGACCGCGGACGGCGGCGACGACGCCTGCCTCGCTGCCGAAATCCACTGTCAGGTCCCGGACCGTCAGCACCGCATCGGGATTCGTCATCGACGGGCACCTCCACTCGACGAAGGGTCGAAGGCGTCGCGCAGGCCATCGGCGATGAGCGCCATCGAGACCGTGAGGAGCGCCAGCGCGGCCGCGGGGAACCAGAACAGCCACGGCGACGCGGCCAGCGTCCCGGCACCCGCCTGCAGCAGTGAGCCGAGGGTGACGTCGGGGATCTTCACACCGAACCCGAGGAACGACAGCCCGGTCTCGGCGAGCACCGCGGCCACCACGCCGAGGGCGAAGTTGATGACCAGCAACGACGCGATGTTGGGCAGGATGTGCCGGAGGATGATGGTCACCGGGGACACGCCCAGATACTTTGCGGCGGCGACATAGTCGCGCTCGCGGACGGTCAGCGCCAGGGAATGGATCACGCGCGCCAGCATCATCCAGCCGAACGCGATGAGCACGACGATCAACCACCGCCAGTCACCACCGGTGCTGTTGGAGACCAGGGCGAGGATGAGGAACGTCGGCACCACGAGGAGCAGGTAGACGACGCCCAGCACGACGCGCTGCACCCAACCGCCGAAGTAGGCGGCGAGCCCGCCGAGGAACGCGGCGATCGCGGTCGTCCCGATCGACACGGCCAGGGCGATCGTCAGCGAACGTTGGAGTCCGTGCACCACCTGCGCGTACAGATCGTTGCCGGCGTCGTTGGTACCGAACCAGTGGGCGCCATCCGACCCGTGCGTCGACGGCGGGAAGCCGATCGCCAGGAAATCGGTGTCGGTGTAGGAGTACGCGGTGAACAGTCCGCCGAAGACGCCGAACAGCACGAGCAGGACGAAGATGGCCAGGCCCAGCAGCGCGGACCGGTTGCGCGCGTACCGTCTGGCGAAGATCTTGACCCGGCCGCTGCGCCGCCGGGCCAGTGGCGCCGACGCGGTGTCCGATTCGTCGAGGACACCGCCTGTCTCACCCATGATCGGGGCGGTCGCGTCGAGGTGACCGGACTGCGGCCCGCGCGGTTCCGGCGGCATCATCGCCATCTCAGCTCACCCGGACTCTCGGATCGAGGTAGACCACGGCGAGGTCGGCGAGGATCGCACCGACCGCGGTGGCCAGGGCACCGAATGCGGCGACGGCGACGACGCCGTGGATGTCGTTGGTGTTGATCGAGGTGACGAAGTACCGGCCCATCCCCTCCCAGCCGAAGATGGTCTCGGTGAGGACCGCGCCGGTGAACACCGTGGGGATCGCGAAGGCGATGCCGACCGCAACCGGGATGATGGCCGTGCGCAACGCATGTCGTCGAACCGCCACCCCACGGGTGAGTCCCTTCGCACGTGCCGTGCGGACATAGTCGGCGTTGATGGTGTCGAGCACCATCGAACGCTGGAGCAGATGCAGTCCGGCGTACTGGATCACGACCAGGGTGATGGTCGGGAGGATGAGGTGCTGGATGCGGTCCAGCAGCACCGGGAAGAAGCCCTCGACCCCCACGCTGGCGGCCCCGGAGACGTAGACGACGCTGTGGCCGAGGGACTGATTGAGCGAGATGGCGGCGAGCACGATGCCCAGGCCGACGACGGGAACCGGCAGGTTGATCATCGCTATCGAGATGAACTGCCACGCACGGTCGGCGAGCTTGTACTGGCGGAGGGCCGTGTAGACGCCCAGGGCGATACCCAGCAGGGTGGAGATGACTGTGGCGGCGGCGAGCAGCTGCACCGAGGAGACCAGCCGGAAACCGATCTCGCTGTTGACGCTCTCACCGACCGGCGTCGACCCCCAATCCCAGTGCAACACCACGCCGGTCAGCCAGTTCCACCAACGTTCGACCAGCGGGGTCTTGTCGTTGAGGTTGTGGGAGGACAGCGTGGCGTCGACGACGCTCTCCGGCAACGGGGGTCGCCGGACGGCGTAATTGGATCGGGGGTCGAGGAACCAGGTGGCCAGGAAATAGGTCAGATTGGTTGCGAGGAAGACGAGGACAGCCCAGGCCGCGATGCGTTTACACAGGTATCCGATCACCGCGGCTCCAGGTCGTCGTCAGGTCGGTGTCACCCGACCGTAGCGTGACTCAAGCCGCTCCGCCGAGAGCCTTCGCCTTGAGGTGCTCGAACTCTTCGGGGGTGATGGCACCGGAGTCGAGGAGAGCCTTCGCCTCGGTGATCTGCTGGGTCGGAGAGGTTCCCGCCACCGACTTGATGTACTCGTCCGACGCCTGCTTGGCCTCGGTGAAGGCCTCGCGCTGACGTTCGGCCATACCCTTGCCCTTCGCCAGCAGGTACACGATCGCAGTGATGTACGGGAAGATGATCAGGAAGACCACCCAGACCGCCTTCTGCCACCCCGACGCCTTCTTGTCACGGAACAGGTCGGTGATGATGTGCCACAGGACGATCAGGTACGCGACGAACGCGAAGATGACGATGGTGTACCAGATGAAGTCCCAGAATGAGTCCCACATGAAGGTCTCCTCTTT
>NZ_BACI01000007.1 GCF_000225505.1 Gordonia alkanivorans NBRC 16433 | reverse complement strand
TTCCCACACCACACCGCCACCTGCGACCCCGACAACCCCACCCGCTCAGCCACCACCGAACCCACCGAACGACCACCCCACCCCAACTCCACCACCGCACCCCGCGACCAGTCCGCGATGGCGGCACGCTCGGTCGCGTCGGCGAGGTCGATGTCGCCGACCACCACCGTGTCGTCGGCGAGACCGGTGGTGAGGACGTCGACGATCCGCTCACCCAGACGGCGGACGGTGCGATCCTCGAAGAGGTCGGTGGCGTAGACGATCCGCCCGGACAGGGCGGTCAGGTCGCCGGCTGCGTCGCGTGCGGCCGTCATTCCGATCATGAGGTCGAATCGCGCGGCGGGAACACCCGCCTCGACGGGCGTGACCGTCAGGCCGGGCACCGAGATGTCGCCGATCGCGGACTGTTCCAGTGTCAGCATCACCTGGGCGAGGGGTGCGAACGCCTCGCTGCGGGTCGGGGCGAGTACCTCGACGAGGTGCTCGAAGGGGACGTCGGCAGCCGCGAACGCGTCGAGGTCGGTGTCGCGGACCTGCCCGATCACCTCGCCGAACGTGGCACCCGGGTCGACCTGGGTGCGCAAGACGACGGTGTTGACGAACATGCCGACCAGGGCATCGAGTTCGGCGCGACCACGACCTGCGACCGGCGTCGCGAGTGCGATGTCGGAGGAACCCGCGAGACGGGACAGCACGACCGCGACGGCGGCGTGCAGCACCATGAACGCGGTGACCCCATGGCGACGTGCGAACCCGTCGATCGACGACGCGAGTCCCTCGGGCACCCCGAATTCCACGACGGCACCGTGGAGCGATGCCACCGGCGGCCGCGGACGATCAGTCGGCAGTTCGAGTACATCGGGCAGGTCCGCGAGCTCCTCCTGCCACCACCGGGCCCGGCGACCGAGCGCAGAGTCCGGATCGTCCACCGACCCGAGGACGCGCTGTTGCCAGAGGGCGACATCCGCGTACTGGACGTCCAGCGGGGGGCGTTCGGGCGCATGTCCCGCCGTACGCGCGGCATAGGCGTGCAGCAGGTCGTCGACGAGCGGTCGCAGGGATTCACCGTCCGCCGCGATGTGATGGAGGACCACGACCAGGAGGTGGTCGTCGGACTCGGCGACGATCCCGGCACGGATCGGCAGGTCGCGGGTGACGTCGAAGCCAGTGGAGGCGAGGGTCTCGACGTCCTCGTCGCACCACCACTGGTCCACGGTCACCTCGTCGGCGGACGCGATGTCCTGCCAAGGCCTACCGTCGAGGTCCTGCGGGTACCGGGTGCGCAGCACCTCGTGCCGGGTGATCACGTCGGCGAGCGCGGCGCGCAGGGCCACGGTGTCGAGCCGACCGCGCAGCCGCATGGCGAACGGGATGTTGTACGCGGGTGACGCCGGATCGAACTGGTTGATGAACCACATCCGCTGCTGCGCCGCAGAGAGGGGCGGGCGTGACGGACGCGGGATGGAGCCGAGGTCGAGGAGTTCATCGCCGGTCCGCTCACCGGAGGCCGACGGCGCGGCGCCCCTAGCGCGACCCAGACGCTCATCGACCCACGAGGCCATGGCACGGACGGACGGGGCGTCGAACAGTTCACGAACGGTGAACGGCAGCGAGAACATGTGCGAGAGCCGGGCGGCGACCCTGGTAGCGGACAACGAGTGCCCGCCGATCTCGAAGAAGCTGTCGGTGACCGACACCCGCTCGACGGCCTGGTCGAGGACGTCGGCGACGATCTCGACGATCAGGCGTTCGGTGTCCGAACCCGGCGCAACGATCTCACGCGGACCGAGCTCCGGTGCGGGAAGCGACTTTCGGTCGATCTTCCCGGATGTTCCGAGCGGCATGTCGTCGAGTACGACCACGGTGTCCGGCACCATGTACGGCGCGAGGCGACGTGCCGCATGTTCACGTACCTGCGCCACCTCGGCATCCCCGAAGACGTAGGCGACGAGGAGGTCGTCGCGCACCAGAACCGCGGCGGCGACG
>NZ_BACI01000008.1 GCF_000225505.1 Gordonia alkanivorans NBRC 16433 | reverse complement strand
TCGGGTGGTGTCGTATGGGGAGTTCGGTGGTTTGGTGGCGGGGGTTGCGCGGCGGTTGTTGGGTGTGGGTGTGGGGGTGGATTCTGCTGTTGGGGTGGTGATGTCGCGGTCGTTGGAGTTGTTGGTGGCGGTGCATGCGGTGGTGGTTGTGGGTGGGCGGTATGCGCCGGTGGAGGTGGATGCGCCGGTGGAGCGGGTGGGTTACATGTTGTCGACGGCGGGTGTGGGTGTGGTGTTGACGCGGGGGTCTGAGGAGGTGGTGGTGCCTTCTGGTGTGGAGCGGTTGGTGGTGGATTGTGGTGTGGGGTCGGGTGTTTCGGGTGTTGATGGTGGTGTGGAGTTGGGTGCGGTGGTGGATGAGGTGGGGGTGTTGTCGCCGTTGGTGGGTGTGTACACGTTGTTCACGTCTGGGTCGACGGGTCGGCCGAAGGGTGTGACGGTGTCGCATGGGGCGGTGGTGAATCGGTTGGGGTGGATGCAGTCGTTGTTCGGGGTGACTGGTGATGATGTGGTGTTGTGGAAGACGCCGGTGTCGTTTGATGTGTCGGTGTGGGAGTTGTTCTGGCCGTTGATGGTTGGTGCTTCGGTGGTGGTGGCGGAGCCGGGTGGGCATCGGGATCCGTGGTATGTGGCTTCGGTGGTGGAGCGGTTTGGTGTGTCGGTGTGTCATTTTGTGCCGTCGATGTTGTCGGTGTTTGTTGATGCGCTGGGTGGTTCGGGTGGTGTGGGTTTGGGGTCGTTGCGGCAGGTGTTCTGTTCGGGTGAGGCGTTGGGTGTTGCGGGTGTGGAGGGGTTGCGGGGGTTGGTGCCTGGTGTGCGGGTGGTGAATTTGTATGGGCCGACTGAGGCTGCGGTGGATGTGACGTCGTATGTGGTCGGCGGTGGTGAGGTGGTGGTGCCGATTGGTCGTGCGGTGCCGAATGTGTCGGTGTGGGTGTTGGATTCGCGGTTGCGGCCGGTTCCGGTGGGTGTGGTGGGTGAGTTGTATCTGGGTGGGGTGCAGGTGGCTCGGGGGTATGCGTCGCGGTCGGGGTTGACTGCGGAGCGGTTTGTGGCGGATCCGTTTGGTGGGTGGGGTTCGCGGTTGTATCGGACGGGTGATCGGGTGCGGTGGTCTGGTGTTGGTGAGTTGGAGTATTTGGGGCGTAGTGATTTTCAGGTGAAGTTGCGGGGGCAGCGGATCGAGTTGGGGGAGATCGAGTCGGTCCTGCAGACCGCACCCGGCGT
>NZ_BACI01000009.1 GCF_000225505.1 Gordonia alkanivorans NBRC 16433 | reverse complement strand
AAATGCATTGTGGCCCTACACGAATGATGTCGTGTAGGGCCACAATGGGATGTTGTGTTCGGCGGTGTCCTACTCTCCCACACTGATTAAGGTGCAGTACCATTGGCGCTGGAGGGCTTAGCTTCCGGGTTCGGAATGGGGCCGGGCGTTTCCCCTCCGCTATGGCCGCCGTAACTTTATGAAACAATCCACAACGGTTTGTTTGTTTGTTGTGTGTTGTTTCAGAAGTGTCATAGTGGATGCGAACACACCAGAGAACGTGTTT
>NZ_BACI01000010.1 GCF_000225505.1 Gordonia alkanivorans NBRC 16433 | reverse complement strand
GACCCAGGTGGTGGCGTCCGTGATGGCACTGCCCGCCGGCGAGCAGCTCGTCGCTCATCTGACCGGCGCCGACGTCGATCTCGATGTCGTCCGGACCGTTGCCGAGAAACTGCCGGGCTACATGCGTCCGACGTCCTGGGTGATCCTCGACGAGATGCCGTCGAACACCGCGGGCAAGATCGATCGCAAGGCACTCCCGCTTCCGATGTACGCGGCCGACGAGTACGTCGCCCCGTCGACACCCGCCGAGATCGCCGTCGCCGACGTCTTCGCCGATGTGCTCGGGGTCGACGAGGTCTCGGCCGGCACCAGCTTCTTCGACGCCGGCGGGAACTCGTTGGCAGCAACCCGTCTCGCGTCGCGACTGGGACGAACGCTCGGCATTGCGGTCACCGTGAGGGATGTCTTCGACGAGCCGACCGTTCGCGGCCTCGCCGCCCGCGTCGAACGTTCCGGCGCCGATCCCGCGGCGCTCGGCCCGGAGGTGGGCGAGAGGGCATCGTCGCCGCGTCCCGACATCCTGCCGCTCTCCAGTGCGCAACGACGCCTGTGGTTCATCAACCAGTACGAACCCGACGTCGCCTCGTACATCATCCCGTTCGGATTCCGTATCCGCGGGCAGGTCGACGCCGACGACGTCCGGTCCGCGATCGGTGATGTGATCGCGCGGCATGAGATCCTGCGGACCACCTACCCTCTCGGGCCGGACGGCCGACCGCACCAGGTCATCGCCGACGACGTCGACTTCGATTGGCGTCTGGTCGATTCCGATGCCGAGGCGATGGCCGTCACCGTGGTGCCGTACGACCTCACCCGGGACCTGCCGGTGCGGGCACGTCTGCACCGCGACCCGGCCGACGGTGCATTGCTCGTGCTTGCGATTCACCACATAGCAGCGGACGGGGCGTCGGGACCGGTCCTGGCCCGCGACCTGCTCGCCGCCTATGTCGCGCGACGTGACGGCCGCGCACCGGACTGGGCGCCCTTGCCTCGCCAGTACGCCGACCATGTCCTGGAACTCCGGCAGGGCGACGCGACCGCGGCCACCCGACGCCAGTGGTGGGCGGACCGCCTCGCCGGTGCTCCGGCGCTCCTCGAGTTCCCGACCACACACCCGCGGCCGTCGACCCGCGACACCCGCGGTGCCACGGTCGACTTCACGATTCCGGGTCGCACCGCGTCGGCCGCCGCCGATCTCGCCCGTGCCACCGGGACCACGACGTTCATGGTGCTGCACGCCGCGCTCGCGGCACTCCTGAGCCGCCTCTCCGGGAGCGGAGACATCGTCATCGGCACCGCCACCGCCGGCCGCGATGGCGAGACCGACGACCTGATCGGCATGTTCGTCAACACCGTCGCCCTGCGCAGCCGGGTCGCGACGGATGGCGGGTTCGCGGACCTCCTCCACGAGATCCGCGACGACGACCTCGACGCCCTCGCACACGCCGACGTGCCGTTCGACGAGGTGATCGACGCGCTCGGGATCACCCGGGCCGCGTCGTACGCGCCGCTCGTCCAGGTCCTGCTGACGACCACCGATACCGCAGACACCGCAACAATGCCCGCGGATCTGGCCACCGAGCTCGCCGGCCTCGACATCAGTCCGGTGCCCGTGACGGACGACTCTGCCAAGTTCGACCTCACGGTCGCGGTGCGCACCGACGGGGCGGCGGGCGCACCCTGGCGCGGCACCCTCACCTACGCCACCGACCTCTACGACGATGCCGACGCCCGGCGCCTGGCCTACCGATTCGTCGGCCTCCTCGTCCACGCGGTCGCCGACACCGCGACGCCGGTCGGCGATCTCGATCTGCTCGCCATCGACGAGGACACGGGGCCGCTGGTCTCCGGTGACCCGGACCCGGCCGTCGTGACCCTGCCCGAACTGTTCGCCGCCGCCGTCCGGTCCCGCGGCGACCACCCCGCCGTCATCGACGAGCTCGGCAGCTGGACGTATGACGAGCTGGACCACGCGAGTTCGCATCTCGCCGCCGAACTCACCGAGCACGGCGTCGGTCCGGACGACGTCGTCGTGTGCGCATTGGGACGGTCGGCACGGGCACAACTCGCGCTGTGGGCGATCGCCAAGACCGGCGCGGTGTACTGCCCGGTCGATCCCCGCCATCCCGCGGATCGCATCGCCCGCGTGGTGGGAGGCGCACGCGCCAAGGTGGGTCTCACCGACGGCTCGGTGCAGACGTCGGCCGGGGTGCACTGGATGCTTCTCGACGCCGACCGGGCCGCCGAGCTGAGGTCCCGAGCGCCTCGGCCGGCTCCCGCGATCCGGCGCCCGGTGTACCCCGACGACGGTGCGTACATGATCTTCACCTCGGGTTCGACCGGGATGCCCAAGGGTGTGCTCGTCACCCACCGGGGCCTGGCAGGCGTGGCCGCAGTGCTGCGTGACCGTCACGGTTCGGGGCCGCAGGCCCGATGGCTGGGTATCAGCTCACCCGCCTTCGACGCCGCGATCCTTGAGATCCTCGGCGCCTACGGCAGCGCGGCCACACTCGTCGTCGTCCCGCCGGAGATCTACGGTGGGCGTGAACTGGCCGACTTCGTCTCGACGCATCGCACGACACACGCATTCCTGGTGACCTCCGTGGCCGCCTCACTACCCGACCCCGCGTCGTTGCCGTTCACCAACGTGCTCGTCGGCGGCGAAGCCGTCCCCGACGCAGAGAAGGACCGCTGGGCCGCGCACACCGCCTTCCACAACGGTTACGGACCCACCGAGACGACGATCATCAGCGTCACCTCACCGGCGGTCGGCCTCGACGAACCGGTCCGGCTGGGACATCCCGTGCCCGGCGGCGCCGCGCACGTCCTCGACGGCCGGCTCCATCCGGTGCCGCCCGGCGTCGTCGGAGAGCTGTACCTCGCCGGCGGGGAACTCGCCCGCGGTTACCACGACCGCCCGGCGCTCACGGCCGAGCGTTTCGTGTCGGCTCCGTTCGGACCACCGGGCAGCCGCATGTACCGCACCGGGGACCTCGTGCGCCGATCACGCAACGGCGAACTGACCTATGTGGGGCGCAGCGACTTCCAGGTGAAGCTACGCGGCCAGCGCCTCGAACTCGGTGAGATCGAGGCGACGCTCACCGCACACCCGGCCGTGCGCAACGCGGTCGTCATCGGCGTGGGAGACCCCGTCAGCGACCTCGCCGGGTACGTCGAGCCCCTCGACCCGGATGGAGACCTCGACGTCGCGGATCTCCGCGAACAGCTCGCCGCGCAGCTGCCGCCCTACATGATTCCGGCGAAACTCCAGGTCCTGGAGCACCTTCCGCGCAATCCGGTCGGAAAGATCGACCGCAGGCAATTGCCGGAGATCGACACCGCCGACGCGACCGACGCCCACACACCGCCGTCGGGTCACACCGAACGAATCCTCGCCGCGATCGTCGCCGACATCCTCGACCTCGAGAAGGTCTCGGCCACTGCAGACTTCTTCGCCATCGGCGGGAACTCGCTGGCCGCGACCCGACTGAGCGCGCGTGCCGGAGACCAGTTCGGCGTCCGCCTGGGTGTCCGCGACGTCTTCGAGTCCCCGACCGTGCGCGGGCTCGCGCGCCGTATCGAGACCGCCTTCGACTCGGAGCCGCCGCAGGCGCCACTGGTGCGCGTCGTCGACCGCCCAGACCGGATTCCGTTGTCGTATGCGCAGCAACGCATCTGGTTCCTCAACCGGTTCGAACCGGAGTCGGCGGCCTACACCATCCCGTTGGCCGTACGACTACGCGGTCCGCTCGATCGGTCGGCGCTGCGCAACGCCGTCGTCGATGTGCTCGCGCGGCACGAGATCCTGCGCACCGTTTTCCCGGCCGACGCGGGTGAACCCTTCCAGCGAATCCTCGACATCGAGGAAGCCCGAACGGCATTGCGGTGGGAAACCGACACGCTGCCCGCCGATCCGCTCGCCGCCGACGACCTGTCCGTGCTCCTCGGGCCGCCCGGCTTCGACATCACCACCGAGATCCCGCTGCGCGTACGTCTCCTGGCAGCCGGAGACGACGGCCCGGACGGTGACGATCACCTCCTCGTCGTCCTTCTCCATCACATCGCGGCCGACGGCGAGTCGATGCGACCGTTGCTGTCCGACCTGTGGACGGCGTACCTCGCGCGTGCCGAGGGACGGCCGCCGGCGTTCACCGAGCTACCGGTCCAGTTCGCTGACCACGCACTGTGGCAACGGCAGACCCTCGGCGATGTCGACGCCCCGGACTCGGTGCTCGGCAAGCAGGTCGGGTACTGGGTCAACAGGTTGTCGGACCTGCCCGACCTCCTCCCGTTGCCGACAGATCGCCCACGGCCGCCGGTTGCCTCTCAGCGTGGCGGCCGTATCACCGCGGAGATCCCGGCCGACCTGGCCACCCGGATCTCCGCGGTGTCCCGGGATCGCGGGATCACCGACTTCATGACGATCCACGCAGCGCTCGCGATCCTCCTCGCCCGCCTGTCGGCGAGCCGCGACATCGCGATCAGCACGCCGGTCGCCGGGCGCGGCCACGCTCATCTCGACGACCTGGTCGGCATGTTCGTCAACACCCTGGTCCTGCGGACGGAGGTCGACCCGGCGATCGATGTCCGGGACTTCCTCGACCGCGTCCGCGTCGACGACGTCAACGCGCTCGCCCGCGCGGATGTCCCGTTCGACTACCTCGTCGACCGGCTGTCCCCGGCGCGATCCGAGGCCTTCGCCCCGCTGAGCCAGGTGATGCTGTCGGTGCTGCACGCCACGGGCACTGCTGGGACCGCCGACGCAGCCGAGGCCCCCGGCGGACTCCGTCTGGAACCTCTCGCGGTGTCCACCGGGACCACTCAGCTCGACCTGACCGTCGCGGTCAGCGTGGCCCCCCAGGGTGCGTGGCCGGTCGAGATCGTCTACGCGACAGACCTGTTCGACGCGTCGACCATCGAGGTGATGATCACGCGGCTGATCCGTGTGCTCGAGACTCTCACCGGTACGGAAATCGACGGTCGGCCGGTGGGCGAGATCGATCTGACCGACGACGCCGAGCGCACGCGGATCGCCGAACTGGTTTCCGGCCCGGACCTGTCCGTGCCGTGGTCGACGGTCTCCGAGGCGGTCGACGCCGCGGCCCGACGCACCCCCGGCGCGATAGCTCTGGTGGCGGGGGATCGGACGCTGACCTACGCGGAGTTCACCACCCGGGTGTCCGATCTCGCGCAGCGGCTTTCGGGCCACGGCGTGGGACCGGATGTCGCAGTGGGCGTGTGCATCCCGCGTTCGGTCGAGCTCGTCCTGGCGATCCACGCCGTGGTCGCCGCCGGTGGCGCCTACGTGGTCATCGACCCGGCAACGCCCGCGGAGCGACTCGCGGCGATGATCGACGCGGCGTCGATCTCGGTGATCCTGGCCGCAGACCCTCGACCCGAGGTCCTCGCCGGTGTCACACCGCACGTCCTGGTGGTCGACGCCGACACCCCGGTTGCCGACGACCACGCCGCGGCGGTGTCCCGCGCCGCATTCCGTCGGGTGGTCGACCCCGACAACGCGCTGTACACGCTGTTCACCTCCGGATCGACGGGAACACCCAAGGGCGTCACGGTCAGTCACCGGGCAGTCCTGAACCGTCTCGCCTGGATGCACATCCGGGAACCATTGAGCGACGACGACGTCGTGATGCTGAAGACCCCGGCCACCTTCGACGTGTCGGTGCCGGAACTGTTCGCGCCACTGATGGCCGGCGCCAGGCTGGTGATCGCCGAGGACGGTCGGCACATCGACCCGGCCTACGTCCTCGACGAGGTTAGGCGCCAGGGGATCACGTCGATCCACTTCGTGCCGTCGATGATGGCGGCGTTCGCCGAGTACGTCGGCGACAACCCCGAGCGGCGCGCGGCCCTGGCGACGTTGCGGCGCATCCACGCCTCCGGCGAGGCGCTGCCCGCGGCGACCGCGCATGCGCTGGGTGCGCTGGTCCCGGACGCGGACATGGACAACCTGTACGGGCCCACGGAGGCCGCGGTCGAGGTCACCGCTCACCGCCTCGGCACCGACGAGGTGACCGTGCCGATCGGCCGGCCGATCGCGAACACCACGACCTGGGTCCTCGACGACCGGCTGCAACCCGCACCGGTCGGGGTCGTCGGCGAACTCTATGTCGGCGGTGGGCAGCTGGCTCGCGGCTACGCGTCCCGACCGGATCTCACCGCCGAGCGCTTCGTCGCCGACCCCACCGGCCGTTCAGGCGCCCGTCTGTACCGGACCGGCGACCTGGTCCGATGGAATGCGGAAGGTGAACTCGAGTACCTCGGGCGCTCCGACTTCCAGGTGAAACTCCGCGGACAGCGCATCGAGCTGGCGGAGATCGAATCGATCCTCGCGCAGATCAACGGCATCACGCACGCCGCGGCGACCGTCCGCAACGGGCCGACGGGCGAGGTCCTGGTCGGTTATCTCGCCGGCGACGTCGACCTCGATGTGGTTCGGGCCCGCGTGGTCGAGACACTGCCGCAGTACATGCGGCCGACGCAGTGGGTGATCCTCGACGACGTCCCGCTGACCGCCACCGGCAAGCTCGACCGTCGTGCGCTGCCCGCTCCGGCCGCGGTGTCGGCCGAGTTCGTCCCGCCCGCCGACGGAATCGAGCGCGCTCTGGCGGCGGTCTTCGCCGACGTCCTGGCACTCGACGAGGTCTCGGTGACAGTGTCGTTCTTCGACCTCGGCGGGCATTCGCTTGCCGCACTGCGTGTCGTGGCCGGCGTCGCCGAACGTCTCGGGGTGGACATCGACATCCGTGACATCTTCCGCGCACCGACTGTACGAGAGCTCGCGCGTACGCTGACCCAGCGGCGTCTGTCGGTGCAACCGTTGAGCCGTCGTCGGCGCCCCGCGCAGATCCCGCTGTCGTATGCGCAGCAACGGATCTGGTTCATCAACCAGTTCGATGTGGCATCGCCGGTGTACAACATGCCCGTCGCCTTCGATGTGCTCGGCGAACCGGACCTCGCCGCGCTGCGCGAGGCCTTGCTCGACGTCATCGCCCGACACGAACCGTTGCGCACCGTCTACCCGATGGCGGTGGATGGGACACCGGTACAGCTCGTGCTCGGCACGAGCGACGTGGCAACCCGCCTGCGGTGGGACGAGACAGCCGATGTCGACGCCGCGATGGCGGTCTGCGCCGAGGGATTCGACGTCACCGTCGACCTCCCGGTGCGGGTCGCGATCGCGCCCGTCGACGGCGGATACCGCGTCGTCGTGGTGATCCACCACATCGCCGGCGACGCCGCATCCCTGCAGATCCTGACCGGGGAACTGATGGTTGCGTACCAGGCGCGAACGTCGGGAACGAATCTGCCCGCGCCGGAGCCGCTTCCGGTGGGTTACGTCGACCACACGCTTTGGCAGCGCGCGACTCTCGGCGACCTCGACGACCCGACCTCGCTGATGGCTGCCCAGTTCGACTACTGGTCGACGGCGCTCGACGGCATCCCCGCGGCCCTCGACCTTCCGACCGACCGGCCGCGGCCACCGGTGATCGATCACCGGGGCGCACGACTGCCGATCGAATTCGGGCCCGAACGCAGCGCCGCGGTCGCCCGTACCGCCCGGGCGCACGGGCTGACGCCGTTCATGGTGTGCCACGCCGCATTCGCCGCGGCGCTCGCCAGACTCGCCGACGTCGACGACGTGAGTATCGGTGCCGCGGTCTCGGGTCGAGGGCAGGCTGCGACGACGAGGATGATCGGCATGTTCATCAACACCGTCGTCCTGCGGACGGAGATCGGCGCCGACGACACCGTCGCCGATCTGCTCGATCAGGTACGCGACACCGATGCGGCGGCCTTCGCGCACGCGGACATCCCGTTCGAGACGCTCGTCGAACGCCTCACGCCCGTCCGGTCCACCGCGCACGCCCCGCTCGTCCAGGTCATGATCAACTACCTTGCCGACACCTCGGCCGGACACAGCGATCAGTTGGCGGTTATGACCGAGTTCGCGGACGGATTCCACGTGCAACCCGTCGATCCCGGGCCGCCGCCCGCCAAGGTGGACCTGACCCTCGGGCTCGCGGAGACGACCACCCCCGACGGGGCCGTCATCACCGGCGAGATCGATTACGCAGCAGCACTCTTCGATCCGGAGACGGTCGCGGTGTTCCGCGATGTCTTCGAGCGGATCATCGATGCGATCACCGCGGACGAACCGACCACCACCCTGCTGGGTGAGATCGACTTGGTGACCGAGGACGATCGTCGCCGGCTCGGTATCGAGGGAGCGCCGGGCGCGGTCGTCGTCGACACCTCCGGGCGGGCGCTGCCGGCCCGAATCCCCGGTGAACTGCGCACCGCCGGCGCATCGACCGGTGTGCTCGCACGGTGGCTGGATGACGGCGCGGAACCCCGGGTCGAGGTCCTCGGCCGGCTCGACCGTCAGGTCCGGAGAGGCGGGCTGCGCGTCGATCTCGACCTGGTCGAGACGGCCCTAGCCGGACTCGACGGTGTGCGAGCGAGCAGTGTCGTCGCTGTCCCGAGCGACGACGGCATCGAGATCCACGGGTGGGTGAGCGTCGACCGCGATGGCATCAGCGCCGACATCACCGCCGACGATGTTCGTCGCGCTGCCGTCGAAGTCATTGCACCGCATTGTGTCCCGTCGGTCCTGGCCATCGTCGACGAGATCCCGGTCGGGGACGACGGACGACCGGACCACGCGAAGATGTCGGCGGTGATCCGGGAGGCCGGTCACGAGGCGCACGTCGCGGAGCAGCCGGTGGCGCCGGCCGGGGAGTGGGAGGAACTCGTCGCCGAGTGCATGTCCACGGTCACCGGGGTTGCGGTCACGAGCGCGGCCCAGGGATTCTTCGACGTCGGTGGGACGTCACTGTCCGCGGTCCGTCTCGTCGCCGAACTCCGTCGTCGCACGGGCATCCCGGTCGAGGTCGCCTGGGTGTTCGCCGGACCGACGCCTCGCGACCTCGGCGCGCGGCTGGCCGCACACCTCGAACCGGAACCCGTGGACGCGGATGCGTCCGACCCGACGAACGGCGGCGTCGTCGTACCGCTGCGTCGGGAGGGTGCACGGAACCCGGTGTTCTGTGTGCATCCCGCCGATGGATTGGCGTGGTTGTTCGGTGGCCTGGCGCCGTATCTCGACGACCGACCGGTGTACGGACTCCAGGATCCGTATGTGGTGGCCGGCGATCTCCCCGACGCCACGGTGCACGATCTCGCCGTACGCTACGTCGACGAGATCCGACGCATCGCTCCCGAGGGCCCATACCATCTGCTGGGGTGGTCGATCGGTGGCCTGATCGCACAGGAGATGGCCGTCGAACTGCGGTTGCGCGGCGAGGACGTCGGATTCCTGGGTCTGCTCGACAGCTACCCGGCCGACGACGTCGAGCTGGCGCCGAGCTGGACGGACGACGGGGAGATGTCGGTGGACATCGACGCCCGAGAGCTGGCCTCGGAGTTGCTCGGCGGTTGGCGTGAGGTCATCGACGTCGACGAGCTCGTCGACCCCGACGACGCGGGATCGGTTGCGCCCGAGACGATCGCCGCCGCGATCCGGGACAAGGTCACCGGACTCGGACTGCTCGATGCGGAGTCCTTCGACCGGATGCTGACGCGTATGACGAGTTCTGCCGAGCGCACGATCTCGCACCGGCCACGACCGTACGACGGCGACACCATGCTCATCGTCGCCGCTGACAGCGACACCGAGGAATCGGCGGACGGAGGCCCGAACCGCTGGGCGCCCTACCTGGGCGGCGGCATCACGCGGATCGACATCGACACCGACCATCTCGGCATCGTCGGCAGCGACGCCCTGTCGGAGTTCGGACCGCGGATCGACGCAGCGATCAGCGACGCGGAGTCGCGGCGTCGGTGACGGCAGGCAGATCCGCCAGCACCGCGGGCAGCGGCTCGTCGTGCACGACCAGCAGACGCTGAGTGGCACGGGTCAGCGCGACATACAGGTCGCTGAGACCGCGCGGTGACTGGGCGATGATCGCGGCGGGCTCGACCACGATCGTGGTGTCGAACTCGAGACCCTTGCAGGTCCGGACCGTGTAGACCTTCGGGGCTGCCACACCCTTCGCGTCGAACGCGTCCGGGTCCAGGGCGGCGGCCACCACATCGACCAGCGTGTCGGGGACGACGACGGCCGTGAGTCCGTCGGGTTCGGCGAGATCGACGGCGTGGAACACGCCTGCCGCGATGCTCGCCGCGTCACCGGTGTCGTCCACCGCGATCGCCACCGGTTCGATACCGTTGCTGCGCAACGAGGTCGGCGCGGTCTCGCCGTTGCCGATCTCGTCGAGGACGCGAGCGGCGTAGGTCATGATCTCGCTGGGCGTGCGGTAGTTCACCGACAACTCCTTGAACTGCCAGCGTTTCGCGACGTACGGCTCGAGGACCTCACCCCACGACCGGGTGCCCGCTTCGTCGGAGGTCTGGGCGGTGTCACCGATGATGGTCATCCACCGATTCGGGATGCGGCGCATCACCATTCGCCATGCCAT
>NZ_BACI01000011.1 GCF_000225505.1 Gordonia alkanivorans NBRC 16433 | reverse complement strand
GTGGGGGTGGTTTGTAGGTGTTGTTGTAAGTGTGTAAGGGCGTTCGGTGGATGCCTTGGTACCAGGAGCCGATGAAGGACGTGGTAGGCCGCGATAGTCCTCGGGGAGTTGTCAAACGAGCTGTGATCCGAGGGTGTCCGAATGGGGAAACCCAGCACGAGTGATGTCGTGTTACCCACCTCTGAATGTATAGGGGGTGTGGAGGGAACGTGGGGAAGTGAAACATCTCAGTACCCATAGGAAGAGAAAACAAAAGTGATTCCGTGAGTAGTGGCGAGCGAAAGCGGATGAGGCTAAACCATGCGCATGTGATACCGGGTAGGGGTTGTGTGTGTGGTGTTGTGGGGTTCATCTTCTTCCATCTGCCTGTGGAAGCGTGAGTCAGAAAATCGTGTGTTAGGTGAAGTGGCCTGGAATGGTCTGCCGTAGACGGTGAGAGTCCGGTAGCTGAAAACACATGGTCTTGCGTGATGGGTGCCCAAGTAGCAGCGGGCTCGTGGAATCTGCTGTGAATCTGCCGGGACCACCCGGTAAGCCTGAATACTTCCTGGTGACCGATAGCGGACAAGTACCGTGAGGGAAAGGTGAAAAGTACCCCGGGAGGGGAGTGAAATAGTACCTGAAACCGGACGCTTACAATCCGTCAAAGCCTGTGCCTCTTCGGAGGGTGGGTGATGGCGTGCCTTTTGAAGAATGAGCCTGCGAGTTAGTGCTCGGTGGCGAGGTTAACCCGTGTGGGGTAGCCGTAGCGAAAGCGAGTCTGAATAGGGCGTTTGAGTCGCCGGGTCTAGACCCGAAGCGGAGTGATCTACCCATGGCCAGGGTGAAGCGACGGTAAGACGTCGTGGAGGCCCGAACCCACTTCAGTTGAAAATGGAGGGGATGAGTTGTGGGTAGGGGTGAAAGGCCAATCAAACTCCGTGATAGCTGGTTCTCCCCGAAATGCATTTAGGTGCAGCGTCACATGTTTCTTACCGGAGGTAGAGCTACTGGATGGCCGATGGGCCCCACAGGGTTACTGACGTCAGCCAAACTCCGAATGCCGGTAAGTGAGAGTGTGGCAGTGAGACTGCGGGCGATAAGGTTCGTAGTCGAGAGGGAAACAGCCCAGATCGCCGGCTAAGGCCCCTAAGCGTGTACTAAGTGGAAAAGGATGTGGGGTCGCGAAGACAACCAGGAGGTTGGCTTAGAAGCAGCCACCCTTGAAAGAGTGCGTAATAGCTCACTGGTCAAGTGATCCTGCGCCGACAATGTAGCGGGGCTCAAGTACACCGCCGAAGCCGCGGCACTCACACGTTAGCCCGTTGATGTTCTACGGAGTGTCAACCAGGTGTGTGGGTGGGTAGGGGAGCGTCCTGCATCCGTGGAAGCCACAGAGTGATCTAGTGGTGGAGGGTGTGGGAGTGAGAATGCAGGCATGAGTAGCGAAAGAAGAGTGAGAAACTCTTCCGCCGAATGACCAAGGGTTCCTGGGCCAGGCTAATCCGCCCAGGGTGAGTCGGGACCTAAGGCGAGGCCGACAGGCGTAGTCGATGGACAACGGGTTGATATTCCCGTACCCGTGTATCCGCGCCCATGCTGAATCAGTTGTACTAACCATCCAGATCCCCCAGGAGCACCTTCGGGTGCCGGGTGGGGTGATGCATGGGACCTTGGCTGGTAGTAGGCAAGCGATGGGGTGACGCAGGAAGGTAGTGGGGCCAGTCAGTGGTTGTACTGGTGTAAGCCTGTAGGGCGTGTTCTAGGCAAATCCGGAACACATAAGCCTGAGAGGTGATGCGTAGCCGTTGCGGCGAATTCCATGATCCTATGCTGCCGAGAAAAGCCTCTAGTGAGTTGGTACACGGCCCGTACCCCAAACCAACACAGGTGGTCAGGTAGAGAATACTAAGGCGATCGAGAGAACTGTGGTTAAGGAACTCGGCAAAATGCCCCCGTAACTTCGGGAGAAGGGGGACCCAGACCGGTGACGAGATTTACTCTCTGAGCGGGTGTGGGTCGCAGAGACCAGAGAGAAGCGACTGTTTACTAAAAACACAGGTCCGTGCGAAGTCGTAAGACGATGTATACGGACTGACGCCTGCCCGGTGCTGGAAGGTTAAGAGGACCGGTTAGTCACCTTTGGGTGGCGAAGCTGAGAATTTAAGCCCCAGTAAACGGCGGTGGTAACTATAACCATCCTAAGGTAGCGAAATTCCTTGTCGGGTAAGTTCCGACCTGCACGAATGGCGTAACGACTTCTCTGCTGTCTCAACCACAGACTCGGCGAAATTGCAGTACGAGTAAAGATGCTCGTTACGCGCGGCAGGACGAAAAGACCCCGGGACCTTCACTATAGCTTGGTATTGGTGTTCGGTTCGGTTTGTGTAGGATAGGTGGGAGACTGTGAAGTGGGCACGCCAGTGTTCATGGAGTCGTTGTTGAAATACCACTCTGATCGTATTGGACTTCTAACCTCGGACCCTGATCGGGTTCAGGGACAGTGCCTGGTGGGTAGTTTAACTGGGGCGGTTGCCTCCCAAAGAGTAACGGAGGCGCCCAAAGGTTCCCTCAGCCTGGTTGGCAATCAGGTGTTGAGTGTAAGTGCACAAGGGAGCTTGACTGTGAGACGTACATGTCGAGCAGGGACGAAAGTCGGGACTAGTGATCCGGCACCGGCAAGTGGAAGCGGTGTCGCTCAACGGATAAAAGGTACCCCGGGGATAACAGGCTGATCTTCCCCAAGAGTCCATATCGACGGGATGGTTTGGCACCTCGATGTCGGCTCGTCGCATCCTGGGGCTGGAGTAGGTCCCAAGGGTTGGGCTGTTCGCCCATTAAAGCGGCACGCGAGCTGGGTTTAGAACGTCGTGAGACAGTTCGGTCTCTATCCGCCGCGCGCGTAAGAAACTTGAGGAAACCTGTCCCTAGTACGAGAGGACCGGGACGGACGAACCTCTGGTGTGCCAGTTGTCCCGCCAGGGGCACTGCTGGTTAGCTACGTTCGGAAGGGATAACCGCTGAAAGCATCTAAGCGGGAAGCCTGTTCCAAGATGAGGTTTCTCACCCCCTTTTGCGGGGTTAAGGCCCCCTACAGACCATGGGGTTGATAGGCCAGAACTGTACGCACAGCAATGTGTTCAGGTGACTGGTACTAATCGGCCGAGGACTTACCAACAACACCCACACACCACAG
>NZ_BACI01000012.1 GCF_000225505.1 Gordonia alkanivorans NBRC 16433 | reverse complement strand
TTGACGAGGTCGGTGATCGGGATCAGGGTGCCGGTCGCGGTGGTGGCGAACCCGGCTTCGCGTCGTAGGTCGTTGAGATCGGCTTTGATGATCAGCTGGATGGGTAACCCGCGGTGGCTCTTACCCAGGAGTCCGTCGTCGAACACGGCTTTCAGGAGTGCGTTGAGGGCGTCGTGGTTGAGCTGGGCGGGGGTGCGGTCGTCGCGTGCGGCTGCGGCTTCGACCGCCTCGGGGTCGGCGTCCTCGATGGAACCGTGGGGGGAGTCGGGGTCGTCGGGGTTGTTCATGCCGGGTTTGGCCCAGACGGCGAGCAGCATGGTGATGCGGGCGAGGAGTTCGGGGGTGAGGTTGGCGGTCATC
>NZ_BACI01000013.1 GCF_000225505.1 Gordonia alkanivorans NBRC 16433 | reverse complement strand
CCGGCGCACAAGCGCTGGCTGTGACCAGCGCTCATGCGCCAGAAGTGGCGATCGTGTCGAAGTTGTGCGCGTGTCGAAGTGGTGCGCGCGACGTTGACCTGCGGCGCGCACTCTCGATGCGGCCGCAGAGGAGGGGCCGGCGATCAGTCCTTGTTGCCGGGGATGCCGACGATGAACCCGACCCCGATGATGATGCAGGAGATCAGCGCGACGACGAACATGACCCAATATGCTGGCATGTCCGTGACGCTACTGCGGAAAAACAACGCCCGCAGCCGGTTCGGGATCATTGAGGTCCAAGTACCCGCAGGTCGTGGGGCCTAGGCATGAGGTCGAGCGACGTGGCGAGGAAGGGTCGCGACCACCGGGAAACCGCCGGGCACGGTGATGGTGCCCATGTTCAGCAGGATCGCGAGGGCCATGCCGAGGGCGATGTCGCCGACGGTGAGCTCCACTCGGCCCGCCTGCGCGAGGAACATCACGACGATCATGTAGTTGAGGTCCGGATTTCGTCGCAGGTGAGGCGGTTGAACCTTATGATGTTGTGCCCGCATTCCGGACACAACGTCATACGGATGCGAGGGTCGGGTAGGCGGCGGCGAGGAGCAGCGAGGCGAGGGTGGCTTCGGCGTCGGTGGCGTTGCGGAGGTCGATGACCTCGCGCAGGTGAAGGCGCGTTTCAGCGCCGGACTCCTCGTCGGGTCCGTGGATCTCGGTGCGCACCTTGTTGAGTTGTTCGGCGAATCGGCGGGGGATGTCGGGTCGCCGGTTGATGTGTTCGGGGTTGGGTGGGGCGCCGGGTTCGGCGTTCAACCGCCAGGCGCAGCGACCTTCGTCGGGGCCTTCACGGACCATGCGGGTGGTGAACTGACCTACCTGCTCGCCGACCATGCGATTGTGTTTCGGGCACGCCGGTGCGAGGTCGGTGATGTCGGTGAGTCCACCGAGACCCCAATCCAGTTGCGCGTGGTGCATTTCCACGTGCGCGGCGGATATGCCGCAGTCGGGGGTGGAACAGACCTCGCCGTCGGGTCGGGCGAAGGACACGAGACGTTGTTCACGGGTGGCCAACCTCTTGCCGCGTCCGAAGTACAGCGGGACGGCGGTGGCGTCTTTGAACACCGCCAGCCAGGGCTGGGTGTCGGCGGCCAGG
>NZ_BACI01000014.1 GCF_000225505.1 Gordonia alkanivorans NBRC 16433 | reverse complement strand
CATCCTCTCGCCCAACATCCCGGCGTTCGCGTCGGTCTTCCACGGAATCCTGCGGGCCGGGGCCACCGCGACGACGATCAACGCGCTGTTCACCGCGCCCGAGATCGCCAAGCAGCTCCGCGATTCCGGTGCCACGATGCTGGTCACGATCTCGCCGATGGCTGCTCAGCCGAAGGCCGCCGTCGCCGAGGTCGGGCTGGATGACACGAGCCTCGTCGTCCTCGACGGTGAGGGACAGGACGCCTCGGCTCACCCGAACGCCGCCGACATGCTCGGCGCCCGATTGCCCGCGCCTCAGGTGTCCTTCGACCCGGCCACCCATGTGGCGGTGTTGCCCTACAGTTCCGGGACCACCGGCAATCCGAAGGGTGTTGCGCTCTCACACCGGAACCTGGTCGCCAATGTCGCCCAGCTGAAGCCGTTGCAGGGCATGACCGCCGACGACGTGGTGATCGCGGTGCTGCCGTTCTTCCACATCTACGGCATGACCGTGTTGCTGAACGCGGCGCTGTTCAACCGGTCCTCGCTGGTCGTCATGCCCAAGTTCGACCTCGTGGAGTTCTTGGAGAACATCCAGGACCACAAGGTGACGATGGCCTACATCGCGCCGCCGGTCGCCGTCGCCCTGGCGAAGCATCCGATCGTGGACGACTACGACCTGTCGTCGCTGCACACGATGATGTCGGGCGCGGCTCCGCTCGACGACGAGCTGGGCCAGGCCGTTGCCAAGCGTCTGGACCTGCACATGCTGCAGGGCTACGGCATGAGCGAGTTGTCCCCGGTGTCCCACATCATCCCGTTCGATGGGAAAGCGCTTCTCGGACTCGAAGATCCGCCCCTGTCGTCGACGGGCTGGCCGGTGCCGAACTCGGAGAACAAGATCGTCGACCCGGCCACCGGAGAGGAAGTCCCGCTGCCGACCGAGGGTCTCTCGGAGCCGGGTGAGTTGTGGGTGAAGGGGCCGAACGTGGATGCTCGGTTACCTCAACAACGAGCAGGCCACCGCCGACACGATCGACGCCGACGGCTTCCTGCACACCGGTGACATGGCGCAGGTCGATCCGACGGGGTGTGTCTACATCGTCGACCGGCTCAAGGAGCTCATCAAGTACAAGGGCTACCAGGTGCCGCCGGCCGAGTTGGAGGCGTTGCTGCTGACGCACGAGAAGATCGCGGACTCGGCGGTCATCGGTGTGATCGATGCGGAGTCGGGGGAGGAGATCCCGAAGGCGTTCGTCGTCCGGCAGCCCGAGGCCGAGCTCACCGCCGACGAGGTGATGGAGTTCGTGGCGTCGAAGGTGGCCCCGCACAAGAAGGTTCGTGCGGTGGAGTTCATCGAGGCGATCCCGAAGTCGGCGTCGGGCAAGATTCTCCGTAAGGATCTGCGCAAGTAGGAGAGCGGAGCAGCGTCTATCCCAGGTCGCGCCTGCCGAAGCCGACGACTCCGAGGATCACGGCAAACAGTGCGAGCGCCGTGACCCCGAGGATGCCTCCCGCCCCCACACTGTCGAGCGGGGCCTGCGGCAGATGCTGGAACGGTGATGCGGCGCGGGTCCATTCGGGCAGGTTGAACGATTCGGCGAGGATCTCGGCGACCAGGCAGTACGCGAAGTACGTCCAGGCGATGATCGCGGCCGCTCGGGGCACGAAGCCGATGCCGGCCACGGCGACCGCGAGGATCAACCAGACCGCCGGGACGTACACCGCTGCCGCGGCGAGAAGGCGTGGGATCTGACCGGGATCGCCGATGGTGAGGCCGTAGGCCAGCCCTTCGCCCACCGCGCCGGCCGCCAGGACGGCGGCGCTGCCGACGAGTGCCATCGTGATGTGGCCGCCGAACCAGTAGAGCCGGTTGGTGTTCGCGGCGACGAGCGACTCCGCCCGGTCGGCGGTTTCCTCACGGCGTGCCCGCAAGGCGCTGTTCACCCCGTATCCGGCCGACATCAGGGCGGCGATCGTGAGCGTGAGTGCGAGGTAGGCGTCCACGGCGTCCTCGGCGCCGCCGGGCAGGAACTCCGCGATCTGAGGGTTGTTCTCCATGAAGTCGGTGATCGCGTCGCCGAACGAGCCGTAGGCGGCCGATAGGACGAACACGCCTGTCGCCCAGGCGGCGATCGACCCGCGGTGCAGACGCCACGCCAGACCCGTCGTCGTATGCAACAGCCACGACGCCTCTGCGCGCCCGGCCCGGTTGCCGAAGATCCCGGCGCCGAAATCGCGGTGCTCGGAGACCGCCACGGCGGCTGCGATGGTCAGCGTCGCTGCCACGAGTGGAAGCAGGATCGGCCACCACCTGTCGTCGACGTACGGGTACGTGCGCTGACCCCAGCCGATGGGGGAGAGCCACGACATCGCTCCGTTGCCGACATCACCGATCGCCCGCAGCACATACGCCAGCCCGAGCATCGCGGTGATCGAACCGTAGACGCTGCGGGGATTCTCGAAGATCTGCGCGGCCAGTGCCGTCAGTGTCGCGAAGGTGAGGCCCACTCCGGCCAGTGCCGCGCCGAAGAGTACGGAACCGCCGAGCGGGAGGCCGGTGGCGACGGCGGTGATCACGACGGCGACCCCGGCGGCAAGATTCGCGACGGCCGCAAGAGTCAATGCGGTCGCGACCGGCGCATCGCGGCCGACCCGCGTCGAGCGGAGGAGTTCGGCGCGACCGTTCTCCTCGTCGGTACGCGTGTGGCGACCGACGAGAAACATCGACATGAGTCCGAGAACGATGGCGGCATAGCCGAATATCTCGAACACGACCTCGCCGCCGATGGTGGCGAGCAGCTGCTCCGGGCCGCCGAGCGCGATCACCGCGGGACTTCCGCCGATGGTCTCGCGGAGGGCGGCCAGCTTGGCCGGGGTGTCGTAGAGGTTCTGGCTGGCGACGGCCTGGAATCCCACCAGGGCGGCGGTACCGCCGATCCACGCCACGAGCGCGGCTCGTTCGCGCCGAACGTAGAACTTCAGAAGTGTTCGGAGCCCGGTGGCGTCCGCAGTCCGTCCGGCGCCACGTACCGTGTTCCGCTCCGCGACCTGCACCATCTCGATCTCCGCCATCGGATCTCCTCAGGCCCCAGTCGCCCGGGTGCCGGTTCCGTAGTGCCGGAGGAAGATGTCCTCCAGCGTCGGCGGGGCGCTGGTCAGATCGTGGACACCCAGGGTCGCGAGTTCGCGCACCACGGTGTCCAGGGCGGCGGCGTCGACGGTGCAGCGGATGCGGTGTCCGTCGCGGATCAGGTCGTGCACGCCGGGGACCGCGTCGAGCGTCGAGGGATCGTGGGCGGTCTCGGCACTGATCTCGAGCCGACCGAGGTGGCGCAGCTCCGACAGTGATCCGCTGTCCACCGTCCGCCCGGCCCGGATGAGGGTGACCCGGTCGCAGAGCGCCTCGACCTGGGCCAGGATGTGACTCGACAGCAGAACGGTGCGACCGTTCCGGCGTTCCTCCTGGATGCACCGCTGGAACTCGGCCTCCTTGAGCGGATCCAGACCGGACGTCGGCTCGTCGAGCAGGAGCAGTTCGGCGTCGGAGGCCAGCGCGGCGATCAAGGCGACCTTCTGCCGGTTGCCCTTCGAATAGGTCCGGGCCTTCTTCCGCGGGTCGAGTTCGAATCGCTCGATCAATTCGTCACGACGACGCCGGTCACGGTCACCGCGGAGGTTGCACAGGAGATCGATGACCTCTCCGCCGGTCACGCCCGGCCACAGATTCACCTCTCCGGGTACATACGCGATGCGGCCGTGCAGATTCACGTTGTCGCGCCACGGATCTCGGTCCAGGACGCGGACGACGCCCGAATCCGCGCGCAGCAATCCGAGCAGAACACGGATGGTGGTGGTCTTGCCGGAGCCGTTGGGTCCCAGGAATCCGTGGACCTCGCCCTCGGTGACGGTCAGGTCGAAGGCGTCGAGGGCCCTGACATGGTCGAACGACTTGGTCAGCTCCTGGATCGCGATCGCGGGCACATTCCCAGACTAAGACCGTCGGGCGCCCCGATCGCGGGGCCGAAAGTCACCTGATTCCGGCCCCGCGAACATGGCGATGAACTCAGCTGGAACCGAAGAGACCGTCGAGCGAGCCGCCTCCGGAGCCGGCGCAACCGGTCACGGTCACGGTGTGCCACTCACGGTTCCCGATCCATTCGCCCCCGCCTTCACCGTTGTTCCCGGGCGGGCCGAGGACCATCCGGTACTTCACCGTGTGTGTCGCGGCGTCCGGATTGGGGAGCGGCGGATTGTAGGAGTCGCTCAGATTCTTCAGATCTTTGGTGTACGTGGCTGTGGACACGCTGCGGTTGCTCACCATCCACCGGTTCTGCTCGGTGTTCTCACCTTCGGTTGCGATGTCGTCCGGCCACCGCGGGGCATCGTTGACCGTCGTGTGCATCCCACCGGTCCGTCCGACCTTGAAGTCGGCATAGTCGACGTCGCGCAGCGGTTCGTCGTCGATCTGCCAGTCGATCGTTTAGCTCGTGACGTTGGTGGTGTTCTTGATGGTGAACTCCACCTTGCAGTTTCCCTGGTTCTCGGCCCAGAACTGGACAGGACCTGTCCGCTGACCGTTGTCGGCTGCCTGCGCGACACCGGGTGCGATGGAGAGCGCCAACCCCCCGGCGGCGACCGTCGCCAGTCCGGTAACGATGGTCCGTTTGATCAATTGCCTCACCCATTTCGTCTTGTCCCGACCTGTTCGGGACGCTATGGACGGGTCAAATGTCCAATGGTGAGATCTGGATGACATGGCACGAATTTGCCGTCGCTGGGCACGTGCAAGTCACAGAAAAGCCCCGGTCCGGGGACCGGGGCTTTTCTTCCTACGAGCGGATGACGGGATTCGAACCCGCGACCCTCACCTTGGCAAGGTGATGCGCTACCAGCTGCGCTACATCCGCATGCTCACGAGCGATGGCACTGCCCGCGTGGCCAAGAGAAAGCCCCGGCCGGGGACCGGGGCTGACTTCTCTCGTGGTGCGCGATACAAGGATTGAACTTGTGACCTCTTCCGTGTCAGGGAAGCGCTCTCCCACTGAGCTAATCGCGCGGGACTGTGTTGAGTTGTGATGCGTGGAGGTGGCGACGGGAATCGAACCCGTGTACACGGCTTTGCAGGCCGTTGCCTCACCACTCGGCCACACCACCAGATGCGAGGTCGACTCGCGCCGAGCGGATGACGGGATTCGAACCCGCGACCCTCACCTTGGCAAGGTGATGCGCTACCAGCTGCGCTACATCCGCATGCCCACGAGCGATCTTGTGGATCTTGCTGCTCGCGGTGCGAAGAGAAACTTACGCGATCGATTCCGGACTTTACAAATCGGCAGGTCAGACGCTTGACGAACGGCGAATTCCCAGCGTGTGATTCCCGGTGGCTGCCGAATCGGACGTCTGTGACGTGGCGCACGTCCGTGATTTGGGAACTCTGCGCAAGCCGTGTAATCTTCTGGCTCGTGCGCAGGCGCCCCTGTCACAGACATCAGGCGCCCGACACGGTCCCGTGGCTCAGTGGAAGAGCGTCCCGTTCACACCGGGAAGGTCGCTGGTTCGATCCCAGCCGGGACCACAGAGAAAAGCCCCGCCGAGTCTCGGCGGGGCTTTCTGCGTGCTGGGTGCTGTTTCGACGCGAATCGGCAACGACTCGCGCACCGTCGGCGTTTCTCGTGATCTGGATCACAGCTCGGGCGTAGTCTCGCCCGCGTGTCCGCACCGACCGTCCACTCCCGTTCCATCCCGACGTGGGCGATCGTGCTGGCGGGGATCGCGGCTCTCGGCGTGATCGCCTGGCACATCAGCGCTTTCCCGATCACCAATCCGTTCTACGGGCTGTTCGAGAACGCGACCGATGTCCGCGTCTACCGTGCCGGCGCCGACGCCGTGCTCGACTCGCGCCCCCTCTACGACGCCCCGGTCCTGTGGCGCCTGCACTTCACGTATCCGCCGTTCGCGGCGATCGCCTTCGTGCCGCTCGCCGTGCTGGGTGCCGGGTTCGCCGACATCATCTGGTGGGCAACCGGTTTCGCCGCACTCGTCGCGGTGGTGGCGCTGGGCACGCGCAGCCTGGGCTACCGGTTGGGTGCCCGCCTCATCGTGTTCGCCGCCCTGTTCTCGATCGCGGTCACCGCGCTCGAACCCGTGCGGACCACCATCTGGCTCGGCCAGATCAATCTCGTCGTGATGGCGCTTGTCCTCACCGACCTGGTCTTCCTGCGCGTCGATTCGCGGTGGCGGGGGATCGCGCTCGGGATCGCCGCCGGACTCAAGCTGATGCCGCTGTTCGCGGTTTTCTATCTGGTCGTCACGCGGCAGTGGCGTGCGGCGGCCACCGCGATCGCCACCTTCGGCGCCACGGTCGCGATCGGATTCCTCGTCATCGGGTCGGATGCCCGGACGTACTGGACTCGTCACCTGTTCGAGTCCGCCCGCATCGGCCGTGCCGATTCGCCTGCCAACCAGTCGGTCCGCGGCTTCGGTTCGCAGATGCTGGCACACCTCGACGTCCGGCGTTTCAGCCATCCGGGACCGGGCGGGCCGGTGTTCGAGGCGCCGTCGTGGCTGTGGGTGCCCGCGGCACTGGTGGTCGCGGTACTGGGCCTGTGGGCCGCGGTCGTCGCCCGGCGGATGTCGCAGCCGCTCCTGGCCGCGACGATCGTGGGGATGACGATGTGCGCGGTGTCGCCGTTCGCATGGGGACACCACTGGGTGTGGTGCGTACCGCTGCTCCTGGTGACCCTCGATCTCGCCCTGCGGCATGGGTCGCGTCAGACCTGGTGGTACTGGCTCGCCCCGGCCGGCGTCGTCGCGCTCACCTTCACCTGGTGGCGGCACTGGTGGGACAGCGGGCCCTATCTGACTTCTGATCACGCGATCTCGCTGGGGCTGTTCATGATGCCGCGAAGTCCCGGCCCGGGCGTGGGCGGCCATGTACTGGCCGTGATCTACGCCGGTTGCTACCCGCTGCTGCTCGCCGTCACCGTGGTGGCGACCCTGGTCGGACACTCGGTCGCGCGGCGTCGTGCCGAGGCGCGGACGCCGGCACGAGATGACGTCATCGCGGTTGCGTAGCGGGATCGTCGGCGCCGAGCCCGCCCGTCTCACCGAAGTACCCGAGCCGGAGCAGGTCGGTGATCTCACTGATCAGCGGCATCCGCGGGTTGGTGCGGTTGCTCAGATCACCGAAGGCGGTCATCGCCAGCTGTGGCAGCGCGTCGAGGAACTCGGCTTCGGGCACGCCGATCTCGGCGAGTGTGCGTGGCATTCCCAACCTGCGCAACAGATCGTCCACGCCCTGGAACAGCCGGCGCCGGCTCTCGGCCGGTTCGCGGCCGCCGAAGACGACCCGACCCAGTTGCGCATACTTGTCCGGCGCGACGTACGCCGAATAGCCCGGCGCGGGCATGAACTTGGTCGGCACGGAGGCGTTGTAGCGCAGAGTGTGCGGTAGGAACACACCATTGACCCGACCGTGCGCGATATTGAACCTGGCGCCGACGGCATGGGCGAGAGCGTGATTGGTCCCCACGAACGCGTTCGAGAAGGCCAAACCCGCGAGAGTGGCCGCGTTGGCCATGTCGGTTCGGGCCGCGAGGTCGGCCGGATCGTCGTACGCACGGGGCAGCGCGTCGAAGATCAGTCGGGCGGCCTGGACGCAGAACGCGTCGGTGTACGGGGAGGCGAAGATCGAGGCGACGGCTTCCAGCGCATGGGTGAGCGCATCGATGCCGGTGTCGACGGTCAGCGTGCGCGGCATGGAAAGGGTCAGTGTCGGGTCCACGATCGCCATGTCCGGGACGAGCGAGTAATCGACGAGGGTCTCCTTGCGGCCCGCTACGGTCAGCACCGCGGCCGGCGACACCTCGGAACCGGTGCCGGCGGTGGTGGGAATCGCGACCAGTCGCAGTGTGTGCGGGTCCTGGGGGTACTCCGCGATCCGCTTCCGGGGATCGAGGAACGGCAGCGTCAACTCCGCAAGGTCGGTCTCAGGGTGCTCGTAGAAGAGCCGGATCGCCTTGGCGGCGTCGAGCACCGACCCGCCTCCGACGGCGATGAGCAGATCCGGCCGCTGACCTTGCAGCACCGCGACGCCCCGACGGATCGTCGCTTCATCCGGTTCCGGCTCGACCTCGGCGAAGACCCTGACGTGCTGTGCGCGCAGGTGGGCACGCAGCTCGTCGACCACGCCGCGTTCTTCGCTCAGGACATCGGTGACGACCACGACATCCGTACACGGGACGTCGCGGAGATTGTCCAGTGCGCCGGCGTTGAAGAAGGTGTTCGCGGGCACGCGGAACCACTGGGACGGGGACCGTCGACGGGCCACGGTCTTGATGTTCAGCAACTGCAGGTAGTTCACGTTCTCGGTGGTGCTCGACCCGCCCCAGGTGCCGCAGCCCAGCGAGAAGGTGGGCGCGAGGTCGTTGTAGATCCCGCCCAGCGCCCCGACTGCGGTGGGTGCGTTGACGAGAATCCGCCCGGTGCGTACGGCGGCACTGAAGGCGTCGACGACCGACTCGTCGGCGGTATAGACGGCCGAGGTGTGGCCGAGGCCGCCGTGCTCGGTGACCAGGACCGCGGCGTCGATCCCGTGCTGCACGTCGCGGGCGCGGACGAGTCCGAGGACGGGCATCAGCTTCTCCTGCACCAGCGGGTGGATCGCGAGCTCGTCCAGATCCGACGGAAGTGGCGCCAGCAGCACCTTCACCGCGGGGTCGACGGTGAAACCGGCTCGGGCGGCCAACTCGGGAGCCTGCTGGCCGAGCGCGCCGAGGTTGACCTTGTCGCCGTCGCCGAACGCGAAGTCGGCGATGGCCGTCGCCTGCTCGTCGGTGAGCAGGTGAGCGCCCATCCGACGGAACTCTGCAACCGTGGCGTCGTAGATCGCGTCGTCGACGATGCAGGTCTGTTCGGCGGGGCAGATGACGGAGGCATCGAAGGTCTTGGAGATCAGGATGTCGACGACGGCACCCTTGATGTCGGCGGTTCGGTGCAGGTAGATCGGTGCGTTGCCGGGGCCGACGCCGAGCCCTGGTTTGCCGGCTGCGTTGGCGAGTGCGACGATCTTCTGTCCACCGGTGACCCAGATGAAGTCGACGAGCCGGTGCCGGAACAGGTAGTGGGTGACCTCATGGGCGGCGTCGGGAATCACCTGCAGGGCGCCGGGGGGCATGCCGGCCGCCTCGGCTGCCTCGCGCAGGATCGCCACCGTCCGTTCGCAGGAATGCGCCGCCACCGGTGAGGGGCGAAAGATGATGGCATTGCGGGTCTTTGCCGCGATGATCGCCTTGTACAGCACCGTCGACGTGGGATTGGTGACCGGAGTGATCGCGAGGACGACGCCGATCGGCTCGGCCACGCGCGCGACATCGCGTTCGGCGTCCTCCTCGATCACGCCCACCGACTTCTTGTCCTTGAGGTGGTCGTAGAGGAACTCCGTGGCGATGTAGTTCTTGACGACCTTGTCCTCGAAGACCCCGAAGCCGGTCTCCTCGATCGCCACCGCGGCGAGTTCGGCGGCGGCCCTCACCCCGGCCCGTGCCATGGCCGCGACGATCGCGTCGACCCGTTGCTGATCCAGCGTGCGGAACTCCGTCGCGGCGGCCGCGGCCCTCTCGACCGCGGCGTCGACATCGGTCAGATCGAGTGTTGGTGCTTCGGCGTTCTCGCGGATGGTCGACATTCGATATCACCTCGAACCGGTGTGTCGTCGCGCTTTCAGAAGATACGCGGCCGTGTTCGCGCACGTTACTCGCGACCGTGGGGACACGGGCCCCTTTGGGTCTTCCCCGGCACGATCTTCGACCCGGTGTGCGCCGGCAGTCGGGTTTGCCGGCATCAGCCGTCCGGGTTCTGAGCCAGGAAGTCCGCGAGTTCCCGACGCACCCGTTCGCTCTGACCGAGCAACAGGTGTCCACCGGAGTCGAGGCTGACCAGTCGCGCGCCGGGAATCCTCGACGCCGCCTCGGCGGCCGCGGAATACGACGTCAGTGGATCATCCACGGCGTGGACGATGAGCGTCGGGACAGCGATCTCCTCGAGTGGGTACGTGTTGATCTCGGGGTCGGCGACATATGCGTCGAAGACCGCACCCCGCCTGCGTAAGCCGATGGGGAAGATCGCGTTCGACAACTCCGTCAGGACGTGGCGCTGGGCGGGGGAACGTGGGAAACCCCTGGGCACACCCAGTAGGCGGAAGAACGCCGGGCGGGCGAAGTGCTTCAGCCACCACATCGCCGGATCGTTGTAGAACGATCGAGCCCATCGTGGCGGGATGCGTGTCGTCCGGCTGCCCGGGAAGCTGCCCGAGATGACGACCAGATGCCGGACCCGTCCGGGATGTCGAAGCGCGAACCGGACCGCGGCGCTCGTGCCGGCCGAGAGCCCGACGGCGTCCACCTCGTGATACCCGAGGTGGTCGAGCAATTCCGCGAATGCATCTGCCTGGTCGTCGACCGAGGCACCGTCGGGCATCATCGATCCCAGGTAGCCGAAGCGCGACGGCGCGATGATCCGGCTGTCCGCCACCAGGTCGCGCATCGACAGCAGTCCGCCATCGCAGCCCTGAAAGATGCCGTGGCTCACCAACAGTGGGTCTCCGGCGCCGCGTCCCGCGTAATCGATCGCACCGAACCGCGACTCGACCATGTGTCGGGGGGTCGACCCGATCCGTTTGCGAGCTGCGACCAGGTCGCGGACATAGGCGACACGGACGAGTCCGGCCACCGTCGCGACGACGGCGGCGACGATCAGGCGGAGTACGCGCACTCTCACCGGGGTTCGGCGACGGAGAGATCTCGATCTCATGAGAACTCGACCGTTTGTCCGGGGGCGAGTTGCACGAACGAGTCGCGACACTGGACATCGATCGGGTCGACGTCTCGTTGCTCGGAGGTCACCTCGACGCCGCTGCCGCTGACGGTCAGCTTCAGCCGGTGTCGCCGGTAGTAGATGCGAAACGACAGTGCGCCCAGCGATCGCGGCCACCGGGGATTGAGGATCAGCCGGTCGTTGCGGAGTTCGAGGCCGGTGAAGCACCGCTGCAACAGGTCGATGCTGCCGCACATGGCCGCCAGGTGGATGCCCTCCGACGTCGTGCCGCCCTGGATGTCGGTGATGTCGGCGTCGAGCACCTGCTCGAAGAACTTCACCGCGTGCTCGCGGTCGGCTCGGGCGAGGACCCACGAATGGACCACCGAACTCAGCGTCGAACCGTGCGAGGTCCGCGCCATGTAGTAGTCGATGGTGTGCGGAATCATTTCGGCCGGTAGCCCATAACCCAAGTCCTCCAACAGTTCCCGTAGCTCCTCCGCGGACAGCAGATAGAACAGCATGAGGACGTCGGCCTGCTTGGACACCTTGTACCGGGTCACATCGTCGTTCTCGGCCTCGAGGATGCGGTCGAGGCGTTGGATGCTCCCGTACCGGGCGCGGTAGGCCTCCCAGTCCAGTTCTTCGAGCCGGTCGTAGCCTTCGAACTGGCTGATCGTCCCGTCGTGGAAGGGCACGAACATCCGGCGGGTGAGGGACCGCCACAGTTCGAGCTCGGGTTCCCGCAGCCCGAGGTCGACGAGCAGATTCACGCGGTCCCGCTGCGGGATCGTCGCGAGTGCGTCGAGGGCGCGACGGATCACCCACACCGCCATGACGTTGGTGTACGCGTTGTTGTCGATCCCGTCGTAGGGCGCGTCCGGATAGCCGGCATGGAACTCGTCGGGTCCGATGACCCCGCGGATCACGTAGCGGTCGCGGTCGGGGTCGTACTCCGCGAGGTCGGCCCAGAAGCGTGCGATCTCGACGAGCATCTCGGCGCCGGGCCCGATCAGGAAGTCGAGGTCGTGCGTGATCTGGAAGTACTGCCAGACGTTGTAGGCGATCGCCAGGCCGACGTGATGCTGGCGCGCGCTCGGGTCCGGGTTCCACCGGCCCGAACGCGGGTTGAGATGCAGCTTCTGGCTCTCCTCGCGGCCGTCGCTGCCGGATTGCCAGGGGTACATCGCGCCGCGGTGGCCGGCGTCGCGGGCGGCGATCCGGGCCTCGTCGAGCCGGCGGTAGCGGTAGCGGAGCAGCGCTTCGGCCAGGCGGGGGAGTCGGGGGGTGACCACCGGGAGGACATACATCTCGTCCCAGAAGATGTGTCCGCGGTAGGCCTCTCCGTGCAGTCCGCGTGCGGGGATCCCCACATCGGTGTCCACGGTGTTGTGCGAGACCACCTGCAACATGTGCAGCATGTGGAACCGGATCGCCCGCTGCGGGTCGGGTTGGTCCTCGAGGTCGATCCGGCACAGATCCCACAGCCGCACACAGGCACGAGCGTGGTCGGCGAGCAGGCCGTGAAACCGTCCGAGCCGCGTCAGACCGTCGGCGGCGGCCATTCCCGGCTCGGAGATGCCGCGGTCGCGGGAGGTGTAGAGCGTCACGACCTTCTCAACGACGACCTCCTCACCGGCGGTGACGTCGACGGTGAGGAGATGTCCGATCCGACCGTGGTCGGAGACGAGGTCGCGGTGCGCGGGCAACTGTTCGTTCCCGCGCCACACCGTGGTCCGGGCCGCCATCGCGATCTGGACCCGCGACTGGTTGGTCTGCACCCGCAGCAGCACGGAATCCAGTGTGGGTGCGCTGGTCTCGTGCGCGGTCAGGTGCCGGCCGGCGAGTTCGCGGTAGCGATCGACCCCCGTGTTGGCGACCTCCCCGTCGAGAACCGAGGAGAACTCCACCCGGCCCGACCAGTCCTCGGCGAGGACGCTCGTCTCCAGGGCGCACACATGGGGCCGGTCCATCGACACGAAACGACGCTGCCGGAGCTTGGTGGTGCGTCCGTGCGCATCGCGGAATCGGATGTCACGGATCAGAACCGCGCGGCGCAGGTCGAGAATCTGACGGAACGCCAGGATCTCGACCGCGTCGATGTCGAAGTTCTCGCCGTCGTCGATCCGGAAGGTCAGCGGCAGCCAGTTCGGGAGGTTGACCAGGCTCTCGTTCTCCACCATGCCGGCCGGGAGATCGTCGCTGAGCCGGTTGTAGACGCCGGCGGCGTAGGTGCCCGGATAGTGGATCGCGCCGGCCACCGACTCCGGCGCGGCGCCACGCGTCGCGAAACAGCCGTTCCCGACCGTGCACAGGGCTTCCCGGAGTTTCTCCGCGCCCGGGTCGTAGTGGTCGTAGATCAGCGACCAGGCGCTCGAGGGTTGGGCGGCCTGTGCGACCAGGTCGACGACCCGGCGCAGCAGCGCAGGGACGGCCGCGGGCGACTCGACGGCGAACTGCGCGGCCGTGCGACGGTCGCGGTTCTCGTCGGCGCACACCACCACGCCGAGCCCGTCGGTGGCCACCCGGTCGAACGCATCCTCGTCGGGCAGATCGTCGCCGAAGTAGATCGGGATCGACTCGTCGTCGGCCGCGCCGACCTGATGGAGTATCCAGTCCACCGCTCGGCCCTTGTCCCAGTCGACATCCGGACGCAGCTCGAGCACCTTGCGGCCGGGAAGCGCCCGCAATCCGTGCCGGACTCCGATCTCGCGGGCTCCCGCGACGATCTCGTCGGCCAGGTCGGGGGCCGCGTTGCGGTAGTGCACCGCGACGCTGAACTGTTTGGATTCCACCAGGACTCCGGCCGAGTCGGCGAACCGCTGCCGGAGATCGGCGGTCGCGGCGGTCACCTCCGAGGTGGACGCCCGCGCGACGTCGTTGACGCGATGCTCGCCGTCCGGGCCGACGAGCTCGAGTCCATGACACCCGGCGTACCAGAGACCGGGAATGCCGACGCGCTGCCGGATGTCGGGCAGATCGCGTCCGCTGATGATCGCCACCGGGCACAGTTCCGACAGCCGGCTCAGTGCCTCGCCCGCACCGTCGACGAGGGTCGCCGCCGCCGGGTCGTTGACGATCTCCGACAGCGTCCCGTCGAAATCGAGGAAGACCACGGGTCGGCGCGCGACCGCGATGGCGTTCAGATGCTCCAGGTAGGTGACGGCGTCCGGCATCGTGGCGATCCGCGCGCCGCCGAGACGCGTTCTGATGTCTGCGGGGTGCTCGAGGACGGCATCGGCACCGTGACGCCGGAGTTCGTCGGCCGATGCGGTGCCGTCCACGCCGATCACCAGGGCGAACGCGCCGCTTCGAGCCGCGGCCACGCCGGCCGTGGAGGACTCGACGGCAACACATCGTGCCGGTGACACCCCGAGGCTCCCGGCCACGTGCCGGAGGGCGCCGCGGTCGGGCGGGCCGACCAGGGCCGGCAGATCACCCATACCCGCGGCGTCGAGCAGGGCGGGCAGGTCGCGATGCGACGAGTGCACCCCGCACGCGATGCCGAACCCCCGCAGCCGGTGGACGAGTGCCCCGGTGGATCGGAGCAGTGCCGAGTCGGCCTCGAGATCGACCGAATCGAGACCGAAGACCACGCCGTCGTGCAGGCGTGCGTCGATAGTGACCGTTCGCATCGTCCCCATCTGCTCAGCATGAACGCGTGCCCGGGCGTACACGCCGGACTTCGGTAGCCTGGTCCCGACTTTTGACATTGACGGGTCCGACGTAGGGGGAACATGGCGGAGTCGTGGTGGAAGCGCATGCGGGTCCGAGCGCGTCATCGCCGGTACGTAGTGCGTTCCGACCCGCGCTGGCATCGCATCTATCGCATCGGCGTCGCCGTCGTCGGCACGATCGTGCTGCTCTGCGGCATCGTCGCCATCCCATACCCGGGCCCCGGCTGGCTCATCGTGTTCCTCGGCCTCGGGATTCTGGCGTCGGAGTTCGAGTGGGCCCATCGCCTGCTGAAGTTCGCGCGAGCGAGGTACGACGCCTGGATGGAGTGGATCGGCCGGCAGCACTGGTCGGTGCAATCCGTGTTCTGGATCGGCACCTTCGCCATCGTCGTGGGAACGCTCTGGCTCCTGGGAGCACTGCACACGGCGGCCGGATGGGTGAACCTCGACTACCAGTGGCTCGCCAGCCCCATCTTCTCCTGATCGCCCTTCCCGGGCCGCGCCGCGCGCCGGGAGAGGAGGGGTACGGCCGGTCGGGATGACACGCGGATACCATCGGAGTCGCAAACGTCCGCCGACTCCACGCGAACTCAGCGTGTCCGAACCCATTCGAGGAGCGTCCCGTGCCCGACGACGTCCAGGTGACCAGCCCAGCCACGATCCGTGTGCCGGCTGGAACTACCGCGGGCACCGCACTCCGTGACCACGACCTGCCCAACAAGGGCCCCGAGGCGATCGTCGTCGTCCGCGACGCCGCCGGCGACCTTCGTGACCTGTCCTGGGCGCCCGCCGAGGACGCCGAGGTCGAGCCGGTGGCGGCCAACACCGAGGCCGGACGCAGCGTCATCCGGCATTCGTGCGCGCACGTGCTCGCGCAGGCGGTCCAGGATCTGTTCCCCGACGCCAAGCTGGGCATCGGACCGCCCATCAAGGACGGCTTCTACTACGACTTCGATGTCGCCGAACCCTTCACGCCCGAGGACATCAAGGCCCTCGAGAAGAAGATGAAGCAGATCATCAAGTCCGGTCAGCGTTTCTCGCGCCGCGTCTATGAATCCAAGGACGAGGCACGCGCCGAACTGGCGAACGAGCCGTTCAAGCTCGAACTGATCGACGACAAGGGTGCCGCCGACGACGCCGAGGTCATGGAGGTCGGCGGCGGAGAGCTGTCCGTCTACGACAACCTCAATCCGCGAACCGGTGAACGCATCTGGTGCGACCTGTGCCGCGGGCCGCATGTGCCGACCACCAAGTACATCGCCGCGTTCAAGTTGACCCGGTCGTCGGCCGCTTACTGGCGCGGTGACCAGGACAACGCCGACCTCCAGCGGGTGTACGGCACCGCGTGGGAGTCCGCCGAGGCCCTCGACACCCATCTCGAGCTGCTCGCCGAGGCGGAGAAGCGCGACCACCGCAAGCTGGGTGCCGAACTCGACCTGTTCAGCTTCCCCGACGAGCTCGGCTCGGGCCTGCCGGTCTTCCATCCCAAGGGCGGCATCATTCGCAAGGAGATGGAGGACTACTCACGGGCACGGCACGTGGCCGCGGGGTATGAGTTCGTCAACACGCCGCACATCACCAAGGGACACCTCTACGAGGTCTCCGGTCACCTCGACTGGTACCGCGACGGGATGTTCCCGCCCATGCACGTCGACGCCGAGATCGACGAGAACGGCGAGGTGCGCAAGCCCGGCCAGGACTACTACCTGAAGCCGATGAACTGCCCGATGCACAATCTGATCTTCCGGGGCCGCGGACGTTCGTATCGTGAACTGCCGCTGCGCATGTTCGAGTTCGGGTCGGTCTACCGCTACGAGAAGTCCGGCGTGATCCACGGCCTCACCCGGGTGCGCGGCATGACGCAGGACGACGCGCACATCTACTGCACGCGCGAGCAGATGCGCGACGAGCTGACGTCGATCCTCAACTTCGTCCTCGGCCTCCTCAAGGACTACGGCCTGGACGACTTCTACCTCGAACTGTCGACCAAGGACCCGAAGAAGTTCGTCGGCTCCGACGAGGTGTGGGTAGAGGCGACCAACACGCTCGCCGAGGTGGCCGAGGCCTCGGGTCTCGACCTCGTGCCCGATCCGGGCGGCGCCGCGTTCTACGGACCCAAGATCTCGGTGCAGGCCAAGGATGCGCTCGGCCGCACGTGGCAGATGTCGACGATCCAGCTCGACTTCAACCTGCCGGAGCGGTTCGAACTGGAGTACACCGGCCCGGACGGCACCAAACAGCGTCCGGTGATGATCCACCGCGCCCTGTTCGGCTCCATCGAGCGGTTCTTCGGTGTGCTCACCGAGCACTACGCGGGCGCCTTCCCGGCCTGGCTCTCGCCGGTCCAGGTCATGGGCATCCCGGTCGCCGACGCGTTCGCCGGTCACCTGCAGGGCGTCGTCGACGCGCTGCGTGCCGCGGGTGTCCGCGCCGAGGTCGACCACTCCGACGACCGCATGCAGAAGAAGATCCGCAACCACACCACCGGCAAGGTGCCGTTCATGCTGCTCGCCGGCGAACGCGACGTCGAGGCGCATGCGGTGAGCTTCCGGTTCCGCGACGGGTCCCAGATCAACGGTGTCCCGGTGGGTGCCGCGATCGCGGCGATCACCGACTGGGTGGGCGCCCGGCGCAACGAGTCGCCGACCAAGGAGCTTCTGGAGGCGAAGCTCGGCACCGTGGGGGCCGTCGATGGCTGAGGCACCGGGCGAGATCCGCGACGAGGGTGTCGGCGTCGGTGCTCGTCTGGAGCGGCTGTGGAGTCCGCACCGGATGACCTACATCGCCGACCCGCAGCCGGCGGCCAAGACCGGGCACCCCTTCCTCGACATCCCGACGATGTCGGACGAGGACGGGCTGATCGTCGCACGCGGCGAGTCGGTGTATGCGGTGCTCAACCTGTACCCGTACAACCCCGGGCACACGATGGTGGTCCCGTACCGCCAGGTCGCCGACCTCGAGGATCTGACGCCCGCCGAGTCGGCCGAGCTGATGACCTTCACGCAGCGGACGATCCGCACGATCAAGGCGGTCTCCAACCCGAACGCCTTCAACGTGGGACTCAACCTGGGCTATGCCGCGGGCGGCTCGCTCTCCGAGCACCTGCACCAGCACATCGTGCCCCGCTGGATGGGCGACGCGAACTTCATCACGATCGTCGGCGAGACCAAGGTGATGCCGCAGTTGCTGCGCGACACCCGGGGACTGCTCGCCGAGGCGTGGCAGCGTCTCGATGACTGAGGGGGGAGGAGCTCGCGGATGCTGAGCATTCTGGGTCGGGCGTCGGTCTCCAAGGTGACGTTGCCGATGGGGCGGGCGCTGCTGCGTACCGGGCTCACGCCGGACATCATGACCGTGATCGGGACCGTGGCGACCGTGGCGGCCGCGCTCACGCTGTTCCCGATGGGCTACCTGTTCGCGGGCACCCTGGTGATCTGGCTGTTCGTCATGTTCGACATGCTCGACGGTGCGATGGCCCGTGCCCGCGGCGGCGGAACCCGCTTCGGGGCCGTCCTCGACGCCACGTGCGACCGCATCGCCGACGGGGCGATCTTCGCCGGCCTCGTGTGGTGGTGCACCATCACCGAACCCCACCGCCTGCTTCTGATCGCGACCCTCATCTGCCTGGTCACCTCGCAGGTGATCTCGTACGCGAAGGCCCGCGCCGAGGCCAGCGGCCTCTACGGCGACGGCGGTCTCATCGAGCGCCCCGACCGCCTGATCATCGTGCTCGTCGGTACCGGCCTCACCGGTCTCGGCCTGCCCTGGGCGGTACACGTGGCGATGTGGCTGCTCGCCGTCGGCAGCGTGATCACCGTGGGCCAGCGCATGTGGTCGATCTCCAACTCACCGGGTGCGCGGGATCTGATCCCGCTCCAGGCAGAAACCGAAGCCGCCGATCCCGACGCGGACGGCCCGACGACCCCGCCCACCGGGTCACGATGACCGACATCGCCGCACTCGCCGCCGACCTGGGGTACCGGGCCGGCTGGGCCGCGGTCCGGTACGCACCGGAAAGCGCCGCCCGCATCGTGTTCGACCGCGCCGGTGGGTTCGCGGGACGCCGCAACGGCGGTCCGGATCAGTTGCGCCGCAACCTGGCCCGCGTGATCGGGGTCGCCGACCCCGCCGACGTGCCCGACGAGCTGGTCGCGGATGCGGTGCGTTCCTACGCGCGGTACTGGTGTGAGGCCTTCCGGCTGCCCGCCCAGGACCGCGCCGCGGCGGCCTCGACCGGAACCCTGCCCGCCGCCGATCACGCCCGCCTCGACGCCGCGGTCTCGCGCGGTAAGGGTGTGGTGCTGGCCCTGCCGCACACCGGCAACTGGGACATGGCCGGCGTCTGGCTCGTCCAGCACTACGGGAAGTTCGCGACGGTCGCCGAACGGCTCGAACCGGAGTCGCTGTTCAACCGGTTCGTGGAGTACCGGGAGTCGCTTGGCTTCGAGATCTTCCCGCTCAGCGGTGGTGAACAGCCCCCGTTCGGAGTGCTCGCCGACCGCCTGCGGGCCGGCGGCATCGTCTGCCTGCTGGGGGAGCGCGACCTCGCGCGCCACGGCGTCCCGGTCACCTTCTTCGGGGAGCGCACCCGGATGCCGGCCGGATCGGCGAGGCTGGCGATCGAGACCGGCGCAGCCCTGTTCCCGGCCCACCACTGGTTCGAGGAGGCGCCCTACTCGTCGATGAGCGTCGGCGAGGAGATCGATGTCTCCGGCGGCGTGGAGACGGCCACCCAGGCGCTCGCCGACGCGTTCGCCGAGAACATCGCCGCACATCCTGCCGACTGGCACATGCTGCAACCGCTCTGGGAAGCCGACTGGACCGATCGGCAGAGGGCACGGATGAACGAAACCGGGGGAGCCGCATGAGAATCGGGATGATCTGCCCTTATTCGTTCGACGTCCCCGGCGGTGTGCAGGCGCACGTCACCGAACTCGCCCACGTCTTCATCGACCGCGGTCACGAGGTGAGCGTCCTCGCCCCGGCGTCGCGCCGCACCGAACTGCCCGAGTACGTGGTGCGCGTGGGCCCGTCGTTGGCCCTCCCGTACAACGGGTCGGTGTCGCGGGTGAACTTCAGTCCTAAAGGGTATCTGCGACTGCGTCGTTGGATCGCGGAGAACGGCTTCGACGTCCTGCACGTCCACGAACCCAACTCACCGTCGATCTCCATGCTCTCGCTGATGGTGGCCTCCGGACCGATCGTCACGACCTTCCACACGGCGACATCGAAGTCGTTGTGGCTCAGCGCTTTTCAGGGCATCCTGCGCCCGTATCACGAACGCATCGCCGGCAAGATCGCCGTCTCCGAACTCGCCCGGCGCTGGCAGATGGAGTCGCTGGGCTCCGATGCGGTGGAGATCCCCAACGGCATCAACGTCGCCGGCTTCGCCAACGCCGAACCGCTCGACGGCTACCCGCATCCCGGCCGCACGATCCTGTTCCTCGGCCGCTTCGATGAACCCCGCAAGGGCATCGACATCCTGATGCGCGCGCTGCCGTCCGTGGTGGAGAAGTTCCCGGACGTGCGCGTCCTGGTCGTCGGCGGCGGCAACCAGGCCGCGCTGCGCCGGCGCGCGGGAAGCCTCGCCGATCACCTCGTCTTCCTGGGGCAGGTCGACGACGCGACCAAGGCGCGCGCCCTGGCCTCCGCCGACGTCTACTGCGCCCCCAACCTCGGCGGCGAGAGCTTCGGCATCGTCCTCGTCGAGGCGATGGCCGCCGGTGCCGCGGTGATCGCCAGCTCGCTGAACGCCTTCCGGCGCGTCCTCGACGACGGCCGGGCGGGCAAGCTCGTCGACACCGGTTCCCCGGATCAGCTCGCGGCGGGCATCATCTCGCTGCTCTCCGACGACGAGGCGCGCGAGCAGCTGGTCGCCCGGGGACGTGTCCGCGCCGACAAGTACGACTGGTCCCGCGTGGCCGACCAGATCCTCCGCGTCTACGACACCGTGACCGTCGGTGCCGGACCGGTGGTGGTGTCCGACTGATGGCGACCTGGATCGTCCTCGGGGTCGTCGCGGTCCTGCTGGCCGCCGGCTGGGCCTATCACACCGCCAACCGCCTCGACCGCCTCAACGTGCGCGTCGACCTCGCCCGGCAGTCCCTCTACGCGAATCTCGACCGACGGGCCGTCGTCGTGCGTGCCATCGCCGCGGAACTGCCGGGATCCGAGCTGGCCGCGCTGGCGGACCGGGCGGAACGAGCAGCCCCCGAGGCTCGCGAGGATGCGGAGAACGCGCTGTCGTCGGCGCTGGCCCGCACCGACGCCTCCGGACGGTCTGCGGCGCTGGTCATCGAGCTCGCCGACGCCGAGACACGGGTGATGATGGCCCGTCGTTTCTACAACGACGCGGTGCGCGACACCCGCGCCCTCGCCGAGCGGCGACTGGTCCGGTGGTTGCGTCTGGGTGGCCGCGCGTCGCCGCCGACGTATTTCGAGATCATCGAGCGCGTCTCACCGGGCCGGGGCGAGTGATCCTGACACCAGGGCGTTCACCGGGCTGACCTAGACTGGTTTCACGCTGCCGCGGGGTCCGCTGAAGGGGGATCGGCTGCGGCACGCCGAGACAGCGACATGAGGAGAAATCAGTGAGTCACAACGGCGCGACCGTTCCCGAGATCGGACAGGGCACTGCCCGGGTCAAGCGGGGAATGGCCGAGATGCTCAAGGGCGGCGTGATCATGGACGTGGTCACCCCCGAGCAGGCGAAGATCGCCGAGGACGCCGGCGCGGTGGCCGTGATGGCTCTCGAGCGCGTGCCCGCCGACATCCGCGCCCAGGGCGGCGTCTCGCGGATGAGCGATCCGGACATGATCGACGGCATCATCTCCGCCGTCTCGATCCCGGTGATGGCCAAGGCGCGTATCGGCCACTTCGTCGAGGCGCAGATCCTGCAGAGCCTTGGTGTGGACTACGTCGACGAGTCCGAGGTGCTGACCCCGGCCGACTACTCCAACCACATCGACAAGTGGGCGTTCACCGTGCCGTTCGTCTGCGGTGCGACCAACCTGGGTGAGGCGCTGCGTCGGATCACCGAGGGTGCGGCGATGATCCGCTCCAAGGGCGAGGCCGGCACCGGTGACGTGTCCAACGCCACCACCCACATGCGCAAGATCCGCGACGAGATCCGTCGACTCACGTCGCTGCCGAAGGACGAGTTGTACGTGGCGGCAAAGGAACTGCAGGCTCCCTACGACCTGGTCGTCGAGGTCGCCGAGGCCGGCAAGCTGCCGGTGACGCTGTTCACCGCCGGAGGTATCGCCACCCCGGCCGATGCGGCGATGATGATGCAGCTCGGCGCCGAGGGCGTCTTCGTGGGCTCGGGGATCTTCAAGTCCGGCAACCCGGCTCAGCGTGCGGCCGCGATCGTGCAGGCCACCACCTTCCACGACGACCCCGACGTGCTGGCCAAGGTCTCGCGCGGCCTGGGCGAGGCGATGGTCGGCATCAACGTCGACGACATCCCGCAGCCGCACCGCCTGGCCGAGCGCGGCTGGTAAACAAGGCATTCGCGGTCACGCCGTGAAAGTTTGCGGAGTGACCACCTAGGCGGGCGCCCCATGGCCGTGATCTTAGTTAGAAGCCGTTGTCGAAAACCTGACGGCTCACGGCATAGTGAGGCGCCCGCCGGATGCCAGCGTCGACCTCAGCCCTCGCGCATGGTTGGCAGTGTGACAGTCGAGTCGTCGGACGACATGAATCCGTTCTAGCTCTTGCCCGGGTCGACGGTCGCGCCTTCTCATTGGAGAACGCTACCCCACATCCGATTTCGCCTGACGCAAAGTTGTTCTTTCGTGGTTTGCCGCGTGCGCGGGCCGCTCGCCGATAGGATTTGCCTTGGCGCAATCAGGCTGTGATGTGGCGTCGATGTCCCTCCGGGTAGACAGGCGACGTAAAGGTCGCCGCCGACACCGGGAGCGGCGCGATCATGCATGGGAGCGTCAAGAGTCGCCCGACGCGGAAGGACAAAGTGACGCATGACTGTTCTCGGCCGACTCGAGCAGGTGCCCCTACGTGAGGTCTGGAGACATGAAGCGTCTGACTTCACGCAGTGGCTTGCGCTGCCGGAGAACATTGATCAGCTTGCCGAGGTGATCCTCGGCGGCGGCTCGCTGACGGTGACAGACACCGAGGTGAATGTCGGCTCGTACAAGGCCGACATCCTTGCGGTGGACTCCGAGGACCGCGTCGTCGTCATCGAGAATCAGCTCGAGCAGACCGACCACGACCACCTGGGGAAGATTCTCACCTACGGTGCTGGGAAGCAGGCCGAGGTGCTCGTCTGGATCGTCAAGGACGCCCGGGAGGAACACGAGAACGCCGTCAACTGGCTCAACGAGCACACTGATGACATGATCCACCTCTTCCTGATCCAGATCGAGGCGTGGCGGATTGGGAGTTCTGCTGCCGCTCCGCGATTCAACATCATTGCCAAGCCCAATGACTGGCTCAAGGCGGTGAAGCAGAGTACTGCGTCGGGTTCCGTGAGTGACCTCAAGCTGCAGCAACAAGCATTCTTCGAGGAGGTCCGCGAGCTTGGCAACGAGAGTGCCCCGCACGTGAAGAGCTGGGCGCGGCCCCAGCCTCAGCACTGGTACGAGGTCCGTGTCGGCTCGGGCAAGGGGCAGATCTTGATTACGGTGAACTCGCAGAAGTCGTACGTTGGGGTCGAGTTCTATGTGAACGCCAAGGACACCTACTACGATCTCGAGCATCACAAGCCCGAGATCGAGGAGGCCGTCGGCGTGGCTCTTGATTGGCAGGAGTTGCCGACGAAAGCCGCCAGTCGGATCCAGATCACGCGGGCCGGCGACTTCCGCGACGGCGAGATCCGCGCGGCGCTGCGTGAGTGGGCAGTGCAGACCACTGACTCATTCGCCCGCGTTTTTCCGCGATTTCTCTAAACCAGAGGCGGCCACTGCTTCCGTGGGAGGCTTCGTGTCTACGCGAGCCGCACGACCGAGCGTCAACTTAGGGGGTAGACGTGCGCGCGCCTCAACTAAACGTGTCTAGCAGCTCGCCGATCTACTCCATTTACTTGCCGATTACCGGGCTGACGCCTCGGACGGTTAGCGGATACGTTCAGGACGCCGCACCGCCTGGCCGAGCGCGGCTGGTGACCCCCACCGCCGGAACGCCCCCGTTCAACACGCCGGAGACCGAACAGTCGACATGCGTGGCGAGCCGGGGGTGTTCCGGCGGTAGGATCTGCTGATCATGGATGCGGCGACCATCGTTCGGGATGCCTCGGTCTCGGGCACACACATCGTGGGTGAATTGCGGCTCGAGTGGTCGGCGGCGTGCAACGTCGGCCGGGTCCGCGAGACCAACGAGGATGCCGCACTGGCACTGCCGGGCATGTATCTCATCGCCGACGGCATGGGCGGTCACGACAGCGGCGAACTCGCCAGCGAGGCCGCACTGCTCACGCTTTCCGCGGCCACCAGCGCCGGCGAACTGAACGCCACCAAACTCCAGCTCGACGATCTGCTGGTGGCGGCTCAGCGCCGCATCGGCGAGATCGACACCGAGACCGACCGCCGGGCGGGCACCACCGCCACCGGTGCCGTGCTCGTCACCTACGAACAGAGCCCGCACTGGCTGGTCCTCAACATCGGCGACTCGCGCACCTACCGGTACCAGAACGGTTCGCTGCAGCAACTGACCACAGACCACTCACAGGTCCAGGAATTCATCGACGCGGGCTTCCTGACGCCGGAGCAGGCGCGAACCGACCCGCGGCGCAACGTCATCACCCGTGCCCTCGGTGCCGGGATGGTCGATCCCGTCCCGGATTTCTTCAACACCCCGGCCTTCCCGGGCGATGTCCTGCTCCTCTGTACCGACGGGCTCACCGGTGAGCTGCCCGACGAGGAGATCGGCGACATCCTCGCCAACGCGTCGACCTCCGACGAAGCGGCCGAACGTCTCGTCGATGCGGCGCTCGCACTCGGCGCCCACGACAACGTCACCGTCATCGTGGTGACCGTGCACGAGTCGGTTCCGACCCTGACGATGCCTGCTCTCGACGGCGCCGCCGAGGGAATGTCCACCGACGAGGCGACGGTCTCAGACCCCAACTGATGGAGGTGATCTGGTGAACACAGGTCACGATCCTTCGGTCTACGACCCCTCGGACGCCGCCGACACCGGGCTCGACGACGGTGCGACCTACGTCGAGTACTGCGGTGAACGAACCGCGCTCGACGCCGACCGGCGTTTCTTCATCGGCCGTGAGGCCGATCTGTCGATCGACGACAACCCGTATCTCCACCGCCGATTCCTGGTGGTGCACAACGAGAACGGGCTGTGGTGGCTCACCAACCTGGGCACCCACCTGTCGGCGAGCGTGTCGGCCGGTGATGTCGGCTTCTCGGCCACCCTCGGTCCGGGGGCCCGCATGCCGCTGGTGTTCGGCGAGACCACCATCGTGTTCACCGCCGGCCCCACCACCTACGAGCTGAGTGTGTTCGCCCGTGCGCCGCAGGTGAAGTCGGTGACCCGCCCGGAGTTCAGCGGCGGCCACACCACTCAGGGCGTGCCGACCCTGACCGAGAGCCAGAAGCTGCTCATCGTCGTACTGGCGGAGGAGATCCTGCGCCGCGAGGGGACCGGCGCCTCGTCGATCCCGTCCTCGGCCCAGGCCGCCCGACGCCTCGGCTGGCCGCTGACCAAGTTCAACCGCAAGCTCGACAACGTCTGCGACAAGCTCGATCAGCTCGGCGTCAGCGGGATGCGCGGCGGCGGCGGCAAACTCGCGAGCAACCGCCGCACCAAGCTCGTCGAGTACGCGGTGTCCTCGCGCATCGTGACCCGAGAGGACCTCCCGCTGATCGACGCGGAGGCCGCGCGGAACGCCGCAGGCTGACCGGGGTCCTCTGACCTGCGGTTATGGCATGGGTAGTTCTCCCCATGCGGTGGGGAGTTCTCCCCATCGACCGGGGCGCGAAACGCCTATAATCTTCAACTCATCGCCGGCGAAGACCCGGCACAGACCACCCGGTTCGATGAGTGAAGAGGAAGCACACATGACTGCGATCGCCCACCAGGCCCCCCAGCACCTGCGCCAGATCAACGCTCGACGCGACGCCGAGGCGCAGGCCCGTCGCCAGGAGGCACTGGCCCGTCTCGCGGCCCGCCGGATGCCGCTCCCCGGGCAGGTCTCCCGTCAGAACCAGCCCGGCCTCGGTCTCCGCGCCGGGCACCCGCACCTGCACCGCGTCGCCTCGCCGATGCCGGCGCCCGAAACCGCGGTGACCGTTCAGGCGTCCACCGGTCGCGCCAAGCCCAATCTCACCTCCCGCGAGGTCGAGGTGCTGCGGACCTGGATGCTCGTCGACTCCAAGCCCGCCGTCGCCCAGGAGCTCTACATCTCCCTCGGCACGGTCAACACCCACCTGACCCGCATCCGCGCCAAGTACGCCGAGATCGGTCGCCCGGCCCCCACCAAGGCCTCGCTCGTGGCCCGCGCCATCCAGGACGGGATCATGACGCTCGACGAGCTGTAGAGGCTGACATCGGGATGGGTTGCCCGGTGCGGGATACTGGTCGGCGTGGCAGCCATCGAGGACATACTCCAGGTCGAGCAGATCGAGACCGACATCTACCGGGGTGGTGCTTTCCCCAGCCACCTCCAGCGCACCTTCGGCGGCCAGGTCGCCGGTCAGGCGCTGATGTCGGCGACGCGAACGGTCGACGCCGACCATTACGTCCACTCGCTGCACGGATACTTCCTGCGACCCGGCGATCCCGACATCCCGGCGGTGTTCCTCGTCGACCGGATCCGCGACGGGCGGTCCTTCGTCACCCGGCGGGTCACCGGGATCCAGCGTGGTGAGGCGATCTTCACGATGTCGGCGTCGTTCCACGTCCGGACCGACCAGGGCTACGAGCACCAGGACCGCATGCCGCCGGTGCCGGACCCCGAGGAACTCACCGACCGCCTCGACGAGCTGGGCGAGGAAGAGCGTGCGGTGTTCAAGGAATGGCGAAACTTCGACCTCCGCATCGTGCCGCCCGAGAAGATGGTCACCTCCCCGTATCTCGCTGCGCAGCAACGGGTCTGGTTCCGGTATCGGCACCAGCTGCCCGACGACACGGTGTTCCACGTGGGGACGCTCGCCTACATGAGCGACATGACCCTGCTCGGGTCGTCGCGCGTGCCGCACCCCGAGTCCAACCCGCAGGTCGCCTCCCTCGACCACGCGATGTGGTTCATGCGCCCGTTCCGCGCCGACGACTGGCTGCTCTATGACCAGACGTCGCCGTCCGCGGACGGCGGACGTGCCCTGACGCAGGGCCGGATCTTCGACCGGCAGGGACGCATGGTCGCGGCGGTCACGCAGGAGGGGCTCGCCCGCACCGGACGCCAGATGCCCGAGGACCAGCACGCCCGGACCGATCGGTGAGCGCCGGATCGCGACCGCGGATCGGGGTTCTCGCACTCCAGGGTGACGTGCGCGAACACGTCCACGCCCTCGAGGCCAGCGGCGCCGACGCACTGCCCATCCGCAGGCGGTCCGAGCTCGACGAGATCGACGGCATCGTCATCCCCGGCGGGGAGTCGACGACGATGAGCAAGCTGCTGGGCATCTTCGATCTCTTCGACCCGCTCGCCGAGCGACTCTCGGACGGGCTGCCCGCCTACGGCTCCTGCGCGGGCATGATCATGCTCGCCTCCACGATCCTCGACACCCGTCCCGACGCGCGCCACCTCGACGCCCTCGACATCACGGTGCGGCGCAACGCCTTCGGCCGTCAGGTGGAGAGTTTCGAGACCGATCTCGACTTCGTCGGCATCACCGATCGAGCCGGTGCGCAGCCGATGCGGGCGGTCTTCATCCGGGCGCCCTGGGTCGAATCGATCTCACCCGACGTGGAGGTCCTCGCCCGGGTCCCGGAGGGGCCGGCCGAGGGTCGGATCGTCGCCGTACGTCAGGGAAATGTGCTCGCGACGTCGTTCCATCCGGAGGTCACCGGCGACCGACGCGTACATGAATACTTCGTGCAGATGGTGCGTCGGTAAGATCGTGCCGAACCAGCGACAGTGCAAGCGCCTGCGGCAGCAGTCGGCAGGCTTGAGGATCGTCGGATGCGGGGCCACGGGCCCGGCATGCGTTCCGCGGGTGACCACCCGCTGCGCACCGGCACCGGGAAAGGATGCGACGACATGAGCGGCCATTCCAAATGGGCCACCACCAAGCACAAGAAGGCGGTCATCGACGCCAAGCGCGGGAAGATGTTCGCCAAGCTCATCAAGAACATCGAGGTGGCGGCACGAACCGGCGGTGGTGACCCGGCCGGCAACCCCACCCTCTTCGACGCCATCCAGAAGGCGAAGAAGTCGTCGGTGCCCAACGACAACATCGAACGCGCCCGCAAGCGCGGCGGTGGTGAAGAGGCGGGCGGCGCCGATTGGCAGACCATCATGTACGAGGGCTACGGCCCCAACGGCGTGGCGATCCTGATCGAGTGCCTCACCGACAACCGGAACCGTGCGGCCGGCGAGGTCCGCACGGCGATGACCCGCAACGGCGGCAACATGGCCGACCCGGGTTCGGTGTCGTACCTGTTCACCCGCAAGGGCGTCGTCACCCTCGAGAAGAACGGCCAGTCCGAGGACGACGTCCTGATGGCCGTGCTCGACGCCGGTGCCGAAGAGGTCACCGACCTCGGCGACACCTTCGAGATCGTCAGCGAACCGACCGATCTGATCGCGGTGCGCAGCGCCCTGCAGGAAGCCGGCATCGACTACGACTCCGCCGAGGCCAGCTTCCGCGCATCGGTGGAGGTCGCCCTCGACGCCGACGGTGCGCGCAAGGTCTTCAAGCTGATCGACGCGCTCGAGGACTCCGACGACGTGCAGAACGTCTACAGCAACGTCGACATCAGCGACGAGGTCCTTGCCGAGCTCGAGAACGACTGAGGCTCGCCGCCCTCGCGGGGGCGTGTTGATCATCGGAGTTGTCCGCTCTCCCCGATAGGATCTCGAACAGTTGTTCGTAACATCGTTCGGATGCCTGGGAGGGTACGAGTGCGCGTCATGGGCGTCGATCCGGGTCTCACGCGGTGCGGCATAGCGCTGGTGGAGTCGGGTCGCGGAAGGTCGGTGACCGCACTCGACGTGGACGTGGTGCGCACGCCGAGCGACATGGATCTGGCCGAGCGGCTGCTCGCGATCTATACCTCGGCGTGCCACTGGCTCGACGTCCACCAGCCCGATGTGGTGGCCATCGAGCGTGTGTTCGCGCAGAACCAGGTCTCGACCGCGATGGGCACAGCCCAGGCCGGCGGCGTGATCGCGCTTGCGGCGAGTCAGCGTGACGTGCCCGTCCGGTTCCACACGCCGTCGGAGGTCAAGGCCGCCGTCACCGGCAGCGGTCGGGCGGACAAGGCCCAGGTGACCGCGATGGTGACGCGGATTCTCGGCATGCAGACCAAGCCGAAGCCGGCCGACGCCGCGGACGCTCTCGCGCTCGCGATCTGTCACTGCTGGCGCGGACCCATGATGGAGCGGATGGCAGCCGCGCAGAAACAGGCCGATGCGGCCGCCGCGAAGCATCGCCAGCGGCTCGCCCAGGCACGAGAGGGGAGTCGCGCATGATCGCGTCAGTCCGCGGTCCGGTTCTCGAGATCGCCCTCGATCACGCCGTGATCGACTGTGCGGGAGTCGGTTACCGGGTTCTGGCGACCCCGGTCACGTTGTCCCGTCTTCGCCGCGGCGACGAGGCCACGCTGTTGACCTCGATGATCGTCCGCGAGGACTCGATGACGCTGTACGGGTTCACCGAACCCGACGCCCGCGCGCTGTTCGCGCTGCTGCAGACGGTCACCGGCGTCGGTCCGCGGCTGGCGATGGCGACCCTCGCGGTCCTCGAACCCGACGCGTTGCGTCGTGCGCTGGCCGACTCCGACACCAAGGCACTGACGTCGGTGCCCGGCATCGGCAAGCGGGTCGCCGAAAGACTCTGCGTCGAACTGCGCGACAAGGTGGACCGTCCGACGGCCGACACGGCCACCGGCAGCGTTCCCGCAGTCGGAATCCGCGATCAGGTGGCCGAGGCGCTCGTCGGACTCGGCTTCACCGCTGCCCCCGCAGAGAAGGCGGTCACCGCGGTCCTCGCCGAGAACCCCGACGCCGATGCGTCGACCGTGCTCCGCCGGTCGCTGGCGATGCTGGGCAAGGCTTCGTGATGACCGGCGATCCCGACGACCTCGAGGATCGCGAGGTCAACGCGACACCGGTCCGGTCCGACGGCGATCTCGACGCAGGCCTGCGTCCGCGGTCGCTGGCCGATTTCATCGGTCAGCCGCGCGTCTGCGAGCAGCTCGAACTCGTCCTCCACGGGGCCAAGGGCCGCGGCGGGACCCCCGACCACATCCTGCTGTCCGGTCCTCCGGGACTCGGCAAGACCTCGCTCGCCATGATCATCGCGTCCGAGATGGGTGCGGCGATCCGGGTGACATCGGGTCCGGCACTCGAACGCGCCGGGGACCTCGCCGCCATGCTGTCGAACCTCGTCGAGGGCGACGTGCTGTTCATCGACGAGATCCACCGCATCGCCCGGCCCGCCGAGGAGATGCTGTATCTCGCGATGGAGGACTTCCGCGTCGACGTCGTGGTCGGCAAGGGCCCGGGTGCCACCTCGATCCCACTCGACGTCGCCCCGTTCACCCTGGTCGGCGCCACCACCCGTTCCGGCTCGCTGACCGGCCCGCTGCGCGACCGCTTCGGGTTCACCGCGCACATGGAGTTCTACGACCCCGCCGAACTCGTCCGGGTGCTCAACCGGTCCGCGGGCATCCTCGGCATGGAGCTGCGGCCCGACGCCTCCGAGGAGATCGCGCGCCGGTCACGCGGCACGCCCCGAATCGCCAACCGCCTGCTCCGACGCGTCCGCGACTACGCCGAGGTCCGCGGCGACGGCTCGATCACCGTCGACGTCGCCCGCGCCGCCCTCAAGGTCTACGACGTCGACGAACTCGGTTTCGACCGACTCGACCGCGCCGTCCTCGACGCCCTGATCCGGGCGTTCGGCGGGGGACCGGTGGGGGTGTCGACGCTGGCCGTGGCGGTCGGCGAGGAGCCCGCGACCGTCGAAGAGGTCTGCGAGCCGTTCCTGGTCCGGGCCGGGATGATCGCCCGCACCCCACGTGGCCGAGTCGCCACCGCGGCGGCGTGGCATCACCTCGGCCTGACGCCGCCCGCCGGCGCGATGAACGCCTCGTTCGGCGCCCGCCCCCGCGACGTCGGGGGCGAGTCCCTGTTCGGCGAACTCTGACCCGACCCGCGTGCGGAACCCCGGTGTGACGCGGGGCACCACCTGCAGGGATGCTCTCTCCGGTGGACGTGGCACACTGTGTGGAGCACAGCGTGACCATCTGACGCCTCTCGCCGTTCGGCGCGGGGTGGTGGTGCACGCGGTACAACCCGAAACACAAAGGACTGACTCTCACCCATGGACGCTCTGCTCTTCCCCCTCTTGCTGGCACTGCTCGCCGGCTTCATGTTCTTGTCGATGCGGAAGCAGAAGAAGCGCGCGGCCGAGATGCAGGACATGCAGAACTCGGTGTCGACGGGTACGCGCATCCAGCTGACCTCGGGCCTGTTCGGCACCGTCATCGATGCGGCGTCGTCCGACTTCGTCGACGTGGAGATCGCCACCGGTGTGGTCACCCGCTGGAACCGTCTCGCGATCATGCGCGTCATCCCCACCGACGAGGCCGCCGCGACCTACCCGGGCCACACCGCTCCGGAAGCCGACTACAGCGACTACGCGGACGACTCGGACTCGGTCAGCCTCGACAAGCCGTCGTCCGACGACGCGCGCGACACCGACAAGTAATCCCGGAGCAGCGCCGCGCCGGCGATCGGCGTGGCGCCTCCTGCCCACCTCCCGCGCATCGCCTGTCTTGCTGAGGTCTGCGTGCCCCGCTGCCATCGCGGCGCGCGCACGCAGACCTTCGGAGTCGGTGGGTCATGCGGTCAGAGTGCCCTCGGCCGGTTGACGTTCCCAAAGGAGACCTGAACAGCTGTGACAAGTCCTCGCTCGACCGCAAAGGCGGACAAGCCCGCCGGCAAGCGGTCGCGACCGAGTCGAGAGATCCCACCGTGGCGTCCGCTCGTGGCCTTCCTCGCTCTGCTCGCCGTCGTGTACGGGTTGATCTACTTCACCGGTCCCCGGACGCTCGAGCCCAAACTGGGTATCGACCTGCAGGGCGGAACCCGGGTGACGCTGACCGCGCGCACCGAGGACGGCAAGGAGCCGACCCGCCAGCAGCTCGACCAGGCCAAGCAGATCATCGAGCAGCGTGTGAACGGCCTCGGCGTGTCCGGTTCCGAGGTCGTCGTCACCGGCAACAACCTCGTGATCACGGTTCCCGGTGAGGACGGCGCGCAGGCCAAGTCGCTGAGTCAGACCGCGCGTCTGTATGTGCGGCCGGTCGTCGGCGCCACGGCGGCGACCCCGCAGCCGCCCAAGCCGGAGAACCAGGACGAGGACCAGGGCAACGCGATGCCCACCGAGGTGGCCGCGGCGGCGATCGCCGAACAGCGCAAGATCCGTCAAGCGCCCGGCGATGCCAAGCAGGAGCAGCTGGTCCCGCTGCAGGAGCAGATGGCGAAGATGGACTGTTCGCCGACCGCCAACGACCCGCTCCGCGGCAACGATCTGCCCGATCAGTACCTGGTGGCGTGTTCCACCGACGGTAAGGAGGTCTACCTCCTCGGTCCGCAGATCATCGACGGCCGCGACATCAAGGACGCGTCCGCCGGCACCGATCCGCAGACCGGCGAATGGGTCGTCACCCTCGAGTTCAAGGGCAAGGCCGCGGACTTCTGGCCCAAGTACACCGCCCAGGAAGCGCCCAACCGCACGCAGACCGCGTTCACCCTCGACTCGGCCGTCGTCTCCGCACCGGCCATCAACGAGCCGATCCCCGGCGGCCAGACCCGCATCAGCGGCAGCAGCGCCGACCCGTTCACCGAGAAATCGTCCAACGAACTCGCGAACGTGCTCAAGTACGGCTCACTGCCGCTGTCGTTCAACGCCTCCGACGCCGAAACCGTCTCCGCGACACTGGGTCTCTCGTCGCTGAAGGCGGGCCTGCTCGCCGGTGCGATCGGCCTCGTCGCGGTGTTGATCTACGCACTGGCCTACTACCGCATGCTCGGCATCCTGACGATGCTGTCGCTGGTCCTCGCCGGAGCGATGGTCTACGGCATCATCGTCCTGCTCGGCCGCTGGATCGGATTCACCCTCGACCTCGCGGGCATCGCCGGTCTGATCATCGGTATCGGTATGACCGCGGACTCGTTCGTCGTCTACTTCGAACGCATCAAGGACGAGATGCGCGAGGGTCGGAGTTTCCGCTCGGCCGTGCCACGCGGTTGGGCGAGTGCCCGCCGCACCATCTGGTCGGGCAACGCGGTCAGCTTCATCGCCGCCTCGGTGATCTACATCCTCGCGATCGGTGAGGTGCGCGGCTTCGCGTTCACCCTGGGACTCACCACGATCCTCGACGTCATGGTCGTGTTCCTGGTGACCCACCCGCTGGTGGTCTACGCGAGCCGGTCGTCGTTCCTGTCCAAGCCGAGCGTCAACGGCCTCGGCGCGGTCAGCGAGGTGGCTCGCGAGCGCAAGGTCGCGGCCCGCCGCCAGGCCGAGGCCGCCGGCGTCGAAGCTGCTCGTGTCGACGCGTCCACGAGCGAGAAGGGGACTGTGCGATGACCCGTCCGGACAACCCGAACAAGGACCCGCGGGAGACCGGCAACACTGCGGTCGTCGAACCGCCGTCACCGTCCTCCGGTACCGATGCGGACTTCGTCTCCGACAACAGCCGCGGCTTCTTCGCCCGCCTGTACACCGGTACCGGCGCCTTCGAGATCGTCGGCAAGCGCAAGATGTGGTACATCGTCACCGCGGTGATCATGCTGATCTGCCTGGCGTCCATCGCGATCCGCGGCTTCACCTTCGGCATCGACTTCGAGGGCGGCACCCAGATGTCGGTGCCGGTCGCCTCGTCGGAGATCACCGCCGACTCGGTCGAGAAGGTCGTCACCGAGGCCCTCGGCGAGGAGCCCGAATCGGTCCAGACCGCCGGCGCCGGCAACAGCGCCACCGTGCAGGTGCGCACCGAGACCCTCGACCTGGCCCAGGCCGAGGCGGTGACCCGCGCGCTGACCGAGGAGTTCGGTCCCGCCCTGACGGCCTCCGAGGTCAGCATCTCCGACGTCAGCTCCACCTGGGGCCGCGAGATCACCGAGAAGATGGTCATCGCGCTCGCGGTGTTCCTCGTCATCGTGTTCGTCTACATCGCGGTCCGGTTCGACCGGGAGATGTCGATCGCGGCGATGGCGTCGTTGGTCTTCGACATCGTCGCCACCGCGGGTGTCTACTCGCTGGTCGGCTGGGAGGTCACCCCGGCCACGGTGATCGGTCTGCTGACCATCCTCGGCTTCTCGCTCTACGACACGGTCGTCGTGTTCGACAAGGTGCAGGAGAACACCCGCTCGGTGCTGCAGACATCCCGCCGGACCTACGGGGAGCAGGCGAACCTGGCGGTCAACCAGACGCTGATGCGGTCGATCAACACGACCATCATCTCGGTCCTGCCGATCATCGCGCTGATGGTCGTGGCGGTCTGGCTCCTCGGCGTCGGCACGCTGAAGGATCTCGGTCTGATCCAGCTCGTCGGCGTCGTGGTCGGCACGTACTCCTCGATCTTCCTGGCCTCACCGCTGCTGGTGACGCTGAAGGAACGCCGCGACGACGTGTCCCGGCACACCGCCAAGGTGCTGAACCGTCGCGCCGGGATCGAGTCGGGTGTGGCACCGAGCGCCGGCGCCCGCCCGGTGCGCCGACGCCGGGGCGCGGCCGACACGGATGACGCCGACCGGGTACCGACCGGCAAACGCCGTCGCAACCGCTAGTCTCACCCACGTGATCGTCAGGCACCGGGAGTTCATCAGGGCCCTGAGCCTGCTCGTCGGGATCGTCACGGGCGCGAGCGTCCTGACGGCCTGCGGCGACGACGGGCCGCCGACCATCGACTACGTGGTCGATGCCCATGTGACCAGCTACAACGCGAACACCGTCGACGGCAACGCCGACGGCGTGCTCATGGCGACCAGCCGACTGCTGCCGGGCTTCAGCCTGCTCGGACCCCAGGGGCAGGTCATCCCGGACCGCGACGTCGGCACCGTGACCCCGATCCCGGGACGGGCGCCGGCGCTGCGCTACGAGTTCACGCCCGAGGCGGCCTTCACCGACGAGGTCGCGCTCGACTGCGACGACCTGGTGCTGGCGTGGGCAGCGATGAGCGGACGCTTCCCGGGCTTCACGCCGGCGACGACCGCCGGGTACCGCGACATCGAGAAGGTGGAGTGCTCGCCCGGCGAGAAGTCGGCGACGGTCACGTTCGCGCAGGGGCGTGAATACCGCAACTGGCTGTCGTTGTTCGGCGCGGGCACGTTGCTCCCGGCGCACATCGTGGCCCGCGACGCCGGGCTCGCCAACGTCGTCGACGCCATCCGCGCGATGGACCGCGGCGCGCTGGCCCGTATCGCCACGGCCTGGAACACCGGCTTCGACCTGACCTTCGGTCCGGTCGACCACGCCCGGTTCCCGTCTTCCGGGCCATACCGCATCGACCGCTACTCGCGGTCGGGCGGACTGGTCCTGATCCCCAACGAATCATGGTGGGGGAACAAGCCCGAGACCTCGCGCATCGTGATCTGGGGCCGCGGAACCGATTCCACGCGACGGCTGCCCGACGGCAAGTTCGACGTCGTCGACGTCACCGCGGGCATCGTCGAGGGCGATCTCGCCGGGACGTCCGGACCCGACGGACCGGCCTCACCCGCCCGGGCGATCGGGGTCGAACAGATCGTGCTCGCCGGCAAGGGTGTCTTCGGGGACGTGCGGATGCGGCAGGCGTTCGCCTCGTGCGTGCCGCGCGCCGACCTCGCCCGCGACTTCTCCGGTGGCGCCGCCGTGTGGAATCTGCGTGTCCTCGCGCCCGCCGACAACCTCGCGGGACCGATGAACCCCGAGTTCGGACGCGCCTACCAGAGTCCCGACCTCGAGCGGGCACGGAACCTGCTGCGCGCCGCGACCGGTCAGGGCGCGGCGGACGGGACCACGACCACCGCGAGTCTGCAACCGCGTCGCGTCCGCATCGGCTACGTGGCGCCGACCCTGCGCTGGCAGCAGATGGTCGCGGCCATCGCGGCGTCGTGCCGGGAGGCCGGCTTCGTGGTCGAGGACGTCGCCACACCCGACGTGCAGCCGCGCTCACTCGGCAAGGACGTCGACGCGGTGATCATGGCCAGTGGCGACTCCTTCGCCGCAGCCGGTGCCGCCGACCCGAGCCGTGATGCCTACTCGTTGCGCGGCGGCGACCCGCTCAATCTCTCCGGAACCCGGGATCAGCAGGTCAGTCGCGGGATCGATCAGTTCGCGGTCACGGTGTCCGAACCCGACCGGCTCCGGCTGGCCCGCTCGATCGAGAACGCGAGCTGGTCGTCGATGCCGTCGATACCCCTGTTCGCGTCGCCGCGTATCCGGCAGTGGAAGGATCAGGTGGGTGGTGTCAAAGCGGGACTCAGTCGCGCCGGCACCGGATGGAACATGGATCGATGGACGATCCGCCAGTGACGGCAAGTGACAGGGGAGTTCTGATGGGCGGCGTGGTACCCGAACGGACCGCGGAGGCGGTGACACGTGCCCAGGCGGCGATCGCCCGGCACACCCGGCTCGTCGACGACTTCCCGAGCCCCGGGATCGCCTTCAAGGACCTGACCCCGGTCCTCGCCGATCCCGAGGGGTTGTCCGCGATCGTCACCGCGCTGACCCACGGCTGCACCGAGATCGACCTCGTCGCCGGTATCGACGCCCGCGGGTTCCTCCTCGGTGGTGCGGTCGCCCGTGAACTCGAGGTCGGGGTCCTCGCGGTGCGCAAGGGCGGCAAGCTGCCGCCTCCGGTTCATGCTGTCACCTACAGCCTCGAGTACGGCTCGGCGACCCTGGAGATCCCGGCCGACGGCCTCGACCTGACCGGGCAGCGTGTGCTGCTCGTCGACGACGTCCTGGCCACCGGCGGTACCGCGGTCGCTGCGGCGGATCTGCTCAACCGCACCGGGGCGAGCGTCGTCGGTGTCGCGGTGATCATGGAGCTCGTCGGGCTCGGCGGGCGCGACACGATCGCCGGCGGCCTCGGCCCGCACGTACCGGTCCACTCGGTGGCGCTCGACTGACCGTCGGGGATCTAGACTCGGAAAGACCACGACAGACGGAGGAGGACCGGTTATGCCCGATGAATCCGGCACGGCTCAGCACTCCGTGACTCCCGCGGCCGACGCCTCGGACGACGCCGTCGGCGCACCGACCTCGACATCGGCCTCGGCCTCGACCTCCCCGTCCGCCTCGCGGCGTGTCCGCGCCCGTCTGGCCCGCCGGATGACGGCGACGCGCAGCCAGGTCCGGCCGGTGCTCGAGCCACTGGTCACCCTGCACCGCGAGATCTACCCGAAGGCCGACGTCGCCCTGCTGCAGCGGGCCTACGACGTCGCCGAGGAGCGTCACAGCGGGCAGAAGCGCAAGTCCGGTGACCCGTACATCACCCATCCGCTGGCGGTCGCGACGATCCTCGCCGACCTCGGCATGGACACCACGACCCTGATCGCCGCGCTGCTGCACGACACGGTCGAGGACACCGGTTATTCGCTGCAGGCGCTCGAACGCGACTTCGGGCAGGAAGTGGCGCACCTCGTCGACGGCGTGACCAAACTCGACAAGGTCGCGCTGGGCAGTGCGGCCGAGGCCGAGACGATCCGCAAGATGATCATCGCGATGGCGCGTGACCCGCGCGTCCTCGTGATCAAGGTCGCCGACCGGCTGCACAACATGCGGACGATGCGTTTCCTCCCGCCGGAGAAGCAGGCGCGCAAAGCCCGCGAGACGCTGGAAGTCATTGCGCCGCTTGCTCATCGACTCGGTATGGCGACGGTCAAGTGGGAACTCGAGGACCTCTCGTTCGCCATCCTGCACCCCAAGCGCTACGAGGAGATCGTGCGCCTGGTCGCCGACCGCGCCCCGTCGCGCGACACCTACCTCGCGCGGGTGCGGGCCGACATCAACAACGCGTTGTCCGCGGCGCGAATCCAGGCAACCGTCGAAGGCCGACCCAAGCACTACTGGTCGATCTACCAGAAGATGATCGTCAAGGGCCGCGACTTCGACGACATCCACGACCTCGTCGGCATGCGCATCCTCTGCGAGGAGGACCGCGACTGCTACGCCGCCGTCGGCGTCGTCCACTCGCTGTGGCAGCCGATGGCCGGACGCTTCAAGGACTACATCGCGCAGCCGCGGTTCGGCGTCTATCAGTCGTTGCACACCACCGTGATCGGGCCCGAGGGCAAGCCGCTCGAAGTCCAGATCCGCACGCACGAGATGCACCGCACCGCCGAGTTCGGCATCGCCGCGCACTGGCGCTACAAGGAGAGCGGTTACCGGAAGTCGGGCAAGAAGTCCGACACCGCCGAGATCGACGACATGGCCTGGATGCGCCAGCTGCTCGACTGGCAGCGTGAGGCCGCCGACCCCGGCGAGTTCCTGGAGTCGCTGCGGTACGACCTCGCCGTCCGCGAGATCTTCGTCTTCACGCCGAAGGGCGACGTGGTCACGCTGCCCGCCGGGTCGACGCCGGTCGACTTCGCCTACGCCGTCCACACCGAGGTCGGGCACCGCTGCATCGGTGCCCGCGTCAACGGCCGGCTGGTCGCCCTCGAACGCAAGCTCGAGAACGGCGAGGTGGTGGAGGTGTTCACCTCCAAGGCGCCGACCGCCGGGCCGTCGAAGGACTGGCAGACGTTCGTGGTGTCGCCGCGGGCCAAGGCCAAGATCCGCCAGTGGTTCGCCAAGGAACGGCGCGAGGAGGCCCTCGAGACCGGTAAGGACGCGATCGCCAAGGAGGTCCGTCGCGGCGGACTTCCGTTGCAGCGCTTGCTGTCCGCGGAGTCGATGGCGGCGATCGCGAAGGAGCTGCGGTACAACGACGTCACCGCGCTGTATGCCGCGGTGGGCGAGAACCACGTCTCCGCACGGCATGTCGTCAACCGCCTCGTCGCATCCCTCGGTGGCATCGAGGATGCGGAGGAGGCCCTCGCGGAACGGTCCACCCCGTCGACGATGCCGACCCGCTCACGTCAGGGCGGAGACGCCGGCGTGGTCGTCGACGGCGTCGACAACGTGGTGATCAAACTCGCCAAATGCTGTACGCCCGTACCGGGTGACGACATCATGGGCTTCGTCACCCGTGGCGGCGGCATCAGCGTGCACCGGACCGACTGCACCAACGCGACTTCGCTGCAGCAGCAGTCCGAACGCATCCTCGACGTCTCGTGGGCGCCGTCCCCGGAATCGGTGTTCCTCGTGGCGATCCAGGTCGAGGCACTCGACCGCCACCGACTGCTGTCCGACGTCACCAAGGTGCTCGCCGACGAACGCGTGAACATCCTGTCGGCGTCGGTGACCACCAGCCGCGACCGAGTCGCCATCAGCAAGTTCACCTTCGAGATGGGCGACCCCAAGCACCTCGGTCACGTGCTGAACGTGGTCCGCAACGTGGAGGGCGTCTACGACGTCTACCGCGTCACCTCGGCTGCCTGACCGTAACGACAGCAGCGGTTTTCGCTAGTCGATGACCGCGGTTTCGATGGTCACCGGGAGCTTCGGCTTACCGTCGCCCGGCTGGCTGCCGGCGGGGCCGGGGGTGATCCCGCCCTCGTAGACCTTGTCCAGGACCGCGAGTCCGGGCTCGTCGACCTCGCCCACGATGGAGTAGTCGGGACCCAGTTCGCTGTCGTCGATGACGATGAACAGCTGGCTCGACCCGGTGTTGGGGTTCTGGCCGCCCTGGCTGCTGTTGGCGATGGCCACGGTGCCGCGCGGGTAGACGACGGGCTGCGATCCGCTCATGGGATCGGGCTGTCCGACCTTCTTCAGGTCGGTCGGCGGCTCGTCGGGGCTGGTCCAGCCCGGACCGCTCATGCCGGTGCCGGTCGGGTCGCCGCACTGCAGGATCTTCAGCTTGTCGCTGGTGGTCATGCGGTGGCAGGTCGTGTCGTCGTAGAACTTGTTCTCGATCAGCGAGGTGACCGCGGCGACGTTGCAGGGGGCGCCGTCACGTTCCAGGGTGATCGGCAGAACACCCTGGGTGGTCGTGAAGGTGGCCTGCTCGGTACCGGACTTCAGGACCTTGTCATCGGGCTTCGGGGACTTGCGTTCGTTCTTCGCCGCCGCCTTCAGCTCGTCGAGTTCGGCCTGGTACTGCGGCCGCTGATCGGCGGGCACGTTGTCGGGCACCTGGTCGGGAAGCTGGTCGAACCGGCTCGGGGAGTCCTCGAACGCACAACTGGTCCAGCGTGCGGCCTCGCGGTCGTCCATGATCTTCTTCACCACGACGGCGGTCACGCCGGCGACGACGGCGACCACGACGGCGGTCGAGACCGAGGCGATGACGATCTTCCGCTTCCGACGGGCGAGGCGTTCGGTTTCGAGGCGTTCCTCGAGCTTCCGCTTCGCTGCCTCGCGGCGCTCCTCATTGGTGGTCACGCGGGTGGATCCTCCTGAATCTCGGCATAGTCGTGCCGACAATCTGCGCGGATGTCACTTACTCGAGAGGCAAGTCTGCCAGTTGTACCTGAGAACAGCGTTCAGCGGGTGTTGGAGTGGGGTGTCGACGCCGGGGAATCGGTGCGTGGAGAACCGGCTGTCGGTCGCCGTGGGCAGCTAGGACACAATGGAGGGACCCGCGACCCTCGAGGAGTGCCATGCTGATCACCGGATTCCCCGCCGGCATGTTCCAGACGAACTGCTACGTCCTGGCGGCCGAACCCGGGTCGGATGCGGTGATCATCGACCCCGGCCAGGACGCCGCGCCCCGCGTGCGTGAACTGCTCGCCGAGAACGATCTCACCCCGGTCGCCGTCCTGCTCACCCATGGCCACCTGGACCACACCTGGAACGCCACGCAGCTGTGCGACGAGTACTCCATCCCCGCCTACATCCATGCCGTCGACCGGCCGATGCTCACCGATCCCGGCCTGGGCATCGGACGCGCGCTGGGCGCGATGATCGGCGACGAGAAGTTCCGCGAGCCGGAGAAGGTCATCGAGTTCTCCGACGGAGAACCGGTCGAGCTCGCCGGCATCCACTTCTCGGTGGACCTCGCACCCGGCCACACCCAGGGATCGGTCCTGCTGGGCATCGAGGTGACCGTGCCGGGGGAGTCCCCGTCCGACACCCCGACGAGGGTGCCGGTCCGCTTCGCCGGCGACGTCCTCTTCGCCGGCTCCATCGGCCGCACCGACCTGCCCGGCGGCAGCCATCAGCAGCTGCTCGACTCCATCGCGGCGAAGCTGCTGCCGCTGCCGGACGACACCCTGGTTCTCCCCGGCCACGGGCCGCAGACCACCATCGCGCAGGAACGTGCCACCAACCCCTTCCTGGCCGGCCTGCGGGCTCCGGGAACCGACACCACCATCGCGACTGATCGACCGAAGGGACGACACGGACTGTGAGCGGAGCATTTCAGGCACCCCGGGGCATCCCGGACTACTTCCCGCCGAACTCGGCGGATTTCCGGAAGGTGCGGGACACGCTCACCGACGCGGCGCGTCGTGCGGGATACGGGCACATCGAGCTGCCGATCTTCGAGGACACCGCGCTGTTCGCCCGCGGCGTCGGCGAATCGACCGACGTCGTCAGCAAGGAGATGTACACCTTCAACGACCGCGGTGACCGGTCGGTGACGCTGCGCCCCGAGGGCACCGCGGGTGTGGTGCGCGCGGTCATCCAGCACGGCCTCGACCGTGGACAGCTGCCGGTCAAGGTCTGTTACGCGGGTCCGTTCTTCCGCTATGAGAAGCCGCAGACCGGTCGCTACCGCCAGCTGCAGCAGGTCGGCGTCGAGGCCATCGGCGTCGACGACCCGGCACTCGACGCCGAGGTCGTGGCCGTCGCCGACGAGGGGTACAAGCGTCTCGGACTGTCCGGCTACCGCCTCGAGATCACCTCGCTCGGCGACGACGCGAGCCGCCCTCGCTACCGGGAGGCGTTGCAGGATTTCCTCTTCAAGCTCGACCTCGACGAGGCGACCCGAAAGCGTGCCGAGATCAACCCGCTGCGCGTGCTCGACGACAAGCGCCCGGAGATCAAGGAGGCGACCGCGAACGCGCCGCTGCTGATCGACTACCTGTCCGATGAGGCGAAGGCCCACTTCGACCTCGTGCTGGCCAACCTGGACCGGCTCGGCGTGGCCTACGAGATCAACCCGCGACTCGTGCGCGGCCTGGACTACTACACCAAGACCACCTTCGAGTTCGTCCACGACGGCCTCGGTGCACAGTCGGGCATCGGTGGCGGCGGCCGGTACGACGGCCTCATGCGCCAGCTCGGCGCCAAACAGGACCTCTCGGGTATCGGCTTCGGCATCGGCGTCGACCGCACGATGCTGGCCCTCGAGGCCGAGGGAGTCGCGGGCACGCAGGCGGCGCGCTGTCAGGTCTTCGGTGTCCCGCTCGGTGCGGACGCCAAGGCCGAACTGGTCGGTGTCGCAGGCGCATTGCGCGCGGCCGGGCTCAGCGTCGACCTCGCCTACGGCGACCGCGGACTCAAGGGCGCGATGAAGGCCGCCGACCGGTCCGGTGCGCGGCTGGCGCTGGTGCTCGGCGAGAACGAGCTGGCCGAACGCCAGGTCGAGGTCAAGGACCTGAGCAACGGTGAGCAGCACCGTATCTCACTCGATGACGTCGTCGTCGAGGTCACCCGGCTGCTTGGCTGACGTCCGCGCGACGCGCTTTTCAGACGTCGTTGTCGGGGCCGGTCATCTCCTCGGCCAGGACGTCAAGTGACACCCCGCCCAAGGCCAGTGCGCGGGTGTGGAAGTCCTTGAGCGTCCACTCCGGGTGGGCGCTGAGGGCGGCGTGCCGGGTCTGTTCCCAGACTCGTTGTCCCAGTGCATAGGACGGTGCCTGGCCGGGCCAGCCGAGGTATCGGTCGAGTTCGAAACGCAGCACCGAGTGGTCCATGGCCACCGAGGCGGTCAGGAACTCCCACGCCTTGTCGGCATCCCAGATCCCGCCGCCCAGGGACTCCGGTGCGGGCAGACGGCAGTGCACGCCGATGTCGACGACCACGCGTGCCGCGCGTAGCCGCTGTGAGTCGAGCATGCCCATGCGGTCGCCCGGGTCCTCGAGCCAACCCAGTTCGTCCATCAGCCGCTCGGCGTAGAGCGCCCAGCCCTCACCGTGCCCGGAGGTGAACGACGCCAGCTTGCGCCAGGTGTTCAGGTCGGGATCGACGATGGCCGAACCGAGTTGGAGGTGATGGCCGGGGACGCCCTCGTGGTAGACGGTCGTCTTCTCCTGCCAGGTGTGGAAGACGGTCTGATCGTCGGGGACCGCCCACCACATGCGGCCCGGCCGGGACAGGTCGGCGGTCGGCTGGGTGTAGTAGATGATCCCGGTCGACGACGGCGCGAGGCGGCATTCGAGCCGGGACAGGCGGGCGGGGACGTCGAAATGCCGGCCGGCGAGTCCGGTGACGGCAGCGTCGGAGGTCTCCTGCATCCAGTCGACGAACTCGTGGCGGTCGTGGATCTGGTACTGCGGCTGGCGATCCAGCCAGGCGAGTGCCTCGTCGACGGCGCGGCCGGGGAGAAGTGACTCGGCGATCTCGTGCTGTTCGGCGACGATCTGCTCGAGGCGGGTCAGCGCCCAGGCGTAGGCGTCCTCGGGGTCGGCGTCGGCACCGAGGTACGCCGGCAGGTGGAGCAGGTAGCGATCCCGGCCCACCGCGTCGTCGTCGACGGAGGCCGGCAGGACCTCGGTCTCGAGATAGTTGGCGAACGTGCCGAACGCGGTGCGGGCCGCGTCGAGGGCGGTGCCGAGCGTGCCGGCGAGCGCCGGGTCGGCGGCGATGGACGCGGTGTTGTCGGTAATGGCGTCGGTGGCCGAATCGGCTTGTCGCACCACGGCCGCCACCTGTCGGCGCGCAACCGGGGGGCCGTGCCGCAGGCGGTGCGCCAGCCCGTCGACGGCGCGGTTCAGCGCACCCGGGATCGCGGTGAGGCGGGCGAGGAACACCTCGCGGTCGGTCCGGGTGTCGGTGGGCATCAGATCGAAGATGTCCCGCATCGCCTGCAGCGGCGAGGCGATGACGTTGCACTCGCCGATGTGCTCACCGGCGTCGGCGAGGGCGAGTTCACGACGCAGTGACGCAGACATCGTCGCGACCGTCACCCGGTCGACGGCGTCGACGACGGGTGCTTTCGCAAGTGCCGTCAGGGTGTCGGCGGCGACCGCGGCCCGCTCGGCACATGCCTGCGCGGAGAAGTCGGTCAGGGCATCGTCGTGGTCGCCGTGACCGATCTCGGTACCGAGCAGGGGATCGAGCTCACACAGTCGATCCAGGTGCGCCTCGGCGATCGCATCCACCTCGGTGCGTTCGCGCGGGCTCGTGGGGGTCGCGGCGGTGGGGGTCATCTCGAGGTCGCGTCAGAGATCGTTGGTCGCGAAGGTGTCGCACCGGTTGGGGTCACCGGACCGGTACCCGATGCCGAACCACTTCGCGCGTTGCGTGGCCGATCCGTGCGTCCAACCCTCCGGGTTGGAACCCGGGCCCTGGATGGTGTCGTCGCCGATTGCCTTGGCGGTCTGGATGACCGAGGAGATCTGCTGCTCGGAGATCGGGGCGAGCAACGCGTCGGGGCCGTTGTCGGCGTGGTACGCCCAGACACCGGCGAGGCAGTCGGCCTGCAGCTCCACGCGCACCGAACCCGACCGCGGTCCCTGCGAGCCCATCCGCTGCCCCTTGGCCAGGGCGCCGGTCAGGTTCTGGATGTGGTGTCCGTACTCGTGGGCCACCACGTACTCCTGGGCGAGCGGCCCGTCGCTGCCACCCATGCGGCGCAGCTGGGTGAAGAAGGACGGATCGAAGTACGCGGTGCTGTCCGCGGGGCAGTAGAACGGCCCGGTCGCCGCACTGGCCGCGCCGCACCCGGTGTCGACCGAGTCGGCGAAGATGACCGTCTTCGGCGGCTGGTAGCCGGGCATGAGCTCCGACCACACCTCGTCGAGGCTGACGGTGGTCGCCTTGATCCGGCAGATGGTGTTCTCGTTCGCCATCTCCCAGGTGCAGGAGTCGAGCTGCTGCTGGATCTCGGCGGCACCCGACGAGGTGCCCTGCTGAGGGGCCTGGCTGCCGAGGAGTTCACCGGGGTTCACGCCGAACAGCAGCGCCACGATCGTGATGATGAGACCCGCACCACCGCCGAGCGCGATCCGCCCGACACCGCCACCGCCGCCGCCGGAGACGTTGCCGGTGTCGATCGATCCGCTGCCTTGGAATGTCACGCGGTCATTCTGGCACGCCGCGGTGCGCGGACCGGGCATCTCCGGGTGGCCGGGTTCAGGACACCGACGCCGATGCGGCACGATGGGTACCTGGCCTGCGTTTCCACCGGGTCACGAACAAGCCGACACAAACAACGCCTCCGTCGCCGCCCGCGAGACCGGGCCGGCTGCACGACGTTGGGAAGGACTCTCAGTGCTCCGCACGCATTCCGCAGGTTCGCTGCGCCGGGCCGACGCGTCGCAGACCGTCACCGTCGCCGGTTGGGTCGCGCGCCGACGCGACCACGGCGGTGTGGTGTTCATCGACCTGCGCGACTCCACCGGCCTGGTTCAGGTGGTCTTCCGCGAGGAGTCGGTCGCCGCGGCCGCCCACCGCCTGCGCGCCGAGTACTGCGTCGCCGTCACCGGCGTGGTCGAGGTCCGTCCCGAGGGCAGCGAGAACCCCAACCTGAGCTCCGGCGAGATCGAGATCAACGCCGTCGAACTCGAGGTGCTCAACGAGTCGGCGCCGCTGCCGTTCCAGCTCGACGAGTCGCCCGGCGAAGAGGCGCGGCTGCGTCACCGCTACCTCGACCTCCGCCGCGAGGGTCCGAGCGCCGCCCTGCGCCTGCGGTCGAAGGCCAACGCCGCCGCCCGCGGTGTCCTCGCCGCCCACGACTTCGTGGAGATCGAGACCCCGACGCTGACCCGCTCGACGCCCGAGGGCGCCCGTGACTTCCTGGTGCCCGCGCGCCTGCAGCCCGGCACCTTCTACGCCCTGCCGCAGAGCCCGCAGCTGTTCAAGCAGCTGCTGATGGTCGCAGGCATGGAGCGCTACTACCAGATCGCGCGTTGCTACCGCGACGAGGATTTCCGCGCCGACCGCCAGCCCGAGTTCACCCAGCTCGACATCGAGATGAGCTTCGTCGACCAGGACGACGTCATCGCGGTCGCCGAGGAGATCCTGGTGGCGCTGTGGAAGCTGATCGGCGTCGACATCTCGACCCCGATCCCGCGCATGACCTATGCCGACGCGATGCGTCGCTACGGCTCGGACAAGCCGGATCTGCGATTCGACATCGAACTCGTCGAGTGCGCCGAGTATTTCGCGAACACCCCGTTCCGCGTCTTCCAGGCCCCGTACGTCGGTGCCGTCGTCATGCCGGGCGGGGCGTCGCAGCCGCGTCGTCAGCTCGACGCCTGGCAGGAATGGGCCAAGCAGCGCGGCGCCCGGGGTCTCGCGTACGTGCTCATCGCCGAGGACGGCACGCTGTCCGGCCCGGTCGCCAAGAACCTGTCGGAGGAGGAGCGCGCCGGTCTGGCCGCCCATGTCGGCGCGAAGCCGGGCGACTGCGTCTTCTTCGGAGCCGGCGAGGTCAAGCCGACCCGCGCCCTGCTCGGTGCGGCGCGCGGCGAGATCGCCTCGAAGCTCGGTCTCATCAAGCAGGATGACTGGGCGTTCGTGTGGGTCGTCGACGCACCGATGTTCGAACCGACCGCCGACGCCACCGCGTCCGGTGACGTCGCACTCGGACATTCGGCCTGGACCGCGGTGCACCACGCGTTCACCTCGCCCAAGCCGGAGTCGATGGAGAAGCTCGACACCGATCCGGGCGAGGCACTGGCCTACGCCTACGACATCGTCTGCAACGGCAACGAGATCGGCGGCGGCTCGATCCGTATCCATCAGCGTGACGTCCAGGAACGCGTCTTCGAGATCATGGGCATCGGGCACGATGAGGCGCAGGAGAAGTTCGGCTTCCTCCTCGACGCCTTCGCCTACGGCGCCCCGCCGCACGGCGGCATCGCCTTCGGCTGGGATCGCATCACCGCGCTGCTCGCCGGTGAGTCCTCCATCCGCGAGGTCATCGCCTTCCCGAAGTCCGGCGGCGGCGTCGACCCGCTGACCGATGCACCCGCGGCGATCACCCCGCAGCAGCGCAAGGAGTCGGGCATCGACGCCAAGCCGGCACCGCGCGGCGGAGCCGAGCGGGCCGATGGCGCCCCCGAGAAGGCGGCCGAGCAGAAGGCAGCAGCCGACAAGTAGATCCCCAGAGAACGAAAAGCGGTGGCCGAGCGTGAGTTCGGCCACCGCTGTCGTCTGTGCGCGATCGCCGACGGGCGGCCGCTGGGCATCTGTGGTGTGATCACTCCCATGTCTGCGAGCGCGTGCACTCCGGAGGTACGCCGGTGACGATCAAGGTGGCCCTCGAGCACCGGACGAGCTACTCCTTCGATCGCCCGACGAAGATCTACCCGCACGTGGTCCGGCTGCGCCCGGCACCACATTCGCGGACGCCGATCGAGGCGTACTCGCTGAAGGTCGAGCCGGGGGAGCACTTCCTCAACTGGCAGCAGGACGCGTTCAGCAACTACCTCGCGCGGCTGGTGTTCCCGGAACCCTCGACCACGCTGAGCATCACCGTCAGCCTCGTGGCCGACCTGACCGCGATCAACCCCTTCGACTTCTTCATCGAGGACCGGGCCGAGCACTACGGGTTCGAGTACCCGGAGGAGCTGCGCCGCGACCTGGAGATCTTCCTGCGCCCGGTCGGTGTCGGCGAGGGCGAATTCGCCGGTGCGCCGGTGCATCCGGAGGTCGCCGCGTTCGCCGCGAAGCACAAGCCGGTCGGCAGGACACGCGTCATCGACTTCCTGGTGGCGCTGAACAGCGCGGTACGCGAGGCGGTCGGCTACACCGTGCGTCTCGAGGCGGGTGTGCAGACACCCGAGTTCACGCTGTCGAGTGCGATCGGTTCCTGTCGTGACTCCGCCTGGCTGCTCGTGGCCCTGCTGCGCGAACTCGGTCTCGCGGCGCGGTTCGTGTCCGGCTATCTCGTGCAGCTGACCTCCGACATCAAGTCGCTCGACGGCCCGTCGGGTCCCGACGCCGACTTCACCGACCTCCACGCGTGGACCGAGGTGTACCTGCCCGGTGCCGGCTGGGTCGGATTGGACCCGACCTCCGGCCTGTTCGCGGGGGAGGGACACATCCCGCTCGCGGCGACACCGCATCCGGTGGGCGCCGCACCGATCACCGGCGCGACCGGCCCCTGCCACGCCACGCTCGATTTCTCCAACACCGTCACGCGCTTCCACGAGGATCCGCGCGTCACCCTGCCGTACACGCCCGAGCAGTGGGATCGCGTCGTCGACCTGGGTGCGCTCGTCGACGAACGCATGGAGCGCAACGACGTGCGTCTCACGATGGGTGGCGAGCCGACCTTCGTCTCCATCGACAACCAGACCGCGCCCGAGTGGAACACCGCCGCCGACGGCCCGCACAAACGGCTTCTGGCGTCCCGGCTCGCCGAGCGTCTCAAGGCGGCCTACGCGCCGCAGGGCCTCATCCAGCGGAGCCAGGGCAAGTGGTATCCCGGAGAACCGTTGCCGCGCTGGCAGATCGAGATCATGTGGCGTGCCGACGGCGAGCCGGTCTGGCGTGATCCGGACCTGCTCGCCGACCCGTGGTCGACGCCGGAACAATGCGCGTCGGCGATCGAGACCGAGACCTACGGTGCCCACCCGGACAAGACCGTCGACGCCGAGCCCGCACAGAAGCTGCTGACCGCCTTCGCGACCGACCTCGGCCTGCCCACCGACCAGGTGATGCCGGCCTACGAGGACCCGCTGGTGCGCATGCGCGAGCTGGCCGCCATGCCGCCCGGAGACCCGGGCGACGACCCGACCCTGCCCACGGCCCGGAAGTTCGCCCAGTCGGAGTTCGACGTCGACCTGGAGACCCTGCAGGACGGCGACGAGGAGGAGCTGGCGCCCGAGAAGGACTCGGTGGCGCGACGCCGTTCACTGCTGGCCCGGCTCGACGCCGCGGTCGACGACCCCAGCGCCTACGTCCTGCCGCTGAACCGGTCGGAGGACCGGACCGCCTGGCAGAGCGCGGTGTGGTCCCTGCGACGCGGCCGCATCGTCCTCACCCCGGGCACCTCGCCGGCGGGTCTCCGTCTGCCGCTGAACTCGTTGTCGTGGGGGCCGGCGCCGACCATGTTCGAGGCCGACCCGACGGCGCGACGCGAAGCACTTCCGGCCGACCCGGCAGAAGCACTCGGCCACTCCGTACGCGCGGTGGACCCGTCCGAGTTCCTGCCGCGCACGGCGGTGGTCGCCGAGGTCCGCGACGGCGTGACCTATGTGTTCATGCCGCCCACCTCGACCGGCGAGGAGTTCCTCGCCCTCATCGAACTCGTCGAGGGCGCCGCCGCGGCGACGTCGACCCCGGTTGTCATCGAAGGCTATGGGCCGCCGTCGGATCCGCGTCTCACGTCACTGTCGGTGACCCCCGACCCCGGCGTCATCGAGGTCAACATCCAGCCGACGGCGAGCTTCGCCGAACAGTCCGAACTGCTCGAGTCCCTCTACGACCACGCCCGCCAGGTCCGGCTCGGCACCGAGAGCTTCGACCTCGACGGCAGTCACGGCGGCACCGGCGGCGGTAACCACATCACGCTCGGCGGGACGACGCCGGCCGACTCGCCGATGCTGCGCCGCCCCGACCTGCTGGCGTCGATGCTGACCTACTGGCAGCGACACCCGTCGCTGTCGTATCTGTTCTCCGGCCGCTTCATCGGCACCACCTCGCAGGCGCCGCGCGTCGACGAGGGCCGGGAATCGGCGCTCTACGAACTCGAGATCGCCCTCGCCGAGATCGACCGGCTCGCCGCCACGGTCGCGGACCCGCGTGGGACCGGCCCCAAGGGCGCCCACAGCGCCGACGAGCCCGATACGAACGCACCCAATCCGTGGGTCACCGACCGTGCGCTGCGGCATCTGCTCACCGACATCACCGGCAACACCCACCGCGCCGAGTTCTGCATCGACAAGCTGTACAGTCCTGACTCGGTCCGCGGCCGTCTCGGCCTGCTGGAACTGCGCGCCTTCGAGATGCCGCCGCATCACCGGATGGCGATGGTCCAGTCGCTGCTCGTACGCAGTCTGGTGTCGTGGTTCTGGGAGAAGCCCTACCGCGCCCGGCTCATCCGCCACGGCGGCGACCTGCACGGCAAACATCTGTTGCCGCACTACGTCATCGAGGACATCGCGCTCGTCGCCGAGGAGCTCCGTGAGGCGGGCTACCCGTTCGAGACCGCCTGGCTCGACCCGTTCACCGAGTTCCGTTTCCCGCGTCTGGGAACCGTGCAGATCCGTGATCAGGAAGTGGAACTCCGCGGTGCCATCGAACCCTGGAACACGCTGGGGGAGGAGTCGACCGGAACCGGCACCGCCCGGTACGTCGATTCCTCCGTCGAGCGGGTCCAGGTGCGTGTCCTCGGCGGCGAGGACGACCGGTACCTGTTGACCTGCAACGGTTTCCCCATCCCGCTTCGGTCCACCGGCCGCACCGGCGAACGGGTCGCCGGCATCCGGTTCCGGGCCTGGCAGCCCCCGAGCGCTCTGCACCCGTCGATCAGCATCGACACCCCGCTGACCTTCGACCTCGTCGACACCGTCAACGGCCGGTCGGTGGGCGGTGCGACCTACCACGTCGTCCACCCGGGTGGTCGCGCCTACGACCGCCCGCCGGTGAACGCCGTCGAGGCCGAATCGCGTCGCAACGGGCGCTTCGAGGCGTCGGGTCACACCACCGGCACCGTCGACGTCGGATTGCTCCGGGAACGACAGGCCCGGCAGGCCATCGACTTCGGGGTCCCCGGGATCCTCGATCTACGGCGGGCACGTACAGTTCTCCGGTGACCTCTCCACCGGGCAACGCTTCCGCGGTGTTCGATGCATCCACGGTTTTCGACCGTTACCGTGACGAGGGTTACACGCTCTTCGACGTCGCCGGAACCGGCGATCCCGACCTCGTTTCCGGGGCCCACTACGACGAGCTCCTCGACTCCGCCGGCATGGTCCGTCCCGCGTGGGAAGACCTTGTGCGGCTGTATCAGCGGCGCGGTGACAGCCGCCTGCGCGAGTCCGCGGACCGGCTCGCCGCGGCCGTCCGGGACGACGGCGTGGTCTACAACGAGTTCGACGGTCAGACCACCCACACCCGCGACTGGGACATCGATGCGGTGCCGCTCCTCGTCGACGGCGTCGAGTGGGCCGAGCTGGAGAAGGCGATCACGCAGCGCTCGATGCTGCTCGATCTGCTGCTGCGCGATCTCTACCGCGATCAGAAGACCATCACCTCCGGTCTCGTGGCGCCGGAGATGGTCTTCGGGCACCCCGGTTACATCCGCAAGGCGGCGCGCCTCGAGGTCGCCGGACCCCATGCCCTGTTCCTGCACGCGGTCGACATCTCGCGGTCCGCCGACGGTCGGTTCGTGGTCTACCGCGACCGCACCCAGGCCCCGTCGGGCATCGGTTTCTCGATCGTCGGCCGGCGCCTGCTGACCAAGGCCCTCCCGCAGCTCTTCCAGGCGTGCGCGCCGCGCCCGGTGACCGGTTTCGCCGGGACGATGCGCCTCGCGCTCGCCGAGTACGCCCCACCCGGTGTCGACGATCCGACGGTCGCCGTGCTCAGCCCTGGCAGCATGTCCGAGACCGCCTTCGACCAGGCGTATCTCGCGTCGGCGCTCGGCTACCCGCTGGTCGAGGGTGCGGACCTCACCGTGCGCGACGGCGCGGTCTACATGCGCTCTCTCGGCAGGTACAAGCGGGTCGACGTCCTGCTGCGCCGGGTCGACGCCGCCTATGCCGACCCGCTCGATCTGCGGACCGACTCCCGGCTCGGCGTCGCCGGTCTCGTCGAGGCGATCTCGCGCGGCAACGTCACGGTGCTGAACACGCTCGGTTCCGGTGTTCTCGAGAACCCCGCCCTGCACACGGTGCTCGAACGACTCGCACCCGTCCTGCTCGACGAGGAGCTCGCGCTCGGCTCGGTCAGCACCTACTGGGCCGGAGATGACCTGGAGCGCAGCAAGATCCAGAGCCGCGTCGGATCGCTTGTGCTCACCAACACCCGGACCGGCGAGGAGTTCGTCGGCCCGCTGCTCGACGCGCGGACCCGGGCCGAGGTCGTCGCGCGGATCGACGCGCAGACCTGGCAATGGGTCGGACACGAACTCGACGCCTACTCGGTGGCGCCGACCGTCACCACCGGGACACGACCCGGACGCCACACCACCGCGCTGCGCGCCGCACCCGTGTCGATTCGCGCGTTCAGCGTCGCCCAGGGTCCCACCTACGCCGTGATGCCCGGCGGCCTCGGCGCCGTCCTGGCCGACGGCGTCGAAGGGGCCGCCCACCACGTCGTGTCGGCCAAGGACGTCTGGGTCACCAGTACCGAGGTCGGCGGACATGTGTCGCGTCGTTCGGAAACCCGCGTCGAACCGGCCGGTGAGGTCATCCCGGAGGCGGGGCGTCCCGTCTCGCTCGAGTACTCCGAGGTCGCGGCCGCCGCGAGTCCGCGTGTGCTCGCCGACCTGTTCTGGCTCGGCCGCTACGCCGAACGCACCGAGCAGGTCACCCGCCTCGCGAAGGTCTCCCGCCAGCGCTATCAGGACTTCCAGTACCGGCCGTGGATGTCGGGTACCCCGGCGGTGCCCCTGCTGCTCCATGTGGTCACGACGATCACGGGGACCGACGGCTACCTCGACACCGCGGATCTGGTGCTGTCGGGCACCGACCGGCAGCCCTCGCCGGAACAGGTCAACGAGGCCATCGAGAAGATCGCCGACCTGACCGTGGCCCGGTCGATCCCGGGTTCGGTCGCCTACTCGGTCGACCGCCTCGTCGGCGCCGCGCGCGCCGTTCGCGACCAGATGTCGACCAGCACGTGGATGGTCCTGGCGCCCGTCGAGCGGGTCGTCGCGAGTACCGCGCGTCTGGTCTCCCGGTCGCGGGCGGATTCCGCCGACGCGGGCACCGAGGGTCTGGGCGACGCCGCCCTCGACCTCGGTCCGGACCTCGCGCGGGCGCACGAGGAGATCCTGCACGGTGTTCTCGCCCTGACCGGACTCCAGGAGGAGTCGATGGTCCACGACCCGGGCTGGATGTTCATGGACCTCGGTCGACGCATCGAGCGCGCGATCACCCTCGCCGACCTCACCCGGGCGATGTTCACGCAGGCCCACGACACCGACACCGAACAGGCGCTGCTTGAGTCGTACCTCGCCGCCAACGAGTCCTCGGTGATCTACCGGCGCCGCAACCGCGGTCTGTACCGCTTCTCGAGTGTCGCCGAGCTGCTGCTGTTCGACCCGACCAACCCGCGTTCGATGATCTTCCAGCTCGAGAAGATGAACCACGACCTGACCTCGGTCCCCGAACCGCTGCGCTCGGCCGGGGCCGAGCGAGGGGTGCAGGACATGATCGCCGAACTGCGCCGGAGCGGTCCGGCCGACCTCGCCGGCGTCGACTCGCAGGGTCGGCGGACCGACCTCGCCGACCTGATGACCACACTGCGAACCGGTTCCCGTGAACTGTCCGACCTGCTCAGCAGGACCCGCTTCGCCGTGCCGCGCCAGGCGCAGCCGATCTGGGGCGGGGGTGAGATGTGAGCACCCGCGTCTACCGGGTCATGCACCGGACCCGGTACACCTACAACGACGACGTGTCCTCGTCGTACGGCCGTTGCTACCTGACCCCGCGCGACCTGCCGGGACAGCGGGTGCTCTCGGCCACCGTCGACATCGAACCAGAGCCCGACGACCGGTCGACGGGCATCGACGTCTACGGCAACAACGACAGCTACTTCCACGTCCGCACTTCCCATCGGGAACTGACGGTGACCGCGCGCTCGGTCGTCGAGGTCGACGGCGTCGACCAGGGCATGATCATCGGTCCCGCGGCGCGCGCACCCTGGGAGTCGGCGCGCCCGGCGGTGGCCGGTAGTCGCGAGGCCGCGCTCGCCGCCGAGTTCGTCATCGATCTCGATCCGCCGGAGATCACCGCGTCGGTACGCGACTATGCGTCCCGGGTGTTCACCCCGGGACGACCGCTGATCGAGGCCGTCACCGACCTCACCACCCGGATCTTCGACGACTTCACCTACCGCTCGGGATCGACGGCGATCTCGACGAGGGTCGACACGGTGATGCAGCGGCGCGAGGGTGTCTGCCAGGACTTCGCCCGGGTCGCGATCGCGTGTCTGCGCTCGGTCGGACTCGCCGCCCGCTACGAGTCCGGGTATCTGGCGACCGATCCGCCACCGGGCAAGGAGAAGATCTTCGGCGCCGACGCGAGCCATGCGTGGGCGGCGGTGTGGATGCCCGACGGCCGCTGGCTGCCGTTCGACCCGACCAACGACAAACTGGTCGACGAACGCCACGTCACCCTCGCCTGGGGCCGCGACTACGACGACGTCCCGCCGCTGCGCGGGGTCATCTACACCGACTCGACCAAGAGCCACATCGACGTCTCGGTCGACGTCAGTCCGGTCGAGGACGAATCACCCGACCCGGCCGGCGCGACCCCTCCGGTTGTGTCCACCGAGGGCGCAACCCGGCACGAATTGTGAGCCGGTCCGCTAAACCCCTGGGAGGCACCGGAATCGGCGCGTCTGAATCGTCATTCACCAATCCCGAGGTCGTACAGAAGGATGAACACCGGTGTTGCAACACAGTTGCAACGGGTACCTTGGGATACGACATGACGGTCATTACTGAAAGCCGCATCACCAGCGTGGTGCGGGCGGCAGAGGCGCTGCTGTCACACCGCGCCGGTTCCTCCGTAGTCCTCGACGACCCGGAGGACCTCGGTGGTAGCGGCCGTACGACGGTGGTTCGGGTGAGGGTGGCGCAGAACCCCCTCAGCCTGGACCGTTCGCTGGTGATCAAGGCGCTGCCCGAGCACGAGGACCCGCAGGCGTTCCACCGGGAGATCGCCTCGTACAAGTACGCCACCGCGCTCCCGAACGAGTCGCGGCCGGGTCCGCAGCTCATCGCCTCTGACCCCGACCTGCGCCTGATGGTGCTCTCCGACCTCGGGCACGGCCGCTCGATGCTGGAGTACCTCGACGGCGTCGACCCGGTGGAGACCTCCCGCGCGGTGAGTGCCTGGGGCCAGGCCCTGGGCCGCATGCACGCCGCCACCGTCGGCGGCGAGATCGACTTCGACGCCCTGGTCCGCCGCGGCAGGTCGGGCACCGAGGGACGTGACATCCTCCGGGACGAGGCCCGACGCTCCGTCGAGGCACTGGCCGGACACGCCGCCGCGCTCGGCGTGCAGGTGCCGGACCGCGTCATCGAGGCCCTCGAGACCGCGGCCGCCCTGTTCGACGATGGTGAGCACCGCGCATTCAGTCCGTCGGACGTGGGCCCCGAGAACATCATGATCAACGACGACGGCGTGCAGTTCATGGACTACGAGTGGGGCGGTTTCCGCGACGCCACCCTCGACATCGCGTACGCCGTGGTGACCATGACCGCCCAGCTGCCCGCGCGCGCCGCGGCACGTGCCACCGACCTCGAGGTGTCGATGGTCGACGCCTGGCGGTCGGAGGTGAACCCGATCTGGCCGGCCCTCGCGCACGAACGCGAGATGCAGCGCAAGGTGCTCGTCGCCCGGCTGCTGTGGGTGTGGCTGTCGACCGCGTGGATGCTGCCCGCCGACACCGACCTCATCGCCACGGAGAACGCGGTCGGTGCGGATTCCGACGCGAGCCTCGAGATGACCCCGTTCGACCCCGAACTGCAGGGCTCCGCCGCTGGCACCCCGACCGAGAGCACCGGCGGATTCACCCACGACTGGGCACTGCACACGAACGATCCGCGTGTACTCGTGTCCCGCTGGACCGACCTCGCGGCCGCCGCCGGTCGCGCCGGTGAGGACGCGATCGCCGACTTCGCGACTGCAACGGGTCTCGCGTTGCAGCGCATCTGGATGGCCTGATCGGCTCGTGGACGGATTGTTCGACCCGCCCGTGGATCCCCGGGCCGGAGCCGGTGGGCCGACGCCCGGTGCAGACGGCTTGACCGCGGCACCGAAACCGACGGCACCGCTCGCGGTCCGCATGCGTCCGCAGACCCTCGACGAGATCGTCGGCCAACAGCACCTGCTCGGCGACGGCTCGCCGCTGCGTCGCCTGATCAGCGGCGTGGGCGCGGCGTCGGTGCTGCTCTACGGCCCGCCCGGCACCGGCAAGACGACGATGGCGTCGCTGATCGCCCGCGCCACCGGCGGCCGGTTCGAGGCGTTGTCCGCCCTGTCGGCGGGAGTCAAAGAGGTGCGCGCCGTCATCGACGTCGCCCGGCGCCGGCTCATCGACGGTCAGCAGACCGTCCTGTTCATCGACGAGGTCCACCGCTTCTCCAAGACCCAGCAGGACGCTCTGCTCGACGCGGTCGAGAACCGGATCGTGCTGCTCGTGGCGGCGACCACCGAGAACCCGTCGTTCTCCGTCGTCGCACCCCTGCTGTCACGGTCCCTCGTGTTGCAGTTGCGGTCGCTGACCGACGACGACATCCGTGAGGTCCTCACCCGGGCCGTCGCCGACCCGCGGGGCCTCGACGGGCAGGTCGAGGTGACCGAGGCCGCCTACGACCACCTGGTCGCGGTCGCCGGCGGCGATGCCCGGCGGGCCCTCACCGCGCTCGAGGCCAGCGCCGACTCGGCCACCCACGTCGACCTCGCCGACGTCGAGACCGCGATCGACCGCGCGGCGGTGCGCTACGACCGCGACGGCGACCAGCACTACGATGTGACCAGCGCGTTCATCAAATCGATCCGCGGCTCCGACGTCGACGCCGCCGTGCACTACCTGGCGCGCATGATCGCGGCGGGGGAGGACCCGCGCTTCATCGCCCGGCGCCTGATGATCCACGCGAGCGAGGACATCGGCATGGCCGATCCCACCGCGCTGCAGACCGCGGTCGCCGCCGCCCAGGTGGTCAACCTCGTCGGCATGCCGGAGGCCAAACTGGCCCTGACCCAGGCGACCATCCACCTGGCGACCGCACCGAAGTCGGCCGGCGTGGTCTCGGCGATCGGCGCCGCACTCGCCGACGTCGAGGCGGGCAAGGCCCGGGCGGTGCCCGCCCACCTGCGCGACAGCCATTACGCCGGTGCCAAGAAACTAGGCAACGCTGTCGCCTACCGGTACCCGCACGACCATCCCGACGGCGTGGTGCCCCAGCAGTACCCGCCCGACGAACTCGTCGGCGTCGACTACTACGAGCCCACCGATCACGGGCTCGAACGTGAGATCGGGCCGCGCGTGGCACGCCTGAGATCCATCGTCCGGGGTGCCGTCACACGTCGCCGATCCCGCTGATCACGTCGGATGTGCCGGGGTATGACGCCCGGGACCGGTTCCGCGACGCGCCGACGGTACTCTGGGATGTCGCGACAACCAACGGCGAGGACGAGACCAACAGTGCAGACGCATGACATCCGGAAGCGTTTTCTGGACCACTTCATCAAGGCCGGCCACACCGAGGTGCCCAGTGCCTCGCTGCTGCTCGACGACCCCAACCTGCTGTTCGTCAACGCCGGCATGGTTCCGTTCAAGCCGTACTTCCTGGGCGAGCAGACCCCGCCGTACGACCGCGCGACCAGCGTCCAGAAGTGTGTCCGCACCCTCGACATCGACGAGGTCGGCATCACCACCCGCCACAACACCTTCTTCCAGATGGCGGGCAACTTCTCCTTCGGCGACTACTTCAAGCGCGAGGCCATCAACTTCGCCTGGACCCTGCTGACCAACAGCGTCTCCGACGGCGGCTACGGCATCGACCCGCAGAAGCTGTGGCCCACCGTCTATCTCGACGACGACGAGGCCGAGGCCATCTGGCGCGACGAGATCGGCGTGCCCGCCGAGCGCATCCAGCGTCGCGGCCTGAAGGACAACTACTGGTCGATGGGCGTCCCCGGCCCCTGCGGTCCGTGCTCGGAGATCTTCTACGACCGCGGCCCCGACTACGGCGTCGAGGGCGGCCCGGAGGCCGACGAGGACCGCTACATCGAGATCTGGAATCTCGTGTTCATGCAGAACGTCCGCGGTCCGGGCGGCGGCAAGGACAACTACGAGATCCTCGGGCCCCTGCCGAAGAAGAACATCGACACCGGCATGGGTGTCGAGCGCGTCGCCTGCATCCTGCAGGGCGTCGACAACGTCTACGAGACCGACCTGCTCAAGCCGATCATCGACCTGGCCGCCGAGCTCACCGGCCGCGCCTACGGCGCCGGTTCGCATGCCGACGACGTGCGCTTCCGCGTGATCGCCGACCACGCCCGCACCTCGGCGATGCTGATCGGCGACGGCGTGCTGCCCGGCAACGACGGTCGCGGTTACGTGCTGCGTCGCCTCCTGCGCCGCGTCGTGCGGTCGATGCGGCTGTTGGGAGCGGGGGACAACCAGGCGACCATGGGCACGATCATCGGCAAGGTCATCGACCTGATGGCCCCGTCGTACCCGGAGCTCGAGACCAGGCGTGCCGACATCGTGAAGGTCGCGGTGGGCGAGGAGACCTCCTTCGCCAAGACCCTCGCCGCGGGCTCCAAGCTCTTCGCCGACGCCGCGACCGCCACCAAGAAGTCCGCGAGCACCACCATCACCGGGGCCGACGCGTTCACCCTGCACGACACCTACGGCTTCCCGATCGACCTCACGCTCGAGATGGCGGCCGAGGCCGGGCTGGAGGTCGACCAGGAGGGCTTCACCGCCCTGATGGCCGAGCAGAAGCAGCGCGCCAAGGCCGACGCGACCGCCCGCAAGACCGGGCACGCCGACCTGAGCGTGTACCGCGACTTCCTCGACCGCGGACCCACCGAGTTCACCGGCTTCGACGAACTCGTCTCCGAGGCACGCGTTCTCGGTCTCGTCGCCGACGGCGCCCGGGTGCCCGTGGCGACGGCCGGGCAGGAACTCACCGTGGTGCTCAACCGCACGCCGCTCTACGCCGAGTCGGGCGGCCAGATGGCCGACGTCGGCACCATCACCACCGGTTCCGGTGTGCGCCTGTCCGTCACCGATGTGCAGAAGGTCGGGAAGTCGGTGTGGCTGCACAAGGTCCGCGTGGACGAGGGCGAGATCGAGGAGGGCGACGAGGTGCTCGCCGCCGTCGACACCGCCTGGCGTCACGGCGCCACGCAGGGCCATTCGGGCACCCACATGGTGCACGCCGCGCTGCGCGAGGTCCTCGGACCCGGTGCGACACAGGCGGGTTCGCTCAACCGCCCGGGTTACCTGCGCTTCGACTTCAACGCCAGCGGCCCGGTGACCGAGTCGCAGCGTCGGGAGATCGAGGAGATCTCCAACGCCGCGGTCGAAGCCAACTATCAGGTCAACACCTTCGAGACCGGACTCGACGAGGCCAAGGCGATGGGTGCGATGGCACTCTTCGGTGAGAACTACGGCGACGTCGTACGTGTCGTCGAGATCGGTGGCCCGTTCTCGATGGAACTGTGCGGTGGCACGCATGTCGTGTCGTCGTCGCAGATCGGTCCGATCACCCTCATCGGCGAGTCCTCCGTCGGTTCCGGTGTGCGTCGCGTCGAGGCCTACGTCGGTATGGATTCGTTCCGCTTCCTGTCCAAGGAGCGTGCTCTGCTCGCCGGTCTGGCGTCTTCGCTGAAGGTGCCGTCCGAGGAAGTGCCCGGCCGCGTCGAGCAGCTCGTCACCAAGCTGCGCGATGCCGAGAAGGAACTCGCCCGGGTGCGTGCCGAGCAGGCGCAGGCGGCCGTGTCGGGTCTCCTCGACACCGCGACCACCGTGGGTTCCACGCTCGTGGTCGAGGGGCGTGTCCCAGGACTCGACGCCAACGGACTGCGTTCGGTCGTCACCGATCTGCGGGGCCGGGTCGCCGACCGCCAGGCCGTGATAGCCCTGTTCTCGCCGAGCGGCGACGGACCGGATGCCAAGGTGCCGTTCGTGATCGCCACGACCGCCGCGGCCCGCGACGCCGGGATCAAGGCCGGTGATCTGGTCAAGGAGGTGGCGCCGCTCGTCGGTGGCCGCGGTGGTGGCAAGCCCGACCTCGCCCAGGGCTCGGGAACCGAACCCGGCGGGATCGACGCCGCCCTGTCGCGTATCCGCGAGTTCGTCGGCTGATGCCCATCGACCAGGATCCGCGCCTGCAACGAGGCCGCCGCCTCGGTATCGACGTCGGGAGCGTCCGGATCGGTGTCGCGGTCTGCGACCCCGACGGGATTCTCGCCACACCGGTGGAGACTGTCCGTCGAACACCCTCTGCCACAACCGATCTCGATCGGATCGTGGAACTGGTCGCCGAATACGGGGCGATCGGCGTCGTCATCGGGCTGCCGAAGACGCTGAAGAACACCACCGGGGTCGCGGCGGAGACCGCACGCGCCTTCGGTGATCGACTCGCCGAGCGGATCGCGCCGGCCGAGGTGCATTGGCAGGACGAACGATTCACCACCGTGACCGCGCAGCAGGCGCTGCACGCGAGCGGCCGGACGGTGAAGTCATCACGAGGAGTCATCGACCAAGCCGCGGCGGTCGCTATCCTTCAGGGATGGCTGGATGCGCGACGGTGAGTCCGATGATCCCTCGACAGAGTCGGGAGGGGAGCCGGCGGTGACCGAAGAACGGCGTCGCACGCGACACCGGGACAGCCAGGGACGCCGTGCCGACGCGCACCAAAGCGGTGCCGAGGGTATGGATCCGGAGCGTCTGCGGTACTTCACGCAGCCCGGCGAGGGTGCGTCACACACCCGGCATCGTCGCCGGCGTGCAGCCCCGCCCGCGCAGCCCGGCGAGCCCACGCCCCCGGCCCAGAGTGGCCGGCCGGGTGGGATTCCGGGACGTGCGCAGCCCGTCCGGATTCCGCCGGGTGGTCAACCCCCGCAGCCGCCGCGTGCACAGCAGGCACCTCCGCCGCCGGCCCCCCCGCGCCGGCCCGAACCGGAATACGTCGAACCCCGGTACGACGACCACGAGTTCAGCGACGTCGACGCCCAGCCCGCGTACGACGAGCCCACCTACGACGAGCCTGCGTACGGCGAGCCCGCACACCCCGAGCCCGTGGCGACGACGCCGCGTGGACCGCGTGCGCGCGACGAGGACGACTGGTGGCCGGGTGCCGACGACGCGGAGCCGGCCGCGGCGCCACGACGCCCGCGCCGACGCAACCGGGAGAACCAGAAGAAGCGTCGCGTGGTGCTGGCACTCGCCATCGTGTTCATGCTCGCCCTCGTCGGCGGCGTCGGCTACTACGGTCTGCGTTCCATGGGAGTCCTGGAGTCGCGCAAGGACTACACCAACACCGCCGGTGCCAGCGACGTGATCGTCGACATCCCGGAGAACTCGACCCTGTCCGACTTCGGCCGGATCCTTCTCGACGCCGATGTCGTCGGCAGCATGCGTGCTTTCCTCGACGCCGCGGACGGCCAGCCCATGTCCGGCGGCCTCTACAAGATGCGGACCCAGATCCCGGCGTCGACCGCCGTGGAGATGCTCACCGACGACAGTGCCCAGCACCGCGTCGGACGCGTGGTGATCCCGCCGGGTCTGCAACTCGATTCCAAGACCGGTATCGACGACAAGGTCACGCCGGGCATCTTCCAGTTGATCGAGGACGCCACGACGACCGAGATCAACGGTCAGCCCGAGGGTGTCACGGTGGCGCAGCTCGAAGAGGCGGCCGCCACCTCGACCCCCGAGGCGCTCGGGGTGCCGGATTGGGCGAAGGAGAACGTCGCGTCGATGACCGGCGACCATCGCCGCATCGAGGGCCTGATCGCGCCCACCACCTGGGAACGCGTCGAACCCGATCACAGTGCGGTGCAGATTCTCAACGAGATGATCACCAAGAGCGCGGCGATGTTCGACCAGTGGGGTCTGGTGGACGAGAACAAATCCGGACTCTCGCCCTACGAGACGCTGATCGCGGCGTCGATCGTCGAACGCGAGGTGCGCCACGTCGAGGATGCCCCAAAGGTCGCCCGAGTCATCCGCAACCGGCTCGACGAGGATCAGCGGCTCGAGATGGACTCGACGCAGAACTACACCGCCGCCGTCACCAACATCGACGTGCACGGTGAGGCATACAAGGCCGACAACGAGTGGAACACGTACCGCTACAAGGGTCTTCCGCCGACCCCGATCGCGGCAGTGGGTGTCCCCGCACTCGAGGCGATGCTCGACCCGGCACCGGGTTCGTGGCTGTACTTCGTCACCGTCGACACCGCGGGTACCACGCTGTTCGCCGACACCTTCGAGGAGCACAAGCGCAACCGCAACGTCGCCTGCAAGAACAAGCTCGTGTCGACGGGATGCCAGTGACCCGTTCGCCCTACGGTGACCGTCGCCGGGCGGCGGTGCTCGGTTCGCCGATCGCACACTCCAAGTCGCCCGCCGTCCACCTGGCCGCCTACCGGGCGCTGGGTCTCGACGACTGGACCTACGACCGGATCGAGTGCACGGCCGACCGGTTGCCCGAGATCGTCTCCGACGCGGCACCGGAGTTCGTCGGGTTCTCGGTGACCATGCCGAACAAGCTGGCCGCCCTGGACTTCGCGACCGAGCGGACCGAACGGGCGGAACTGGTCGGATCGGCGAACACCCTCGTCCGCATCGACGGCGGGTGGCGGGCCGACTGCACCGACATCGACGGCATGACCGGCGCGCTGGCCGAACTGGGCGTCGACGCAGACCTGGCCGCGGGGGCCGCGCCCGACGCGGTCGTGGTCGGTGCCGGCGGCACGGCGCTGCCGACCGTCATGGCGCTCGCCGAGGTGGGCGTCTCGACGATCTCGGTTGTCGCGCGCGACGCCGGCCGGGCCGCGTCGGTCCTGGAGCTGTGCGAGCGCCTCGGCATCGCCGGTGAGGTCGTCCCCTTCGACGCCGGGACATCGCTCGAAAATCGTTGCCGGGCAGCGTCTGTCGTGGTGTCGACGGTGCCCGCACCGGCGGCCGAGACGCTTGCGCCCGCAATCGCCCACGCACGCAAGGTCGTCGACGTGATCTACGACCCCTGGCCGACGCCGCTCGCCGCCACCGTCGAGGCGGCCGGTGGCGTGGTCGTCGGGGGACTGGTCATGTTGCTGAACCAGGCCTTCCGTCAGGTCGAGCTGTTCACCGGACTGCCGGCACCCCGCGAAGCGATGACGAAGGTGCTCATCCCCAACGCCTGAGGCTGTGGAGACCGTCGACGACGCTGTCGGCGATACGCGCGAGGCTCGGCACATGGTCGAACCCGCGATCCTGTTCTGGTTGCTCGCGATCGCGGTCACCGACGCACGCACCCGGCGCATCCCCAATGCGATGGTCTGGCCAGGATTCTGCGCGGTGGCTGTCGTCGCCGTCGCCCAGCCCGCCGTGGGGCTCGCCGCAGCGGCTGCCGCGACGCCGTACCTGCTGACGTTCACGGCCGGGTGGTGCGGCGGCGGTGACGTGAAGCTCGCCTTCGCCTGCGGCGGTCTCGCGCTGCGTTGGGACACCGCGATGATCATGGTGGCGTGCGCCTCCCTCGTGTCGCTGGTGATCGCCCTGATGGACGTCGGGCGACGGGCACCGCGACGGGGACATGCGCACGCCCCGGCGCTCGTCGGTGCGCTGATCGCCGTGTCCGATCTGGCCTGACGACGCCCGCCCCACGACCGCTGTCGGGGAGTTGTGGGGCACATGGAACAATTGATCACTGTGCTGCGCTGGATAACTGCCGGAGAATCCCACGGACCCGCCTTGGTCGCCCTCGTCGAGGGCATGGTCGCCGGGGTCGAGGTCACCTCGTCGGACATCGCCGAACAGCTCGCCCGCCGTCGCCTCGGCTACGGTCGCGGCGCGCGGATGAAGTTCGAGGCCGACAAGGTCACCGTGATCGGTGGCGTGCGCCACGGACGCACGATGGGCGGCCCGGTCGCCATCGAGATCGGCAACACCGAATGGCCCAAATGGGAGACCGTCATGGCTGCCGACCCGGTCGATCCCGCCGAACTCGAGGGCAGCGCCCGCAACGCGCCGCTGACCCGTCCGCGTCCCGGCCACGCCGACTACTCGGGCATGCTCAAGTACGGCTTCGACGACGCCCGTCCGGTCCTCGAACGCGCCAGCGCCCGCGAGACCGCGGCACGCGTCGCCGCCGGCACCGTCGCCCGCAACTTCCTGCGTCAGGTCTTCGGCATCGAGGTCGTCTCGCACGTCATCTCGATCGGCGCCAGTGATCCCTACGTCGGCCCGCCGCCCCGCTACAGCGACCTCGAGGCCATCGACGCCAGCCCGGTCCGCGCTTTCGACGCCGCCGCCGAGAGGTCGATGATCGACGAGATCGAAGCCGCCAAGAAGGACGGCGACACCCTCGGCGGCGTCGTGGAGATCGTCGCCACCGGTGTGCCCGTCGGCCTCGGCTCGCATGTCAGCGGTGAGACCCGCCTCGACGCACGTCTGGCCGCTGCACTCATGGGCATCCAGGCCATCAAGGGCGTCGAGGTCGGCGACGGCTTCACCACCGCCCGCCGCCGCGGCAGCGAGGCCCACGACGAGATGGTCCCCGGACCCGACGGCGTGCTGCGCTCCACCAACCGTGCAGGCGGCCTCGAAGGCGGCATGACCAACGGCGAGGATCTGCGCGTCCGCATCGCGATGAAGCCGATCTCGACGGTGCCGCGCGCCCTGTCGACGGTCGACATGGAGACGGGGGAGACCGCCAGCGCGATCCACCAGCGCTCCGACGTGTGCGCCGTGCCCGCGGCCGGTGTGGTCGCCGAGGCCATGGTGGCGCTCGTCGTCGCCCAGGCGGCACTGGACAAGTTCGGCGGCGATTCGGTCGCCGAGACCGCCACCAACCTCGGCGCCTACCTGACTGCCGTCCACGCGCGCCCGCCGCGCCCATGACCCAGGTGCCGACCCCCACACGGGCGACCACAGGGCGCCGACCCAGCGCCGTGCTGATCGGCTTCATGGGCGCCGGCAAGTCGACCGTCGGGCGACTGCTCGCCGACCGGCTCGGGGTCGACTTCGTCGACACCGACATCGAACTGGTCCGGCGTACGGGGCGCTCCATCCCGGAGATCTTCGAATCCGACGGGGTCGACGGCTTCCGCACGATCGAGGAGAACGTCGTCTGCGACGTCCTCGACAATCACGGCGGGGTGGTCTCGCTCGGCGGGGGCGCGGTCACCACGGCGGGTGTCCGCGACGCATTGGCCGACCAGCGGGTGGTCTACCTGCGCGTCAGCCCCGAACGCGGCTATGAGCGGGTGTCCGGCACCGACCGCCCGCTGCTCGCCACCGAGGACCCGGCCGCCCGCTACGCGGAACTGCTCGCCGAGCGCACCGACATCTACTCGTCGGTGTGCACCTTCGAGGTCGACGCCGACGCCGCCCCGGACGCCGTCGCCGACGCCATCGTCGCCGAACTCGCCCGCGAACTCGACGTGAGGACACCAGAATGACCGACATCGAACCCGTTGCGATCCGCGTCAACGCGGGTGCGCCCTATGACGTCACGATCGGCCGCGGGCTGCTCGGCGAGGTCGCCGAGGCCGCCGCCGGCGCCGACCGCATCGCGATCCTGTATCAGCCGCCGCTGAACAAGACCGCCGAGCAGATCCGGGAGTTCCTGGCGGACAAGGGCTTCGACGCCCACCGCATCGAGATCCCGGACGCCGAGGCGGGCAAGGACCTCTCGGTCGCCGCCTTCTGCTGGGAGGTCTTCGGCCGGATCGGTCTCAAGCGCAACGACAAGGTCATCAGCCTCGGCGGCGGTGCCGCGACCGACGTCTCCGGATTCGTCGCGGCCACCTGGATGCGCGGCATCGGCGTCATCCACGTCCCGACCACGCTGCTGGCGATGGTCGACGCCGCGGTGGGCGGCAAGACCGGCATCAACACCGAGGCGGGCAAGAACCTCGTCGGCTCGTTCCACGAACCCGACGCGGTCCTGATCGACATCGGCACCCTCGAGACCGTGCCGCGCAACGAGATCGTCGCCGGGCTCGCCGAGGTCATCAAGACCGGTTTCATCGCGGATCCGACCATCCTCGACATCATCGAGGCCGACCCGGAGGCCGCGCTCGACCCCACCAGCCCGGTCCTCCCGGATCTGATCCGCCGGTCGGTGCAGGTGAAGGCAGACGTCGTGTCAGCGGATCTCAAGGAGTCCTCACTGCGCGAGATCCTCAACTACGGCCACACCCTGGGCCACGCGATCGAACGCCGGGAGCGCTACCGCTGGCGTCACGGCGCCGCGGTGTCGGTGGGCCTGGTGTTCGCAGCCGAGCTTGCGCGCCTGGCCGGGCGTCTCGACGACGCGACCGCCGACCGTCACAAGTCGGTGCTCGAACTCGTCGGCCTGCCGACGACCTACGATCCCGATGCCTTCGCCGACCTGCTCGAGGGGATGGCGGGGGACAAGAAGAACCGTTCCGGTGTGCTGCGGTTCGTCGTGCTCGACGGGCTGGCCAAGCCGGGCCGTCTCGAGGGACCTGATCCGGGCCTCCTCGCCGCCGCCTACTCGGCCGTCGCCGGCGGGGCGGGCAAGAGCACGTCGGTCCTGCT
>NZ_BACI01000015.1 GCF_000225505.1 Gordonia alkanivorans NBRC 16433 | reverse complement strand
GGCACCCCGTCCCGCAGGTCCTCCCCGTCCGGCGGCCCCGGGACAGTCCCCGGTCATGGCGTCGCTGGTGAAGACCGGCGATCCCGCCGACGAGCCGGCCCCCCGGTCGCCCGTCGCGGGCGAGTGACCGGGCGTCGAACAGGTGCCGCTCTGGGGTGAGCTGCTTGTCGCGGCCGTCATCTTCGTCGGTCTGGTCGGGATCGTCGTCCCGATCCTGCCGGGAACGCTGCTGATCGCCTCCGCGCTCCTCGTCTGGGCGATCGTCGTGGGCGGTTGGGCCTGGTCGGTGTTCGCCGCGGCCCTCCTCGCGCTCGTGGTCGGCGAGGTGATCAAATACCTCGTCGCCGGAAAGTCGTTGCGCACGGACGGTATTCCGAACCGGACCGTCGTGGTCGGCGGTCTCGTCGGGATCGTCGGTTTCTTCGTCGTGCCCGTGATCGGTCTGCTGCTCGGCTTCGTCGTGGGTGCGGTGGCCGCCGAACTCGTGCGTACCCAGAGTCTCGAGTTGGCTTGGCGCGGCGCGGTGGCCGCACTCAAGGCGGCGGCCAAGACGATCGGCATCGAACTGCTCTTCGCGCTCGTCGCCACCAGCATCTGGACGGGTGGCGCATTCGTCTGGTGAGGCCCGTTCTCCGAGAACGGGATACGCGCGACCTCCGCGTGCCAGAATGGCGCCTGTGCGCATCGGGATGACGATGCCCGTGATGGAGCCGGACCTCGACGCAGGAACGCTCCACTCATGGGCCACCACCATTGACGACGGCCCGTTCAGCTCCCTGTGCTGGGGTGAGCGGATAGCGTTCGACAACCCCGAATGCCTGACGTTCCTCGGTGCGGCAGCCGCGTGGACCCGGCGCGTGCCGTTGGTGATGACCGTCGTCGTGCCCCAGCTGCACGACCCGGTCATGCTCGCGAAGGCGCTGGCCACCGGAGACATGCTGTCGGAGGGCCGGCTCACCGTGGCGCTCGGGGTCGGCGGCCGACACGAGGATTACCGGGCCGTCCGCGCCGACCCGTCCACCCAGACCATGCGGCAGCTCGCCGAACGTGCCGAGACGATGAAACGGGTCTGGGCGGGCGAGAAGCTGACCGAGTCGGTGCTTCCGGTCGGACCGCTGCCGCATCGCAAGGGCGGTCCGTCGCTGCACGTCGGGACCACCGGGCCCAAGACGATCCGCAGCGCCGTCGACTGGGCCGACGGCATCGCCGGGGTCACCCTCGATCTCGACGCGTCGAAGCAGAACGAACTGTTCGACGTCGCGCGTTCGGCATGGGCCGAAGCCGGGCGTCCCGCACCGCATCTCGCGACGTCGTTCTGGTTCGCCATCGGCGAGGGCGACGCACCTCGGGCGCAGGTGACCCGGCACCTGCACCACTACATGAACTGGATTCCGACGGAGTTCGTCGACGCCATCGCACCCACAACGGGGTGGTCGGGTACCGAGGCCGAACTCGGGGAGGTGCTGCGCCGCTTCGCCGACGTCGGCACCGACGAAGTGCAGCTCATCCCGACGAGTTCGGACCCCGACCAGCTCCGACGCGCGGCGGACGTCGCCGCAGCGTTCACCTGATCTCCCCCGAAAACGACATTGCGGCAGTTGATTCCGGAATCCGGAACCAGCTGCCGCAAGTCCTCGGTGATCAGTGGGAGGCGTCTGCCCCGGGCTTGAGCATCACCAGGCACAGCACGGCGGCTGCCGCAGTGAGGATGCCCGAGAAGATCAGGCACAGCTGCATACCGTCGAGGAAGGCGTCGCCCACGGCGTTCATGACAGTCGGGGTGTCCGCGCCGAGATCGAGACCTGTCACCGCACCGAGGCCCTGACCGTCCACCGCGTCGACGACGCGCTCGCGCATCTCGCCGTCGACACCCGCGTCGGCGAGCTGCCCGGGCAGCGAGTCCACCGCGCCCGCGGTGAGCAGGGCGCCGAGGACGGCCGGACCGAGCGCGCCGCCGACCTGACGGAAGGCGTTGTTGCCGGCCGCCGCCATGCCCGCAAGCCGATAGGGCACCGCGGAGACCGCGGTCGCGGTCATCGGGGCCATCACGAAGCCCATACCCAGGCCGAGGACGACCAGGCGCCACCCGATCGCGGCGAACGAGGTGCCGGCATCGATGGTGAGCAGCGCGAACTGCGCCGCCGCGACCGCGGCCAGACCGCCGCCGATCAGGAAACGCGCCTGAACCTGGTGCATCATCTTGCCCGCGAGCGCACCCACGATCATGGATGCGCCGTTCATCAGCGCGAGGCGCCAGCCGGCCTCGATGGTGCCGAGCTGCTGCACCATGCCGAAGTACATGCTGAGCACGAAGATGAAGCCGATCAGCGACAGGAAGCTGATCATCGCGATCAGCGTGGTGACGGTGAAGGCGCGGCTGCGGAACAGTGCGAGGTCGAGCATCGGGCTGTCCGAACGGCGCTCGACCGCAACGAAGGCCGCACCTGAGAGAACCGCGATGATCAGGGCGGTGATCACGCGGGGGTCGCCCGGTCCGTTGACGCCGGCCTCGATCACGCCGAAGACCAGTGCGGTGACCGCGACGGCCGCGGTCACCTGACCGGGCCAGTCGAGACGTCGGGTGTGCGGGGCACGCGACTCCGGAAGCGCCGTCAGGGCGATCGCGAAGGCGGCGACGGCGAACGGGATGGGCAGCACGTAGATGAAGCGCCAGCCCATGTTCTCGGCCACCGGTCCGGCGATCAGCGGACCCACGGTGAGCGCCAGCATCAGCGACGAGGCCCAGATGCCGATGAACTTTCCGCGTTCACGGAAGTCGGGGACCGCGTGGCTGATGAGCGCAAGGGTCGTCGGCAGCAGCGCGGCGGCACCGGTGCCCGCCAGGGCCTGTCCGACCCACACGAACTCGATCGACTGCGCGGAGAGCGCGACGACGGCACCAAGGGTGGACAGCACGAGACCGGTCAGATAGACCTTGCGGCGGCCGTGGACGTCGCCGAAGACGCCGGCGGTCAGGATGAATGCCGCCATCGGCAGCACGAAGGCGTCCTGCACCCAGGACAGCTGCGCTGTCGATGCGCCGAGGGCGTTGCCGATCGCCGGCAGGCTGACCGCGACGCTGGTGATGGGCAGGTAGGCCACGAAGACGCCGAGGCAGGCCATCACGATGGTGGCCGTCCGGTGCTCCGGGGGAGCGGGAAGGGTGGTGGACGTGGTGGTCACGCACTCTCGCTTTCGATGTCGGGGGTGACCGGGCACGGCCCGGTGATCGGACGCGACCACGGGTCGTCGTCTCGGGAGGGGCCTCGGCGATGCGATGGTTGCCGCGCGATGAAGCGCAGAACCCAATTGTCCGGTGCACGTGTACAAAAACGGCAGCCGGATCACTCTGTGCGGAACATTTGTCGGTTGAGGTAATGATCACGCGTAGTATTCCTCCATGATGGACGACACCGACGGAACAATCCTCCGCGCTCTCCAGGTCTATCCGCGGGCATCGTTCCGCCTGCTCGGCGAGGTCGCCGGGATCTCCGAGCAGACCGCGGCGAGGCGGTATCAGGCCCTGCGTCGCGCCGGGGTGACCAGAGTCGTCGGCGTCGTCCGGCCGGCGGTGCGTGGCGATGCGGAGTGGGTGGTGCGCGTTCGGTGCCGTCCGGACCGGCTGGAACCGCTCGCCGCGTCCCTCGCTCGGCGCCGAGATGTGGTCTTCGCCTACGTCGTCTCCGGCGGAACCGAGATCGTCTGCATCGTCCGGGCACCGATCGTGGCCGTCGGCGACGATGCGCTGCTGGCGGCGCTGCCGTCGCGTGCGGCGGTCCTCGACCTTCGCGTCGATCTCCTGTTGCACGCATTCAACCCGGGTTCGGCGTCGAAGTGGACCGGTTTCGGCGGGTGCCTGCCGGAGGAGTCCCGGGCGCTGGTGGCCGCGGCGGCCTCCGGTGCCGCCGGTGTCGAGGAGGAGGCGGTCGACGGCGGGGCCGTCGAGAACGCGCGCCTGACCGACGACGACGCGCCGCTCATCGCCGCGCTGACACAGGACGGCCGTCTGCCGCATCGGGAGCTGGCACGTGTCTGCGGGTGGACGGTGGGGCGTGTGCGTCGACGGTTGCGGACGCTGGAGCAGGGCGGCGCACTGCAGTACGACGTCGAGATCCTGCCCGAGCGACTGGGTTTCGATCTGAGTGCCACACTGTGGCTCGAGGTGTCGCCGGGCGCGATCGATGCGGTGGGTGAGGCGGTCGCCGCGCACGACGAGGTGGCGTTCGCGGCCGCGATCAGCGGCGAACACAACCTCATGGTCTCGGTGATCTGCCGGAACGCCGACGATTTCTACCGCTATCTGCGCACCAGAATCGGTGCGATGGAAGGGATTCTTGGCTACTCGGTCAGCATCCGTGTCCGGCGGCTGAAGCAGAACGCGTCACTCGTGGTGCAGGGGCGGCTGATTCAGCCCGTCTGACCCCGATTGGCCTCGGTGACACGAATCTGCCGTTCGGAAGTACCGGCTGGGGGCGTGGTGCACGGTAACTTCCTTCTGTGACCTCGCCGACGACCGACAACCAGGGCCTGGTGCGGTTGTGCGTGCTCGCTGTCCTCGCCGGCTGCGTGACCGGCGTCCTCGGCGGGGCTTTCCGGTGGTGCCTCGACCATCTCAACCGGTGGCGGTTCGAGATGCTGGACTGGGCGGACGGTCTCGGCGCCCCGGGATGGTTCATCCCGGTCGCGGTGACAGCCGCGGGCGCGGCCTTCGGGGCGCTCGTCTCGCACCTGGTGCCGACCGCGGCGGGTAGCGGCATCCAGCATGTGGAGGCCGTCGAACGTGGTGAGGCGGAGCCGGCGCCGCTACGTGTCATCCCCGCACGATTCTTCGGTGGACTGGCCGCGATCGGTTCGGGTCTCATCCTCGGGCGAGAGGGCCCGACCGTGCACATGGGTGCCGCCGTCGGCTCCGAGACCGGACGCCGTGCCGGACTCGACCAATTCGACCTCCGCGTCATGCAGACCTCCCTCAGCGGGGCCGGCCTCGCGGTCGCCTTCACCGCGCCGGTGGGTGGCGCGCTCTTCGCGCTCGAGGAGGTGACGCACTCATTCCGGCTGCGGGTGGTCATACCGACCATCCTCGCAGTCGCTGCTGCGGTGGCCTGCGGTCACGTGATCCTCGGCGACCGGCCCGACTTCCTCGTCGGCGTGGTGGCCCCACCCTCGATCACCCTGCTGCCGGTGTTCGTGGTCTTCGGTCTGCTCAGTGGCCTCGTCGGGATCGCCTACGGGAGAGCGGTTCTCGGCGCGATCCAGGGGGTACGCGGGATCACCCGCGTCCCGGCGATCGCGAAGGCCGCGATCATCGGTGCGATCGTCGGCGGGCTGATGGCCGTCGACACCGATGCCGCCGGGGGCGGAGACAACCTGGCGCAACAGATCTTCGACGGCTCGGTGGTCCTGCCGGTGGTCGCCGCACTGTTCATCGTTCGGTTCGTCGCCGGACCGCTGTCCTATGCCGCGGGCACACCGGGAGGTCTGTTCGCCCCGATGCTCGCGCTCGGTGCGCTGTGGGGTGTCCTGTTCGCCGCGGGCCTCGACGCCGTGATCCCGCAACCGGATTCGACGCTGCGCGACGCCCTGGTGCTCGCGGGCATGGCCGCACTGTTCGGTGCGGTGGTCCGGGCGCCGCTCACCGGCATGGTCGTCGTGATGGAGATGAGCGCGACGACGACGGTGGCGGTCCCCATGCTCGCCGCGACCGCGGCGGCCGTGCTCGTGGCACATCTCTCCGGGACCCCGCCCGTCTACGACTCGCTGCGCGAACAGATGCTCGCCAACGACGCTTCCCGCGAACGGGATTCGGGCGCCTAGAAGGTACGCGTGTGCGCGCCGAGCGGCACGATCAGCGGTCCGCCCGAGATCGGGTCCGTCATCACATGTGCCCGCAGGCCGAAGGCTTCGTCGAGCATCGCGGCGTCGATGACCTGGGCCGGGGCGCCCGTGGTGACGATGGCGCCGTTCTTCATGACCACCAGTGAATCGCTGTAGCGGGCCGCGAGATTGAGGTCGTGAAGGACCATGACCACGGTCTTGCCGTGATCGTCGCGGAGACGACGGACCAGGTCGAGGACGTCGATCGAGTGTGCGAGGTCGAGGTAGGTGGTCGGCTCGTCGAGCAGGATGAGGTCGGTGCCCTGCGCGAGCGTGAGTGCGATCCAGACCCGCTGGCGCTGACCGCCGGAGAGCGCGTCGAGGGTACGGTCGGCGAGTTCGAGGGTGTCGGTCATCTCCATCGCCTCGGCCACCGCGGCCTCGTCGGCGGCGGTTGCCTGCTGGTACCACCGCTGATGCGGATGCCGGCCCCGCCCGACCAGGTCGGCGACGGTGAGACCCTCGGGCGCCACCGGGTTCTGGGGCAGGATCGCCAGGGTCCGGGCGACCTGCTTGGGCCGCACGTGCGCGATGTCCTCGCCGTCGAGGAACACGGTGCCCGCCTTTGGCGGCAGCAACCGGGCGAGGCATCGCAGGAGCGTCGACTTGCCGCAGCCGTTGGAGCCGATGATGGTCGTGACCCGGCCGTCGGGGATGTCGATGTCGAGACCGTCGATCACCACTCGCTGGTCGTAGCCGACGGTGAGTCCGCTGCCGCGAAGCCGGGCCGTCGTCTGCGGGGCGTTCTCGGTGGGGGAGATGGTCATACGGTCGCCTTCCGGGACATCGCGATCATCAGGTAGATGAGGAACGGTCCGCCGATCGCGGCGGTGACTATGCCCACGGGTAGGCCGCCGGGCAGCACAGTGCGGCACAACAGATCTCCGCCGAGCACGAGGGACGCACCGACCAGGCCGGACAACAACGGCGTCGGAACCGCGGTGCGGGCCAGCCGCAGCGCGATCTGTGGGGCGAGCAACGCGACGAAGGCGATCGGTCCGGCGGCGGACACGCACAGCGCACTGACCAGGACCGCGGTCAGCAGCAGTGTCGCGGACACCGCGCCGGTCCGGACGCCGAGTCCGCGTGCGAGATCCGGTCCGAGGCTGAGCATGCCGATCTGCCGCGAGAACACGACGATCACCACGATCCCGAAGACGACCCCACCGACCACCGGCCAGACATTGGACCAGCCCACGTTGGCGACCGAGCCGACCAGCCACACCTGGGCACGCCCGACGTCGCGAATGTCGGCACGGGTGAGCAGGAAGTTGGTCAGCGCCTGCAACATCCAGGTCATGCCGACGCCGATCAGCACGAGGCGGAACGGGTTGATGCCGCTGTTCGCCTTGCGGCCGGGCCAGGCGAGCACGTACATGAGCGCCGCGGTCAGGAGGGCGCCGATCATCGCCGACGCCGGGACGCCGAGGTCGCCGAACCAGCTGCCCCAGCTCGTGGTCGAGAAGGCGATTGCCGCGACCGCCGCCGCACTCGCACCGGCGGTGATGCCGAGGATGTCCGGGGTGGCGAGGGGGTTCTGGGAGATCAGCTGGGTGATGGAGCCGGAGAACCCGAGCCCGATGCCCACCAGCAGGCCGACGAGGGCCCGGGGGAGCGCGACGTCGAAGACGACGACGTTCTCGATGCGGGTGCCGCCGCCCAGCAGGATGCGCGCGACGTCGATCGGGGTGAGAGGGAAGTCGCTGACGCCGACGCCGGTCAGGAACAGCACCACCGCGAGTGCCGCCGAGACGAGCGCGACGACCAGCATGCGCGGACGCACGACGAACGACACCGGCTCGATCGCGAGGCGGTAGCCCCCGGGATGCGGGGCGACGCTGCGGGTACGTGCTGCGAGGCCACGAGCACGGGGCTCGGGCGTCTTCACGTCGGAGGAGTTCATACGGTTGCCAACCTCTGCCGACGGACCAGGAAGATCAGGAACGGAGCGCCGACCAGGGCCAGCATGACGCCCACCTGGACCTCACCCGGACGCGCGACGACGCGGCCGAGGATGTCGCAGCCGACGAGGAGTATCCCGCCGAGCAGTGCCGAGTACGGAATGATCCAGCGATAGTCGGCGCCGACGAACGCACGCGCGATGTGCGGTACCACCAGTCCGAGGAACACGATGGGCCCGCAGGCCGCGGTGGCGGCGCCGATCAGCAGAGTGATCGTCAGGATGCCGAGCGCGCGGATGAGGATCACCCGCGAGCCCAGGGCCTTGGTCATGTCGTCACCGAGGCTCAGGACATTCAGGAAGAAACCGCTCGCCAGCGCGAACACGAGTCCGACGCTGATGAACGGCAGGCTCGCCCAGAACACGTCGATGCCACGGCCGGCGGTCGAACCGACGCTCCAGAATCGCCACTGGTCGAGCGAGTTGGTGTCGACGAGCACGATCGATGATGTGATCGCGGTGAGCATCGCCGTCAGTCCCGTTCCCGCGAGGATCAGGGTCAGCGGACTCGAGCCGCTCAGTGCCGACAGCCCGAAGACGACGGTCGCGGCGATGATCGCGCCGAGCAGTCCGAAGAACATGAAGGCGACGGGGCTGGTGATCCCGAGCAGGTAGATCCCGGCCACGACCGCGCACGCGGCTCCGGCGTTGACGCCGAGCATGCCGGGATCGGCGATGGGGTTGCGCGTGTGTCCCTGGGTGATGGCACCGGCGGCGCCGACGGCCAGACCGGCGAACAATCCGAGCAGGGTTCGCGGGACGCGGAGATCCCAGACGATGCCGTCGACGTCGGTGTCCTTGGTGATCTCCGGCAGCCGGAGATCGAGGAGGGCGGCCCAGACCTCGGTGATCCCGGCGGCGAAACTCGTCCACACCTCGTCGAGCGGGACGGGGCGGGTACCGAACAGCACGGAGGCCACGACCAGCCCCACCAGAGCCGCGACCAGCACGGGAATGCCGAGAACACGAAGGGAGCGGCGCACGAAGGGTTACCTTACCAACGCTGGTCGGCGACTCTCGCGGCGCGGCACCGTGGATGTCGTTCGGGTAACGAAAGACCGCACCGGAGTTAGTGGAGGCTGTGTCTTCGGTAACACTGCGATGAGCTCGGATCGATATGCCCAGTGTTTCGAGGGTTCTGAAAACAGGAGGATCGATGAAGTCATTCAAACGGGCCGTTGTCGGAGTGTTGGCTGCGGGAAGCATCGCGGCGGGCACACTCGTGGGTGCCGCGCCCGCGCAGGCCGCCGTCCCCAACCTGCAGATGACGGGTGGGGTCTACTGCCAGTTCGGAGCCCCGGGTACCCCGTGGAACCAGGCGTGGAGCATGACCCGGTTCATGCGTGTCACGGCGCGTGACGGCGATTTCCGCAACGTCACCCTGCAGGAGAGCGGCGGCGCGACGAAGTTCAAGCCGCTGCTGAAGAAGAACGAATCCCTGCTGATCAAGACCACCTGGTTCGGCTGCTTCCCGTCGTCGATCTCCGGGTACGCGATCTCCGACTACGCCGAGAACCTGACCGACAACGTCGGCTTCTGGTGGAACGTGCGACGCATCGACAACCCGTTCGACCGGTTCGGCACGGGCTCGTCCGCGTCGGCGTCCGCGCTGACCGGCGGCGGCAACACGGTCAAGGGAGTGCCCACCATCCCCGGGCGCTGAGTCCGTAGAGAACAGACGACGAGGGGCGACCGGTGAGAACCGGTCGCCCCTCGTCGTCGATCTCCAGAGGTCGTCTCAGGCCGACGGCCGCGCCACCTTGTGGGGCTCCGACGCGGCGAGCATGTCCTCACGCTCGACGACCTTCACGCGCTCGCGGCCCTCGGCGGCACCGAGTGCGCGCTCATGCTCGTCGAGGCGGTACCAACCGTCCCACGTGGTGAACGGGATGTTCTTCGACTCGAGCAGCTCGATGATGGCGTCCTCGGCCGGAGCGGCGGGCTCGAGCAGCTTCTCGGCCTCCATGTCCTTGAGGATGCAGTCGACGGTCTCGTTGGCGTCGCCCTTGGTGTGGCCGATGAGACCGACCGGACCACGCTTGACCCAGCCGGTGGTGTAGACGCCGGTGAGCTGCTCACCCTCGTCGAACACGCGTCCGGCCTCGTTGGGGATGACCCCCGCCTGCGAGTCGAAGGGGATGCCGGGCAGGTTGTCCGACAGGTAGCCGACCGCACGGTAGACCGCTCCGACCTCCCAGTCGGTGATCTTGCCGGTGGGCTTGACGTTGCCGGTGCCGTCGAGCTGGGTGCGCTCGGTGCGCAGGCCGACGACCTTGCCGTCCTCGCCGAGGATCTCGGTGGGGCTCTCGAAGAAGTGCAGGAAGAGCTTGTGGATCGCACCCTGCTTGGGCTCGCGGATCGCGTAGTTCTCGATGATCGTCGCGACCTGGTCGGTGATCTTCGAGCCGCGGCGGGCGACGGTCGAACCCTCGTCGTAGTCGATGTCCTCGGGATTGACGATGACCTCGATGTTCGGCGAGTGGTCGAGCTCCTTGAGCTCGAGCGGGGTGAACTTGGCCTGCGCCGGTCCGCGGCGACCGAAGACGTGCACCTCGATGGCCTTGTTGGCCTTGAGACCCTCGTAGACGTTGGCCGGGATCTCGGTGGGCAGCAGCTCGTCGCCGGTCTTGGCGAGAACGCGCGCCACGTCGAGGGCGACGTTGCCGACGCCGATGACGGCTACCTTCTCCTGCTCGAGCGGCCAGGTGCGCGGGAAGTCGGGGTGGCCGTCGTACCAGGCGACGAACTGCGCGGCGCCGTAGCTGCCCTCGAGGTCGATGCCCGGGATGTCGAGCGCGCGGTCGTCGGTGGCGCCGGTGGAGAAGATGATCGCGTCGTAGTGCGACTTCAGCTCGTCGAGCGAGATGTCGGTGCCGTAGTCGACGTTGCCGAGCAGGCGGACCTGCGGCTTGTCGAGCACCTTGTGCAGCGCGGTGATGATGCCCTTGATGCGCGGGTGATCAGGCGCGACGCCGTAACGGATCAGACCGAACGGGGCCGGCATACGCTCGTAGAGGTCGATGCTGACGCCGCGATCCTTCACGGTGTCGGACTTCATCAACGCGTCGGCGGCGTAGATCCCGGCGGGACCCGCACCGACGATCGCAACCCGAAGCGGGCGGCTGTTCTCGCTCATGGAGTAGGTGTCTTCCGTTGCTCGGCGCGCCCCGCCACAGGAACCGGATCCGAAACCCTTGATTCTGGTGTCGACACGCTTGGATAAGGCCTATCCCTTCTACGGTAGGCGCTTGGTGTCCACTCCCAAAATTAGCTGTGAGGTAATCCTCACTTCTCGACGTCATCGCGATGACGCGGTGCGACGCGCGTCAGCGTGAGCCGGCAGCTTCGGCGAGGGGTCCGACGGCCTGATCGGCCACCCACGGGATCGTCAGCAGGGTCGGCACCGACATGGCACTGCCGACCTCCTGCGGCAGGTAGGCGACCCGTCCCGAACGCGCCACCTCGAGCCGGGTGAACGCCGGGTTCGACCGCAGCTTGTCGTTCGAACCCTCCCAGTCGACGGCGACGACGATGTCGGCCGCGTCGAGCCGGTCGAGGCTCTCGGCCGGTAGTTCGCCGTAGAACCCGCTGGTGATCGTGTCGCGGAGGACCGGCGGGAACGTGAGGCCGTAGCCCGCGACGGTCTGCGCCCGGCCGTCTTCGGGTCCGTACACCGAGACCCCGCCGGTCGGGCTCGCGGTCACCACGACGGCGGTCTTGCCCGCGAACTGCGGATTCTTCGCCCTGATGCCCGCGAGGAACGCCTCGGTCTCGGCGATCTTGCGCCGGGCGAGGTCGGGTTGCCCGATCGCGGTGCCGATCTGGATGGTCTGCGCATTCCACGGCACCTGCCACGGCTTGTACTGGGCGGGGCGGAGGATGGTGGGTGCGGTCTTGGTGAGCAGGTCGAACTGGTCGCGGGTGGGATCGGCGCCGACGGCGGTGATCAGGTCGGGGCTCGTGGCGAGCGCCTTGGGGATCTCGTTCCCGAGAGCTGCCGAAGTATTGGCGAGGACCACCGGTTGCGAGTCGCCGATCAGGTCGGCGTTCCACGGCGCGGTCGCCTGGTCGGGATCGGCGAACGGGGCGATCGTCGTCGGCATGACGCCGAGGGCGAGCAGCGTGTCGCCGTCACCCACGCCCAGCGCGGCGATCCGCGTGGGTGCCTTCTCCACGACCGCCGGGGCATAGGCCTGCTGAACGGTGACGGGAATCGAGCCGGTCTCGGGAGCCGGGACGGACGCCGAATCGTCGGCGACCTTCTCCTCGGGAGCGGCGCAGGAGCTCACCACGAGGGCCGCCACGGTCGTCGCGAGCACGATTCCGGACAGTCGATGGGAAAGCAGACGCATGTGGTTCCTCGGCGGTCGGCGTTAGGTTAGGCCCACCTTACCGAGCGCGGATTCGGTGCCCACGCGATTCGACGCGATGGCGGCCGGAGAATCCGGACGGAGGTCACACCCGGCCTGTCGTTACACTTCGCGCCATGGCCAAAGCTGCAGGCGGGGGCCCCGACAAGCCCTCCGGTAAGGGCGCCGCATCCCGGAACACCTCTCGGGGCGCCGCGTCCTCGAAGAAGTCTGCCCTCGGCAAGGCAACGTCGAACGACGACGTCGACGCCGCCCTCGTCGAGGAAGGGCCACCGAACTGGAAGAACGCGTGGCCGTTCTTCGTGGCGGCGGGTGTCGTCGCGCTCCTCGTGCTGGGGATCGTGCTCTCGAGCATCTCGCGGCCGTCCGAGGAACGCGTCAGCGACGACGCGCGGGTCCAGTACGCCATCAACGACCTCTACACGGCGAAGAACGGCCTGAACTACGCCGAGTATCGCGCCAACACCTGCGATGCCGACCTGGACAAGACCGGTTTCCCCTCCGAGGCGCAGTTCGTCGCGGAGAACCAGGCGTCGCTGGACCAGAACGGCCGCATCGAGATCCCCGAGATCACCGACCTGGTGGTCGACGGTGACCGGGCGACCGCCAAGGTCCATTGGCACTATAAGGACAAGGCCGATGCCAAGCAGGTCGTGGAGACGATCGTGGTGCGCGAGAACGGCGAATGGAAGGTGTGCTCCTCATGACCTATGCCGGCGACCTGACCCCGCGGGAAGCGTGGGAGAAGCTCGAGAACAATCCCGACGCGGTCCTCGTCGACTGTCGGACGCAGGCCGAATGGTCCTTCGTCGGCGTCCCCGACCTCGAGGTGCTGGGCAAGCGGACGATCTTCGCCGAGTGGACGACGTTCCCCGAGGGGCGCCGCAACGAGCAGTTCGTCGAACAGTTGCGCGGCGCCGGGGTCACCGATGACCACGAGGTCATCTTCCTCTGCCGCTCGGGGCACCGGTCGATCGGTGCGGCCGAGGCGGCGACCGCCGACGGAATCGGCAAGGCATACAACGTGGTCGACGGGTTCGAGGGTGCCCTCGACGAGAACGACCATCGAGGTGCGTCGGGATGGCGCGCCGAGAATCTGCCGTGGAGGCAATCGTGAGTCCTGATTTGTCCGTGGGTCGTGAACTGCCGGAGGGTCTTTCACCCGACACCATCGCCGTCCGCGGTGGCCTCGCCCGCTCCGGCTTCTACGAGACCACCGAGGCGCTGTACCTGACCAGCGGATACGTCTACGACTCCGCCGAGGCCGCCGAGCGCGCCTTCACCGGCGAGGACCAGCGGTTCGTCTACTCCCGGTACGGCAATCCGACGGTCCACATGTTCCAGGAGCGGCTGCGTCAGCTCGAAGGTGCCGAGGCCTGCTTCGCGACGGCCAGCGGCATGGCCGCGGTGTTCGTCGCGCTCGGCGCCCTGCTCAAGGCCGGCGACCGGCTCGTCGCCGCCCGCAGCTTGTTCGGCTCGTGCTTCGTGGTGTGCAACGAGATCCTGCCGCGCTGGGGTGTCGAGACCGAGTTCGTCGACGGCGAAGACCTCGAACAGTGGGAGCGTGCACTGTCGAAGCCGGCCGACGCCGTCTTCTTCGAGACCCCGTCCAATCCGATGCAGACGCTCGTCGACGTCGCCAAGGTGTCCGAACTGGCGCATGCCGCGGGCGCGAAGGTGGTGCTGGACAACGTCTTCGCGACCCCGCTGCTGCAGCGCGGCCTCGATCTCGGTGCCGACGTCATCGTCTACTCGGGTACCAAGCACATCGACGGCCAGGGTCGCGTCATGGGCGGTGCCGTCCTCGGCACCAAGGAGTACATCGAGGGCCCGGTGCAGCAGCTGATGCGCCACACCGGCCCGGCGCTGAGCCCGTTCAACGCTTGGACCCTGCTGAAGGGCCTGGAGACCATGCGCCTTCGTGTCGACGCCTCGGTGGCCTCGGCGCTGCGCATCGCCGGGTTCCTGGAAGCCGACCCGCGGGTCCGCTGGGTGAAATACCCGTTCCTGCAGTCGCATCCGCAGTTCGAGCTGGCCAAGAGCCAGATGTCCGGTGGCGGCACCGTGGTGACCTTCGAGCTCAACGACCACGACGGCATCGACGGCAAGAAGCGCGCCTTCGAGGTCCTCAACGCGCTGCAGGTCATCGACATCTCCAACAACCTCGGTGACTCCAAGTCGCTGATCACCCACCCGGCCACCACCACGCACCGCGCGATGGGGCCCGAGGGGCGTGCCGCGATCGGTCTCAGTGACGCGGTCGTGCGCCTGTCGGTCGGGCTGGAGGGCATCGACGACCTGCTCGCGGATCTGGATCAGGCGCTCGGCTGACGTGTAGACCCACCACTTTTCGGCAGAATCACCACCCTTCGGGGTGCTGGGTTTGCCGAAGAAGGCTGGGTTTGTGCGCTACGACAGCTCTGCAATCCCGAGCGCGTTCAGCACGGTCCGCAGTTTGAATGCGGTTTCGTCCAGCTCGGCCTGCGGGTCGGAGTGTTCGACGATGCCGCCGCCCGCCCAGGTGCGCAGACTCCGACCGTCGGCCGCGAGCTCGGCGCACCGGATGGTGACCATCCATTCGCCGTCGCCCGCGGCGTCGCACCAGCCGACCGCGCCTGCGTAGAAGCCACGATCTCCCTCCGCGTCTCGAATGATCTGTGCGGCAACGTCACTGGGGGTGCCGCACACTGCGGGGGTGGGTCCGAGGAGTAGGGCGAGGTCGAGTGCGGTGGTCGCCGGATCGCGCAGCGTCGCGCGGATCGGGGTGGCCAGGTGCCACATCTCGCCGGTCGACTCGAGCTGTGGGGTCGACGGCGCGTCGACGTCGTCGCAGAGATGTCCCAGGCGCTCGCGCAGATGATCGACGACGAAGGCGTGCTCGGCGAGGTCCTTTGTCGAAGCGGCCAGTTCGGCGGCGGTCGCACGGTCGACGGTCGGGTCGGCGGATCGTGGTGCCGAACCCGCGTAGGGATGACAGGTCACCGTCGATCCCGACTTGCGCAGCAGTGCTTCGGGACTCGCGCCGAGCAACCACGAGCCCGAACCCGTCGCGGCGCCGAGGTCGACCGCGAAGGCGTTGTGGTCGGCGTTGCCGCCGGCGAGTGCATCGAGGAATTCCGCCGGCCGGACCTGTTCGTCGAGCACCAGGTCGACGCTGCGTGCGAGCACTACCTTCCCGACGTCGCCGGCGACGATGCGCTTGACCGCATGTGCGATGCGCTCGCGGTGCTCATCCCGAGCCGGGTGGCTCACGGTCGACACCGCTCGCCGTGACAGCGGCCCGGTCCCGGGCAGCGGTGCTTCGCCGGTCCGGAGCCGGACGGGAGCGACCAGCGCGGCGGGGTCGCGGAGGTCGAAGGGGATCGCCCCGGTCAACGCCCCGACCTCGCCCGCCCGCAGTGCGGCGGATGCCTCGTCGACGTCGGTGAACGACCGGACCACCCCTTCGCCCCGCACGGTGCCGTGCGGGCGCGACAACACGAAGACCTCACTCGATGCCACGACAGCCAGGGTACAGGTAAGCCTGTCCTAACTAGGAATCACGGTGAATCTAAATTGACACCCTTCGCCGGGATCCGCGAACCTTGTCGCAGGTCATGAGTGCCAGTGACAAGCCCCGGCTCGCTGGTCGGCAACCCTCCTCCACGGTGGGGTGCTCCGGGTGACGACCTGGCTGCGGTCGAACCCGAACGCGGCAAGTGTGGATTCTCGAGGAGCCCTTGTCATGACTGCTGTGCTTTCGGCACCCGTCACAACCGTCCGCCCGACCCGTGCCGTGGTGTCCGCCGCCATCGCCGACCGGGCACCCTTCATCCCCGCGCTGGCGCCGGTCGTCGGCGCGGATGCGCAGGTACCCGTCGCCGCAGGTCACCGAGTCGGGTACGCCAATCTCGACTACGCGGCGAGCGCGCCGGCGCTGGCGTCGGTCGCCGCGCAGGTCGCCGGGGCCCTCGGCGAGTACGCGAGCGTGCACCGCGGCGCCGGCCACCTCTCGCAGGTCACCACCCGTCGGTACGAAGCGGCCCGCGAGACCGTGCGCGGCTTCGTCCGCGGCCGCGTCGACGACTCCGTCGTCTTCACCCGCAACACCACCGACGCGATCAACCTCGCCGCCCACATCACGCCCGGCGACGTCGTGGTCCTCGACATCGAGCACCATGCCAACCTGTTGCCGTGGTGTGCGCCGAAGGACGGTCGCAACCGGGCTCGCGTGGTCACCGCCCGCGCCACGATCGAGGACACCCTCGTCGCGATCGAGGCGGAGCTCGCGTCCAAGCCGGCGTCGCTGCTCGCGGTGACCGCCGCGTCGAACGTCACCGGTGAGGTCCTCCCGATCAGCAGGCTGGCCTCGATCGCCCATCGCCACGGCGCACGCATCCTGGTCGACGCGGCGCAGCTCGTCGCACATCGCCCCATCTCGATCGTCAGCCACGGTATCGACTATCTGGCGTTCTCCGGTCACAAGGCCTACGCACCGTTCGGCGCCGGCGTCCTGATCGGGCGCTCCGACTGGTTCGACGCCGCCGACCCGTACCTCGCCGGCGGGGGAGCGACCGCCGACGTCGACCTGTGCGGTGACGAGAACTCGGCCGGGACCACCTGGCACACCGGAACCGCCCGCCACGAGGCCGGCTCGCCGAACGTGCTCGGCGCCGTGTCGATCGCCCAGGCGTGCGCCGCGCTCGCCGAGTTGGGTCCGGAGGTCATCGGCCTTCACGAGCTCCGGCTCGGTGAGCGGCTCGACGCCGGTCTCGCTCGCATCGACGGTGTCCGTCCGCTGCGGATCTTCACCGACTCGACCGACCGCGTCGGCATCGCCGGCTTCACGATCGACGGCTTCGCGCCGCGGGCCGTCGCCGAATATCTGAGCAGCGAGCACGGAATCGGTGTGCGGGACGGCAAGTTCTGCGCCCACCCGTTGCTCAAGCGGCTCGGTCATCCCGAAGGGGCCGTCCGCGCCAGCTTCGGTGCGGGCACCACCTCCGACGACGTCGACCGCCTGCTCGACGCACTCGGCGCACTCAGCGCTGGAACGACCACCGCCCGACCAGAACTCGACGAGGGGTATCCCGCATGACCGTCCACATCGACACTCCGCGCACCGCCGTCACCATCGGCCGTCCCGGCTTCCAGGTCGCGATCGCGGGAGATGCTGTCGCACAGACCTTCCCGATCGTCGTGCGTCGCGAGACCCTGCGGGACGCCCAACGGGCGCGCTCGCTGCTGCGGGCCGGCACCCACGACCAGGCGAACTTCGTCGTGGCCCTCGAGATCGAGGTCGCGATCGCGCCGCACGCGGCATCGGCACGCGCCGCCGTCGAGCGGGCCGGAGTCGCCGCCGACAGCTCGGAGACCATCCGCTACATCGGCACGACCCACGGCCTGATCACGCTGCTGCGTGACATCTACGCGGCCGAGGTCGCCGACGCGGTGATCCTGGTCCCGATCGACGGTTCGGCCACCGGCAATCGAATCCGCGAGCAGGTGCTGCCGGTCTTCGCCGACGTGCGTCACCGGGTGGCCTGAGGCCTTCGGGGCTCGCTGCGCTCACGCCTGAAGGCGGCGGGTGGGTGCGCTGCGCTCGTGCTTCTGCCGTAGACCACGAACCGCCGACGACAGCATGTGTCGTCGGCGGTCGGTGAGTGACTGCTCGGGTGGCGTCAGCCGCGCGAGGGCTCGTTGGCCTCGTCGGGGTGAGCGGCGAGACGATCGATGGCCTCCTGGGCGACCTTCTCGGCGGCCTCGCGGCCGACCCAACCGCCCGGCTGGACCTCCTTGCCGGGCTCGAGGTCCTTGTAGTGCTCGAAGAAGTGCGAGATCGGACCCAGCTCGTACTCCGACACGTCGGAGATGTCCTTGATGTGGTCCCAGCGCACGTCACCGGCGGGCACGCACAGCAGCTTGTCGTCGCCGCCTGCCTCGTCGGTCATCGTGTACATGCCGACGATGCGGGCGCGCACGATGATGCCGGGGAAGACCGACTCGGGCAGCAGGACCATCGCGTCGAGCGGGTCGCCGTCCTCACCGAGGGTGCCGTCGATGTAGCCGTAGTCGGCCGGGTAGCCCATCGAGGTGTACAGGTAGCGGTCGAGGTAGACCTTCCCCGTCTCGTGGTCGACCTCGTACTTGTTTCGGCCACCTTTGGGGATCTCGATGGTCACATCGAATTCCACTGTTCCTCCTGGCAGTTGCGGATCGGGGGTGTGATCGCCGGACGGCCCAGATGGCCGCGCGTCGCAACAACGATACTGTTAGTCCCACGACCTCGGGCTTCGTACCCCCGCAGTTCGCGGGTGTTTCGGATCTCGGTCGCGCATATCCGACATTTCGGCCAGTGGCGTATCGGTCGGTCAGTGCAGTATCGGTAAGGGCAGTGCGAGAGATCCGGAGGCTTCGTGGGCGCAACCACCAGACCCGCAGGTCGTGATGGCAGACCCCGCAGTCGCAGACTCCTCTGGTGGACGATCGTCGCCGTCGTGGTCCTCGCGCTGGTGTCGACCGCCGCCGTGGTCGTGGCTCTCCGCCTGGACACGGAAGCCGAGCTGCCGCCGGGGATACCGCCGCAGCCCGCCGCGATCTCCCCCGACCCGCAGATCGACCCGGTCGCCGCCACCGCACCGGCCCCGACGCCCGCCGGGGTGTCCCGCGCGATCGCCCCCGCACTGCGGAATCCGGCGCTCGGTGTCCTGAGCGGCATGATCTCCGACTCGCTGACCGGCGAGGTCCTGTGGTCGCGCAACCCCGGTCGTCCGCGCATCCCCGCGTCGAACGACAAGGTGCTCTCGGCCGCGGCCTTCCTCGAGGCCATGCCGCACGACGCGCGCCTCACCACGACGGTCGTCGCGGGGTCGAACGGGCAGGTGATCCTCAAGGGGGCCGGCGATCCGACCCTGTCGGCGCAGCCGGCCGATGCCGACACCTTCTACAGCGAGCCCGCCCGCATCGCAGACCTCGCCGAACAGATCAAGCAGGCCGGCATCCCGGTCACCTCGGTCGCGGTGGACCTCAGCGCCTTCTCGGGCCCGACGATGGACCGGACCTGGGACCGCCGGGACATCCAGGGCGGCGACATCGCGCCGATCGAGTCGCTGATGGTCGACGGCGCCCGCCTCGAGCCGCTCGACGAGTATTCGCCGCGATCCGCGACGCCCGGGATCATGGCCGGTGAGGCGCTGGCCGCGGCGCTCGACGTCGATGCGCCGGTGACCGAGGTACCCGCACCCGCCGGCGACCGCGTCGTGGCGAAGGTCGAGTCCGCGCCGCTGGTGACCCGGGTCAACGACATGCTCCGGTACAGCGACAACGTGCTCGCCGAGACCCTGTCGATCGAACTGTCGGTGCATCGCGGCGGACCCGCGACCCTCGCCGCCGGAGTCGACGCGGTCGAGCAGGTCCTGTCCACCACCTTCCCTGAGCAGTGGAAGGGCACCACGCTGGCCGACGCGTCGGGCATCTCCTATGCCAACCGCACGACGCCTGCGCTGCTCGACGCGGTGATGACCGCGGCCAGCGGACCCTCGCGACCGAAGCTGCGACCGATGCTCGACGGTCTGCCCATCGCCGCCGGCACGGGCACCCTCGCCGACCGTTTCCCGGTCGCCACCACACCCGGTGCCGGGTGGGTGCGCGCGAAGACCGGAACACTCACCGGGGTCAGTTCGTTGACCGGCATAGTCCAAACGATCGATGGCCGCGTGCTGTCGTTCGCCCTCATGTCCGGCGGCACCTCGCCGGCGGACGCGAGACCCGCCCTGGACGCCGTGGTGGGTCAACTCAGAGAGTGCGGGTGCCGATGAGCATGTCAGGAACCGACAGCAGGGCCGCGGTCGAGCCGGTGGGTGACGACACCCGCCTGAGCATCGGATCGCAGATCGACTGGCCGCTCGCGGCGTCGACCGCGAAACGGCTCGTCCGACCCGGCCCCAAGACCACGGCCTACACCTACGAAGCCGCGCAGGCCGAGCTCGCGGACGCGGCGACGCGTGCGGAGGCGCCGGTCCGGGAGGTCACCGGTCTCGCCGACGGACTCCGCATCCCGACGACTCGAATCCTCGACCGGTCGGGCTGGATCGACGCGGCCTCCGACTCGATGCGTTCGATGCTGGGGTCCGAGGCCGACGCCGACCTGTCATCGCCCGGCCTCGCCGCCAAGTTCGGCGGGGTTCAGGCCGGTGGTCTGCTCGCCTTCCTCTCCACTGCGATCCTCGGCCAGTACGACCCGTTCACGCCGGACCCGGAAACCGGTGAACCCGGCGTGCTGATGGTCGTGACGCCCAACATCATCAACGTCGAACGCCAGCTGAAGGTCGTGCCGTCGGACTTCCGCCTGTGGGTGTGCCTGCATGAGGTGACCCACCGCGTGCAGTTCTCGGCCAACCCGTGGCTACGCGACTACATGCAGGACAACGTTGCCGTGCTCACCTCCGAGACCGGTGAGTCGACCACCGAGATCGTCACGCGGATGACCAAGACGCTCAAGGGCTCCGAATCCCGCGAGAAGGGCATCCTCGGCGCGATGCAGCTGCTGCAGAGCCCCGAGCAGTTCGACGCCTTCCATCGGATGATGGTTCTCGGCACGCTGCTCGAGGGTCACGCCGACCACGTGATGGATGCCGTCGGACCGGCGCACGTCCCGTCCGTCGCCCACATCCGCACCGCCTTCGACAAGCGACGCAAGGCGCCGCAGAACCCGGTGCAGCGCATCATCCGCGCCCTCATCGGCATGGACGCCAAGATCGCGCAGTACATCCGCGGCAAGGCCTTCGTCGACGAGGTGGTCGAGACCGTCGGCATGGAGCGGTTCAACACGGTGTGGACATCGCCCGAGACGATGCCGCTGCCGGACGAGATCGACACGCCGCAGGCATGGATTCGACGCGTGCTGTGACGCGGGTGGTCGCGGACTTCGCGACCACCGTTCTCGACGACCCGCACGCCTCCGTCTGCGTCGGCCTCTCCGGCGGTGCGGACTCGCTCGCCCTCACCGCGACGGCCGTTCGCGCGGGACTCGACGTCACCGCACTGGTCGTCGACCACGGACTCCAGGAGGGTTCGGACCACGTGGCCGGCCGGGCCGCCACGACCGCACGCGAACTCGGCGCCCACGCGCGCGTGCTCGAGGTCAGGGTCGGGACCCGCGGGGGACTCGAAGCCGCTGCCCGGGACGCGCGGTACACGGCGCTCGACGCCGCCCGGGACGGTCGCCCGGTGCTTCTCGCGCACACCGCCGACGACCAGGCCGAGACCGTGCTGCTCGGACTCGCACGCGGTTCGGGGGCGCGTTCGATCGCCGGCATGCGTGCGTGGAAGGCCCCGTGGGGTCGGCCACTGCTGCGAGTGCGTCGGATGCAGACGCTCGCGGTGTGTACCGAACTCGGGCTGGCCGTGCACCACGACCCGCACAATCGCGACCCCCGGTTCACTCGGGTGCGGTTGCGTGCGGAGGTGTTGCCGTTGCTCGACGATGTGGTCCGCGGCGGCGTCGTGGACGCGCTGGGCCGGACCGCAGAGGCGCTCCAGGACGACAACGACGCCCTCGACGGCTGGGCGGAGGCGGTGTGGCGGAGTGCCGGGACTCCCGATGGTCTGGCGATCGCGCCGCTGCACGACCTGCCGAGGGCCGTGCGTACCAGGGTCATCCGACGCTGGTTGCTCGACGTCGGGGCCACCGAACCGACGCATCGGGTGATCGCGGCGGTCGACCGGCTCGTCGTGAAATCCGGAACGGGGCGCGCCCAGGTGGCGATCGGCGGCGACCCGGGCGTGCGGACCGTCGTGGCACGAAGCGGCGAAACGCTGACGGTCCGCCTCACCGCGAGGTGAGACGGACCGTCAGGAAAGGTCTGTGACCTACTTCTTGGGTGCCTTGAACGGCGAGTTGATCGTTTCGAAGTACTGGATAGCTGCACCGATCAGGGTGCCGCTGCCGCCAAGCGCCAAGCCGGCAATCGCGCCCGCAGCCGCTCCCACGGGAATGCCGACGAGCACGCATCCGATCGGAGTGAGGGCTACTGCGGTGACTGCACAGCCCAGTGCTCCGCCAGCGATGCCGCCAATGATCGTTCCGACCAGCGACGAGATGGTCATACCGGTATTGAGCTGCTGCTGGAAGCGAACCAGCGCCTGGTCGTCTCGCTCCTGCCGGGTCTCCGGGGCTGCGACCTGATGCTTGGCGATGCCGCGCAACCTGTTGACCTCGGTCGGGTTGACCTGCACGGAACGCGCGTTGTTGCGCGACGGAATGAGCGTCACCTTGTTGCCGGCCTGACGTGCGTCGATCGGGAACTGGCGGTCCTCCATGCGATATGCAAGAGGCATACGGAAGACTTCCGCACCGGCGAAATCGCGAATCGTCAGCGATCCGTTTTCGGTGCTCGCCGAGGCGTTGTGCAGGGTGAGGGTCAGCGACGACTGATTCCAGGTCGCATCGTAGGTGGCCGGCCCGAATTGCTTGGGGGCGGCCTGTGCGGTCCCGGCGAGTGCCGTGATCACAACCGTGGCAAGGGATATGGCAACAGCGACCAATGTGCGCGTGTATTTGCGCGACAAGGCCCCGTCCTGTCGTTCAGTTGACATGAAGGAATTCTTTCCATGAAGGGAAGTTCCCCGAGGAAGGGAATAGGGGAACTGTGATCGATCATATTCACAGGTCGAATTGCCCCTGCTACCCACGTTGCTGGCGGGTTCACCAACGGTCACAAACCTGGCAAAACAAATGTCCAAAAATGTTTCACATGAGACGAATGTTAAATTTCGTTATCTCACTGTTATGTAATCGAACGATCCGGAGCGGCAAATTGGTCCGAACGGTCTACTCGCTACTCGGAAGTAATTTCCGTCGGCGGTCCCACCCATCGGCCATGTGATGCGCGAAACATGACAAGCTGTAACGGTGCAGTCCGCTGACCCCTATGCCGCTGACATCGACGCTGTTCTGATCACCGAGGAACAGATCAAGCAGCGCACCGTCGAGCTAGCCCACTCCGTCGCCGCCCGGTACACCGCCATCGAGGACGACCTGGTCCTGATCGGGGTGCTCAAGGGAGCGGTCATGTTCATGACCGATTTCGCGCGCGCCCTCCCGATCCCGTCCCAGCTGGAGTTCATGGCGGTGTCGAGCTACGGCTCGTCGACCTCGTCGTCCGGCGTCGTGCGGATCCTCAAGGACCTCGACCGCGACATCGAGGGCCGCGACGTCCTGATCGTCGAGGACATCATCGACTCGGGTCTCACCCTGTCGTGGCTGATGAAGAACCTCGCCACGCGTTCGCCCCGCAGCCTCGAGGTGTGCACCCTGCTCCGCAAGCCCGAGGCCGTGCGGTCACCGGTGCGTGTCGCGGAGGTGGGCTTCGACATCCCCAACGAGTTCGTCGTCGGATACGGCCTCGACTACGCCGAGCGCTACCGGGACCTGCCCTACATCGGGCGCCTCAAGCCCGCGGTCTACAGCAGCTGATCCTTCGAAAGCGCGAATCCGCCCGCGACCTGCGCGCCAAGCGGTGGAACGGCGACGGGAACGGTTTCACCAGCATGATCGTTGACCGGTAGCCTCAATGTGTACGTCGATGGGAAGGACATGGGAACGGAGTGGGCGCCGGGACTCGATCCCGCACGCCGGTCGAACCCCCACCAACTGGCATGAACCGTAAGACAGTCTTCCGCAACCTCGCCATCCTGGCGCTCGTCCTGCTCGCACTGTGGGGCTGGAGCGTGATGAGCGACTCCGACCGCGAGTACCGGGGCGTCGACACCTCCGTCGCGCTGGAGCAGCTGAACAAGAAGAACACCAAGTTCATCAGCATCGACGACCGCGAGCAGCAGCTGCGCATCGAGCTCAACTCGCCGATCAAGGTCGACGACGCCGACGCGGACAAGATCAGCACCAAGTACCCCGCCCAGGCCGGCGAACAGATCTTCGACGCGGTCCAGGAGACCGGCACCAAGTACACGACGAACGTCAACGAGCAGTCGGTGCTCTGGCAGATCCTCATCTTCGTCCTGCCGATGATCCTGCTGTTCGGTCTGTTCTTCTTCGTGATGAGCCGCATGCAGGGTGGTGGCCGCGGCGGCGTCATGGGCTTCGGCAAGTCGAAGGCCAAGCAGCTCAGCAAGGACATGCCGAAGACGACCTTCGCCGATGTCGCCGGCGCCGACGAGGCCGTTGAAGAGCTCTACGAGATCAAGGACTTCCTCCAGAATCCGGCCCGCTACCAGGCCCTGGGCGCCAAGATCCCGCGCGGCGTGCTGCTGTTCGGCCCGCCCGGAACCGGTAAGACCCTGCTTGCGCGTGCGGTCGCCGGTGAGGCCGGGGTGCCGTTCTTCACCATCTCCGGCTCCGACTTCGTCGAGATGTTCGTCGGTGTAGGTGCGTCCCGCGTCCGAGACCTGTTCGAGCAGGCCAAGAACAACAGTCCGTGCATCATCTTCGTCGACGAGATCGACGCCGTCGGCCGCCAGCGTGGTGCGGGCCTCGGCGGTGGCCACGACGAGCGTGAGCAGACGCTGAACCAGCTGCTCGTCGAGATGGACGGCTTCGGCGACCGGTCGGGCGTTATCCTGATCGCGGCGACCAACCGTCCCGACATCCTCGACCCGGCACTGCTGCGCCCTGGCCGCTTCGACCGTCAGATCCCGGTCGGCAATCCCGACATGGCCGGGCGCCGCGCGATCCTCAAGGTGCACGCCAAGGGCAAGCCGATCGACTCGGACGCCGACCTCGACGGTCTGGCCAAGCGCACGCCGGGTATGTCCGGCGCCGATCTGGCGAACGTCGTCAACGAGGCCGCTCTGCTCACTGCACGTGAGAACAAGCAGACCATCACGGCCGAGGCGCTCGAAGAAGCCGTCGACCGGGTCATCGGCGGGCCGCGGCGCAAGGGCCGGATCATCAGCGAGCACGAACGCAAGGTCGTGGCGTACCACGAGGGTGGGCACACCCTGGCCGCGTGGGCGATGCCCGACCTGGACCCGATCTACAAGGTCACGATCCTCGCGCGCGGTCGCACCGGCGGTCACGCCCTCGCCGTGCCCGAGCAGGACAAGGACCTGATGACGCGGTCGGAGATGATCGCGCGCCTGGTGATGGCCATGGGCGGCCGCGCCGCCGAGGAACTCGTCTTCCACGAGCCGACCACCGGCGCGTCGTCGGACATCGACCAGGCCACCAAGATCGCCCGCGCGATGGTCACCGAATACGGCATGAGCGCCAAGCTCGGCGCCGTACGGTACGGCCAGGACCAGGGCGATCCGTTCCTGGGCCGCTCGATGGGTGCCCAGTCGGCCTACTCGGCGGAGATCGCCAGCGAGATCGACGACGAGGTCCGGCGTCTCATCGAGGCGGCGCACACCGAGGCGTGGGCGATCCTCACCGAGTACCGCGACACCCTCGACGTGCTCGCGACCGAGCTCCTCGAGAAGGAGACGCTGACCCGCAAGGACCTGGAGAAGATCTTCTCCGACGTCGTCAAGCGTCCGCGGATCACCGCCTTCAACGACTTCGGTGAGCGGACCCCGAGCGACAAGCCGCCGGTGAAGACTCCGGGTGAGCTCGCCATCGAGCGCGGCGAGCCGTGGCCCCCACCGGAGGCGGCAAAGATCCCCGAGCCCGTCGGTGCGGGCTACCCGGGTGGTTCGCAGGTTCCGGGGCAGGTCCCGAACTACCCGCCCACCTACCCCGAGCCGGGTACCCAGGGCGGACCGGTTCCGCCTGGATCGGGGAGCCCGAATCCCCAGTACCCGAATCCCCAGTACCCCGACCCCCAGTACCCGGGTGCGCAGTATCCGGGTGCGCAGAATCCGGCTCCCCGGTATCCGAATCCCCAGTACCCGAACCCCGGTCAGTCGGCTCCGCCGCCCGGTGGTCCGTACACCGGCGGCACCCGCCCGGATTACGGTGCGCCGCGCGACTGGTCGGCACCGGGATGGCCGCCGGAGCAGCCCTCGGCCGATCGTCCCGCCCCCAACGGGACCAACGGCTGGGGCCGGCACGGCGACAACGGGAATGCCCGGACGGACAGTGCCGGTGAGGGTGATGACGGGCGAAGCTCGTAAGGTTTGACGCATGACGATCAGCGAGGGGCGCGACGCCGTGGTGAATGGGCACCGGTCGGAGTTCGATCAGGCACGTGCCGAGGCCGCGGTCCGCGAGCTGCTGCTGGCGATCGGCGAGGACCCCGACCGTGAAGGTCTGGTCCGCACCCCGACGCGGGTGGCCAACGCCTACCGCGAGATGTTCGCCGGCCTGTACACCGACCCCGACGAGGTCCTCGCGACCACCTTCGACGAGGACCACGACGAACTGGTGCTGGTGAAGGACATTCCGATGTACTCCACCTGCGAGCACCATCTGGTGTCCTTCCACGGTGTCGCGCACGTCGGGTACATCCCGGGGACGTCCGGCCGGGTCACCGGCCTGTCGAAGCTGGCGCGGCTCGTCGACCTGTACGCCAAGCGCCCGCAGGTCCAGGAGCGGCTGACCAGTCAGATCGCCGACGCGGTCATGCGTAAGCTCGAACCCCGCGGCGTCATCGTCGTCATCGAGGCCGAGCACCTGTGCATGGCGATGCGGGGCATCCGGAAGCCGGGGGCGACCACCACGACGTCGGCCGTCCGGGGAATCTTCAAGACCAGTGCGGTATCCCGCGGCGAAGCCCTCGACCTGATCACCCGGTGACCCCGGCCGATCCTCCGATGACTCCCTCGAGCGCGGTCCCGGCCGGTGGTGGGAACCACCGGACGCTGGTGATGGGCGTCCTGAACGTCACCGCGGACTCCTTCTCCGACGGCGGTCGCTACCTCGACACCGACGCAGCGGTCGCGCACGGACTCCAGCTGATCGAGCAGGGCGCCGACCTCATCGACGTCGGTGGTGAGTCGACCCGTCCGGGCGCCATCCGCGTCGACCCCGACCTCGAGGCGAAGCGCGTCGCCCCGGTCATCGCAGCCCTCGCCTCACACGGCGTCGTCGTCTCGGTCGACACCATGCGCTCCGAGGTCGCGGCCGCCGCCATCGAGGCCGGTGCCTCGATCGTCAACGACGTCTCCGGCGGTCGTGCCGACGCCGACATGGCGCGCGTGGTCGCCGACGCCCGACTGCCCTGGATCCTGATGCACTGGCGGCCGGCGGGGGAGAGCACGGATCGTCGGTTCACCCACCGCATCGGTGATGTCGGTGGGTACCGCGACGTGGTCGCCGAGGTCAGCGGTGAGTTGCTGGCGCAGGTCGACGCCGCGGTCTCCGCAGGCGTCGACCCGGATCAGCTCATCCTCGATCCGGGACTCGGCTTCGCCAAGACGGCCGAACACAACTGGGCTCTGCTGCATGCGCTCCCGACCTTCATCGGGCTGGGTTTCCCCGTCCTCGTCGGTGCCTCCCGCAAACGGTTCCTCGGCACACTTCTCGGTCGCGACGGCGTCGACCGTCCGCCCGCGGGCCGCGACATCGCGACCGCGTCGATCTCGGCGCTCACCGCCGCGGCCGGCGCTTGGGGCGTCCGCGTCCACGATGTGGCGAGCACCTACGACGCCGTGACCGTCGCCGAGGCCTGGCGTGCGGGCGGCTCACGCACCACATTCGGAGCAGGAGGGTCGCATGGCTGACCGGATCGAACTACGCGGACTGAAGGTCCGTGGGAATCACGGGGTCTTCGACCACGAGCGCGAGGACGGCCAGGACTTCTTCATCGACGTCACCCTGTGGCTCGACCTGCGTGCCGCCGCCGACACCGACGACCTCGCCGAGACGGTCGACTACGGCGCACTCGCCCAGCAGGTCGCGGCGATCGTCGGGGGCGAGCCCCGCAACCTGATCGAGACGGTCGGTGCGGAGGTCGCGGACACGATCATGGCCGACCAACGCATCTCCGCCTGCGAGGTCACCGTGCACAAGCCGTCGGCACCGATCCCGCTGACCTTCGACGACGTCGCGGTGGTGACCCGCCGCTCCAGGAAGGGCATGCGATGAGTCGCGCGGTTCTCTCGGCCGGCTCCAATGTCGGGGATTCACTGGGCCATCTGCGGTCGGTGGTCGAGGGTTTCGGAGACGAACTCGTCGCGGTGTCCGCGGTGTACGCGACCCCACCCTGGGGCGGTATCGAACAAGACGACTTCCTCAACATCACCCTCATCGTCGACGGGCCGCTGAGCGCGCGGCAATGGCTGGACCGGGGCAACGAACTGGAGCAGGCCGCCGACCGTACCCGTGAAGTCCGTTGGGGGCCGCGAACTCTCGATGTCGACGTCATCTCCGTCACGGAGGCCGGGGGCGTCGTCGTCGACGACGACCCGGTGCTGACGCTTCCGCACCCGCGGGCGGCGCAGCGTGCTTTCGTCCTCATCCCGTGGTTGGAGATCGAACCGGAGGCCACTTTGTGGACGCCGGAGGGGGAGCGGCCGGTGCGTGAGCTGATCGATGCCCTCGACGCCGCCGAACGGGACGCGGTGCGTGCCGTCGAGCGACTCGGGCCGGGCGGGGGTGGCGGGTCATGACGCTTCCCGACCCACGCCGTCCGGGGCAGGACGACGAGGAGACCGGCCTCGGTCCCACCCGGCTCCGCGACCTCGTCGTCATCGCCGCCGTCACCGCGATCGCCGCGTGGATTCTGGTGCGCTACAACTACAACGACTTCCCGCCGCTGCCGCTGCTGGCCGGGATCGTGCTCTACGTGCTCGCCGCTCTCGAGGTCGTCATCGCCTTCGTCGTCCGGTCGAGGGTCGAGTCCCGGGACGTGGGTCGTGCTCGCGGACAGCTCCATCCGCTCACCGCGGCACGAGTGCTGGCCCTCGCCAAGGCTTCTGCCATCCTCGGGGCGATCGCCGTGGGCGTGTGGACCGGACTGCTCGTCTTCCTCCTCGGTCAGCAGAACGTGACGGCCGCCGACCAGGACCGACCCGGCGCGATCGTGGGCCTGATCGGGGGCGTGTTGTTGGTATGCGCGGCGATGTGGCTCGAGTACTGCTGCCGGGCGCCCGAGGACCCGCCCGCCGTCGGCGATTCCTGACATCGCTCGTCGGCCACCACAGAGGAATTCTCGGCATGGGGGACCCGAACCGACTCCGGCGCACACGGCGAAATATGGGCGACGTAACACGTCGCCGATCTGAGAAACTCCGAACCCGGTTCGCGTGTGAATGTACTGACAGCGGGTAAGTTCACGATCATGACGACCTCGAACGGCCGTTCTGCCGACTCGCGACGCTCAAGTCGGTCGGCGGCGCAATGGCTGCTCGGTCTGCTGATCGTGCTCGCCCTGGCGGCCAGCGTACTGATGGTCTTCACCGATCGCCTGTCGATCCTCGGTTCGCTGGCGGTCATCGCTGCCCTGTGGGCGGCGGTCATCGGCGCGATCCTCGTGACCAAGTTCCGGCGGCAGGCCGAGAGTGCGGAAGCCAAGAGCCGCGACCTCCGACTGGTCTACGAACTGCAACTCGAGCGGGAGATCGCCGCGCGTCGTCAGTACGAGCTCGACGTCGAGACGACCATCCGCAAGGAGATCACCGCCGAATCCAACGAGGAACTCTCCGAGCTCAAGGCCCAGGTGCTCGCACTGCGGTCGAGTCTCGAAATGCTTCTCGGGGAACCGCTCCCGGATCAGCGTGCCGCGCTGTCGAGCGAGAAGATGCGTGAGCTGGCCTCCGGTCTGTCGGGTGCCCACGCGGGGTCCTTCGGCGGAGAGTTCGGCGGCGTCCCGCCCTACCGCTCGACATATGACGACGACGGTCTGCGCGCCGCACGCGACTTCGCGGCCACCGCGCCGACCGCGGACGACGGCCGCCACACCGGGCCCGTCGACCCGAACGAGATGACCGAGGTGATCCCCGTCATCACCGACGATCCGATCTCCGGTCGGATCGCCACCGAGGTTCCCGTCGAGGAGGTCGACCAGCACTCCGCCGGTTCGACGCCGTTCGCCCCACGCGCCGATGAGTCCCGGACCGCCGACGCCGAGGACGTGTCGGATGCGGAGGTCGTCGACGATTCGCGCGGTGCGGACGAGTCGGCCGCCTACACCGACGAGACGCCGACCGACGAGTGGGCGACCGGAGCGAGCGCCGAAGCTCCGGCCGAGACCGGCGAGACCGGCGCCGCACCGGAAGAGGAAGAGACCGCGACCTCCGACGTCGAGGCCCCCGCGTTCCTCGGTGCCGCCGGTCGTCACGAAGGAAACGCCGGACGCCCCGCCTCGACCTTCGGTGGTGGTCGCCGTCGGCGAGCGGCCGACGACGACTCCGAGTCCGCGCACTCGGCGGGCCTGCCCGTCTCGGAACTGCTCAACCAGCTGCGTCAGCAGTCCGGGACCACCGGCGGTGGTCGCCGGCGACGCGACTGATGACAGCCGCGCTTCTGCCGTCGACAGACGATTCGTCGAATTCGTATCGGCTTCGTCATCCGGTTGGATCAGTTCTGTGACGTAGGTGCTTATTCGCGCCGTAGAAGTTGGACGGTCGACCTAGACTGCCCGCATGAGCGGAGCTCTGGCAGGCGGTGAGCCCGGTCTGGTCGACCGGGCCGGCACCCCCTACGTGCCGCTCCGCCACACCGACCGCGGAACCGCGATCAAACGGTCACTGGTCAGTGCGTCGTTGTTCCTGCCGCTGCTCGCATGGTGGCCGATGGTGTTGTGGCTGTTCACCTTCGATCCGCTCAACGAGACCCCGTTCCCGGAGTATTACGCGGACTATGTCGCCAACGGGCCGGCGACGAGCCTGATCCTGATCTGGGCGCTCACCGCGTTGATGCCCGTCTACATTGTCCTGGTGCTCGCGTTCTGGTCACGCAGTATGGTTCGAGCGGCGATCGCGGTCCCGATCGGGGCGATCGGGGCACTCGGTTTCTGGGGCGGTCAGGTCCCGGTGCTGGTGCGGTCGGGCGAGTACGGGATTCTCAATCTCTGTTCCGAGCACATGCCGGCGTGGGTCGTGTTGCTGATCGTCGCGTGGTCGATCGCGCGCCGGCGACATTTCTGGTGGGTTCTCGCAGTTCCGGTCATCGCGTTGCTCGCGATCAATGCCTACGAAGGGTGGGCGACGAATCCGGTGGACACGATCGTCGATGGCACCGGCGATCTGCTGGGGGTTCCCGCGGCCGAGGTTCTCGATCCCTTCTCTCCCCGTTTTCGATCGCCGTTCGACGACGCAGTCGACATCATCGCCGGCGTGCTGACGCTGTGGATCGTCGACGCGGTGATCGGTGCCCTGGCGCGACAGGACCGACCCGAGCCGACGACCTACTCGATCGACGAACACTGACCCGACGCACCGGTGGGCCGTCAGAACTGCAGGACGATGGCGCGGACGATGGTGAACCCGAGCAATCCGAGGCTCAGGAGCATTCCCAGGACGCACAGGGTTCGGGCCAGTCGCGCCGCCGACGAGGCGCGGCCGCGTCCGGCGAGGTACCAGCCTGCAACGCCCACAGGCAGGCCGAGGCCCCCGACGACGCTGAGTGGCACCGCCGCGATGCCGCAGGCCAGCGACGCCGTGGTGAATCGTGCCGGGTCGGTCTCGGGCGGGGGAGGTTCGATCACGTGCAGGTCGCCGGAGGCCCGGATTATCGTCGACTCCAGGGCGGAACCGGGAACCGTCTGACCCGGGAGTTCCGAGTACGCCGTGGCCGCGGGGAACCCGTGACCGTGTGAAGAAGCCGGGGGTACGTGCCCGGTGTCGGCAGGCCGCGATCGGGGTGTCCCTTCCACCGGCGAGGTGCGCAGGCCCGCGGCCTCGGTCGGCGGCAAGGCGCCGCGGACACGCATCGTCCGGGTCTGCGGTGGGATCGGAGTACCAGCACCCGGCCGTGCTCGGGGCGGTGCCGCGGCAGCAGGCCGTGGGCCGGGGGCGGGAAAGAAGCCGGTGGTGTCGACCGCGTACCGGAACTCGGCGGCGAACGCGCCCGCCGAGGGCGGCCGGTCCGCGGGATTCTTGGCGAGCCCGTGGCGCACCGCCTCCGACACGGCCGGCGGGAGACCGGGCCGCAGGGACGACACGTCCGGCGGGGGTGTCGTGAGGTGGTGATGGATCATCATCATCGGTGTACGGGCGGTGAACGGGACTGTGCCCGTGAGTAGTTCGAAGGTCGAGCAGGCCAGCGAGTAGACGTCGCTGCGGGCGTCGAGGGCCTCCGCCGAGAGTTGTTCGGGTGAGGAATAGGGGAACGAACCGAGCACCAGGTTGGCCGATGTCAGCGACGTGCCCCCGTCGGTCTGCCGCGCGATTCCGAAGTCGGCCAACCGGATACGACGCTCCTCGGGGCCCCCGGTGTCGGATTCGGCTGCGCTGATGAGGATGTTGGCGGGCTTCACGTCGCGGTGCAGCAGTCCGTGGCGATGGGCATGGTCGAGGGCGGCGCCGATCGAGTCGCTCACCGCCGCGACGTCGTCGAGCGGAAGGCCTCCGGGGGACGCCTTGACGAGGGCTGCCGCATCGGTTCCGGCCACGTACTGCATCGAGATCCACAGCCGGCCGTCGACCTCGCCGCGGTCGTAGACGCTGACGATGCACGGATGGTCGAGTTGGGCGGCCAGGTCGGCTTCGCGGGTGAATCGCGCGCGGAACGTCGGATCGTTGGACACGTGCTCGGCGAGCACCTTGATGACGTCGAGGCGGGGGAGTCGAGGGTGTTGCGCGAGGTAGACCGCGCCCATGCCGCCGGCGCCGATCTTGCGCACGATCGTGTAGCCGGCGAACTGGGTACCCGCTTCCAGGCTCATCTGCGGACCCCCTGAGGTCGGGCGATGGAGCGATGAACGCCTCGGACGGCCTCAGCGTACGCCGGTTCGGCCCAGGTCACAGCTGGGTCTGTCGGCCGATGGACATCGACGGCCGTCGACTCGCCGTCGGCGGCGGACGAGAGCCCCGGGTGACACCTGTCACACAGTTGGCCCGGACCGCGGTGAGAGTCCTACCCTTGCTCTGCAACGTCTGGTACCCGTGCCGAGGCCGCCGTGGAGAGAACTCCGTCCACGCGGAATCCGGCGAAGGCGGGACTGGAACGAACCATGGAGGACAGCGGTGACCTCACCGACCGGTGATCCCGGCGTGCCGTTCGCACGGCAGGCCGGTGGCGACGACGCCCACGGCAGCACTGCCGCGGACGCTTTCGGTGACCGCCCGTATCCGGTCCGGTCCGATCCTTTTCCCGGTACCTCGAACCTGCCTGCACCCGCCCGCCTCACGGTCGGCATCGTCTCGGCCGGCCGTGTGGGGACCGCGCTCGGCGAGGCTCTCGAGAAGGCCGGGCACGTCGTCGGCGCGGTCGTCGCCCGGTCGCCGCAGTCCCGGGCCCGCGCCGCCCAGCGTCTCCCCGATTCGGAGATCCTCGCCCTCGACGCCGTCGTCGCCCGTTCGGAGCTGCTGCTGCTGAGCGTGCCGGACGCCCGGCTGAGCGCGGTGATCGACGAGATCGCGGCGTCGGGCGCGCTGCGTCCCGGCACGATCGTCGCGCACACCGCCGGCGCCCAGGGCGTCGACATCCTCGCGCCGGTGACCGCACGCGGCGCTCTCGGACTGGCCCTGCATCCCGCGATGACCTTCGTCGGCAGCGCGGAGGACACCGCGCGTCTGACCAACGCCTGCTTCGCGATCACCGCCGCCGACCCCGTCGGCGAGGCCATCGCGTCGTCGCTCGTCCTGGAGATGGGCGGGGAACCGGTACGGATCGCCGAAGCCGACCGCACGCTCTACCACGCGGCACTCGCCCACGGCGCGAATCACCTGATCGCACTGATCTCCGACGCAGTGGCCGCGCTGAACGCCGCGATCGACCACTCCGGACGCGACGTCGCGACCGTCGACGGCAGTGGCACGCGCCTCGCCGAACGCATCCTCACCCCACTCGTCACCGCGTCGTTGAACAACGTGCTCGATCTCGGCCCGTCGGCGCTCACCGGTCCGGTGGCGCGCGGCGACGCCGAGGCCGTCCGCAAGCACCTCGCCGCGCTCCGTGCCGTGCCCGGCGGGTCCGGCGAGCACGGGATCGCCGAGGCCTATCGGACCCTCGCCCGCCGGGCCGCCGAGCGGACCGACGCCCCGGCCGCACTCCTCGACCTCTTGGAGGAGCGATGAGCCAGACCACCCATCCGACACCGCCGATCAAAGGAGATGCCGTGAGCGCCCCGCCCGATGAGACGCCGACCTACAAGGCCGGTCAGATGACCGTGCACCGCGAACCGGCGACCCTGACCCGGGTGACCCGGGCGCTGCGCGCCGCGGGCAAGCGAGTGGTCTTGGTCCCGACGATGGGCGCTCTGCACGCCGGCCACCTGCAACTCGTACGGGCGGCGAAGGCCAAGGGCAACACGGTGGTCGTCGTCTCGATCTTCGTCAACCCGCTGCAGTTCGGCGCCAACGAGGACCTCGACGCGTACCCGCGCACCCTCGACGCCGACCTCGCGTTGCTCGAGCCCCTCGGCGTCGAACTCGTCTTCGCGCCGAACGCCGCGTCGATGTACCCCAACGGGCAGCGGACGATGGTGCACCCCGGTGAGGCGGGCGGAATCCTCGACGGCGTCTCGCGCCCGACGCATTTCGCCGGGATGCTGACGGTGGTCCTCAAACTGCTCAACATCGTCGGACCGAATGCCGCCTTCTTCGGCGAGAAGGACTATCAGCAGCTCGTCCTGATCAAGCAGATGGTCACCGACCTCGATCTCGACGTCGAGATCGTCGGCGTCCCGACCGTCCGCGAATCCGACGGGCTGGCGATGTCGTCGCGCAACCGCTACCTGACCCCCGAGCAGCGCGAGCTGGCCACGACGCTGTCGGCAGCGCTGGTCGCCGGCGCCCATTCCGCCGAGGGCGGCCGGGACGCGATCGTCGCGGCGGCGCGGGCCGTGCTCGACACCGTGCCCGAGATCGACGTCGAATACCTTGCTCTTCGCGGCCGTCAGTTGGAGGAGGCGCCGGAGAAGGGGGCCGCCCGGTTGCTCGTCGCCGCGCGCCTCGGAACGGCGCGTCTCATCGACAACGTCGGCGTGAACGTCGGCGGTCTCGCCGCACTCGAAGAAGAAATCGCCTGGAACAACGCCGCCACCACCACGACAGAGGGACGATGACCATGCTGCGCACCATGATGACCTCGAAGATCCACCGCGCCACCGTGACCCAGGCGGATCTGCACTACGTCGGCTCGGTGACGATCGACCAGGATCTGCTCGACGCCGCGGGACTGCTCGAGGGTGAACAGGTCACGATCGTCGACATCGACAACGGTGCCCGTCTCGTCACCTACGCGATCGCCGGTGAACGCGGCAGCGGTGTCATCGGGATCAACGGCGCCGCCGCACATCTCGTGCACCCCGGCGACCTCGTCATCATCATCGCCTACGGCATGCTGAACGAGGCCGAGCTCGAGGAGTATGCGCCGAACGTCGTCTTCGTCGACGACCACAACCGCATCCTCGAATCCGGCGACGACCCGGCACACGCACCCGAGGGCTCGGGTCTCCTCGACCCGCGGCAGCTCGACGGCCCGGTCTTCGCCGACGCGACGGTCTGACGCCGGCGAACGACACGGAGCCCATCGATGCTGCTCACCGTCGACGTCGGCAACACCAACATCCACCTCGGCGCGTATGCCGGGACCGGGGATCACGCACGGCTGGTGCGTGATTGGCGCATCCACACCGACCCGCACTACACCGCCGACGAACTCGCCTGGGTCTTCCGCGGCATGCTCGGCTCGGACATCGAGCAGGTCACCGGCGTCAGTGCCCTGTCGACGGTGCCGTCGTTGCTGCGGGAGTTGCGGGTCATGCTGCCCCGCTACTTCGGCGACGGCCCGCACGTCCTGCTCGAGCCCGGCGTGCGTACCGGGGTGCCGCTGCTCGTGGACAACCCGAAAGAGGTGGGCACCGACCGCGTCTCCAATTGCCTTGCCGCACATCACGAATACGGCGGACCCTGCATCGTGGTGGCCTTCGGCACCGCGACCGTCGTCGACGCCGTGTCGGCGAAGGGCGAGTTCCTCGGCGGCGCCATCGCGCCGGGCGTGAACCTGGCGGTCGAGGCCCTGTCGGAGCACACCGTGACCGTGCGAAAGGTCGAGTTGATGCCGCCGCGCAGCGTGCTCGGCAAGAACACGGTCGAGGCCCTGCAGTCGGGCATCCTGTACGGCTTCGCCGGCCAGGTCGACGCCCTCGTCGACCGCGTCTGCGACACCGTGCCGGGCTTCGACGGCGACGACGTCACCGTGGTCGCCACCGGATACCTCGCCCCGCTCATGTACGACGAATGCCGGTCCCTCACCGACCACCACCCGCACCTCACCCTCGAAGGGCTGCGACTGGTGCACGAACGGTCCAAGGCCAGTCCGCGGCGGGGCAAGTAGGACTCGCCTCACCGTCGGCTCCGCAGCGCCCCTTCGGTGTACGCCGCGATCCGGTCGGTGAGCTCGTGCTTGTCGAGACCGGTGCCGGCCAGTTGGTGGATCTGTGCGTCGAGCGCGGGGAACGTGAGGCGTAGGTCGGCCTGCGCGTCGTCGGGTGTCCAACCGTCGGCCACGAGATAGTCGGCCAGTCGGGTGATGAGGCGTTGCGCGAAGGCGGTGTAGAGGTCTCCGACAACGGTGGGGCTCGCCAGTTCGCGCAGCCGGCCGTGTGCCCGTCCATGACTCGAGTTCTCCGCCACCGCAGCCGCGACCACCTCGCGCAGCACGGTCGGCCAGGCTGCCGATTGGACCGGGTGGGCGTCGAGGACCGCGACCATCCGCGCTTCTGCCTCCGCGAGATGGCGGGCGGCGAGCTCGTCGAGGATCGCCTGTTTGTCACCGAAGTACTGATAGATCGAACCGACCGAGACGCCGGCGGTCTCGGCGATCCGATTGGTCGTGAGCGCTGCGCCCTCGGTGTCCAGAAGCTGAGTCGTCGCCTCCAGGATCACCTCGACGGTGAACGAAGATCGTTGCTGTCGTGGTCTTTTGCGCATGTCCGAGGTCTCCGGTGAATGCGAGTTGTGCCGGGTTCGCGGGCGCTCGACGATTGATGGGTGACTTACGGATCGTACCTACGCTTCCTACCCGAACCCTGGCGTTCGGCCGCCGCGGGCATCGATGCCACGTCGTCGTGGTGGCGGTGGCCGGCGAGTGAGACGCGCGCGTCGGGCCCGGTGGACGTCCACATCCTGCGGGCGTCGCGGCCGGCGGCGCCGCTACGGGTGCTCCTGCTTCACGGCGGTGGTGGGCACAGCGCGCTGGTCTGGCCACTGGGTGCCGTGCTCGCGGGGGAGGGGTACGACGTGCTGGCACCAGACCTCCCGCAGTACGGACGGACGCGCGTCGCCGATCCCGGTCGCGTGCGGTACCGGGACTGGATCGATCTGGTCGGTGATCTGATCGCCGCGGAGACCGAGCGCGATCCCCGGCCGATCGTCGTGTTCGGTGCGAGTCTCGGCGGCATGCTCGGCTACGACGTCGCGGCACGGGGTGCGCGGGTCGCCGCGGTTGTGGCCACCTGCTTCCTCGACCTCGCCGGCGATCCGGCGGCGCGTCGAGCAGTCGCCCGCACGCCTGCCCTGGCGCGCTTCATCCCGCTGATACCGGCCACGGCGCGGATCGGGGTGCCGGCTCGGCTGCGGTTCCCGATCAGGTGGGTCGCGCCGATGGCGCGGATCAGTAACGACCCCGCGGTGTCGCAGGCCTGCATCGACGATCCGCGTGGGGCGGGCTCGGTTGTCTCTCTGGGGTTCCTGGCGGACCTGATGACCCACGAGGTTCCCGTGCCGGAGGACTATCGGGGGCCGCGGGTGGTGCTGGTCCATCCGGCGGCCGACACCTGGACGCCGCCGGACATCAGCATCCGGTTCGCACAACGGATCGCAGCGCGAACCGACATCCACCTGCTCACCGGCTGCGGTCACTTCCCGGTCGAGCAACCGGGCGTGGACGAGTTGGCCGGCCATCTGAGGGCGCTCGGCGACGAACTGATCGAACCCGGCAGTACGTCGTCGGGGTCGGCCGAACATGTGCGGTAGCCCGAGCAGGATCGTGGTCGGCGTTCGGCGATCTAGCCTCTTCTCCATGCGGAGGAGAACGTCGTGAAGGTCGCCGTGGTCGGCGCGGGCATCGCCGGTCTGTGTACGGCGGCCGGGCTGTCGTCGTCGGGCGCGGAGGTCATCGTGCTCGAGCGTGCGTCCGAGGTTCGTGGGGGAGGGTCGGGGCTCAGCCTGTTCGGCAACGGGTTCCGAGCGCTCGAATCGCTCGGTCTCCGATCTGTGGTTTCCGGCGCCCGAGGGGTTTCGCCCACCCTGAACGGAACCCGCCGTCCTGATGGGCGATGGCTCACCCGCTTCGACCCGTCGGCCATCGAGCAACTCCGGGTGGTGCGGCGGACCGACCTCCACGAGGCACTCCTCGGCCGGGTCGGATCGGGCGTGGAGATCCGGACCGGAACCGGCGTGCGCGAGGTGCGCGGCGGGACCGTCCAGCTCGACGACGACACCACGATCGATGGCTGCGACGTGATCGTCGGAGCGGACGGTCTGCGGAGTCGGGTGCGTCCCGCCGTCACCCACGACCCGGGCGCGGCCTACAGCGGCTACGTCGCCTGGCGGGCCATCACCGCGCGGCCGGTCGACCTCGACGCGGCGGGCGAGACGATGGGGCACGGGCAACGGTTCGGTATCGCGCCGCTACCGGACGGGCACGTCTACTGGTTCGCCGCGGTCAACTATGACGAGGGTGTCGAAACGGGCGGCATCGACGAAGTGCGAGAACGTTTCTCGGGATGGCACGCGCCGATCGGGGAGATCCTCGAGGTGACCGATCCGGCGGACGTCGGGGTGCTGCCCATCGAGGAACTGGCGCGCCCCCTCCCCACCTTCGTGCGGGGCCGATGCGTGCTCGTCGGCGACGCCGCTCATGCGATGACCCCGAACCTCGGGCAGGGGGCGAACCAGGCGATGGAGGACGCGGCGACCCTCACCGCGCTGCTGGGCAGCGCAGGGATGGATGTCGACGACGCTCTGCGTACCTACGACCGTCTGCGTCGGCGTCGTACCCAACGCATCGCGCGCCAGGCGTCGGCCATCGGGAAGGTCGGGCAGTGGCGGTCGGCACCCGCGGTCCGGCTGCGCGATCTGGCGATGCGGGCCGCTCCCGACGCGGCGCTCAACAGACAGTTGCGGCGTATTCAGGATTGGCAACCGCCCGTGCGGTGATCGTCACCGGAGTCTGGTCCCGGGCGTGGAGCTGTGGCATACTCGTCGCCGTGATCAAGAGCTGTCAGGAGTGTTGTCAGGGCTAGTACCGCATCTGCGGCTGCCCTACTTCGCGCTCCCCGCTCGTTTTCGATCACCTGAGGACTCCCTCTCATGACCGCTTCGGTTGCCACCTCTGTCGTTTCCCGCACCATCTTCGCCGCGACCGCGCCGACCGTCGCCCCGGCACCTGCCGCACCGCTGTCCCTGCAGGTCAGCGACTATGCGAATGCTGTCGCAGAAGGCGCCACGCCGGTGGACGTCCGCTCCCATCGCCGACGCCAGATCGACGGCGCACTGTTCGGCGCGCTCGCCATCGACGCCGTCGAGGTACTCGACCGGCTCACCCCCGGCACCTCCGAGTCGCTGACCGCGGCCCGCGCCGACTCCCGCTGGATTCTCGTCAGCGAGGACGGCCACGAGGCCGAGTGGCTGGCGTGGCACCTGCAGGCGCGGGGCGTCCACGGTGCGGTGTTCGTCGTCGGCGGGCATCGTCGGATGCGCCAGGCCAAGGTCAACGGCCGCATCCATCCGGACGAGCTCGCCATGATCTCCGCGCACGAGAGCTGAACCGCCCCGTCCGTCCCTGTCACCGCTGTCACAGCAGGTGCGGCGAGTTGGGAGTCGGTGACCGGCCCCGATAGTGTGCGTGGGGTGAGTGACAGCCCGACCAGCACCGCCTCCACCGCGGCCGAGACGACCACGGACGCCGACGACCAGACTCCCGAACAGCTGCGAATCCGACGCGAGAAGCGCGAGCGCATCCTGTCCGAGGGTCGCGAGGCGTATCCGGTCTCGATTCCGCGCACCCACTCTCTCGGCGAGATCCGCGCCGCCTACCCCGATCTCGAGGCCGGCACCGAGACCGGTCAGCACGTCGGTGTCTCCGGGCGCGTCATCTTTCTGCGGAACAAGGGCAAGCTGTGCTTCGCAACCCTGCAGGAGGGCGACGGCACGCAGCTCCAGGCGATGATCAGCTTCAACGGCGTCGGCGAGGATGCGCTGGGCCGCTGGAAGTCCGACGTCGACCTCGGCGACATCGTCTTCATCTCCGGTGAGGTGATCAGCTCCCGTACCGGTGAGCTGTCGGTGATGGCCGACGGCTGGCAGATGGCGTCGAAGTCTTTGCGTCCGTTGCCCGTTGCCCACAAGGACATGAACGAGGAGACCCGGGTGCGGCAGCGCTACGTCGACCTCATCATGCGTCCGGAGGCCCGCAGTATCGCCCGCACGCGCGTGTCGGTGGTCGCCGAACTCCGTGCGGCACTGGATCGTCGGGGCTTCCTCGAGGTCGAGACCCCGATGCTGCAGACACTGCACGGCGGTGCCGCGGCGCGTCCGTTCGTGACGCACTCCAACGCCTTCGACATGGATCTGTTCCTGCGTATAGCGCCGGAGCTGTTCCTCAAGCGGTGCGTCGTCGGCGGCATCGAGCGGGTCTTCGAGATCAACCGCAACTTCCGCAACGAGGGCGCCGACTCCACGCACTCGCCCGAGTTCGCGATGCTCGAGACCTATCAGGCCTACGGCACCTACGACGACTCCGCGAGAATGATCCGCGAACTCGTGCAAGAGGTTTCGCAGGCTGCGCTGGGCACCCAGACCCCGACCATGCCCGACGGTTCGACCTACGACCTCTCCGGCGAGTGGACCTCCCTCGAGATGTACCCGTCGCTGTCGGAGGCGCTCGGCGAGGAGATCGTGCCCGCCGGCAATCCGGGGGAGACCACCGTCGAGCAGCTGCTGGCGATCGCCAAGCGCGTCGGCCTGGAGGTTCCCAAGGACAAGGGGTACGGCCACGGCAAGCTCGTCGAGGAGCTGTGGGAGCACATGGTCGGCGAGAAGCTGAGCGAGCCGGTGTTCATCCGCGACTTCCCGGTCGAGACCTCGCCGCTGGTGCGCTCCCACCGGTCGGTCAAGGGTGTGGTCGAGAAGTGGGACCTCTACGTCCGCGGCTTCGAGCTGGCCACCGGCTACTCCGAGCTCGTCGACCCCGTCATCCAGCGCGAGCGCTTCGTCGACCAGGCCCGCCTGGCCGCCGCCGGCGACGACGAGGCGATGGTCCTCGACGAGGAGTTCCTCGCCGCGATGGAATACGGAATGCCCCCGACCACCGGCACCGGCATGGGCATCGACCGCCTGTTGATGGCCCTCACCGGCCTCGGCATCCGCGAGACCATCCTGTTCCCGCTGGTGAAGCCCCGCACCTAGCCGTTTTATAGCTCGAAACCGCGCTCACCGCGGCTTCGAGCTATCGATCTGCGCACGTTGGCCAGCACCGACGCCGGCTGGCCGGTGATGTCCTGCCAGGTGAACCGCAGCACGGTCCATCCGTTGGCGATGAGGACGTTCTGCCGCGTGCGGTCGTGCTGGAACGACGCCGCGTCGCTGTGGAAGGCGAAGCCGTCGATCTCGACGGCGACCTTCTGGTCGATGAAAGCGATGTCGACCACATAGCCGCACACCTTCGCGTTGGCAGTCCAGCCGGTGATCTCCGCGGACCGGAGCAAGGCGAGCGCCTTCCTCTCGGCCTCGGAGCGGGAGCCGTCCGTGATCGCGGCGACCATCTCGCGAGACCTCCGCGACCCGCGTCGACCGCTGTTGCGGATCTGGGCGTCGACGACGTCGGCCACCTTCGTGTGCTCGCGCAGCAGGGCCGAATCCAGCAGGCGGGAACCGCCGTCGACGGCCGCGTCGAGCACGGTCAGTGCTTTCGTCGTGATCTGGAGTCCGTCGACCTCGGTGAGGTCTTGCGGTGCGACCGTCCGATGCCAGATGCGAACGCCGTCGATGGCGCGTCCGTGGCGTCCCTGCGGCGTGACGACATGGATCTGCTTGGGCGCCTTCGTGGTGAAGCCGTGCCACCAGTAGGCGGATTCGGAACACAACGCCGCTCGTGGCGACGTCGACAACACCGCGATGCGGGCGCGCATGCGGTCGTCGAGGCTGCGGTCTCCGACGTGATAGACGCCGCGCCAGACCCGAACCCACTCGCCCGATTTCACCCGCCGGAACGCGGTGTCGGAGCTGATGGCGCAGGCAGTGACGTCGGCGGACGTGAACACGCCGTCGTGAGCGGCGACCAGCTCGCGGAACTTGTCGAAGTCGGGCACGCAACTTCGACGCGGCAGACCGGCGTCCGGTTCCCTCCCCGCAAGTCATAGCTCGAACCCGCGGTGAGCGCGAGTTCGAGCTATAGAACGGCTAGGTGAGATTCCGCTTGAGGATCTTGCCCGACGCGTTGCGCGGGAACTGGTCGACGAACACCACCGACCGGGGCACCTTGAAGTTCGCGAGATGCTGCTTGGCGAAGGCGATGACCTTCGCCTCGTCGAGGTCGGCGCCGTCGTGGACGGTGAGGTAGGCCCGTCCCACCTCGCCGAGCCGGTCGTCGGGGACGCCGACGACGGCCGATTCGGTGACACCGTCGAGGCGTGCGAGAGTCTGCTCGATCTCGGCGGGGTACACGTTGAAGCCGCCGCAGATGTACATGTCCTTGAGCCGGTCGGTGATCGTGAGGTTGCCGTGCTCGTCGAGGGTGCCGATGTCGCCGGTGTGCAGCCAGCCGTCGGCGTCGATGGTCTCGGCGGTCGCCTGCGGGTCGTCGAGGTACCCGACCATCACGTTCTCGCCGCGTGCGAGGACCTCCCCGACGTCGGAGAGTTTGATCTCCATGCCGGGGAAGGCTCGGCCGCAGGTGTTGGCGACGGTCTCATCGTCGTCGTCGGGGGTACACGTGGAGACGAACCCGCTGGCCTCGGTCAGGCCGTAGGCGGTGATGACGGTGTCGACGCCGAGGTCGTTCTGCAGTCGTTGTACGAGGACGACCGGCACGATCGACGCCCCGGTGATCACGATGCGCAGGCTGGACAGGTCGTGATCGGAGCGCTTCGGGTCGTCGAGGATGGTCTGGAAGATCGTCGGCGCGCCGGGGAAGACCGTCGCGCGTTCGTCGGAGACGAGCTTCATCGCCTCGGTCGGCGAGTACACCGCGAGCGGCAGCATGGTGACGCCGAAGAGCACGCACGGCAGGATGCCCGCCTTGTAGCCGAAGGTGTGGAAATACGGGTTGACCATCAGGTACCGGTCGCCGGGGTGCAGGCCTGCGTTGGAGCCCCACCCGTGCGACCCGTTGAGCGTCTGGCGGTGGGTCGCCAACACTCCCTTGGACTTCCCGGTGGTGCCGGAGGTGAACAGGATGTCGGAGATGTCGTCGGGGGAGACGGCGGCGGCTCGACGATCCGCCTCGGTCAGCGCCTCGTCGGTCTGGCGTCCGAGGAAGTCGTCCCAGTCCACCGCGCCGTCGGGGGTCGACGACCCGCCCGACAGAGGCACCCGGATCACCAGATCCGGCAGCTTGCCGCGATGGTCGCGCAGGAGTTCGGCCGCGTGGTCGGCACCCAGGAACTCACCGGACACGACGAGCCCGCGCGCGGCGGAGCGCTCGACGATCTCGACGGCCTCGCCCGCGGTGTAGCGGGTGTTGAGGGGGACCAGCGTCGCGCCGGCGTAGTGGACGCCGAGGGCCGCGATCGGCCAGTGGAAGCTGTTCGGCGACCAGATGGCCACCCGGTCGCCCGCCTCGATACCCGAGGCGACCAGCGCCGCGGCGAAGGTGCGCACCGCGTCGTGGAACTGCGCCCACGTGAGTTCGAGCTGCGGATCTGTCGAAGGGAGCCACTGGCCGTCGACGATGGCGATACCGTCAGGCCAGCTGCGCGCTGCGCGCTGCAACGCGGCCGGCGTCGTCGTCACGGAGAGAGTCCCTGCCCGGGAGGTCTGCGCCATGCGGCCCAACCTAGCACTTGCTTGGTGGGTTATGCTAGCGCCATGACCTCGATCAACCTTGCGGATCGTGGTGTCGACCTGGGTGAATGGGCCAAGTCGACACCGAACGCCGCCGACGAGTTCGCCGCCGCGGTGCGGTCCTGGCTCGACGAGAACCTCACGGGCGACTTCGCCCACCTGAAGGGGCGCGGCGGACCGGGCAGCGAGCACGAGTTCTTCGCCGAGCGGCTCGCATGGGACCGGCACCTCGCGAGCGCGGGCTGGACCTGCATCGGCTGGCCCACCGAATACGGCGGCCGCGGTGCGACGCTCGAGCAGCGCATCATCTTCCACCGCGAGTACGCCCGCGCGAACGCGCCCGCCCGCGTGAACCACCTGGGCGAGGAACTCCTCGGCCCGACGCTCATCGAGTACGGCACCGACGAGCAGAAGGAGCGGTTCCTGCCGGGCATCGTCGACGTCACCGAACTGTGGTCGCAGGGCTACTCCGAACCCGGCGCAGGCTCCGACCTCGCGGGCGTCTCGACCTCCGCTCGCCTGGACGACGGCAAGTGGATCATCAACGGGCAGAAGATCTGGACCTCGCTCGCTCACGTGGCGCAGTGGGTGTTCGTGATCGCGCGTACCGAGAAGGGATCGGCGCGGCACGCCGGCCTCAGCTTCCTCCTGGTCCCGCTCGAGCAGCCCGGCGTCACCGTGCGCCCCATCCAACAGCTCACCGGCACATCGGAATTCAACGAGGTCTTCTTCGACGACGCGACGACCGACGCCGATCTGATCGTGGGCGAACCGGGCGACGGCTGGAAGGTCGCCATGGGTCTGCTCCAGTTCGAACGCGGCGTGTCGACGCTGGGCCAGCAGGTCGGTTTCGCCCGCGAGCTGGAGAACCTGACCGAGGTGGCCCGGGCCAGTGGCGCGGTCGCCGATCCCGAACTCGCCTCACGTCTGGCCCGCGCCGACATCGGACTGAAAGTCATGCGGGCACATGCCCAGCGGACGCTCGACGGTGACGTCACCTCGCAAGCAGGTGCGGCGTCGGTGTCGAAGCTGTTGTGGGCCAACTGGCATCGCGACCTCGGCGAACTGGCGATGGACGTCGTCGGTGCGCCGGCGCTGATCGGACCCGACGCCACCGCGGAGGGGCAGCCCAACGACATCGCCGACCCCGAACACGTCGAACTCGACGAATGGCAACGGCTCTACCTGTTCACGCGCGCCGACACCATCTACGGCGGCTCGAACGAGGTGCAGCGCAACATCATCGCCGAGCGGGTGCTCGGCCTTCCCCGAGAGGCACGCTGAATGACCGCAACGGATGCAGGTACCCCATTGATCTCACCGCTCGCCACCCCGCCAGCCGAGATCCCCGGCCACAACCTGTTGCTGGGCAAGAAGGTCGTGGTCACCGCCGCCGCAGGCACCGGCATCGGATTCGCCTCCGCGCGTCGTGCGCTCCTCGAAGGCGCCGACGTCCTCATCAGCGACTGGCACGAACGCCGCCTCGGTGAGGCCGCCGAGAAGCTCGCGGCCGAATTCCCCGAACGCACGATCGCCCAGCGCACCTGCAACGTCCAGGTCACCGCCGAGGTCGACGCCCTGATCGCCGACGCCGCAACCGAACTCGGCCGCATCGACGTCCTGGTCAACAATGCCGGACTGGGCGGGGAGACGCCGGTCGCCGAGATGACCGACGAGGAGTGGGACCGAGTTCTCGACATCACCCTCACCGGCACCTTCCGCGCCACCCGAGCCGCACTCCGCTACTTCGGGTCGGTCGAACACAACGGCGTCATCGTCAACAACGCCTCGGTCCTCGGCTGGCGCGCCCAGCGCGGACAGGCGCACTACGCGGCGGCGAAGGCCGGCGTCATGGCCCTGACCCGGTGCTCGGCCCTCGAAGCCGCCGACATGGGGGTGCGGATCAACGCGATCGCGCCGTCGATCGCCAAACACCCCTTCCTCGCGAAGGTCACCAGCGACGACCTGCTCGACGAACTGGCCTCGAAGGAGGCCTACGGTCGTGCCGCCGAGGTGTGGGAGGTCGCCGCGACCGTCGCCATGCTCGCCAGCGACTACACCACCTACCTCACCGGCGAGGTCATCTCGATCTCCAGCCAGCGAGCCTGAACCGGTTGCCCTCCAGCGCCGCCCACCCCAAGGAGTACCGCCCATGACCACACCGCAGGCCTACATCGTCGACGCCATCCGCACCCCCGTCGGCAAACGCAACGGTTCGCTCGCCAAGGTCCACCCCGCCGACCTCGGCGCACACATCATCTCCGCACTCGTCGAGCGGACCGGGATCGACCCCAACGTCGTCGACGACGTCGTGTTCGGCTGCGTCGACGCCATCGGCCCCCAGGCCGGCAACATCGCCCGCACCGCGTGGCTGGCCGCAGGCCTGCCGCTCGACATCCCCGGCACCACCGTCGATCGACAGTGCGGATCGAGCCAGCAGGCCATCCACTTCGCCGCACAGGGCGTCATGAGCGGCACCCAGGACGTCGTCGTCGCCGGCGGCGTGCAGAACATGAGCGCGATCCCGATCTCCCAGGCCATGATCGCCGGCCAGGAATTCGGATTCACCACGCCCACCGCAGAATCGGCGCGCTGGCGCGAGCGCTTCGGCGACGCCGAGGTCTCCCAGTTCGTCGGCGCAGGCATGATGGCCGAGAAATGGGACATCAGCCGCGAGGACATGGAGCACTGGGCCCTGCAGTCCCACGAGCGTGCCCGCGCGGCCATCGCCGCCGGCCGCTTCGACAACGAGAACGTCGCACTCGGCGACTGCGTCGTCGACGAATGCCCTCGTGAGACCTCGTTGGAGAAGATGGCCGGACTGCAGCCCCTCGCCGAGGGCTCCCGCCTCACCGCGGCCGTCGCCTCGCAGATCTGCGACGGCTCGTCGGCCACCCTCGTGGTCTCCGAACGCGCTCTCAAAGAACACAACCTCACCCCGCGCGCCCGCATCCACCACATGTCCGTCCGTGGTGACGACCCGGTGATGATGCTGTCCGCGCCGATCCCCGCCACCAAGTACGCCCTCGGCAAAGCCGGCCTGTCCATCGACGACATCGACGTCGTCGAGATCAACGAGGCCTTCGCGCCGGTCGTGCTCGCCTGGCTCAAGGAGACCGGCGCCGACCCGGCCAAGGTCAACCCCAACGGCGGTGCCATCGCTCTCGGTCACCCGCTCGGTGCCACCGGTGCCAAACTGTTCGCCACCATGCTCAACGAACTCGAACGCACCGGCGGCCGCTACGGCCTCCAGACGATGTGTGAGGGCGGCGGGACCGCCAACGTCACCATCATCGAACGGCTCAGCTGAGACAGGCGGTCAGCCGCGGGTGTGAGGGCGGCGGGACCGCCAACGTCACCATCATCGAACGGCTCAGCTGACTCCCAGCGCGAACTGACACGTTCCAACCGAAAGGTCGGGACCTCCCCGGACATCCCCTCGGGCGAGGTCTCGACCTTTCGCCGTACCGGTCGTACCCTTCTGGCAACCGACGTGCCCACATGTACTTGTGATCTGGCGCATACTATGGTGTGGGACAAGCGGACGTTTTTGTTTCAAAGTCCACATCGCCGCAAGTCCGACCTGCAGCAAGAACTACCTGAGGGGATCTCGATGACCAAGCCTGCTGAGCACACCAGCACCGGGGCGCCGATCGCGAAGCGCGGCGTCTCGTCCGAAGAGCACACACTGACCGAGTTGGTCGAGATCCAGCGAGCCGCGTTCCTCCGTGACGGCATTCCCGACGCCGACACCCGCATCGACCGCATCACCCGTCTGGCCGCGCTGCTGCTCGACCACTCGGACGAGATCGCCGCCGCGCTCACCGAGGACTACGGTTCACGTCCGCGCGAGCTGTCGCTGGCCGCCGACGTCGCCGGCTGCATGATCGACCTCACGCACCAGCGTCGTGGCGTCAAGGAGTGGATGGGCGAGACCAAGTACGCCAAGGTCCAGGGCCTGCTGGGCTACAAGCAGAGCGTCCGCCACGACCCGCTCGGCGTCGTCGGCATCATGGGCCCCTGGAACTTCCCGCTGCAGCTGACGATCGTCCCCGCCGGATCGGCCTTCGCCGCGGGTAACCGCGTGGTCATGCGCCCGTCGTCGATCACCGCCAAGACCACCGAGGTGCTCGCCAAGTACGCGCCCGACTACTTCTCGATCGAGGAACTGGCCATCGCCACCTCGAAGCACGGTTCGGGCTCGGACTTCGCGAAGCTGAAGGTCGACCACATGTTCTTCACCGGTTCACCCGAGGTCGGTGCCTCGGTGGCCCAGGAAGCCGCCAAGAACCTGATCCCGGTAACCCTGGAGCTGGGCGGCAAGAACCCGGCCGTCGTCGACCTCGACGCAGACATCGACAAGGCCGCGAACATGCTCGCCGACGCCCGCCTGGTCAACGGCGGCCAGGTGTGCCTGTGCCCCGACTACGTCTTCGTCCCGGAGGCCAAGCTCGGCGAGTTCACCGACAAGGTCATCGCCCGCTGGACCGAGCACTTCCCGACGATCTACGACAACGACCAGTACACGGCGACGATCAACCAGAAGAACTTCGACCGCATCGTCGGCCTGATCGACGACGCCGTCGAGCTGGGCGCCGAGAAGCGTCAGGTCATCCCCGGTGGGGAGCCGCTGCCGAACGCCGAGCGTCGCAAGATCCCGCCGACGCTGCTCACCGGCGTCAAGGCCGGCATGAAGATCGAGGAGGACGAGGTCTTCGGTCCGGTGCTGACCGTGTACCCGTACCGCGAGCTGTCCGAGGTCATTAGTCACATCGCGTCGCACCCGCATCCGCTGACCATGTACTGGTGCGGCGATCGCAACGACCGCTTCGAGAAGCTGGCCGACAACACCCGTAGCGGTTCGATCAACGGCAACGACTTCGCCATCCACCTGTTCAGCGGCGACCTGCCGTTCGGTGGCGTCGGACGTTCCGGTATGGGCGGCTACCACGGCAAGACCGGTTTCGAGACCTTCAGCCACGCCCGCGCGGTCGCGTTCTCGACGCTGCCGCTCACCGTCGCCGAGATGATGTCCCCGCCGTTCCTGGCAAAGGACTCGAAGATGACCGATCAGCAGCTCAAGCTGTTCAAGTTCTTCAACTCCCGCGCGATCAAGAAGGTGCGCAAGCG
>NZ_BACI01000016.1 GCF_000225505.1 Gordonia alkanivorans NBRC 16433 | reverse complement strand
GACGAAAGCCCTGGTCAGAGAGTTTAACCGGGGCTTTTTGTGGTTCGTTCGGACGAATCGGGGCCGCATCCGGGCCGCGGCCCGTGTCTCGCGCTTCGCTGTCGTACCCCTATGGGACGATGTCTCAGAGAGACGTAACCCCATGTGGACCCAGTAGAGGTTGGCACCTTGACACCTGAACGCCGACTATGGATCGGTAACGTGTGCATCGCGGCTGCGATGTTCGTCGTCGCCGCACTTCCCATCGCGAAGACAACTGCATCGTGGGTTCTAGTCACGCTGGCTACAGTGATCGTTCTCGGTTTCGCCTTCCTCTTCCCCTGGCCAACGAGCAACGGCGGCGCACGGCGACTACTCACTGGCGTTCAGCAATCGGGCACCGGCAACCGATCTCAGGCAGCTGGCGACAAGTCGAACCAGCTGATGTCGGATGGAAACATCAATATTCACGGGAATATCGATAACGGCAAATGAGTCGAGAGACGAGCCAATCAGCGGGCGGCGGTTCGCAACAGTACGGCGCTGGACAAGACATCAATCTAAGCAACGTTGGCAACACCTTCAACATCTACGGACAAGGTATCTCGCGCGAAGAAGCTGCAGGTATCTGCCGTGAGGTTCTCCACATGTCGATGCCGGATATCACCGCCGCGGCGTTGGAGGATTTCTCTGAGCGCGGAGAGCGATTGACGCTGGCTGTGCTCGAGCGTGTTATTGCTCGCGACCCTAAGCTACTTAACAGATTTTCCGAGCCACGAATTCAGATTGCTTTGTCGGCGGCACAGAAGGGCTATGGCGAGACAGGCGATGAAGACCTGGGCGCTCTGTTAGCAAATCTTGTATCTGAGATGATATCCGAACCAGTCCGGACTCATCGGGAGCAACTTCTGCGGCAATGCGTCGACTTGGCACCGAAACTTTCTCTGTTGCAGCTCAACGGAATTGCCGTCGTCGCTAGGCTCACACTTAAGTACTATCCCAACATCGTCGACCCGCAAACCCTCTTGGGAGCGCTCGATGAAGGCCTACGCCCTTACTACGGAAGTATCCCTTCAGATTACCTAGAGTACGAATACATGCAGGCCTTGGGCGTATGGTCAGAGCGTCAAGTGACGGCCGAGGCATTCGGCGGAAAATACACTGCTTACACCGTGATTCACGGCAGTCACAGACACTCCATGTGTAAACCCTTCCGTCTGGACGAATTGCCCCCCGAGATTGTGATAGCGGAATTAGCTGGGCTGATTCAGCTCACATCGCCCGACTCGGACTTACATTTGCCATCACCCGCCCTTGCGGACGACATTCTCGAATCCAAGCGGCGAGACGGCTTTATGGGCGCGTCACGAGAGAAAAAGGAGTTGACCTCACGTGACAGGTTCGCCGACTTCGTGCGTAAACGATCGATCGACGAGGACGAGTTCGAATCGGTGGCGAAGGACTCGTTTCCCGAACTAGCGGAATTCCTAGAAACACTGACGACGTCCGGCGCTCTGAGATTCCGACTAGGTGCCGTCGGGATGATGCTCGCCGACCAAGAGCTCGCCATTCGGGACCCTGAGGGAAAAGCGCCAATGTCGGGATACTTCGTAATCGACACTAACGTCAACAATGGCAGTCGAGAAAGTGGCACATCGACGACAGACGACTAGCCACCATTTTCTTGCAACGCTTGGTCAACGACGCTGAACCACCCAACCCTCACGGTGCCACTGCACGATCGTCGAGGCCAGTGTGACAACCGCGCGCGCTTCTTCCTCTGACGGCTGGCGCTTAGAAGACACGCCGCCATGGCGATCGTGATTCGGCCATATCACGTCGAGCATCCCAACGAGCGGACTTACGTCGTGATCCTGCGCTTTGCCCGGCAGCACCAGTTTCCATTGATTACCTTGGTTACGGAGTTGACCCACGACATGCCCTAGATTTGCCTTCGCTTGGTTGGGCACTACAGCAGGGATCAGCACGTCCTCGACGGCCTTTATCGCATGGTCCCAAGCGTCGGACGGGTCGCCGTCACGGCCAAATGCATTAGTCCACGCCTCCCTGAGTTCCTCGGAGGCATCGTCCTCAGGTGACGTTGCAATCTCGTAGGTCGATTGGGTCTGGTCGGAAACGACACGGATCAGAGACCGGTTATCGTCCGCCACCGTCCAAACTGATCCCGACGTCTCTAGCAGGCGTGCGAGCGCCCTGCCGTTTGTCTCACTCCCCCGCAATTGGAGAAGCCCATCTATGAGGTCGAGAAAGTAGTCTCCATTCGCGCGGCCCAACTTGAGGAGTCCTGCGGCGACGTCATGCGCATCCCAACCTGCAGGCACGGAAGTTCGCATGAAAGATGCAAGCTCACGAATGGTCTCCGTGTTACTAAAATACCCACCCGGCCCGGAACTCAAAACCGAGTCGAACCAGTGCTCCAGTAGGTGCGTCAAATGAGGCGGTACGCCTTCGTATGGGCCATCCGGTTCTGACTTGCCCGTTCGTTGCGACAACCGTCTACGTGCCATGCACAAGAGCTTAAGTGACGTAGACGACAGTGTTTAGCTACCTTCGCAGCCGCAATACGTTCCCGCCGCTAGTCGATGTCGGCGCATCCATCGCGCCGAGCGCGCTCATGGCGTCGGTGTGGTCGTCTTCGAACAGGTGCGCGTAGACAGTGAGCGTGGTCGTGACCTTCGCATGCCCCATGAACCGGGCGATCTCCAGCGGAGCGATGCCCGCTGCCACGCACAACGACGCGTACGTGTGCCGGAGCGCGTGGAACTTCAGGTCCGCAGGTAGCAGCGCGTGGCCGGCCAGCCGGTTGGCGCGCAGCACCGCAGGCCGGAACACTGCCTTGTAGAACGTCGGGTGCCGTACCAGCTCGGTCCAGTCCAGCGCCAACCGCAGCTCCGCGTCTTGTACGTCGAGCGCTGCCAGGGCGTCTGCCTGTCGTCCGGCCTTCGCCCTGGCGGTTCGTTCGCCGTCCGCCTTGATGCCCGTCGGCCGCTCGCTTATGAGTCGCATCGCCGGGAACAGAGGTGCTGTGGGGTCGTCGGCGCGCGGATGCTCGGCCAGGTAGCTACGTAGTAGGTCCACCGTCGCCGGGGTGAGCGGTACGCGCCTGCGACTGCCGCGAGTCTTCGGCGCGACGTAACTGGCAACGCCGTCGACAACCTGCACCGTTCGTTCCACGCGCAACGTCCCCGGCTTCGGGCGCACGTTGGGGTTGATCGTCCGGGTCGGTAGTTCGACGTCCCCCACCTGCAACCCTGCCAGTTCCGCTGCCCGCAATCCGGCCCATGCGGCAATGTGGACGTAGACGTTGAACGGCCAGGGCGTCGCTGCGACGAGTGCGGCAACTTGAGTCGCGGTGAGGAACTGGGCCGGGTCGTCTACGACGCCAGCCGTGCCGCCCGTTGCGCTGTGCTCCCCAGGTAGGCGCACGTAGTCGGCCGGGTTCGTCGTTAGTCGACCATCTACCACTGCCTGCGCCAGCACCATCCGCACTAGGAAGTAGGCATGCCGCACGGTGCTCGGCTTCTTCCCCGCCCTCACCAACAGATCGACCCACTCCGAGATGCGTTCGCGTTTGATGGCGTTGAGCGGGTATCCGCCGAACACCGCGTCAATCCCCAACGCGCCCATCTCGCCTCGTCGTTCGGTTGCTGGGGCGAGGGCGTATGCGTACCCGCGTCGGGTCGTGGCTTTGAGGTCGTGGCGACTGTCGAGCCACGCTGCCGCCGCTACGCGGAACGTGACGTCGCCGGACCTCGGGTCGAACGTGGTTCCGCGACGCTGGTTGAAGTCGACGGAAGTGGCGTAGGCGTCCGCTTCTTTGCGCGTCCGGAAGCCGCCCTTGGTGCGATGCTTGCCGTCCGGCGTCCGCCACTTCACCTTGTAGTAGGGCTTGTTGTCCCGCTTGGACGTGAACCTAGAGACCGACGCCATCTCAGGCCACCCCTTCCCTACTCAGCACCCGACGAACTGTCGCGTAATGCCATCGGTAACCCCCACCCGGCGTTGCGATTCCGGCCTCATCGAGCCAGTTCGCGATAGCCTTCGGCCCCAGCCCTTCCTCGCGGCGCATGCTGACGATCTCCTTCACCACGAGCGGGTCGATGCGACTTGGCCGGCCAAGCTTCTTTCCCTCGCGCTTCGCTCGGGCCAGGCCCTCCTTGGTGCGGACGCTGATGCGTCGGCGCTCTTCCGCAGCCACGGCGAGGCGTATGTCGGCGGTGAGTCGCTGGCTGGGTTCGCCGCTGTCCGCCCCTTCCAGATCCAGCAGTCGCCAACCGTGCAACTCGGCGCGCTTGTAGAGTTCGGCGGCGTCGAGTTGGTCGCGGGTCGCACGGTCCAGTGCCCGCACCAGCAACGCATCCGCCATGCCCGCTTCGAGGGCGTTGATCGCGACGGCTCGGCCGTGCATCTCCGCGGCCTTACCGCCGCTGACCACATCGCTTGTAACAGTGAGCAACTGGTGGCCACGTTCCCTGCAATACTCTGCCAGAGAATCCCGCTGGGATCGCAAGCCGTAGCCGTTGGTGTCCTGCACAGTGGTCGATACCCTGACGTAGCCAATAACTTTCAGTGGTTGGTACTCGGCCACCTCCGGCTCGGCTGGCTGCGACTTATCGGCCAGGGCGCGGCGTAGCGCCTCCGCTCTGGACGTGGGCTTGCTCTTGGTCATCGTGTTCTCTCCTGCGTTTCGGCGTAGTTCCTGGTGGGCGGGCGTCGGAATCGCAAAACGGTCGTTACGACGGTTCCGACGACGCAGACGGTACGCCACCTAGATGCTGTCGAAACGTCCACAGTTGCTCGCTGGCAACTCATTTCGTATGCACTCCGCCCCCGTCGGGCCGGTAGAGCGTCGCTACGATCGCGGTTCTACCCAGGTACCTCCAACGCTCCCCACGTTGAACGCTGGGTCGGCCTACCGGGAAGGGTCCGCCGTCTCAGCGACTTAGCGTGGCGATGGACGTGGCCGGCGTGGGGGCAGATAGCCGAGGCGGCTCTACGCGGGGGGTTATCGACCGCCAGGCGGAAACGGCCGCCACTTCACCTTGTAGTAGGGCTTGTTGTCCCGCTTGGACGTGAACCTAGAGACCGACGCCATCTCAGGCCACCCCTTCCCTACTCAGCACCCGACGAACTGTCGCGTAATGCCATCGGTAACCCCCACCCGGCGTTGCGATTCCGGCCTCATCGAGCCAGTTCGCGATAGCCTTCGGCCCCAGCCCTTCCTCGCGGCGCATGTTTCCGAACCTCCTTCGCATCGCGGGGCCCATCAGCCAACATCTCTCGAATCAGTCGCCCAGCCTCATCGCGTGCGGGCGCGCTGGTTCTGGCGTCGCCCTTGGTTCCGTCCGCACCGACGAGTTGGTCTGCGCTTTCCTCGAGAACACCGGCCCAGCGGACGACCGGCGAGTCTGGATCGCTGGGGCTGGAACGCAGTTCGTACCCCATCGTCTTCGGTGCTCGGGCAAGGTTCCCTTTGGTGGACGCGAGGGCGTGTGTTGCGTTGGTGTTCTCGCGATCCTCGCTCGGGTCCAGCTTCGCCGCCAACAGGACCGACCTCGCGAGAGCTGTGAAGGCGATAGACCCTCCCCCACGGTGCTTCGCGCTCATACCCGTCCCCTTGTTGAGGTGGCGCACGAGGACGATCGCAGCTCCAGTTTGCTCAGCGACATCCGCGAGGGTCATGAGCGCCTTACGGTTTGCCGTATCGCTACCCGGTTTTACCGCGTCCGACATGAACGCGCTGATCGGGTCGATCACGACCAGCTTCGCGTCCACCTCGTCGATTGCGCGACGCAGCTTGGCCACATCGTCGGGAACAAGGAACGGAATCGGTTGACCGTTTGCGTCTCTCGGTCTCGCCATTGCCGAAACCAGTTGCAGGTCAGCTTTCGCCGCCTCCAGGCGCGGGACCACCGTGTCGGCTAGGTCATCCTCCACGCCCACGAGGACAACAGCAGCCGGATCGGTCAGCCCCTTCTCGTTGCGGCTAGTGTCACCACTGACGTCAACGCGTGGCCAGGGGCCACCGTTGCTCACCATCGCCGCGAGCTTCAGCGTCATGGTCGACTTGCCGACATCTGGTTCGCCCTCGAAGATCGTGAGCTTGCCCAGCGGAATCCAGGGATGCCATAACCATCGCACCTTAGTCGGGGTCACCTGAGCCAGCGACTGCGTGAACTGGCGTCCATCGGCCTGCGGCGGCGGATCGGCGCGCTGACCGCGCCGATGCAGGTAATAGACGTTGCCCTTCGGGTTGTCCGGATGCCAGACACCGCCCGGCGCAAAGGCTTCGCGAGCCAACGCCACGTCCTCAGCCGTTAAGCTCGCGGCCGGATTGTTCCTAGCCACTTTCCTGAGTGCACCGTTCATCATGCGGTCGAACTCCTCGCGCGCCACCGCCTCCCCGCCACGCTCACTCGCCACAGCATGAACAAAGGCACTCTCCACGAGGTTCAACGCTCCAGCCACGCCCGCATACTGTTCAGCGCCAAGGGCGCACAGTGCGTATGTTGCGGTCGCACAGGCGTCGTGTCGGCTAGCGCCGTCGGCTAAAGCGGTCAGGAACTCGTTGATCCTGGCGACTACTTCCGGAGCCATCTCTCCGCCGAGGAACCGGCCCCGCAGCTCCCGACCTTCTGCACTACTGCTGACTGGCAGATCCTCCACGTCGCTGCGCAACCCCTCCAGCCATCGCAGCGGGAGTTCTGGTAGCTGCTCAGGAGGCGGGAGTTGTTCACACCCCTTCCCATCCGGGCCGAAAGCTCGAACTAGGTTCCCGGAGTGATGAACCGAGGGAGGAGCGACCGAGTAGCGCAGGTGGCGCTGAAGTAGCTCAACACCGCCGTTCGGCAACCGGCCTACCCCGACCCACCCGTCAGGCACTCGGAGGAAGAGCTTCCGGCTTCCGTCTGTCCTAGCGGTCAAAGTCCAGGTGGCAGGAAGCTTGCCCCACTGGGTCTCGCACGCTGCAATCGTCTCGGCCCCGGGTTTGCCGTCGTAACAATCGACGTCAATACCGATCACCCCCAGCGGCATCCGCACTCCGAGATTCAGACCGCCGCGACGCGAAGCGTGCTTGCTGGCCCATTTCCGCAGTGTTTCAACACTATCTGCGTCAACGCCACGGTGACCAGTGACCCCGATTTCAAGGAGCGTCTTGCCCTTACTGTCCCTCTTTCCGTCCCCCAGGGGAATCGGATGCCATCCCCGTTCCATCAGCCGTTCGCCGTGCGTTACGAACTCGTCGGGTGATAGACGGTCGTAACGCCCTCGTCGCGTTGAACCGCGAGGGGTAGCCGATGCCGCCGACGTACCGTTCAGGCCCTCCCTCGCCCGCTCGGCGACGGGAACGCTCGTCTCGCGCAGCCGTTCGTCGGGACGCTCGGGATCGCGCGAGACCCTTTCGGCAGGTGGTCGGGACTCGTCGTCAGCTGTATCGAACGAGAGGTTAGGTATGCTCATAGTGCGAGTCTTTCTGTTGCGCAGATGGATTCGATACCAGGTCGCCCGCTCCCTGGATCAACGTCGCTGGCGTTCACAGAGCCTTAATCCCGGCCTCTGTGGACGTCAGTCGGCGTTTACGGGGCTGGCGAAAGCTAGAGCCACCGGTCCTCAAACCACCCGTGATCATCGTGGAAACCATCGTTGCGAAAGATGTCTAACGAGTTGTCTAAGAGCCCCAGCTCGTAGACGCCGGTCGCATCACAAAGGCACGTCGAGCAGATCGGTAGAACGTGAACTCGCTGCCCTCGGCGTACGACAACCCCGCCCCAGTCCGGCGCCCGGTCTCGTCCTGCCCTCTCACAGAAGATGCACGCTGACGCGAAGCGGTGCATCAGCCACGAGACGAGTCTTTCGACCGACCATGCCTCCTGCGGCTCTGCGTCTTTGATCGGTGAAGGACGCGTCCAAGGTTCGGTGTCCTGCGGAACATCGTCGTCGAAGTCATCGAAGTGGAAGTCATCAGAGCCCTCGTCGCCATCCTCTGCGCCCTTCTGACGCAAGTGGAGGACACTGCACGCGACGCCATGTTCGTCGCTCGATGCGTCGTCTGGCAGAGGAAGGTAGCGGACATTGTCGTACGGCAGCACCGACGCAAACGGATTCGCAACGGTCGGGAACGCAACCGGCGCACCCCCGACGCGCGGAGCAGCAGGATCATGGAGGATGACATCGATTTGCCCAGAAGCACCCACTACCGCCCGGCCAAGCAGTCCCTCGTAGGTCTGCACTCGCTCGGGCCGCAGCAGTGCTGGGTCCGTCGCGTCCCGCAGCTCTTCCGTCGTGTAGCCACCCGCGCGGAAGTTGAGCAGGCGACGCCGGGCCAAGTTCGAGTACAGATACGCCAGCAGCTCTGCGAGATTCGAGGGCTCGGGGTAGGTCACCGGCGTATCCGCAACCTCCGCAAGCACCGGCCCCACAATTGGATTCGATCTGGCCCGAGGTGAATAGTGCTTGACGTCTCGTGTGCCCGCCTCCTCCGCATCCACCTGAGGATTAGCGGTTCGATGCCGCAGAGCCAAGTTCGCCATGTAGGGCTTCGCCAGTATCTCCGCGCGGCGCTCCGGCGTCATGCTGCACCGCCCGTGCTGAGAACCTTGCGCTTCGAAGCGAACCAGGCGTCGAGGTCGCTTTCCGCATACCACCGCTGGTGAGCGAAGATCACGACGGCCAACCGGCCCGACTCGGTCTCCGTCTTAACGAATCTGGAACTGCAACGCACGCCGTACTTCTCGGCGATCCGCTCAGCGGCCGCCTGTTCGCCGCGATAGTGGGGCTCTTCCGGTTTATGCATGTTGTTGTCCTCTGTGGGAACAATGCCAGTCGACGCACGACGCACGACGCACGCCCTGGCAGAGATCGGCCAGTTGCATGCGTGGTTTGTTGTCGTCTACTTGCCTAAGCGCGCCACCCTTAACTGGGTTCCCGCCAACAGGAATGGGCGCGCCTCACTGGCGTTCACGGAGGACGGCTTAACACCTGCCGCCTCGATGGCTTCGACTGGTCCGTTCCTCCTCCGGGACGCTCGCGCGGGCCGGGCTTCTCGGGGCCGATACCTAGATCGTACCCGAACCGTTCCGGACCGGTACGCGAATTACGTTGCACACCAACAGATAAGCGTTCAACTATCACTTTCGAGTAACAAGCCCCGAGTAGGTAGCTATTGGGCGATCTCGTGAAAACGCGTACACGCGGTACTGAGGCGCGTTTCTCGCCAGTCATCCCCGCGTGTGACTTGCCACACATCCGCGCTACTACGCTCGTCGGACTCGCTTCCTCGGCAGCGGAGCGGTGGGAGGAGGAAGCAACCGAGCTTGCGCCTCGGCGGTGGTGTCGCTTGCGATTGTGCCGCGATACGTATGTCCACCCTCCACGCTCAGCGGGGTCACGGTCGGACCTGGGTTGCCCGGCATGGCGTCGCGGGCCGGACGGTAGGGGTCGGTCGTGGTGCGGCGACCATTCGCCCGCCCAGTCGAGAACTCCGATTCGCCGGGATCTCTTGGGTTGCGCATTGTGTGTCTCCTTAGATGGGTCCGCCCCCCTCGGTTGCGCTCGAGGAGGTAAGCACGCCGGACTGGGCAGGGTTCGAAAGTCGATTCAGACTGCGAACGTGGGCGGTTCGTAGTCTCCCGTCGACTTCACCTGGATCACGGCTGCCGCACCGCGACGACGGGTGCCGACTCCGAAGGATCGCTGGAGATATGAGTTCTGGAGGGGATACTTCTCCGCTCCGGGGATGATCCGCAAGCCGTGATAGGCGGCGTTGGTGTGCTGCCGAATCGCGATCGGGTTGACCTCCGAGTTGGGACCGCCCGTCGCCGCGACCGCAACGTACCCGGCCGGGATCAGGTTCGACGTGATCACGAGCGCATGACCATAACTCCCGAAGACTGGTAGTCCCTTATAGGTTTCGGGGGCCTGCTGTCCGACGACTGTCTCCTCGGTGAGGTATGCCGGAGCCGACTTCGACAGTACGAAGTCGTACTTGGCGACCGGCCCACCCGTCCGGGACTCCTCGCCGCGACGGAACGTCGCGATCACGTCTGCCTCGAACTCGTTGCAGAGAATGATGAGCTGGGCGCCGGCCACCGGGCCGTAGCCCTTGGAGGTGATGGCCTTGATTGCCAGTTCAAGATCCCCGGAGTCGATTGTGTTGGCGCCGCTGACGAGGTAGTGCGACGTGGTCTCGGGGAACTCCACGCCCATATACGGCGGCGGGGCGATCCCGTCGTCACCGGTGTAGAGGCCATAGACGGTCGTTGCGTCCTCGTTGGCGCCGGGCGTCGGATCGAACAACCGGTTCAGCACGGTACCGGTCAGCAATCGGTTATCTGCCTCGATTGCCTGGGTGAGGTTGGCGTCGAGTTGCCGAGAATCGGCGTCGCGCAGGAACTTCCAAGTAGTGCCGAGTCGCAGATCGTAGTCCGTGAAGGTATAGCCGAGGCGCAGCACGTCTGCATCGGCACGGCCCGAAACCGGGACACCGAACTCGGAGGCTTCCTCAAACTTCATCTGTGCCAACGTCTGCGGGACGGCCTCGCCACGCAGCGTCGTATAGAAGCTGAGGAGGGAGGCGATCGAGGCGCGCTCCTCGTTCCAGACCTCCAGCACCGCCGCCCACTCGTCCCAGATGACGTTGAGGTCGATGCCGTCGGCGGTGGAGTTGACGAGGACGTCGGCCTGGCTGCTGATACCTCGGCCTCGCCGGGGTTCTGCACCGAAGATGGGTGCGAGCGCGAGCTGACGGACGGGTTGCACGGACATAGTTGTCTCCCCTGTTGTTTGGGTGGCGTGATCTGAGGTTTGCTCTCGCTCCAGGCCACCAGCCCAGGGAGTTGCTACGCACCGCGCAGCGGGGTTGAGCGGATAAGATGCTGAGCCGGTCGCCTCCGACGACGGCTCGGTCCTAACGGTACTCGAAGCTCCCCCGCACACACTGCGCGTCAATACGAATTGGGATAGCGCAGCGTCGAGGGAGAAGACTGGCGGGCGTCTACCGCGGCTCCAGCGCGGAGAAGAAGTCTGGATCGACGGTGACGTCTTCAACCACACGTTCCCGCGTTTCGACGCCAAGCGCGTTCTCTTTGAGAAGTTGGCATAGCCTGTCGCCGTCGATGAGGTCTATCGGCGGCGCTCCGTCACGCTTCGACTCGTCTTGAGCGTCCTTCGTGAAAGATCCAGTGGTGATCAGCAGTCCCTTTTCGCCACGTCCCGCCATGGCGCCCCGGAAGTCGCGCACCGCAGAAGACCCCACACTGCCTCGGTACCGCTTGCATTGAAAGTAGACGGGAAAGCTCAACAGAGACAATTGGAGCACACCCATCCCGTCGATCCCGCCATCGCCACTCTTGCCGGTAACGACCACGCTTGAGAACCCTGACTCGCGGAGAAGCCTCTTAGCGAGATTCTCGAAGCCCGCCGGGGACATCTCCAGTAGTACATCTAGCAGGCGTTCCTGCCATTCCACACCTTCGTTATCTCCGCCGTGCTCGTCAGCCAACGGAGACTCCGCATCCCGCACGGCCTCCGATCGACCTTGTCGCTTCTTGATGCGGTTCTCACGCACGGTTTGGATGTACTCGGCTCGCAGTGGCTCGATCTGGGTCTCAGAAGTCACCCTGCCGAGTTCAGTCACACTCCAAACGCCGCGCTTACTGTTGGTTAGAAGTCCCATCCCCTTCAAATATGTGCGCGCCCACGCAAGGCGGTACTTGATCTCCGTAGTGGGTCCGTCGCCGTGCAGCACGTCCTGCATTTCGCGCGGGTATCCCTCACGTTCGATCACCGCTGCGTCGAGTTCTTCAATGGAAGCGGACCCTCCGAGAGCAATGACGGCCTGCAACGTCGGCCACAGCATGTCTTGGTAGGGAGGCACCTTAACGGACATGCCGACAAGCATCTCACCACGCGAGCTGTTACCGGCTCACCCGCATGCCGTTCATCCAAACGGGGCCGCACAGGGGCCGCGTCCGAGACCGAATCCCAGCCGTCCGGGACCGAATCGGAGGCGTCCCGAAGCGGGCCGAAAGCGGCCTGTTTACCAGACCTGACCAGCGGTTACGTGTACCCCGGCGAGGCGTCTACCTGCACCGACTCGAACCCACGTTCGGACCCTGAAAATTCTTCCCAAGCTGAATACGCGGGTTCGATTCCCGTCATCGGCTCCACGGAAACCGCAGGCGAGAGTCGGTTCCTACCAACTCCCCAGAACGAAGACGAGCCACGTCACGATGCCGGCCACTACTCCGGTCGCCAGGTTCGCCGCGAACACTGCGCAGAACACTCCCCACGCAGTGAGTCCGTTCTCGAGGTGACGGTGCCAGCGGAACGCTTGTAGTCCAGGCCGGCCAGCTCCGCGTCGATCATTTCTTTCGTGATCTGAGTTATTGCGGCGGTTGCCGGGCCACATCGGCCCCCGAGTTCCGCTGTTTCCCGTTGGCGCTCGTCGGACTATCGGTTCAGGTCATGGAGCATTCTCAGTGAATCCCACTGGCGCCCTTTGGGTCTGAGTTTCGACTACCGAAACCGATTACGCGGGTTCGACTCCCGTCATCGGCTCCGCCATCACGTCGACCCGCTCCGCGCGCACTAGACGCGGCACAACACCCCAACAGTCCAACAGTCCAGCACGCCGCCGTTCTGAATCTCTCGCCGTTCCCGTTCATTGGAACACCGTTGGACCGCTTGGCGAATCGCCTCCAACCGTTGCAGGAATGTATACAACCCGCTACGGTTAACTCGTCAGAGTGTTGCGCGTCACATGACCGTTACATAAGCTAACTATGCTCACACCTCGTGAAACCGGGCTTCCCCGTACGGCTTAGCGTTGAATTGCGAAGTCGCCAGCTGGGAATCCTCCCTTGCATAAATCTGCACGTGTACACAATCATCCCAACATCTAGGAAGAAGGCCTCCGGATGGATTCAGTATCCGTTCCTGCAGTCGCCGCTTCGATCGCCGTGATGGTGCTCGGCGGCGGTGCGCCGCTGGCGGCAGCGCTCATCCTCAACTGGCGCGACCGGGTCAAGGCGAAGGGTGTCGACCAGTGAGTCTGCAGACAGCCTTCACCATTCTGGTCGCGATCTACTTCGTTCTGATCCTCATCGTGGGGCTCCGCAGCAACAAGAAGATCACCACGTCGTCGGATTACAGTGTCGCCGGACGCAACATGGGTCCGGTACTGGGCACGATGACCTTCACCGCCACATACGTTTCGGCCCTGACGGTGATCGGTCTGGTCGGCTCCGCGAACGGCATGGGCCTCGCCCTCGTCCCGTACACATTCCTCGGCCTCGGCTGCGGACTGTTGTTCCTCGTCCTCATGTCCAGTCGCGTTCACCGGGCCGGCCGCACCTCGGAGAGCGTTCCCGAACTCCTGGGAAAACGCTACGGCGACAGCTCAGTTCGCGTCACTTCCGCAGGCACCATCGTGATCGCCTACTTCGTCTACCTCATCGCTCAGCTCTTCGCGGTCGGCATCCTGCTCTCCACCACGATCGGCTTCGAGGTGTGGGCGGTGATCCTGGTGGTCGGCACCATCTTCGTGCTGTACACCCTCACCGGTGGTATGCAAGCAGTCGCCCGCACCGACGCCTACCAACTCGTGGTACTCGTGGCGGCGGTTCTGATCACGCTCGTCCTGGTCATCACCAAAGTCGGAAGCGACGGCCTGAGTTGGAGCGATGGCCCCGGGTTGTCGCAGTTCCTCGGCGGCCCGGTGCCGACCTGGATGCTCGCCTTCGGTTGGGGCCTCTCGTGGGGACTCGGCGTCGCGTGCATGCCGAACTATCTGCAGCGCATCCTGTCCTGCCCGGATGTCCGGACCACCCGACTCGTGCTCGGCTGGGGATCGGCGATCTCCTTCTGGCTCGTGAACGCACCCATCCTCGTCATCGGTATCGGCATCGCGATCATCGACCCGTCCATGACGGGCGACTCGGCACTGCCGTCATTCCTGCTCACCCACGGCGGCACCATCATCGCGGCTATTGCGCTGACAGGTCTGATCTCCGCGGTGATGTCGACGACCGACTCACTTCTCCACGTGATGGGTGTGTACTTCGGTCGCGACATCGTGTGCACGCTGCGCAAGACCGCGGACGACGCGACAGCGTTGAAGCTCTCGCGAATCTCGACCGGCGTCATCGGTGCACTGGCGGTGGCCACCGCCACGTTCATGTCGTTCAGCCCGCTACCGCTGATCCTCACGTTCGCCTCGTACGCGGTCTCACTCCTCGCCGCAGGCCTGTTCGTGCCGCTGTTCATCGGACTGCTCTGGCAGGGGGCATCGAAGACCGGTGCGGTGGCGTCGATGGTTGTCGGCGTGATCGTGCTGATCGTGTTCGAGGTCCTGCGCAAGCAGGGGGTGATCGAACTCCACGGCATCGTCCCCACGCTGGTGTGCGCGATCATCGCGATGGTGGTCGGATCCTGGTGGGACGGTCGACGGGTGGAAGCGACAGCCACCGAGCCCACCACTGCTGAACAGCCGGTGGCTTCCACAGTGTGACCACCACGCGACCGGGCGGCCTTTCGCAGAGATGCGAAAGGCCGCCCCGTCGCGCCGCACGGCCCAGGCACTTTCTGATCCCCAGATCACATAAACCCGGCCCGGGGAATGCCCCCACCCCGACCACCGTTGCGCGAAGAGTCAACGACATCGTCGGAAGAGGTACAGCATGAAGATCGGGATCATCGGAGCAGGATTCATCGGCGGAACGCTGACTCGTCGACTCACCGAACTGGGACATGACGTTCGCGTGTCGAATTCGCGCGCGCCCGAGACGCTTTCAGACCTGGCAGAAGAAACCGGCGCAACGGCGGTATGGGCGAAGGACGCGGCCCGGGACGCCGACCTCGTCATCGTGTCCATCCCGCAGAAGAACACGCCTGACCTGGCCCCGGGCATCCTCGACGCTCGTAAGCCGGGTGCCCCGGTGATCGAGACCAACAACTACTACCCGCAGCAGCGTGACGGGAAGATCGCGGCCATCGAGAACGGCACACCGGAAAGCGTGTGGGTGTCCGAGCAGCTCGGTGTGCCGGTGTACAAGGTGTTCAACGGAATCTATTGGAAGCACCTGCTCAAGAAGGGTCTTCCGGACGGCGCCGAGGGTCGGATCGCGTTGCCGATCGCCGGTGACGACGCGGACGGCAAGACGATCGTGTTCAGCATCGTCGACGAGCTCGGTTTCGACCCGGTCGACGCCGGACCGCTCGCCGAGTCGTGGCGTCAACAGCCCGGAACACCCGTGTACGGCAAGGACTTCGGCGTCGACGACACGCTCGCGGCACTCAAGGAAGCCTCGCCGGAACGCACCCCGGAGTGGCGCGCCGCCTGAGCCTTCCGGCCGACGTCACCGTCGCTTCGGACGCACCCCGGGCTTTTTTCGGCCACTCTTTCCCGGGACCTTGCCCGCGGCCTCTCGCGCGGCCCGCTTCGCGGCGGCCTTCTCCTTGGCCGACCGTTTCGGCACCGGCTCGGAGTGTCCACGCGACGACGTCGCCTTGCGGCCGCGGACGATTCCGATGAACTCCTCGGCCAGCTCGGTGGTCGGGGCCGGCCACAACAGACCGACGGTGCCGGTCGGAGCGTCGGTCACCGGGCGGTAGACGAGGTCTTTGCGGTGATGTAGCCGCGCCAATGACTGAGGCACGAGAAGGGCACCGATGCCGGCGGCCACGAGTTCGATTGCGTCGCCGGTCGTTTCCGGACGGTGCTCGACGGCGGTGCCGGGACGGCCGGCTGGATCGTCAAAGCCTGTCGCCGGCTCGTCGAGCGGCCACAGGATCTGTTCGTCGGCGAGGTCGGCGAGGGTCAGTTCGTCACCCGCGGTGAGCACATGATCCTTGGGAACCACGACGACAGTGGTCTCCTCGTACAGTTCGATCGTGTGGTGTGGCCCGGCATCGCCGTGCCGCAGAGCGTCGGGCAGACGGGTGATCGCCATCTGCACACTTCCCTGGGCGATGGCCCCCGCACACTCGGCGACCTCGAGGGCCACGAGCTCCAGCGGGACGTCGGGTTGCCGTTCCTCCCAGATGCGGACCCACTTGCCGGGGGTCACGCCGGGGACGTATGCCAGTCGGAACGTCGAAGCCCCAGAATCGCCTGCCCGGTCGGGTGTGCTCACGACCAAAGGCTACCGCCCGATACCCTGGGGGAATGAGTTCGCAGTCGATGAAGCCGGCCACCGCCGCCAAGAAGCTGGACGTGTACCTGCCGGCGACCCCCGCGGAGTTCCGCGAGGGTTCCATCACACGCGCCGAGCTCGCCGCCCTGCAGGCCGACCCGCCGGAGTGGCTGAAGACCCTCCGGGCCGAGGGACCGCACCCGAAGAACCTGGTCGCGGCCAAGCTCGGTGTCTCCAACTCCGCCCTGGTCCGCAACGGGATCGCCGAGGCGCTGACCACCGCACAGATCAACGACCTGCTCGCCGAGATGCCCGAGTGGCTCGCCGCCGAACGCGCCACGCAGGTGGAGGTCCGCCGCGAGGAACGACGCGTCAAGTCACTCCACGAGGACCGTCGTCGGGACCGCGAGGAAGCCGAGAACGCCGACAACTGACCGGCGGATTCCCGCCCCGGTCATCGCACCGAGCGTCGCCCCGGCACCACGAGTCCGCACTCGTATGCCGCCACCACCAACTGCGCCCGATCCCGCGCGCCGAACTTCGTCATCGACCTGTTCACATGGGTTTTCGCGGTCAACACGCTGATCTGCAGGCGGTCGGCGATCTCCGCGTTGCCGAATCCCTCGGCCACCAGCACCACCACCTCCCGCTCGCGCGGGGTCAACGTCCCGACGACCGCGGACTCCGCGGCCGATCCGGCCGCCGGGCGAGACAGGAAGTGGCTCACCAGCATCTGGGTGGCGGTGGGAGACATCAGCGTGTCACCCTGCGCCACCGCGCGTATCGCGTCCAGGAGCTCCTGCGGTGAGGCGTCCTTGCCGATGAAACCGCTTGCGCCCGCGCGTAATGCGGCGGCGACGTTGTCGTCGTATTCGAAGGTGGTCAGCACCATCACCCGGGTCCCGCGAAGCAGCGGGTCCGAGGTGATCGAGCGGGTGGCCGCGATGCCGTCGATGCCGGGCATCTGTATGTCGGCGACCACGACATCCGGGTGGAAGCGTCGGGCCGCACGAACGGCCTCGCCGCCGTTGGTCGCCTCGGCGACGACCTCGAGGTCGGGTTCGGTGTCAACGAGTAGGCGCAGGGTGCTGCGGAACAGACCCTGATCGTCGGCCAGGACGATCCGGATGGTCATCGACATCTCCTCTCACGGTGGCCTCGCGATCAGCCGATCCACCACCGGCCGGCAGGGCGGCGTCGACGACGAACAGGTCGTCCACCCACCGCACGTCGAGCGTCCCACCGACCGCGACGACCCGTTCACGCATGCCGATCATCCCGAGCCCGGGCAGGTCACGGGCGTCCCGACCCCCCTCGCCTGCACGGGCGTCGTCGGGGCGCAACCGATTCTCGACGACGATCGCGACGGCATCGTCGTCGTATCGGCAGCGCACCGCGACCGGCGTCCCGGGCGCGTGGCGGACCGCGTTGGTGAGCGACTCCTGGATCACCCGGTAGGCGACCTGATCCACGTCGTCGGGCAGCGGCCGCTCCTCGCCCGACACGGTCACCACGACCGACGCTCCGGCATTGCGGTACACCTCGACCATGCCCGGCATGCTCGACATCCCGGCACCCGGCTCGGGGACCGTCAGCGAATCCCGACGGAGCATCCCCACCGTCGCCTTGACCTCGCTCAGCGCGGCACCGGCGATGTCGTGCATCTGCGCGAGCATCTGTTCGGCCACCTCCGGGCGGGCGTGCACGAGTCGCCGCGCGGTTCCGATCTGCAGGTTGATGGCGGTCAGATGGTGCGCGACCGCGTCGTGGATGTCGCGGGCGATACGCATCCGCTCGGCGAGCACGGCCTGCGCGGCCTCCACCTCCCGCTGTGACTCGGCCGCCTCCGCGCGTGCCTTCATGGCCTCGAGGTACCCGTTGCGAGCACGACCCAGCGCCCCGACGCACATGCCGAGGAACAGCCAGCCGACGGCGCCGATCCGTTCGACCGGTAACCAGTCGTCACCCCAGATGAACGATGCCGCGAGGAGCGCACCGGCTGCGGCCGCGGTCACGGTCATCGCCCGACGCATCGGATATCGGGAGGCGATGGTGTACAACGCGATTGCCGGAGGCAGGCTCATCGCCGAGTTGAACGAGCCGGTCGCCACGATGTAGATCACCGCTCCGGCGGTCGTTCCCGCCACCGACACCAGTGGCGCGCGATTCTTCGCCACCAGGAACGCCGACGCCGCGACGCCCAGCAACGCCGCCTCGAGACTCGTGTCACCCGGGCCGCCCCGCTGGACCACCCGCAACGCCAGCACCGTGCCGACGGCGACCAGCCCGGCGACGACCACCGACGAGATGAGCGGACGACGACGGGCGAATCGCACCCACCGTTCGTCGAGGTCCACGCGCAGCAGATTACCGCTGATCAGGGCTACGCACCTGTGGTCTGATCACCCGCGGCGATCCGTCTCCATCTCCGTCTCCTACGGTCCCCCTAGCCGCAATCGCGGCAAATGCGACATACGCGGTATGGATCGTCTACTACGTCCGCAGTACGCGAGGGCCGTTACCAGTCCGAATGGTTGGGGCGTCCGGGAACCCTGCACGACGACGCACCGCCGGGCCACCGATCCTCGGTACGCTCCGGAACGTTCCCGGCTCGCGACCTCGGCGGGTCAGCGCGTGCTGCGAGGAGTTCCCGTGCGACTTCCAAGAATTCCGGTCACCCTACTGGCGACGATGGGTGCGATCGCCTCGTTGTGCATCGTCGGCGTCTCGGATGCGTCAGCTGCACCCGGTGATGTGGCCGGCACCGTGGTCGCCGACGGTCCGGCACGGGCGTGGGAGGTGCGCGCCTGGATCACCGGGACGGATTCGTCGCCGGTGCGCAGCGCCGGTGTCGCGCGGTCGGATCGGTCCGGTCGTTTCACTCTCCGACCCACCGCACAGCCCGGCACGGACGACGCCTTCTACGTGACCGCCACCCCGGCGGGACAACCGAACTCCTTCACCGCCCTCGCCACGATCTCCCCGACCCTGCCCTCCCGCCTGACCGTGAACGAGCTGACCACCGTGGCAACGGGTTACGCGATGGCACAGTTCGTCGACGGCACTCGCATCAGCGGCCTGGCACCGGGCGTGCGCAACGCGGCGTCGATGGCGGGCAACCTCGCCGATCCGACCAGCGGCCGGATCGGTTCCACCCTCGCCTCAGCACCGAACGGTGCACAGACGTCGACCCAGGCCGCGTTCCTCTCGCTGTCCAATGCGCTCGCCGCCTGCACCTCGTCACCCGAGGGTTGCGCTGCTCTGCGGTCCGCGACGACGACCCCGCTGAGCGGCCGGCCGTCGAACATGGTCGAGGCGATGGCGAACATGGCGAGAAGCCCGGAACACAACCCCGCCGGACTGTTCGGGGTCGCACTGCGGAGACCCGCTCGCGCCGGGGCACTTCCGCTTCCGCCCGCCGCCTGGACGCTGGCCCTCCGATTCGACGGTGGCGGTGGACTTCTCGCCGGCCCGGGCAACTTCGTCATCGGCGAGGGCGGCGACATCTGGGTCAACGCGAACTACGAGTACAACGCCGACCCGCGAACTGCGGTGTGCGGCAGCAAGTACCTGTTCCGTTTCGGGCCCGACGGAAAACTCGTCGGCGGACGCCCGATCACCGGCGGCGGCCTCAGCGGCGCCGGTTACGGCATCACCCGGGACCACTCCGGCGACATCTGGGTGAGCAACTACGGCTTCGCCGCACCGGAACCGGGCTGCCCCGCCGACCGCCAGCCGCCACACAACTCGCTGTCGAAGTTCAGCGCGCAGGGTGAAGTTCTCTCTCCGCCCGCCGGTTTCACGCAGGGATCGATCAGCTGGCCGCAGGGCATGACCACCGACCGCACCGGATCGGTGTGGACCACCAACTGCGCCACCAACTCACTGACCGTCTTCCCCGACGGCGACCCGAGCCGCGCCCGCAGCATCAAGGTCGGCGTGAAGCAGCCCTTCCATCTCGTCGACAACGGCCGGGCCCTCTTCGTCAGCGGCCTACAGAGCAGCTCGATCGCGATGCTGGACCGCTCCGGACGACCGTTGCGAACCCCGATCACCGGACCCCACGTCGACAATCCGCTGGGCCTGGCCACCGATGCCCGCGGCAACGTGTGGATCGCGAACTCCGGGGCCATCACGCTGCCGTGTCCCGACCGTCCCACCGGCACAGGATCGTTCGGTTCCGTGTCCGCTCTGGGCCCGACGGGCAAGACCCTCGTCGGGCCGCTGCGCGGCGGTGGCATCACGATCCCGTGGGGCATCACCACCGACGGCGACGGCAATGTCTGGGTCGGCAATTTCGCCGGCAAGCGCGTCTCGAAGTTCTGCGGCGCGAACGCCGCCACCTGCCCGCCCGGCAAAAGCACCGGCGACGCCATCTCCCCGGACGTGACCGGTTACTTCTTCGACGGGCTCGCGCGCAGCACCGGCATCATCGTCGACCCCGCGGGCAATGTCTGGACCACCAACAACTGGAAAGAGGTCCCGCTCCAGACCAACCCGGGCGGACTCCACATCGTCGCCCTGGTCGGTGCTGCGGCACCGGTACCGGTGCGCTGACCGGGCACCCTTCGCAGACGCAGAGCACCTCACATCGGGGACGCAGGTGTGACCGACATCGCGTCTTCGTGTCCGATTTGTGGAACTTTGTCACAGAATTCGCGCTAATTCGCGTGACTAACGGAAGCGTGCAGGTCACGCTTGTCTCTCGCGCCGGAATCGGGGACCAGTGCAAAACTGGTACTCAGTAACTAGTGTTAGTCACTAACACATGTGACGCGACCGTCGCATGTCGCACCACCGGTCGGCGCCGACGCCGACCCTGCGCTCGAAAACCGAAAGGGTTCACACGCCATGGCGTCGCTTCTGTTCAGGCTGGGGAGTTTCTCCTTCCGGCACAAATGGGCCGTGATCGCGGCCTGGCTGGCCGCGATGATCGCGGTCGTCTCGCTCGTCGGCGTCCTACAGCCGAAGTTCGCCCAGGACTTCAGCCTCCCCGGAACCGACTCCGGCACCGCGACCGAGCAGGTCGAGGAGTACTTCCCGCAGGTCATGAAGGAGCAGGAGCGCGCCTCCACGAGCATCCTCGTGGCCGCCGACGACGGCCTGCAGAACCACACCGAGCAGATCAACAAGCTGGCCGAGGATCTGCGCACGCTGCCCGATGTCATCGCGCCGGAAACCGTGGTGAACCCGGTCGTGGCCGCTGCCGTCGACCCGGCGATCGCGCCCTCGGTCCTCGGTGACAACGGTCGCGTCGGCCTCATCCAGGTCCGTCAGAACATCACGGTCATGGACCTGACGACCGAGAACAAGGAAGAGCTCGTCAAGATCCTCGACGAGAACCGCGGCAACGGCCTGCAGGTCGAGGCCACCGGCGCCCTGATGCAGGTGATGGAACAAGGTGGCGCCGCCGAGCTGATCGGTTTCGCCATCGCTTTCGTGGTCATGATCGTCGCCTTCGGCGCCCTGATCGCCGCGTTCATCCCGCTGGTGACCGCCATCGTCGGCGTCGCGATCACCATCATGCTGCTCACGCTGTCGGCGGAGCTGCTCTCGATCAACCAGTCCGCGACCGCAATCGTCACGATGCTCGGCATCGCGGTGTCCATCGACTACGCGCTGTTCATCGTGTCCCGGTACCGGGCCGAACTGAACCGGGGTGGTGATGCGGCCGATGCCGCCGGCCGCGCGGTCGGAACGGCCGGATCAGCGGTCGTGTTCGCAGGTCTCACGGTCATCATCGCGGTCGTCGCCCTCGTGGTCATCGGCATCCCGATCATCACCCAGATGGGTGCCGGCGCCGCGGTGGCGGTCTTCATCGCCGTCTCCGCCGCACTCACGCTCATCCCCGCTCTCCTCGGCGCGTTCGGCCGCTTCGCCTTCCGCCCGAAGATCCCGTGGATCAAGCACGCCGAGCAGACCGAGGACGGCGACACCCTGGGTGTCCGTCTGGGCCGCACCGTAGTCAAGGCCCCGATCCCGTTCATCGTCATCGGCCTGTTCGCTCTCGCCGCCGCGGCCATCCCCGCCACCAAGATGGAGCTGGGTCTGTCGCTGTCGACCGAGGACGAGGCACCGGCACAGGCATTGCTGAGCAAGGGTTTCGGTGAGGGCATCAACGGCCCGCTGCTCGTCGTCCTGCACGATGACGACGCCCCGATCGCGCCCGTCGCGAACGAGGCCGTCAAGCACATCGCCGGGCTGAAGGACGTCGTCAACCCCGGCTCCCTCACCTGGATCGGCAACGAGGGCGGGCAGAACGGCAGCACCGCACTCATCACCGTGACACCGAAGAGCGCACCCTCGTCCGAGGCGACGCACACGCTGATGGAGAACATCCGTGCGTACTCACCGGTCGTCGACAAGCAGGGCGCCGAACTGCATGTCGGTGGACAGACCGCGATCATGTCGGACCTCTCGCAGAAGCTCAACGACGCGCTGATCCCCTACCTGATCGTCGTCGTCGGGCTCGCGTTCCTGATCATGATCGGCGTCTTCCGCTCCCTGTGGGTGCCGCTGATCGGCACGGTCGGCTTCATCTTCTCGGTCCTCGCGACCTTCGGCATCACCGTCGCGATCTTCCAGGAGGGCTGGTTCGGCATCATCACGAACACCCAGCCGATCATCTCGTTCCTGCCGATCTTCCTGATCGGAGTGGTCTTCGGCCTGGCGATGGACTACCAGGTGTTCCTGGTGACCCGAATGCGCGAGGAGTACATCCACGGCATGACCGCGAAGGAGGCCATCGTCGCGGGTTACCGTCACGGCGCTCGTGTGGTGACCTCCGCCGCGATCATCATGATCAGCGTCTTCGCCGCGTTCATGCTCTCGCCGGAGACGACGGCCAAGATGATGGGCTTCGCCCTCGCCTCGGCAGTCCTGTTCGACGCCTTCGTGATCCGCATGCTGGTCGTCCCGGCCGTCATCGCGATGCTCGGCGACCGCGCCTGGGGTCTGCCCAAGTGGCTCGACAAGCTCGTCATCAACTTCGACATCGAAGGCGAGTCGGTCCGTCACCGCGGACTCACCGATCCCGACGAGACGAAGACGCCGGTACCGGCGAGCTGACCGTGTCCAGCGCTCCATCCACCACCGACGCCCCGGGCAACAGCCCGGGGCGTCGGCCCGGGTTACGTGAGCAGCAGAAGGCGCGGACCCGCAACACGATTCGCGAAGCGGCGCTTCGCCTCATCTCCGAACACGGCTATGCGAAGACGACCGTCGAGCAGATCGCCGAGGCCGCGGGCGTCTCCCACACGACCTTCTTCCGCTACTTCCCCACCAAGGAACAGGTGGTGATCGGCGGAGAACACTTCGAGACCGAGGCCCGAGCGATCGTCGAGTCGATGCCGCCCGGACTCGGCCACTTCGACCTCATCCGGCGTCTGTTCACCGAACTCCACCGCCTCACGGTCGACGACCCGTGGGTCGGCAATCCGCTTCGGATGCAGCTGATCCGGTCGGAACCCCTGCTGCAGAAAACCTTCCAGGCCGAGTCCGAGCGGATGATGACCGGGATGCGGCAACTCATCGCCGACCACCTCGGTCGCGACGCCGACGACTTCGCCCTCGGCGTGTTCCTCGACGCGGTGGCCGGGGTGACCTTCCGACTCGCGACCGAAGGCGACGACAACCCCGCGGATCTGCAGATCGAGACGACCCTGCGGGCGATCGATCTTCTCGAACAGGGGCTTCCGCTCGACTGACTACGTCGCCGGTCCAACTGTGGACGGCGTATTTCGAGGGCGTTGTCAGGGGCGCATTTTCGTGACGGCTTCCGATGCAGTTCCCGAAAGCCACAGTGCACGGGCATGACCCAACCTACGATGAGCTGATCCTTGCAGGAGGGATCAGCATGCGCCCCACCCGACACCTCCAGATCAGGCTCTGGCCACGTACTCTCGCGGTCTCCGCGCTGACACTGGTCTTGGCCGCGACGTCGTTGATCGTGGCATCACCGCCGACGGCCCGGGGTTTCGCCGAGGACATCTGCTACACGCCGGGAGCACCACCTCACAACTGCGCACCGTTGCCGTTCGCCTGCCCGCCGAACAACGGCGACGATCCGTTGTGCGGCATCCGCGGCGCCATCCGTTACGGCTACACGCTGCAGCAACCGCTCGGCGGACGCAGTCTGGTGCACACCGATTCGACGTACATCATGGCGCGTAAGGTGGGCTTCTCGCTGCAGGACGCCTATTGGATCGCCGCCTACAGCGAGGCCACCGACCTCGGTACCTTCGCGCCCCGTGACATGCGCAGCAACAAGGTCCCGAACGCAGCCGCGTTGACCACCAAGGACATCAGCGGTCTCGTGCGCACTCACTTCAACACCGGCGGGTTCCTCTTCCACGTGCTGCCGACGATGCGTGGTCCGCGATCGCCGGTACCGAACGGGTTGCGACCCAACGTGAACGATCCGCGGCACGAGGTGATGCTCACCCACATCCGGCGCTGGGCCATGGAAGGCCCCGGCAGCGACGCACCCCTGTGCACCGGCGGTTTCACCGACCGGACCGCGCGCGGCGACTTTGCCACCGGAACAACGTGTTACGGCGGGCGCAACAACCCGGCCCAGATCACCGGGCAGTACAGCGTCGCCTATCCGGTCACGCTCCCCTTCCAGAACGTGACCGGCCGCCAGGTCATCACCGACGGGGTGACCTCGGAGCGATTCGACTCCTACGTCGGTAAGCAGTCGGCCAACGCGCGTATCGGCATCTACATCCACGCCCTCGGCGACCGGATCTCGCACCATACGTGCACCGACCGGGCCACGATGACCCCACCGACGCCGCGACACCGTGCCTTCGACATCGACCTGCTCGATCGCGCCTGCAATCAGGGACCGCATGCGGTGCGCCACGAATACGAGACCGGCGTGGACTTCCACGATCTCGCTGCGGAGGACCGCACCACCGAGGCAGCCCTCTCGATGGTCTACGACGAGCTGGTGAACTTCGCCCGCGAGCGCGGGGTGCTGAACCCGGCGGCCACGAGCCCGGCAGCGAAGACCACGGTGGTCACCAACGGCCTGATCCCCGCACTCGAGCGGCGCAATCCCGAGGCCCGAATCCGCGCGGTGACCGCGGTCGGTTGCGGTCTCGGCGTGCCGGCGTTCCCGGGTAGCCCGGCCTGCTGAATCCGACCACTGACGGTCACGGCCGTTCGTCCGGCGAAGGAACATCTAGGATCGTGGGGTGATCTCGGACAGCGTCGCCCGACCCCGCAGGACCGCCGCACCTCGCCCACGCCGGCGGACCCTCACGCGGATGTTCGCGCCTGTCATCGCGACCGCGGCCGCAGTCGCCGCCACCGTCGCGCTGGTCGCCCCCACACAGGCCGCCCCCGCGAAGCCCACACCGGTGCCGTTCCCGACCGGAGATCTCGCCCGGCTCTATCCGTCGGACGTCTCGTCGTTCCCCGGCGGCGTCTACCTGCAGCCCATCGAGACGTTCAGCGCGCTGCGACGGGACCACCCCGAGATCATGGCGCAGAACCTCGACAAGGTCGTGGCCATCAACCAGGCCGCGGCCGACGACCCCGCCCTGCAGCGGCGCGCACTCACCGACGCCCACGACGATCCGCTCGTGACGATGTCCGACGCGTTCGGACAGAAACTCGGAAGCCACTTCCGGAACGCACTGGCTGCCGGTCGCCTGCCCAAGACCAAGTCGATCCTCAGCGACTACCTGGCCCGCGGTGGCGGCATCGCCAACACGACGCTGGTCGAGAAGTACGTCTTCGGCAACGACCGCCCGTTCGTCGTCGCCCCCAAGCGAATCCGGAAGTACACGCGCACCGACGAAAACGAGTACGACGCCCTCGGGGCCAACCCGTCCTTCCCCTCCGGACACGCGGGCATGTTCTTCTGGCGCGGAACGCTTCTCGCGCTGATGCTTCCCGAGTTCGCCCCGCAGTTCCTCACCCGTGCTTCCGAGGGCGGTTACCACCGCGTCGTACTCGGCGTGCACTACCCGCTCGACGTGATCGGCGGCGCCATGGTCGGCCAAGCCGCGGCCGCCGACCGGTGGAACGACCCGGAATTCAAGCGTTTGCTCCGCGCCTCCGCGACCGAGATCCGTCGTGAACTCGAATGGCGTTGCGGTGCTCCGTTGTCCACCTGCATTAACCAGGACACCCCGTATCTGACCGACGACGAGGCGAAGCGTATCTACACCGACCGCCTCACGTACGGCTTCGGCCGGGTCGCCTCGCCCACGCATCGAATGGTGGTGCCACAGCAGGCCGTCGACATGATCTCACCCGCCTTCCCGTCACTGTCCGACGCGCAGCGTCGCCAGATCCTCGTTGCGACCGCGCATCCCGCCGGCTACCCGCTCGACGACCAGCGACCGGGACGCGCCTCCTGGCAGCGCCTCGATCTCGTTCGGGCTTACACCGCCCGGGTGACCGTCGACGACAACGGCGGCGTCACCGTTCACTGACGGCGCTTTCCGCTTTCCCTTACTGAATCGTTTGTCCCACTGCGCGTTGCGAACTCACCCGCACGCGCCATCTCGTCGTGTCGTGGGCGTCAGTGTGTGTCCAGTTAGCCCGAACAGCTTGACACCAGAGTAAGGATACGGCGAATTTTCGGGTGGTCCACGTCACACCCGAGGTGGACTCACCGCCCGTGAACTGGGCGGACGGTGCCGAATCTCGCATCCAGTCCGACGACTGGGTTAACGAACTCACTCACCTTCAAGCCCCGCCGGGGCGATGTCGCCGTGCCCGCTTCCCGGGCTGCTTCGTCGTGCCCGGAGACCATCGCCGAAAGGCAGTCGAAACATGCGTTTGTCGAACTCTCGAGGAGCCGGACGGCTGGCGGCGGTCGCCGTGGCCGCGGCGTGCATCTTCTCCGTCGTGTCATGTAGCAGCGACGACGGCGGATCGGATGGCTCCGCCGCGGATTCCAGCGGTACCAAGGCCTCCGGCGAAGCCATCAAGGTCGGATTGTTCAACCCCTCCAAGGGCCCGGCCACCCAGCCCGGTGTCACCACCGGCAAGCAGGCGGCCGTGGACTACATCAACAACCAGATCGGCGGCATCAACGGCCGCCCCATCGAGATCATCGACTGCGGTATCGACCAGACCGCACCCGAGTCGACGGTGTCGTGCGCCAACCAGTTCGTCGAAGCCGGCGTGGTCGCCGCGATCGACGGATTCAACGCCGAATCCGCTGCCGCCGTGCCGATCCTGACCGCCGCGAAGATCCCGCTGGTCGGCCAGATCCCGTTCAGCACCATCACCGGCGCATCGGCGGACAACCGTGTGTACTTCGGACCGCCGCCGGCCGCGTTCCTCGTCGGCTTCATGCAGCAGCTGAAGGCCGACGGCAAGAACTCACTCACGCTCGCGAATGCCGATCTGCCGCAGGCACATCAGGTCTTCGACGGACTCATGAAGCCGCTCGGCGCGCAGCTCGGCATCGAGGTCAAGTCGGTGTACTACCCGCCGGCCGGACCCAACTTCACGCAGCTGGCGAGCCAGCTCGCCGAGGGCAGTCCCGACGCGGCCGGTCTCATGACCGCACCCAACGACAACGTCTGCACCAAGCTCGCCCAGTCGCTGCGCTCGGTGAAGTTCGAGGGCACCATCTTCCTGGCCGCCTGCACCGACTTCATCGACACCCTCGGCCAGCAGGCCGTCGGCGCGCAGACGTATTCACCGTTCTGGCAGACGCCGGCGCTCGACTCCACCCCGGCCGAGGTCAAGGGCAACCTGGAGACCGCCCAGAAGTTCATCGACGACCAGAGCGGCACCGCCGGCTTCTACGCCTACGGCACCTTCTCGATCCTCGCCGACTTCGCGACCACCGTCGGCAACGCCGAGCTCAGCGACTACACCGGCCCGAGCATCCTCGGCGCACTGAAGGCGGTCAAGGACTACCAGTCCTTCATCGGACCGAAGCTCAACTGCGGCAAGCCGACGAGCCCGAACTGCACCACCGAGATGCTGCTGTTCAACGTCGTCGCCGACAAGAAGACCGAGCCCGCCACCGGGGGATTCATCACCCCGCTCCCGGCCGCGCTCGCGCTCATCCCGGGCGCCGCGTAACCGAGCACGACACGGTGGGGATGGGCCCCGCACCCGGGGCCCATCCCCACCACCCGCTCCCCGACCGTTCTCCCGGGTGACCCACCCACCCGTCCGCGCAATCCGTCCGCGTGAGATGCACACGCGCCGAACGAATGAGTACGCACATGGGCCAGTTCCTCCAGTTCGCCTTCCTCGGGCTAGCCGCGGGTGCCATCTACTCGGTACTCGCCTCGTCTCTGGTCGGCATCTACGCCGCCACCGGAATCATCAACTTCGCCCAGGGTGCCATCGGTCTCTACTCGGTCTATCTCGTCGCCGCGCTGCGCACCGACGGCAGTCTCGTCCTGCCCATCGGCACCCTGAGTATCGGCAGTGAGGACAACCCCACGTCGATGGAACTCGCTCTGGCCCTCGGCGTGGTCAGCGCGGTGGTCTGGGCCCTGCTCGCCCACGTCCTCGTCTTCCGTCCCCTACGACACGCGCCCGTGCTCGCACAAGTCGTCGCGTCGGTCGGCCTAATGCTCTTCCTCCAGGCCCTCGTCCAGCTGCGTTTCGACACGGAAAATCTGTTCGCCCAGTCGATCCTGCCCGAGGACACCGTCGACATCGCCGGTGCCGTCGTCAACGTCTCCGACCTGATCCTGGCCGGTGTCGCCATCGCGGTGTCCCTGCTGCTGTGGGCCTACTTCCGTCTCACCACGCTCGGGGTCGCGACGCGCGCCGGATCCGAGGACGAACTGGCCGCCCGCCTGTCCGGCTACTCCCCCGACCGCCTCGCCGCCATCGTGTGGGTCATCACCGGCGCGGCCACCGGCCTCATCGTCGTGCTGGCCTCGTTCACCATCGGCCTGACGGTCACCAGCTACACCTTCTTCGTCATCCCGGCGCTGGCGGTCGCACTCGTCGGACGGCTCACCTCCTTCGGGGTCGCCTGCGCGGCAGGACTAGTGCTCGGCGCCTTCCAGTCGGTGATTTCGTGGCTCGCCACCAAGGCCTGGTGGCCGGAGTGGGCGCAGGCCGGTCTCGGCGACGCCGTGCCCTTCGTCATCGTGGTGATCGCGTTGTTCCTCCTCGGCGGACGAATCCCGTCGCGCGGCTCGCTCGGCGAGGTACGCATGCCTGCGGTGCGCATCCCCCGCATCCGGGTCATCCCGACCGTGGCGATCGTCGCGGCCGTCGTCCTCGCCATCCTGCTCACCTCCGGCACCTGGCGGTTCGGCGTGGTCACCTCGGTGATCCTCTCGCTCATCGCGCTCTCGCTGGTCCTGCTGACCGGTTACCTCGGCCAGATCTCGTTGGCGTCCATGGCCTTTGCCGGCGCCGCCGGATTCGCCCTGTCGAAGCTGACCACCAACTGGAATGTGCCGTTCCCGTTCAGCATGCTGTTCGCCGCACTGATCGCGACGGGACTCGGCGTGCTGGTCGGCGTGCCGGCCCTCCGTATCCGCGGCGCGCAGCTCGCAGTGGTGACCCTGGCCGCGGCACTGGCGATCCAGAGCTTCGTGTTCAACAACCCGGCCATCACCGCGTTCGAGGGCAACATGATCGCCGACCCGACACTCTTCGGCATCGACCTCGGTGTGCGCGACGGCACCAACCTCGTCACCCTGCGGTTCGCGCTGATGGTTCTCGTCGTCGTCGCGATCGCCACCCTCGTGGTCCTTCGGTTCATGGGCGGCTCCACCGGCCGCGCCTTCCTCGCGGTTCGCTCCAACGAACGCGCGGCGGCATCGGTCGGAATCAACGTCGCCGCAACCAAACTCCTCGGCTTCGCCCTGTCGGCCTTCCTGGCCGGCATCGGTGGCTGCCTGATCGGCTACAGCCGCGGCCAGCTCTCGGCCGGCTCGTTCACCGTGATGATCGGCCTGACGCTGCTCGCGATGACCTACGTCGGCGGAATCACCTCGTTCGCCGGCGCCGTCATCGCCGGCATCATCGGCCCGCTCGGCGTCGGTTATGTGTTCCTCACCCAGACACTGAGTTTCGGCGAGTACTACGAACTGATCGCCGCGGGCAGCCTTCTGCTGATGGCGGTGATGAACCCCGTCGGCGTGGCCGGCGCGGCGTCCGAACTCGGCGACAAGATCCGGGCCCTACGGCACCGCCGAGAACCGGATCCAAAACCCGAGGCGCCCGGTGCGGCGCAGAGCGCGGAGGCAGGTGTCCATGTCTGAGTCGACCGTCCTGGAACGGACCACCCTGCTCCAGACCGGCGGGCTCTCCGTCCGCTACGGCGGTGTCAGCGCCAACACCGACGTCGACATCACCGTCGGCTCCGGCGAGATCGTCGGCCTGATCGGCCCCAACGGCGCGGGAAAGACCACCTTCGTCGACGCCGTCACCGGGTTCACCAAGGCCACCGGCACCGTCTCGCTGGCCGGTGAACGCCTCGAGAAGGCCTCGCCGCATCGTCGGCGTAGAGCCGGAATGGCACGCACCTGGCAGGCCGGCGAGCTGTTCACCGACCTCACCGTCTCCCAGAACCTGGCCGTCGCCGTGCAGCCCGTCGGCCTGCGCGCGATGGTGTCGGACGTGCTCAACGGTTCGCGGCCACCCGCCGAGACCATCGACCACGCACTCGATCTCGTCGGTCTGCGCGACGCCGCCGATCAGCGTCCCGGCGAACTCACGCTGGGACAACAGAAGTTGGTGGGCGTCGCCCGGGCCCTGGTCGGCGGGACCCGACTCGTCCTGCTCGACGAGCCGGCGGCGGGCCTCGACACCCACGAGAGCCGCGACTTCGGTGCCGAGCTGCGGCGCATCGCTGCCACCGGCATCGGAATCCTCCTCATCGACCACGACATGTCGCTGGTCCTCGACGTCTGCGACCGCCTCTACGTGCTCGACTTCGGGAAGGTCATCGCCAGCGGCACACCCGCGGCCATCCAGGACGATCCGGCGGTGATCTCCGCTTACCTGGGAAGCCCGGAGGTGGACCCGGATGCGGTGGCCGAGCTCGATGCGGCCGGGTCATCCGGTGGGCCAACCGATCTCGCGGCCGGAACCGAACCGACCACGACCGCCGCGCCCGAGGAGAACCGATGAGCACGCCGAACGACGCCTCCTCGGCGTCCTCCGTCCTCGAACTCGACGACATCACCGTCGGCTATGGCGGTGTGCCGGCCGTGCGCGGTCTGAGCGCCTCGGTCCGCGCCGGGGAGATCCTGGCCCTGCTCGGCCCCAACGGTGCAGGCAAGACGACCACTCTGCTCGCCACCGTCGGCGCCCTGCCGTTGATGTCGGGCAGCGTGACCGCGCTGGGCGAACCGATAGACCATCACATCGAACGCAACGCCCGCCGCGGCGTGACCCTGGTCCCCGACACCCGCGGCCTCTTCCACAAGCTGTCGGTATCGGACAATCTGCGACTCGCGAAGCGCAAGAACGGAACCGATCTCGACACGGTCTTCGGGTACTTCCCGAAACTGAAGACCATGCGCTCGCGGCAGTGCGGCAATCTCTCCGGCGGCGAACAGCAGATGCTGGCCCTGGCCAAGGCACTCCTCGCGCGTCCGCGCGTTCTGCTCATCGACGAGATGAGTCTCGGCCTGTCTCCGGTCGCCGTGCAGGATCTGCTCCCGCGGCTCCGCGCCTTCGCCGACGAGCACCAGATGGCGGTCGTCCTCGTCGAGCAGCACATCGACCTCGCCCTCGGGATCGCGGACTCGGCGATCGTCCTCCATCACGGCCGGGTCGCACTGTCGGCGAGTGCCGCCGACCTGCGCAGCCGTCGGGACATGGTGGAGGCCGCATACTTCGGTCGCACCATAGAGGAACAGGCCTCCTGAGACCGGCCGAAGAACGCCACCACCGACGAATCCGGGGACGCCGTGGTCACGGTCGACGATCCGAACACCCAAGATCCGAACACCCACGATCCGAACGGGCACGATCCCAACGGGCGAGGGCCCGGCCGGTCCGCTCGGCGCCGCACCGGCCAGGACCGTCCGGCACGCAGCACCCGGAATCGTCCGACCGACGAACAACTGCTCGATGCCGCCTGCGAGGTGATCGCCGAGGTGGGCGCCGACCGGGCGACGATGACCGCGATCGCCGAACGCGGTGGCACGACACGGGTGACGCTCTATGCACACTTCGGGTCCCGCGATGAGCTCGTCGCCCGCGTGATCAACCGCGAGCTCGACATCTTCACCTCGTTCATGTTCCGCGTCTACGACGAGAGCGAGGACATGCCCTACGGGGCGCGGGCCCGCCATTCGGTGCAGTGCCTGTTCGACTACGCCCGGAACCATCCCGCCGGCCTGCGGGTGCTCATGGGACACAGTGGGGGCGGCGGTAGCAACCGGCGCCTGTATGCCGCACTCGAACCGAGGATCTCCGCGCGGTTGCGGAAGAACTACGCCGAGCGCGGTGCCGACATCTCCGCGGGCGCGGACACGCTCGCGTCTCTGCTGCTGGGCATGAGTCTCGACGTCGCGCATCGTGCGCTCATCGTCGACGGCGCCGGCATCGACGAGGCCTGCGACCTCGCGATCACCGCCACCATGGCCGTGCTCCGCGACGTCCGGCCGGAGCAGCTCCAGGCGCTCGACGCGTCGCTCGACCAGCGCTGACACCCCATTCAAGAACTCTGTCCAAGACGGTCCAAGGTCCGGACAAGTCGACCCCAAGTTCCCCACAAGCGGATCGGGCGATTCTTTCTCCTGTCACACGAACCCCCGCGGTCGAACCGCCTCCGGGCACCCCGGACGACGACCGCCCAGGAGAGGAAACCCCATGTCCCGCCCGCAGAACACCCAGCCCGACACCGACCACCTCGCGACCGAGCAGATCGACACCCTGCACAACACGGAGATCGGCCCCATCTCCGGCCCCCGCCGGCCGCTGTGGCAGATCGGTCGCCGCGCCACCGTCATCGTCGCCTGTCTGGGCTTCACCGCCCTGACGGCCTGCAGCTTCAGCATCGGCTCCCAGACCGTCGAGGAGGCCTCCGACATCGACGTCGGCGAGTGCCTGCAGATCGGTGACGAGGCCGGCGAGGGCAAGGTGGAGGCCACCAAGGAGGACTGCGAGGGCACCGAGGGCCTCACCTTCTTCGCCGCCGACAAGGTGGCGTCCGACGCGGAATGCACCGCCGACTACACCTCGACCCTCACCTTCTCCGGCGGAGACCAGAAACTGTGCATGACACCGAACTTCGCGACCGACACCTGCTATCAGATCCCGCTCAACGGCGGAAAGCTCGCCGACTACCGCGAGGTCGAATGCGGCGCATCCCCGGTGGACAACACGGTCATCGCCAAGACTGTCAGCCGCGGCGACGGATCGATCGGCTGCCCCGATGACCAGACGAAGTGGACCTTCACACAGCCCACCTCGATCGGCTACTGCCTGACCGAGGACGTCACCGCCGCAAGCGCATTCGGCGGCTGAGCGGTCGGCCCGGCAACCGGCGGCTGGCCCGACGATGCGGAGTTCGCGGCCGCATCGACCAGACCATGGGTGACCCGGTAGTCGTCGCGCATCCGGGCCATCTCGGCATCGCGCACGCGGTAGGCCTTCTCGATCCGTGCACGAGCGCGCCGTGAGCCGCCCAGACGCTGTGCCGAGCCGGCCAGCGCGAGGGACGGACCGACCCGGCCGAGAAGGTGCTTGATCTTCCCGTCCGGCATGCCCAGGGCATCGGCGTCGTCATCGCCGATGAACACCCGCTGCAACCCGTACATGAGGTTGGTGGCCAATCGATCTCGCAGGATGCGCGGGCCGGGCAGTACGTTGGCGAGCTCAGGGACGAGGTAGTCCTCGGTGAGCGCGACCACGAAGTCGTGATCGTCGGGCCCGGGTCCCGGTGACGTCAGGCGGTACAGCTCTTCGATGCGGACATGATCGGCCTCGCACGTCGGGCCGAGTTCGGGACTCATCCCGACGACATGGCCGACGTAACGCCAGAGGTGGTAGATGTCCTCGAGCTCACGGTCGGTGAACCGGACCCCGAGGGTGTGCATCGCGTCGATCGCGATGTGGCCGAACTCGGCGATCGTGAACGCCATGTACGGCTGCGGAATCGGTACACCCCAAGCATTTTCGTTCCAGTCGCCGCGCTTCCACAGCATCTGCCGGACGTGCGCGTGGATCATGCGGACGCGCACGGTGTAGGCGAAACCGTCTCCGTCGCGTCGCATCCCGCCCGGGGTGATGACCTGACTCAGCCACTCCCCCACCTCCACCGACCGCATCGCCGGCTGCGACACATAGCGTCCGGTGATCGCAAGGGGTTTGGCGGCGATCGTGTTTCCCGCGCCGCGCACCAGCGAAGCCGCGCCCAGCACGATGCCGAGCGGCGCGGTGTTGACGATGAGCGCGTCCGCGGCCCGGGCCATCCGATCGTGGTCGACCCAGTCCGGCTCGTCGTCGAGAAAAGCGAACAGCGCCCGCATCGACTCGGTGGACTCGTCGAGCGATCCGATCCCGTGGGCGAGCGCTCTCCGGAGCACGGTGGTCGTGGACCCGCCCGGATGCGAGTCGGCCGCCACCGCGTCGGCGAGGGGATCGGCGAGCCACATCTGGTCGAGCCAGACTCGTCCGGCCTCCCCGTATCGCTGTACGGCCAGGTCGGCGTTCACCAGATCAGTGGGTATCCGCTCCATGACTCAATGAGAACACGTGCGTGCTCACTTTCCATTCGTTTTTCCCGCGCCGGCCGAGAGCGACCTCAGAGACTGCGCTGCTCCGCGTACTCGGCCATGGCCGCGCGCTCGCCGTCGTGATCCGGATAGAAGAAGAAGACGATGGCGGCGCCCACCAGCACGATCGCCGCGGCGGCACCGTAGGCGCGGTTGTCCCCGTGCACGAAGGCGTCCCGGGCGGCGCCGATGATCTGATCGGCGTACTGCGGATACCGCTCGGCGAGCACCTCGGCGCTCGAGAAGGACTTGGTGAGCGCCGCCTCGGTCTGGTCGGTGACCTGATCCGCCTGCGGGGAGTTCGCGATCGTCTCCCGCAACTGGTTGGCGTAACCGGCCGTCAGGATCGCGCCGAGCGTCGACTGCAGGATGGCTCCGCCGAGGTCGCGCTGCAGATCCGACATGCTCGACGCCATGCCCGCCCGCTGGACGGGCACCGATCCGGTGAGCGACTGCGACGCCGGGGTGCCGGCCAGGCCCACGCCGATGCCGACGAGGACGTAGACGAGCCCGACGTGCCAGAAGTGGGCGTGTTGATCCCAGGTGAGCATCGCGAACACCAGCCCGAGCACGATGAAGGCGTACCCGGACAGCAGGGTGAACCGTGATCCCATGCTCTGCACGAGTTTGGCCGACCGCGGTGCGACGACGACCATCGCGCCGGCGGCGGGCAGGATCGTCGCGCCCGCGGCGAGAGTCGAGTAGCCGAGCACGTTCTGCATGTACTGCTGGCCGATGAACATCGCGCCCATGAGCGTGCCGAAGACGATGAGCCCGCCGAGCGCCGCGACCCAGAAGGTGCGTCGGGATGCGATGCGGAGGTCGAAGAGCGGAACACGCACGCGCAGTTGCCGCCACACGAATCCGGCACCGGCGACGATCGCGATCGCGGCGAGGATGTAGACCTGCAGCCGCTGATCGCTGTTGGGGGCGAAATTGATGGCGAGGACCAGCGCCCCGACCATCACGATCGAGACGATGCCGCCGAGGTTGTCGACGACCGCCGCCTCGTCGCCGGTGTCGTCGGGCACCAGCCTCCATGCCGCCGCCAGCGCGAGGACCGCCAGCGGCAGGGTCACCAGGAACACCGAATGCCAGTCGAACACCTCCAGCAGACCACCCGACATCACCGGTCCGAGAGCGGAGATCGCTCCGCCGAACGCCGACCAGGCGGCGATCGCCCGGGTGCGTTTGGGACCCGACCACAGCGCGGTGATCACCGCGAGGGTCGTCGGGAAGGCCAGGCCGGCCGCGATGCCGCCGACCAGACGGGCACCGAACAAGACCTCGACGTTCGGCGCGAAGCCGGCCACGAGCGACGCCGGGATCGACAGAGCCATGCCGAACACGAGCATCCGCTTGCGGCCGTGGCGATCTCCCAGCGCACCGAAGTACAGCACCGACGCCGCGAGACCCAGCGAGTACCCGACCGCGATGAGGTTCAGCTGCGTCGAACTGGCGTCGAGATCCTTGCCGATGTCGGGCAGCGCGACGTTGGCCACCGCGAGGTTGATGTTGGCCACGCCCGCGACGAGGATCAGCGCGACGAGGATCGCACGCGCGCGTGCCGGTGCCGTACCGGTGTCACCCTCGGGCGTCGTCGACGTCATCGGTGAATCGTACGTGCGGAATCACTGCCCGAGCAGGACTTCCGCGCGTCAGCGGCACGGAATTGTCACGTCCCGGGGACCATCGGCCCCGGGACGGGAGAGTCGTGCCGTCAGATGCAGATGTTGAACGACAGCGAACCCAGCGGGACTCCGAAGCAGAGCGCCACGGACCCCACGACGGGTTGCGCCTCGACCGGCGCCGCTGCGGCGGTGGGCGCACCGGCGAGTGCGAGTGCGCCGGCCGCGGCGACAGTCGTGATCCCGACAGTCAGACGACGAGTGATCTTGGATGTGTACATAGCGAGCCCCCTCGAGCACGTTTCCCCCGCACCGAACCCGCTCACGTGACCCATCGCCGCAGGTGGTGCTAGGTTTCGAGTCTACGCCGACAGGGCCGGAGATCGTGTCGCACATCTGGGGGACACGGGTGGAACCGGTCCGTGGACCGGGCTCAGAGGCTGATCCGCAGACCGTCCCACTCGTGGTCGTGCATGAACCCCTCGGCGAGCCCGACCCGGTACTTCAGACAGCTGCGGAGGATGCCCGCGTAGGCGAACGGGAGCAGGACCGCCGGCTTCTGGTCGCCGGACCGGGTGATCACATCCGACGCGCCGCGGAAGTCGCGTGCGAACTGACGGAACGACCGGCCGTTGCGAGAGGGCGCACGCCATCCGTAGAGCATCATGCCGACACCGATCATCTTGTCGACACCGGGTGCGGGAGTGATGATCTCGGTGTCGGGGTCGGAGGTGCCGAGGAAGGCGCGGTCTACGCCGTCCTCCGGAGAGAACATCATGATGCCGCTCGTCGCGCGCGGATTGCACTCGATGCAGAACAGGTCCTCGTCCGGTCCGTCCTCGATGAAGTCGAAGCCGATCTGCCCGGTGAAGTTGACGCGCTCGACGATGTCGGCGACCCACGCCTGGATGCGCGGGTGGTCGACGGACCGGAAGTTCAGGCATGAGCTGCCGTCGATGGCGTAGTCGACCGGATAGGTGGCGTGCGCGTAGATCCGGCCCTCGTGGCACACCGAGTAGGTGCAGTACTTGTCGCCCGAGACCCATTCCTGTGCAACCCACGGGTTCTGTTCGTCGTGCTCGAGCCAGGTGAGCGGGTCCCCCGGCTGCACCTTGTGCACCTTCTGCGAACCGCGCGAGTAACACCGCTTGAGCGCGAAGGGCTTGTCGAAGTCGAGTGAACCCGCGTCCTCGGGGCCGGCGACCCACGCGAATGTGCGGGTGGGGATTCCGAGTTCGACGAGCAGTTCCTGGAATTCGTACTTGTGGTGCAGCCGGTTCTCGATGTCGAAGTCGGAGAGGAAGAGCCGACACGTCGGCGGGAACAGTTCGGCGAGCATCGCGATGATGTCGGTTTCCTCGTGCACCGGGATCACCATGTCGACGTCGTTCTCCTCGACGATCCGGGCGAGGGCACGACAGTATTCGAGGGGCTCGAACTTCGGCGGCGGAACACGGTGGAATTCGCCTACCGCGTTGGAGAATCTGCTGATGGCGACGGGAATAGAGTCGACGGTCGTCACGCGATGGCCACCCGCAGCCATGAGTCGTGCGAGTTCCAGGGAGAGGAACGACCGACCGGAGGTGATCAGTACATGAGCTCGTCCGGCGCTGTCCACCCGACAGAGTCTAGGGGGTACTCCGGACCCTGACGCGCCGCGTCGGCCCTACGCCTGTTGAATGGAATCGGACACTACGGGAATATTCGGTATCTATCTGTCGGTTCGTCCTGTTAGTTTCCGCACGACCGGGCTGTTGTGCCGGTCGAGCCTGTGGTGGCAGGCAGTCGGATTGGGCGACGGACCGGATGACCTCGAGAACCCGGGGGTTCCGGACCGAGTTGGAGGAGGCATGCAACTGTTCGTGGTCGGCGTCATCGCCGCATGCCTTGCCGCTGTCGCCTACGGGATGTCGACGGTGCTCCGCGCGCTCGGCGCGCGTCGTGTCGCCGCGGCAGCCGCCGAAGAGGGTAAGGGCATCACCACCGAGACGGGTGCTCCCACCATCTCCTCGACGATGTCGACCTTCGTCGATCCCGCCTTCATCCTCGGCACCACGATGGTCGTCTTCGGCTTCGCCGGCGGGGCACTCGCCGCGCGGTTCCTCCCGCTCTTCCTGTCGCAGACCATCGTGTCGGCGAACCTCGTCGTCACCGCACTCCTCGGCACGATCATCCTCAACATCGCCCTGCACACCCGCGAATGGGTCGCCATCTGGCTCGTCGTCATGTCGCTGTGCCTGCTCGGTGTCTCCTCGTCGCATCACACCGGCGGCGGCGAAGAGGTCGGTTTCCACTGGGGTCTGTTCCTCGCCACCGTCGCGCTGTGCGCCTTCGCGCTCGTCGCCGTCTACAACCTCGGTTCGGCCGCCGGCGCCATCGTCGGCGGCGCCGCCGCGGGTCTGTTGTTCGGCATCATCGCCATCTCGGTCCGCATCCTCGACGGCGTCCAGCCGTTCGATCCCGTTGCGTTCCTGACCGACCCGGCGGCGTGGACCATCGCCGCAGCGGGCGCGGTCGGCTTCTACATCCAGACCGTCGCGCTCCAGCTCGGCGCGGTCAACGGCGTCACCGCCGTGCTGGTGGTCGGCGAGACCGCCGGACCCAGCCTGGTGGGTGTGGTGTTCCTCGAGGACACGGCCAAGCCCGGACTCGGCTGGCTTGCGATCCTCGGCTTCGTCGGCGCCGTCATCGGTGCCGTGCTGGTGGCGTGGTACGGCTCGGTCGACCCCGACCACCTCGGTGAGGCTCCGCCGATGAAGGGCGGCTGGCGTCGCGGCCGCGAGGAGCCGGAGTATTCCGACCCAGAGAAGTCCGAACCCGGCGCGTTCGAGGCGGAGGCCTTCGAGGCGGAGTTCCGAAGTGGACCGGGTGATCCCGACTCGCGCGACGACGACGCAGGGTTGCGTCCGGACGGCTCCGCGTCCGGCGATCGATCCGTCGGCAGCCGGGACTCGCGGCACAACTGATCGCGAGCGTCCATCGCCGCGAAAGTGGTTGACACCCGTTCCGCCGGTGGAGAAGGTGGGGTGATGACGCCCACAGCGACCACGTCGCTCTCCCGCCTCGCCTACGAGACCCTCGAGCCCTTCCACATTCTCGCGTACTTCAACCCGGGACTCGGCCCCGCACAAGAGGACACCGGTCTCGACGGCCACGCCTTCTACGTGGGCGCACGCGGAGCTCCCCTCGGCCCCTGCGCCGCCCCGGTCGTCTCCGCCGCGTTCTACAACTTCAACCCCGACCTGGTCGCCAAGTCCTGGCACGCCGCGGTCGACGCAGGCCTCGACCGAGTCCACGAACGTCGCAACGCGATGCTGGATGACTCCCTGCGGCAGATCCTCGGCGATTCCGCCGACGACGCCCTCCTCGACGAACTCGCCTCCGGGTACACCCGGCTCGCCGCGGACCTTCCGCTCGGCGGTCGTCCCCTCGCTGCGGCGTGGGCGTCGGCGCCGATCCCGGAGACACCGCGCCTGAGGTTGTGGCAGGCGACCGCTGTACTGCGGGAGTGGCGGGGCGACAACCACATCGCCGCCCTCGTCCTGCACGGACTCAACGGCTTCGATGCGGCGGTCTTCCACGAGGCCCAGCTGCCCGGCCCGACGGTCAAACGCAAGGTCATGGGCAAGCGCGTCGTGCTGCTCACGCGTGGCTACACCGAACAGGACTGGGAGGACAGCATCGACCGACTGGCGGAGGCGGGCCTGGCCGAACGGACCGAGGACGGCCATCGACTCACGGCACAGGGTGCCGCGGTGTACGACGACATCGAGGCGACCACCGACGCCGCGGGCGAGTCGCTGTGGTCGGGCAACTCCGAGTTGCTCGAACGGACCCGTCCGATCGTGAAGGCCGTGCTCGATGCCGGCGTCCTGCCCGGAACGAGGCGCAAGTGAGCAATCACAACGAAGACGTCCGCGAGATCGAGAACCTCAAGTACCGCTACCTGAGGGCACTCGACACCAAGGACTGGAAGACGTTCGCGTCGACGCTCACCGAGGATGTGACCGGCAACTACGGTGCGAGCCTGTCCTTCGCCAACCGGGACGAGCTCGTGGGGTACATGGAGGCCAACGTCGGTCCGGCGGTCATCACCGAGCACCGCGTGAACCACCCCGAGATCGAGGTCTCCGGCGACACCGCCCGCGGCCGTTGGTATCTGCAGGACCGCGTGATCGTCGCCGAGTTCTCGTTCATGCTGATCGGAGCCGCCTTCTACGAGGACACCTACCGCCGGACCGAGGACGGCTGGCGCATCAGCGCCACCGGTTACGACCGCACCTACGAGGCCACCATCGGACTGGCCGATCTGCCGAGCTTCAAGCTCGAGGTCGGTCCCGCGGTGCACCTCTGAGGACACCCGACATGTCCGGCCGCGTCTTCCCCGACCGAATCGCGGCGGGACGTGCCCTCGGCGCCCGGGTCGCGGAGGTCCTGCGGTCCCGGGAGGACACCCACGGGGCCAGGCCGGTGGTCATCGGCCTGGCGCGCGGCGGGGTGCCCGTGGCCCGTGAGGTCGCCGATGCGACGGGCGGCGACCTCGACGCCCTCGTCGTACGCAAGATCGGCGCACCGGGACACGAGGAGTTCGCGATGGGCGCCCTGACCGCCGGCCATCTCGTGGTCAACGACGACATACCCCGCCGGTTGGGCGTCTCGCGTGCCGAGTTCGACGCGGTAGCCGACCGGGAACGTCGCATCCTGCACAACCGCGAGGAGCTCTATCGCGGCGGACGGCCACCGGTCGAGGTCGAGGACCGGGTCGTGGTGTTGGTCGACGACGGTCTCGCCACCGACTCGACGATGGCGGTGGCCATCGACGCGATGGATGCCGCCGGTGCCGCACGGTTGATCGTGGCCGTACCCACGGCACCGTCGGATTCGGTCGGCCGCCTCATCGATCGGGGCGTCGACGACGTCGTCGTACTGACCACCCCGGAACCGTTCGAGGCGGTCGGACTCTCCTACGACGACTTCAGTCAGATCGACGACGAAGAGGTGATCGAGTGCCTGGAGCGCGATCACCGTCCTTGAGCAACAGCTTGGCGATGCCCTCACGGTCGGTGACGTCGAGTTTGGTGGACGCACGGTAGATGTGCCCCTCGACGGTGCGCACCGAAACGGTGAGCCGCTCCGCGATCTCCTTGTTGGACAGGCCTGCCGCAACGAGATTCGCGACCTCGCGTTCACGTGAGGTCAACGGGAGCGGTTGTGCGGCGGTGATGAGCGCGGGCGTGCGCAGACCGCCGCATTCCGAGGCGAGTCGGTTGGCCACCGCCGCCGAGGCAACGGTCGCCGACCTGCTGCCCGCCGAATCATGCAGCACACTCGCCTGCGCGGCGGCGTCGGCCGCCGACAACCGAACGCCCAGTGACTCGAAATCGGCTGAGCACAGGTCGAGTTCGACGGCGTCACCGGCAGCGAGCGCGATGGCGTGCCGGGCGTACAGCGGTGCCAGTGGGCCGTCGACGAGTCCGGCGAGTTCGGTGAGTCGCTGGGCGACGGTGGCGTCACCGAACCTGGCCGCCGAGTGCAGCGCCTCCGCCTCGATGGCAAGTTGTTCTGTCTCCCTTGTCTCTTCGGCGGTTCGACGGAGAAGCGCGACGGCCGGCGTGATGGTGCCGGCGGCCGCCGACTGCCAGGCCTGCGCAATGGCCAGCATCGGACCGAAGATCGCGACGTGCCTGCCGTACCGGGCCCTCGCCTTCTCCAGCACCTCGGCGGCACGGTCGACCTGACCGAGTGCACTCAGTGCCTGGATCAAGAAGATGTGGGCCGGGAAGTTCCAGGACTCCGAGAACTCACCGCTGTCGAGGGTGGCGAGGGTCTGCTCCATCCGCCGGGTCACCGAGACGCATGCGCCGCGCGAGAGTTCCACGGCGGCAACGAGAATCTCCGACATGGCCCAACCCAGGTACTGCGCGGTCTGGGCGGCCGTCAGGAAGCGCCCGGCGGCAGTGTCCGCGTCGTCGAGCCGGCCGGTCAGCGTGAGGGCGAGGATCTCGCCGAAACCCGTCGGGAACCGGAGGAGTCCGTCGACCTCCACCTCACGCGAGTGCGCGGCCAGGGCCTCCACCTCGTTCCCGCGGCCTGCGACTGCTCGCGCGAGAGAACCACCGAACACGGCCCACTCGATCGCCCACGGAAGTTTGCGCTTCTCGGCGAAGACACTGTCCGACAACGTGATCGCCTCACCGATCCGGTTCTCGAACAGCGCGCAGGCCGAGGCGATGCCGGTGACGATGGGCACGAGCGCGGGCTGCATGTCCCGCTTGCGCAGCATCTGCAGGATCTCACCGGCACGGTCGGCGTCGCCCAGGGCCCAGAACGCGTTGCCGATCCGCAGATTCCCCCAGAGCAGGAGTTGCGCCTCGTCCAGATCGTCCGGGGAGAACCGCGACAGGATCTCCTCGGCCTCGTCGGGATGGCCCTGCCACATCCGGGCGCGTGCGAGCAGTTCGGCGACGTCGACCCCGGCGCCCTCGACGAGGGCCGCCCGCGCGAACCGTTCACCGAGTGAGGTCTGCGCGAGTTTGAGGGCGTCGCTCGCCGCGGTGCGAACGAGCGACAGATCGATCTCGACGTCGCTCTCGATCGCGAGGTCGGCGAGCCTGATCCGCTCGGCGGGCGTGTCGGTGGGGCGGGATCGCAGCGCCTCGACGAGGTTGCCGCGGAGTCGTCGGGACGACACCATCCCGAGTCTGCGGCGGATCACCTCGCCGAACAGCGGGTGGTGGAAGGCGACATTCAACCGGCGGCCGTCGCGCGTGATGCGGACGAGGCCGGCGATCTCGGCCTCCTCCACGGCCTCCTCGCCGGCGAGTTCGGCGAGCACGTCGATGTCGAGCGGTTCACACAGGCTCAGGTACTTGAGCGCGCTGAGGACCGACGCATCGAGTTGTTCGATCCGCCCCTCGAGCAGCGATGCGAGTTCGGAGGTGATGGCCGCGCGGCCGCGCAACTGCCAGACCCCGTTGACCTGTCGCAAGGTGTTCGCTTGGCGGGCGCCGTCCACGAGATGCCGCAGGAACAGGGCGTTTCCACCCGATGCCTCCCACATCAGGGAGGCCGAATGCTCTTCGAGCTGCCCACCGAGGACGGATTCGATCAGCTCGACGCTCTGCTCTTTGGTGAACGGCGACAGCGTGATCCGGGTGAGGTGATTGTCCTTCCACAGGGAGGTGACGGCGTCCGGCACCGCCTCCCCGCTCCGGACGGTCGCCACGATGTGCACCGCACGGTCGATCGCGAGCTGATGAAGCAGGGTGGCCGACAACTCGTCGAGCAGATGCGCGTCGTCGACTCCGATGACGACATCACCGTCGGCGAGCAGAGATTCCCGGGCGGCCGCCAGATAAGTGACCGGATCGCTCGACGTCGCCGGACCGACCAGGTGGGCGAAGACCCCCAACGGAATCGATCGTGCCGACTCGGTCCCGGCCACCCAGCGCACGCCGGTCGGCAGTTCGGCGGTGACATGCCGGGCGAGGGTCGTCTTGCCCACCCCCGAATCGCCGGTGAGCACGACCCCGCATCCGTTCGTCTTTCCACTGAGTGCGGCGAGGATCGTGCGGAACTCACGCTCACGCTCGACCATCGGCCAATTTGTGGACATACCACTGAATTTTAGTCCGCGGCGGCCTTCGGCGGGCTGCGCGAAGGATCGTCAATCGTCATTCGGCCGCCGAATCGCACCTCTCTCGGCGGCCGTTCCGGGTCACAGGACGTATGAGCAGATCCGCAAACTACGCATCCCGGGCACTGGTCACGACAATTGCGATCGTCAAGAGGATCGCGGTGACCACCGCGAAGTACGCCAAAGAGCCGTAGGCGTTCCAGTGGAAGGTGGGGTCGCCGCCGGACAAGAAGTTCCAGCCGTTGAGGAACGGCAGGAACGGCGTGATGTTCTCGCCGATACGCGGGAGCACCGACAGGATGCGTTCGAGCGCGAACATCCATCCCAGCACGATCGCCACCGCTCCGGCGGAATGCCGTACGAGAGCACCCACCGAGAGCCCGATCAGTGCGCACAGCATCGCGAAAACCGGCGTGCCCCAGAGCTGTCGTATCGTGTCCGGACCACCGAGCGCGATGCCGTTACCGGTGAGCGCCTGCCCCAGAACGACACCGAGGAGCCCCACGATCGCGGCCACCACGAAGGTGAGTCCACCGAACACGACGGTCTTCGCGAGGATCACGAGGGGCCGTCGGGCTACTGCGGCGAAGGTCGGCCGGATGGTGCCGAACCGGTATTCGGTGGTCACGCCCAGGACGGCCATGATCGCGAAGACCGCGGCCCCGAACTGGTTGACGCCGACCAGGTAGTCGATGGTCCGGGTGTCTACCGACGCCGAGTCGGCGTAACCGCCCGACAGCAGCCAACCGAGCAGGACCGCAACGCCGATGCCGAACAGGACCACCATCGCGAGGCACCAGTACGGGGCACGGGTGCTCGACAGCTTGATGCGTTCGGCGTCAACCGCCGCGAGCGCCTGGCCGATCATCGCCGGCTCCCTTCCGGGGTGCCCGGACCGGATTCGACGGACCGGAAGCCGTCGCCACCGTGATAGTCGACGGCGTGGGCGGTCATAGACATGAACACCTCCTCCAGCGAGGCCGATTCGGCGGCGAGCTCGTGCAGCGTCACGCCGGCCGCGGCGGCGATGTCCCCGACGCGGTCGGTCGTCGTGTCGGGTACCCGCATCACCGGCCGCCCGTGGGCGTCGGGTGCACCGGGCGCCGGCGCGAGGCCGGCCTTCGCCAGTGCGGTGTGCAGCTTCTCGAGTTCGGGTCCGCGCACCCGCACCGATTGCCGGGCCCGGCCGGTGAACTCACCGACCGAGCAGTCGGCGATGAGACGCCCACGACCGATGACGACGAGATGGTCTGCCGTCAGCGACATCTCGGTCAGCAGATGGCTGGAGACGAGTACGGTGCGGCCTTCGGCGGCCAACTGCCGCATGAAGCCCCGAATCCACACGATGCCCTCGGGATCGAGCCCGTTGACCGGTTCGTCGAACAACAGGGTGTGCGGGTCGCCGAGCAGCGCACCCGCGAGTCCGAGCCGCTGCGACATACCGAGCGAGAACCCACCGGCACGCTTCCGGGCCACCGACGCCAGGCCGACGATCTCGAGCACCTCGTCCACCCGGGACTTCGGAATCCGATTGCTCGCGGCGAGCCAACGCAGATGCGAACGCGCACTCCGATTGGGGTGGACCCAGTGTGCGTCGAGCAGCGCACCGACCTGGCGCAGCGGATGGTCGAGATCGCAGTACGGCACGTCGTCGATGGTCGCGGTCCCCGACGTCGGACGGTCGAGTCCGAGCATCATGCGCATCGTCGTCGACTTACCAGCACCGTTGGGCCCCAGGAAGCCGGTGACCCGCCCCGGCCCCACCTCGAAGGTGAGGTTGTCGACCGCGCGCTGACTCCCGAAGTCCTTCGTCAGATTCGTTACCCGCAACACGAGTCGACCATAGCCGCCGACCGGGGGTGCGCCGGGTGGTTGCGACACACCGGGCCCTCGAGGCTCGTCGCTTGCGCTCCCCGCACCTCAGGCAGCAAAGGGCGGGTCGGGCAGCAGGCAGTTGCGTGGGATCAGCCCCGCTCCGGCGTCGGCGACGATGCCCGCGCCCAGAACCGTTTCGGGATGCGACCCGCCCGTGCGGCGAGTCGTCCGGCGATCACCGCATGCCGCATCGCGGTCGCCATTCGCTCCGGATTCTCCGCACGGGTGACGGCGGTCGCGAGAAGCACTCCGTCGCAACCGAGTTCCATCGCACAAGCGGCGTCGCTGGCGGTGCCGATACCGGCGTCGAGGATCACCGGGAGGGGATCGTCGAAGGCCGTGGAACAGTGGTCGATGATCATCTCGATGTTGTGCGGGTTGAGGATTCCGAGTCCGGTCCCGATCGGTGAGCCGAGTGGCATGACCGCGGCGACGCCGAGGTCGGCGAGTCGCGCAGCGAGGACCGGGTCGTCGTTGGTGTAGGCGAGCACGACGAATCCGTCCGCCACCAATGCGGCTGCGGCGTCGACGAGTTCGACGGCATCCGGCATCAGGGTGCGTTCATCGGCCACCACCTCGAGCTTCACCCAGTTCGTCTCGAACGCCTCGCGGGCCAACTGCGCGGTGAGCACCGCCTCGGCGGTGGTGTGGCATCCGGCGGTGTTGGGCAGGACCGCGATGTCCAGGCGGCGCAGCAGGTCGAACACCCCCGTCCCCGACGCGGCGTCGACGCGACGCACGGCGACGGTCGTGAGTTCGGTACCCGACGCGACGAGTGCACGCTCGAGGGACGCGAGATTCGTCGCGCCACCGGTTCCGGTGATGAGGCGGGAGGAGAACTCGCGGCCGGCGATCCGAAGCGGGTCTGCCTCGGAAACGTCTGCGCCGTCGATGATGCCGGACTCAGCCACCTTGCACCGCCGTCACGATCTCCACTACGGCTCCCGAGGTCATCGTGTGTTCCGACCATCGTCCTCGCGGTACGACTGCGCCGTCGACGGCCACCGCGATCCCGCGGTCAGGCAGTCCGAGGCGGGTGACGACATCCTTCACCGACTCGTCGTCGCCCACGTCGAGGTTCTCTCCGTTCACGGTGATGGTCACGCGGATGCTCCTTCCAGAATCCCGAGCACCCTGTCCGCCGTGCCCGGTGCGAGAACGATGCCGTTGCGGCCGTGGCCGGTCGCGACCACTGTACGGTCGTCGATCCGCTCCACGATCGGCAGTCCGTCGGCGGTGCACGGCCGTAGTCCGGCGCCCGCCTCGGTCAGTTCGTAGGTGCGCAGTCCCGGCATGACCTCGATCGCGTCGGCGAGCAGATCGGCGACGCCACCTGCCTGCGGAGTGCGGTCGCCGAAGTCACCGGCCTCGTATTGCGTTGCGCCGACCACGATCCCGTCCTCGCGCGGGACCAGGTAGACCGCCCGGCCGTGGAGCCGGGCCCGGACCACGTGCCCGGGCGGCGGAACCGACCACCGTGTCCGACGCAAGCGGAGGATCTCCCCCTTGGCCGCGTGGAGGGGCACCTCGGGAAGCAGTGCCGCCGTGGCGAGTCCGGCGGCGAGGAGGATCTGATCTCGCGGGCCGGCCTGTTCGCGGACGTCGGCGAGGCTCTCCACCCGTGCATCCATGAACCGCACCCCGACCGCGGCCCCGGCGCTGCGCAGGGTCGCCAGCAGCCGTCGGTTGTCGATCGACCACTCCCCGACCGCCCGGTAGCCGCCGACGAGCCGCGAACTCAACGACGGCTCCAGGGAACGGATCTCACGACCCGTCACCGTGCTGAGCGTGGCGTCGGTGCGCGGCTGATTGGCCCAGACGAAATCGGCGAGATGGCGCAGGTACTCGGCGTCGGCTGCCGAACCGGCGACGAACAGGGAGTCGGTGGCCGTCACGATCGCGGGGTCGTCGAGCCGCTTCACCAGCGTCGGCCAGCGCCGCACCGATTCGACCGACAGCGCGAGCGCGGCCTCCTCCCCCGGATGTCCCTCGCCCAGCGAGCCGAGCATCCCGCCCGCAACCCATGAGGCCCGCTCGTCGTGACCGGCGTCGACGACGAACACCTGCCAGCCGGCGTCGGCGGCGGCGAGCGCACAGGTCAGACCGATCACGCCACCGCCGACGACGGTGAGCGCACGGTCGAGTCGTGCTGGGGTGTTGCTCAAGCCAGATCACCTTCCTTCGCCGGAATGACCCGGATCAGGTTCGACGGTCTGCGGAGGGGTCCGCACTCTCAGCCCGCCTGCCCGGGCTCCCGTGTGTTCTCGCGGTCCACCCTACGCCCGGCCGGTCGACGCAGGGCTAGCCTGGTCGCCGTGACGACTGCTTCCGAATCGCGCCGCCGCCTTGATTCCGCCCGGCTCTATCTGTGCACCGACGCGCGACGCGAGCGCGGCGACCTGCTCGACTTCGTCGGCTCCGCCCTCGCCGGCGGCGTCGACATCGTGCAGCTACGCGACAAGGGGTCGGCGGGCGAGAAGAAGTTCGGCACGCTCGAGGCCCGTGAGGAGCTCGAGATCCTCGCCGCGCTGCGGGGCGTCGTCGACGCCCATGGCGCGTTGCTGGCGGTCAACGACCGCGCGGACATCGCCGCTCTCTCGGGCGCCGACGTCCTCCACGTCGGACAGGGCGACCTGCCGCCGGAGGTGGCGCGCCGGATCGTCGGCCCCGACACGATCATCGGGGCGTCCACCCACGACCGCGAGCAGGCCGCGGCCGCAACCGCCGACCCCGACGTCGACTACTTCTGCGTCGGCCCGTGCTGGACCACGCCCACCAAGCCTGGTCGCAGTGCTGCCGGCCTCGACCTGGTGACGACGACCGCCGGCGCCGCGCCCGGCAAGCCGTGGTTCGCCATCGGCGGCATCGACGCCCCGCGGGTGCCGGAGGTGACCGCCGCAGGTGCCCGCCGGATCGTCGTGGTGCGGGCGATCACCGCCGCCACCGATCCCGCTGCCGCGGCCGCCGACCTCCTCGGCCGGTGGTAGCCCAGGGGTGGTCCTCAGGGTCGGTTGTCAGAGTGGACTGCCGAGGCGGAATCCGTTTGCCTGATCCGGACACCGCGGTCTAGCCTGGACCGATCATGATGTGCATCAAGAGCGCGCTCGTAACCCGCCGCAGCGGGGTCTGATTCTGACCGACCCCCCGCTGCGGGTCGGTTGCACGCTCTTGTCGGTCATCCGTTCTTCGACCGAAATCGGCTTTCGAGATGCACCTTCTTCATCTGCCTCACCCATCCTTCTCACGACACAGGCACACGACCGCGCCGTCGGGAGATCCCATCACCGAACACTTCGGCCGTCCGCTGCCCGCGGGTATGCGCGAGGAGGCCATCGGGATGAGCTGGCAACACTTCACCGACGAGTACGCGGGCAACGGAGCCATCCGGCTCGGATCGTGGTCGGTCGCACCGGCGCGGCAGGACCTCGTCGAATGCCGCGCGACCATCGCGATCGCCGATCGCCTCATGTCGTGCAGCGCTGTCGCCGCCGGACCGCTCGGCGCGATGACGTCGATCCTGTACGACCTCGGCGCACCCGTTCAGATCCTGCGGCTGCACCAGCGCGAGGTCGACGGGGCGATCGCCACGTTCCTGCTGTGTGAGAACAACGGTCGGCAGGCGTGGGCCTTCGGCGAGGGCAGGACCGGGGACGAGGCGAACATCGCCGCGCTGATCTCCGGCGCCAACCGGCTGCTCAGCCCCTAACCCTGCGGGTCGAGTGCGGCGATCCGCTCGCGCAGGGTGGGCCAGGCCCGGCCGAACGCCGGATGCAGCGGGAGTTGATCGACGTGCTGTTCTTCGACCCAGCGCAGTTCCGTCGACTCGAAGTTGGCGACCGTGCGGACCGGCGCATCGGTCTCGGCGATGACCGTCGTGTAGGTCCAGCCGCCCGGTGACTCGTGAGTGACGACGGCGGCGACGACACGCAGGTCGGCGCTGTCGATGCCGGCTTCCTCCTCGGCTTCCCGCATCGCGGTGTCGATGGCGCCCTCGTGGGAGTCGCGCGCACCGCCGGGCAGGGCCCAGGTGCCGCCCTGGTGCGACCACGCGGCGCGATGCTGGAGCAGAACGCCGGTCGCGCCGTCGGTCAGCGGCGCCCGGAGCAGCAGACCCGCCGCGCCGTGAACACCCCAATACCGTGAACCGTCGGGATCGATCAGCCAGCCGTCGCCGTCTCCGCGCACCACGCCTCCTTGCCGCCCGACGAGCCGATCGCCGGATTTCCTCCACCGTAAGTGAGACACGCGCGACCTGCCAGGGCGATCACGAACCCGTCGGCGTGGCGACGGCGATGCCCGGAGGAACCCTCCCCGATGGCATAGGCTGAAACACGCACGACCCGGTGAGCGATGACCCTGATGAGTCATTTCTTCTTACAGGTCGCGGGAGCCGGAACGGGGACCGGCGACCGAGCGGCCACACCGGAGACGATCCAGCGTTCGAGAAGGGGATCAGCTAGGTGACCGGCGATGCGTCCTCCGTGCGGACGGCACTCACCCGTGGCGGTCGCATGATCCGTCCCGCCCAGTCGTCGCCGCCGATCCGCCAGGTCCTCGCCGATCGTCGAGAGCTCGTCGCCACGGCCCGCGAGCGTGCGCAGTCACCGTTCCAAACGCTGCGGCATTACTCGGTCACCACGCCGGGCAAGCTGATCATCATCTGCGTCATCCTCTTCCTCGGCTGCGTGACCACCGGCCTGTACGCCTCGACCGTGCTCGAAGACCGCACCCAGACCCTGCAGCGCCTGATCGATCGCACCGAACCGCTCGCCGAGGCCGCGCAGGTTCTCTACAGCTCCCTGTCGATCGCCGACGCGTCCGCGAACGCCGCGTTCATCTCGGGCGGCCTGGAGACGCCGGAGCTGCGGCAACGCTACTCCGACGCGCTGGCGACGGCAGCGTCGTCGTTGATTCTCGCGACCGGAACCTCGAGCGAACCGGGACCGGGGATGACGGAGGACGCCACCGAGCGGGCCCTGTCGTCGGACCTCGACACCCTGTCGACGTCGATCCCGGTCTACAGCGGGCTCATCGAGACGGCCCGTACCAACAACCGGTTGGGCAATCCAGTCGGGTCGGCGTACCTGGGCCAGGCGTCGTCGTTGATGCAGGACAAGATCCTGCCGGCCGCCCAGCGCCTCTACGAGCGACGTTCGATGGCGATCGCCGATCCGCAGCATTCGCTGACCCGCCCGCCGTGGACGGTCTACATCCCCCTGCTGCTGCTGCTCACGGCCATGGTGCTGACGTCCCGCTACCTGGCACGCAGGACCCGCCGCCGATTCAACATCGGACTGGTCGCCGCGATCGGCGCGCTCTTCCTGGGGACGGTGTGGCTGCTCGCGTCCGGCCTGATGTCGGTCGCCGCGACCAGCAACGCCCGGACCGACGGCGCCGACCCGCTCCGCGAACTCACCGCCGCGCGCATCCTGACCCAGCAGGCGCGATCGGCCGAGACCCTGTCCCTCATCCGCCGCGGCGATCAGGGTGGGCTGGAACGCACCTTCGCCGCGACGACCGCCAAGATCGGCGGCATCGTCGACGACGTCCGCACATCCAAGGAGACCGGATCGGTGTCGGCGGAGCAGCTCGACACGGTGAGCTCGGCGCTGGCGGAGTGGAGACGCACCGATGCCGGCGTCCGGCGGTACATCCAGACCGGCAACTTCGACCGCGCCCGGCAACTCACCGTCGGGGACGGGCTGAACAGCTCGGCCCGCGCGTATACAGCCGTGGACAGTGCACTCGTCGACGCGATCACCACCGCGCGAACGTCGTTCCGCGACGACATCAACACCGCTCAGCGCGTACTCGGCTTCACCGGGACCGGGATACTCCTGCTCGCGGTCCTCGCCGCCGTCGCGATCGTCGGCGGACTCGTCCCCCGAATACGGGAGTACCGATGACCCGCCCCCGATTCCATCTGTCCGGCCCCGCCCGCTCGCGGCGACCGCTGGTCGTTGCGGTCCTCCTGCTCGTGGCTCTGGTCGCCACGGGCTGTGTCCGGTTTCCCGCCCCGGACGCACCGCCTCCGACCGCGACCGCCGGACCGCTGGTGTTGCCCGGCGTCCAGACCGACGTGCCGGTCGAGCCGCCGCCGAGTTCGGAGGCGTGCAACGCGACCCTCACCCTGCGCCCACCCGCCCAGATGCCGGCGCCCGGACGCATGCCGCCGAACTCGACGATGGCCGGCATCTTCGAACGCGGGCGGCTCATCGTCGGACTCGACATCGGGTCCAACCTGTTCAGCTTCCGGGACCCCATCTCCGGCGACATCGAGGGCTTCGACGTCGACATCGCCCGCGAGATCGCGGGTGCGATCTTCGGCGACCCGAACCGCGTCGAATTCCAGGTGCTCAGCTCCGCGCAACGCATCGACGCGTTGCGGGACAAGACCGTCGACGTCGTCATCAAGACGATGAGCATCACCTGCGACCGCCTCCGCGACATCTCGTTCTCGGCCCCGTATTACGTGGCGTCGCAACGTATCCTGTCGTTCCGTAACTCGAACATCGTCGGACCGTCCCAGCTCGCCGACAAGCGGGTCTGCGCCGCACGCGGCACCACCTCGATCGGCCGGATGCAGTCCATCCAGCCGCGGGTGCGGATCGTCAGCACCACCACCTGGGCCGACTGCCTCGTGCTCATGCAGCAGGGTCAGGTCGACGCGGTCACCAGCGACGACGCCATCCTCGCCGGGCTCGCCGCGCAGGACCCGTGGGTCCGGGTCGTCGGCCCCAGCCTCGGTGAGGAGTTCTACGGCGTGGGCATCCCGAAGGGCGAGGACGACATGGTCCGCTTCGTCAACGGGGTCCTCGAACGCGCCCGCGCGACCGGGCGCTGGCAACAGATCCGCGATCGCTGGCTCACCATCCTCGACAGTGGATTCGGCGCTCCGCAGCCGTACTACCGGGACTGATGCCCATGGACTACGCCGGCGAACCATCCCAGGCAGACCCTCACGGACCCGAGGGTCCGGACGCACCCACCCCCGACACCCCGGAGGAGGTCGGTACCCAGCGCGTCTCGCTCGCCGACCTGATGGGTGACGACGCGACGGACACCGACCGGCACACCACCGACGACCACACGACCGACGTCCGTTCCCCCGACGAGGGCACCACCGACCAGGTCGTCGAAGTCGGCACGCAGAAGGTCGATCTCGACGCACTCATGGCCGAGGGCGACAACACCGCCGACGACACCACCAGACCCCGCGCGGTGACCGACCCCGAGGTCGGAACACAGGCGGCCGCACCCGCATTCACCGTCGGCATCGCGCCGCAGGATCGCTTCGACGGCCGGACCGACCGGGTCGTCCGTACCCGGGCGACACCGGAACCGGATTCGGGTCCGCTCGGGCGGCGACTCGTCCCACGGCGTCGCCCGCCGGTCCACGAGCGCCGTCTGGGCAGCGGCCTGGTCGAGATGCCGAAGATCACCGACATCGAACCCGAGGACGCGGTCATCGACGATCCGGTGATCGCCGAGGGCAAGCGATTCTGTTGGCGCTGCGGCAAACCCGTCGGGCGACTCGAGGGCGAAGGCGAGGGCCCACCCACCGGCGACTGCGCCAACTGCGGTGCGCGGTACTCGTTCGTGCCGGGACTCGCCCAGGGGACACTGGTCGCGGACCAGTACGAGATCGCCGGCGCCATCGCCCACGGCGGCCTCGGATGGATCTACCTGGCCATCGACCGCAACGTCAGCGACCGGCCCGTCGTTCTGAAAGGCCTTCTGAATTCCTCTGATTCGGAGGCCCAACGCGTCGCCGTGGCCGAGCGGCAGTTCCTCGCGTCGGTGAACCATCCGGGCATCGTCAAGATCTACAACTTCGTCGAACACATCAGCGACGACGGTGAGCGTTTCGGTTACATCGTCATGGAGTACATCGGCGGTCAGACGCTCAAACAGATCACCTCGGGCGACCCGGAGAAGTCGCTGCTGTCGGTCGAACAAGGCCTCGCCTACATCCTCGAGGTGTTGCTGGCCGTCGGCTATCTCCACTCGGTGGGCCTGGTCTACAACGACGTCAAACCCGAGAACATCATGGTCGGCAGCGACGAGGTCAAGCTGATCGACCTCGGGGCGGTCTCACCGATCAACGGTTACGGACATCTCTACGGCACACCGGGTTTCCAGGCCCCCGAGATCGTCAAGACCGGGCCCCAGGTGGCCACCGACATCTACAGCGTCGGACGCACCCTCGCGGTGCTGACCGTGCCGATGGAGATGCGCAACGGCCGCTACGTCGACGGTCTGCCGGCCCCCGACGAGACTGCCGTCTTCCGCGACAATCCGTCGTTCTACCTTCTGCTGCAACGTGCCACCGCCCCCGATCCGGCCGACCGGTTCGCCTCCGCGGAGGAGATGAGCACCCAGGTGCTCAACGTGCTGCGCGAGACGGTCGCCGTACACACCGGCGTCCCCCGGCCCTCGCTGTCCACGGTCTTCACCCCGCAGCGGTCGACGTTCGGCACCGACCTGATGCTCGCCCCGGTCGACGGCTTCTTCGACCCCGACCAGGCCGCGTTCTACGATCCGGTCGACATCGCCACCGCACTCCCCCTGCCCCTGGTGAATCCGCTGGATCCGGCCGCGAGCCTGTTGACGTCGGCGGCCCTGTCGGACCCGCGGCAGACTCTCGACTCGATCAACACCGCACGCGCCGAAGGGTTCGCGTCGCTGTTCGGCGGCCGGCCGGTGAAGAACGCCCATCCGTCGCTGGAGATCGACCTGGCCGAGGCGCGCGCCCACCTGCAGCTCGACGACGTCGACACCGCTCTGGCGCTGCTCCGCGATGTCCGTGAGCACCACGGTGATTCGTGGCGGGTGGAGTGGTACATGGGCATCTGCGCGCTGATGAACGACGAGCCCGAGTTGGCCTACGAACGCTTCGACGAGGTGCTGGGCGCGATGCCCGGCGAGGTGGCGCCGAAACTCGCGGTCGCCGGGACCGCCGAACTGATCGGACGCTGGCTCGCCGACGAGAACGGGTCGTCGAAGTCGGCCGACAAGATCTCCCGGCTCTACGATGTCGCGCAACACCACTATCACGACCTGTGGCTCACCGATCACAGCATCGTGACCGCCGCCTTCGGGCTGGCCCGCCTCGCCGTGGCGGCCGGCGACTACGACGGCGCGATCCGCCCCCTCGACGAAGTGCCCGCCACCAGTAGGCATTTCAACACCGCCCGGGCGACGGCGATCATCGCCCTGGTACACGGCCGGCCCACCTCGCAGGTCACCCGCAACCAGATCGTCGAGGCCGCACGACGACTCGAACAGATCCCCGACACCGAACCCCGCAAGTCGCGGATGCTGCTGATCGTGCTCGGCACCGCGCTCGGCTGGATCCACGACAACCCCGAGGAAGAGGATTCGGACAAGGAACCCTCCACCCTGCTCGGCTTCCCCTTCACCGAGTACGGAATCCGCACCGGCACCGAAAGATCCCTGCGCCAGCTCGCACGTCAGACCCGCAACAACCGCGAACACCGGTTCATGCTGGTCGATCTCGCGAACTATGTGCGGCCGAACACGCTGTTCTAGGGCTGCCCGCCGGCCGAGTCCGCGACAAGCGCCGCCGACTGCCGCGCGATGGCGAGCTCCTCGTTCGTCGGGACCACCAGGACCTCGACCGCACTGTCGTCGGCGGAGATCCGACGCGCCGAGCGGCCGGCGGCGGCGTTGCGGTCCGGGTCGAGGACGATCCCGAATCGCTGCAGCCCCTCGAGCGCATCCGCCCGGACGCGGGCCGAGTTCTCGCCGACGCCGGCGGTGAAGGTGATCGCGTCGAGCTTGGCGAGCCCGAAGGTGTACGCGCCGAGGTAGTGCCGCAGCCGGTGGATATAGACGTCGTAGGCGCGCCGGGCGTCCTCGTCACCGGCGGCGACCAGTGCGGTGATGGAACGGAAGTCGTTCTCGCCGCACAGGCCTCGAAGTCCCGACCGCTGGTTGAGCAGGGTGTCGATCTCATCGACGGACAGATGGGCCACGCGGTTGAGGTGCAGCACCAGGCCGGGATCGATGTCGCCGCTGCGGGTTCCCATGACCAGCCCCTCCAGCGGGGTCATGCCCATACTGGTGTCGACGGGTTGTCCGCCCGAGATGGCCGACGCCGACGCGCCGTTGCCGAGGTGCAGCACGATCTGGTCCAGGCCGGCGGGGTCCTTCCCGAGAAACTCGGCGACGCGGCCCGACACGTACTCGTGGCTGGTGCCGTGGAATCCGTACCGCCGGATGGCATGTTCGGCCGCCACCGCGCGGTCGATCGCGTAGGTCGCGGCCGCCGGGGGCAGGCCGTGGAAGAAGGCCGTGTCGAACACGGCGACCGACGGCACGTCGGGGAGCAGGGTCCGGGCCGCCTCGATGCCCACCAGGTTGGCCGGATTGTGCAGCGGCGCAAGGGTGGAGATCCGCTTGATCTCCGAGATGACCCAGTCATCGACGAGGGTCGGCTCGTAGAACGACCGGCCTCCGTGCACCACGCGGTGCCCGACCGCGGCGAGCCCGGCGTGCACCAGATCGGTGCCGTTGTCGGCGAAGAACTGTTCGGCCCGCCGAACCGCCGTCAGGTGATCGGGCAGCGGCACCGACTCGGTGACCGTGTCCCCGTTCTGTTCGTGCGTCATCGACGATCCGGCGTCACCGATGCGTTCGGCGATTCCGTCCGCGATGACCGCCCCAGTGTCGGGTTGTACCAGTTGATATTTCAGCGACGAGGAGCCGGCGTTGAAGACCAGGACCGCCCCGGCGGTGTCGGCGCTCAACGCGAGTCTCCGGCGACCGTGTCGGCGTCGACCTGCTGCGCCTGGATCGCGGTGATGGCGACCGTGTTCACGATGTCGGACACCAGCGCGCCACGGCTCAGGTCGTTGATCGGCTTGTTCAGGCCCTGCAGGACCGGACCGATCGCGACGGCACCGGCGCTGCGCTGCACCGCCTTGTAGGTGTTGTTGCCGGTGTTGAGATCCGGGAAGATCAGCACGGTCGCCCGACCGGCGACCGGGGAGCCGGGCATCTTGGTCGCCGCGACCGACGGTTCGACCGCCGCGTCGTATTGGATCGGCCCCTCGACGAGCAGCTCGGGAGCGCGCTTCCGAACGAGTTCTGTTGCGGTCTTGACCTTTTCGACGTCGACACCCGATCCGGACGTCCCGGTGGAGTACGACAGCAGCGCCACGCGCGGGTCGATGCCGAACGCCGCCGACGTCTCCGCCGACGAGATGGCGATGTCGGCGAGCTGTTCGTCCGTGGGATCGGGGACGATCGCGCAGTCACCGTAGGCGAGCACCGTGTCCGCCAGGCACATGAAGAACACGCTCGACACCGTGGAGACGCCCGGCTTGGTCTTGATGATCTCGAAGGCCGGTCGGATGGTGTGGGCGGTCGTGTGAGCCGCTCCCGACACCATCCCGTCGGCGCGCCCGGTGTGCACCATCATGGTGCCGAAGTAGGAGACGTCGAGCATCTTCTCCTGTGCGCGTTCCAGATCCATGCCCTTGTGCTTGCGAAGGTCGGTGTAGATCCGGGCGAACTCGTCCAGGTACTCCGAGGTGACCGGGTTGATGACGGTGGCCTCCGAGAGGTCGAGGCCGAGTTCGATCGCCCTCGCCTGCACGGCTTCCGGGTCGCCGAGCAGTGTGAGGTCGGCGACGCCGCGACGGAGGAGCCTGCTCGCCGCCCGCAGGATGCGATCGTCGCCGCCCTCGGGCAGCACGATGTGCTTGCGCTGTGCCCGCGCCCGGGAGATCAGCCGGTACTCGAACATCTGCGGGGTGACGACCGACGGGACGTCGACGTTGAGGTTGCGCATGACGACGTCGGGATCGACGTAGGTCTCCATCAGCGACAGCGCCGCCTCGATCTTGCGGGCCGATCCGGCGTTGAGCCGGCCCCGGGTGTGGGCCGCGGTCCGCGCGGTGTCGTAGGTGCCGTGCGGGCAACTGATGATCGGCAGCGTCGGCTTGAGCCCGCTCACCAGCGCCTCGATCATCGGGTGCGGTTTGAGTCCACCGTTGAGGATGATGCCCGACAGTCTCGGGAATCCGTGCGCCGTATTGGCATTCACGAGGGCCAGGAGGACGTCGGAGCGGTCGGCAGGGGTGATCACGACCGTGCCGTCGGTGAGGCGTTCCAGGATGTGTTCGACGGTCATGCCGCCCACCATCACCCGCAAGGCCTCGTGGTCGAGGAGTTCCTCGTCACCGCTGTACATGGTGGCGCCGAGCGCCTCTTTGAGTTCGGCCATGGTGGGCGCGAACAGGATCGGCTCCTCGGGCAGACACAGACTCGGTACCCCGGTGCGGCGCAGCGTCGTCCGGATCTCGTCGAGCCGGTCCGGGTCGCAGCGGTTCGCGACAATCGCAATCGGCGTGGCATGGGCCGCGCCGACCTCGGACACCAACCCCGCGGCGAGATCGGCGATCTCGGCGGGAGACCGGTCGTCGGCCTTCAGCGCGATCACCATCGGGGCCGACAGGTTGGCAGCGATGCGGGCATTGAAGCTCAGCTCCGACGGGGTTCCGACGTCGGTGTAGTCCGACCCGACGATCACGACGCGGTCGCAGTGCGTTGCCAGCGCATGGAATCGGGCGACGATCTCGCCGATCGCGGCGTCGGGATCCTCGTGAACCTCCTCGTAGGTCACGCCCAGGCAGTCCTCGTAGGGCACGTCCACCGAGTCGTAGTCGATCAGGAGGTCGAGCAACGGGTCCCGCTTGTCGCCGTTGGCACGGATGATCGGGCGGAAGACGCCGACCCGGCCGCCGGTCGCCGCGAGCAGTGCCAGCAGGCCCAGCGCCACGACGGATTTCCCGGTCTCCCCCTCCGCCGACGCGAGATAGATGCTGGTCGTCGACTCGCCCGCAGCACCTCCATCCCTTGCGGTTCGATCTCCAGCGGCGGGGTCGGTAACGGCAGCGTCGGTGGCCATGCGCCCCAGCATAGTGGCGCCCCGGGGTTCAGATCAGGATGCCGGGATTGCAGACGCCGTCGGGATCGACGGTCGCCTTCACCGCCCGCAGAGCCTCGAGCGCCAGCGGACCGATCTCGTCGTGGTAGGCGTCGCGGTGGTCGCGGCCGATGGCGTGATGGTGGGTGATGCTCGCGCCGGTGGCCCGGATCGCGGCGTTCGCCGCGGTTTTCGCCGCCGCCCACTCCGCGATCGGGTCGGCGCCGAACGGCGCGACCACGGTGAAGTACAGCGAGGCACCGGAAGAGTAGACGTGGCTGATGTGACACATCACGAGCGGCGGAGTACCCGAAGCGGTCAGCGTATCCGTGATCGCGGCGGTGACCGAGGCCCGCAGCTCGTGGAGCTTCGACCAATAGGTGGCGGTCTCCAGGGTCTCGACGAGCACACCGGCGTCGAGCAGCGGATCGCGTAGGTAGGGTCCGGCGAAACGTCCTGTGCGCCAAGACTCTCCGGGGCCGGCCCCGAGTGCCGTGCCACCGGCGCCGACGAGCACCTCCGACGCGGCGTCGCGGCGTCGGAGCACCTCGCGCTCTTCGCCCTCGTATCCGGTGACGACGAGACATCCCGTCGACTCACCGCCGAGCTGTGCAGGATCGGCGAGATTGATCGCGGTCTCGACCTCGTCGGACAGGCGGATGACGGTGGGCAGCGGGCCGTCCTGGGCGAGGCGACGCAACGCGGCGGCGCCGTCGGCGAAGGAGGCGAACCGCCAGCCGTCGAAGATCCGGGTCGTCGGGGCGGGACGGACGCGCAGCCGGACGCTGGTGATGACACCGAAGGCGCCCTCGGAGCCGAGAATCAGCTGGCGGAGGTCGGGTCCGGCCGCCGACCGGGGTGCAGTCCCGAGTTCGACGGTGCCACGCGGGGTGGCGAGCACGAGTCCCTCGACCATCTCGTCGAAGCGTCCGTAGCCGGCCGACGACTGCCCCGCCGACCGGGTCGCCGCGTAGCCGCCGATCCCGGCGCCCTCGTAGGACTGCGGGAAGTGTCCGAGTGTCCATCCCCGCTCACGCAGAAGTGCTTCGGCGGCGCTCCCGCGAAGCCCGGCCTCGAGGGTGGCGACACGAGAGATCTCGTCGATCTCGACGAGACGGTCGAGGCGGCGGAGGTCGAGGCTGACGACACCGTCGAACCCGGCACGGTCGGGGGCGAGCCCGCCCACGACCGAGGTCCCGCCGGTGAACGGCACGACCGCGACCTTCGCAGCGGCGCAGATCTGCAGGATCCGCACGACCTCGTCGTGATCGGCGGGATAGACCACCAGGTCCGGAGCGTCCGAGGCGTCGCCGATGCGCAGCCGCAGCAGATCGGGCGTCGAGTAGCCCCGGGTGTGCTGGATGCGTGCGTCGTCGGAGCCGACGACGTGCTCGGTGCCGACGAGGGCTTCGAGATCGGCACGCACTGCCGACGGCACGGTCTGCGCGGGCGGGGTGACCGCCTCGGGGGCGACACCGCGATCCTCGGTGGCGTCGCCGGCCAGCGCGGCCGCGGCGGCGGGTAGCTCGGTGACGCGCGCCGGGTCGCCCCAACGCGGCCGGCGCATGTCGACGACCGGGATCGCGGTCTCGTCCGCGGTGGACCCCTGTTTCCCGGTCATCGTGCGATCACTCCTCGTTCTTGACGACCGCCCGCACGACGAGATCGGCGATCTGCTCGTCGGTGAGCGAACTGTCCGGGATGAGCATCAACGAGTAGATCGTCCGTACCAGGAACTCCGCGGCCCCACGCGGGTCCGGGACGAGCTGGTCCTGGATCAGCGGATCGAGATCGGGCAGCGTCTGGTCGACGATCTGGTGGATGAGGGTGGAACCAGAGGAATCGCTCGTCGCTACGAGCGCCCGCACGATCTCCTCGGGCTCCTTGCGCAGCACGTACTGCAGCGCCTCGTGCTCACGGATGTAGGGCAACACGTTCACGACCTGCGCGCGGACCTTGCCCGCGGCGTCGGGCGCGGAGGCCGACCACTCCCGCAGCTTCACGCGCAGCAGTGACACCTCGCGGTCGACGATCGCCGCGACCAGCGCATTCCGCCCGCCGAACATGCGGTAAGCGGTGGCCCGGGCGACACCTGCGTGACGCGCCACGGACGTCAGACTCAACGTCTTGGCGCCGAAGCGGGAGACGAGTCCCACTCCGACATCCACCATGCGGTCACGATCCATGCGAAAAATCTATCGAATCGGGGTGGGGCGTGGCCGACCTGGTCGCGGTTGTCGAAGAAGAGTCGCCACTTCGCATCGGTAGCGCTACGTGGAAGTCGCGCTTCTATCCGCGACACGGGATTCCGTCTCGAGGTCCGCACCGGCCGCCTCGTCGATCACCGGGTGAGAACGAGCGGCGTCGACGCGGCCGCCCCTGCGGGTGCGCGGAAACAACCGACGAGCGATCGCCACCCCGCCGATGCAGAGCACGCCGCCGACGATCCCGACGCCGGTCGGCAGTTCGTCGAGAAGTGCCCAGGACATCACGATGACGATCGCGGGGACCACCAGAGTCGTCGCGGCCATGGCACCGGCGTCGGTGCGCGCCAGGGCATATGCCCACGTCGAGAAGGCGATCGCAGTGGGTCCGACGCCGAGATAGATCACCGCGGCGATCGCAGACGCGTCGGCACGCGCGAGTTCGGTGACCGCGGTCGGCGCGAACGGGAGCGTCGCGACCAGACCCGCGAGCGCGCCGAGCCACGTGGCGGTCAGCGCGTCGACCGTGCGGAGTGCAGACTTCTGGATGAGGACGCCCGCCGCATAGAGCACCGCGGCAGCGATCCCGAGGAGCACTCCGAGCCAGTCGGCGTGTGCGTCGGTGGTGGCGGATCCGCCCGTGGCGATCAGCACGACACCGGCGAACGCGATGGTCATGCCGATCACCAGATGCCGCGCGAACCCTTCGCCGAAGAACAGCCCGGCCGCGACCGCGACCAGGATCGGGGCCAGGTTCACCAGCAACGCCGCGGTCCCGGCGTCGAGGTGCTGCTCGGCCCAGTTCAGCAGGATGGTGTAGCCGGCGAACCACGCGACGCCATACGCGATGACCAGCATCAACGGACGCCCGCGCGGGAAACGCGCGGTGACCGGACGGTCGTCGCCGACGACACTGCGTCGGCGCAGTCGCACCGCCAGCACGATGACCGTCAGCGGGAGGACCGCCGCGAGCAATCGCAGGAACGCCATCGCACCTGGCGAGAAGGACTCGCCCAACGCCCGGATGCCCACGAACGCCGACGCCCACAGCACGACGGTGACGAGGGCAGCCAGAGCCGGGAGGGAGACGCCGAGAACTGCAGGAGACGAGGGGCGCGGGGTCATGTCATTCAGCGTCCGGCATGAGCCACTTCAGGACAAGTGAAAGTTTCTATCGATTTGTTAAGTCTGGCTGTATCGTCATGTTCATGGTCGACGTCCACCGGCTTCGGGTTCTGCGCTCGGTCATCGGCGAGCGTTCCATCGGCGGGGCCGCCAACGCCCTGGGTTACACACCGTCGGCGGTGAGCCAGCACATCGCCGCCCTTCAGCGCGAGACCGGATTGACCCTGGTGGAACGGGACGGGCGCGGCATCGTGCCCACGGAGGCCGGCACCATCCTCGCCGCCGAATCCGAGGCGGTGTTCGAGGAACTGTCCCGGGTGGACGGGCTGATCTCCGAACTGCGCGACGGGCGGCTCGGGCAGTTGCGGATGAACTACTTCGCATCCGCCGGCGCCGCCTGGATTCCACCGATCGTGGCCACGATCTCGCGGGAGTTCCCCGGCCTACGCCTAGACCTGCGACTCATCGAGCTCGTCTCGCCGTCCACCGCGTCGCCGGACGTGGAGATCTACGTCGAGGACACCGAGCGACCCGCCCTCGACGCCCCCGGGCTCATCAGCCGGCCGCTGACCTCAGATCCGTATCACGCTGTGGTGCCGAATGATTCGACGTGGGCAGCACACGAGTCGGTGACCCTGCGCGAGCTTTCCCAGGCGCCCTGGGTCGACAACGACGTCGCGCGCGGCCCGTGCCGGCAGGCGCTCCTCAGCGCGTGCACGTCCGTCGGCTTCGTGCCCGACTTCAGCATCGAGACACAGGATTACCCGACGGCGATCCGCTTCGTCGCCGCCGGCGTCGGCCTCACGGTGGTACCGCAACTCGCGCTCACCGACCTGCCCGCGGGGGTGGTGGCGATCCCCATCGTCGATCCCACACCCACCCGCGCGATCCGGGTGCGCGTGCGCCAGAGCGCACACGACCTCCCGCCGGTCCGGCGTGTACTCGAACTCCTCGACGCCGCTGTGCTGCAGTCGATTTCGTAGCAATAGTGCGGCCATAGCGCGCACTATTGCTACGAAACCCGGCTAGCCCAGCTTGCGCAGGCGCGGTTCCAGATCGCGCTGGAAGTTCTCCAGGAAGCGACGCTGATCGTGCCCCGGCGCGTGGAAGACGAGGTGGTTGAGTCCGGCGTCGGTGTAGAACTTGACCTTCTCGACGGCTTCGTCGGGATCGGAGGCGACGATCCACCGCTTGGCGACCTGCTCGATGGGCAACTCGTCGGCGAGACGTTCCATCTCGGTGGAGCTGTTGACGCTGTGCTTCTGCTCGGGGGTCAGCGACAGCGGAGCCCAGAAGCGCGTGTTCTCCAGCGCCAGCTCGGGATCCGGATCGTAGGAGATCTTGATCTCGATCATCTTGTCGATGGCGTCGAAGTCGCGTTCGGCCTTCTCCGCGCCTTCCTTCACCGCCGGCAGCAGCTTCTCGGTGTAGAGCTCGGCGCCCTTGCCGGAGGTGCAGATGAAGCCGTCGCCGGCGCGTCCCGCATATCGTGCGACGACCGGCCCGCCGGCGGCGACGTACACCGGGATCGGTTGTTCCGGAACGTCATACATGTACGCGCCCTGCGTGTGGTAGTACTCGCCGTCGAAGTTGACCTCTTCGCCGGTCCACAGTTCACGCATGAGCTTGATCGACTCGCGCAGGCGGGCGAAGCGCTCTTTGAACTCGGGCCACTCCCCCTGGAACCCGGTGGCGTACTCGTTGAGCGCCTCGCCGGTGCCGACGCCGAGCATGATGCGGCCCGGGTACATACAGCCCATCGACGCGAAGGCCTGGGCGATGACGGCGGGGTTGTAACGGAAGGTCGGGGTCATGACCGACGTGCCGATCTGGACGCGCTTGGTGCGCTCGCCGACGGCCGCCATCCACGCGAGCGAGAAGGGAGCGTGGCCGCCGTTGTGCCGCCACGGCTGGAAGTGGTCACTCACCGCGACCGAATCCAGCCCGTGCTCTTCGGCCGCGACCGCGATCTCCACCAGCTCGCGCGGATCGAACTGCTCCGCCGACGCCTTGAAACCGAGCTTGAGTTCTGCCATGAGCCTCGCCCCTAACCGTCGGCCGTGCCGACCTTTCCCTGGTCGATCCGCTGATCGTGATCGCTGTTATGACCTCGATTACCAACCTAGAGCATCGGTGAGAGTGCGACTCTTCCCGTCCGACCCGGGCGCCCACCCCCCGGATTGGACCTCAAGTCAACTTTAAGTTCTACCCTGGGCGACATGAGCATGGAGTCGGTCGCCTGGGACATGATGTACAAGTCGTCGACCTCGCCGGACGGTAAGCGGTTGCGCGGGGATCGGCGCGCGACGCTGCGTCGGATCGGCGGCTTCGCGAGCCCCCACCGACGGCGGATCGCGCTGTTCCTGGTGCTGTCGGTGTTCACCGCGGTCCTCACCGTGGTGACCCCGCTCCTCGCCGGACGCGTCGTCAACCTCATCACCGACAACGGGGCCGAGTCGATGATCGTCGGGCTCGCGGTGGCGATCGCACTGATCGCGGTGGCCGAGGCGGCGGCCGGGATCGGCGTCCGCTGGTTGTCGTCGAACATCGGCGAGGGTCTCATCCTCGACCTGCGGCGCGCGGTCTTCGACCATGTCCAGCGCATGCCGGTCGCCTTCTTCACCCGAACCCGGACCGGCGCGCTCGTGAGCCGGCTCAACAACGACGTGATCGGCGCCCAGCGCGCCTTCAGCGACACCCTCTCCGGTGTCGTGTCGAACATCGTGACGCTCACCCTGACTCTGGGCGTGATGATCTACATCAGTTGGCAGATCACGATTCTCGCCCTGGCGCTGCTCCCGGTGTTCGTGATCCCGGCACGTCGGATGGGAGGCCGGATGGCTGCCCTGTCACGTGAAGCAGCCGAGCACAACGCGCGCATGTCGACGCAGATGACCGAGCGGTTCTCCGCTCCCGGTGCCACCCTGGTCAAGCTGTTCGGACGGCCCGACCTGGAATCCCGCGAGTTCGCCGACCGCGCAGATCGCGTGCGCGACATCGGCGTCCGGCGCGCCATGCTGCAGGCCTACTTCTTCACCGCTCTGACTCTCGTGTCGGCACTCGCGCTCGCACTGGTCTACGGGCTCGGCGGATGGCTCGCCGTGCACGAACATCTGTCGGCGGGCGCGGTCGTGTCCCTCGCACTGCTGCTGACCCGGATGTACGCGCCGCTCACCGCCCTGGCGAACGCCCGCGTCGAGATCATGAGCGCGCTGGTGAGTTTCGAGCGCGTCTTCGAGGTCCTCGACCTGACACCGCTGATCGTCGACGCCCCGGACGCTCGCCCGGTGCCCGGCACCGAGAGCGGCCGGCCGGTGCCGGTGTCGGTGCGCTTCGACGACGTCTCCTTCGCCTACCCGTCGGCCGACAAGGTCTCGCTGGCGTCGCTGGAAGAGGTTGCGCAGCTGGACAACCGGGCCGGACAGACCGTCCTGCACCACGTGGACCTCGATGTTCCCGCGGGGAGCATGGTGGCGCTCGTGGGCAGTTCGGGTGCCGGCAAGTCGACCATCGCGAGTCTCGCCACGAGGCTGTACGACGTCGACGAGGGCTCGGTCCAGCTCGCCGGCGTCGACATCCGTGACCTGCAGATCGCGTCGGTTCATCGTACGGTCGGCCTGGTCACCCAGGACGGCCACCTCTTCCACGACACCATCCGCGCCAATCTCGTTCTCGCACGACCCGACACGTCCGATGAGGAGATCTGGGACGCGCTGCGCCGAGCACGCCTCGAGGAGCTCGTGGCATCGTTGCCCGACGGACTCGACACCATCGTCGGCGAACGCGGCTACCGGCTCTCCGGCGGTGAGCGTCAGCGGATGACGATCGCACGCCTGCTGCTGGCACAGCCGTCGGTGGTGATCCTCGACGAGGCGACCGCACACTTGGATTCGACCTCGGAGGCGGCAGTTCAGGAGGCCTTGGGCGAGGCCCTCGAAGGTCGTACCTCGATCGTGATCGCGCACCGGCTCTCGACGATCCGCGCGGCCGATCAGATCGTGGTGCTCGAAGCGGGACGCGTCGTCGAACGCGGCGATCATCCGACGCTCCTCGCACGAAACGGTCGCTACGCCGAGCTCTACCGCACGCAGTTCGCCGACGGTGGGGACGAGGACGACGACGGCACGCTGAGCGCCTAGGCCTTCGAGGCTCGTCGCTGCGCTCCTCGCACCTCAGGCGACAGGGGACGCAGGGCTCACTGCTCGTCTTCGAGGTCGTCGAAGGTGTCGATCAGCGGGCGGCGGGGTTTCCGGGGATCGTTGACGCGCTTGCTCAGGCGGCGGCGCAGCTGCATGCCGATCAGCACGATGTTGACCACGATGACGGCGATGCCGACGGCCACCCAGAACCAGCGGCCGTCCTGCCACCAGCCGACGGTCAGCCAGCCGATGCAGACGATGAGGATGGCCGCTCCGATGCTGGTCATCGTCGTCGACAGCGTCTGCGCGCCGCGGGAGAAGTCGGGGCCGGTACTCACGGGAACTCCTGGATAGAACGGTTGCTGGCGATCAGGTCTGGACCCGATCACGTCTGGATTACGACGACGACCGCGATCAGGATGGCCACCACCACTATCGCAGTGACGACGAACAGGATCTGGGCCGGGCCCGGCATCTGCCCACCGCGCTGGAGGACGCGCATCGTTCGACGCCAGCGCCACGCACCGATCACCGCCAGGGAGCAGCCCAGAGCGACCAGGATGAGCCCCAGGATCAGTTCGAGGACCGGATTGTCGATGTCCGGGGCCAGGTAGACGATCGCCATCCCGGCGGCCATGAACCCGAGGGCGGTGCGAACCCACGCGAGGAGTGTGCGTTCGGCGGCGAGGGTGAAGCGCGCGTCGATCGCTCCGGGTGGCGCGGGGGTCGGCGTCGCGCCCTCGCCGGGTCCGGCGCCCACTCCGTCAGCCGGCCCGTTGGTCCTCTCGGTCGTCAGCGCTCTTGCCCTCTCGTATCGCCTCTTTCGCGAAGGCCGCGGTCGCCTCGATCGCGTGGATCGTCTCCGGGTGATGCGAGGCGAGCACCGGGAACGCGTGTACCTGCCAAGCGTAACTGTGGGCGAGGGCCTCGACCCCGGCCTCGTCGAGAATCTCGATCAGGCCGATGACGTCCGGTTCGAGCATCTCCCCCTCTGCGGTGACCATGACCGTCGGCGGGAACTCGACCGGGTCGAGGTCGGCGATACGGCGCACCCCGGTCAGAGGCACAGGACCGCGATCGAACTGCGGTGCCAGCTTCGCCATCTTCGACTTCGGAATGTAGGCGTCGGAGCGGCTGGACCGGTCCGGGTTGGTGCCCAGGTCGACGTCGAGCAGCGGGGAAAAGCCGACGAGTGCGGCCGGGGCGGGGAGTCCGCGTTCGACGGCGGCCTCCACGACCTTCGCCGCCAGGAACCCGCCGGCCGAGTCGCCGGCGACGATGACCCGTCGATAGTGGCGTTCGTTGATGAGCTCGGCGTAGGCGGCGACGGCGTCGGCCACCGACGCGCCCACCCCGGCCTCCGGCAGCTGCCGGTACTCGAGCGAGAAGACCGGGACCTCGCAGGCCCGGGCCAGCCGCGCGGCGATCGAGCGATGGGTGCCGATACCGCAGACGACGAAGGCACCACCGTGGAGGTACAGCATCGCCGTGTCGCTGTCGCGGCGTGACGGGCCGGCCGGCATCGCCAGCTCCGTCGAGCGCCCGGCGAGGGTCAGCTGTTCACGGACCACCCCCCGGGGCTTGGGCCCCACGGCGACGACCCGGTCGATGAGGAACAGTCCGGCCATGCCCGCCTTGTTGATCGGCCACAGCGTGAGCAGCGGCTTCAGGAACACGCGGGAGCCGAACCAGAGGGGATACGACAGGAGGCTCGGCCGCCGGTGGTGAACGATGGGCATGGGACTCCTCCTGGTCTGAGCCGAAGCTACACCCTCGGCGCCTCCGTATAACCGGTAAACGCCGAGCAAAAACATTCACCAAGCCTTGGCCTGCCGGCCACCTGGGTCCGCTATATTCTCGAACTCGTGACAAGACGGTGGCCGTGACGCAGGTACAGATCCTTCCGCAGTTCCTGCGGTCCGCGCAGGCAGGCGATCCGCGAACCCTGTGCGATGTCCTCACCGCGACCGCGCGTGCGCACCCCGATGCGCCCGCGATCGACGACGGCGACGTCACCCTCACCTACGGCCAGCTGCTGGCCCTGATCCGCCGCACCGTCGCGCGTTTCGCCGAGGTCGGCGTCGGACACGGCAGCCGCGTCGGCATCCGGATGCCCTCCGGGTCGCGTGACCTCTACGTCGCCATCCTGGCCACCCTCTACGCCGGCGCCGCCTACGTCCCCGTCGACGCCGACGACCCCGATGAGCGCGCCGAACTCGTCTTCGGCGAGGCCGGTGTCGATGCGATCGTCGACGCCGACGGCCCTCGCCCGACGAAACCCGCCGCCGGGACGAGCACGGCCCCGGCACGGCCGACCCCTGCCGACGACGCGTGGATCATCTTCACCTCGGGCTCCACGGGAACGCCGAAGGGCGTGGCGGTCACGCACCGCAATGCGGCAGCCTTCGTCGACGCCGAGGCACACATGTTCCTCCCCGACGAGCCGATCGGACCCGGTGACCGGGTCCTGGCCGGGCTCTCGGTCGCCTTCGACGCCTCGTGCGAGGAGATGTGGCTGGCCTGGCGCAACGGCGCCTGCCTCGTCCCGGCGCCCCGATCGCTGGTGCGCAGCGGCATGGACCTGGGGCCGTGGCTGGTGGCCCGCGACATCACCGTCGTCTCCACCGTGCCGACCCTGGCCTCGCTGTGGCCACCGGAGGCCCTGGAAGCCGTGCGGCTGTTGATCTTCGGCGGCGAGGCCTGCCCGCCGGAACTCGCCGACCGCCTCGCCGTACCCGGTCGCGAGGTCTGGAACACCTACGGCCCCACCGAGGCGACGGTCGTCGCCTGCGCCGCCCCACTGGGCGGCCCCGGGCCGGTGCGCATCGGATTGCCCTTGCAGGGTTGGGATCTCGCGGTCGTCGACGCGGACGGCAACCCCGTCGCCGAGGGCGAGGTCGGCGAGTTGGTCATCGGCGGCGTCGGCCTGGCCCGCTACCTCGACCCGGCCAAGGACGCCGAGAAGTACGCACCGATGCCGGCCCTGGGCTGGGAACGCGCCTATCGCAGCGGAGATCTCGTGCGGCTCGACCCCGCGGGCCTGATCTTCATGGGCCGCGCCGACGACCAGGTGAAGGTCGGCGGTCGACGCATAGAACTCGGCGAGATCGACAACGCCCTGCAGAATCTGCCCGGCGTGAGCGGAGCTGCCGCCGCAGTCCGCAAGTCGGCGGCGGGCAACAGCCTGCTCGTCGGCTATCTGGTCTCCACCGACCCCGACTTCGACGCTTCGGCAGCACACGCCGAGCTCACCCGCCATCTGCCCGCCGCGATGGTCCCAACCCTCGCCGTCGTCGACGAACTGCCCACGCGCACTTCGGGAAAGGTTGATCGTGATGCGCTGCCCTGGCCTCTGCCGGGCAGCAGCAGACCAGTGGATGACGACGTCGAACTCGGCGAGACCGAGCTGTGGCTGGCCCAGTTGTGGACCGATGTGCTCGGCATCCGGATCACCCATCCCGACGTGGACTTCTTCGCGGAGGGCGGTGGTTCGCTCGCGGCCGCGCAGCTGGTGACCGCGATCCGTGGGCGCCACCCCGACATCTCGGTGGCCGACCTCTACGACCATCCGCGACTGGGATCGATGGCGGAGATGCTCGACGCGCGCCGACCGGCGACCAGCATCGTCGAACGCGATGTCGCACCCACGCCACGCGCGACGGGTCTCGCCCAGCTCGCGCTGACCGTTCCGCTGACTACCCTGACCGGTCTGCAGTGGGCGACCTGGCTCGGCGTGGTGAACAACCTGGGCGCCGTCGTGGCCGACCGGCTGGATCGTTCGGTCCCGTGGCTGGTCGAGGTGAACTGGTGGGTCCTGCTCGCGGCCTTCCTGCTCTTCATCACCCCGCCCGGCCGGATGTGCATCGCGGCGTTGGGCTCCCGCCTGCTCCTCGCCGGGGTCACACCGGGTGTGTACCCGCGCGGCGGCAACGTGCATGTGCGTCTGTGGGTGGCCGAACGGCTCCTCGACGCGAGCGGCGCGGCGAACCTGTCCGGTGCGCCGTGGATGATCTACCTCGCCCGGGCACTCGGGGCGCGGATCGGTGGCGACGTCGACCTGCATACGATCCCGCCGGTCACCGGTCTGCTGACGGTCGGTGAGGGCGCGTCGGTGGAGCCGGAGGTCGACCTCGCCGGCTGGTGGATCGACGGCGATGTGGTCCACATCGGGGAGATCGCCATCAAGCGCGGGGCGTCGATCGGTGCGCGCTCGACGCTCATGCCGGGGGCCGTCGTCGGACGCGACGCCGTCGTCGCACCCGGGTCGGCGGTGTTCGGCCGGGTGAAGGCGCGCCAGCACTGGGCCGGTTCACCCGCGGTCAAGGTCGGCAAGGCCATGCACCCATGGCCCGATCATCGGCCGCCACGCGCCCGCGCCTGGGTGCCGATATACGGGTTGTCGTCGCTGGTGCTGGCCGCGATCCCGCTGATCTCACTGGCCGCGGGACTCGCCGTCATCGGCCTGTGGGCCCTCTCCGCCGACCGGTTGCGCGACGTCGCGATCCGCGCCGTGATCCTCCTGCCGGCGGCGACCCTCACCAGTCTGGCCGTCTTCGCCGCGATCACCGCGGTGCTGGTGCGGCTGGCATCCCTGGGCCTGAGCACCGGCTACCACCCGGTGCGGTCACGCGTCGGCTGGCAGGTCTGGCTGACCGAACGCCTCCTCGACGCCGCCCGCACCTACCTGTTCCCGCTCTACGCGAGCCTGCTCACGCCGGTCTGGTTCCGCGTGTTGGGTGCCAAGGTCGGCAAGGGCACCGAGATCTCGACGGCACTGGTGCTGCCGCGCTTCACCACCATCGGCGACGGCGCCTTCCTCGCCGACGACACGATGGTCGCGTCGTACGAGCTCGGGGGCGGCTGGTTGCACATCGACGAGGCGAAGATCGGCAAACGCTCGTTCCTCGGCAATTCGGGGATGACCGGCCCGGGCCGCAAGGTGCCCAAGAACGGCCTGGTCGCCGTGCTGTCGGCGACGCCGAACCGAGCGAAGTCGGGGTCGAGCTGGCTCGGCAGTCCCCCGGTCCGCCTGCGCCGCACCGCCGCCGAGACCGACACCTCCCGCACCTTCGATCCGCCGACGAAGCTGAAGGTGGCACGTTCGGTCATCGAGACCCTCCGCCTCATCCCGGTGATGGTGTCCTTCGGGCTCGGCGTCGGCATGCTGATCGCATTGCAGTACGTCGCCGTCCACGTGCACTACGGCGTCACCGCGCTGGTCAGCGGACTACTGCTGCTCGGGGTCGGCGCCGTCGCGTGTGGCACCGCGGCCGCCGCGAAATGGCTTGTCGTCGGCCGCATCACCGTCAGCGAGCACCCGCTGTGGAGCTCCTTCGTCTGGCGCAACGAACTGTCCGACGCCTTCGTCGAGACCGTGGCCGCACCGTGGTTCGCCAACGCCGCCACCGGGACACCGATCCTCAACCTGTGGCTGCGCCTGCTCGGCGCCCGCATCGGACGTGGCGTGTGGTGCGAGACCTACTGGCTCCCCGAGGCCGACCTCGTCAGCCTCGGCGACGGCGCGACCGTCCAGCGCGGCTGCGTCGTCCAGACCCATCTGTTCCACGACCGCGTCATGGCCATCGACCGTGTCACCCTCGACGCCGGCGCGACGTTGGGGCCGCACTGCGTCGCGCTCCCGGCGTCGGGGCTGGGCGAATCGGCAACGGTCGGACCGGCATCGCTGGTCATGCGCGGCGACGTCGTACCCGCGCACACCCGCTGGCAGGGCAACCCCATCGCCCCATGGCCGACGGCGAGATAGGTCTCGCCGCTGCGGTCAGACCGCGGGCTCGGCCGGGGCCTCGACCTTCTTCGGGAGCGTCAGCAGCGTCGCGATGGACAGTGCGACAAGCATGATGCCGCCGACCCAGGCCAGGACCTGGAGCGAGAAGACCGGCAGGATGATCATCACGATGCCGGCGATCACCGAGATGATGCCGGAGAGGATCAGGAACCAGGTCGGGCTGTGGCCGGACTTGGTGACCGCGCCGTAGAGGTCGGCGACGCCCTGGAAGATCCAGCCGATGCCGATGAAGACCGCGAGCAGCCAGACCGCGTCACCGGGGCTGAAGAGCGCGATGATGCCCGCGAGCAGCACGATCACGCCGACCACACCGAGCAGGGCACGGACGCCCGTACTCAGGAACGACGCCGCGAAGGCCTGGTAGATGCGGAAGATGCCGGCGATGATCAGCGAGATCGCGAACAGGATCGCGACCACGACGATGGTCGGGCCGGGCCAGATGATGGCAACGATGCCGAGCACGATGCCGACGATCGAGGTGATGATCAGGGCCGTCCGGACGGCGCCGATCAGTTCATCAGGGAAATGCTTCGTGTACGCCGTCGCGAAAGTCATGGTCGAAGGTTATCGCCCGGAGGGCCGTGACACGCTGTCCTTGAGGGCCCGTGGCACAAACTGATACTCGTACCGGTAGTAAGTATCGAATGACCTCCATCGCGTTCTTCGAGAGGGCCGGCGACCCGTCCGGCGAGATCAGGTACCGCCCGACCACCTTCGCCGCGAGTCTCTGGGCCCCGGGAACCCTCAACGGTCCGGCGGTGTGCGCGCTCGCCGCTCGGGCGGTCGAGGTGGAATTCGGCACGGAAGAGTTCCTGCCCGCCCGGTGCACGATCGATCTGTTCAAGGCCGCCCGAGACGTTCTCACCTCGACCCGGACGCGGCTCATCCGTTCCGGCGGGCGAATCCGCGTCGTCGACGTGGAAATCGTCCAGCATCCCGACGGCGCCGACGAGGTGGTGGTGGCACGCGGGACGACGGTGTTCCTGCGAACGTCGACCAACCCTCCGGGTGAGCGGTGGCACCGGCCGCCGGAGATGGTCACCTTTCATCCGCCGGCGACCACCGGCGATGACCTCGCACCGCGATTCGCCTCCGACGCGCCGGACGGCGGCCTCGGCGAGTGGCAGCGGGACATGTCGGGTCACCAGAACGGTCACCGCAAGCGGATCTGGACCCGCGCGGCCCCGATCGTGCCGGGCGAGGAGCCGACGCCGTTCCAGCGTGCGGTGGTCAGCGCCGAGTCGGCGAGCCTCATCTCGAACTGGGGTAGTACCGGGATCGGCTTCATCAACTGCGATCTCACCGTTGCGCTGAGCCGCCTGCCCCACGGTGAGCGGATCGGTGTCGAGGCGGACATCCACATCGAGGACGACGGGGTCTCGGTCAGCAACGCCGGTCTCTACGACGCCGACGGCATGTTCGGGACGGCGCTCGTCACGGCGGTCAACAACGCCGCCGCCCAGATCGACTTCACCACTGTGGACACCTCCGAGCGCTACCGCGAAGCATGAGGAAGAACCTGTATTTAACCAGGCAAATTACTTCCCACAGGGCTCTCAGGTCTTGATATGGTCACGCCCATGACACGACGCCTTCATCGGCTTCTCCTGGGTCTCGTCGTCTCGACCCTCGCGCTTGCCCTGACGTCCACGCTGGCCTCGCCGGCGCAGGCCACGAACGCCGCGGGCCCGGCGACCATCGTCAACCGCCTCACCGGCCCGTTCGCCATGAACGACACCGTCGGCCGCCACAACATCGTGGGCACCGATCTGGGCGTCATGTGGGACAACGGACGTGGCGAGATTCTCACCGCCTTCGGCGACACCCAGTCGTTCAACGGCTGGTCACTGCTGTACGGCGAGCTGTACTACTGGCGGTCCAACGTCCTGTTGCGCAGCACCGACCGCAACCTGGCCGACGGCATGACGTTCACCTCGCACGCCGGCCGTCCCGGGCACGCCAAGCGTCTACTGAAGCCGAACGTCCGTCGCGAGGTCACCATCATCCCGACCGCGGGTGTCGCCGCCAACGGCAAGCAGTACATGACCGTCATGTCGGTCAAACGGTGGGATTCGCCGGGCATCTGGACGACCAACTGGTCGGGCCTGGTGGTGTCCGACGACAACGGCGAGAACTGGCGTGCGCTCGACGCCTTCCGCCCCAACGGCGGTGGCAACAAGAAGTTCCAGATGGGCGCCTTCCTGAAGGTCGGCAAGACCGTCTACCACTACGGCACCCCCGACGGCCGCTGGGGCGGCGTGTACCTGGCCCGGGTCGACGAGAAGGACATCGAGAACCTCGGCAAGTGGGACTACTTCTCCTACGGCCGCTGGGTCCGCAACAACCCCGGCGCCGCCACCCCGGTGATGGGCGCGCCGACCGGCGAGATGTCTGTCGCGTGGAACGACTATCTCGGCAAGTACATCTCGCTGGCCAGCCAGGACATCGGCGTGACCCTCCGGACCGCCGACAAGCCCTGGGGTCCGTGGACTTCGGGTGAGCTCGTGGCGCCGTCCGCCGACCCGTACACCGGCTATGCGCCGTACATCCACCCGTGGTCGAAGGGCAGCACCCTGTACTTCACGTACTCGATCTCGATCGGCTACCAGGTCTACCTGATGAGGTTGCCGCTCAAGCGATGACGCTCGAGAGATGTGGGGCGGTTCGGAGATCTCCTCCGAACCGCCCCACCTCGCTTTCATGCCGTCAGTTCTGGCCCAGCATCGCCCGCATCTGGTCGATCTCGGCCTGCTGCGTCGTCGTGACCTGTGTGGCAAGGGCTCTGGTCGCCGGGTCGGTACCGTTGGCCAGCACCTCGTCGGCCATCGCGATGGCACCCTCGTGGTGCCGGATCATGCCCTCGAGCCACAGTCGGTCGAACTCGCCACCGCTGGCCTGACGGAGCGCCGCCATCTGCTCGGCGGACATCATTCCCGGCATGTCCCCGTGACCCATGTTCCCGTGGCCCATGTTCCCGTGGCCCATGTCCCCGTCGTCGTCCATGTGTCCGGCCACCGGCACCCCCCACGACTTCAAACGCGCTGTCATCTGGTCGATCTCGTCGTCCTGTGCGTCCTCGATGGTGTCGGCGAGAGTGATCAGTTCGCGGTTCTGCGTCCGGCCTTCGACGAGGTCGGCCATCATCACCGCCTGCCGGTGGTGGGGGATCATCTCGGTGGTGAACTCGACGTCCGCGTCGTTGTGCTTCGCGGCGGGCGACTGGCCCGGCGCAGACGCGTCCGCCGGGGACGAGGTCGCGGGGCGGTCTGCGGTGGTGGTTCCGGAAGGCGACTCGTCGGATGAACACCCGGCGAGGGCCAGGGCGAGCGCGGCGCCGACGGCGGTTCCGACCGCAACGCGGCGTCGAATATTGGCATTGTGCTGTACAGACATTGGATTTCCTTGCTGCTGAGGGTTTTCGGATACGACGACATGGCGGACCCGAAAGGTCCGCAGACGTCTCCTCAGCAGCGGACCACCTGCAACTGCAGGTGGGTTCGGATCGCCCACGGGGGCGGACGCCCCAGGACGACGATGCCCCGGCGAGCCGGACGGTACAGCCCGGCCACCGACAAGGACAGGAATGCCCAGATCAGTAGTACGAGGACCACGGGCGGGATGTCGATGCCGGCGGCGCGGGTGAACACACACGCGTGGTCATGGTCGCCGCAGTCCTCACCGGACATCGCCGGGTGTTCGCCCATCACTGCGGCTGGTGTCATCGCCGAACCCGTCGACGGCGAGTGGTGACCGGCAGGGTCGAAGTGGGCGTCGGGATGGCTGGACGCCGTGGCCGGACCCGCGATCACGGTGTGCATGAGCATCACCGCGAGCGCGAGAGGAACTATCAGCCCCCGGAACCAGATGGCGGCCCGGGGCCCAGGCCGGCTCACCTCTCCCAGGCTAGCGAGGTCATGACGCGGGCGTCGAGACCTTCTCCGCGTCCGGGTCCTCGCTGTCGGATTCGACCTCGGCGGCTTCGGCTTCCGCCTCGGCGGCCAGACGCTTCTGCCGCGGGATCAGGTACTTCCGGTCGATGATCCGGTACGCCGCGATCACGCCCGCGGCGAGACCCCACCCGAGCAGGATGTCGAAGATGTAGTGCTCGGCGGTGTAGATGAGGGCGAAGGCCATCGCGAGCGCGTAGCCCATGAAGAGCGTTTTTCCGAGCGCCTTGACCCGTGGCCACATGAAGAGTGCCAGCAACATGGTGAGACCGGCATGCAGGGACGGGATGGCGGCGACGAGATTGGACTTGCCCTGTCCGAGCGTGACGAGCTGCGACGCCATGCTGATGTTCAGGTAGTTCCAGCCACGCGCGGAGATCCGCTCGACGTACGGCTCGGCGTCGGGGTACGCATTGTCCAGGGGTCCGAGGAGACCTCCCTGATCGTCGGCCTCCGTCGAGTACATGCAGATCGGATCGCGGGGGTAGTCCTGCACCTCGACCGCGGTGCACCGCGCCGCCGCCCACGGCGGTGCGCCGGGGACGAGGGTGTAGCCGACCAGCGCGAGAAATGTGGTCGCCACGAAGCAGGCCGCGTAACGGCGCCAGGCCGTGCGGTCCTTGAGCCACAGCCAGGCCGCCACCGCGTACGGGACGATGAAGTACGACATGTAGACGATGCTGACGATGACCTCCCACCACGGAGGACTCGCCTGCTTGAGCTGCTCCTGCAGCCACGCGGTCGGGGTGATGTCGCCACCCATGAGCCATTTGTCGAAATCGATCGCCAGGTGCCAGTGAGTCGGCATGCCGACGATCTGGGCGATGTTGCGCGTCCAGTCGTAGAGGATCAGGATCAGCGCGAACGGCGCCCAGTCGAGGATGATCGTGATGAACTTGCGGCGCCCGATGCTCGCCGCAGCCAGTCCGAGGCAGAGCAGGATGATGAGCCGCGTGCGGTCCCACGCCAGACCCTCGAGGTAGATGTGCACTGCCATCACCAGGAACCAAGCCGTGACCGCGATGCGCCGGACCATGGTCAGGTCGCGACGGTTCTCCGGGTGGGCTTCCATCTCGGCGGCAGCGGCCAGGTCGTCGAAGACCGGCGCCATCTCGGGCGGGTCGACGTCTGATCCTGCGCTCGACCGGTCAGACTTCGACAGCGTCACCTCCGCCGAGGTCGTGTCATCAGGCTCCTGGCCCTCACCGCGCTCCGAGGACTTACCCGGCCGCGGGAAGCCCACCGACTCGTCAACACTCACCCGACACAATCCCGCCCGTCACGCCCCTCAGGGCACCCACGCTCGTAACCTGCCGTCAGTGTAGTGGCCATGTCCGATTGGTGAGCCACCGCTGCACAGCACGTGCGGGCTGGTCGTCGCGACCACCGTGATCACCCGCGCCGACGACCCGTTTCGACGGATTCACGTCCACTGGGCGTGTCGTGGATCACACTGAAGACCTGCAATGCCCCATCCCAGAGGAGGTCTCGGTGCCCAATCGCTACCTGCGCTACGGCGACCAGCGCTACATCATCACCAAGGAGGCGGAGGCTCGACTGAATCGCACCCTCGATGCGGTGTACTCCGACGGGACCCGCGGCCATGAGTGGCTGAATCTGTATCACGACAGCGCGGCCCCCTGCCGTCTGCTGATCGCAGCCGGTGTGCCGATCACGATCGAGACGGAGCCGGCGCCTGGCGAGTGACCCGACGCGCCGAGCGAGCCGACCCCGGGCATCGGCGGTGCCGCCCGGAGGCGGCCACTATCGTTGACCCATGCGCATCGGAGCACACCTTCGCGAGGACACCGACCCACTGGTCACCGCCGCCGAACTCGGCATCGACGTCTTCCAGATGTTCGTCACCGATCCGCAGAGCTGGAAGAAGCCGCAACCGAATCCTCATGCGGCCGCGATCCGCGAATCCGACATCGACGTCGTCGTGCACTCCAGCTATCAGATCAACGTCGCGAGCCTGAACAACCGGCTGCGCATGCCGTCGCGCAAGGCCGTCGAACAGCAGGCCGCCGCGGCCGCCGAACTCGGCGCCTTCGGCCTCGTCGTACACGGTGGTCATCTGCGTGACGGCGAGGCGTCGGCCGAGGGATTCGCCAACTGGCGCAAGCTCTTCGACCGCCAGGTCGACAAGGGCGGCTTCGGGGTGCCGATCCTGATCGAGAACACCGCCGGCGGCGACCACGCGATGGCACGCACCCTCGAGTCCATCGACCGGCTGTGGGAAGCAGTCGGCGACTTCGAGCAGGCCGGCTTCTGTCTCGACACCTGCCACGCCTGGGCCGGCGGGGAGGATCTCGTCGGACTGGTCGAGCGCGTCAAGGAGATCACCGGACGCATCGACCTGGTGCACCTCAACAACTCTCGCGACGAGTTCGACTCCGGCCGCGACCGTCACGCCAACCTGGCGTCGGGTCAGATCGACCCCGAGATACTCGCCGCCGTGGCCAAGGCCGCCGACGCACCGGTGATCCTGGAGACACCCGCCGAGGGCATCCCCGAAGACCTCGAGTACCTGCGCTCAGCGCTGTAGGGCGTCTGTCACGACAGGTTCCAGCCGGGAGCCGGCGGAGTCACCGGATACGCGGCGACGTTCATGACCACCGTCCCGTCGCAGGGCCCGCCGTCGATCGTGGTTCGCCACACGCCTTTCAGCGTGCCGTCGCCCTGTGGGGCGTACGTGGCGACCGACGTCGCCGGTCGCCACACCTTGGGCACCCCCGCGCCCTGCCAGCAATCCCATTGCCAGTCGTAGCGGTGCACCCACGATCCCGCCTCCCAGGTGTAGCGAGGCGGTTGCGGGAGCGTCGGGTTCGCGGGTTTCGGCCCGTCGATCACCGTCGCCACGCACGTACCGCCGTCGCATGAGGTCGTGAAGGTGTAGTCGTCGGAGAAGTCCGGCTCCGCCTGCCTCGCCGCGAGGCTGGTGCCCGTCTTCGACGCCGCGAACCGCTTGAGCGAGTACACCCCGTTCCACGCGGGATCGGCGGCGTGCGCCGGAGCGGCGCTCACCATCGGTGCCAGTCCGACAGCGACGACCGCTGCCACGAAGATCATGATCCGAATTCTGGTCCCGCGTCGTGTGCGCATGTCCGATTGGACCGCATCCGGCCCTCACCTGCAGCGGTTGTCGGAATTGTCGTGGGACTTAGTCCGTCCTGCCGGCGGAGGAGATCACATAAACGGCGATTGATCCCCTGGCGATATGGGTCTATATTGAGGGTTACCGGCGAGTAACTTAGCTCGAACCGAGACAGCTACACCACGCCCGGCCGGTACCCACTTCAACCGAGTGGGGTCGGACCGGGACCTGGAAGACAACACCGTCATCACGCATACGGCCACACCAGAGAAGGAATTCACCATGGGCCATTACAAGAGCAACATGCGCGACCTGCAGTTCAACCTGTTCGAGCTGTTCGAGCTCGACAAGGTGCTGGAGTCGGGCGACTTCGGCGATCTCGACCACGAGACCGCCGTCGACATGCTCCGCGAGGTCAAGGCACTCGCCGAGGGCCCCATCGCCGAATCCTTCGTCGACGCCGACCGCAACCCGCCGGTCTTCGACCCGGAGACCCACAGTGTCACCATCCCGGAGAGCTTCAAGAAGTCCTACAACGCCCTCATCGAAGGCGGCTGGGACAAGATCGGCATCCATGAGGAGCTCGGCGGCCTCCCCGCCCCGCGTTCGCTGTACTGGGCCATCGGCGAGATGATCCTCGGCGCCAACCCGCCGGTGTTCATGTACGCCGCCGGCGCCGGGTTCTCCGAGATCTTCTACAACAACGGCACCGACGAGCAGAAGAAGTGGGCCACCATCTGCGCCGAGCGCGGCTGGGGCGCCACCATGGTCCTCACCGAGCCGGACGCCGGTTCGGACGTGGGCGCCGGCCGCACCAAGGCCACCCAGCAGGAGGACGGCTCCTGGCACATCGACGGTGTGAAGCGCTTCATCACCTCGGCCGACCAGGACATGACCGAGAACATCTTCCACCTGGTGCTCGCCCGCCCCGAGGGCGCCGGCCCGGGCACCAAGGGCCTGTCGCTGTTCTTCGTGCCGAAGTTCCACTTCGACTTCGAGACCGGTGAACTCGGCGAGCGCAACGGCGTCTTCGTCACCAACGTCGAGCACAAGATGGGCATCAAGGCGTCGGCCACCTGTGAGGTCACCTTCGGTCAGCACGGCATCCCCGCCAAGGGCTGGCTCGTCGGCGAGGTCCACAAGGGCATCGCCCAGATGTTCGAGGTCATCGAGCACGCTCGAATGATGGTGGGCACCAAGGCCATCTCGACCCTGTCGACCGGCTACCTGAACGCGCTCGAGTACGCCAAGGAGCGCATCCAGGGTGCCGACATGACCCAGATGACCGACAAGGCCGCACCGCGCGTGTCGATCACCCACCACCCGGACGTGCGTCGTTCGCTCATGACCCAGAAGGCCTACGCCGAGGGCCTGCGTGCGGTCTACCTCTACACCGCGTCGCACCAGGACGTCGCCGCCGCGAAGATCGTCTCCGGCGCCGACGCCGAGATGGCCGCTCGCGTCAACGATCTGCTGCTCCCGATCGTCAAGGGTGTCGGTTCCGAGCGCGCCTACGGCACCCTCGGCCACGAGTCCCTGCAGACCCTCGGTGGTTCCGGCTTCCTGCAGGACTACCCGATCGAGCAGTACATCCGTGACTCGAAGATCGACTCGCTCTACGAGGGCACCACTGCCATCCAGGCGCAGGACTTCTTCTTCCGCAAGATCATCCGCGACAAGGGCCAGGCGCTGGCACACGTCGCCGGCCAGATCCAGAGCTTCATCGACTCCGAGGCCGGCAACGGTCGCCTGAAGTCCGAGCGCGCCCTGCTGAAGACCGCCCTCGAAGACGTGCAGGCAATGGCCGCCTCCCTGACCGGCAGCCTCATGGCCGCCCAGGAGAACTCGGCCGAGCTGTACAAGGTCGGCCTCGGTTCGGTCCGCTTCCTGATGTCCGTCGGCGACCTGATGATCGGCTGGCTGCTCCTGCGCCAGGCCGAGATCGCCCTCGCCGCACTCGACAACGGCGCATCGGACAGCGACAAGGCCTTCTACGAGGGCAAGGTCGCCGTGGCGAGCTTCTTCGCCAAGAACATGCTGCCGCTTCTCACCGCCGTCCGTGTCACCGTCGAGAACGTCGACAACGACATCATGGAGCTCGACGAAGCGGCCTTCTGACAGCACACCCACCCTTGATCGGTAAACCCACCGCCTTGCGAGGCGGTGGGTTTACTGATCTGTGGTGGGTTTCCGGTTGCGGTCGCATCTCAATACGAGATGCTCCGGGCGAGTCCCGTCGATGTTTCCTAGCCTCGGGAAGGGAACCACAGGCAGTCGGGGACAACTCGAGGGAGAGCCATGAAGGCACTCGTCTTTCACGGACCGGGCAAGAAGAGCTGGGACGACGTACCCGATCCCAAGATCCTCCAACCCACCGACGTCATCGTGAAGATGGACGCCACCACCATCTGCGGCACCGATCTGCACATCCTCAAAGGTGATGTCCCCGCGGTCGAGAAGGGGCGAATCCTCGGCCACGAGGGCGTCGGGACGATCACCGAGATCGGCCCTGCGGTAACCACTCTCGCAGTCGGCGACCAGGTGATCCTGTCGTGCATATCGGCCTGCGGCAAGTGCGACTTCTGTAAGCAGGGAGTGCACTCACACTGCCTCGGTGACGAGGGGGCGTCGGGTATCGGCTGGATCTTCGGACACCTCATCGACGGCACCCAGGCCGAGCTCGTACGAGTCCCCTACGCCGAGACCTCGGTCTACAAACTGCCGTCGGGCGTCACGCCCGAGCAGGGCGTCGTCCTCAGCGACATCCTGCCGACCGGGCATGAGATCGGTATCCGTTACGGCAACGTCAAACCCGGTGACGTGGTGGCCGTCGTCGGAGCCGGACCGGTGGGTCTCGCGACGATCGCGACGTCGGGACTCTACGGACCGAGCCGCGTGATCGCGATCGACATCGACCCCAACCGCATCGAGCAGGCCAAGTCCTTCGGCGCGACCGACGGCGTCGTGTCGTCGGATGCCGATTGGAAGGACCAGGTCCTCGCGATGACGGACGGGCTCGGCGTCGACGTCGCGATCGAGGCGGTGGGCATCCCGCAGACCTTCCAGATGTGTCTGGATGTCGTCCGGCCCGCGGGTCATGTCGCCAACGTCGGCGTGCACGGCGCCCCGGTGGAGTTCGCTCTCCAGGATCTGTGGATCTCCAACATCAACGTCTCGATGGGCCTGGTGAACACCGACACGCTCGGCGTCCTGCTCAAGCTGGTCGCGCAGCGTCGGATCGACCCCGACCTGTTCATCAGCCACCGTTTCGCCCTCGGCGACATCATGGAGGCCTACGACGTCTTCGGCCGGGCCGCGGAGACCAAGGCACTCAAGGTGGTCCTACAGGCCTGAGTAACCCACGAACGGCCGAACCCACCACCCCGCGGGGCAGTGGGTTCGGCGAGTGGTGATGTGTGCTGGTGACTACTTCGGAGGCATCCGGATGCCGCCGTCGACGCGGATCACTTCAGCGTTCATGTAGCTGTTGGTGACCAGCTCGACGACCATCGAGGCCAGCTCGTCGGGAGCGCCCAGACGGTGCGGGAACAGGACCGACTCGCCCAGCTTCGCCTTGAACGCCTCGGCGGCCTCGCCCTCGCCGTAGATCGGGGTGTCGATCAGGCCGGGGGCGATGGTGTTGACGCGGATGCCGACCGCCGCCAGGTCACGCGCGACCGGCAGGGTCATGCCGACGACGCCGCCCTTGGACGAGGAGTACGACGCCTGACCGATCTGGCCGTCGAAGGCGGCGACGCTGGCCATGTTGACGATCGCGCCGCGCTCGCCGTGGGCGTCGAGCGGCTCGTTGCGGCTCATCGCGGTGGCGGCGAGACGGATGAAGTCGAAGGTGCCGATCAGGTTGATCGCGATGACCTTCTTGTAGGCGTCCAGGTTGTGCGCCGAACCGAACTCCCCGTCGCGGCCGATGGTGCGCTGTGCCCAGCCGATGCCGGCCGAGTTGACCAGGGCACGCAGCGGGCCGAGTTCGGTGGCCGCGTTGATGGCGGCTTCGATCTGTTCGGTCGAGGTGACGTCGACGCTGACGAAGACACCGCCGATCTCCTTGGCAAGCTCCTCCCCCTTGTCGGCGTTCAGGTCGGCGACGACGACCTTCGCACCCTTGGCCGCCAGCTGGCGAGCCGCAGCTGCGCCGATCCCCGACGCCCCACCCGTGACGATTGCACTAGCTCCATTGATATCCACGACTCGGAGCCTATCGAGCGTTCTATCGCTCGGTAAAGACCCCGCGCGAAACACTCCGATCGGTCTACACGCACTTCACGTTCGGCTCGGGTGCGTACCGCACGGTGCGGGTGTACCGGTTGATCTCACGGCCGGTCCTCGCGTCGCGGATGATCCGCGTGTTCGACGTCGTGAAGCCCTTGCTGCCGCTGCTCGCAATGCAGTCGTCGCCCTTGGGGAGCTTGATCCGTTCCGGTTCGGTGGGGTCGGTCCGCTCGCCGGTGATCGACTCGACCTCGAATGCCTTGGTGCCCCACAACCTCACGGTCACCGCGGACGGCGACCAACCGGTCTCGATGAGCACCCCGTGCCGGGTGTTGTTGCGGAACTTCAGGTCGATGGCGCCTTCGAAGACGGTGGCCTCCCGGGCCTCCGGATAGCGCGAGATGTAATACGCGTGCTCGGTGTGGTCGACGTCCTCGAGACCCGCGAAGTACGCGGCGTTGTAGAGGGTGGTCGCGAACTGGGAGATGCCGCCGCCGACGGCCGTCGCGGCGCGGCCGTTGTTGATGATCGTCGAGTCGACGTAACCCTCGGCCGTGCCTCGCGGACCCGTGTGGCCGTTGAGCGAGAAGACCTTGCCGGGCAGGACCAACGCGCCGTCGACCTCGGCCGCGACGAGGCGGATGTTCTCACCGGAGGCACTCGAGAAGCCGTCGGTGGTGTACTCGCTGATCAGTTCGCGCACACCGAGTTTGCGGGCGGCGTCGGTGGTGAGCTTGGGGTCGACATCGTCGTAGACGACATCGGCGGTACGGTTGCCACCGGCTGCGGTCGCCGTCGTGGCGAGCGCCTGAAGTGTCTTGTCCCAGTTGATCTTCGAACCGGTGATCGCGGGCACGACGGTCGGGCGGCCACTGGCGAGGCTGAATGTCGCACTGACGGCGGGGCGTTGGGACGGATCGAGATCGGGGCCGAGAGACTCGCGCGCTTTCTTGACGTCGACGTGCGGGGTGAGACCGCCCTTTCCGTCGGGCACGAAGGTCAGCATCGCCCCGATGTCGCCTGCCGGAACCTCGACCGTGCGCTTGCGCCGGTCGATGAGCTTCACCGACCCCGACGTCGCGCGGTCGGCGGGGCCGGCCACGGTGGCGGCGACGACCTCCGAGGTCACGGTCGGCGAGAACGGTTCCATCGGCATGTCGATCGGCGTGCCGTCGAGCCAGTGGTCGACGAGCACGACGGCGGCGGCCTGGCGGGCGACGCGCTCACCCGGTGCCGGCTCGTCGCCGACCGGCGTGGCGCCGTCGTAGTGGACTCCACCCTCGACCGCGGCCTTCTCCAGCGACCTGCGGTGGGCGTCGAGGGCCTTGTTCATGGCGGCGGGATCGATCGTCACGACGGGCTCGACGTCGAGGTCACGACCGAAGAGCGACAGGAAGCGCGTGAGCGGGTTGCGCGGCTGTTCGAGAAGACGTGCGCGGGTCGCGTCCGCGTCGAAGGTCAGCCCCAGTTCGGTCGGCGCGACCTCGGCCGAGCCCTCGGGGGTGCGCAGGACGACCGGCTGCGTGGAGCGGGCGGTCAGCTCGTCGATGACGGGGTTCAGCTTGGCGGCGTGGCGGTTGCCCGCCGAGATCCCGCCGACGACGGCTCCGCGTGCGGAGTGATCGCGGGTGGCGACGAAGTCGATGGAGAGGGCGAGCGCCAAAATGATGACGACGACGACCGCAGCGCGTACCGCGTGGCGTGCTCGCCGGGCGCTCGTGGTCACAACTCCATCCATCACGGCTGACTACCTGGGCCAGTCGGGGTGGTGGCCGCAGAACTCATACCCCAGAAATGTAGGTGCCCCGGCTGAGCTGTCGGGTCGGGGGTCTGACAGCTCTGCCGAGCTGTCTTCATGTTTACGCTACTTTTCGGCCGATGACACGTTCGGGGCCACGTTTCGTCCAAACATGTGACGAAGGACCCCATTCGGGGTGCCAAAAGGAGACGGATCGAGCGATTCGTCGCTCGATCCGTCCCCTCTGCTCGGTCCGGACCGTGCCGGACGAGGGATCAGCCCTCGATGATCGCGGTGACGCCCTGGCCGCCGGCGGCACAGATCGAGATCAGCGCGCGACCGCCGCCGTTCTCCTTGATCTGCTTCGCCGCCTGCGCGACGATGCGGCCGCCGGTCGCGGCGAACGGGTGACCCGCGGCGAGCGAGGAGCCGTTGACGTTGAGCTTGGACCGGTCGATGGGTCCGAGCGCCGAGTCGAGGCCCAGTCGCTCCTTGCAGTACTCCTCGGACTCCCACGCCTGCAGCGTCGCGAGCACCACCGACGCGAACGCCTCGTGGATCTCGTAGAAGTCGAAGTCCTGCAGGGTGAGACCGTTGCGGGCCAGCAGGCGCGGCACGGCGTAGGTCGGGGCCATGAGCAGGCCGTCGGGTCCGTTCACGTAGTCGACTGCAGCGGTCTCGCTGTCGACGAAGTACGCGAGCACCGGAAGACCGCGCTCGGCGGCCCACTCGTCGCTGCCCAGCAGCACGGTCGACGCACCGTCGGTGAGCGGGGTCGAGTTGCCCGCGGTCATGGTCGCGTCGCCGAGGGAGACACCGAAGACGGGCTTGAGCTTGGCGAGCTTCTCCGCGGTCGAATCGCCGCGCAGGTTCTGGTCGCGCGTCAGACCCATGAACGGGGTGATCAGGTCGTCGAAGAAGCCGTCGTCGTAGGCGGCCGCCATGTTCTGGTGGCTGCGTGCGGCGAGCTCGTCCTGGTCGGCGCGCTTGATGCCGAATTCCTTGGCGGTGATGGCGGCGTGCTCGCCCATCGACATCCCGGTGCGCGGCTCGCCGTTCTGCGGGATCTCGATCCCGAGCTTGGTGAGCAGCTTCGCGGCGCCGAGGATCTGGTCCTTGGTGGAGCGGGCGCGGTTGACCTCGAGCAGCTGGCGACGCAGGCCCTCGCCCACGGCGATCGGGGCGTCGGAGGTGGTGTCGACGCCGCCACCGATCGCGGCGTCGTAGCGGCCCCGTGCGATGCCGTCGGCGACGGTCGTGATGGCCTGCAGACCGGTGCCGCACGCCTGCTGGATGTCGAAGGCGGGGGTGTAGGGCGACAGGGCCGAGCCCAGCACCGATTCGCGGATGAGATTGAAGTCACGGGCGTGCTTGAGCACGGCGCCGCCGGCGACCATGCCGAGCTGCTCACCCTGCAGGTTGAAGCGACTCACCAGGCCGTCGAGAGCGGCGGTGAACATCTCCTGATTGCTGACCTTGGCATATGCCTTGTCCTGGCGGGCAAACGGAATGCGGTTGCCGCCGAGGATCGCCACCGGGCGCTCGGTGCGGGTCTCGGGCTTCTTCGGGGTGGTGCTGTTCTCTGCCACGTCGATCTCCAGGGTCGTGTGCGGTATCTATAGCGTATTCTTACTCAACAGTAAGTTCGTTGTCGAACGACAGTCAGAGGAGATCCAACATGGCCGCCAACGGAACAACTGGCCTGTACTCGAGCTTCGTCCATTCCGGCCCGGGCGCTTTCATCGCCAAGCAGGCCGGCCTCCCCGTCCCGCCGCCCCTGCGGCGGTACAAGCCGTCGGAGCCGCCGCTGCCGGGTCCGGTGCTGCTCGGAGGCTCGGGGCGCCTCGTCGAACCGCTCCGGGAGATGCTCTCGGGCGACGATTACGACCTCATCCAGAACGCCCTGACCGGCCGTAGCGCCGACAAGTACGGCGGCCTGGTCTTCGACGCCACCGGCATCACCTCCCCGGCCGAGCTGCGTCAGTTGTTCGAGTTCTTCCAGCCGGCCATGCGCTCAACCGCGCCGTGCGCGCGCTTCCTGGTCATCGGAACCACGCCGGAGCTGGTGACCGATCCGTCCGAGCGCGTCGCACAGCGGGCCCTCGAGGGCTTCACCCGCTCGCTCGGCAAGGAGCTGCTCAAGGGCTCAACCGTCCAGCTCGTGTACGTCTCGCCGGACGCCCAGACCGGTCTGAGCGGCCTGGAATCGACCGTACGCTTCGTGCTGTCGGCCAAGTCCGCTTTCGTCGACGCACAGGTCATCCGCGTCGGTTCGGCCGACGCGACCGCCCCGAAGGACTGGGATCGTCCGCTGGAGGGCAAGGTCGCCGTGGTGACCGGCGCCGCCCGCGGCATCGGCGCGACCATCGCCGAGGTCCTCGCCCGCGACGGCGCCCACGTCATCGCCGCCGACGTCCCGCAGGCCGGGGACGCGCTGTCGGAGACGGCCAACAAGGTCGGCGGCACCGCGTTCCCGCTGGATGTGACCGCTCCCGACGCCGGCGACAAGCTCGCCGAGCACGCCCTCGAGCGCCACGGCGGCATCGACATCATCGTCAACAACGCCGGCATCACCCGCGACAAATTGCTCGCCAACATGGACGACGCCCGCTGGGACGCCGTCATCGCGGTGAACCTCATCGCTCCGCAGACCCTCGTCGAGAAGCTGCTGGAGAAGGGTGCGCTCCGTGAGGGCGGCGCGGTCATCGACGTCTCGTCGATCGCCGGGATCGCCGGTAACCGCGGCCAGACCAACTACGGCGCATCGAAGGCCGGTGTCATCGGCCTGGTCGACGCCTACGCGCCGATCCTGGGCGAGAAGGGCATCACCATCAACGCCGTCGCCCCCGGCTTCATCGAGACCAAGATGACCGCGGCGATCCCGCTGGCCACCCGCGAGGCCGGTCGCCTGATGAGCTCGCTGCAGCAGGGCGGCCAGACCGTCGACGTCGCCGAGACCGTCGCCTACTTCGCCAACCCGGCGAGCAGCGCCATCACCGGCAACGTGGTCCGCGTCTGCGGCCAGGGATTCCTGGGTGCGTGATGGGTAAGACGATCACTCTTCCCGGCGCCCCCGGCACCGGCGAGCTGTACGGCAAGGCCGTCACCGGGATGCTGCCGGGCGTCGGCAAGCCGGCCCGCGTCCCGGCCGACGCGCCGCTGCCCGACACTCACTACCGGCTCGAGGGCGTCCGCGTCGATCCCGCTGCGCTGCAGGCGTACTGCCATGCAACCGGTCAGCGCTTCGGCGCCACCCTGCCGGTGACGTACCCGTTCGTGCTGCAGTTCCCGGTGGTCATGAAGCTGCTGACGTCGGACGAGTTCCCGTTCGGTGCAATCGGTTCGGTCCACATGACGAACAAGATCGAGCGGAAGCGTCCGATCGAGGTCGGCGAGCCGCTGTCCATCGAGACCCACGCGGAGAACCTGCGGGAGCACCGCAAGGGCATCCTCGTCGACGTCATCAGCGAGATCAGCGTCGGCACCGAGCTGGTGACGACGCAGACGGCGACGTTCCTCAAGCAGCAGCGGACCAGCCTGTCCGACGAGCCGCGCGGTCCCGAACCGAAGTCGAAGACCCCGCCGCCGCCGGATTCGGTTCTGTCCGTGGACCTGGGACGCATCCGCGAGTACGCCGCCGCATCGGGCGACCGCAACCCGATCCACATGGCGAACCTGACCGCCAAGGCCTTCGGCTTCCCCAAGGCGATTGCCCACGGGATGTGGAGCGCCGCAGCGGCAATCGCAAACGTCGAGGCCCAGCTGCCCGGCGCGGTCACCTACGACGTCAAGTTCGGCAAGCCGATCCTGCTGCCCGCCAAGGTGAACCTCTACACCCGCCGCATCGACGGCGAGGGCAACTTCGACATCGCGATCCGCGACCGTCGCAAGGGATTCCCCCACCTCACCGCGACGACGCGGAAGGGCTGATTTTCGCTCACGAGATCCGTTCCCGCTCACCCCATTCGCGTGAGCGGGAACGGATCGTGTGAGCGCCCTTCGATACGCTCGCAAGCTCGCTACTCAGGGCCAAGCCTCAGATGTCGGTACCGACACCCTTCAGGCCGCGCCAGGCGATGCCGACGAGCATGTTGGTGGCCTTCTCGAGGTCGACGTCACCCTCGGTGATTCGGTCGGCGACCGCCTCGCAGGCGCCGACGATGGCGACGGCGGTGAGCTCGAAGTCGATGTCGCCGGCGGTCTCCACGGTGGTGCCGGCCTTGATGAGCGCGGCGACCATCTCCGTCACGCGCTGGCGACTGTCGGAGACGATGCCGGCGAAGCTCGCGGTCCCGATCGCGACGCGGTACAGCACACGCCACGACTCGCGGTTCTCGTGCACGAAGCGGAGGAACTCACGGATGACGGTGACGGCCTGCTCGCGCTGGGTGAGTGACGGGTCGAAGCCGACGCTCATCGCGTCGATGAAGAGTCCGGACTCACGGGCGATGCAGGCGCTGAACAGCTCCTCCTTGGAGCCGTAGTACAGGTACAGCATCGGCTTGGAGATCTGCGCCTCGGACGCGATGGCATCCATCGAGGTCTCGCGGAAACCGTTCTGCGCGAACACCTTCACGGCGGCGTCGAGCATCTGCTGCTCACGCACTGCGCGCGGCAGGCGCTTGGTTCCGCCCGACATGGCCAACTCCATCCTCGCTGTCGTGTCCGAACGACGATACCCAATAAACTTACCAAGCGGTAAGTTTAACGTTCGCTCGGGTTGCTGAGGACAGATTACTCAGCAGGTGACGACACCCTTGGACCGGAGGACGCGGATCACCTTCGCGTCGAGGCGTGCAGGCGCAAGGCGTCCGCGCTTGACCGCGCCCTCCAGATTGTCGAGCACCGACGAGACGCGGTCGGTGGACAGCCACAGGGCGACGTCGCCGCCGGCGAGGATGAACTTCTCCACGGCCTGCTCGATCGGGTAGCGCTGACTGATCGCCGCCATGCCCGACAGGTCGTCGGAGAAGATCACGCCGTTGTAGCGCGGTCCGCTGTAGCCCTCCCCCGTGCGCAGCATCTGGATGGCCGGCCGGCTGATCGACGCCGGCAGTCCCTCGGTCAGCCCGGGCACGACGAGGTGGCCGACCATGACGCCGGCGGTCCCGGGATCGCGCAGCAGATTGCGGAACGGTACGAGGTCGCTGGTCTGCAGTTCGGCGAGCGACGGCACGGTCACCACGCCGAGGTGCGAATCGCCCGAGCCGTGACCGTGACCGGGAAAGTGCTTGTACACCGGCGTGATTCCGGCCTCGGCGAGCCCCGCGGCGTAGGCGGCCGCGTACTCGGTGACGACGGCCGGGTCGTTGCTGAACGAACGGTCGCCGATGACCTCGTTGTCCGACTCGTCGCTGACGTCGGCGACCGGTGCGAAGTCGACGGTGACGCCGAGATCCTTGAGCTGACGGCCGACGCCGGCGGCGATCTCCTTCACCTGCGCGGGCGTCTTCGTCTGTGCGAGTTCACGAGGGGAGGCGTGGTCGATGCCGAGCGACGACAGCCGCGACACCCGACCGCCCTCCTGGTCGACCGTGACCATCAACGGGATCGACGAGTTCTGCGAGATCCGTGATGCCGCACCACTCGTCAGGATCGCCTTGTCGGTCCAGCTCCCGACGAAGATCCCGCCGATCTGCTCGTCCTCCACGATCTGCTGCGCGTCGCCGGCGCCCGTGACACCCACGACGATCAGCTGGGCCAGCTTCTGCCGCAGCGTGAGCTTCGCGAGTTGTTCCGCGCCACAAGCGTTTGCGACAGGAGTGGTCGTCGCGGACACCGACGACGGCGAGGCCGAGGGCGAGGCGTACGCGGACGGTGTGGGCGGCGCGGATTCGGGCGTCGACGAATCACACGCGGCGAGACCGAGACTCAATGCCGCGACCGTCGCAGTCGTCAGCGCGTTCCGAATCCAGCGAGGTCGTCGAGTTGGGCCCATGGCTCGAGTCTGGCATGTAACCTGAGCAAATGGACGTGGGGTCCATCTCGGCCGGGTCCGCGACCGCCCCCAGCGGTCGCGGTGCCAATCGCGCCGGACAGACGTTGATGATCGCCTACGACGGCTCACCGAACGCCGATCGTGCGATCCGTTATGCCGGACACTTCCTGCGCGCCGAATCCGCCGTCGTCGTCACCGCCTGGCAACCCGGCGGCATGACACCCGCCCGGATGTCCACCCTCGCCGGCGGCATGCAGCCGTTCGTCGACACGCAACTCGACGCCGGGGTCGACCGCGCCCTCGAGGACGAGGCCGCGAAGATCAACGAACGCGGCGTGGCTCTGGCCCGCGAATGCGGCCTGTCGACGAAGGGCACGCTCGTCGAGGTCGAGTCGACGGTGTGGGGCGCTCTCGTCGCCGCCGCCGAGGCACTCGACGTCGATCTGCTCGTCACCGGGACCCGCGGGGCGTCGGGCCTCAAGGCATTGCTGCGGTCCAGCGTCGCCGAACGCGTCCTCAAACACTGCCATCGACCGGTGTTCATCGTCCCGGCCAAGTGCGAGCGGGAACCAGAGCTGACGCTCTAGTCCCGATGTCCTCAAGTGTGGGATGCATGACCTGGACGACGTGAGCCGTGTCGGCCAGGATGAGCTCATGACACGAACCGTGCTGGTTCTCGGGTTCCCCGGGGTGCAGTCGCTCGACGTGACGGGACCGGCCGACGTCTTCACGACCGCGTCGATCGCCCTGCGTGATCAGGGGTCGCCCGTCACCTATGACCTGCGGTTGGTGTCGCAGCACGGGCAGCCGATCGACACCGGCGTCGGACTGCAGTTCGTCGCCCACGTACTGCCAGACCCCGCCGAACTCGTCGACACCCTGCTGCTGCCCGGCGGCATGGGCGTCCACCGGGCCGTCGACGACGCCGAACTCATCGAGTGGATTCGGGAGGCGGCCACCCGGGCGCGGCGCGTCATCAGCGTCTGCAACGGCGCCTTCCTGGCCGCCGAGGCCGGTCTCCTCGACGGCCGGCGCGCGGCGACGCACTGGGCCATGGCCGAGCACCTCGCCGAGCGATACCCGACGGTGCAGGTCGACGCCGAGGCGCTGTTCGTCCGCAGCTCCGATCACGTCTGGACGTCGGCCGGCGTCACCGCGGGCATCGACCTCGCCCTCGCCGTCGTCGAAGAGGACCATGGCACCGAGCTCGCCCAGCTGGTCGCCCGCTGGCTGGTCCTCTACATGCGGCGCCCCGGCGGGCAGAGCCAGTTCGCTCCGCCGGTGTGGATGCCACGGGCGCGCCGCGACGTGATCCGCGATGCGCAGCAACGCATCGAGGCCGAACCCGGACTGCCCCACCGGCTTCACGACCTCGCGCAGGAAGCCGCGATGAGTCCTCGCCATTTCTCCCGCGTCTTCACCGAGGAGACCGGCGAACCGCCCAGCGACTACATCGAGCGGGTCCGCACCGACGCGGCTCGCCGTGCATTGACCGAATCCTCCGACACCATGCCGGTGATCGCCGCGCGCTGCGGATTCGGCTCCTCGGAGTCGTTGCGCCGCACGTTCATCCGACGCCTCGGCGTCTCCCCCGACCACTATCGCAAGACCTTTCGCTGACCACCGCACCACCATCACCGAACAGACAGGCACACCCATGACGCAGATCGCGATCGTCCTCTACCCGCGGTTCACCGCCCTCGACCTCATCGGCCCCTACGAGGTGCTGCGCATGCTTCCCGACGCGGAGGTCCGGTTCGTCACGCACGAGGCCGGACCGGTCGTCGCCGATTCCGGTGTTCTCCTCATCGGTGCGACGCATTCGTTCGACGAGACGCCGTCACCCGATCTGATCCTCGTCCCCGGCGGCCCGGGGTGTTTCGGCGCGGCGAAGGACGAGAAGCTCCTGGACTGGCTGCGTGCTGTCAGCCCGGGCGCGCAATGGACGACGTCGGTCTGCACCGGCTCGGTGGTCCTGGCTGCCGCCGGGCTGCTGGACGGTCTCCGCGCGACCACCCACTGGTCGTCGTTGGCCGCGCTGTCCCTCTACGGCGTGACCGCGGTGCCGGACGAGCGCATCGTGCGCGCCGGCCCCGACGAACGCATCGTGACCGCGGCCGGTGTCTCCGCCGGCATCGACCTCGCGCTGTGGCTCGCCGACGAGATCGCCGGGACGAAGAAGGCCGAGGCGATCCAGCTCGCCATCGAATACGACCCGCAACCGCATCTGGACTCCGGCCACCGGTCGAAGGCGTCGGCCGGCACGATCACGGCGTCGACGCTGCTGCTCAGCCGCGACGTCCACAAGCCAGAGGTGCTGAAACTGAGCACCCAACTGCTGTGGGATCGCACGCTGGCGAAGGTCCGCTCGCGCCGCTGATGTCGAAACCCGTGCCCGAACCGCCGGACATGCGCGGGTGACACCGAGGTGAGACACCGCGCGATGGTAGTTTCTTCGCCATGACAAACAACCGCCTTGTGGCCGGCGCCGTCGCCGGAGTGGCCGGCATCCTGGTGGGACTCGGCGCGGTGTTCCTCGGCGGGTTCCTCGCCTCCGAGAACAGCCCGTCGACGGACCTGAACAACATCAATCCGAACAGCGGATTCGTCCAGGGTTCGGTCGACTACGGATCGCGCGGCGGCGCGGGCGAGACCAACTGACGCCCGCCCCCGATGCTCGGCGTCGGGGCCCTTCTGACGGCAGCAGCAACTGAGTAGTACATCGACCACCGCTTCCACAGGTGTCCTGTCGGCACGTGGGATCGGTGTGGCTGCCGCGATCGCGCTGATCGTCTGCCTGCTGCAGTCGACGGGCCAGATCGCCGCCGACACCAAGCTCGACCTGACGGCGAACCCGCTCGGGTTCCTCGCGCGGGCGGCGCACCTGTGGACCCCGAATGCCCCGATGGGGCAGGTCCAGAACCAGGCGTACGGATACTTCTTCCCGCACGGCGCCTTCTTCGCCCTCGGTGATCTGCTGTCGGTCCCGCCCTGGATCGTCCAGCGGTTGTGGTGGGCGTTGCTCCTCACCGTCGGCTTCGTCGGCATCGTGCGTGTCGCGGAGGCGTTGCGACTGGGCTCACCGGCGTCGCGGATCTTCGCGGGCGTCGTCTTCGTCCTGAGTCCGCGCGTCCTCACCACCCTCGGCTCGATCTCGTCGGAGACACTGCCGATGATGCTGGCGCCCTGGGTCCTGCTGCCGGTGATCCGGGCGCTCGACGCCTCTGCCTCCGATGGTCGGCCGCTCTGGCGGGAGGCCGCACGGTCAGCGGCTGCCGTCGCCCTGATGGGTGCGGTGAACGCGGTCGCCACGGCCGCCGCGCTCGGCGTCGCGGCCATGTGGTGGCTTCTGCACCGGCCACGAGACCGCCGCTGGTGGCGCTTCGGTGCCTGGACCGCCCTGGGCCTGTTCCTGGCGTGCGCGTGGTGGATCGTCCCGCTGCTCATCTTGTCCCGCGTCAGCCCGCCCTTCCTGGATTACATCGAGTCCGCCCGCGTCACGACGCAGTGGACGTCGCTGACCGAGGTCATGCGCGGCGCGAGCTCGTGGACCCCGTTCGTCTCGACCGAGCGTGTCGCCGGCGCGGTCCTCGTCACCCAACCGGCCGCGGTACTGGCCACCGGCACGATCGCCGCTGCGGGGCTCGCCGGTCTGTGCATGCGGCACATGCCGTTCCGCGGTCGCCTCGTGGCGATCCTGGGCGTGGGCCTGGTGGTCATGTGTGTCGGCTTCGCCGGGGGTCTCGGGTCGCCGATCGCCGAGCAGATCCGGGTGTTCCTCGACGGTTCGGGTGCGCCGCTGCGCAACATCCACAAGTTCGAACCCTTCATCCGCATCCCGCTGGTACTCGGTGTCGCGCACCTGCTGGCACGGGTCCCGTTGCCCGGCACCGTCTCCGTTCGGGAGACACTCTCGGCCTTCGCACATCCCCAGCGATCCCGCCCGGTGGCCGCGGCCATCGTGCTGCTGGTGGCGGTCATCGGCGCCGGGTCGCTCATCTGGACCGGTCAGCTCGCTCCCGCCGGTACCTACACCGCGATCCCGAACCACTGGAAGCAGACCGCGGACTGGTTGTCCGAACACAGCGCTCGCCCCGACGACTCGCCACCAGCGCGCGCCCTCGTCGTCCCGGGCGCGCCGTTCGCCGATCAGCTGTGGGGTCTCACCCGCGACGAACCCCTGCAACCGCTCGCCGACGCCCCGTGGGCCGTGCGCGACGCCATCCCGCTGACCCCGCCCGGAGCCATCCGCGCACTCGACTCCGTGCAACGCGAGATCGCCGCCGGCCGGGGGTCACCCGGCCTGGCCGAGACCCTCGCCCAGCAGGGCGTGGGCTTCGTCGTGCTGCGCGCAGATCTCGACCCCGAGACCTCCCGGTCCGCGCGACCCCTCCTCGCGCAGCAGGCACTCGACACCTCCCCCGGCTTGACGCGGGTGGCACAGTTCGGTCCCCAGGTCGGACCGCCGAGCGTCCGGGGCGTGATGCGCGACAACGGTTTGCGACCCACCATGCCCGCCGTCCAGATCTATGCGGTCGAGGCGACGGGATTCGACGGCACCGGCCCCCTCCTCGTCGACGAGCGCGGCATCCCGCGCGTGGCCGGCGGCCCGGAGGCCATCGCGGCGCTCGCCGAAGTACGTGCACGACAAGGCCTTCCGCCTCTCGGACCGGTCCTGCTCGACGCCGATGCCCGACGCGCCGGGATCGCCGACGGCCCACTCATCGTCACCGACACCCCGAGCGACCGCGAAACCGACTTCGGACGGGTCGACGACCACAGCTCCGCCATCCGGTCGGCCGACGACCCGCGGCGCACGCAGAACGCGGCCGCCGACTACCCGGTCGACGATCAGCCGCTCGTCCGCGGGGAATGGCTGCTGGACAACCGGAGTGGCGAGATCGAGGTCACGACGTCGGGCTCGGCATCGGACGCGGTGCAACCGGGACAGACCTCGCCGGCGAACTCCCCCGCCGCGGCCTTCGACGGCAACCCCCAGACGGCCTGGGTCAGCGGCGGACTCGAAGGGGCTGTCGGCCGGTGGATGCGGATCGGGTTCACCACTCCCCAGACGGATCTCGCGTTGTCGCTGACCACCGCGAAGGCCCTCGGCTCGGACGTGACCAGCGTCCTGATCACCACGGAGGCCGGCAGCACCGTGGCGTCGGGGCTCGAGCCGGGTGAGCCGACGACGGTGACCGCCCCGAGCGGCCCGACCCGTTGGATTCAGATCCGCGCCCTGCGCACCGAGGACGGCACCGCCGGAAACCAGTTCGCCCTCGGTGAGGTGGAGGTGTCGAACCTGCGCACCTCCACGCCGCTGCAGATCAGACACCGCGTCGTCCTGCCCGAACTCGGGGCGGGCACCACCGTCGCCCAGTGGCTGCTGTACTCCGAACTCAACGGGCGGGCCTGGTGCGTCGCCGATCCGGCTCGCGAGAAGACCCGCTGCGCACCGGGCCTCGGCCTGTCACCGGAGACGTCGTCGGTGTTCAGCCGCGCCCTGTCGGTTCCCCAGGACACCGCGGTCACCCCGTCGGCCGTTCTCCGGCCACGTCCCGGCGCCGCACTCGACCGACTGCTCGCCACACCGGGCGGCATGACGGCCACCGGACCGCGACCGGTCACCGACCCCCGCGGCAGCCCGGCCGCGGCCGTCGACGGCGACCCCGGCACCACGTGGACCGCGCCGCAGATCCCCGACGAGGAGAAGCCCGAGGATCGCGAGGACGACGAAGAGCCGGCCGACGACGCCACGCCGACCCTGGTCGTCCACCTGCCCGCCGAGCAGCGTGTCGAATCAGTGAAACTCGTTGCGCCGGGCGACTACCCGGCCACCCCGACCGAGGTCGCCGTCGATCTCGGCACCGGCGAACAGATCCGTGAGGTCGGCAAGGACGGCGTCCTGCGGCTCGACCCGGCGATCACCGACCGCATCGAGATCACCATCCGCGAACAGCGCGACCTGATCGACGTCAACAGCCTCGGATTCGCGACGCCCGCACCACCGGGCATCGCCGAGGTCGAGGTCTTCCCGGCACCGCGCGCACCCGCTGACGGTGACCGGGTCGTCGAGATCCGCTGCGGCGATGGCCTCGGCATCACCGCCGCCGGTCAGGTGGTCGGGATCTCCGCGCGGACCACCACGGCCGCACTGCGTTCCGGGGAACCAGTGGTGGCCCGTGCCTGCACGCCGGGCGAGCTGCGGTTGCCCGCCGGGCAGCAGGAGGTGTCCGTCAATCCCGGTCAGGCGTTCACCGTCGACGCCGTGTCACTGACGGTCGGGTCGCCGGTGGACGGCGCCGCGACGACCACGCCGGACGTTTCCGAGTGGACCGCGGCGAGTCGTGCGGTGCAGATCGATTCCGGTCCCGAACGCCTGCTCGTGGTCCCCGAATCCACCAACCCGGGCTGGGTCGCGCGGGTCGACGGCCGGGAGTTGTCGCCGGTGGTCGTGAACGGCTGGCAGCAGGGCTGGATCGTGCCGGCCGGGGCGTCGGGCACGGTCGAGCTCACCTACCGGTTCGACTCGCTGTACCGCTGGTCGCTTGTCGTCGGACTCGTGCTGATGGCCCTGCTGCTCGTCGCGGCATGGTGGCCGTCCTCGCGACGGGAGGCCGTCGCCGAACCGCGAACCGTGACCACCGGGCGGTTCACCCTGATGGCTGCCGGTCTGGGGATTCTCGGTGCGTCGTGGTTGTTGTCGGGCTGGTGGGGCCTGGCCGTGGGCATCGGGGTGGGTGTGGTCGCCGCGGCGATCCCGCCGAAAGCCGGGGTGACAACGACCTTCGCGATGATGATGCTCGCGACCGTCGGTCTGACCGCCGGTCCGTGGCACGCCGCCGGCGGCTACCACGGCTGGGAGTGGTGGGTTCAGTTGCCCGCGTTGATCGCGGTGTTGATGACCGGCTGGCTGGTGTTCTGGTCGGCCGGGGAATCCGAAGAATCCGCCGACGAGGAAGCAGCAGCCGGCCGGTTGCGTCGTCGGGTGTCGCGGTTGCGCAACCAGTTCCGCGCCGGTTCCTCGACGAAGGCGTAAGACGCCGCGGCGATCCCGACCGAGAGTCCCAGAGTGATCACCAGGACCAGGAGAGTGTTGCCGTTGAACGGCACGATGCCGAACAGCGGAAAGACTACTGCGAGGACCGCGACGTGCCAGATGAAGATGCCGTAGGACCAGCGTCCCAGCGCGAGCATCACGCGTGAGGTGAGGAACCGGAACGGCCCCGGGTTGCAGACGAGCGGCGCGAGAAGCGCGTAGCCGCACAGCGCACCGAGAGTCATCTTGGCGACGAACTCGATGTTGGTGACGTCGCCGAGACCGGTCGGACCGGCGAAGCGGGTGCACGCCAGCCCGTAGGCGACGACGAGGACCCCGAACATCAGCCACCGGTTCGCGCTGAGCCGTATCGCCAGGTTCATCCACCGCCCGCGTGGCGCTCCTGCGGTGTCGAGCACGCCGGCGACCTCGGCGAGGATCAGGCCGGCGACGAACCACGGCAGGTGACCGAACACCCAGTTCTTGGTCTCCACACCATCGGCGACGGGGAGCGAGGTGCCGACCCAGGCCCAGCCGAGGCTGAGAACGCCGAGCACCAAGAGCACCGGGATGCGCGCACCAGCTTGTCGGCCCCGCAACCGCACCAGTGCGAGACCTATGAGCGGGAGCAGCGCGTAGAAGGCGATCTCGACCGACAGGCTCCACATCTGGGTGAGTCCTGCGGTCAGCGTCAGGGGCACGAAGACCTGGGTCAGGGTGAGGTTGGCGAGCCAGACGTCGAAGTCGGCGCCCTGGGCCTCCGGCAGGAGAAGAAGCACCAGCACGACGACCACGACGTACGCGGGCCAGATGCGGACGGCGCGGTGCTTGAGATACCGCGGGATCGACGGATGCCCGGCACCTCGGTGCGCGGCGTCGACCCACGGCCGCCACAGGAGGAACCCGGAGAGCCCGAAGAACAGCGCGACGGCAAGGTCGAGGCGACCGAGGACGGGGCCGAGGACCGCGATCTCGACGGCCCGCGTCTGGAAGGCCACGTGCGTGATCAGGACGCCGATCGCGGCGAGCGCACGCATGCCCTCGAGTTGTGGGTAGAAGCGTCGCGACGTGGCCGCCGGACCGGCGGCGTCGGAGCGCGGCGCGCCGGAGCGGGAATCGGTGTTCGATGCTGCGACTGAGTCGCGGGCGGAGTCGGTGCTGGTCATGCTGGTGACAGGGTAGCCCGGTGGCATCCACTACCCTCGCCACCATGTCTTCGGAGCCGTCCCCGGTGCCCCCATCCGCGGTGGAACAGTCCGCACCTCACCGCTGGTCGACCGCGGATCTGGCCGGACCGACGCTCATCTTCATCGGCAGCTTCCTCGTCGCGGTGACCATCGCGCTGCCGACACTGCTCGTCGGCAACTTCCGCGAGATCCCGCTGAGCACCGACTTCACCACGGTGGCCACCGCCGAGGACGCGACGATCCTCGACCGCTGCTCGCTGGCGACACCCGCCGCACGGACACTCGACGCCGATCTGGTCCGCCAGCAGCGGGTCGTCGCGGTCCAGCCGTCCGACGAACATCGGGTCACGCTGCAGGCCGGCACCTCGGTCCAGGCCGAGACGCTGCGCATCGACGACCGGGCGGTGGAGCCGGAGGATCCGCGGCCCGGCAGTGGCGCCGACGCCGATTCGCCGGACGCCTGCAACGACGCCACGGTCAACGCGGTCAAGGACCGGGTGACCCTCGACCGGGAGACCGCCGAACCGCAGCTGTCCGCGCGCGGGGCGTCGGAAATCCAGTACGACAGCAATCAGGCGCCGGTGCTGGTGCCCGACCGCCGCGGTTTCACCTACCTGCTGCCCTTCGACACCCGCCTGACCGACCACGAGTTCTTCGACGTCGTCACGCGGACGACCGTGCCCCTGAAGTACGACGGCGACACCGAGGTCGTCGGCAAGGACGTCGCCCGGTTCCGCGCCGAGGTCCCCGAGACCGACCTCGCCCGGGCCGCGCTCGGCAGGCCGGTCGGCACGGATGTCGTCATCACCCGGCCGGCATCGTGGTTCGGCATCGACGGCCCGCGCCGCGACCTGACTGCCACTCTGCGACACCGCAGTTCGTGGGACCTGGCCGTCGAACCGCGGACGGGCACGATCGTCGACGCGAAGATCACCGTCGACGAGTTCTACGCCTTCCCCGACGGCACTCCCGGTGTGCCGCCGGACTTCCGGCTGCCGCACCTGCAGGCGACCTTCTCCTACGACGACACGACACAGTCCCAGATGTCGCGTCTCGCTTCGGATCTCGCGACGCCGATCACGATCTGGGGTCGTATCGTGCCGATCGTGACCGGCGTCCTCGGCGTCGCCGCGCTGGTCGTCGGGGCGCTCCTGATCAACCCGGCGTGGATGCCCGCGAGGTTCCGGCGGTCCGGCGGCGGTGGCACCGCCGGAACCGACGGATAGAACTCAGGAAGCAGCCTCGGCCGCAAGACGGCCGAGGGTGTCCTCGAGCTGGGCCTCGGTCACGAGCGGGAACTTCACCTGCTCGAGGAGCTTCTTGTCGGTGACCTTCGACCAGTCGTAGGTGTGCCGGACCAGCGTCTCGTTGGGGCCCTGGGCTTCCAGCTCCCACAACCACTCCCAGCCGGGAGGCTCGGTGCCGGCGGGAGTCGTCTTCCACGCCAGCAGCTTGTCCTTGGCGTACCCGGTGACGTGGTTGTCGGTCTTGTACTCGCCGCCCATGTGGTCGCCCGCCATGTTCATCGTGAACACTTCACCGACGTTCTGGATGCGATCGGCGTGGTCGACGCCGCGGATGAACCCCGAACCGTCGAGTGCCTGATGCCTCTCGGGATTGGAGAGGACGTCGAACACCGCGTCGACCGGTGCCTCGATGACTCGTTGGACAGTGACCTTGGTGACTCCGTTGTCGCTCATCACACAACCCTGCCGAAACTTCCCGATCCCGGCAACGTTCCTGCGTCTGGGCCGAATGTAACCGCCGATCAGCGTGTGAGCGCCCACGTGCCGGCGGCTGCGATCGTCACCGCGACCGCCGCGGTGGCCGCGACCCCGAGCACCGAACCGGCAGCGGTGAGGATGACCACCACCTCGATCGCCACGACGATCCACGTCACGAAGGCGACGCGGGTGCGATCACGGGCGATCGCCGACAGCAACACGACCTGGAGGACGGCGAGGGCGGCACCGATGTAGGCGAAGAGCCACAGGAGTGGGACGAGTTGGTCGTAGCCGTCGCCGAACACGGTCGGCACCAGCGGTCCCGCGAGCCCCGCGCCGAGAGTCAGGACCACGCCGACGCCGGCGACCACCGCCACTGCCTGCCGCAGGGAGACCCGGGACCGGGCGGGGTCGGCGAGGCGCGGGTAGAAGACGACGCCAATGGCCTGCGGCAGCCAGAACGCGACCTTGGTGGCTATCGCGCCGAGCGCGTAGACGCCGACCGACTCGGCGTCGAGAACCCGCGGTGAGAGCAGCAGATCCACCGACGACGCCACGATGAGCACCAACTGGACCTGCGACGCGCGGACCACGCTGAGGACTCCCACCGTGCCCGCGTCCGACGCGCGCTCCCCGACTTTCCCGACGACCAGCCAGACGACGACCGCCGAGACCGCGGCACCCACGGTTCCGGCGAGGAGTCCGCCCGCCGGACCGGCACCCGCGACGAAAGCGCCCACGATGGGCATCGAGCGCAGGATCCCGACCGCGGCCAACACCCACGACAGCGTCCGGAACTCGCCGCGCCCCTGCAGAATGCCCTGACCTGCGGCGATCAGTGCGAGGAACGGGGCAGCGCCGAGGGCGGCCAGTGTCGTGACCACATCGGTGCGCATCAGCAGGGCGACCAGCGGTGTGGCGACCGCGACCAGGAGGACCACATACAGGGTCGTCTGAATCCCCACCCGCCGCAGACGGCGCTCGTCGCAGCCCAGGACCACCTCGCGTGCGACGACGTTCTGCAGCGCCAGCGCGGGTACGCCCAACACGAGCATCGCCGACAGCAGGACCGCGAACTCGCCGTATTCGCTGACATCCAGATAGCGCGCGCTCGCGCTCAGATGGACCACGTACATGCAGATGTTGGCGACCATCGAGCCGACGGCCACCGATCCGACGGCGCCGACGGTGCCCGAAGCGGCCCGGCGCCGTCCGGTCGGCCTGGTCTGCTGCATGGCACAAGTGTGCCGAGTTGACACCGGCTCCCGCGCGCAGGGTGCTTTGCACCGGTCATCGGGCATAGGCAACGATGGGTAGGCTGCAGAATTCACGGACGAGAGACATCGATGTACGACGACAACACGACCTACGACGCCGAATCGACCGATGTCGGTTCGCGTATCGATCCGGTGCTGGCCCGAAGCTGGCTCCTGGTCAACGGCGCCCACTACGCGAAGTTCGAGCCGGCGGCTCGCTCGCGCGCCGACATCGTCGTGCTCGACATCGAGGACGCGGTGGCTCCCAAGGACAAGGTCGAGGCGCGGAACAACGTCGTACGTTGGATCGGCCCCAAGGACGGTTCCGGTCCCGGCGCCGGTGAATGGGTCCGCATCAACGGCTTCGGCACCCCATGGTGGGCCGATGACCTGGAGGCACTCGCGCAGACCGCCGTCGGCGGCGTGATGCTGGCGATGGTCGAGTCCGTCGACCACGTGACCGAGACCGCCAAGCGCCTACCGGGTCTCCCGATCGTCGCCCTCGTCGAGACCGCCCGCGGACTCGAGCGGATCAGCGAGATCGCCTCCGCCAAGGGCACCTTCCGCCTCGCCTTCGGGATCGGCGACTTCCGGCGGGACACCGGCTTCGGCGACAATCCGCTGACGCTGGCCTACGCCCGGTCGCGATTCACCATCGCCGCCAAGGCCGCTCATCTTCCCAGCGCCATCGACGGACCGACCGTCGGCTCCAGCGCTCTCAAGCTGAGCGAGGCCACCGCGGTGAGTGCGGAGTTCGGCATGACCGGCAAGATCTGTCTGACCCCCGCGCAGTGCGCCCCGGTCAACGAGGGCCTGTCCCCGTCCCAAGACGAGATCACCTGGGCGCGGGAGTTCTTCGCGGAGTTCGAGCGAGACGGCGGGGAGATCCGCAACGGATCGGACCTCCCCCGCATCGCGCGTGCCACCAAGATCCTCGACCTCGCGCGCGCCTACGGCATCACCGAGTCGAAGTTCGACGACGACCCGGTGCATGCACCCGCGCCGTCGGACACCCACCACTTCTGAGCCGCGCGGGTCGCGGTGTTCTCCGGACGGTTGCTGCCGACGCTCTACCTGGTGAGTGTCGTTGCGGCCGTGGCCGTCCTGGCGCCGCTGCTCCCCGGGTTGATCGGCGTCGGACCCGGTTACCTGCTGTACCGGGACGCGGTGTCGACGCCGCGCACCCACGTCACCGACACCACGCTGGGCATCGGTGACCTGCCGCCGCGCGCGGTACCGCAGGACTGGTTCGTCGCGATGGCGTCGACGGTCGTCGACGGCGGCGCGGCGGTCACCGCGATCCTGCTGGCCGCGTTGGTCTTCGCCGGTGTCGGCTTCGGCCGGTTGGCTTTCCGCCTCGTCCCCGGTGCCGGACGCGCCGGAGCCGTCGCCGCCGTGCTCGTGGCGATCTGGAATCCCTATGTCGCCGAACGTCTCCTGCAGGGACATTGGAGTCTGCTGGTCGGTTACGCCGCATTGGGTTGGCTCCTCGTCGCCGTGGTCGATCTCCGCGACCGTCCCGGGCCGGTGCGGTTTCTCCAGCTCGGCGGACTGCTGGCGGCCGCCGGGCTGACACCGACCGGATCGGTGCTCGCCGGGATCGTGCTGGCGGTGGCGCTGATCGGCCGTCCGGTCGGGCTGCGGTCCACGATCGTGGTTGTGCTCCTGTGGATTCTGAGCACGCTGCCCTGGGTGGTGACGTCGGTGATCAGCGACGCCACCACGACGTCCGCCGCGGCGGGTGTCGAAGCATTCGGTCTTCGGTCCGAGCCGGGACTCGGCCCGGTCGGGACGGTGTTGTCCCTCGGCGGGATCTGGAATGCCGATGCGGTCCCGGCCAGCCGAACAATGTGGTGGGCGGCGGTCGCGACGTTCTGCTTCTTGCTCGTGGTCGCGGCCGGGGTCGTCGCGCTGTGGCGGCGGCGCGGCGCTCTCGATCCGCTGGTCCGGGCGATCGGGATCCTGACGGTCGTCGTCTCGATCCTGCTGGTCCTCAGCACATTCGGTCCGGGACGGTGGTTGCTCGAGGTCGCGGTCGAGCACATCGCGGGTGCCGGCCTGCTGCGGGACACCCAGAAGTTCTCGGCACTGCTCGTGCCCGGCGCCACCCTCGCCGTGGCCGCCGCGGTTGCGGCCGCGTGTCGTCGGGTGCCGTCCGGTTTCGCCCTGGCCGGCGTCGCCCTGCTCGTCGTGGCCCCCCTGCCCGATCTCGCCTGGGGTGCCGGCGGTTCGGTGCGGCCGGTGGCCTACCCCGACGACTGGGCCGCGGTGTCGGCGATAGTGCCCGACGATCAGGGTTCGGTCGCCCTCTGGCCCGCGGACACCGTGCGGCACTACCGATTCGCGGACGGCGTCTCGCTCGATCCGGCGGCGCGGATGCTGCGGGCCCCGGTGATCGAGTCCGGTGCACTCACCGTCGACGGCGAGGTCGTCGACCCACCGAGTGAGCACGCAGCGGCCGTGGCGTCGGCGCTCGAGGCCGGCGGCTCACCCGAGGATCTCGCGGCACTCGGTGTGGGTTGGGTTCTCGTCGAGAACAATTCCCCGCCCGCCCGGCTCGCGGCGGACGCGCGCCTCGCCCACGACGGGGACGATCTCCGGTTGTACCGGGTCGACGATCCGGCCGATCGCGGTGCGGGAGCGGCCGATCGGACCATGGCGATCGCCGCACACCTTCTCTGGGCGGCGATGCTGGGGACCGGGGTCGTGGGGGCGATCGTCGTCAGCGCGCGAGAACGGCGTCGAACGTCTCGATGAACCCGTCGCACGTGGCGGCCCAGGAGTAGCGGCCCGCCCGAACCCGGGCGCTGTCCCCCAGCCGCTGGGCCTCGTCCGGGTTGTCGATGAGCTTCCTGGTGGCACTCACCAGTTCGTCGACGCCGTCGACGAGGAGACCGGTGTTGCCATCGTCGATGGAGTCGGCGAGACCGACCGAGCTGCGGTAGCCGATGGTCGGAACCCCGTGCTGCGCAGCTTCGACCACCGCCAGACCCCAACCCTCCTTGCGCGAGGGCATCAGGTGGACCCGCGCCTGCGAGAGCAGCTCGTGCTTGCGCTCCTCACTGACGTGACCGTGGAAGGTGACCGCGTCGGTGACCTCGAGTTCGCTTGCCGCCGAGCGCAGTTCGTCGGACCACCAACCACCGCCGATGACATCGAGGTGGACATCGATCCCGGAACGACGCAGCTGCGCCAGCACCGTGAGCGCGTCCTCGACCTGCTTGTGCGGCACCAGTCGCGACAGGACACACAGGCGCACCGGCTCGGAGCCGGCGTCGGACGACCGTACGGCGAGCACAGCGCCGGCGGGGACGGGGTCGATGCCGTTGCGCACGACGGAGATCCGATCCGCGTCGACGCCGAGCGCGACGAGTTCGGTCTTCGACGGCGTGGACACGGTGACATAGCGGTTCCGGCGATGAACCCGCGGCGAGAGTCGTGACTCGATGAACCATCCGACGTGCCCGAGTAACCGACCGGCAACCGGCCACTGCTCGCGATGACAGTGATGGACCAGCACCACCGTCGGTGCCGAGGCGACGGCGGTCGCGAAGAACGGCACCCCGTTCTGGGTGTCGACGACGACCTCCGGCCGACAGTCCCGGAGCGGCCCGAAGCCGAGACGCCCGGCCAGGATCGTCGCCAGCATGCGCGGATACACGCTGATCCGCCCGCCGGCGCGCACGAACCGCATGCCGTCGCGGTACTCCTCGCCGGCGGCGCCCGGATACGCCGAGGTCAAAAAGGTGACGCGGGTACCGCGTCGGGCCAGTTCGGCACCGACGCGCTCCAGATATGTCTCGCTGCCACCGCCCTGAGGGTGGCGGGTATCCCGCCAGCACAGCAGCAGGACGTCGGAAGGTACGCGCATCGCACGACAGCCTACCGCCGAGTAGCTGATGAACTGCCGAGACTCCGGTCGATTAGAGTTTCCCGACGATGACGACCACGACTTCCGGCCGCGACCGTATGGCCCGACTGGCCACCCTGCGGCGCGCGGCCGGGCTGCTGAACGACTTCCGCTACGAGCAGTCCGATCCCGCCCGGTTCTACGGCGCCCTGGCGGCCGACACCGCGGAGATGGTGCAGGCGTTCGTACCCGACCTCGACGGCGGCGTCATCCTCGACGTCGGCGGCGGTCCCGGCTACTTCGCCGACGCCTTCCGCGCACGGGGCGCGCACTACATGTCGGTCGAGCCGGACCCCACGGAGATGCACGCCGGCGGTCTCGAACATCGCGGTTCGGTCCGCGGGTCGGGCCAGAATCTGCCCTTCGCCGACGACTGCATCGACGTGACGGTGTCGTCGAACGTCGTCGAGCACACGCTGACGCCGTGGGAGATGGCCGACGACATGCTGCGCGTGACCCGTCCCGGCGGCGTCGTCATCATCAGCTACACGCTGTGGTGGGGTCCGTTCGGCGGCCACGAGATGGGTCTCACCCACTACCTCGGCGGACACCGCGCCGCACGTCTCTACACCCGACGCCACGGCCACCCGCCCAAGAACCTCTTCGGGACCTCGCTGTTCGCCGTCCACGCCGCCGACGGCCTGCGCTGGGCGGGATCGGTGACCGATCGGGCCGAGCTGCTGGCCGCCTTCCCCCGCTACATCCCGCGCTGGATGTGGTGGGTCATGCGCGTCCCGGGCCTCCGCGAGGTGCTGGGCACGAACCTCGTGCTGGTGCTGCGTAAGCGGTAGCCCCTATTCCGCGGGGAGATCGGCGGTGCAGTTCAGCGTGCCGCCGTTGCTGGTGGCGGTCGCGAGCTGTTCCCCGTCGACGAGGATGCTGCAGGTGACCGGACCGCGGACGACGATGGCCGACAGGGTCGCCTTGTTGCCCTTCACGTTCACCCGCTGCGACCAGGGCGAACCGGTGGCAGCGATGACCGTCGGCGAACCGCCACCCTTGCTGAAGCTGAGCGCCACGACGTCACCGTTTCCGGTGAGCTGGTAGACCACCGTCGCCGGACCCGGCTTCTTGCTCGGACTCGACGTCGTCTCCTCGGTCGTCGTCGTCGTGGTGGTCGGGGACGAACTGGTGGTCGTCGTCTCCTCACTGGTGGCCGTCGTCGACGACGAACCCGCTGCGGTGGGTGAGTCCTCGTCACCGCCGGACTTCGTGACCAGCACGACGACGAGTCCGAGGATCACCAGGGCGGCCAGCGCCACCAGCGCGAGGCCGATGGTGCGTCCCTTCGACGATCCGCCGCGTGGGGGCTCACCACCCGGGGGTGCGTCGTACGGCGATCCCGCATACGGCGAGCCGCCGGTGTACCGGGGATCCGCGTACTGGGGTTCGTCGTACTGGGGTCCGGCGTGCGGCTCGGTGTACGGCCCGGGATACGGCTCACCGGCGTGCGGCTGGGTGTAGGCCTGCGACGGCGGCGCCGAGGGGTCGAAGTCGGGATCGAACTGTCGGGTCTCCGGCGGATTGTTCCGCGGATCGTTCGGATCGCCCTGGGGTGGTCGCGTCATGCGGACGATTCTGTCATCCGGTTCCTGATATCGACCTGTGAGCACGCGGCCCGGACAGAACCCGGGTCGCGTGGGCCACAGAACAGGAGGAGGGCGTCAGAGGTCGGCGATCGCCTCGAGCGGCCCCGTCCGGGCGGCGCGGACCGCCGGCCAGAGCGCCGCCAGCACACCGACCACCGCCGAGGCGACCAGCGTGATCACGATCAGCGACCACGGGATCACCGGCGCGCCCAGACCCCACGCCGCCAGCGTGCGCACGAGGGCGACGCCGATCAGCGTTCCGAGGATGACGCCGACGACGGCACCGAAGATCGAGATGAGCACCGATTCGAGGTAGATCGAACGACGCACCTGACCTCGGACCATGCCGATCGCACGCAACATGCCGATCTCGCGCTTCCGCTCCACCACCGACAACGCCAGGGTGTTGATGATGCCCAGCACCGCGATCAGCAGCGCCAGGCCGAGCATCGCGTAGAGCGTGCCGAGCATCTGGTCGATCTGCGCGGAGATCTGGCCCTTGAACTGGTCGCGGTCCTTGACCTGGACGGTCAGGTACCCGGCGGTCGCGTCCTCGAGCCCGGTCCGCAGGGTCTCCAGATCGGCACCGGCCTCGGCCTTCACGAAGACCGTGATGTCGAAACGCGCCGGGGGCGGGACCAGGCGGTCGTAGACCGCGGGACCGACGACCCACGGCTGGAGAGCCTCGTTGTCGGCGTACACGCCCGCGATGGGGACCTGAACCTGTTCACCGATGGGTGAGGTGAAGTTCAGGACCTGGCCGCGCTCCCAGCCCTTCGTCATCGCCGTGCGGTGACTGATCAGCATCCCGTCGGCCGGCAGCGTCGACGACGCGCCGTCCTCCATGTCCATGACCGTGACGTCACTCAGCGGTCCACCGAGCGCGGAGAAACCCTGCACCGGCTGATCGTCGACCTTCGCCTGCACGACGCCGAACGAGACCACCTCGCCGACACCCGGCACCTTCTCCACCGAGGGACCCACCGTGGGCGGCAACGGCCCCTGGTTGGTGCCCGAGAGGATGTAATCGGCGGTGATGCCGGAGTCGACGGCCTCGTCGACCGTGCCCTTGAACGACTGGCCGAGCGTGCCGATGATCGCCACCAGCATCAGGCCCAGCGTCAGGGCGAACGCCGTCGCAGCCGAACGTCGGGGATTCCGAACAGCATTCGTGCGTGCGAGCCGTCCGATCGTGCCGAAGGGCGCACCGACCACACGGCCGAGCACTCCCACGAACGGCCGCGCGAAAGCCGGTCCGACCAGCACCGCGGCCAGCACCAGACCGGCCGCGCCCGCGCCGACCGTCAGCGCCGGTCCGGAGCCCTCGTCCATCGCGCCGACGACGATCGCCACGATCGAGGCCAGGCCGATGACCGCACCGATGAGGGTGCGGTTGCGCAGGGATGCCGATCCCTCGGCGGCCGAGGCACGCATCGCCTCCACCGGCGGCACCCGGGCGGCACGAGCTGCCGGTACCCATGCGCTGATCATCGTCACCACGACGCCGACCAGTATGCCCGCGAGTACCGCGCCGACCCCGATCGTCAGCTCGCCCTCCGGCAGACCCGACGACGCACTGGTGAACGCCTTGAGCGCGGCCGCCAGGCCTATGCCGATGGCCAGGCCCAGCGCTCCGCCGAGCACACCGACGACGAACGCCTCGAAGAGGACCGACCGCGACACCTGTCGCTGACTCGCCCCGACCGCACGCAGCAGCGCGAACTCGCGGTTACGCTGCGCGACGATCATCGAGAAGGTGTTGTAGATGATGAACGTGCCGACGACCAGGCCGATCGCCGCGAACGCCAGCAGGATGTACTGGAAGATCTGCAGGAACTCGTTGACCTGCGCCTTCTGGTCCTCCCGTACCTGATCGCCGGTCCGCACCTCGTACAGATCGGCGTCGGAGCCGAGGAAGGTGCGCACCCGCTCCTGCAGTTGCTTCGGGGACACCCCGTCGACGGCCGACATGTCGACGAGCCCGACGTGGCGCCCGTCGGTGAAGAGCCCCGACGCGGTCGCCGCGTCGAACTGTGCGTTGACGTACCCGCCGGTGGAGGCGGGCAGGTCGATCAGTCCGACGACGGTGACGTCGAGCGGGGTGGAACTGCCCTGGCCGATGACGACCTTGGTCTTCGACCCGACCTTCAGCCCGGCCTCCTCGGCAGCCGAGGCGTTCAGGGCGATCTCGCCGGCGTCGGCCGGCCCGCGACCACCCGGCAGGATCCGGGACTCGTCGGGATCGAGCGCCTCGTTCTCCGGGATGTAGGTGGTGCCCACGCTCGGCGCACCACCCGTCTGGATGGCCTTGCCGTCGGAGTCGGCGACGGTGACCAACCCGCTGTTGTTGACGACGAGCTTGTCGATGCCGAGTGCGGTGCGCTGGTCACGCAACTGGTCGACCACCCACAGCGGAACGCCCGGCGACTGCCGATCAGCGGGCGTCACCTCGACCGCCACACCCTGCGCGGCACTGTCGAAGATGTCGGTGAAGGCCTTCGAGACGGAGTTGGTGAACACGATCGAACCGACCACGAAGGACGTGCCGAGGACGATCGAGAAGAGGGTCAGGAACAGACGTAGCTTGTGCGCCCGCAGGTTTCGCAGGGAAACCCGGCGCATCACCGATGATGACGCCACGGCTCAGAGCGCTCTGGAGGTCTCGGCGGGAGCCGACTGGGAGGGAGCGTCGGCGTGGTGGACCACGTCGAGGTTCTTCATCACCTCGAAGACGTCGTCGGCGCTCGGGCGGGCGAGCTCCTGCACGATCTGTCCGTCGGCGAGGAACACCACCCGGTCGGCGTACGACGCCGCGCGCGGATCGTGGGTCACGATGACGACGGTCTGCCCGAACTCGTCGGTGGCGGCGCGGAGGATCGACAGGACCTCACCCGAGGACCGCGAGTCGAGGTTGCCGGTGGGTTCGTCGCCGAAGATGATCGCGGGCTTGCCGATCAGCGCCCGGGCACACGCCACACGCTGCTGCTGGCCGCCGGAGAGTTCGCTGGGCAGGTGCCCGAGTCGGTCGGTGATGCCGAGTCGTTCGGTGACCGCGTCGAACCACTCGGTGTCGACGGTACGGCCGGCGATGTCGACCGGGAGGGTGATGTTCTCCTTCGCGGTGAGCGTCGGCACCAGGTTGAACGCCTGGAAGACGAACCCGATGCGGTCGCGGCGGAGCATGGTCATCGCCTTGTCGGACAACGCGGTGAGATCGGTGTCGCCGATGTGGACACGGCCGTCGCTCGCGACGTCCAGGCCGGCGAGGCAGTGCATCAGCGTCGACTTGCCCGACCCCGACGGGCCCATGATGGCGGTGAACTCGCCCTCGCGGAACTCGATCGAGACGCCCTTCAGGGCCTCGACGGCGGTGTCGCCCGTGCCGTACCTCTTGGACAGGTTCTCCGCACCCGCAGCCACTCCGTGTTTCGGCGCTCCGGCATCGCGGGCGGCCGCATCAGTCGTCGTCATGCCCTCAACGGTGCCAAATCCGACGCCGAATGGCTATCAGGTAACCCCCTGACACCACCCTGAGGCGGGAATTGTCACACCTTCCCATCCGCTCCCCGCTCAGCCCCGAACCGACGGAGGACCGATCCCCACCGCTCGCTGGGTAGGGCAGAGCTTCCGAGAGTCGCTATCTGGGCAGCTGAACCTCGAACGAGTGGACGCGGGTGGGCGCGCCGGCGTTCTGGGACACGACGAGCAGTGTCCTGCTGCGCGCGTTGGCGAACGGGTTGTCGGGGTGCCAGTTGCCCCAGGCGAGGCCCGACATGTCGCCGGTGACGAGGCGCGGCGTGCCGGTCGTGGAGAAGATGCGACGCTTCGGCATCGCCTTCTCCTTGCCGGAGAGCTTCTTGTTGCCGGTCACCGAGGTCGCGCCGCGGGTGGTGGTCCAGAAGATGTTGGTCAGCTTCCCTGCACCGCGCTCGAGGACGAGGAAGTCGGTGGAGTTGATGGCCAGCACGTCGGCCGCGACCTTGTTGGCGTCGGTGCGATAGACGAATTCGCGGTTGGGCTTGCCGAAGGTGAGCAGTCGCGCCGAGGTGCGACCGTCCTGCTTGAGTCCGCCCGCGGTGAGCACCGAGACCTGGCCCTGGGGACCGACGGCGAGGCCGGTGAGCCCACGCTGTCCGGCGACGCCCGACTTGGACGAGGGACGCCATGCGGCCGGCAGCGGGAGATCGCGGGTGAACTGGCCCAGCGGACCGATCTGCCGGACGAACTGGTTGTTGCCGCCGCTGACGACGGTGTAACCGCCGTTGGTCTTCCGGATGCCCTCGAACTGCGCGCCGCCCGGCAGCAACGGGACGAACCACGGCCCGAGGACCGTGCCGCCACCGTTGAGTGCGGGACGACCGACGAATGATGCGGTCTCCGAGGAGTATCCGATCCGGGCGGTGAAGAACCGTGCGGGGAGCACGTCTTCGGCGATCAGCGCGTACTGACCGTTACCGGTCCGGTCCAGGCCGGTGATCCGGTTGAACGTCGGGACGAAGTCGCCGAGCGTCGTCGTGTCGGTGTAGTACGCGCTGACGCCGGCACCGGAAGCCGGTGCGGCAGTGGCTGGTTGAACTGCGAGCGGAGAGGACAGCCCGAGTACACAGGCTCCGGCGATCGTGGCCCCCCACAAACGTGGCTTCATGAGGGGCACGATACCTCAACCGTCACATCAGCCTCAGGCCGAACTGCCTGATGGCCGCGGATCAGGCGAGACGCTGCTTGAGACCTTCGAGCTCGTCGCGCAGCGAGGTCGGCAGCTTCGGGCCGATGAACTCGAAGAGCTCCTCGATCGACGGGATCTCTTCGCGCCACTCGTCGGCCTTGAACGCCAGCGCCTCGGCGACGTCCTCGGCCGGCACGTCGAGCCCGGACACGTCGATGTCCTCCGGCTTGGCGACGATGCCGATCGGCGTCTCGACACCGTCGGCCTCGCCCTCGATGCGGCCGATGATCCACTTCAGCACGCGGCTGTTCTCGCCGAATCCGGGCCACAGGAAGCGCTTGTCGCCGCCACGTCGGAACCAGTTGACGTAGAACACCTTCGGCAGCTTGGACTCGTCGGCGTTCTTGCCGATGTTGACCCAGTGCTGCAAGTAATCGCCGACGTGGTAGCCCATGAACGGCAGCATCGCCATCGGGTCGCGACGCACGGTGCCGACCTTGCCCTCCGCCGCGGCGGTCTGCTCGGAGCCGACGGTGGCGCCCATGAAGACGCCGGTCTGCCAGTCGCGGGCCTCGGTCACCAGCGGGACGGTGGTCTTGCGGCGGCCACCGAACAGGATCGCCGAGATCGGCACACCCTTCGGGTCGTCCCACTCGTCGGCCAGCGACGGGCACTGCGAGATCGGGGTGCAGTAGCGCGAATTCGGGTGTGCGGCCTTGTGACCGGACTCCGGAGTCCAGTCGTTGCCGAGCCAGTCGGTGAGGTGCGCAGGCGTGGGCCCGTCGATGTCCTCCCACCAGATGTCGCCGTCGTCGGTGCGAGCGACGTTGGTGTACAAGGTGTTTCCGGCCTCGATGGTCTTCATCGCGTTCGGGTTCGAGTCGTAGCTGGTGCCGGGCGCGACGCCGAAGAAACCGAACTCCGGGTTGATCGCGTAGAGACGGCCGTCCTCGCCGAAGCGCATCCAGGCGATGTCGTCGCCGACGGTCTCGGCCTTCCAGCCCGGGATGGTGGGCTGCAGCATCGCGAGATTCGTCTTGCCACAGGCACTCGGGAACGCCGCGGCGACGTAGTAGACCTTGTTCGCCGGGCTGGTGAGCTTGAGGATGAGCATGTGCTCGGCCATCCAGCCCTCGTCGCGGGCGATGACCGAGGCGATGCGCAGGGCGTAGCACTTCTTGCCGAGCAGGGCGTTGCCGCCGTAACCCGAACCGTAGGACCAGATCTCGCGGGTCTCGGGGAAGTGGGTGATGTACTTCTCGGTGTTGCACGGCCACGGCACGTCGGCCTGGCCGGGCTCGAGCGGCGCACCCACCGAGTGCAGTGCCTTCACGAAGAAGCCGTCGTCGCCGAGGATCTCGAGGACGCGCGGACCGACGCGGGTCATGATCTTCATCGACAGGACGACGTACTCGGAGTCGGTGATCTCGACGCCCAGCTTCGGGTCATCCGAGTCCAGCGGGCCCATGCAGAACGGGATGACGAACATGGTGCGGCCGCGCATCGAGCCGCGGTACAGCTCGGTCATGGTGGCGCGCATCTCGGCGGGCTCGACCCAGTTGTTGGTCGGACCGGCGTCCTCTTCCTTCTCCGAGCAGATGTAGGTCCGCGACTCGACGCGGGCGACATCGGCGGGGTCGGAGCTGGCGAGGAAGGAGTTCGGCTTCTTCTCCTCGTTGAGCTTCACGAGGGTGCCGGCCTTCACCAGATCGTCGGTGAGGCGTTCCCACTCCTCGTCGCTGCCGTCGGACCACACGACCCGATCGGGCTGCGTCAGTTCCGCGATCTCGGCGATCCAGGCCAACAGACCCTGATGGTTGGTCGGCGCGCTGCTCGGGTCCAGTCCGGGAATGGTGGCTGCGGTCATCGTTGGGGCCTCCTGGCGAGCGTGTGACCTGCTGGAATGGTCACCGGTCAGTCGTCTAGGTGTCCAGGATACGTGCACCGAGCGGGCGCTAGGTGTGGGGGTCGGCGACTGCGGCTTATCCCACACTCAGGCGATATGGGACCAAAGTCCCTGGAAGACGGCCGTCGGCCTGCTCAGCCGATACGCCCCGAGCCGCCGGGAATCCACTCGCCGGTCTCCGGGTCGAGCACGGCCGAGCTGAAGCCGCCGTCGGCGCCGATCTCGGTGATCTTGTCGACCTGGCCGTCCCGGTCGCTGTCGGTGTACACGGTGAACCCGTCCGGACCGTTTCGCGTGAGGGAGTCGTTGACCCCGTCGTTGTCGGTGTCGACCTCCGCCGGGCCGAGATCCCAGATGCGGCCGTCCTCGTGCATCCACAGGTGGTCGTCGAGGTCGTCGGCGGCCGATTCCGCATGGACCGCGGCGACCGAGTCGACGTGCGGCTCGAACCCGGGGCCGGTGCCGGGCAGGTCGGCGGTCTCGAACGACCCGCCCGACAGCGCCCCCGCGTCGGGTCGGCCGCTGTCGCGCGGATCGGCCCCTGCGTGGTCGCCGTCGAAGATCGAATCCATCTCGTTCACCTTGTCCCGTCCTCGCCGGAGCCGGCCTGATCATTCGTGCTCGGGTCGTTCTCGTCCTTGTCATCCGCCCACAGCTGTTCGGAGCGGGCGAGGAGTTCGCGGTGCACGGCTTCCGCGCGGTCGCGGCGAACACGCACGTCCTGGTTCGCCGTGCCGCTGCGCAGCCTCCGGATCTCGTCGTCGATCTGCGCGACCTGCTCGCTCGTCCGCCGGGCTCTGCGTTCGTGGGCCCGGGCGATCTGCCCCGCGATCCGGGTCTCGGCCGCGGCGAACCGCAGTCCGAGCTGGTGGTCGAGTGCGGAGCGGGCGACGGTCAGCCGCTCGGTGCTGCGGCCCGTGCGGTCGGCGCGATCCAGCGCACCACGCCGGACGCGGATCACCCAGACCGCGACGCCGATCCCCAGCAACAGGGTCAGCGGCATGCTGATCCACTGCAGTGTCTGCACCGACGCCATCGGCGCGACGACGAGACGCCCCACGCCCAATCCGGTCGAGGCGCCGATGATGACGAGCAGCGCGTCCTCCGCACCTCCGCGCCGCCGCCGGTTGCCCGGCCCGTCGGCGGGCAACGGGGTCTCCGGCCACGGCTCCTGCGGGGACGGTTCGGGGTCGAGCCCGACGAGCGAGGTGGCCGCGACCTCGTCGATGCGCTCGTCGGCGTCCCGGCGGATTCCGTCGGCGAGGTCGGCCCACCGACTGCGCAGCCACGACTGGTGCTCGGCGCCGGTCCCCGGCGCGTCGTCGGCGACCAGTGCCGCGAGCCCGCGGACACGAGACTGCAGTTCGGCCGAGGACTGCGCTCGGGCTCGGGTCAGGCCGGCGCGCACGGCCGCGAGTCGATCGACCCGACCGCGATCCCGCGACGACACCAGCCGGCGCCGCGTACTCATCAGCTCGTCCAGCGCGCCGGATGTGTCGGTGTCGGTTCCGGCGTCGGTGTCGTCCAGCAGATGTTCGACGGCCCCGGCTCCCGCAGCGAGGCGGGCCCGCTCGACGCGCACCGCGGCGGGGGCCTCGAGCGCCTCACGTATCCAGCCGACCAGTGCGTCGACCCCGGACTCCTCGACGGCGCCGCCCAGCGAAGCGGCCGCCGACACCCCGAACAGCGGCATCGTCCCGAACGGATCGAGGGTCTTGCGATGGGCACGGACGATGCGGGGCCATTCCCAGAAGGCGTCGATCTTGGTGCACACCAGCGCGACGGTCCCGACCGTCCCACGCACCCGCTCGACGAGGTGGAGTTCCTCGTCACCCACCGACGACGACGGGTCGACGACGACCAGCGCGACGCCCGGCTGGTTTCCGACCTCCAGGGCCCGGGCGTGGGTTTCGAGATCGGGGGCCAGTTCCCGCACGGCGTCGACGAGTGTGCGCACTCCGACGCCGTCGGTCCCGACGACCAGGACCCCCGGAGCCGGTACCGACGGCCGCGGCGTCGAATCCGGTCAGTTCCCGCGCTGCCTCGAGAACCCGCGTACTCATCCGGCACCTCCGGCCGCGAGCAGACGTTCGGCGTTCTCCCGATCGCAGCCCCGGGCCGCGGCACGTTCCAGCTCGGCGCGGATCTCGACCTCGCGCCAGAAGCGGACGCGGCCCACGCGGTCACCGAACGCCGCGCCGAGCTGCGTAACCCCGCTTCGGGCGTGAAGAGCACGGTTGAGCGCGTCCGCGTCGGCCGCCTCGTCTGATTCCTCCGTGATCAGCCGCAGCGCGGTGCCGATGCCGAACGCGTCGATCCGGCGCAGCAGTCCTTGCCGCAGCAACCGCTCCTGCAACTCGGGCGCACCGGCGAGGAACCGGCCGGCCATCGACGGCATCTCGGCCCGCTCGGCGGCCAGCCGGGTGAGGGCGGCGAACTCCGCGGCGCCGAGGTCGGCACACGCGAGCAGTTGGGAGACGGCGTGCACGGGCAGGCCCAGCTGCGTCGAGCATCGCCTGGCGACATCGACGGCGGCTTCCCAGTCCGGGTGGGTGTCGGCCTTGCCGAGGACGACGACCACGCGGTCGGCGGGCAGCGAGCTCAGCAGTTCGTGGTCGGCGCGGCGCGGCGGCCCGGCCAGGACGTGCAGCCAGAGGTCGGCGGCGGGTGCGTCCTCGCCCAGACCGGTCACGGTCGGCGCGAGTCGCTCGCGCAGGGCGCGCGCCATCGTGTCGCGCCCGACGCCCGGCCGGCCGACCACCTGCACATGTAGAGGACGCAGAAAGCGGTGTCCGGCCGCGGAGAGGACCGGGACCAGCGGCGACGACGGCTCGACGAGGTCGGCGAGTCCGCCCTGCTCAGCGGCCGCCGAAAGCGGATCCCGGGGCGGCCGCCACCCGGGTGGCGGGTTCGTCGTTGTGCGCACGTTCGCCCCCACGTCTCAACAGCCCTTCCCCACAAGACACCCCGCGTGTTCCGCGGCTGGCCCGAGACTAATCCGGATTGGCCCCGATGGGCTTCCGGACCTCCACATCCCCGCCGACAGCGCGCTCTGTCCCCACGAATCCCCGACCGCTCGACGGACACGATCACCCGCGACTTCGCGGACAGGCCACGATGCGCAACGATGGACGGGTGAACAACAGCGCTGACAGGTCACGGTTGTACCCCCGCGTGACGAGCTTCCGATTCCGCCGGGGGACCTTGACGACCGGACAGCAACGCAACTGGGAGACCCTCTGGCCCGTCCTGGGCCGCGACCTCGAGATCGGTCCGGAGCGCATTCCCGAACCCCAGCTCGACCTGGACGCCATGTTCGGCCGGGACAACCCGAAGGTGCTGGAGATCGGCAGCGGCACCGGCATCTCGACCGCGGCGATGGCCGAGGCCGAACCCGACGTCGACGTGGTGGCGGTCGAGGTCTACAAGCCGGGACTGGCCCAGCTGCTCGGTCTCGTCGACCGCAACGGGTTGACCAACGTGCGCCTGATCCGCGGCGATGCGTCGATCGTCCTGCGGGAACTGATCCCGTCGTCGAGCCTCACCGGCGTCCGGTTGTTCTTCCCCGACCCCTGGCCGAAGTCGCGTCACCACAAGCGCCGGTTCGTCCAGACGGGCACACTGGAGCTGATCGCCGACCGTCTCGTCCCGGGGGGCGTGCTGCACATCGCCACCGACCACGCGGGTTATGCCGAGTGGATCGCCGAGAAGCTCGCCACCCAGGACGCCGACCGCCCCCACGTCGTTCAGCTCACCCGCGAGTCCCCGATCCTGCTGGAGCGGCCGACGACGAAGTTCGAGGGTCGTGCGGAACGAGAGGGCCGGTACGTCAGCGAGTTCGTGTACACGCGGCCCATCCCGCCGGCTTCCGCGTCCGGCGACACCCTCGACGGGAGCCCGGCATGACCGACCAGACCACCCCGGCCGGAACAACCGGCGGATTCGCGGACACCATCGCGGGCCAGACCGGCACACGCCGGATGCTGCTGGTCTGGGACGCACCCAACATGGACATGGGCCTCGGCGCCCTGCTCGGCGGCCGTCCGACCGCCGCACATCGTCCTCGATTCGACGCCTTGGGCCGCTGGCTGCTGCAGCGCACGGCAGATGTGTCGGCTCTCACGGAGAACGGCGGCGGCGTCGAGCCCGAGGCGACCGTCTTCACCAACATCGCCCCAGGTAGTGCCGATGTTGTGCGTCCCTGGGTGGATGCCCTGCGTAACGTCGGTTTTGCGGTTTTCGCCAAGCCGAAGCTGTCGGAGGACAGCGATGTGGACTCCGACATGCTCGACCACATCGAACTTCGCAGGCACACTGTTGGACTAGCCGGCGTGATCGTGGCGTCCGCCGACGGCCAGGCGTTCCGCGAGCCGCTCCTCCAAGTGGCCGGCGACGGAGTGCCCGTCACCGTCATCGGATTCCGCGAACACGCCAGTTGGGCCCTCACCACCGAGGAACTGGAGTTCATCGACCTCGAGGACATCCCGGGCGTGTTCCGGGAGCCCCTGCCCCGCATCGGGCTGGACTCGCTCCCGGACGAAGGCGCCTGGCTCACACCGTTCCGGCCGCTCAGCGCACTACTGCGCTGACCGGCGCATGGTGCCTCGTCGCAGGACGCCGAGGTGCTCACTGAGGGCGTCACCGACCCCGACACCTCAGGGATCACTCAGGCAACACTGTCAAGATCTCACGAAGAACTGACAGAATCGCGACCGGCACCGTTCACCTCCGGCACGGCGCCCCGTCCGAGCGCATCGACGGCCCGACACCCCCGATCGCGGCCGGCGCCCGACACGTCGCACACGAAAGGACATCAGCGTGTTCCGAGTAATCGGCACATTCGTGTATCGAATGCGCTTCCTCGTCATCGCGGTGATGATCGCACTGATGGCGGGACTCGGGCTATACGGTCTCGATCTCAGCAAGCATCTGAGTCAGAGCGGTTGGTTCGACCCCACGTCGGAATCCGATCTCGGTGCCCGCTACGCCGACAAGGCACTGGGACGCGATCACACGTCTGATGTCATCCTCCTGGTCACGCCACCGGAGGGCACGACGGTCGACGACCCGACCTTCGGCAAGAAGGTCGAGACCTTCGTCGAAGACCTCATCGCCACCCACCCCGACATCGTCGGGCGCGCCGACCCGGGCCTCTACGACCCGTTCCTCGTCCAGCCCGCACAGAGTGCAGTCCAGGAGCGACTGTTCACCCCGGACAAACGTCAGGCCTTCATCAGCATCGGTGTCGCCGGCAACGACGACACCACGGTGCTGGCCAACTACAACACCATCGAACCGTTCTTCGACGACATCGCCGAACGCTTCGACATACCCGGCGCCACCTTCGAACTCGCCGGCCTGCAGCCGGTCTCCGGGTCGATGGCCGACGGCATGGACAAGGACATCAAGCGCGCCGAGGTGATCGCGCTGCCGGTCGTCGCGCTCATGCTGTTCTTCGTCTTCGGGGGCGTCGTCGCGGCGTGTCTGCCGGTCCTGATCGGCGGCCTGACGATCGCGGGATCGCTGGGCATCATGAAGATCCTCGCGCTGACCACCGAGCTCAACATCTTCGCGCAGTCGGTGGTCACGCTGATCGGTCTCGGCATCGCGATCGACTACGGCCTGTTCATCGTCTCGCGCTTCCGAGAGGAACTCGGCGAGGGCTATTCCACGAAGGCCGCGGTCCGAAGAACGGTGATGACCGCGGGTCAGACCGTGGTCTTCTCGGCGACCATCATCGTCGCCGCCCTCGCCTGCCTGCTGATCATGCCGCAGGGATTCCTCAAGTCGGTGGCCTACGGCGCCATCGCCTCGGTCTCCCTCGCCGCGATCCTGTCGATCACCGTGCTGCCGGCGATCCTGGGCATCCTCGGGCCACGGGTCAACATGCTGTCGATCGGCTCGATCCTCAAGTACACCGCGATCCCGCTGGTCCGCCGCTTCTCGACCGAGGAGCGCGCCGTCGCGCTGGAGAACCGCTTCTCCGGCCGGATGAAGACCAGCCAGGAAGTCGAGAACGGCTTCTGGGGACGCCTCGCGACGTGGGTGATGAAGAACCCGCTGAAGACGGCGATCCCGACCGTGCTCCTCCTGCTCGCCCTGACGGTCCCGTTCGGCAGCATCCAGTTCGGCGGCATCAGCGAGAAGTTCCTGCCGCCGGACAACTCCGCACGTGTCGCGCAGGAGAAGTTCGACGAGTACTTCCCCAGCGAGCGCACCGAGGCGGTCAAGCTCGTCATCGTCTACGACGAGACAAACCAGGAAGACCAGAACAAGCTCGAGGCCATCGCCCGCCAGGCCGACCAGGTTCCGGGCTTCACCAACAAGTTCAGTGATCCCGACAAGGCCGGCTTCGGTTCGTACGACGCCGAGCGGTACCCGAACGTGGGCGTCTACCAGGTCTCGGCCGGCCTGGTCGACCGCACCAAGGCGGCCAAGGCGATCGACCAGCTCCGGGCGATCGACACCCAGGGCCTCACCATGTACGTGACGGGCACCCCTGCGCTCACCCAGGATTCGATCGACGCGCTGATGAACCGGTTGCCCTTGATGGCGATCATGCTGGTCCTGATCACCGGACTGCTGATGTTCCTGCAGTTCGGATCGCTGGTCCTGCCGATCAAGGCGGCGTTGATGACCGCTCTCGGTCTCGGCGCGACCCTGGGCATCCTGACCTGGATCTTCGTCGACGGCCACGGCGCGGGCCTCGCGAACTTCACCCCGGGTCCGCTGTTCGCCGCGATCCTGGTCCTGATCATCGCGATCATCTTCGGTCTCTCCACCGACTACGAGGTGTTCCTGCTCTCCCGAATGGTCGAGGCCAGACAGCGGGGAGCCAGCACCACCGAGTCCATCCGGAGCGGCATCGCCCACACCGGCGGGATCATCACCGCGGCGGCGGCGATCCTAGTCGTCGTGACCGGCGCCTTCAGCCTGTCCGACATCGTGATGATGAAGTACATCGCGTACGGCATGATCGCGGCGCTCATCCTCGACGCCACCGTGATCCGCATGCTGCTCGTGCCGTCGGTGATGAAGCTGCTCGGCGACGACTGCTGGTGGGCACCTCGCTGGATGCAGACCGTGCAGCGCAAGATCGGTCTCGGCGAGGCCGTCCTCGAGGACGAGCCCGACGAGCAGCGCGACTCCCGCGCGGCCCGCAAGATGAGTGCCGGCACGCTGGTCGCGGAGGCCCCGACCTCGGTCATGGCCGCAGCCCGGCCGCGCACCGCGCCCACCGGACCTGCACCCGCTCGCCGAGGGGCACCCGGACGCGACGGCCGGCAGCCCGTTCCCCCGCGTCCCGCACCCGGCGCACCCATGACGAACGCGCCCCAGCCCGGTGTACCCCAGCCGAACGGGCCGCTCACCAACGCGCCGGCGGCGAAGACGCGCCAACCCGGTGCACCCGTGCAGCGCAACGGAGGCCCGGGTCCCGTCCCGCCCGCACCCATGCCCGGGGACTCCCCCGGTCGCGCGGCCCCCGGCCGTGTCGGTCCGTCGGCACCGCCCACCGCGCAGCCGGCCGGTTCCCGGGCACCGGGCGCGTCGGCCGAGGCACCTCGTCCCGAGCGGCGCCCGATGGCGCCGTACCGGCGATCGGGTCTACCCAAGAGCGACCGTCCGGACACCGGCGGGTGGACGCTCGGCGAGGGCGGCATCCGCCTCGGCGACGCCGCCCCGCGGGGGAACGGCGACCGCCCGACGGGCACCACTCCCCCGCCGGCACCGCCGGTCCAGGCGCCTCAGCCGGCCGCCGCACCTGCGCGTGACGCCGATTCGCGGTCCCCACTGGGTCGACGCCCGACCCTCGACGACGCGGGTCGCCGGCCGCTGGCCGCATCTGTGTCGCCGGAGAACTCGACGCCGACGACTCGTGGTCGCCGGACCTCGGGACCGTCGCCGATGGAGCGTGGACTGAGTCCGGACGCCACCCCGGCGGCCACGCCCCGTCCGGGAACCGGCCCCGTCCCGCCGTCCGGGGAGGCCGACTCGGGCCGTCGACGCCCGCGGACCGACCGGCACGCCCGCTCGGACGAGACCGGTGACGACGCCCAGATCAGCGTGCAGGAGCTGCTGAAGCGCAGCCGCTCCGAGAAATGAGCACCGAGAAGTGAGTCGCCGACGGCCGGTGGGGGTTCGCCCCCGCCGGCCGTTCTCGTTATGGATCCGGTGTCGGCGTGGATCAATCGCGGATTGGTCAGGACTGGACATTGCCCCGATGTGACTGTGCCCACACCTGACGCATGATGTCTTCCAGCCCACCAACGCTGGAGGTACAGCCCGCATGGACTCTTCGACCTGGACGTCTCCGGAGCACCGTCGCAGTGTGCTCTGGATCGTCACCCTCGCCGCCGTCGCGATCGTCTTCGACGGCTACGACCTCGTCGTCTACGGCACGGTCCTGCCCACGCTGCTCGAGGACCCGGGACAACTGGGCAGTCTCACCCCGGCCACCGCCGGCGCTCTCGGTTCCTACGCCCTCGTCGGCGTGATGATCGGCGCCCTGGCGGCCGGAGCGTTCGGCGACCGGGTCGGCCGGCGCCGGATGATGTTGTTCAACATCGTGTGGTTCTCGGTCGGCATGGCGTTCACCGCGCTCGCGACCGACCTCGTCTCGTTCGGAATCCTGCGCTGTCTCACCGGTATCGGCATCGGCGGCCTGGTCGCGACCGCGGGGGCGATGGTCGCCGAGTTCGCGCCGACCTCCAAGCGAAACCTGTTCAACGCCATGGTCTACAGCGGGGTCCCGGCGGGCGGTGTCCTCGCCTCGGTGCTGGCGATGCTGCTCGCCGATCACATCGGGTGGCGCGGTCTGTTCTGGATCGGAGCACTGCCCCTCGTCACGCTCCTTCCGCTGGCGGTGCTCAAGATGCCCGAGTCCCCGCAGTGGCTCGCGGCACGCGGACGGTACGAAGAGGCCCGTCGGATCAGTACGCACACCGGTATTCCCGTCGATCTGCGCGCACGCCATCTCGGCATCGCGCCGGAATCCGTGCCCGCGAAACTCGGCTTCGCCGCCCTCGCCACGCGCCGATTCGCTGTTCCCACAATGCTTCTGGGAATGATGAGCTTCGTCGGACTGCTCTTGACCTACGGCCTGAACACCTGGCTTCCGCAGATCATGAAGGCGAACGGATTCGATGCGAAGGGATCGCTGTCGTTCCTGCTGGTCCTCAACGGCGGCGCCATCGTCGGCGGCCTGATCGCCGCCCGGTTCGCCGATCGCCGCGGCCCGCAGCAGGTGGTCGCGACATCGTTCTGCCTGGCCACCTTTGCGCTCGTGTGCCTGACCTTCGGTCTGCCGCTGCCGATCCTGCTCGCCGCTGTCGCGGTCGCCGGCACGGGCACCATCGGAACCCAGGTGCTGATCTACGGTTTCGTGTCGAACTTCTATCCGACCGAGGCCCGCGGCGCGGGTGTCGCCTGGTGCGCCGGCTTCGGCCGCCTGGGTGGGATCGTCGGTCCGGCCGTCGGCGGTCTGCTGATCGGCGCCGGGATCTCGTCGGGCACGGCGTTCTACCTGTTTGCCGGCATCGCGCTGGCCGGCGCGGCGGCCACGCTGCTGGTGGTCACACCGAGGGAGGCGCCGCCGACGCCGGTCCTGCCGACCGCGCTCGCTGCCACCGAATAGTCGCCAGGCACAACAGGTTCGACGGACGGTCTGGACGAGGACTCAGTCCTCCTCCAGGCCGTGCTCGATGACGTAGCGGGTCAGCTCCACCCGATTGCCCAACTGCAGTTTACGGAGCGTGGCCTGGACGTGGTTCTCGACCGTGCGGTGGCTGAGGGACAATCGCCGGGCGATCTGTTTGGCGCTCAACCCTTTCGCCACGAGTCGTAGAACCTCGGTCTCCCGCTCGGTCAGGACCGGCGTCGCCGGGGAGGCATCCGGCTGCTGCGACATCCGGCGGTACTCGCCGAGGACGAGGCCGGCGAGTCCGGGTGTGAAGACCGCCTGTCCGTCGGCGGTCGCACGGACCGCGGACACCAGCTCCTCGCGTGATGACGACTTCACGAGATATCCACTCGCCCCGGCCTTCACGGCCTCGAGAACGTCGTCGCGCTCCCCGGAGGCCGACAGCACGAGGATGCGGGTGCGCGGCGAGACCTCGAGCACCTCCGCGGTCGCATCGGCGCCGGAGCCGTCGGGGAGTTGCATGTCCATCAGCACGACGTCCGGCGTGACCGCGGCGGCACGTCGGCCCGCACTGGCCACCCCGTCGGCGGTGGCGACCACGTCGAAGCCCTCGTCGGCGAGATCTCGGGCGACCGCGTCGCGCCAGATCGGGTGATCGTCGACGACCATGATCCGCAGCCGTCCGGCCTCACCGTCCACCATGCGCCCACCCTCCGATTCGACCGTGCCCATCCGTCTCTCCCATCAGTCCCGCCGACCCTCGGTCCTACCGGCCCAACTGCCGCGGAACGGTGAACTCCCACTCGGTCCCGCCACCGGGTTCGGTGTCGAGGACGACCCTGCCACCCAGCGACTCGATCCGTCCGACAATGGATTTCGCGACACCGAGACGGCCTTGCGACACCGCTTGCGCCAACCGGCCCTCACCGATCCCGACGCCGTCGTCGCGCACACTCACCACCACGTCGTCCCCGAGATCCTCCACCAGGATGTAGGCCCGCGCTCCGGGACCCGCGTGGTGGTGGGTGTTGTCGAGGGCGTTGACCACCGCGGCGCGGATCTCCTGCCCGATGTGAGCCGGTACCGGAACGGGGTCGGCGGGTGCGCTCACCGAGACCCGGTCGTCGGCGAAGACCCGCAGGGCGGCCGCGAGGTCGACGTCGGCGGTTCCTCCTGCGCCGTCGAGCACGGATTCCGGGCTCGCGTCGCCGTCGGAGATCAATCGGCGCAGAGCCCGTTCCTGTTCGGCGGCGAGCGAAGCCAGTTCTGCGGTGGGCCCGCCGATCTCACGTCCGCGCCGGGCGATGAGTGCGAGCACCTGTAACACTCCGTCGTGCACCTCGCGCGACAGGCGTTCGCGTTCCTCGGCTGCCGCCGCGATTCGTGCTGCCGCCGAGAGCTTCTCATGGGAGCGCCGGGCATTCGCCGCGGCCAGCCCCACTGCCATACCGGTCGCGACGATCACGATGATCGTGGCGTTGCGTCCGAAGTTCAGGTTCAGCTCGCCCTTGACGAACGTGCTCGTTCCCCCGACGACGAGTCCGGCGACGATCCCGCCGACCGGTCCCGACAGGATCGCCACCGAGATGACCGCGTTGGTGGCCCACAGCGTCGTCGGCCAGGTCTGGTTGTTCCACGCCCAATCGGCGTCGGCGACATACGAGGTGGACAGCATCAGGCCGCAGACTACGACGACCTCGACGCTCACCCAGTAGCGGTTGCGGGCGAAGCCGACGAAGTACCCGACGCCGCTGACCGCCGTCCAGACGGTCAGCAGACCGAAGAGCGCCCACGCGACGGCCCGATGTTCCAGGTCGTCGTTGATCGCCAGCTGGAAGCCGAGCGCGTAGAGATAGGACAGGAGCCGGAAGATCTGCGCACCACGCCATAGTGGGCCGACCGGATCGACGTCGGCGGCGCGGGCCAACCGGCCCGCCTCGGTGTCCCGCATCTGCGCGACCCACCGCGCCGACGGCTGCGCGCTCATGACGTCCCGGGGTCCTGCGGTTTCGACTCGGGCTCGGCCGATTTCGGGGTCTCTCCGTCCGCCGTCGTCCCGCCTTCGGCCAGCACGTCCGCGGTCGCATCGGGATCGGCGGTGTCCCACACGGGTTCACTGGGTTCGGCGACGTACCCGCCGGTGACCGCCTCGGAAGCGGCGTGGGCGTCCGAGGTGCCCTTCAGGTGCCGAATCGCGGTGTTGAGGAAGGCGATCAGCGGCACCGCCAGCAAGCCGCCGATGATCCCCGCCGAGACCAGGCCCGCGGCGATGCCCAGGACCACCGCGACCGGATGCAACCGGACCGAACGGCCCAGCAGGAACGGCTGCAGCACATGGCTTTCGAGCTGCATCACGCCGACCACGATCGCGAGTGCCACGACCGCCGCGATCCAGCCCTGGGTGATCAGGGCGACCAGCACGGCCAGCGAACCGCTCAGCAGCGCACCGACGATCGGGATGAACGCTCCCAGGAACACCAGCGACGCCAGCGGAAGCGCGAGCGGCACCTGGAGGATCGCGAGGCCGACGCCGATTCCACAGGCATCGACGAAGGCCACGGCGACCGTTGCCCGGACATAGCCGACGAGCGTTCCGAACCCGGCGATCCCCGCTCGCCACACCCGATCGCGACTTCCGTCGGGCACGACGCCGGTCGAGAACCGCCAGATCTGGCCGCCGCCGTAGAGGAAGAAGATGAGGAGGAAGAGGGTGAGCAGAGCACCGGTGATGATCTCGCTCGCCGTGGTGGCGGTCGCGAGCGCACCGCTGGTGACCCGGTCCTGGTTGTGCTGCAGGAAGTCGAGGATGTCGGTGCCCGCGTTGCGAACCTGCTCGGGGTCGAGATCGAGCGGCCCCTCGATCAACCACGACTTGGTGCGTTCCACGGTGGCGCTGACCTCTTCGACCAACTGCGGGACGCCGCGCATGAACTCGCGCACCACGAAGGTCATGACCCCGGCGATGAAGCCCAGGGCCAGGAGGATGTTGAGGAGCACCGCCAGCGATCGCGGCACCCCGCGACGGTCGAGGGCGTCGACCGCGGGCACGAGCATCGCCGCCACGAGGATCGCCAGCGCGACCGGGACCAGGACCTCTTCGAACTCCACGAACAGCTTCGCGGCGACGTAAGCGGTGACGAGGAGCAGGAGCAGTCGCCACGCCCATTCCGCGGCGGCCCGCACCTGCGGGTGGACCCTGGCACGGTCGAGGGACGCGAGGTCGGGGGCAACGGACGGCCGACCGGCCGGTTCGGCTTCGCTCACGAGAGCAACAGTAGACAGTGGAGTCACCCGACGGTGGTGGACATGCTGGAGTACACCCTGGCCTAGGGTGTCACCTATGTCGGAGGATGTTGGCTCGCCGGGGGACGTGACCGCCCGCCCCGCCTCCCGTCCCCGCTTCTGGTGGGTGCGCTGGGTCCTCCTTGCCGTCGTCCTGGTGATCCTCGGTGTCGAGATCGTGCTGATCTGGCCCGAGTTGAAGGGCGCGTGGCTACGCATCGGCGAGATCAAATGGCACTGGGTGTTCGCCTGCGTCGTGGCCGCGATGCTGTCGATGGACAGCTTTGCTCAGGTCCAGCGTGCGCTGTTGCGCTCGGCCGGCGTCCGGGTGACGCAGTGGAAGTCGCTCTCGGTCATCCTCGCCGCCAACTCGCTGAGCCAGACGATGCCGGGCGGCCAGGTGCTCGCCCCGGCCTTCACCTACCGCGAGACCCGCAAGTGGGGCGCGACCCCGGTCGTCGCGTCGTGGCAGGTCGTGATGTCGGGTCTGCTCGCGGGTGTCGGACTCGCGGTTCTCGGCTTCGGCGGCGCACTGCTCGCCGGCGCCAAGACCAGCCCGTTCTCGGTCGTCTTCTCGGTGGCCGGGCTGCTCGCCGTCGCCGTCGTCCTGCAGTACCTCGCGAGCCATCCCGAATCGTTGAAGAGCACCGGCATCCGGATGCTGGGGTGGACCAACCAGATCCGCAACAAGCCCGACGATCACGGCACCGAGAAGCTCCTCGAGCTGCTGGAACAGCTCCGGGCGGTCCAGCTCACCAAGCGCGACACCTCCATCGCTTTCGGTTGGAGCCTGTTCAACTGGGTCGCCGACGTCGCCTGTCTGATGTTCGCCTGCTGGGCCGTCGACGCACATCCGAGCATCGCGGGACTGATGGTCGCCTACGCGGCGGGCAAGGCCGTCGGTACGGCGATCCCGCTGCTCCCGGGCGGGATCGGGGTAGTCGACGCCGTGCTGGTCCCGGCCCTCACCAGTGCCGGGATGCCCGCCGCCGACGCGATCACCGCCGTCCTGATCTACCGCATCATCAGCTACGTGTTCGTCGCGGCGGTCGGCTGGGTCGTCATCGCGCTCATGTTCCGCAACCGGATCAGGCGCGACGACACCTTCATCGACGAGGTGGAGCGCGACGTCGACGCGGCCGCGCGCGAGGACTCCTCCGGTACGGAACCCGGTCAAGGGTCCGACACTGATCCGCCGCCGGACCCGGTACGGTAATCCACCATGTCGATCCCGAACCCCGCCGAGGAGGGGACCTCGCCGGTGCGGGGGACCGCGACCGGACCGGTCGCCGCCCTGTTCGACGCGGTGGCCATCACGATCTTCGTGGTGATCGGCCGGGCCAGCCACGAAGAGGGGTACGCACCGGCCGCCTTCCTGCACACGCTGTGGCCGTTCCTGGTCGGATGTGCGGCCGGCTGGTCGATCACCTACGTGTACGCCCACGTGCGGTCCAGCGACTTCTTCGGCCACGACTTCCGGCCCGACCGCGTCGTGCCGGTCGGGATCGTCATCTGGTTCTGCACGGTGACCGTCGCGATGATCCTGCGGTTCATCCTCAGCCAGGGTGTGGCGGTCAGCTTCGTCATCGTCGCGACCGTGACGCTGGCGCTGTTCCTGCTCGGGTGGCGCGCGGTCTTCGCCTACCTGGGCCGCCGCGCCGCCACCCGCTGACCCCTCGCCGGCGTCTCGGACTGCCGGTGTTCGCGCCTACTTGATGGTGAAGTACTTCTGCGCCACCTGGAGCGCAGCGGTGCCCGACTTCGGCCCCTCGGTGTAGATCACGACGACCTGACCGCCCTGGACACCGACGAACCAGCCGGGGCCTTCCGGGCCGTTGGTCCCGACGAGCGCCTTCAAGCCGGGTGCACGGGTGAGGTCGCTGGCGTCTCCGGTGGCCGCGGTGGTGGTCATCGCCTTCAGGATCGGACCGACGAGCGCGGGGTCGAGGCCGCCGAGCTCACCACCGGCGACCTTGGTGGGCACGTTCTTCAGGACGAACGGCGCCACCGATGACGGCTGTCCCGCCGCGGCGCGTGCCAGTGCGACGCCGAACGCACCCATGTTGGTCATCGACATGTTGGTCTGGCCCGGGCGGTAGCCGATGGTCGCGATCCCGGGCTGGCCCGGCGTGGGAACACTGGCCCCCGGCACAGTGAACTGGACACCGAGACCGAGGCGGTCGAGCAACGTCTCCGCCTTCTCGGGTTGCGGCCCGGCGATGCGCCCGACCTCGTCGAAGACCGGGTTCAGCGTCGAGCCGACCGGGTAGGCCCGATCGATCTCGATGCCACGCTCGACCGCATAGGTGTTCTGCGCCATGCCCAGGATGGCGCCGCTCTGCGCGTCGAGGGTCAGGATCGTGGCCGGCTGCCCCACCTCGACCGCAGCGTCGCCGAGGGTCAGCTGCACACCCTGATCGACGGTCGACAACACATCCGGTCCGGGCGGCCCCTGTTCACCGGCGAGGCGGCGCGGCCGGAGGCCCGGGTTGACCATCTCGACCTGCCAGCCGGCCGTGGCATCGCGGATCGCCTGCCAGTAGTTGGTCAGGCCGTCCTCGAGCGGCGACGACAACCGACGGTCGGCCATCACGAGTTTGTCCGTGCGGTTGACGCTCACACCGGGCACCCGCCCGGGGTCGCCGGCGAGAACCTGCATGTCGGGATCGCGCAGCGTGACGGCGATGACCGGCTTACCCGGCGTCTCGGCCAGCTTCTCGCCGATGACCGCGGGGGTGATCAGCGGCGCGATCGGCGCGATCACGCCGGCCAGCGCTCGCGTCGTGGCCGCCAGATCGCGGGTTTGTGCAGGGTCGATGACGATTTCGTTGACCGGCTGGAGGTACATGAAGACCTTGCCCGACCAGCTGCGCACCGACGGCGCGGGTGTCGCGTCGGTGCGGATCTCGCGGAGGTGGCCGCCGGCACCGAGGCCGGGATGCAGGACCGCCGGATCCCAGGTGACCTTCCACCCGGACGACAGCTTCCGCGCGGTTCCCTCGCTGTTCGCCTCGTAGACGCGCCCCTTGTCCCAGTTCCACTTGGTGGTCAGGGCGAAGGTCGCGGTGCCGTCGCTGTACTCGACGGGTTTCTCGATGTCGACGTCGATCCGTTGTGCCGACATCTCTTTCAGCGTCGTGGTCAGACTCTCACCGGCTTGACCAGGGGCCGTCGTGAACTGCGCGGCACCGCCGGCGTCCTGGCGGCTCAGCGCGGTGGCGAAAGCGTCGATGGCGGCGGCGGCACCGGTGTTGGACGTTCCGGTGAGCGAACAGGAGCTCACGACGACGGCACAGGCGACCGCGGCACAAGCGGCGGACGTTGCGCGCTTGACCCAGATCTTCATGACGACAATTTTCACTCTTGTAACACTCGAAATCGACGCTCCCAGCTTCCATTCGGGAATCAAGCCGGTCACGAACGCGTCTCGTCCCGCAATCTTCGCGCCACAGCTGACGGCCGGGGGTGGTTCCGTTCACGAAACCGCGGCAAACCGGACCCCGGCCCGAGTCGTCCGACTGCGATGATGGACCCATGGCTTTCACGGTGATCCCCGGCGACGATCGCATGGTCACGACGACCGACTGGCTCACCTCGCGGCATGGGTTCTCCTTCGGCGATCACTATGATCCCGACAACACCCACTTCGGCGCCCTCCTCGCGTTCAACGACGAACAGGTGGCGCCCGGCGAGGGCTTCGAACTCCACCACCATCAGGAGAGCGAGATCGTCACCTGGGTGGTCTCCGGGACGCTCGTGCACCGCGATTCGGCCGGGCACTCGGGCGTGCTCTATCCGGGTCTCGTGCAACGGATGAGTGCCGGCACCGGCGTCGAACACTCCGAGCGCAACGACTCCTGGCCCGGGCTACCGGGTTCCGGGACCGAACCGGTGCGCTACGTGCAGATGTGGCTCATGCCCGACCGGCATGGACTCGCTCCGTCCTACGACCAGGCCGACGTCGCCGACCGACTGGCGGCCGGCGAGCTGGTCCCGGTCGCCTCCGGTGACCCCGACCGTGGGGCCGCGATCTCGGTCGCCAACGCCGGCGCCACCCTCTTTGCCGCTCGGCTGAGCCCCGGCGGGACGGTCGAACTCCCGACTGCCCGCTTCACACACCTGTTCGTTGTCGAGGGCCAGGCAGAGGCCACCGTCGAGGGGGAATCCGCCGCCTTGAACGCCGGGGACGCCGTGCGCGCCGTCGACGCCGAACTGATGTCGATCACCTCCGGCGCCGGCGCCGAGATCCTCGTCTGGTCGATGGCGACAGGGCTCGGGGGTTCCTCCGCCGGCTGAGTGGGCGAGGAGCTTGCGACGAGCCGTGTCGAAGCCCTGTCCTACTCCGTCCGCGACAGCGCGTGCAGATCCTTCGCCGTCGGCGACTTCTCAACGGTGTCCGGGTCGGGGTAGGTCCGGAGCAACCGGTCGGCGGTCCCGGCGGTGGTGACCGTGAACCAGTAGTGCTCGTTGCGGTAGTGGTGGAACCGGTGGTTGCGCCAGAGTCGGCGGTAGAACGCGTGTCGCGGCCGGTAGTCGGAGTGGATCAGGTAGTGCGTCCACTCGTAGACCAGGCCGATCGCCGGAAGTACGACGAGGAACGTGAGTCCCCGCTCGACGCTGGTGAAGACCAGCAGTCCGACGACGAGCGCGGCGACGATCACGACGATCAGCACCTGCCATGGGATGAAGATGAGCGGGATGTTGCGGGGGTTGTGATGATGCTCCCGGTGTTTGCGCGAGACGAGCGGATCGATGGTGATCGGCCCCAGCCGCTTGGGGCGCCAATGCAGGACGAACACGTGGATCAGCCACTCCACCAGCGGGAAGCTCGCGACCATGACGACGGGGACGATCAGGTCGGCGAGACCCCAGCCGCCCAACCACACTCGTGCCACCAGCGCGGCGACGAGGAAAGCCGCCATGATCCACGGCGACGGGTGCCTGAGGAACTCGGCGAAGGCGTCGCGCAACGACATCGAGTGCCGCGATCGCATGCGTCGTTCCTCGGCGGCCACCTGTCGGCGTGCCCGGATGTCGATCTCGTCGGCGGACATCAGTGTCCCTCTCCCTGTTTGGTGTCGGTTTTCTGGTCGGTCTCGGCGTTCTCGAGTGCCTCGCACACTGCGAGCAGAGTCGCCGTCGCGGGTTCGAGCAGAGCTCTGGCCGCGACCTCGGCCCGTTCGGGTTCGTGCGCGGCGATGGTGTCGACGAGCGCCCGGTAGCCCTCGATGTTCCCGACCTCGGGTTCCAGGACCCCGGCGAGAGCGGGGACAGCGGGCTCGTAGGCGGCGCGCAGCGAGTTGTACATGAGCCGGAAGGCGATCGAGTCGCCCGCGTCGACAACGGCGCTCCAGAACTCGAGGGCGGCGACCTGCTGGCCGATCGGGTCCGACTCGGCGGCGAGATGATCGAGGACCGCTCTGATCGCGACGAGATCGTTGTCGGTGGCACGCCGCGCCGCGAGGCGGGCGACCTCCGGTCCGACGGCGGCACGCGCCTCGATGATCGACCGCGCGACGCCGGGCACGAGCGCCCCGCCGCGGAGGAGCAGCCTCGGCAGCAGGTCGAGTCCGCCCGTGCGGGCGATGTCCTGGATGCGCGCGCCGTCGCCCTGGCGGATGGTGACCAGGCCGGCCGCTGCGACTCGCTTGAGAGCCTCGCGCACCGTCGGCCGGGAGACCCCCAGCATCCGCGCCAGTTCCCGCTCGCTGGGGAGCGCCTCGCCGGCAGCCAGATCGCCGGACAGCACGCCTTCGACGATCTGGTCGAAGACGATCTCGGGTGCGCTCTGCTGGGTCACCGGCTCGAAGGGCATACGTGTGACGGTAACCACGCTCGGTCAGGTGGTCAAGTGGTCAGACCAATTTCGCCTGGTCGGAAGCGCTGCACGTGGCCGCGCTGTCTCGACGTCGCGAATCCGTGATGAAGTCGCGATTCTGCGAGGTCAGCGCAGCTGATCGAGGAGCCGCAGCCACACCTCGCTGACCGTCGGATACGACGGGACCGCGTGCCACAACCGCGCAAGCGGAACCTCTCCGACGATCGCGACCGTCGCCGAGTGCACGAGTTCACCGGTCTGCGGTCCGACGAAGGTCGCGCCGAGGAGGACATCCCGCGTCGCGTCGACGACCACGGACGCGTACCCCGAGTAGTCCGGCCCCAGCAGATACGACCCGGCCACCGAGATCTCACCCTCGGCGACCCGCACGTCGATCCCGGCGTCGGCGGCCTGCTCCCGGGTCAGCCCGACCGACGAGATCTCCGGTCGGGTGAACACCACCTGCGGCACCGCGGCATGGTCGGAACCGGCGACGTACCTGATGTCGTCGAGTTCCCGGCCCTCGGCCCGCGCGGCGATGACGTCACCGGCGACCCGCGCCTGATACTTACCCATGTGGGTCAGCGCATTGCGGCCGTTGACATCTCCGACCGAGTAGAGCCAGGGGTGGCCCGGCACGGTGAGGTGATCGTCGACCCCCAGCGGCCCCTCGGCCGTCAGTCCGAGCGCGTCGAGACCCACATCGGTTGTCGCCGGCGACCGTCCGGCCGCAACCAGGATCTCGTCGACGGTGAGCTCACCCGCACCGTCGCCGGTGAGCCGGACGACCGCCGGGCCGCCGTGCAGTCGCCCGTATCCCGAGCCAGTGGCATCGGGCCGGTCGACCGCCTCGATCGTCGTCCCGAAGCGGAGGTCGGCGCCGCGCGCCCGCAGCGCGTCGGCAACCCGTTCTCCGGCAAAGGGTTCCATCCGTGGCAGCAGCCGGTCCCCGCGGATCGCCATCACGAGGCCGCGCACGCCGAGGTCGAGCAGCCACGTCGCGGCCTCGCAGGCCACGACCCCGCCGCCGAGCACCACCACCCGCTCCGGGATCTCGAGGATGTTGGTCGCGTCGCGCGACGTCCACGGCAGCGCCTCGCGCAGTCCCGGGATCGGCGGGACGGAGGCGGTGCTTCCGGTGGCGATGACCACCGCCTCGCGCGCGGTCAGCAGTTGGTCACCGACTCGGACCTGCTTCTCGCCGACGAGCCGGCCATGGCCGCGGATCACCTCGATACCGGCACCGTTGGCCCACCGCACCTGACCGGCGTCGTCGTGCGTCGCCCCGCCCCGATGTGCCGAGCTGTCGTCCAGCCGGCCGGTGACCGTGTCGCGCCACTCGAGCACGCCGGAGGGTTCCGGGTTCGACGCCGACGCCCGTTCCCGGGATCCGCCCAGCGATCGCGCCTCGCCGAGAGCGTTCCCGGGGCCGAGCAGCGCCTTGGACGGCATGCACGCCCAGTAGGAGCACTCCCCGCCCAGCAGTTCGTGTTCGACGATCGCGGCGGTGCGATCGCTGCCCCGTATCGCATAGTCTGCGGCGTTCTCGCCCACCGGCCCGCCGCCGATCACGACGACGTCGTAGCTGGTTTCTCCCACCATGGATCCACCGTAGGGACCTGCGCGGGACCTCGCGCGATTTCGCCGGTACCGAACGCTGCTGACGGATCGCCCATCCGGTGACAGGATGGAGCGCGTGACTGCTTCGAATACCGATCTCAAGTCCGGACTCGACCTCGAGTGGGTCGACGATTCCGTCCGCATCCAGGACGATCTGTTCGCCCACGTCAACGGCAAGTGGTTGGAGTCGCACGTCATCCCCGACGACCGTTCCGTCGACGGAGCGTTCCACGTGCTGCGCGACAACTCCGAGGAGAACGTTCGCGACATCATCACCGAGTGTGCGAAGTCGAGCCCCGCGAGCGGCTCCGACGCACAGAAGATCGGCGACCTCTACGCGTCGTTCATGGACACCGACCACATCGAGGCGCTCGGCATCGGCCCGATCACCGGCGAGCTCGAGAAGATCGCCGCCATCGACTCGGTGGACGCACTCGCCCGGCGCATCGGCCGGCTCCAGCGTCACGGCGCCGGCGGACTGTTCGGCTACTACGTCGACACCGACGCCAAGAAGTCCGACCGCTATCTGGTGCACGTCACCCAGTCCGGGCTCGGCTTGCCCGACGAGTCGTACTACCGCGAGGACAAGCACGCGGAGACCCGCACCGCCTACATGGCGCATGTGGAGCGGATGTTCGCCCTCGCCGGGTTCGACGATGCGGCCACCCGCGCCGCCACCATCCTCGACCTCGAGACCGCCATCGCGGCCGAGCACTGGGACGTGGTGAAGCGCCGCGACGCCGAACTCACCTACAACCTGATGACGCTGGACGAATTCTCATCCGCCGCAGACGGTTTCCCGATCGGCGAGTGGTTGGGCGGCCTGGGCACCACTGGTGATCCGACCTTCGCCGAGGTCGTCGTCGCCCAACCCTCGTTCGTGTCCGGGGCGTCGGCACTCATCGCCTCGCGTCCGCTGGACGAGTGGAAGACCTGGCTGACGTGGCGCCTCCTCCGCTCCGCGGCGTCGTACCTGTCGTCGGACTTCGTCGACGAGAACTTCGATTTCTACGGCCGCACGCTGACCGGCGCGGAGACCATCCGCGACCGCTGGAAGCGCGGCGTCGGGTTCGTCGAGGGCGCGATGGGCTTCGCGGTCGGCAAACTCTATGTGGCCAAACACTTCCCGCCGGAGGCCAAGGCCCGGATGGACGAGTTGATCGCCAACCTGGTGAAGGCTTATCGCCGCAACATCTCCGAACTCCCGTGGATGACCCCGGACACCCGGGAGAAGGCCCTCGCGAAACTCGAGAAGTTCACCCCGAAGATCGGCTACCCGGCCAAGTGGCGCGACTACAGCGCACTGAGCGTCGACCGTGGCGATCTCATCGGGAACGTCGCGCGCGCATCGTCGTTCGAGCAGGACCGCGAGTTCGCCAAGATCGGCGGACCGGTCGATCACGACGAATGGTTCATGACCCCGCAGACGGTCAACGCCTACTACAACCCGGGCATGAACGAGATCGTCTTCCCCGCGGCCATCCTGCAGCCGCCGTTCTTCGATCCCGAGGCCGACGACGCGGTCAACTACGGCGGCATCGGCGCGGTCATCGGCCACGAGATCGGCCACGGGTTCGACGACCAGGGCGCGAAGTACGACGGCGACGGAAACCTCGTCGACTGGTGGACGGACCTCGACCGCACCGAGTTCTCCTCCCGCACACGTAAACTCATCGATCAGTACGGCGAGTTCACCCCGACGGGCCTCGACCCGGAGCACAAGGTCAACGGCGACTTCACCATCGGTGAGAACATCGGCGACCTCGGCGGGCTGTCGATCGCGCTGGTTGCCTATGAGATCGCCAATGAAGGCACCGAACCCCCGGTGATCGACGGGCTGACGGGTACGCAGCGAGTCTTCTTCAGCTGGGCGCAGATCTGGCGCACCAAGACCCGCGACGCCGAGGCGATCCGCCGCCTGTCCATCGATCCGCATTCGCCGCCGGAGTTCCGCTGCAACGGCGTCGTGCGCAACATGGATGCGTTCTACGAGGCCTTCGACGTGAAGCCCGGCGACGACCTGTATCTCGAACAAGAGCAGCGGGTTCGGATCTGGTGAGCGAGGCATCCGGCGCCCGCGGCCCGCATGACGGCGCCCCGCCGCCGGTACCGGGGTCGCGGGATGCCCTCGTCCTGGCGAAGGGCCGCGAGCTGACGGTCGCGCTCCTCCGGCCCATCGGCGCCGCCGTCGTGCTGCTGGCCGGGTACTTTCTGCTGCCGATCAACAAGAACAGCGACCTCAACGTCCTCGGCATGCTGCTCGGCGCGACCCTGCTCGTGTCGTTCTGCGTCTGGGAGGTCCGCAGGTTCGCCCGGTCGATCCATCCGATCGCGACCGCGATGGAGATGTTGGTCGCCCTGGCGACCTTTTATGTCGTCGCCTTCGCCGCCACGTACTACCTGTTCTCCGAATACGATCCGGGCAGCTTCAACGAGTACCTCACCCGCGTGGACGCCCTGTATTTCTGCCTGACGGTGTTCACCACGACGGGCTTCGGCGACATCGCCGCGGATTCACAGGGCGCCCGGGTAGCGGTGTCGATCCAGATGGCCAGCACCCTGGTGCTCCTCGGCCTGGGGTTGCGATTCCTCAACCTGCTGATCAATCAGCGACGCCAGGCCACCGCGGGGTGACCTGGCGTCGTCGATTCGCGTGTCGTCGGAGCGATCAGTAGTCGTCTTCCCCGTAGACGATCATGCCGCGAATGTTGTTGCCCGCCAGCATGTCGTCGTAGGCCTCGTTGATCTGGTCGAGCCGGTAGGTGTTGGTCACCAGGTCGTCGAGGTTGAGTTTGCCCGCGCGGTATTCGTTGAGCAGGGCCGGGACCTGGGTCCGCGGGCTCGCGCCGCCGAAGATCGCACCCTGCACCCGCTTCTGCATGAGCGTGAGGTCGAACAGGTTCATCTGGGCGTCCATCGCCTGGAAGTTGCCCATACCCACGACGACGACCTGTCCGCCCTTGCCGGTGAGGGCCAGAGCGGGCGCGATCATCGAGCCGTCGATCTCACCGACGGTGAGGATGGTGGTGTTGGCCATCTTGCCCCAGGTGATGTCGCCGATCGCCTCGAGTGCCGCCTCCATCGACGGGAAGGTGTGTGTCGCACCGAGTTTCTCGGCCATCTGCAGCTTGAACGGCACCGGGTCGACGGCGATCACGTGCCGGGCGCCGGCGGCGGCCGCACCCTGGATCGCGTTGATGCCGACACCGCCGATGCCGACGACGATCACGGTGTCGCCGGCGTGGGTGCCACCGATCTCGACCGCCGATCCCCAACCGGTCGCCACACCGCATCCGAGGAGTGCCGCGGCCTGGAGCGGGATGTCGTCCTCGATCTTCACCACCGATGCCTGGTTGACGGTGATGTACGGCGCGAAGGTGCCGAGCATGCACATCTGCACGAGCGGGAGCCCGTCGTGTGTGTGCGCGCGGTTCGTGTCGTCGGAAATCGCGAGGCCGGTCAGCAGACGCGCACCCTCGTCGCAGATGTTCTGCTGGCCCCGCGAACAGGGTTCGCAGGTGCCGCACGCCGGGATGAACGCGGTCACGACGTGGTCGCCTTCCTTGAAGTTCGAGACGCCCGGGCCGACCTTGGTCACCACACCGGCACCTTCGTGACCTCCCAGCACCGGCATCGGTGCCGGACTGTCACCGGTGCGGAGGTGATGATCGCTGTGGCAGAGACCCGAGCTGACGAGCTTCACCTGGACTTCGCCTGCCACCGGGTCGCCGAGCTCGAATTCCTCGATCTGCCACTTCTCACCCGGATTCCGGAGAACTGCACCCTTGGTCTTCACATGTACTCCTCGCTCGTGCCGCCCCGAGACAGGGCGTCAGATATCGCCGTCTACTTACGCGACGTAGCTCACATGTTGGTCCACGCACTCGGTTGCCGCAGCCATTTCACGCGATCCGTGCCGTGTGTTTGCGCGGCGGCCATCCGGCACGTGCTCGGCGTCGAATCGGTTGCATGCGACCGTCCTCGAGCCCCTTGTCGGCACGTGAGAGCAACACATGGAACGATGGCCCCATGCCGGACAAGACCGTTTCGAGTCCCCGTCCCACCCGCAAGCTCCGCTGGCTGATCCCCGCGCTCCTACTCCTCGCCTGGCTGATCGTCGGCGGGATCACGGGACCCTTCGCCGGCAAGCTCGCGAGCGTCGCGAGCAACGACAACAGCTCGTTCCTTCCCGCCTCGGCCGAGTCGACGCAGGTTCAGAACCTTCTGGCCGACTTCCAGGACACCGACGAGATCCCTGGCATCGTCATCGCCGAACGCTCGAGCGGGATCACCCCCGGCGACCTCGAGTTCCTGCGCACCACCACCTCCGACCTGGCCGGCACGCCCGGTTTCGGTCCGGCGGTCTCCCCGCCCATCCCGTCGCAGGACGGCCAGGCCGCGCAGGTCTTCGTCCCGATCCAGAGCGCCGGCGAACCCGCCGACACGGTCGAGATCCTGCGCGACAAACTGGCGAACGCCCCCGACGGCCTGACGGTCGCGGTCACCGGCCCAGCGGGCCAGGTCGCCGACCTCGGCGAGGCCTTCGCCGGCATCGACGGGCTGCTGCTACTGGTCGCGGGCGCCGTCGTGATCCTGATCCTGATCGTCGTCTACCGCAGCCCGATCCTGCCGTTCGTGGTGGTCATCTCCGCGGTCTTCGCCCTCGGACTCGCGTCGGGGCTCGTCTACTTCCTGACCAAGCAGGGCGTTCTCGACCTCAACGGTCAGAGCCAGGGCATCCTGTTCATCCTGGTGTTCGGCGCGGCGACGGACTACGCGCTGCTGCTCGTGTCCCGGTATCGCGAGGAACTGATCGCGACCGAGGACAAATACGCGGCGCTCCGGCAGGCGTGGCGCGCCACGATCGAGCCGGTCGCGGCGTCGGCGGGAACAGTCATCGCCGGTGTCCTGTGTCTGCTGCTGTCCGATCTGAACTCCAACAAGAGCCTCGGCCCGGTCGCCGCGATCGGCATCGTCGCATCGTTCCTGGCGTCGATGACCTTCCTGCCCGCCGCGCTCGCGCTCCTCGGCCGCTCCGCGTTCTGGCCGCTTCGCCCCAAGTACGCCCCCGAGACCTCGGCCGACAGCGGTGCCACCCACCGCCTGTGGAAGCGCATCGCGGACACCGTCGCCTCCAAGCCGCGCGCCATCTGGGCCGGCACGCTGATCGTGCTGCTCATCGGCGCGGCGTTCGCCCCCACCTTCAAGGCCGACGGCATCGCCTCGACCGACTTCTTCATGGGCTCGGTCGAGTCCGTGGAGGGCGCCGAGATCCAGGCGAAGCACTTCGACGCCGGCAGCGGCACGCCCACCTACGTCATCGCCGATCAGGCCGCCGGAACCGCGGTTCTCGAGGCGGTTCGTGCGACCGACGGCGTGGCCAACGCCGAACTGATCACCGAGGGCGACGCCCCGAAGGTCGTCGACGGCAAGGTCGCGATCACCGCGACGCTGACCGACAACGCGGAGTCGCTTGCCGCCCAGGAGACCGTCACCGACATCCGATCGGCGGTGGACTCCGTCCCGAACGCCGACGCGCTGGTCGGCGGCACCACCGCCATCGATCTCGACACCCGCGAGACGTCGATCCACGACCGCAACCTGATCATCCCGATCGTCCTGATCGTGGTGTTCCTCGTGCTGGTCGCGCTGCTCCGCAGCATCCTGGCACCGGCGATCCTGCTGGCGACCACGGTGCTGTCGTTCGCGACCACCTTGGGCGTGGCGGCGCTGCTGTTCAACGGCCCGTTCGGCTTCCCCGGCGCCGATCCGGTGGTCCCGCTGTTCGCCTTCGTGTTCCTCGTGGCGCTCGGCATCGACTACAACATCTTCCTGATGACCCGGGTGCGCGAAGAGGCGCTGCGGCACGGGACCCGGATCGGCATGATCCGCGGTCTCACCGCGACCGGCGGTGTCATCACCTCGGCCGGTGTCGTGCTGGCGGCGACGTTCGCGGCACTCGCCGTGATCCCGCTGCTGTTCCTCGCACAGGTGGCGTTCCTGGTCGCGTTCGGTGTCCTCATCGACACCCTCATCGTGCGCACGCTCCTGGTTCCCGCCCTGACCCTCGACATCGGCCGCAAGATCTGGTGGCCCAGCGCCCTCACGAAGAAACAAGATCCGGACGCGGCCCGGGAGCCGGTCCTCGACAAGGCGTAACATCAGCCACGACAAGCGAATTCGCTGAACCTGATACCGTTCGCGCAGTAAAGGGTTAGCGTCGGGTATTCGCATATTCCCCGTCAGTTGGCTGGTGATCTCATGACCCTTATCGAGCACAAGGAAGAGGGCCGCGAGGACTTCTCGTCATTGCGGCCGGGAGGTCTCAACTGGGACTCATTTCCGTTGCGTCTCTTCATCAAAGGGAACTCACGGTTTTGGGACCCGATGGCGATCGACTTCTCGCGCGACGCCCAGGACTGGGTGGAGCTGAACGACGAGCAGCGCCGTAGCGCAACCTATCTCGTGAGTCAGTTCATCGCGGGCGAGGAAGCGGTCACCGAGGACATCCAGCCGTTCATGAAGGCGATGGCCACCGAGGGCCGCTTCGGCGACGAGATGTACCTGACCCAGTTCTGCTTCGAAGAGGCCAAGCACACCCAGGTCTTCCGCATGTGGATGGACTCGGTCGGCCTGCGGGGAGACCTTCAGGCCTTCGTGTCCGAGAACCCCTTCTATCGCCGTTTGTTCTACGAGGAGTTGCCGGAGTCTCTGCACGCCCTGGAACACGACGCGTCGCCGCGCAACCAGATCCGCGCCAGTGTCACCTACAACCACGTCATCGAGGGCAGCCTGGCGCTGACCGGGTATCACGCCTGGCAGAAGGTGTGCACCCGCTTCGACATCTTCCCCGGCATGCAGAAGCTGATCCGCTTCATCAGCGACGACGAGCGGCGCCACATGGCGTGGGGCACCTTCACCTGCCGCCGCCACGTCGCCGCCGACGACTCGCTGTGGGCCACCGTCGGCGAGCGGATGGACGAACTGCTCCCCCTGGCGCTCGGCATGATCGACTGGGTCAACCAGCAGTTCGACGAACAACCCTTCGGCCTCGACAACAACGAGTTCCTCACCTACGCCGCCGATCGCGCCCAACGCCGACTCTCCGCGATCGAATCCGCCCGCGGCCGCTCGGTCGCCGACATCGACGTCGACTACTCCCCCGAGGTTCTCGAAGACGCCATGGGCGAGGACGACGCGGCGCGGTTGCAGATGTAGGTCACGTCCCTCCGCCAAGGACCTCGACGCCGTGGTGATTTCCGTCCCTCTCAGCGTGGTTCGAGGGCAATGTGCCCTCGGACGGCGCTCAGGGGGCCGGAATTGCGAGCCGACCGCCCGTCACGACGGGTCCAGGTCGATGATCTGATCGCTCCGCGCGCCGACGAGCCGACGCTGGTGGCTGACCAGGACCATTCCCGCACCGTCGTCGACCAGCTCCTGAAGTAGTCCGATCACCGCCCGCGCCGAGATGGGATCGAGCATCGCGGTCGGTTCGTCGCACAGCACGAACCGTGGAGCCTGCACCAGCAGGCGGCCGACGCAGGCGCGCTGGAGCTGACCGTCGGAGACCTGTGACGGGAAGCGGTCGAGCAGAGCGGGGTCGAGGCCCACGCGGCCGGCGATCGCCTCGACGTCACAGTTCCGTCGCACGATCGCGGCGGGTTCGGCAACGATCCGTCGCAACGTCCATCGTGGGTTCGCGACCACGCGGGGATGCTGCGCGAGTAACCCGATGTTCCCCGGGCGTGGGTCCACACCGCGCTGCTCCACGCTGCCTGCTGCGGGCTCGGCGAGACCGGCGAGGATGCGCAGCAGCGTCGTCTTACCGGTTCCCGACCGTCCAACGACGCCGGTGATCGATCCTGCGTGCGCCGCGATGTCGAGGCCGGTGAACACCTCACGATCGCCGAAACTCGCGGTCAGGCCGCTGCCGACGAGCGTCGCCGTCATGAGACCGGCTCGAAGAAGGCGGCGACGTACTCGTCATCGGACGTAGCGAGGTCGGCGGCTGGGCGATGCTCGACGACCCGGCCGGCGCGCATGACCGCGACCCCGGCCAACCCCTCGCCCCCTGAACGAACCCCCACCCTTGCGGCGACACCCAACCCCTCGCCCCCTGAGGAGCGTCCGGAGCTTGCGGAGGACGCGTCACGAAGGCCCCCCCTCAGCGTCTCCGTGTCATGGGTGATCACCAGTACTGCGGCTCCGCGTCGGGCGGTAGCCGCCAGGAGGTCCCAGATGGCGGCGGCGAGTTCGGGGTCCAGAGCGGAGGTCGGCTCGTCGGCGACCAGCACCTGCGGATCGCCGGCCAGGGCTGCGGCGATGGCGGCACGCTGCGCCATACCGCCGGACAGTTCGTGGGGGTACAGCTCCAACGCATCGGGATCGAGATGGACAGCGTGACACAGCTCGACGGCGTCGCGCGCGCCGTCAAGGCCGGCGATCACCTCGTGGAGCTGAGAGCCGAGCGTGCGCACCGGCGTGAACGACGTCGCCGCCGACTGGGGGACCAACCCGACCCGGCGACCACGCAGTTCTCGCCAGCGTGGGTCGCGTCCACTGATCTCCTCCCCGCTGAAAGAGTCGTCGCCCAACGAGAGTCGCCCCGTCACGCTCGACCCAGGTGGGAGCAGTCCGCAAAGCGAGGCCGCGACCATCGACTTCCCGCAACCCGACTCGCCGACGAGCGCCGTCATCGACCCGGCAGGCAGTTCCAGGGTCACGTCGTCGAGTACCCGTACCCGTTCGCGGCGTCGGACTGCGACGTCGACGGTCACCCCGTCGAGACGAGCGCTCAACGCCACACCTCCCCGCTCGGCGGCAGCGTGGCCCGACGCAGCGAGGCCGCAGCGCCCGAGCACGCGAGCGCGGTGACGATGAGCGCCACACCGGGTACCACCAGCGTCCACCAGGCGCCGGTGATGACGTCGCCGCGGGCCTGCCCGAGGAGCGTGCCCAGGCTCGCAGCGTCCGGAGAGAGGCCGACGCCGAGGAACGACAGCGTCGTCTCATGCCACACCGCGTGCGGGAGAAGCACCGTCATCGCCACCAGCACCTGGCCCGACACCGCAGGCAGGAGGTGGCGGGTCGCGACGAACGTCCGCGACGCCCCGGCGAGCCGGGCGGTCTCCACCCACCCCGCTGAGGTCGCCTCGAGCAGTTCGGCGCGAACCACCCGTGCCACGGCCGGCCAGTGGGTCAGCGCGATCGAGGCGATGATCGCAACGGGCTCGCCGCGCCACATCGCGGCGATCACCACGCCGACGACGAGGTGCGGTAACGCGTTGACGCCGTCGACGACGCGCATCACGATCGCGTCGACCCACCCCCCGGCCGTCACCGACGCGATGCCGATCGTCACGCCGAGGAGCGTGGCCAGGACCGCGCACGCCAGCGCGATCAGCAACGAGATCCGCAGGCCCTCTGCGGTGCGCACCCCGAGGTCGTACCCGGAATGGTCGGTGCCGAGCAGTGCACCGTCGCCGGGGGCGCGCAACGCCTGCGCGAAGTCGGCGGTCTGGTCTCCCGCGATGAGCGGCCATCCGACCGCGAGCACTCCGATGACGGCGAGAACAATCCACGGGGCGGCAGTCTTGATCCGGTCGGCCGCTGTGGCCCAACGGTTCTCGTCGCGCAACGCCGGCTGGAAGACCGCGGTCATGCCCGTAACCCGATCCGTGGGTCAATCCACACCGCGGCCGCATCCGACAATGCCGATCCGATCAGGACGAGGACAACCGATCCGACGGCCAACGGCGCGAGAAGTGAGAAGTCGAGTGCCACTGCCGAATCGACCAGTGCCTCGGCGAGACCCGGCCAGCCGAAGACGGTTTCGACGATCGCGGCGCCCGCGATGAGTTCGGGCGACCGTGTCCCGAGCAGGGCCAGCGTGGGCAACACCGACACCGGAACGACGTGCCCGCGCAGCAAGGTCCATCCGCCCACACCTCGGGCACGGGCGCCCCGGACCGCGTCGGAAGCGGCCGCGTCGACGACCGCCGAGCGCATCGTCAACAGCAGCCACGGGATCATCGAGATCGTCAGCGCCAGATAGGGCAACACCGCGTGCGTGATCAGTCCGTCGAACGAATAGTCGTCACCCGGTCGTCGTGCGCCCGACGTCGGGAACCACCCGAGCCCCACCGCGAATGCGCTGACCAGCACGAGGGACACCACGAACGGCGGGGTGGCGGCGAGTATCGCGGCGAGCGCCGTGCAGGCGCGGTCGAGGAGCCCACCACGCCGCATGCCGATGACCGCGCCGAGAGCGATGGCGACGGCCGCGGCAGACAGCAACGCCGCCAATGACATTCCGAGGGTGAACGGGAGCCCTTGGCCGATCACGTCCGCCACCGACTGGCGCATGGTCGACGACCACCCCAGGTCCCCCTGGAACACCGCGACCCACCACTTCCACCAGGCCGCGAACCAGTGGTCATCGAGTCCGTATGCCTGCGTCACGGCACCCCGCTGCGCCTGCGTCGCCGACTGGTAATTGTCGCCGAGGTGCGCCGTCAGCGGATCGAACGGCGAGGCCGCGGCGACCGCGAACACCCCCAGCGACACGAGAAGCACCGTGGGGATCATCACCAGGATTCGACGTCCGAGGAGTCGAAGGACGGTCCGGGAGCGAGTGGGGCGTCGTGTGTGTTCGACTGTGCCGAAGGGCCTTTCCGGGGCGGGACGCGGGGTACCCGCGACCGGCTCGGTGGCCGCTCGGGTCTGCGTGGTCACGACGTCGGCGTCCAGGACGGCAGATTCCACCACGGCCCCCACGTCACGCCGTGCGAGTGGGGTTCGAGAATCGGCGCATCATGCGACCATCCGACACTCCTCGCGACATAGGCGTGGTGAACGAAGGCGAGGAAGACCTGCGACGGCCGGGCGGCGTAGACCTGCTGGATGCGACGGTACCGTTCGTCGTTCTCCGGCCCCGCTGCTGATTCGCGTGCCGCGTCCAGCAATTCGTCGAGACCGGGTGCCGTGAAGTTCCCGGGGTTGGAGTAGGGCGAGGAGCCCGGCACACGGGTGTGCAGGGCGTCGTAGACCTGGGCGTCAATGCTGTACGGGGTCGCGCCACCGCCGAGAAGCACACCCGCCGTGTCCATCTTGGTGACGATCTCGTCCCAGCTGGTGCCCCGCGTCAGCACCTCGACCCCGATCCTCTTCATCGACGCCGCGAACGCCACCGCCAGATCACGACGCAGGGTGTCCTCGGCGTTGTAGAGGAGCACGAAGGATGCGCGAACACCGTCGCGGACACGCACGCCATCGGGCCCGGGCCGCCAGCCTGCATCGTCGAGGATCGACGCGGCTCGTGACCGGTTGTAGGCGAACTGGGCGTCGGAATCGTAGGCGTCTCCATAGACTTTCGCGATCGGCGTGCTGGCCGGCTCACCCTTGCCGACGAGGACGTCATCCACGATCGCCGATCGATCGACGCCGACGTTCATCGCCAGCCGCGCGGAAGGATCTGCGGTGAAGGCGTTCTCGGACGGCAACGACACGCCCCGCCAGTCCGCCGACGCCACCACGGCGACGTCGACACCGGGCCGATCGACGAACCCGTCGGCGAGTCGCGGCGGGAGGCTCGCCCCGTCGGCCTCGCCGGCCTGCACCCGCTGCGCACGGGAATTGTCCTCGGAGACATGTGTGTAGACGATCTTGCGCAGCGCGGGCGGCTCCGGACGGTCGTCGCGGGCGACGAGGACCGCCTGGTCGGGGTCGAGGGATTCTAGGCGATACGGGCCTGTCCCGACTGGTTCGGTGTTGAGCGCCCACCGCGCGGCGGGCACCGTCTCCACCTTCTCCGACGGGACGATGCCCAGCAGCAGGTACGGCGAGGGATCGGCGTCGGTGTTCATGGTCAGCCTGATCGCCTGCGGCCCGTCGGATTCGACGGTGACAATCGGGGCGAAGTCGGTCGAGATGCTCGACGCGACCTTCGGGTCGACAGCGGCGCGATAGGTCGCGACCACGTCGGCCGAGTCGAAGGCACTGCCGTCGGAGAAGGTGACGCCGTCCTTGAGCGGCATCCGCCACGTGCGCGGTGCGACGCGTTCGGGCTTCGACGCGGCCAGCGCCGGTACGAGATCGGGGATGCGGTCGTCGCCGTCGGCGGCCGGCACCAACAGTCCGTCGTAGATCGGCGACACCCCGGACTGCCCGTAGCCGAGCATCGGGTTGAACTGTCCGAGCTCCTGGCTTTCGGCGAGCACGATCTGATCCGACTCCGGAGAGCCTTGCCCATCGGCGCATCCCGCGAGAACGAATCCGGCGAGCAGCGTCGTGGCAACCGACACGGTCACCGGTCGTCCGCGGCGTCCGAGGGACCGGCGGCCTACACGTGTCGTCACAGACATATGTTCTCCCAGACATACGACTGTCGCCACTCGACCCCGGCGATCTCGACCGGTGGTGTAATTCGTGGGGCGGGACGAGCAGAGGAGGCTCCAGTGACCGATTTCGACGCGGACTCATGGGCGGCACGTTTCACACTGCTCAGCGACCCGACGCGACTGCGGCTCGTCGCCGAGATGCACGCCCACCCCGGCTCCACCGTCGCCGAACTCGCCGCCTCCATCGGCATCACCGAGAACGCGGCCTCGCAGTCGATCCGCGCCCTCCGCGATCAGGGCTGGGTCCGGTCGGAGAAGGTCGGCCGGAGGGTCCACTACGAGGTCGTCGGCGACGCGATCGTGCACCGCATCCTCCACGACATCATCGGAGTGGGTCACATCACCCCAGTTCACAGGCACGATCACGCACACCCGTGACAACGGATTAGAACACGTTCTAGTCTATTCGCGTGGATGTCTCCTTCGATGCGACCAAACGGGAACTGACGACCGACCAGGGCACCCTGCGCTACCACGAGGCGGGTGACGCCGACGCGCCGCCACTGATCCTGCTGCACGGGTCGGGTCCCGGTGTCACCGGTTGGCGCAACTACCGGGGCAACCTCGGGCACTTCGCGCAAACGCACCACTGCTACGTGATCGAATTCCCCGGCTTCGGCGTCAGCGATGCGGTCGAGGGTCACCCGGTCCTCACCGCCAGCGGCTCGGTCATCCGGTTCATGGATGCGCTCGGCATCGACAAGGCCCCGATGATCGGCAACTCGATGGGCGGCGTCGTCGGCGTCAACCTGGCGATCAAGAAGCCCGACCGCGTCGAGAAGCTCGTCACCATCGGCGGCGTGGGCCCGAATGTGTTCAGCCCCAGCCCGAGCGAGGGCCTGCGACTCCTGCAGGAGTTCACCGACGCCCCCGACAAGGACAAGCTCGTCCGCTGGCTGAACTCGATGGTCTTCGACCGTTCCCTGGTCACCGAGGAACTCATCGCGGAACGATGGGAAGCCGCCATCAACCCCGACGCCCAGAAGACCGCCCAGATGATGTACGGCTCTGCGGCTTTCGAGATGCAGCAGCAGTTCATGGCCGCCTCCGACACCCCGCCGTACTGGGCGTCGATGCACAAGGTCGCCTGCCCGACACTGCTTACATGGGGCCGCGACGACCGCGTCAGCCCGCCCGACATGGCGATGGTCCCCATGCGTCTCATCCCCGACGCCGAGCTCCACATCTTCCCGAAGTGCGGCCACTGGGTGATGATCGAGGCCAAGGAGGCCTTCGAGGCGACGGTCACTTCCTTCCTGTCCCGCTGACCGCTCGTTCCCGCGGCGCCGTCTCCTCCAACCCGTTCCGTTTCCTTCCGGCTTATCGAGCTCGATAAGCCGGAAGGCAACCGTTCCGCGGGAATGTCTCTGAATAATCCGTTGCCCCGAATCCTCTTCGCTGGCATAGTTCCCGTTCGGCACGAGGACCAGCAGGCCGGAGCGGGGTACCGCGACGTGTTCCTGCGCGTCGGAATCCTGGTGCCTACCTTGATGGCAACGGGTCTTCTCAACCCTTTCAGGTTCGAGTCCTGATCACGGCACCGCTCCCGGGATCACGGGATCGGTCGGTCCTGCGGTCGTGTCGACGGATCGTTCGCGATTCGACGATGCGATCCCACCGGCCGGACCGCCCGCGAGCGGTGTCGCCACCACGTAGACCGACGAGCATTGCGACGCAACGGAAAGGAGGATCGCCATGCTGTTCTACCGCGAGATCACCGTCCCACCGGGTCACACGGTGCTGACCTACCGGGGTACCGAGGTCCGGTCCCTGCCGACCGGTCGTCATCGGATCTCCAAGCCCGATTCGACGGTGACAGTCGACCTGCGCGACCGACTGATCCCTGTTGCGCCGCAGGAGATCCTCACCTCGGATTCGATCTCGATACGTGTCTCGATGTCGTTGCGTGCCCGGGTTGTCGACGCGCGAGCGTTCGTCGAGCGGGCAGCCGATCCGATCGGTGCGGTTTACCTGGCCGCGCAGATCGCACTGCGCCAGGTCTGCGCCGACACCGCGTCGGAGGACCTGATCCGACGCGGTGATGTCGTCGACGTCGGCCCGATCCGCGAGGCGGCGGCCGAGGTCGCCGCAACCGTCGGTGTCGAGGTCCTCGATGCCGTCATCCGCGACATCATCGTGCCGTCGGAGATCCGAAGTGCCGCACTCGAGGTGGTCACCGCGAGGACCCGCGGTCTGGCGAAGCTCGAGGCGGCCCGGGCCGAGACCGCGTCACTGCGGGCACTTGCGAATGCGGGTCGCCTCCTCGACGCGCACCCGGCGCTGGCGCAGCTGCGGCTCGTCGAGTCGGTGCCCTACGGTGCGCGCGTCGTGCTCAGCGTCGGCGGTGCCGAGGTGCCGTCGGCGGACTGAGTTTCGCTCACAATGTCCGTTCCCGCTCACCCATGAAAAGTGAGCGGGAACGGATCGTGTGAGCGATCGCTCAAGCGGGAACCCAATCGCCGCGCGCTGCGTCGTATCTCCATGCCACCCTTCCCCACCGATCGGTTCGGGCTCGTACATCGCGACGCGCACTGCACGCGGGTTTCTCCGACGAGCAACTGTCCGGCGCCGTCACGCGCCGCGAACTCGTACGACTGGTACCGGGTGTCTGGGTTCCCGCCGCCGACCAACCGACCGGCGTGGACTCCCTGGAGAAGCGCCACCGCCTACGTGCCCTGGCGGTCGCAACCTCGGGCCCCTCCGACGGTCATCCACTCAGCCACGTCTCCGCCGCAGCCCTTCACGAGTTACCCATGCTCCATCCGGATCTCAGCCTCGTCCACGTGACCACCGGCCGGGCCTCGGGCGGATCGATCCGCGCCCACCGCCACCTGCATGCCGCGCCATTGGACATCGACGAAGTGGTCGAGGTCGACGACATGCGGGTCACCTCCATCGAACGTACCGCCGTCGACGTCGCGACCATGGGGAGCTTCGACCAGGCTCTCGTGGTCTTCGACGCCGCACTTCGGATGAGTGCCGATCGGACGGTCATGGCAGATCTGCTCGCGGGCCGTCGACGCCAGAGTGCCCGGAATGCTCGCCGCGCCTTGCCGTTCGCAGACGCCGCCTCCGAAAGTGTCGGCGAGTCCTGGAGCCGCGCGCAGATGATCGACGCGGGACTTCCGACTCCGACGCTGCAGCGCGAGTTCACCGTCGACGGTCAGAAGTACCGTTGCGACTTCGGCTGGGAGGAACTGCTCGTCGGCGAGTTCGACGGCCTCCACAAGTACGGTCGGCTGCGCGGTGCAGACGAATCGGCGACGGATGTCGTGATTCGTGAGAAGCTCCGCGAGGATCGTCTGCGCGCCGAAGGCATCACCGTCGTCCGATGGACGTGGTCGACCCTCGAGGAACGTCGGCTCGTTCCACTGCTTCGACCCTGGCTCAAGAAGTTCGGGCTCCTCGCCGCCTAGTTTCGCTCACTGAATCCGTTCCCGCTCACCGTTGAAGGGTGAGCGGGAACGGAATGAATGAGCGAACGCAAGAACCCCGACCGGAACGAATCCGGCCGGGGCTCTTGATGTCTGCTGGTCACCCAGCGAGAGCCTTACTTGGCAGCGAGGTTCTCGTTGGTCAGCTTGGTGACACCCTGCTCAGCCTTCTCGACGAGCGAGGCCGGCGGCTCGAAGTGCTTGCCGTACTTGGCGGCGAGTTCCTTGGCACGCGCGACGAAGCCGGGTACGCCACCCTCGTAACCGTTGATGTACTGGATGACACCACCGGTCCAGGCCGGGAAGCCGATGCCGAAGATCGAGCCGATGTTGGCGTCCTCGACGGAGGTGAGCACACCCTCGTCGAAGCACTTGACGGTCTCGAGAGACTCGGCGAAGAGCATACGCTCCTTCATGTCCTCGAGCGGGATCTCCTTGGAGCCCGAGTTGAACTGCTCACGCAGGCCCGGCCAGAGCTGGGTGCGCTTGCCGTTCTCGTCGTAGTCGTAGAAGCCCTTGCCGTCCTTCTTGGCGGTGCGGCCGTTCTCGACCATCCAGTCGACGACGGCGTTCGAGCCGTGCTGCGGGACGTCCTTGCCCTCGGCCTTGAGCGCTGCCTCGGTCTCCTTGCGGATCTTCTGCGGCAGGGTCAGGGTCAGCTCGTCCATGAGCTGCAGCGGCGCGGCCGGGTAACCGGCCTGGGTGCCCGCGTGCTCGATGAACGCCGGTTCGACGCCCTCGCCGACGGCCGCGATGGCCTCGTTGACGAAGGTGCCGATGACGCGGCTGGTGAAGAAGCCACGGCTGTCGTTGACGACGATCGGGGTCTTGCGGATCTGCAGGGTGTAGTCAATGACCTTGGCCAGCACGGCATCCGAGGTCTTCTCACCCTTGATGATCTCGACCAGCGGCATCTTGTCGACCGGCGAGAAGAAGTGGATACCGATGAAGTCCTCGGACCGCTTCACACCCTCGGCGAGGATGGTGATCGGCAGGGTCGAGGTGTTGGAACCCAAGACGGCGTCGGGCTCGACGATGTCCTCGATCTCCTGGAACACCTTGTGCTTGACCTCGACCGACTCGAACGCGGCCTCGATGACGAGGTCGACGCCCTTGAAGTCCTGCGGGTCGACGGTCGGGTGGATGCGGGCGAGGAGCGCGTCGCTCTTCTCCTGCGTGGTCTTGCCCTTGGCGAGAGCCTTCGCCTCGAGCTTCTCCGAGTAACCCTTGCCGCGCTTGGCAGCTTCGAGGTCGATGTCCTTGAGGACGACCTCGATGCCGGCCTTGGCCGAGACGTACGCGATGGCCGCGCCCATCATGCCGGCGCCGATGACGCCGACCTTCTTGGCGGTGTACTTGTCGTAGCCATCGGGGCGCGAGCCGCCACCGTTGATGTGCTGCAGGTCGAAGAAGAACGCCTTGATCATGTTCTGCGCGACCTGGCCGGTGACCAGCGAGACGAAGTAGCGGGTCTCGATGATGTCGGCGGTGTCGACGTCGACGTAGGCACCCTCGACGGCTGCGGCCAGGATGGCGCGCGGAGCCGGCATGTTGGCACCCTTGATCTGCTTGCGCAGCAGGGCCGGCAGAGCCGGGAGGTTCGCGGCGAAGGCCGGGTTGGTGGGAGCACCGCCCGGGATCTTGTAGCCCTTGACGTCGAACGGCTGCTGGGCCTCGGGGTTCTCCTTGATCCATGCCTTGGCGGCGGGGATCAGTTCCTCGATGGAGCCGACGACCTCGTTGACCAGGCCGGTCTCCTTGGCCTTGGTCGGGTTGAAGCGCTGGCCCTGGAGCAGAACACCCATGAGGGCGTTCTGGATGCCGAGCAGGCGGACGGTACGGACGACGCCGCCGCCACCGGGGAGCAGACCGAGGGTGGCCTCGGGCAGACCGATCTGGACACCCTTGACGTCCGCGGCGATGCGGTAGTGGGTGTGCAGCGCGATCTCCAGGCCGCCACCGAGTGCAGCACCGTTGATGGCCGCGACGACGGGCTTGCCCAGGGTCTCGAGACGACGCAGCACCTTCTTCATGGCGTTGGTGGTCTCGGTGATCTGGGTGGCGATCTCGGCCTTGGAGACGTTCGAGCGGTCGCTCGTCATGTCCTTGAGGTCGCCGCCGGCGAAGAAGGTCTTCTTCGCCGAGGTCAGGACGACACCGGTGATGTCGTCCTTCTCCGCCTCCAGGCGGTCGACGGTCGCTGCCATCGACTCCTGGTACAGCGCGTTCATCGTGTTGGCGCCCTGGTTGGGGTCGTCCATGGTGAGGATGACGACGCCGTCGGCGTCCTTCTCCCAGTTGATCATGTTGTCACTCATGGTGTTTCAGAAGTTCTTTCTGTGAAGGTCAGAGACGCTCGATGATGGTCGCGACGCCCATGCCGCCACCGATGCAGAGGGTGATCAGGCCGTAGCGGCCGCCGGTGCGCTCGAGCTCGTCGAGGCAGGTGCCGTAGATCATCGCGCCGGTCGCACCGAGCGGGTGCCCCATGGCGATGGCGCCACCGTTGACGTTGACCTTCTCGTGCGGGATCTTCAGATCCTTCATCCACTTCATGACGACCGAGGCGAAGGCCTCGTTCAGCTCGAAGACGTCGATGTCGTCGACAGTCAGGCCGGCCTTCTTCAGCGCCAGCTCGGTGGCCGGCGTGGGGCCGGTCAGCATGATGGTGGGCTCGGAGCCGACCTCGGCGAAAGCGACGACGCGGCCGCGCGGGGTCAGGCCGTTGCGCTTGCCGGCCTCCTCGCTACCGATGAGCACGAGGCCCGAACCGTCGACGATGCCGGAGCTGTTGCCACCGGTGTGGACGTGGTTGATCTTCTCGACGCTCGGGTACTTCTGCAGCGCGACGTCGTCGAAGCCGGCCATGTCGGCGAGGGCGGCGAAGGCGGCCTTCAGCTTGCCGAGGCTCTCGACGGTCGAACCCGGACGACGGTGCTCGTCGTGGTCGAGGATGGTGACGCCGTTGATGTCCTTGACGGGCACGACGGACTTGGCGAAGTAGCCACTGGTCCAAGCCTTCTCGGCGCGAGCCTGCGACTCGGCGGCGTAGGCGTCGACGTCCTCGCGCGAGAAGCCCTCGATGGTGGCGATCAGGTCGGCGCCGATGCCCTGCGGGACGATGTAGTGGTCGTAGGCGGTGGCGGGGTCGGTGAAGAGTGCGCCGCCGTCGCTGCCCATCGGGACGCGCGACATCGACTCGACGCCACCGGCGAGAACCAGGTCGTCGAAGCCGGAGGCGACCTTGGCCGCGGCGAGGTTGGTGGCTTCCAGGCCGGAGGCGCAGAAGCGGTTGATCTGGGTGCCCGGAACGGTCTCCGGGAGGCCGCTGTTGAGGGCGGCGGTACGTGCGATGACCGCGCCCTGCTCGCCGACCGGCGAGACGACACCGAGGATGACGTCGTTGACGTCGGCGGGATCGAGGCCGCCGTGGCGGGCCAGAACCTCGTCGATCAGACCCGAGACCAGGTCGACCGGCTTGACGCTGTGCAGCGCACCGCCGCGCTGCTTGCCACGAGGCGTGCGGATCGCCTCGTAGATGAATGCTTGATCAGGCACGAAAGTGTTCCTTTCACACGAACCACCAGTTGGTTACTCACCGAGGCTAACGCGGAATCACTTATTTGGCTATACCCCGTGCTCAGCCGGTCTGGATCTCCGCCGAATGTGCGCTATGGTCTGTTCACCATGCCTGACCGAAAGACGACCCGCACCAAGGGCGCCGACCGCAAACGACAGCTCGTCGACTCCGCGGCGTCGCTCTTCGTCCAGCGCGGCTACGCGCGGGTGTCGGTCGCCGACATCGCCCGTTCGGCGGGCGTCACCGCCCCGTCGGTCTACCGGCATTTCGACGACAAGCAGTCACTCCTCGCCGCGGCTGTCCTCGCCGGTGTCGACGACCTCGAAGCGTGCACCGACCGCGTCCTCCGCGACGGCAACGACGCGGTGACGCTGATATCGACCGTGTGCGCGCTTGCCGTCGAGAGTCCGCAGACGGCCTCGCTCTGGCGCTGGACGAGCAACTACCTGACCGTCGAGCAGAACAAGCAGGTCGCGCTGCGCATTCGCGAGGTGATCGGACAGTGGGCGGCGGCGATCCTCACCGGACGCGACGACCTGACCGAACGCGAGGCGGTCCAGTTGGCGTGGGCGATACTGAGTGTCAGCGGCAGTTTGACCGTCCATCACACGCGAATGTCGAGCGCCCGCGCCCAGGAGGAGATCGAAAAGCTGGTCCGACGCCTGCTGACCCTGAGTCCGGCGACCGCACCGACCCTCGACACCGCACCGGTGATATCCGGTGTCACACGGTCGCGTCGCGACGAGATCCTCGACGCCGCGGCCGCCCTGTTCGCCGACCGCGGTTACTCCGATGTCGGCGTCGACGAGATCGGACGGGCCGTCGGAATCGCCGGACCCAGTGTGTACAAACACTTTCCGTCGAAGATGGCGATCCTGGTAGCCATCGGTTATCGCAGCGGCGCGCGCCTGGACGCCGGAGTGATGGCGGCGTACGGCGCAACCGACGACCCGGCGAAGCTCCTGGCGGCACTCGTCGACTCTTATGTCGACGTCATCACCAGCACGCCCGACCTCTCGGTCAGCTTCAACAACTCGTCCGTGCTCGCCGGGCAACCCGGCGCCACCGACCTCCTCGACATCCAGCGGCGCTACGTCGCGCGGTGGATCGATCTGCTCGTCGAGGTGGATCCTTCGCTCAAGCGCGACCAGGGCGCGGTCGCCGTACACGCGGCGCTGTCGGTCGTCAACGACGCCGTGCGGATGCGCCGAGGAGCACAGAGCCCGCAGTTCGCCGCTCGAATGGCCTATCTGATGAAGGGCGTGCTGGCGATCTGACTGCCCTGGCGCCGTTGCGCTCCCCAACGGCCCGGCAGTGCGAGACACTTTCTGCATGCCGGAAGACGCCCCCTCCCTCACCGCCGACGATGCCAACGAACCCCGCTACACGCGCGACGAACTGATCGCCGAGCTCGGCATCGAATCGGATTTCGCCGAGAAGGCCTGGAATGCTTTCGGTTTCGTGCGACGCTCGACCAACGACAAGGTCGCCACCGAGAGTGACGTCGCCGCGCTGCGCATGTTCGCCGCGTCGTCGGCGGCGATGCCGGAGTCGACTCAGATCGCGATGGCACGAGCGATCGGCCAGACCATGTCGCGTCTGGCCGACTGGGAGGCCGACCAACTTCGCGAGATCGCCGACGACCCCGACATCCCCTGGTCCCTCGAGCAGATGAGTGCCGCGCTGGGCCAGGTCCAGCAGCTCATCTGGCGACGCCACATGGCGCTGGCGCTGGAACGCCACGCCGATCACTCCGCGGATGAACAGTTCGATCTGATCGTCGGATTCGCCGACATCGTCGGGTACACCAGCCTCTCGCGCCGTATCGATCTGGCCGACCTCGAAGCACTTCTCGGGTCTTTCGAGGACGACACCTTCGACGTCGTCGTCGATCATGGCGGTCGCGTGGTCAAGACTCTCGGCGACGCGGTGATGTTCACCTTCGAGGATGCTCATGCCGCGGCGGCAGCAGCGATCCGAATCCACGAACTGTCCGAGAACGATCACGTCCCGCCGCTCCGCGTCGGACTCGCCCGCGGCCCGGTACTGACCAGGCTCGGCGACGTCTTCGGCGAACCCGTCAATATCGCCTCCCGGCTGGCGAGTTCGGCCCGGCCCGGCACCACTCTCATCGATGACACCATCGCCGACGAGATCAGCGCCGACGACCGGTTCTACCTCAAATCGATGCCCTCCCTGCGAGTCCGGGGATACAAGCACCTCAAGGCGCGCGTGCTCGAAACCCATCGCGACGGGCCGCTCAACGACTGACCGGCGAACCTCAACTCGACCGGCAGATTTCGATCGAGGTCTGGGGGTCGAGTTGAGGTTCGCCGGTGGGCTGTGGACATAGATCTGAAGGCCGCGACCTGCCGAACTAGGGTGGCGACCGAACATCTATGGTGGTCTGCGGCATCAAAAGGGGGATTTGTGTCGGACTTGGTTGTTGACCCGTCAGCGCTCGACACCGCAGCGTCGGATGTCTCGAACTGCGCGTCGCGACTGATGGCGCTCGAGCTGTCCTCGTATGCGGGCTTGGAGGGGACGTCTTCGACGTTCAGCGAACTGGCCGGCAACTTCAAAGGCGCGACCGCCGACATGTCAGTGGTGGCCGCCACCGCAGACGAGCACATCGCCACATCCCTGGCTAACCTGTCCGGCGCAGTCGCCGCGTTCTCCGAACTGGTGGTCGACGCCAAGGAGACCACCGTGGCAACGGACGGTCAGAGCGCCGGTCATATCCGAGACGCCGTTCCGTATCCCACGCGTCAGGGTGACCAGAAGAATCACGTCGTCCCACTCAGCATCCTGTTGTCGGTGCAGTAAAACTCATGCCTCCGAGTTATAGCGAGGTGACCTCTTGGAAACCAGAGGTCATGACACAAATCGCGTTCGGCATTGTTCGGCTCCAGGCACACCTGGAGGTCGAAGCGCCGAAGGCAGGCAACCCGGTCCTGAATCTGACAGGCGCGCAATGGCACGGGGAGGCGAGAACGCCGGCCGATAATCGCGCCGCTGGACTCACGAGCTGGATCAGGAACACCGCCGACGAATACGGCGACCTCGCGGCCGCACTGCGGACGGGCGCAGCCGACATCCGCGGCACCATCACCGCGCTCGAGAACCGCACCATCCTCGCAGACGGGGATGGTTACATCCTCGACTGAGGAAGCCGCAGCTACACAGTGAACTTCGATCAGGCGCGCGCGCCTGAAGGTGCAGAGTACGACGCCGGGCTTGCGTACGAGCACCACGCCGCTCTCATCCGCCTCGGAACTGCGGCTGACGACACCGTGACAGCGACCCGGGATGCTATTAATGGCGCACTCGGCGAGATCGGCGCCATAACGCCACCGTCTGTGGCCTCGAACCGAGGACTCATCGACCCCAACCTCGCGGAAAGCGATGCCAAAGCGGTCCGCGATGGCACGGCCACCCCCGAACAACGCGGACGTTTCGAGCGCATGATGGCGCTGACGCCGCAACAGTTGGAGGACCTAAGAGCGGGCAGACTGAGTGGACTGGACCCGTCCCGAATCGAGTACATCAAGACCGCTCTCGGGCTCGAAGGTGATCTATCCGGGCCAGCGGCGACCGCGGCTATCTCCGCCATTCAGCGACGAGGAGAGGACATCGCCGAGGCCTACCGCCGGACGAGGCGGTCAGTCGGTCAAGCGGGAATGGGTCCAGACGACGTCGCACGCATGAACTCTCTCGGCAAGTCGATGGCCAAAGGCTCATTCTTCCTCGGGTTGGGGGTGACGGTTTACGACGAATGGAGCAAGTACGATCGCGACGAGCAAGATGGTGGCGACGCTGTTACCGCCGTGGTCGGAGCGGTCGGCGGCGGAGCGATCGGAGGGGCGGCAGCAGGCGCCGTGGTGGGCTCGTTTGCCGGTCCTGTCGGCACGGCAATCGGAGCCGGAATCGGAGCCGCCATCGGCAGCAAAGCCGGATCCGACGCAATGAAAGTCGTGAAAGGTTGGTTCGATTGATGGCGCGACATGCTGACTCTGGTGACGGCGACCCGAAATCTCTGCCGCCGTGGAAACCTCGGTCTCAAGACAAAAGTCTGCGACGAAGGCTGTCCACCAGCCTGTCCGACAGTACAACCAGTTTCATGTTCTGGACACCCCTGGCGTGCCTGCCGTCCGGCCTCACTTTCTTCTTAGGACTGATGTGTGGAGGTGCGATATCAAACTGATCTGTGAAGGGGCGGCAAACTCGTGATCGCGGCGCCCGAGTACGCAATCGCCAACTTCGCGGCCACGGCCGAACTCCGGGCGACGTCGGCTGAGCTGACTTTCAATCCGCCGCCAGCGTGGTACGACCTCGAGACCTCCGCCGCGCACGGTGCGATGGCAAGTCGCGTGTTATTACGCGCAGAGATGCCGCCAGCAATGTTCGTGTCGAACGTGGTTGTTCAGTACTTCACTCTCGGTGACATCGAACCGGTTCGCCTCTCGGTACTCGATACGTCGCTCGATATCACGGCTCTTCCGCATGCCACGGTCATCGGCCACACCGTCGACCGAGACGGATACTTCTGCACAGACGACGGCGTGTACACCGCACAGGACACTGAGTTGCGCGTTCGCCGCGCGCAACTGGCCTACCGGACCCCAACCGGGCAGTCGGCCCTGACAATTTTCACTGCCACGACTACCGTGTCGGCGGCGGAAACAGTCCAATCAGAGATCAGAGAAATGGAAGACCAGTGGTTGACGACGACAATAAATGGCGACAGCTGAGCACCTACTTCACCGGCAAACTGTCGATGTTCATCACCTACCCGATCCTGACCTTCTGCATCGGAATTCTGCTCGGTTACCTGGCGTCGTCTTGACATACCTCTCGTCCCTCGGCGGTTCGCCGGGGACGTATCGACTCGATGAAGTGGCTTTCATCGAGTTCGACCTGGATGCGATGCCATCGGCAGTATGG
>NZ_BACI01000017.1 GCF_000225505.1 Gordonia alkanivorans NBRC 16433 | reverse complement strand
GTCGCTTGCGCTCCTCGCACCTCAGGCAGCGAGGATTGTGTCGCGTCTTTCAATCAGCCAGCAAGGGGGTCAGGCGAGCTCGATGATCTCCTGGTACTCGTCGCTCCAGTGGTCCTCGGTGCCGTCGGGCAGGAGGATCACCCGCTGCGGATCGAGTGCCGCGGCGGCGCCGGGGTCGTGGGTCACGAGGACCACGGCCCCTGTGTAGCTGCGCAGGGCGTCGAGCACCTGTTCGCGTGACACCGGATCGAGGTTGTTCGTCGGTTCGTCGAGGAGCAGCACGTTGGCGGCCGACGACACCAGACCGGCCAGGGTGAGACGGGTCTTCTCACCACCGGACAGGGTGCCGGCGGGCTGGTCGAGTTGCGCACCGCTGAACATGAACGCGCCCAACAGTCCCCGCAGGTCCTGCTCACCCGCATCCGGCGCGGCGTGGCGGATGTTCTCCCACACCGTGGCCTGGTCGTCGAGGGTGTCGTGTTCCTGCGCGAAGTAACCGACCTTCAAGCCGTAACCGGGTTCGAGTTGTCCGGTGTCCGGCTTCTCCACGCCCGCAAGCATTTTCAGGAGCGTGGTCTTACCCGCACCGTTGAGTCCGAGGACGACGACGCGACTGCCCTTGTCGATGGCGAGGTCGACGCCGGTGAAGATCTCCAGGGAGCCATAGCTCTTCGACAGTCCCGAGGCCATGAGTGGTGTCTTGCCGCAGGTGGCCGGTTCCGGGAATCGGATCCGCGCGGTGCGATCGGCCACCCGCTCCTCGTCGAGCGAGTCGATCATGCGTTCGGCGCGCTTGAGCATGTTCTGGGCGGCGGTCGCCTTGGTGGCCTTGGCGCCGAGCTTCGCGGCCTGGGCACGCAGTGCGGAGGCCTTCTTCTCGGCGTTGGCGCGTTCGCGGCGGCGACGCTGTTCGTCGGTGGCGCGCGCGTCGAGGTAGCGCTTCCAGCTCATGTTGTAGATGTCGGCCTCGCCGCGTACGGCGTCGAGGAACCACACGCGGTTCACGACGTCGGCGAGCAGCTCGACGTCGTGACTGATCACGACCAACCCGCCCTCGTGGTTCATCAGGAAGCTGCGCAGCCACGCGATCGAATCGGCGTCGAGGTGGTTGGTCGGTTCGTCGAGCAGGAGCGTCGTGTCGGACTTCCCGGAGCCGTCCGAGGCGGCGAACAGGATGCGAGCGAGCTCGATGCGACGACGCTGGCCACCCGAGAGGGTACGCAGCGGCTGGTTCAGCACGCGGTCCGGAAGACCCAGGCTGTTGCAGATGCGGGCAGCCTCGGATTCGGCGATGTAACCGCCGAGCGCGGCGAAGCGCTCCTCGAGACGTCCATAACGGGCGACGGCCTTGTCGCGCAGCTTGTCATCGGCGGCCTCGGCCATCCGCGCCTGCTGCTTCTCCATGTCGCGCAGGATCTCGTCGAGTCCGCGTGCCGACAGAACACGGTCCTTGGCGAGGACCTCCAGATCGCCCTCTTTGGGATCCTGGGGCAGGTAGCCGAGTTCACCCGAGCGCCGGACGGTGCCGGCATAGGGCTCGGTCTCCCCCGCCAGGATGCGCAGAGTCGTGGTCTTGCCGGCGCCGTTGCGGCCCACGAGGCCGATCCGGTCGCCGGGCTGGATACGGAGGGCGTCGCCGGGCGCCGATAACAGGGTCCGAGCGCCCGCTCGTACCTCCAGGTCGGTCGCGGTGATCACGACGGACCAGTCTACCGGCGCGCGTCCACTGGTTTGTCCACGAAAGGGTCGCAGACCACGCCGCGGAGTCGCCCCACGGCGACACGGTGGACCGATACGGTGGCAGACGTGACGCAATCCACAACGATTCCCCAGTCCTCGTTCCCCCAGACGTCCGACCTGACGGGGCGTTCCGCTCTGGTCACCGGCGCCAGCCGGGGCATCGGTGAGGCCATCGCCACCGAGCTCGCCCGACGCGGCGCCTCCGTCGTCATCACGAGCCGTAAGGCGGAGCCGCTCTCCGAGGCCGCCGAGCGTATCCGGGAGGCCGTGCCGTCGGCGGCGGTGACCGCGTTCGCCGCCAACACCGGGGACGCCGACGACCGGGCGGGTGCGGTCGCGGCGGCTGTCGAGCAGGGCGGGGGAATCCACATCCTGGTCAACAACACCGGGATCGCCCCGCTCGCCGGACCACTGATGGACGCCGATCTGGACGCCTACCGCAAGACCTTCGACACCAACGTCGTCGCCGCCCTCGGCTTCGTCCAGGAGGCCTACCGGGCGGGCATGAAGGACACCGGCGGCGCGGTGGTCAACATCTCCTCCGTCGCCGGTCTCCGGTCGACCGGTGTGATCGCGGCCTACGGCACGTCGAAGGCGGCGTTGATCCGGCTCACCGCGGAACTGGCGTGGGAGCTGGGCCCGAACATCCGGGTGAACGCGATCGCGCCCGCGATCGTGCGCACGAAGTTCGCCTCCGGATTGATCGCGGGCGAGAACGAGGCCCGCGCCGCCGCGGCATATCCGATGAAGCGCATCGGCGAACCCGAGGACGTCGCCCGCGCGGTCGCCTTCCTGGCCAGCGATGAGGCGGCCTGGATCACCGGCGAGACCCTCGCCGTGGACGGCGGCACGCTGGCCACGGGCGGCGCCTAGCGAGAAGGAGGCTCTCGCCGGTTCGTGGCAGGATCGAGGGCATGGCCGGCGGAGTGATCGTTCTGGGTGCGGGACCGGCCGGGCGTGCCCTGGCCCATCGGCTGCTCGCCGCCGCGGTACCGGTGACCGTCGTCGACACCCACCCCGACCGCGTCTGGCAGTCCACCTTCGCCTGCTGGTCCGACGAGCTCCCCGACTGGCTCGACCCGGCGGCGTTCGCCGCCCGCCTCGATCGCGTCGGCGTAGCCGGCACCGCTCTCGATGAAGTGGACCGCGGTTACACGGTGTTCGACACCCCCGGTCTGCAACGATCCCTGACACTCGACGGAGCGGACATCGTCACCGACCGGGTGACCGAGGTCGACGGGGCGCGAGTACATCTCAAGTCCGGTCGGGTCCTGACCGGCGACGTGGTGGTCGACTGCCGGGGGGCGCTCACCCACGAGGCGCCCCGGCAGACCGCCTACGGCATCGTCGTCGACAAGGCCACCGCCGCACCTTTTCTCGAAGACCACGAGGCGCTGCTGATGGACTGGCGCGGCGGAATCGTCGACCGCCGGGCGCTGCCGTCGTTCCTCTATGTGGTGCCGCTCGGCGACGACGAGTACCTCCTGGAGGAGACCTGTCTGGTCGGCCTGCCGGCACTTGGTCTCGACGAGTTGAAGCGTCGGCTCGACGTCCGGCTCGGCGGGCTTCCGTCGGGTGTCCGCCGGGCCGAACGGGTGGCGTTCCCGATGACGGGGTCGTCGCCGCAGCCGTGGCGGGATCCGACGTTCCGGTTCGGTGCCGCAGGCGGTTTCAAGAATCCGACAACCGGCTACAGCGTCGCCTACTCACTGATGTGCGTCGACGACGTCGTCGCCGCGCTGGCCGCGGGGCGGGACCCGATGCCCGAGCTGTGGCCTTCCTCGGCACGCGCCGTCCACAATCTCCGTCTGCGCGGACTCAGCGTCCTGTTGCGACTCAGCCCCACCCAGACGATCGCGTTCTTCGAGGCGTTCTTCGCGATGCCGATCGAAGCGCAGCGCAGCTACCTCAGCCGGCGCGACGACCTGACCGGGACGATGGGCGCGATGACCCGGGTCATCCGGGCCGTCGACATGCGCACGCGGGCCGTCGTGGCCCGCGGGGCCATGTCCACGCCGGACTGGGCGGGGAACGACCCTCGCAGAGGGTGACGGTCAGCGCCGTCGGGCGCGCCACTGCCGGACCATGTCGTCGATGTCGATGGTGTGGGCGACGACGCTGTGCGGCATCGCGATCCGACGTGACGCCAGGTGTGCTTCTCGTACACGCCGATTGAAGTCGGTGAGGATGTCGCGGACTGCGGTCTCGTCGGCGATGTCGCGCAGCGACTCCGGGAAATCCTGTGCCTCCCGGCGCAATTGGAGCGGCGCCGGGTGGAGGGCCGAGGAATCCAGGTTCTCGTCACGGATCTTGCGCTTGACCCACCAATCGGGGTCGTCGCTGTCCGACAGGTCGAGCGGTTTGCCGGCACCCGGCAGGTCGTCGAACTCGCCGCGTTCGGCCGCCTCGCGGATCATCCGCTCGACGCGTGATTCGAACCGGTTCACATCTTCGGTTCTACTCCCCCCCGCACCGGAGACGCTCAGCCCGCGATGCGGGCGATCAGAATCGTCCGATTGCCGCACGCGGTCTTGCGGAGGATCGACTTCACGTGGTCGTGCACCGTGTGCTCGGAGACGGACACCGCGGCGGCGATCGACCTGTTGTCCATACCTGCGCAGACACGGCCGAGCACCTCCCGCCCTCGACTGGTCAGGCCCGTCAACGCCCCTCTCGCGGGCCACGAACGGAGAGGCCGCGACCGAGGTCACGATCGAACTCGATTTTGCCGACATCGTCCACACCAGGGCCTATGTCGGAATCCTCGAGAAGATCTGGTCCACCGCCGGTTCACGCCGAGTCAGCGACGCGCACAGCATGCCCACCGTTCACGAGGTGATCGTCGCCAAAGCGATCGATCCGGCCGCCCCGGCGGCGGTCGGATCGATGTAGCGCAGCGTTCTAGACGGTGAATCCGAGCGCGCGCAGCTGCTCCCGGCCGTCGTCGGTGATCTTGTCCGGGCCCCACGGCGGCAGCCAGACCCAGTTGATCTCGAGGTCGGTACACAGACCGCTGCCGACCAGGGCGCCGCGCGACTGATCCTCGATGACGTCGGTCAGCGGACACGCCGCCGACGTGAGGGTCATGTCGATCTTCGCGACGGCCTCGTCGGTCACCTCGATGCCGTAGACGAGTCCGAGGTCGACGACGTTGATCCCCAGCTCGGGGTCGACGACGTCGCGCATCGCCTCCTCCACGTCTTCGAGGGCCGGCAGCGAGGTCGCCGGGGCGGCCGGAGTGCCGGCGGCGGTGGTGTCCGTCGCGGTCGGGTTCTCGGTGGCTGTCTCGTCACTCATGCTGACTCCGCTTCTTTCTCGTGGCTGTCGGTGTCGTGGCTGTCCACCGTCTGGGAGAGAGCGTCCTTGAACGCCATCCAGCCGAGGAGGGCGCACTTCACGCGCGCCGGGTACTTGCTGACGCCCGTGAAGGCGATGCCGTCACCGATGACGTCCTCATCGCCCGGATCCTTACCGCGGGAGGTCATCATCGCGTTGAACGACTCGACGGTGGCGAGAGCCTCGCCGACCGACTGCCCGACGATCAGGTCGTACAGCACCGACGTCGAGGCCTGGGAGATCGAGCATCCCTGCCCGTCGTAGGACACGTCGTCGATCGTGGTGCCGTCCGCGGAGACGGCGACGCGCAGGGTCACCTCGTCGCCGCACGTCGGATTGACGTGGTGCACCTCGGTGCCGAACGGCTCGCGCAGTCCCCGACCGTGCGGATGTTTGTAGTGGTCCAGGATCACTTCCTGGTACATCTGCTCCATACGCATGCTCAGTTCACCCCGAAGAACTTCTGCGCCTTGACGATTGCTGCGGCCAGCGCGTCGACCTCGGCAAGCGTGTTGTAGGCGGCGAACGATGCGCGTGCGGTCGCGGCCACACCGAACCGGCGGTGCAGCGGCCACGCGCAGTGATGGCCGACGCGGATGGCGACACCCTCGTCGTCGAGGATCTGCCCGAGGTCGTGGGCATGGATGCCGTCGACGAGGAAGGACACCGCTCCCCCGCGGTTCTCCGCGGTGGCCGGCCCGACGATGCGCAGGCCGTCGATCTCGCCGAGCCGCGTGAGCGCGTACTCGACGAGTGCATGCTCATGGGCGGCAACGGCTTCCATACCGATGGTCTGCAGGTAGCGCACCGCGGCACCGAGGCCCACGACCTGCGAGGTCATCGGCACACCGGCCTCGAAACGCTGCGGCGGCGCCGCGTAGGTCGACGCATCCATCGTGACGGTCTCGATCATCGATCCACCGGTGATGAACGGCGGCAACGCCTCCAGGAGTTCACTCTTGCCGTACAGCGCGCCGACACCACTCGGGCCGAACATCTTGTGCCCGGAGAAGGCGGCGAAATCGACGTCCAGCGCGGTGAAGTCGACCGGCATGTGCGGCACCGACTGGCACGCGTCGAGGACGACGAGCGCGCCGACGGCCCGCGCACGGGAGACGAGTTCGGGGACATCGGCGACCGCACCGGTGACGTTCGACTGATGGGTGAACGCGATGACCTTCACCGACTCGTCGAGGGTCAGCGAGTCCACGTCGATCCGACCGTCGTCGGTCACGCCGTACCAGCGCAGTGTCGCGCCGGTCCGACGGCAGAGTTCCTGCCATGGAACCAGATTCGCGTGATGCTCGAGTTCGGTGATCACCACCGTGTCGCCGGGACCGAGTGCCGAACCGCCGAGAACCGACGCCGAGCGCGGGTCACCGAGCGTGTAGGTCACCAGGTTGAGCGCCTCGGTGGCGTTCTTGGTGAAGACGAGCTGGTCCGACGACGCCCCGACGAACCCGGCGATGACCTCGCGCGCGTCCTCATAGGCGTCGGTGGCCTCTTCGGCGAGCTGGTGGGCTCCCCGGTGCACCGCGGCATTGTGGTGGGTCAGGAAGTACCGCTCGGCGTCGAGCACCTGGACGGGACGTTGCGAGGTGGCCCCGGAGTCGAGGTACACCAACGGCTTCTCGTCACGAACGGTGCGCGACAGGATCGGGAAGTCCGCGCGCAGCGCCTCGACGTCGAGAGCGGCTGCCGCAGTTGTTGTCTCAGGTGAGAGTGTCACGTGCGTGCACCTCCAGGGGTGTTGGTTCAGCCGGCCTTGGCCGCCGAGGTGAAGCGCTCGTAACCGTTCTCCTCGAGCACATCGGCCAGCTCCGGGCCGCCGGACTCGACGACGCGTCCGTTGACGAAGACGTGGACGTAGTCGGGCTTGATGTAGCGGAGGATGCGTGTGTAGTGCGTGATCAGCAGGACGCCGCCGTTGTCGCGTTCCTTGTACCGGTTGACACCCTCGCTGACGACTCGGAGCGCGTCGACGTCGAGGCCCGAGTCGGTCTCGTCGAGGATGGCGATCTTCGGCTTGAGCAGGTCGAGCTGGAGGATCTCGTGGCGCTTCTTCTCACCACCGGAGAAGCCCTCGTTGACGCTCCGCTCGGAGAACGACGGGTCGATCTCGAGAGCGGTCATCGCCTCCTTGGTCTCCTTGACCCAGTGACGCAGCTTCGGTGCCTCGCCGCGGACGGCGGTGGCGGCGGTGCGCAGGAAGTTCGACATCGAGACGCCGGGCACCTCAACCGGATACTGCATGGCCAGGAACAGGCCTGCACGAGCACGCTCGTCGACGCTCATCTCCAGGACGTTCTCGCCGTCGAGGGTGATTGAACCGGAGGTGACCTCGTACTTGGGGTGGCCGGCGATCGCGTAGGAGAGCGTCGACTTGCCCGAACCGTTGGGGCCCATGATCGCGTGCGTCTCACCGGACTTCACGGTCAGGTCGACACCCTTGAGGATGTGGATGGGCTCGGCGTCGGCGTCGGTCTGGGCGACATCGACGTGCAGGTCACGGATTTCCAGTGTGGTCATGTTCTGAGTTCTCTCTAACAGGCTGTGGGAGGTTTGAGTCAGGCGCGGACGCTGGTCAGGCGCCGGAGAGTTCGAGCTCGCGCTCGACGGCGGCGGACAGACGCTCGCGGAGCTCGGGCACACCGATCTTGGCGATCACCTCGCCGAAGAATCCGCGGATGACCAGACGGCGCGCCTGATCCTCGGGGATGCCGCGAGCCTGCAGGTAGAACAGCTGCTCGTCGTCGAAACGTCCGGTGGCACTGGCGTGGCCGGCACCGACGATCTCACCGGTCTCGATCTCGAGGTTCGGCACCGAGTCGGCGCGGGCGTTGTCGGTGAGCACCAGGTTGCGGTTGAGCTCGAAGGTGTCGGTTCCCTCGGCCTCGGCGCGGATCAGCACGTCGCCGATCCAGACGGTGTGCGCCTCACGCGACCGGTCGCCGGTCGTATCGCCCTGCAGCGCACCCTTGTACACCACGTTCGAGCGGCAGTTGGGCTGGCTGTGGTCGACGAGCAGACGCTGCTCGAGATGCTGTCCGGCGTCGGCGAAGTACAGACCCCACATCTCGACGTCGCCGCCCGGCGCGTCGTAGTGGACGATCGGCGAGAGCCGAACGAGGTTGCCGCCGAAGCTGACCGCGAAGTGGCGGACCACGGCGTCGCGGCCGGTGCGCACGTGATGGGTGACGACGTGCACGGCATCGTCATCCCAGTCGTGGACGTTGACGACGGTGAGCGCGGCACTGTCGCCGACGACGAACTCGACGTTCTCGGCGAAGGTTCCGCCGCCCTTCTGGTCCAGCACCACGACGGCGCGGGCGAAGGGCTCGAGCCGGACCTGGGTGTGACCGAAGGCGGTCTCGCCCTCACCGGGTCCGGTGATCGTGATGGTGACCGGCTCGGACAGCTCGACCTCGCGGCCGACGGTGACGACCGTGGCCTGGGTGAACGACGAGTACGCCTGTGCGGCAACCCGGTCGAAGGGCACGCCGCCCTGGCCGAGGCGCTCGTCCTCGCGACCCACGGTCTCCACCGTGACGCCGTCGGCGACTCCGGAAACATCCACGGTGGCCTCGCAGGTCCGCTGCGCGGAACCGTCGTGCAGACCGCGCAGTCGGCGGAACGGGGTGAAGCGCCAGGCCTCTTCGCGAGGGCTGGGCACCTCGAAGGCGTTGACGTCGAACGAGGTGAACAGTTCACCCTTGTTGACGACAGGCGAATGCGATCCCGGTGTCGAAACCGGGAGTGTCGGATCGGCCATCAGCCGACGGCTCCTTCCATCTGAAGCTCGATCAGGCGGTTGAGCTCGAGCGCGTATTCCATCGGGAGTTCCTTGGCGATCGGCTCGACGAAGCCGCGGACCACCATGGCCATCGCCTCGTCCTCGGTCAGACCACGGCTCATCAGGTAGAAGAGCTGATCGTCGCTGACCTTCGAGACGGTCGCCTCGTGCCCCATCGTCACGTCGTCCTCGCGGATGTCGACGTAGGGGTAGGTATCACTGCGGGAGATGGTGTCGACCAGCAGCGCATCGCATTTCACCGTCGAACGGCTGCCGTGCGCTCCGTTGTTGACCTTGATCAGGCCGCGGTAGGAAGCGCGGCCACCACCGCGGGCCACCGACTTCGAGATGATGTTGCTCGAGGTGTTCGGTGCGAGGTGGACCATCTTGGAGCCGGTGTCCTGGTGCTGGCCGGGGCCGGCGAAGGCGACCGAGAGGACCTCGCCCTTCGCGTGTTCACCGGTCAGCCAGACCGCCGGGTACTTCATGGTGACCTTCGAGCCGATGTTGCCGTCGACCCACTCCATGGTGGCGCCGGCCTCGGCCTTGGCGCGCTTGGTCACCAGGTTGTAGACGTTGTTCGACCAGTTCTGGATGGTCGTGTAGCGGCAGCGGCCGCCCTTCTTCACGATGATCTCGACGACCGCGGAGTGCAGCGAGTCGGTCTTGTAGATCGGCGCGGTACAACCCTCGACGTAGTGCACGTAAGCACCCTCGTCGACGATGATCAGCGTGCGCTCGAACTGACCCATGTTCTCGGTGTTGATCCGGAAGTAGGCCTGGAGCGGGATGTCGACGTGGACGCCGGGCGGGACGTAGATGAACGAGCCACCGGACCAGACCGCGGTGTTCAGCGCGGAGAACTTGTTGTCGCCGGCCGGGATGACCGAACCGAAGTACTCCTGGAAGATCTCCGGGTGCTCCTTGAGCGCGGTGTCGGTGTCGAGGAAGATCACGCCCTGCTTCTCGAGATCCTCACGGATCGAGTGGTACACGACCTCGGACTCGTACTGGGCGGCGACACCGGAGACCAGGCGCTGCTTCTCCGCCTCGGGGATTCCGAGCTTGTCGTAGGTGTTCTTGATGTCCTCGGGCAGGTCTTCCCACGTGGCGGCCTGCTTCTCGCTGGACCGCACGAAGTACTTGATGTTGTCGAAGTCGATGCCCTCGAGTCCGGCGCCCCAGTGCGGCATCGGCTTCTTGTCGAAGATCTTCAGTGCCTTGAGCCGCTGCTCGAGCATCCACTCGGGTTCGCTCTTCTTGGCCGAGATGTCGGCGACGACCGCCGGGGACAGTCCGCGCTTGGCGCTGGCGCCGGCCACGTCGGAGTCGGCCCAGCCGTAGCCGTACTTGCCGAGCGCGGCAATCGTCTCTTCCTGCGTGAGGGGAGCCGGGGCGGTCGGCGTGGTGGCGGCCGGATCGGTGACGGTCATCGCGTGGCCTTTCGGGTTGTCGTGGGCAGTGTCTGTGAGGTCCCGTGCCGGGGAGACGGTGGAGCCTCCGGCGGCGGGTGGATCGGCACGTGGGTGGTGCAGGCGCAGTCACCGTTGGCGATGGTGGCCAGGCGCTGCACATGCGTGCCGAGCAGCTCGGTGAAGACCGCGGTCTCGGCCTCACAGAGTTCGGGGAACTCGGTGGCGACGTGCGCCACCGGGCAGTGGTGCTGGCAGATCTGGATGCCGTTGCCGACCTGCCGGGTGTTGGTCGCGTATCCCGCGCTGGTCAACGCGTCGGCGATCTCCTCGACCGTGTCGGAGACCGTGACCGGGTCGGCGCTCGGCGACACGTCGGCGACGATCCGTTCGACACGTTCCCGCGCGAACTCGGCGACGGCGTCGTGGCCACCGAGGTCACGGAGCTTGCGCATCGCGGCACCGGCGAGGTCGTCGTAGGCGTGGCGCATCTTGCCGCGCCCCTCCGCCGTGAGCTGGAACCACTTCGCCGGTCGACCGCGTCCACGACCGCGACGCTGACCGAACCCGGTCGAGGCGACCTCGATGTCCCCGGCACTGGTGAGCGCGTCGAGGTGACGACGCACTCCGGCGGCGGAGATACCGAGGCGCTCACCGATCTCGCTCGCGGTCAGCGGGCCGTCCTCGACGAGCAGGTTCACCACCGCATCACGCGTCTGACCATCGTGGTGCGCATCGGCACCGAGGGGCGCGCGAGTGGTTGCCGTACCAGCGGAGGGCACGGCATCGCCGCCGCCCGAGGGCAGCACAACATCGTTCCGCATGGTTTTCACAACACGAGTGTGACGTAATTGATTCCGCCCTGCCAGCAAGGGTGCCCTTAGCGCTGCGTCCGAGTTCGTCAGCGGTGTCGTGATTGTCCGGATAAAGGGTGGTCGCGAGGTATCGGGCGCCGCCGATTACAGTCGTCGTGTGCCCGAAACCACAGCTGGCCGCCGCGTGCCGGACTTCTTCGGACTCGTGTGGAATCACCTGCTCGCCGTACTCGACTACCTCGGACTGCGTAAACAGCGTCCCGCCGGAACCGACGGCGACGCCACCGAGCAGCGCGGCGACTACGGCAAGGCCATCGCCCGGCTACACGACGACGAGCGCGAGGTCGGCCCCCTCAACGCCGCGGAGACCCGTCGCCTCCGCCGCATCAAGCTGTTCGGAGCCACCGGTTCGGTTCTGATCCTGATCGGCGCGCTCGGCACCGGCGCGGTGCCCGTACTGCAGAACCCGGTCGCCGGCATGCGCGTGCTGTCGCTGCCATCGCGGATGTTCGGGACCGCGCTCGCCCTCTCCATCGGCGGCACCATCACTCTCGTGGTCGCCTGGCTTCTGATCGGCCGCTTCGCGGTCGGCCGCTTCAGCGTCGAGGTCCGTCACGGACGCAGTCCGGAACGGCGGATGAGCCGACGCCAGGCCGACCGGACGCTCATGCTGTGGATCACGCCGATCGTGCTGGCTCCCCCGCTGCTGAGCAAGGACGTCTACTCCTATCTCGCCCAGAGCGCGATCGCCTTCCGCGGCATGGACCCGTACTCGGTCAGTCCCGTCCGCGGCCTCGGGGTCGATCACATCCTCACCCGATCCGTGCCCAACCTCTGGCGCGACACCCCCGCGCCCTACGGACCGCTGTTCCTGTGGATCGGCGAGGGCATCACCAATATCACCGGGGCGAACATCACCGCGGCGATCTTCCTGCACCGCATCGTCGCACTGATCGGTGTCGCGCTCATCGTGTGGGCGTTGCCGCGTCTCGCGAAGCGCTGCGGGGTGTCCTCGGTCGCCGCCCTGTGGCTCGGTGCGATGAACCCGCTGGTGATCCTGCATCTGGTGGGCGGCATCCACAACGAGGCACTCATGCTCGGCCTGATGCTCGTCGGCCTCGAGCTGAGCTTCCGCGCCATCTACGGCGTCGACCGGTTACGGAAGCCGGGAACGCTGATACCCACAAGTGCCGGCTGGATACTGATCGCCGGCGGCGCGGTGATCGCGGCGTCGGCGATGATCAAGGTCGCCTCCATGCTCGCGCTCGGTTTCGTCGGGATCGCCCTGGCGATGCGTTGGGGCGCCACGCTGCCGGCTCTGCGGCACGCGCCGATCCGCGAATGGTGGACCCGATCGAAATGGTCCGTGTACGCCCTCGGAGTCTCCGCGGCGTTCTACGTGGTCGTCCTGGGCATCGTGATGGTTGGTATCTCGCTGGCCACCGGGCTCGGATTCGGCTGGACGGGCACGCTCTCCACCGGCGAGATCGTCCGGTCGTGGATGTCGATGCCGACGCTGCTCGGGGTGACGACGGGTCGGATCGGTGTGACGCTCGGACTTGGAGAGCACACCCAGGCGATCCTCGACGTCGCACGCCCGATCGGTCAGCTCGTCGCGGGTCTGTTCATCATCCGGTGGATGCTCGCGACCCTTGGCGGACGCCTGCACCCCCTCGGCGCACTCGGTGTGTCAATGGCCACATTCATCCTGTTCTTCCCGTTCGTCCAGGCCTGGTATCTCCTCTGGGCGGTGATCCCGCTCGCGGCGTGGGCGACGGGAGCGTGGTTCCGGATCTCGACCATCGCGGCATCCGCGATCATCGCCATCGTCGTGATGCCCACGAGCTCCAACACCAGCGGAGTCGTTCTCGCACAGGGGCTTCTGGCCGGTGTGATCATGGTCGCAGCACTCACCGCACTCTTCTTCGAGGACCGTTCGCCGCGCCGATGGCGTCGTCGCAGAACCGGGGCACCGGAGGAGTCCCCGGAACCGGCCGAGAACGCCCCGACGCCATGACGATCCCCCACCGCACCCGCGAACGGCGTTTTTCGTCCGCGGGGTCCGAGCGCCTAGTCTGACCTGTGTGCGCAGCACGACCCCTCGGCAGATCAGCGATGACGATCGAATGAACGATCGTCCGCCGAGCGACCCCGTCGCATCCCCAGCGGTCGAGGTACGCGGGCTGGTCAAGACCTTCGGTGACCGTACCGCCGTCGATCGGCTCGATCTGACCGTGGAGCGCGGACAGATCCTCGCCCTCCTCGGACCGAACGGTGCGGGCAAGACCACGACCGTCGAGATCTGCGAGGGCTTCACCGCCCCCGACGCCGGCACCGTCCGGGTTCTCGGGCTCGATCCGATCGTCGACAACGACGCCCTCCGACGCCGCGTCGGTGTGATGCTGCAGGGCGGCGGCGCCTACCCGGGCGCCCGCGCCGAGGAGATGTTGCGGCTCGTCGCCGCCTACTCGGCCGACCCGATCGACCCCGAATTCCTCATCGACGCACTCGGTCTCGACGACGTCCGCCGCACGTCGTACCGACGCCTCTCCGGCGGACAACAGCAGCGCCTCGCGCTCGCCTGCGCGATCGTCGGCCGTCCTGAACTGGTGTTCCTCGACGAGCCGACCGCCGGCCTCGACGCCCACGCGCGTCTCGTCGTGTGGGAACTCGTCGACCGCCTCCGCGCCGACGGCGTGGCCGTCCTGCTCACCACGCATCTGATGGACGAGGCGGAGGAACTCGCCGACCAGGTCGTGATCATCGATCACGGCCGCGCGGTCGCCGCCGGGACCCCCGCCGACCTCACGAGCACCGGCGCCGAGAACGAGTTGCGGTTCACCGCGCCCCGCGGGCTCGACCTGTCGATGCTCACGCTCGCACTTCCCGAGGGCTATCACTGCACCGAGGCGAACCCCGGCTCGTACCTCGTCATCGGCCCGATGACGCCGCAGGTTCTCGCGACGGTGACCGCCTGGTGCGCGAAGATCAACGTCCTCGCCACCGATCTCCGTGTCGAGACCCGCAGTCTCGAAGACGTCTTCCTCGACCTGACCGGACGGGCCCTACGACAGTGAACTCCCCCGCTCCCGGCACGGGACTCTTCCCCGAGGGCATGTTCCGTCCGGCGCCGCGTCCGGCGTCCCTGCCGGCGATGATCACCGCGCAGTCGACCCTCGAGCTCAAGCTCCTGCTCCGCAACGGTGAACAGTTGTTGCTCACCATGTTCATCCCGATCACGCTGCTCATCGGGCTGTGCCTGCTGCCGATCAACACGACCTTCGGCGACGGCCCGGCCGAGCGCGCCACGCTCTTCGTCCCCGCGATCCTGACGGTCGCCGTGATGTCGACCGCCTTCACCGGCCAGGCCATCGCCGTCGGTTTCGACCGCCGGTACGGGGCCCTGAAAAGACTGGGCGCCACACCGATTCCCCGGTGGGGCATCATCATCGGCAAGTCGGTCGCAGTGCTGATCGTGGTGGCCCTGCAGTCGGTCATCCTCGGCGCCATCGGACTCGCCTTCGGGTGGCGGCCCGACGCGGTCGGACTGCTCATCGGCGCGCTGGTGATCATCGTCGGCACCGCCTGCTTCGCGGCCCTCGGGCTGCTCCTCGGCGGCACGCTCAAGGCGGAGGTCGTCCTGGCCCTGGCGAACCTGCTCTGGTTCGCGTTCATCGGACTCGGCAGCCTCGTGGTCGTCGATTCCAACGTTCCCGGCGCCGTGCACACCTTCGCACGGTGTATCCCCTCGGGTGCGCTCAGTGAGGCCCTGGAAATGGCCGCACGTGGTTCGTTCGACGCCTTCGGGGTGGGCGTCTTGCTGGTGTGGGCCGCAGTGGCCGGCACCTTGGCAGTGAGGTGGTTCCGATTCCGATGACGACGTCGCAGACTTCGACACGACCCGACGGGGCGGACCCCGACAGGGCGACTACCGAGGGGGGCAATCGACAGGTGGGCGGTTTCTGGCGGTCCATCCCGGGATTCGGCCGACCGACGATCCGCTTCGTACACCGCTGGGCGATGGCGCTGCTGGTCTCCAACGTCGGGATCGTCGCCACCGGCGGCGCCGTCCGCGTGACGGGTTCGGGACTCGGTTGTCCCACCTGGCCGCGCTGCACCGACGATTCCTTCGTCCCGCACGGCGAACTCGGCATCCACGGCGCGATCGAGTTCGGCAACCGGATGCTGACATGGGTCCTCATCATCATCGCGATCGCCGCCTGGATCGCCGTGCTCCGCTACGCCGGATCGGCCCGCCGCGACAAGTGGCTCGTGACCCTGATCGCTCTCGGTATCCCGTTCCAGGGCGTGATCGGCGGCATCACCGTCCTCACCGACCTCAATCCGTGGGTCGTGGCGCTGCACTTCATCCTGTCGATGATCCTGGTGTCGGCGGCGACCGTCCTGGTCTTCCGGATGCGCCCGTATCCGACCCCGGCCGAACCCGCACCCGCCGACACCGACACCCCGGGGATGGCGACCCGGCGACTGGGCGTCTACCTGGCGTGGCTGCTGTACGCGGTCACCTGGGTGACCATCTACCTCGGCACAGTGGTGACGGGTTCCGGCCCCCACGCCGGCGACGCCGACGCCCCCCGCAACGGACTCGACCCCGACAACGCCACCCAGCTCCACGCAGATGCGGTGTTCGTACTCGTCGGCCTGGGTCTGGCCGCACTCATCTACGCCCGCGTCTTCGCGCGTCCCCAGCAGCGCTCGGCACTGGTCTTCGTGGGCCTGCTCGTCCTGCAGGGTGTGATCGGCTTCGTCCAGTTCTTCACCGATCTGCCCGTCGCGCTGGTCATCGCGCACATGTTCGGCAGTGCGCTGCTCCTCATCGGCGCGACCTGGCAGGTGCTGGTCGCCCGGGCGACCGATCAGCCGCACGTCGACGCGGCCTGACCACGCGTCACGAACGACGACGACCCCCGGCGATCGCGCCGGGGGTCGTCTCTGGTTCGCGGGTCGGACCGTCGCGTCAGAGGATCGCGCGGTTGCGCGCCTTCGGGAAGCGCTTCTGGCGGGCCACCCAGCCGGCCATCTTGCGGTAATGCGACGGCTTGACGGTGGTCTCGGAGGTGAGATCACGATCCCACTCGGCGATCTCGAGTCCGTCGACGGCGTCGACGACTGCCTGCGCGGTCGCGAGGTCGGCGACGACGCGGTCACCGAGGACGCCTCCGGCGTCACCGACGAGCGTGATCCGGACGCCGGCCGCACCGATCGCCTGCAGGACGACCTTGGCGCTCCCGCCCTCGCGCGCGACGAACTTCTTCACCGAGGCGACGACATCGCCCGGTGCCTGGACGGTCGGCGTGGCTGTGGTGTCGGTGGCGGCACTGTCAGTCATGACGCTCAGCATACCGGTGGGCCTCGGCCGATCCCGATACCGGGATGGGCGTCACGTCCGGCGCGTTCCCCGTGTACAACGGGTGTCGTGCGTGCGATACAGGTGACCCGCCACGGCGGTCCGGACGTCCTGACCTTCGGAACCGTCGACGACCCGATCCCGGCCGCCGACGAGGTGATCGTCCGAACCTCGGCGGTGGGCGTCAACTACATCGACACCTACCTCCGCCGCGGTCTCTATCCTTCGACCCCGCCGTACATCCCGGGCACCGAGGGGGCCGGCGAGATCGTCTCCCTGGGCTCCGACGTGTCCGCCCTCGAAGTGGGTCAGCGGGTCGCATGGTGTGCGGCGCCCGCGTCGTATGCCGAACTCGTGGCGGTGCCCGCCGCGCAGGCGGTCGTCGTCCCCGACGGCATCGACGACGCGGTCGCCGGATCGTCGCTGCTCCGCGGGCTCACCGCGCACTACCTGCTCGACGGCAGCGCACACCCGCATCCGGAGGACACGGTGCTGATCCACGCCGGGGCCGGCGGGGTCGGGCTGATCCTGACCCAGATGGCCAAGCGCCACGGTCTGCGGGTCATCACGACGGTGTCCTCGGAGGAGAAGGAGCAGTTGTCCCGGGAGGCCGGGGCCGACCACGTCCTGCGCTACGGGGACGACCTCGCCGCGCGCGTCCGGGAGATGACCGACGGTCGCGGTGTTGCGGTGGTCTACGACGGGGTCGGCGCCGACACCTTCGAGCAGTCGCTGGCCGCCACGGCCGTCCGCGGCATCATCGTGCTGTTCGGTGCCTCCAGCGGACCGGTGCCGCCGTTCGATCTGCAGCGCCTCAACCCGGCCGGTTCGTTGTCGGTGACCCGACCCACCCTCGCGCATTTCACCGCGACGCCGGAGGAACTGAACTGGCGGGCAAGCGAGTACTTCGAGGCGATCGGAGACGGCGACGTGGACGTGCGGGTGGGTCAGCGATACCGGCTGGCCGACGCCGCGCAGGCCCACGCGGACCTGGAGGCACGCAAGACCACGGGTGCGACCGTGCTGCTGCCGGCGGATTCCTGAGGGATCTGAACGACCGGATCAGAAGTACGAGGAGATCGTCTGCATGCCTACGACCGCGTCGATCGCGAGGCCGCAGAAGACGATCGCCAGGTACTCGTTGGACTGCAGGAACACCTTGAGGGGCTTCACCTCGGCGCCGCGCTTGGTGTCGCGGTAGAGCTTGGTGACCCGCTCGAGGAACCAGGCGCCGGCGAGGAGGGCGATCACCGTGTAGATCCAGCTGGTGGCCGGGATCAGTGCGAGGGAGCTGATGACGGTCAGCCAGGTGTAGATCAGCATCTGACGCGTGACGCGTTCCTCGGTCGCGATGACCGGGAGCATCGGCACGCCGGCCGCCTTGTAGTCCTCCTTGTAGCGCATCGCGAGCGCCCAGGTGTGCGGCGGAGTCCAGAAGAAGATGACCAGGAACAGCACGATCGGCTGCCAGCTGATCGAGCCGGTGACGGCCGCCCAGCCGACCAGCGTCGGCATGCAGCCGGCGGCGCCGCCCCACACCACGTTCTGCCAGGTGCGGCGCTTGAGGATCATCGTGTAGACGCCGACGTAGAAGATGATCGTCGCCGAGACGAGCAGAGACGACAGCAGGTTCGCGGCGAAGTACAGCACCGCGAACGACGCGGCCCAGAGCACCAGGCCGAAGATCAGCGCACTGCGCGTGGCGACCGCCCGACGGGCCAGGGGCCGCCGTTCGGTGCGCTTCATCTTCTTGTCGATGTCGGCGTCGACCACCATGTTGAGGGTGTTCGCGCTGCCGGCACCGAGCCATCCACCGATCAGGGTGAAGGCGATGACAGCGATGTCGACGTGACCGCGATCGGCCTGCAGCATCACCGGGATCGTCGCGACCAGCAGCAGCTCGATGACCCGCGGCTTGGTCAGCGCGACATACGCAAGCACCGTCGCGCGCACACGTCCGGCCCACGTCAGATCCGCCGGCATGACCGGCTCGGTCGAAACCTGCTGTGATGCGGTGTCGGTCGAGTGGGATGCGGCGGGACGGTCTCCGCTCACACGCTCCCCTATCCTCACGAACACTCCTCGTCTGCCCGCACAGATCGCCGCGGGCTACTACAGAGCATGGTAGACGTTTGCCTTCGCGAACCGTAATCGCCTCGTGGCCGGACCCGTGACCGGCACCGATCGACGAACCGACCGGTAACTTTCGGTCGGCGCGCAGGCCGTGCTCCTGGCCGATTACTCTGGACCCGAACGCGCCGAAAACCCGAGCAGGCACAGGAGACAATCACCATCGTGGCCGACACAGACGAGATCCGCGCACTGACCACCCCCCGCCATCCGGACGACTGGACCGACCTCGACACGCGTGCCGTCGACACGGCCCGCCTGCTGGCCGCCGACGCGGTGCAGAAGTGTGGCAGTGGTCATCCGGGTACCGCCATGAGCCTCGCACCGTTGGCCTACACGCTGTTCCAGCGCGTGATGCGTCACGACCCCACCGACACCGACTGGGCCGGCCGCGACCGCTTCGTGCTGTCCTGCGGGCATTCGAGCCTGACCCTCTACATCCAGCTCTACCTGGGTGGCTTCGGCCTCGAGCTCTCCGACATCGAGGCGCTGCGGACCTGGGATTCGCTGACCCCCGGTCACCCGGAGTTCCGCCACACCCGCGGTGTGGAGATCACCACCGGCCCGCTGGGCCAGGGTCTCGCCTCATCGGTCGGCATGGCGATGGCCGCCCGCCGCGAGCGCGGCCTGTTCGACCCGGATGCCGGCGTCGGCGAGAGCCCGTTCGACCACTACATCTACGTGGTCGCCTCCGACGGTGACATCGAGGAGGGCGTGACCTCTGAGGCCAGCTCGCTCGCCGGCACCCAGCAGCTCGGCAACCTGATCGTGTTCTACGACCAGAACCAGATCTCGATCGAGGACGACACCGACATCGCCCTGTCCGAGGACGTCGCCAAGCGCTACGAGGCCTACGGCTGGCACGTGCAGACCGTCGAAGGCGGCGAGGACGTCGTGGCCATCGAGGCCGCGATCAAGGCCGCCCAGGAGGTCGTCGACCGTCCGTCGATCATCTGCCTGCGCACCATCATCGGCTTCCCGGCACCCAACCTCATGAACACCGGCGCTGCCCACGGCGCGGCGCTCGGTGACGAGGAGATCGCCGCGACCAAGAAGATTCTCGGCTTCGACCCGGAGAAGAACTTCGAGGTCACCGACGAGGTCATCGCGCACACCCGCAAGCTCGTCGAGCGCGGCGCCGAGCAGCGCAAGGCCTGGACGGCGTCCTTCGACGCATGGGCTGAGAAGAACCCCGAGCAGAAGGCGCTGTTCGATCGCCTGACCGCCCACGAGCTCCCCGAGGGCTGGACCGAGAACCTGCCGAGCTGGAACGTCGGCGACAAGGACGTGGCGACGCGCAGCGCCTCGGGCAAGGTGCTCGGCGCCCTCGCGCCCGTGCTGCCCGAGCTGTGGGGCGGTTCTGCCGACCTCGCCGGCTCGAACAACACCACGATGGACGGCGAGCCCTCGTTCGGCCCGACGTCGATCAGCACCAAGAAGTGGTCGGCCAACCCGTACGGCCGCACCCTGCACTTCGGTGTCCGCGAGCACGCGATGGGTTCGATCCTGTCGGGCATCGCCCTGCACGGACCGACCCGCGCCTACGGCGGCACCTTCCTGCAGTTCGCCGATTACATGCGTCCGGCCGTCCGTCTGGCGGCGCTGATGGAGATCGACCCGATCTACGTCTGGACCCATGACTCGATCGGTCTCGGCGAGGACGGCCCGACCCACCAGCCGATCGAGCACCTGGCGGCGTTGCGGGCGATCCCTAATCTCGACGTCGTGCGTCCCGCCGACGCGAACGAGACCGCCTACGCGTGGGCGCACCTGCTGACCCGGCGCAACCACCCGGTCGGCCTGGCGCTCACCCGGCAGAACCTCCCGATCCTCGAGGGCACCTCGGCGCAGGGCGTCGCCAACGGCGGCTACATCCTCAGCGATTCCGAGGGCGATCCGCAGGTCGTGCTGATCGGCACGGGCTCCGAGGTGTACCTGGCCGTCGAAGCACAGAAGGCGCTGGCCGACAAGGGAATCAAGGCCCGCGTCGTGTCCATGCCCTGTGTCGAGTGGTTCGACGAGCAGCCCAAGGGGTACCAGGACCACGTGCTCCCGCCGTCGGTTCCGCGTGTCGCCGTCGAGGCCGGCATCGCGATGCCGTGGTACCGCATCGTCGGCGCCGGTGGCGAGATCGTCAGCATCGAGCACTTCGGTGCCTCGGCCGACTACAAGGTGCTCTTCACCAAGTTCGGGATCACCGCAGAGGCCGTCACGTCGGCCGCCGAGCGCGTCGTCGCCGGCTGACCAACCCAAGGAGAGAGATCGTGACCCAGAACGAGAAGCTCGCCGAACTGTCCGCCGCCGGAGTCTCGGTGTGGCTGGACGACCTGTCCCGTGACCTGATCGGCTCCGGCGAACTCGCCGAACTGATCTCGACCAAGTCGGTGGTCGGTGTGACCACCAACCCGTCGATCTTCCAAGCGGCGCTGTCGAAGGGCACCGCCTACAACGCGCAGGTCACCGAACTGGCCGCGCGTGGCGCCGATGTCGACGGCACCATCCGCACGGTGACCACCGACGACGTCCGCAACGCCTGCGACGTGCTCGCACCGGTGTACGAGGAGTCCGACGGCGTCGACGGCCGGGTGTCGATCGAGGTCGACCCGCGCCTGGCCCACGACACCGACGGCACGGTCGCCCAGGCGATCGAGCTGTGGAAGATCGTCGACCGCCCGAACCTGCTGATCAAGATCCCGGCCACCACGGCCGGGCTCCCGGCGATCACCAAGGTCATCGCCGAGGGCATCAGCGTCAACGTGACGCTGATCTTCTCGGTGGAGCGCTACAAGGACGTCATGGACGCCTACCTCGACGGCCTCGACGCCGCCGCGGAAGCCGGCCACGACCTGTCGAACATCCACTCGGTGGCGTCGTTCTTCGTCTCGCGCGTCGACACCGAGATCGACAAGCGTCTCGACGCCATCGGCACCCCGGAGGCGATGGAGCTCAAGGGCAAGGCGGCACTGGCCAACGCCCGCCTGGCCTACTCGGCCTACCAGCAGGTGTTCGAGGTCGAGTCGCGCTTCCCCGATCTGCTCGCCCACGGCGCCCGTCCGCAGCGCGCGCTCTGGGCGTCGACCGGCGTGAAGAACCCGGACTACCCCGACACCCTGTACGTCAGCGAGCTCGTCGCACCCAACACGGTCAACACCATGCCGGGCAAGACGATGGACGCCTTCGCCGACCACGGTTGGGTGAACACCGGCTCGATCATCGGTCTCGCGCAGGAGTCGCAGGAGGTCTTCGACAAGATCGCGGCGCTCGGCGTCGACACGGTCGATGTCTTCAAGGTCCTCGAGGACGAGGGCGTGAGCAAGTTCGAGGACGCGTGGAACGATCTGCTCAACGCGACCGCCGAGCAGTTGTCCGCGGCGATCAAGGGCTGATCCCACAGTGGCCGTCGGCGGGGATTCAGTGGGACCCGGTGCTGTAGGACCCGACTCCTGGACCAATCCGCTCCGTGACCCACGGGACAAGCGGCTCCCGCGTATCGCGGGACCGTGCAGTCTGGTCATCTTCGGCGTAACCGGAGACCTGGCACGCAAGAAGTTGATGCCTGCGGTCTACGACCTCGCCAACCGCGGCCTCCTCCCCCCGTCGTTCGCTCTCGTCGGGTTCGCCCGGCGGGACTGGACCGACGAGGATTTCGGGGCGGTCGTGCACGACGCCGTGCGGGAACACGCCCGCACGGGCTTCCGTGAGGAGGTGTGGGAGCGCCTCGCCGAGGGCTTCCGCTTCGTGCAGGGCAATTTCGACGACGACGCCGCCTTCGACAAGTTGCGCGACACCCTCAAGTCGCTCGACAACGAACGCGGTACGGACGGCAATCACGCCTTCTACCTGTCGATCCCGCCCGGGGCGTTCCCGACGGTGTGCGAACAGCTCGAGCGCAGCGGGCTCGCAGCACAGACCGGCGACAGCTGGCGCCGGGTGGTCATCGAGAAGCCCTTCGGTCACGACCTCGGCTCGGCCCGTGAACTCAACGCCATCGTCAACAACGTCTTCCCGGAGTCGTCGGTGTTCCGCATCGACCACTACCTCGGCAAGGAGACGGTGCAGAACATCCTGGCGCTGCGCTTCGCCAATCAGCTGTTCGATCCGCTGTGGAGTTCGCACTACGTCGACCATGTCCAGATCACCATGGCCGAGGACATCGGTCTCGGTGGCCGGGCCGGCTACTACGACGGCATCGGGGCGGCGCGCGACGTCATCCAGAACCATCTGCTGCAGCTGATGGCGCTGGTGGCGATGGAAGAGCCGATCTCTTTCGAGCCCAAGCAGTTACAGGCCGAGAAGGCCAAGGTTCTCGCCGCCACCCGCAACATCGAGCCGCTGTCGGAGAACACGGCTCGGGGTCAGTACACCGCCGGCTGGCAGGGCAGCGAGAAGGTTCGCGGCCTCAAAGAGGAGTCCGGCTTCGCCAAGGACTCCACGACCGAGACCTTCGCCGCGATCGCCCTGGAGGTCGACTCCCGCCGCTGGGCGGGTGTCCCCTTCTACCTGCGTACCGGCAAGCGCCTCGGCCGGCGCGTCACCGAGATCGCGCTGGTCTTCAAACGGGCGCCGCATCTGCCCTTCGATCAGACGATGACCGAGGAACTCAGCCAGAACGTGCTGGTGATCCGCGTTCAGCCCGACGAGGGGATGACGCTCCGGTTCGGCTCCAAGGTGCCCGCATCGAGCATGGAAGTCCGCGACGTGAACATGGACTTCAGTTACGGCACCGCGTTCACCGAGGCGTCCCCGGAGGCCTACGAACGGTTGATCCTCGACGTGCTGCTCGGGGAACCGTCACTCTTCCCCGTCAACGAGGAAGTCGAATTGTCCTGGAAGATCCTCGATCCGGTGCTCGACCACTGGGCCCAGAACGGCCGGCCGGAAGCGTACGAGGCAGGAACCTGGGGTCCGGCGTCCGCAGACGAGATGCTCGCACGCCATGGCCGACAGTGGAGGCGTCCATGATCGTCAACCTGCCCGACACGTCGAGCCGGGAAGTCGCCAAGCGACTGGTCACGCTCCACGAGACCGAGGGTTCGGTCAACAGCGGTCGCGTGCTCACGCTGGTCGTCTGTGCCGAACACGACGAACCCACCGAAGGCGCCATCGAGGCCGCGATCGCCGCGAGCCGCGAGCATCCCAGCCGCGTCATCGTCGTCTCCCGCGGTGTGCGCCATGCGCGTTCCCGGATGGACGCCGAGATCCGCGTCGGCGGCGATGCCGGCGCGTCGGAGGTCATCGTGCTGTCTCTGGCCGGCGACATGGCCGACCACGCACACGCAGTGGTGATCCCCTTCCTGCTGCCGGACACCCCGGTGGTCACCTGGTGGCCGAGTATCGGTCCCGCGCGGCCGGCATCCGATCCGCTCGGCACGCTGGGCCGCCGCCGGATCATGGACGCCAATCGCGACCCCGGCCTGAACACCGTCCTCAAACGTCGTCTCGCCGGGTACTCGCCCGGTGACACCGACATCGCCTGGACCCAGCTCACCCCGTGGCGGGCGATCCTCGCTTCGGCACTCGATCGTCCTCCGTTCACCCCGGTCCTCGAGATCGATGTGACCGGACCCGATCGCAGTCCGGCCATCGACCTGCTCGCCGGCTGGCTGCGGTCCGCGCTGGGCGTCCCCACGCGCAGGTTCACCGGCAGCTTCGAGGTTCGACTCGTCCGGACCGACGGCGACACCGTGCTGGCCGTCGACGAGAGCAACAACGCCGTCCTGACCGCACCCGGCAAGCCGGACGGGAAGATCGCGATGACGCCGCGCTCGCTGCCGGTGTGCATCGCCGAGGAGTTGCGCCGTCTCGACGTCGACGAGGTGTACGCCTCGGCGTTGGCCGGTGTCGCCGACGTGGAGCGGATCTCACCGGAGCAGGAGGCACTCCTCCGCGCCGACATGCGAGCCGCTGTCGAACACGCCGCACAGCAGAGCGATTCAGCCGCATCCGACGGAAAAGAGTGAAAGACGTGGCCAACGAGACGCTGGTCTTCGAGTCCAAGCAGGAACTGGTCGTGACCGCGGCCGCTCGCTTCATCGACCTGGTGACCCGCGCACAGGCCGAACGCGACGTCGCGAGCATCGTCCTGACCGGCGGCAGCAACGGGATCGGCATTCTGTCGGCCCTGGCCGCCGACAGCGGCACGATCGACTGGTCGCGAGTCGACCTGTACTGGGGCGACGACCGATTCGTACCGGCCGACGACCCGGAACGCAACTCCGGACAGGCCCGCGAAGCCCTGCTCGACAAGGTGCCGGTCGACCCGTCGCGGGTCTTCCCGATGGCCCCGTCCGACGGCCCGTTCGGCGACGACATCGACGCCGCGGCAGCCGATTACGCGGCAACCCTGGCCGGCCGCTCCTCTGACGGCATTGCCCCGGAGTTCGATCTTCACCTTCTGGGAATGGGCGGCGAAGGCCACATCAACTCACTCTTCCCGCACACCGCGGCCACCGCGGAAACCGAGAAGTCGGTTGTCGCCGTGGAGGATTCGCCCAAGCCGCCGCCGCGTCGGCTCACCTTGACACTGCCCGTGGTCAACCGGTCGCGCAACGTCTGGTTCCTCGTCGCCGGCGCCGACAAGGCCGAGGCCGTCGTCGCTGCCCACAACGGTGCCGACCCCGCGGACTGGCCCTGCGCCGGCGCCCACGGCACCGAGGAGACCATCTGGTTCCTCGACGAGGACGCGGCCTCCCGGCTCAAGTGATTCCGGGCTCACGCTAGGCTCGATGCTCGTGACCGATACCTCGACCTACGCGAACGTGACCCTCGACCCTCGCGCCAACGTCTACTTCGACGGCAAGTGCGTGAGCCACACGTTCCACCTCGCCGACGGCACCCGTAAGTCGGCCGGTGTGATCCTGCCCGCGACACTGAACTTCGGCACCGGCGCACCCGAGATCATGGAACTCCACAGCGGCGCCTGCCGGGTGCGGCTCGCCGGCAGCGAGGACTGGACCTCCTACGGCGCAGGCGACTCGTTCTCGGTGCCCGGCAACTCCTCGTTCGACATCGAGGTCACCGACCCCGTCAGCTACGTCTGCCACTACGGCTGAGCCCAGCCGCTCCGGGCTAACCCGAGTTCCGCAGCGCCGTCGCCAGACCGTTCATGGTGAGCTGGATACCGCGGCGCACCAGCGGAGTGTCCTCCCCCGCACGGAACCGGCGAAGCAGCTCCACCTGCAGCAGGTTGAGGGGCTCGAGATACGGAAAACGGTTGTAGACCGAACGTTTCAGGGCTGCGTTGTCGTGCAACAGGTCGTCGGTGCCGGTGATCTCGGCGCACATGGCGATCGTGCGCTCGTGCTCGTCGACGATCATGCCGAACACCTTGTCGCGCAGTTGCTCGTCGGGAACCAGCTGTGCGTAGCGCTCGGCAAGACCCATGTCGGACTTGGCCAGCACCTGCGCCATGTTGGACATGACGGTGCGGAAGAACGGCCACTTCTCGTAGTAGCGCTGCAGGGCCTCGAGGCGGGTGGGATCGTCGCCGACCCACTCCTCGAACGCGGACCCGGTGCCGTACCAGCCCGGCAGCATCACGCGTGATTGCGTCCACGACAGCACCCACGGGATCGCTCGGAGATCCGAGATCTTCTCGGTCTGCTTGCGTGACGCCGGGCGGCTGCCGATGTTGAGGGCGCCGATCTCCGACAGCGGCGTCGACGTGGTGAAGTACTCGACGAATCCCGGTGTCTCGTGCACCAGACGGCTGTACGCCGCACGTGCCCTGGCCGCGATGTCGTCCATGATCTCGTAGGCCGACTCCGATTCGTCGCCGAGACCTTCGACGTCGAGCAACGACGACTCGATGGTCGCGGCCAGCAGCGTCTCCAGGTTGCGGCGGGCGGTCACCGGTTCGGCGTACTTGGCGGCGATGATCTCGCCCTGCTCGGTGATCCGCAACGATCCCCGGACCGCACCCGGCGGCTGGGCGAGGATCGCATCGTAGCTGGGACCTCCACCGCGACCGACGGTGCCACCGCGACCGTGGAAGAGCCGCAACCGGATTCCCGACCGAGACGCCGCCTCGACGAGGTCGAGTTCGGCGCGGTACAGCGCCCAGTTGGCGGCCATGTAACCGCCGTCCTTGTTGGAGTCGGAGTAGCCGAGCATGATCTCCTGCATGCCGTGCTGGGACTCCACGAGCGCCCGGTAGAACGGCACGTCGAGAACGGCGAGCAGCGTTGTGGCGCCCTGCTGCAGATCCTCGATCGTCTCGAACAGCGGTACGACGCGGACGGTCGAGCGCGGCGCGTTCTCCCCCGCCGCACCAGGATCGTAGAGACCGGCCTCCTTCAGCAGGATCAGGGCCTCGAGCATGTCACTCACCGAGGTGCACATGCTGATGATGTAGTTCGGCACCGCTTCCGGTCCGAACGTCGCGACCGCCTTCGCAGCAGCCCGCACGATCCCGAGTTCCTTGGTCGCCAGTTCGCTCAGTTCCGCGTCGGGACTGGTCAGCGGACGACGGCGTTGCAGCTCGGCGGACAGGATCTCGACGCGCTCCTCCTCCCCCAGCGAGGCGTAGTCGGCGTGCACGCCGGCCCACGCCAGGAGTTCGGCGACGACCTCCTCGTGCATGTCGGAGTTCTGCCGCAGGTCGAGTCCGGACAGATGGAAACCGAAGGTACGCACCGACTCCCGGAGGGACAAGAGGCGGTCGTCGGCGATGGTGGCGTCGTTGTTGACCCGCAGCGCGGCGTCGATGACGTCCAGGTCGGCGAGGAGTTCCGATGCGTCGTGATACGGCGACTTGCCGTCGACGAGGAAGAGGTCGCTCGATGAGAGGAAGTCGTCGTCGAACATGCCCCTCGCCGTCGCCGCCAGACGGGACCTGATGTGCCGCAGCGCGAGCCGGAACGGCTCGTCGACACCGGGGTCGTCGGCATCGGCGCCGGCGAGTGCCAGCAGCGGCTCGGTGCCGGTGATCAGTCGCGCCGACATACTCAGTTCCTGCGCGAGGTTCTCGAGTTCGGCGAGGTGGTGCCCGACTGCGGTCGCGGCGGCCAGCGTGGTGGCCAGGGTGACGACCTCGGCGGTGACGAACGGGTTGCCGTCCCGGTCGCCGCCGATCCAGGACCCCATGCGGATCATCGGCTCGTCGGCGAGACCCGCGTCCGGGTACGCCGACCGCAGCGCGGCTCGCACCGAGGTGTTGATCGCCGGCACCACCTCGAAGAACGAGGCGTCGTAGTAGCGCAGGCCCGAACGGATCTCGTCCTGGATGGTCAGCCGCTCGAGACGGATGAGAGCGGTCTGCCACAGCGTGAGGATCTGGCGCCGGATCGCCTCGGTGACCTCGGCGTCCTCGTCGGGGGTCAGTTCGGTGCGACCGCGGAAGCGCATGAGCTCGGTGATGCGGTTCTGCGCCTCGAACACCGTGCGACGCCGCGTCTCGGTCGGGTGGGCGGTGATGACCGGGACGACGTTGGCGTCGGCGAGTGCCTTGCCGACCTCCTCGTCGCCGAGTCCGGCGTCGGCGAGCTGACGGTAGGTGGCGGCCAGGCTGGACTTCTGCGGCGGGTCACCGGCCCGCACGTGGATGGCGCGGCGGCGTTCGCGGTGGATGTCCTCGGCCAGATTGGCCAGCAGCGCGAAATGGCTGAAGGCGCGGATGACGGGTACCGCGGTGGCGACGTCGAGGTCGACGAACATGTCGGCGAGCTCGTTGCGGTCGATCTCGTTGCGGCGCACGCCGAAAGCGGCGACCCGGGCGGACTCGACGAGATCGAAGACATCCGTGCCGGAATGCTCGGCGACGACCTCGCCGAGGATGCCGCCGAGCAGACGGATGTCCTCGCGTAATGGTTCGGTGAGTGCACGGCCCTCGTCGTCGACGACGATGTGGTCGACGATCGAGATGGACGGACGCGAGGCCGGGGCTCCCTTGGCGGGGGCGGTTTCACTCATGCCGTCAAGTATCCCGAGATCAGGGGAGTCCGGCATCCCGGGGAAAGCGACGGGCGACGCGTATCACGCGTCGCCCGAGGTCCAGAGCAGAAACCAACTCAGGAAAGTTTGATGTCGACGCCCACGCCGACGATGAAGATCACCCAGATGAGGCCGACGAAGATGGTCAACCGGTCGAGGTTGCGTTCGACGACGCTCGAACCCGACAGGCTGGACTGGACACCGCCGCCGAACAGGGACGACAGACCGCCACCCTTGCCGCGGTGCAGCAGGACGAGCACGATCAGCAGAACGCTGGTCACGATCAATCCGATGTCGAGTGCACCTTGCACAGTCACGAGTCGAAACGCCCTTCCGTAAACACCTGGAGAAACAGCTGTGGCAGGTGGTGCCGACGCAAATCGACACCAACCTGCCACAGTGTACGCGTGGGTGTGACCCGTCAGGGCAAGGGGCCACCCGCGGCGATCGCCGACAGCGTCGCGAACTCGTCGGACTTCAACGACGCGCCGCCGACGAGAGCTCCGTCGACGTCGGTCTGGCCGACGATGTCGCCGACGTTCTTGGCGTTCACCGAACCGCCGTAGAGGATGCGGACCGAGGCCGCGGTCTCCGCGTCGGCGATCTCCGCGAGGGTCTCGCGGATGGCCTTGCAGACCTCCTGGGCGTCGGCGGCACTGGCCACGCGACCGGTGCCGATGGCCCAGACCGGCTCGTAGGCGATGACGGTCTTGGCGATCTCGGCGGCCGACAGGCCCGCCAGCGAACCCTTGAGCTGCGCCACGTTGTACGCGACGTGCTCGCCGGCCTCGCGGATCTCGAGACCCTCGCCGATGCAGACGATCGGGGTGAGTTCGTGCTTGAGCGCGGCCTTGGTCTTGGCCAGCACGATCTCGTCGGTCTCACCGTGCAGGGTGCGTCGCTCCGAGTGGCCGACGACGACGAAGGTACAGCCGAGCTTCGCGAGGAAGGCGCCGCTGATCTCCCCGGTGTAGGCACCCGAGTCGTGCTGCGACAGATCCTGCGCACCGTAGGTGAGCAGCAGCTTGTCGCCGTCGACGACGGTCTGCACGCTGCGGATGTCGGTGAACGGCGGGATCACCGTCACGTCGACCTTGTCGAAGTACTTCGCCGGCAGGGCGAAGGCGATCTTCTGAACCAGCGCGATGGCCTCGAGGTGGTTCAGGTTCATCTTCCAGTTGCCCGCGATGAGCGGTTTACGAGTTGCCATGGCTCAGCTCTCCAGCACCTTCAGTCCGGGGAGTTCCTTGCCTTCGAGGTACTCCAGCGATGCGCCACCTCCGGTGGAGATGTGCGAGAAGTCCGAGTCGGGCAGACCCAGGGTCCGCACCGCGGCAGCCGAGTCGCCGCCACCGACCACGGTGAACGCACCGTTGTCGGTCGCACCGGCGATGGCCTCGGCGACACCGCGGGTGCCGGCCGAGAATTTCTCGAACTCGAAGACGCCGGACGGACCGTTCCAGAAGATCGTCTGGGCGCCCGAGAGGACCGCGGTGAATCGCTTCACCGACTCCGGTCCGATGTCGAGACCCATCCAGCCGTCCGGGATGGCGTCGGCGGCGACGGTCTTCGCCTCCGCGTCGGCGGCGAACTTGTCGGCCACCACGACGTCGACCGGCAGGTGGATGACGTCGCCGAAGCGCTCGAGCAGGCTCTTGCAGACGTCGATCTGGTCTTCCTGCAGCAGCGAGGTGCCCACCGAATGGCCCTGTGCGGCCAGGAAGGTGAAGGCCATGCCGCCACCGATGACGAGCGTGTCGACCTTGGGAGCCAACGCCTCGATGACCCCGAGCTTGTCGGAGACCTTCGAGCCACCGAGGACGACCGCGTAGGGACGGGTCACCTCTTCGGTGAGCTTCGACAGGACGTCGACCTCGGCCGCCACCAGCTCTCCCGCGTAGTGCGGGAGCAGCTTGGCGACGTCGTAGACCGATGCCTGCTTGCGGTGGACCACTCCGAAGCCGTCCGAGACGAACGCGCCGTCCTCGCCGACGAGTTCGACGAGGGCCTTGGCCAGCTTCTCGCGCTCGGCGTCGTCCTTGGAGGTCTCCCGCGGATCGAAGCGGATGTTCTCCAGGAGCAGGACGTCACCGTCGGTGAGACCCTCGGCGCGGGCGAGCGCGTCGGTGCCGACGACGTCACCGGCGAGCTGCACGTTGCGACCGAGTTCTTCGCCGAGCCGCGCCGCGACGGGCGCGAGCGAGAACTTCGGATCCGGCTCGCCCTTCGGCCGACCCAGGTGGGCGGTGATGATCACCTTGGCGCCGGCGTCGATCAGCGCGTTGAGGGTGGGCAGCGAGGCGAGGATGCGACCCGGATCGGTGATCGTCGACCCGTCGAGCGGGACGTTGAAATCCGAACGGACCAGCACTCCGCGACCCGAAACACCCTCTTCCAGAAGGTTCTTCAGAGTGGGAACACCCATGAGGCGTTGACTCCTCTTTCGTTGTACGACGAGTGGACTAGAGAGACTTGCTGACGAGTCCGATGAGGTCGACGAGGCGGTTCGAGTAGCCCCACTCGTTGTCGTACCAGGACACGACCTTGGCCTGATCGTCGATGACCTTGGTCAGGCCGGCGTCGAACAGCGAGCTGTGCGGGTCGGTGACGATGTCGGAGGAGACGATCGGGGCGTCGTAGTACTTGAGGATGCCCTTGAGCGGACCCTCGGCGGCGGCCTTGAGCGCGGCGTTGATCTCCTCGGCGGTGGCCTGCTTGGCCAGCTGCGCGGTGAGGTCGGTGACCGAGCCGGTGGGGATCGGCACGCGCAGGGCGTAACCGTCGAGCTTGCCCTTCAGCTCCGGGAGGACCAGGCCGATGGCCTTGGCGGCACCGGTCGAGGTCGGCACGATGTTGATCGCGGCACCACGTGCGCGGCGCAGGTCCTTGTGCGGGCCGTCCTGCAGGTTCTGATCCTGGGTGTAGGCGTGGATCGTGGTCATGAGGCCCTTGACGATGCCGAACTCGTCGTTGAGGACCTTGGCCAGCGGGCCGAGGCAGTTCGTGGTGCACGAGGCGTTGGAGATGATGTTCTGGCTGCCGTCGTACTTGTCGTCGTTGACGCCCATGACGATGGTGATGTCCTCATCCGAGGCGGGGGCCGAGATGATGACCTTCTTGGCGCCGGCGTCCAGGTGGCCCTGGGCCTTGGCGCGTGCGGTGAAGATGCCGGTCGACTCGACGACGACGTCCACGCCCAGGTCGCCCCACGGGATGGCTGCGGGGCCTTCCTTGACCTCGAGCGCCTTGATCTTCTTGTCGCCCACCACGATGGTGTCGTCGCCTTCGAGGCTGACGTCTTCGGGCAGACGGCCGAGGATCGAGTCGAACTTCAGCAGGTGCGCGAGAGTCGCGTTGTCGGTGAGGTCGTTGACCGCGACGATCTCGATGTCAGTGGTGCCCAAAGCCTTTTGCGCTTCGACGGCACGGAAGAAGTTGCGGCCGATCCGGCCGAATCCGTTGACGCCTACCCGAACAGTCACAGTTGTGCTCCTTAGCGGTATTCATGGTCAGGCCTGTGGGTCAAGCCCTGCTGGCCGCGCCGTGAGCGGTCACCGATGGCACACAGGGGTGACCCCCGGTCCGCACACGTCGACTTCAGCCTAGTAGGCCGGGTTCGGTCCGGCACACCGCAGGTCCCTAGGCCTCGTCGAGCAGCTCTGAGGTGACCGCCGATTCGGTGTCCGGGATGCCGTCCTGGCGAGCTTTCTTGTCAGCCATCGACAACAGCCGGCGGATGCGTCCGGCGACGGCGTCCTTGGTCATCGGCGGGTCGGCGAGCTGGCCGAGCTCCTCCAGAGAGGCCTGCCGATGGGTGATGCGCAGCTGTCCGGCCGCGATGAGATGGTCGGGGACCTCGTCACCGAGGATCTCCAGGGCGCGTTCGACGCGGGCGGCCGCAGCCACTGCCGCGCGGGCCGAGCGCCGGAGGTTGGCGTCGTCGAAGTTGGCGAGGCGGTTCGCGGTCGCGCGCACCTCGCGGCGCATGCGGCGTTCCTCCCAGACCAGGCGGGTGTCGTGGGCGCCCATCCGGGTGAGCAGCGCGCCGATGGCCTCGCCGTCGCGGATGACGACGCGGTCGGCGCCGCGGACCTCGCGCGCCTTCGCGGTCACACCGAGGCGACGGGCGGCGCCGACGAGCGCCAACGCGGCCTCGGGTCCGGGGCAGCTGACCTCGAGCGCCGACGAGCGTCCTGGTTCGGTCAACGAACCGTGGGCGAGAAACGCACCGCGCCAAGCGGCTTCGGCGTCGGCGACGCTACCGCCGACCACCTGGGCCGGGAGGCCGCGCACCGGCCGGCCACGCAGATCGAGCAAGCCGGTCTGCCGGGCGAGTCCCTCGCCGTCCTTGGTGATGCGCACGATGTAGCGGGCCGACTTGCGCAGGCCGCCGCTTCGCAGGACGTGGACGTCGGAGCCGTAGCCGAACAGGTCGTGGATCTCGCGTCGTAGGCGCCGCGCGACATTGCCCATGTCGACCTCGGCCTCCACGACGACGCGGCCCGCCACGATGTGCAGGCCGCCGGCGAAACGCAGCAGGGCCGACACCTCGGCTCTCCGGCAACTCACCTGGGTCACCGTCAGGCGACTCAGCTCGTCTTTCACCGCTGCCGTCATCGCCACCGGTCCCTGTCCTCCTGTCAACTGCCCACACGTCCCTGAAAGAAAACGCCGAATCATCGCCTGGGTCAGGCGTCGGCCCGGTCAGCGTAACGGTTCGATTCACCTTCGCACAGTTCGTTCACCACGGCGGCGACTTTCGCCGGGTCATGGACCTGGCGGCCGGGTACCGCGACATCGCCGACGTTCAGTTCGGCGCCGAAGAGTCCGGCCGCGCGCACGAGATGCTCGCGTTCGCGTCCGGCGGGCACCGACGACGCGTCGACCAGGACGTTGTCGACGCGGAAGGTGTCGGCGTGGGCGTGCAGGACGTGCAGATGCCGCTCCACCGAGAACCCCGGGGTCTCCCCCGGTTCGGGTGCGAGGTTGACCACCAGCACCTTGCGGGCGGCGGTGCGCTGCAACGCCTTGAGTTGCTCGGGCACCAGCACGTGCGGGATCACGCTGGAGAACCAGGAGCCGGGTCCGAGCATCACCAGATCGGCGGATTCGATTGCCCCGACGGCACTCTCGCAGGCGGGCGGTTCCTCGGGGATCAGCCGCACGCGACGCACCTTGCCGGGCGTCGTCGCCACCGCGACCTGTCCGCGGATCTCCCGGCTGATGCGCGGGTCCGCCTCGAGTCCTGACACGTCGGCCTCGATGTCGAGCGGGACGGTCGACATGGGCAGCACCTGCCCGACGATCCCGAACATCGACCGGAGTTCCTGCAGCGCGGCCACCGCGTCACCGAGGACCTCGGTGAGCCCCGCGAGCATCAGATTGCCGATGGGGTGTCCGGCGAGCGCGCCGCGACCGCCGAAGCGGTGCTGCAGCACCTCGGCCCACAGTTCGTGGCGTCGACGGGTGTCGGGGTCACCCGCGGTCTGGAAGTCCTCGAGCGCCTTGGGCGCGGACATCAACGCGGCCAGGGCCATTCGCAGGTCTCCCGGCGGGATGAGGCCGAGTTCGGCACGCAGGCGGCCCGACGATCCCCCGTCGTCGGCGACCGTCACCACCGCGGTGATGTCGGTACTCAGGTAACGCATCGCGGTCAGCGTCGCGTACAGGCCGTGGCCGCCACCCAGCGCGACGATCTTGGGGTCGACGATCTCCTGGGTCATTCGCGCCCCAGATCGCGGTGCATCACGCGCACGTCGTAGGTGGCCACGCCGGAGTCGTCGACGGCCTTGCGGAGACGCCGTGCGAGCTCCTCGGAGATGGCGACACTTCGATGTTTACCGCCGGTGCAGCCGACGCTGATCGTCATGTAGCGCTTACCTTCTCGCAGGTAGCCACGACCGACGATGGACACCAGGTCGGTGTACAGGTCGAGGAAGTCACCGGCGTCGGGCTGGCCGAGGACGTAGTCGCGGACCGGCGCCTCCTGCCCGTTGTGGTCGCGCAGCTCGTCGATCCAGTGGGGGTTGGGCAGGAACCGCACGTCGGCGACGAGATCGGAGTCGATGGGCAGTCCGTACTTGAAGCCGAAGGACTGCACCGCGATGCTCAGCCGCGGTTCGGTGTCTCCCGGCGACACACCCTCCACCACGGAGCGGAGCTTGGCCGCGGTCAGCGCCGAGGTCTCCACGACGAGGTCGGCGACGTTCTTGATCGGCGCCAGGATCGCGCGTTCCCGGGCGATGCCCTCGATGAGAGTTTCCTTGCCCTGCAACGGGTGTCGGCGACGCACCTGCTCGAAGCGACGGACCAGCGCCTCCTCGCTCGCGTCGAGGTACAGCAGCCGGGTACGAATCCCCGACTCCTCGAGGTTGTCCCGCAGCTGTTCGAGTTCGTGGGCGAGGTCGGGGCCGGATGCGCGCAACACCATCGCGAGACGGGTGATCGTCGGGTCGCTCTCCCGCACCATCCCGACCATCGTCGAGATCAGCGACGGCGGAACGTTGTCCGCGACGTACCAGCCGTCGTCCTCCAGCACGTTGGCCGCTGTGGACCGGCCCGCACCGGACATGCCGGTGACGAACAGGACGGTGAGTTCGTTCGGCACCTCACCGTTCCGGACGCCTCCGGTCAGCTGCTCGTCGTGTCCGGCCTCGGCCCGCTCATTCATCGACACCCCGTCCCGCGTCACCGGTCACCACCGTCATCTCCGCCTCGTTCACCGTCTCGCCCGGTACCGGCGACACCGTCTCCGCAACAGTGCCACCGCCGAGCGCGTCCTGCACCGCACGCGCCGTGGTCAGTCCGATCCCCGGCACCTGGGCGATCTCCTCCAAGGATGCCTCACGCAGGCGCGCAACCGACCCGAAGTGGGTCACCAGCGCGGTGCGTCGTGTCTTCCCCAGACCCGGGATGCCGTCGAGCGCCGAGGCGGTCATCCTCTTGCTGCGCTTGCTGCGGTGGAAGGTGATGGCGAACCGGTGTGCCTCGTCGCGCACACGCTGCAGCAGGAACAGCGCCTGGCTGCTTCGCGGCAGGATCATCGGATCGTCTTCGCCGGGCACCCACACCTCCTCGAGGCGTTTGGCGAGTCCGATCACCGAGACGTCGGTGACCCCGAGTTCGTCGAGGACCGCCGCGGCCGCATGCACCTGCGGTGCACCACCGTCGACGACGAACAGGTTCGGCGGGTACGCGAATTTCCGCGGCTGCGCTGAGGTCTCGGGCCCGGCGTCGACCTCCCCCGACTCGGGCGGTGGTGCGTCGCGGTCGGCACGGTGCCGGAGGAAGCGGCGGCGGGTGACCTCGGCGATCGACGCGACGTCGTCGGAGTGGCCGTCGCCGGCGGCATGACGGATCGCGTAGTGCCGGTAGTCGGACTTGCGCGGCAGGCCGTCCTCGAAGACGACGAGGGAGGCGACGACGTCGGTGCCCTGCACGTGCGAGATGTCCACACACTCGATACGCAGCGGCGCCTGATCGAGCATCAGGTTCTCCTGCAGCTCGGTGAGGGCGGCCGAGCGGGTGGTGAGGTCACCGGCGCGTCGGAGCTTGTGCTGGGTGAGCGCCTCCCCCGCGTTCCGGGCGACGGTCTCGAACAGCGCCTTCTTGTCGCCGCGCTGGGGCACCCGCAAGGTGACCCTGCTCCCCCGCAGCCCGCTCAGCCACTCCTCGAGTTCGGCTGTGTCGGCCGGCAATTCGGGGACCAGGACCTCGCGCGGAACGGACTCGCCGTGTGCGCGGTCCGCACCGACGTCGACGGTGGCGTCGAAATCGACCTGCGCACCGTAGAACTGGGTGATGAACTCGCCGATGACGTCGCCGTCGGTGCCGTTGTCGCTGCGTTCGACGACCCAGCCGCGCTGACCGCGGACGCGCCCGTCGCGCACGTGGAAGACCTGTACCGACACCTCGAGGTCGTCTCCGGCGATCGCGACGACGTCGGCGGTGGTGCCGTCGCCGAGAACCACGGCCTGCTTCTCCATGGCGCGTCGGAGGGCGCCGATGTCGTCGCGCAGGCGGGCCGCGCGTTCGAAGTCGAGATCCTCGGCCGCAGCGGACATGTCGCGTTCGAGCTTGCGGATCAGCAGGTCGGTGCGGCCGGCGAGGAAGTCGCAGAAGTCCTCGACGATCTCGCGGTGTTCCTCGGCGTCGACCCGGCCGATACAGGGCGCGGAGCACTTGTCGATGTAGCCGAGCAGACACGGCCGGTCGATCTGGCGGTGCCGCTTGAACACGCCCGCCGAGCAGGTGCGCGCCGGGAACACCCGCGTCAGCAGGTCGACGGTCTCGCGGATCGCCCACGCATGCGCGTACGGCCCGAAGTAGCGCACGCCACGGCGGCGGGGTCCGCGGTAGACGAACAGCCGCGGGTACTCCTCGTTGAGGGTCACGGCGAGCATCGGGTAGCTCTTGTCGTCGCGATAGCGGACGTTGAACCGCGGATCGAATTCCTTGATCCAGTTGTATTCGAGCTGAAGTGCCTCGACCTCGGTGCCCACGACGGTCCACTCCACCGACGCCGCCGTCGTCACCATCTGACGGGTGCGCGGGTGCAGCGAGGCGATGTCGGCGAAGTACGACGTCAGACGCGACCGGAGGTTCTTGGCCTTGCCCACGTAGATGACACGACCGTGCTCGTCACGGAACTTGTACACCCCGGGATCGGTCGGGATGGTTCCGGGAGCAGGACGGTAGGTAGTCGGGTCGGCCACGTGTTCCAGGCTAGTTGGCGGGTCGGACGGTCCCGCGATAGCGCTCTTCGAGCTCGCGGAACCGGGCCATCGCCTCGACGGCCTGCGGCCCGTCGTTCGCCTGCACAGCCAGCACGGTGATGTGTTCGTCGGACGGGAACAGCAGCCAGGCGCCGAAGCCTTTTTCCGGGTAGGTCAGTCCGAGTACCTGGTCCCAGGTGAAGAGTCGAGTGGGCACCAGGTTGCGCACCTCGACACCCTCGGCGCCCACCCGCAGCCGCGGACGGGTCAACAGCAGGATGGCGCCGGTGAAGAGAACACCGATGAGGATGATCGCGACCTGGTCGGAGCTGCCGAGGTTGCGGACCCCGACGTCCTCGATCGTCAGCAGCAGCCCGAAGGTGATGTGGATGGCCATCACGATCACGGCCGCGACGATCGCCCAGCGGGGCAGCTTGCGCGGCCGATAGACCAGGTCCCATCGAGGGGAGGTCACGCCGATGCTCCTCCGACCGTGCTCGGCAGGGCCTCACCGCGTGCCAGCGCGCGTAGGGTCAGGGCCGACGCCAGTGCGGCGACGGTCGCCTGCGCGCCCTTGTCCTCGGTCGAACCGGGTAAGCCCGCGCGGGCGATGGCCTGCTCCTCGGTGAGCGTGGTCAGCACACCGTTGCCGACCGGGGTCGACTCGTCGAGCGAGACGCGGGTCAGACCCGCGGTCACCGCGTCGCACACGTAATCGAAATGCGGTGTCTCACCCTTGATCACGACGCCGAGCGCGACGACGGCGTCGTGGGTGCGGGCCAGCGCCTGCACGATGACCGGCAACTCGATGGCGCCCGCGACCTGCACGATGGTCGGCTCGGTGACACCGTTCTCGTGGGCCGCGCGGACCGCGCCGTCGAGCAGTGCGCCACAGATCTTCTCGTGCCACTGCGACGACACGATCGCCAGCCGGAGCTTGCCGGCATCGGCGAGTTCGAGGGTCGGTTCTCCGTGACCACTCATGCAGGGGCTCCTTCAGATGCGTCGTCGCCGGTATGTGCGTGATCGTCGAGACCCACGAGGTCGTGTCCCATCCGGTCGCGCTTGGTGCGAAGGTAGCGCAGGTTCTCGGCGTTGGCGCGCACCGGCATCGGCACCCGGTCGACGATGTGGAGGCCGTAACCGTCGAGGCCGACGCGCTTGGCCGGGTTGTTGGTCAGCAGACGCATCGACGACACCCCGAGATCGACGAGGATCTGGGCGCCGAGACCGTAGTCGCGGGAGTCGGCGGGCAGACCCAGTTCCAGGTTGGCGTCGACGGTGTCGGCGCCGGCGTCCTGCAGCTGGTAGGCCTGCAGCTTGTGCAGCAGGCCGATGCCGCGACCCTCATGGCCGCGCATGTACAGGATGATGCCGCGGCCTTCTTCGGCCACCATCTCCATCGCGGCGTCGAGCTGCGGACCGCAGTCGCAGCGCAGCGAGCCGAAGACGTCGCCGGTCAGGCACTCCGAGTGCACGCGGACGAGGACGTCGTGTCCGTCGTCGCTGGAGACGTCGCCCTTCACCAGGGCGACGTGCTCGACGTCGTCGTAGACGCTGGAGTAGCCGACTGCGCGGAAGTCGCCGTGACGGGTGGGAATCCGGGCATCGGCGACGCGAACGACGTGCTTCTCGTGGCGACGACGCCACGCGATGAGGTCGGCGATCGAGATCATGGCGAGGTCGTGCTCGTCGGCGAAGACGCGCAGCTCGTCGGAGCGGGCCATCGAGCCCACGTCCTTCTGGCTGACGATCTCGCATATGACGCCGGCCGGCGCGAGATCGGCGAGCCGGGCCAGGTCGACGGCGGCCTCGGTGTGGCCGGGACGACGCAGCACGCCGCCCTCCTTGGCGCGCAACGGGACGACGTGGCCGGGACGCGTGAAGTCACCGGCGGTGGCCTCCGGGTCGGCGAGCAGACGCATGGTGGTGGCGCGGTCCGAGGCGCTGATGCCGGTGCCGATGCCCTCACGGGCGTCGACGGTCACGGTGTAGGCAGTGCCGTGCTTGTCCTGGTTCATCGAGTACATCGGGGGCAGACCGAGGCGGTCGCAGGCGTCGCCGTCGAGCGGGACGCACAGGTAGCCCGAGGTGTAGCGGACCATGAAGGCGACGAGCTCCGGGGTGGCCTTCTCGGCCGCGAAGATCAGGTCGCCCTCGTTCTCCCGGTCCTCGTCGTCGACGACGACGACCGCCTTGCCGGCGGCGATGTCGGCGATGGCCCGTTCGATCGAGTCGAGCTGGACTCGTTCGTCGGTGGCCGCGTCGTCACCATCACGCGGCGATTCGCTCATCAGAACCTCACTCGTTGTGCTCATTTCGCCCGCTGTCCTCATTTCGTCCCGGTCACATCAAGCGCAGGGACATCTTGGGTGTTTCCGAGGTGCAGACGTTCGACGTACTTCGCGATCACGTCGACCTCGAGGTTGACCACGGTGCCGGGCTTGGTGGCACCGAGGTTGGTCTCGTTGAGGGTGGTGGGGATCAGGGAGATCTCGAACCACGAGTCGTCACCCGATCCGCCGACGGACGAGACGGTCAGCGACACACCGTCGACGGTGATCGAACCCTTCTCGACGAGGTACCGGGTGAGCTTCGCCGGCACGCCGATGCGCACGACGGTCCAGTTCTCCGAGGGGCTCACGGACAGGACGCGACCGGTCCCGTCGACGTGGCCCTGCACGATGTGGCCGCCGAAACGCCCGTTCGCGGGCATGGCGCGTTCGAGATTGACGGTGCTGCCCGCGGCGAGGTCGGACAGGGAGCTGCGACGAAGCGTCTCGCCCATCACGTCGACGGTGAACTCGCCCGGTCGGAGGTCGACGACGGTCAGACACACGCCGTTGACCGCGATGGAGTCGCCGTGGCCGGCATCGGCGGTGACGATGGGTCCCCGCACGGTGAAGCGGGCTGCATCAGAGAGATCCTCGCGGTCGGCGATGACGCCGAGTTCCTCCACGATTCCGGTGAACACGCACTCCTCCTGCTCGCTCGGAGCAGACAGGGCGGCACTGTGTCGCCTGTTCTCTCGCATCCGGACTATGACCGTCGGCTTCGGATTCTCACCGAATCTGCTGTCCCTGTCTTCCGACAGGCGCTCGCGGGCTGGAAGGTGCATGTCCGTAGCACCCTCATCACCGCCGGTGGGGAATCTCACCCCGCCCCGAGAACTGGTGGTATCGACGCTAGCACGACGCGAGAACGGAGTCGCATTGGAATTTCGCTGAGCGAAACAGATCGCCGCCGGTGTGTCGTGCATCTCGCCCCGCTCAGTCCTGCGCCGATGCCCGCGATGAGCGGTCGAGTGCGATCAAGATGTCACTTCCGAGCGTCGTGACCTCGCGGGTTTCGAACCGTCTGGCGTCGTCCAGAGTGGTGACTCCCGGGATCTCGACGGAACTGCGTCCGGCGCCCAGGACCATCGGCGCGACGTAGGCGTGGACCTCGTCGACGAGGTCGGCGGCGAAGAAGGCGCCGAGGATGTGCGGGCCGCCCTCCACCAGGACCCAGAGCGCGTCGGGCAGGGCGGAGAGGACGTCGGCCGGGTGGTGGGAGTCGACGCAGACCAGCGGTCCTCCGGTGTCGCCGCGGAGGTTGGCATCGGCAGGCAGGTCGCGGTGCCCGAGCACCACGCGTGCCGGCTGATGCGGGTACAGCCCGCCATCGGCGGTGCGGGCGGTGAGGGTCGGGTTGTCGGCGAGGGCCGTGCCGGTGCCGATGACGATGGCGTCGAGGCGTGAGCGCTGCTGGTGGGCGTGGTCGCGGGCCGCCGGCCCGGTGATCCACTGGCTGGTGCCGTCGGGTGCGGCGATCCGGCCGTCGATGCCGGCCGCGATCTTGGCGGTGACCATCGGCCGCCCGAGCCGCTGACGGGTGAGCCACGGACGCAGCGGACCGTTCTCCACGGCGTCGACCGCGACTCCCCCGGTCACCCGGATGCCGGCGGCCCGAAGAGTGTCGGCGCCACCCGCGGCGACGGGGTTGCGATCGCTGACCGCGTAGTGGACCTCGGCGACGCCGGCCTCGATGAGCGCCTGCGAGCACGGCCCGGTACGTCCGGTGTGGTTGCAGGGTTCGAGCGTGACGATCGCGGTACCGCCCCGGGCGGCCTCACCCGCCGCCCGCAAGGCCATGACCTCGGCGTGCGGGCCGCCCGCCGGCTGGGTCGCGCCGACACCGGCGACGGCGCCGTCGGCGGTCAGGATCACCGCTCCGACAGGCGGATTGGGCGAGCTGACACCCATGGCCGCAAACGACGCCTCGACGGCAATGTCCATGGCGGCGACGATGTCCATGTGGCGGGTCAGATGTCGCTGTGGGCGCGTGCGGTTGCGGCGGACTCCCGCAGGGCGGCGACGGCCTGACCGGGGTCGGCGGCACCGTAGACGGCCGATCCGGCGACGAAGCAGTCGATTCCGGCCTCGGCGGCCCCTTCGATGGTGTCGGCGTTGATGCCGCCGTCGATCTCGACGAGCAGCGTCAAGTCCTCGGCGTCGATGAACTTGCGGATGGCGCGGGCCTTCTCGAGGACCTCGGGCATGAACTTCTGGCCACCGAAGCCCGGCTCGACGCTCATGATCAGCAGGGTGTCGAAGTCGCGGAGGATCTCCAGGTAGGGCTTGAGCGCGGTGCCCGGCTTGATCGACAGACCGGCCTTCGCGCCGGCAGCACGGATGTCGCGGGCCACGGCTATCGGATTCTCGGTGGCCTCCGCATGGAACGTGACGTTGTGGGCGCCGGCCTCGGCGTACGGCGGCGCCCAGCGGTCGGGGTTGTCGATCATCAGGTGACAGTCGAGCGGGATGTCGGTCGCCTTCAGCAGGCTCTCCACAATCGGCAGACCCAGCGTCAGGTTCGGCACGAAGTGGTTGTCCATGACGTCGACGTGCAGCCAGTCGGCGCGGGTGGCACCGGGCTTGGCAACAGCAGCCGCCTCGTCGGCGAGATTCGCGAAGTCCGCGGACAAGATGGACGGGGCGATCATCGGCGCGTTACCAGCGGTGCACATGGTGGACAAGTGTAGGGCGAGAGGGTCGGTGCGGACGAAAGCGTCCGGGTGTCTCAGACTCCGTTGGCCGGCCACCCGGGGTAAGACGGAAGCGTCGGCACCGGGTCTGGACCGGAGTACATGTCGATCCGTGGAATGTCAGGATTGTCAGGCAACGCGTCGCACGCGACAATGTCTGCAGAGTTCTCCGGCCGGACTCCGAGCCTGTCGAAATCCGTCACCTTCCAACTGCCGAACACCGAACGGCCCGGCGCCGGCGCCGGGCCCGCTTGGTCTGCGGGTGGCAGAACGTCACCGGACTTCGTGAGATCGATCGTGACAGGAAATCCCCATTGCGCGTGCACGTTTCGCCACTCCTGCGAACCGCCCCGGGCACTGGGAGCGATCGAGAAGATCTCACTACGGCACAACACAATGCGCACATTCGGACCATCGTCCACTCGGCGCAGTGGACGGAAGAACAAAGTGCTCACCACATCATTGTGCGAACTCTCACTGGGCACGAATGTGACCTTCTCGTCGATGTCTGACGGCGAGGCCTCGACAAATCCGGGATAGCCCCATTGCGGAGACTGGCCCTCAAAAGACAACTCGAACGACTCCGTGTAAGCGCGTACAAACGTTCCTTCCGAACTCGCCAGGTCAAGGACATCAGTTTCGAACCATCGATACGAGGTCTGCAGCCTCGGAGGCAACCGATCCGCCACCGACGGCTGCGACGAACTTGTCGAATCACCACCGGTGTTCGGAGATGGTCCGCACGCGACACAAAGCGTGAGCAGAGTACACAACACCCCAGTCAGAAAACCGTGGCCTTTAAGCACCAGACTACTTCTGACCGTATGCATGGTGGTGATTCTCATTATGACGGTTCACGAAGGAACTCATGTCAGACTCAAGTAACTGCTGGATGTACGTAGCTGCGGCGCTATCGTGAGACACTGGTGGCATTTCTCCGGTTCGTCTCATCTCTTCGAAATCGACCTCCTGCCCGACAAACAATTTCCGAAATTCAGGTTGATCGACCAGATCCGTGTGGGTCCTGAAATACCCTTCAAGGACCTGCACATACTTGGCGTTGGGCTGAATCTCCGAGTTATAGACATCATGGCGTAGTTTTGCAGTATCTTCGTCGGTGATTATCGTGTCGGGATCTTTGGGTAGTCCGAAGAGTTCCAACTTGACTTCCGCCGCGGTCCCGTCGATCAGTGCGCTGACCACCGGATTCAAGCCGGTCACCTTCAGGAGGGCCGTAGCGCTCTCGAAGAGCGCTCCCGCCCGAGCAGCATCCTTAGCTGCTTCATAGCGTTTATCTTCGAATGTCTCTTGGATGTGTGAATCCAGCCCACCGATCATCGCCCCCTCTATGCGGCCGGCGATCTCACCAAGACCGTAGTCATTGTGGTCTCTACCAAACTCTTCCTGAAGGATGTCGACCTGAAGCGCGGTCAGCGAATTCACTATTTTTCCAGCCTCAGCGTCTGAATTTAGAATCTGGAACATTGCCTTCAGTTCTGCTCCGGTTACCTCCGATACACCCGACGATCCAAAGAGACCCGCGTCCGCACCGCCCATCACCGCCGTGTGCGGACCGATAGCGGCAGCGAGTGTCCGTGCAAGCTCTGGGTTCAGTTCACCCAATGCCCGCTTGTCATCAGCACTGATATCGATCAACGAATCCTTGTTCGCACCAAAGTACTTGGTTAGCTCTGTAGCAATCTTTCCAGCACGCTCGTTATCCATCAACTGCTCCACAGACGATGCCTCGTCGCCATAAGCAGCGCCGGGCATCCAGTTGAACAGCCGATTGACGCCCGCGTCCTTATGACCAGCGCCGTCTGTCCAATCGAAGGTCATGAGATTCTTCAGCGTTTCCGCATCTTTCAGAGAACCCTGATTGCCATCGATGTCGTACGCGAGCAATGCTGGTCCGCCAGCAGCCTTCCCAGTGGAAGCCATTACCGCATCATGCACCGCAATATGGTCAGACCCGCTAACGTCCAGCATTCGTATGAGGAGATCTTCGACCTCATGCTTCGAAATGTTGCTGTGCCCCATAGTCCTGAGGTCGGTGACGTACATTTCCTGTGTACCACTGGCGATCTCACCAGCGCGAGCTATCAGCGCTCGATCGACGTCGCTGCCCAGTTGCACCGACTTCGAACCGTAGGTGCCTTCGCCGTCGTCGGACCTATTTTCAATGATGTCCATCAAGGACTTGAGATCCTTGTAAGTCTTCAGATCATTGATCAGCTTGTCGCCGCCTGAATGCGCGGAGGCATCGGGCAGGCTAAGTTGACCTTTGCTCGATGCAGGACTGGTCAACACCTCACGGACAGGCGTGGATAGCTGATGTATCCCGCCGCCTACGAACTTCGGCCCCGGCGCCAATCCCATCTGCTGCAGCGGCCCAGCAAGGAACGCCGGCTCGACCTGCTGGTCCGTCCGCAGACTCGGGTTGCCGAGCATGTAGATACCGTCACCGAGCGCGTTCTTGAGCTTCAGCCGTTCCGCACCACTGTATTCGTCTCCGAAACGCTTCAACGCGTCGAGAGAATAGGGCGCGGACCCATCCGCATTCTGTCCCCAGATGGGGGTGTAGGTGGCCTTTAGATAATCGAACTGCTCTTTCGGGATGACAGCATCGTCACCCCTCGCCAGTGCCGCGCGCTGCTCAGGTGTCAGGCTGGTCGCTCGGTAGAACCGCTCCTTCTGATCAGGCGTCGCGTTCCCCCTCATGATCGCCTGGACATCGCGGCTTGCTTGTCCTGCGGAAAAGCTCGAGCTGAGCGGAGCATTGATCTCTGCATTGCCGAAGACCACATTCAGCGCGCGTGCACCGTTCCGGTCGTCTTCCCCGATCTCGTCCGCGAGCGACTGTAGCGACAGCGTCGCTGTCTTCGCCTCTTCTGCACGTGTGGCCTGATCATTCAGGATCGACTGTTCGGCCGCGCTTCCGGCCTCCACTCCGCCCAACTCTGACGCGTAGTCACGAGCGTCGCGCACGGTCCAGTCGTCCGAGACGCTGAACTTGTCGAGTTCAAGGCCGAGCGCTTTCGTCAGCGCAGTGCTGCGATTGGGGCTGATCGCGGCGGCGGTGTCGTGCAGCACCCTTGCGGCCGCGCTGAGTTCGGTGCCGAGCTTGTTGATCTCGTCTCGGTCAGACGTCGTACGGTCTTCGCACGCGCGCCTGGATTCGCCCGACCAGCCCGTCACGTTCATCGGTGCGTCGGCCATCGTCTTGGTCTGGGTTCGTAGGTTCTCAGCTGTTGTCTCCAGCGAGCTCGCGGACTGGAGCAGGACCATCACATCCCAGCTGTTGACCGTCGATCGAGTCGGTCGGCTCATCAGAACACGGAAATGGCTCGGAAACCGCTCGCCAACTCTCCATCGGTATCGGCGAACTCGGTGGCAACCTGATAGCACGTCTGCGACACCGCGTCCATGCGAGCGGCCGCGCGTCCAAGAAGGGTACGAATGACGTCGTCCTTGCCGGCACAAGCGGCGCTGAACGCTGATCCAGGCATCGCGGCAGCTGCGTCAGCGAATCCCGCGCTGCCCGACCAGAGCGCCCGCGTGGCGTCCGAACACCCGGCCAACGTCTTGCCGACGCCCTCGATCACACACTTCTCGGCTTCCAGGCGATAAGTCACTGTGAGTCCCCCGTTCCCGGCGCCAGCGTCCTGACACCACTCCCCTCGGACAACTTAGTACGAGACAAGGAGATGCGGGATTCACCTTCCACAAGTCATCGCCCACACCTCCGGGCCGTCGTCGGGCAAAGACACCTTCCCGGCCACCTCGAACCCGAGTCGTTCATAGAACGAGACGTTCGCCGGGGACGAGGTCTCCAGGTAGGCGACGTGCCCTTCCAACTGCGCGGCCGCTAGCGGCTCGAGCACAGCTGCACCGAGCCCTCGCCCCTGTGAATGCGGCGCGACCCCCACCGTGGCCAGATGCCAGACAGGTTCGGCCGGCCGAAGACCGGCAGTTGCCTCGTCGGCCCGCGCTGCGATCTCCGCTCTGTCGCCGTAGAGGTCGACGACTCGAGATGCGATGTCGCCGAACGCCTCGTCAAGGCCACTCGAGGACGGTGTGATCCACACCGCCACGGCGGCAAGGTCGTCCGATACCCAAACACGTCCGCACCGCATGCCGATCTCGGCGAGGAACAGCCGCTGCAACGACCGCACTCGGTCGCCATGATCATGCGAGTCGACTGTGTGCCGGGTGAACGGGTAGTCGGCGAAGGCCTGGCCGAGAGTATCTGCGGCAGCGTCGACGTCAGCCGGAGTCGCCGGCCGAATCAAAGGGCGGATCGTCACGCCGTTGGACGTTACCCGGCGCCGGCACCGCTCAGGCGACCGCGAGCAGCTGCAGCAGCTTCGTCTCGACGACGCTGCGGTCAGGACTTTGGTGCCCGATCGCCGGTGGTGCGGTGCTCCGATGACGTCCACCGGTCGGGGTGATGACGTCGATGACCCGGATGTCACCGGCCATACGAACCGAATATCCCCAGCCGTCAGCCTCTTTGGCCCGATTGTGGGTGACACAGATGCCGTCGGCGTTGGCCTCGCTGGTCGGGCCATCGTGGCGATGTGGTTTCGCGTGGTCGATCTCCGCGATGGGCGCACCGCAGTACGGAGTTCGGCAGCGTTGGTCTCGGAGTCGGACGAAGTGTGCGAGCGCGGCCGGGAAGGTTCGCGATTTCGACTCCATCGCCACCAGTGCGCCATCCGACGGACGTGCATAGATACGACGCATCGTCGAGGCGGTCTCACCATCGGGCGACACCGACGCGGCGACGAGTTCCCGTGCCACTGCTGCCGGAATCGGTCCGTACCCCTTCACTTCGGCCGCCGAATCGTTGAGCCCGAACAGGCACTCGTCGGACATGATCATGTCTACCGACACCGGAACCGGTTCCGCTGCGGATCGGCCGGTGACACGTTCGACCAGCGTGTCGGCCATGATCTGCGCATGCGTGCGATCGTCGGCACCGAGTATGGAGTCAGCGTGCTTCTTGAGCGAGGCATATACGGAGATTCCCTGTGTCATCGGCAACAACGCCGAGAGTTGGGTCATCAGATCCGGCGCCGGCCGCACGCTAACCCGCCGATCCTTCTCGGCCTTGGCCTTTCGCGCGACCACTGCCGCCGGCTCGAGTTCGTAGGCGTGACGCTTCGCCGTCGATTCGATCTCGCGGTCGGACACACCCACCAGTTCCGCACGGTCACCGCACACCCGCCGATCGATCTCCTCGCGCGATTCGCGAGTCAGAAAAGCGGTTTCGCGAACGAGAATGGTGGCACGCCATTCGGTCAGTACACCGTCTGTGAGTGCTGCCATCGTATGCGGCATCTCGTGTGCCAGAGCACGAGCGAACCCGAGGTACTGACTCCCCTTCTTCGGTGAGACCTTCCGTGCCAGCCCGACTTCGGCGGCGAGTCCCCGGCCCCGCCGCTTCTGCGGAACATTCCGTGCAGCCTCATCGTCGGCACGTAGCCGGTCGAGATTCGCGGTCTCACGCACCTGGACCGCAGTGCAGGCCGACTTGATCTCCTCGAGCAGCGTCAGCCGCCGCACCGACTCGGCCTCGTCGACGCCTGCAGGCATCCCGGCGAGGAGGCCTTGGAGGGCACGTAGACCGTCCGTCGACAGACCCGATGTTCCGCCCGAGGGTGATTCGTACATACATTCGATAGTACGCCGATATCGCCAGCTCCGCCGAAGTTTTCCACAACCCGAAGACGATCCTTCACTTAACCATTGAGTTAAGTGACGAGCCGTACGACACATAGCCACATGGCAAACCATACGGCGACTCTCGACGAGATCTTCGGCGCATTGTCGGACCCGACCCGCCGCGCCGTCGTCGAACGTCTCGGGCGGGGACCCGCGAGCGTCGGCGAACTCGCCGACCCCTTCCCCATGACCCTTCCGTCGTTCATGAAGCATCTGAAGGTCCTCGAGGACAGCGGACTGGTCATGACCAAGAAGACCGGGCGCACCCGCATGTGCACGCTCGACCGCCGACGCCTGCGACGACTGCAGACCTGGCTCGAACACCAGCGCACCGTCTGGACCGAACGCACCGACCGACTCGAAGCCTTCGTCACCGAACCCGAGGAGACATCATGATCGACCCCGAACTGGATCTCACCCTGCACCGCATCATCCGCGCACCGCGCCAACGGATCTGGGATGCCTGGACGCAACCCGAACAGTTCGCGAAGTGGTGGACGCCATCCCCGACGATCACCCGCGTCGACCGGCTCGAACCGCGCCCCGGCGGCGCGTTGGTCACCCAGATGAGCGACGACGGCACGACCTTCGTCCCGCACATGGACGCCGCCTTCCTCGTCGCCGAACCCAACGAGCGCCTTGTGTTCACCAACGCCATCGACAGCTCCTGGCGTCCGGCCGTACCCGCGCCCGTCCCCATGACCGCGGAGATCACCCTCACCGACCACGCGGACGGGACCGAATACAACGTCGTTGTGCGCCATGGCAATCCGTCCGACCGCAACCGTCACGACAACCTCGGCTTCTACGACGGTTGGGGTTCGGTGACCGCGGCGCTCGCCGAACTGGTGGAAAGTGAAGCCCGGCAATGAAGATCACCGTCACCGAATTCATCACCCTCGACGGCGTCACGCAGGGCCCCGGGTCGGCCGACGAGGACACCTCCGACGGCTTCACCGCCGGCGGATGGCTCGTGCCGCACATGGATGAGACCTTCATCCGGCAGGCGTCGGAGTGGCTCGACCTCGCCGGCGGACTCCTCCTCGGGCGTCGAACTTACGAGGCCTTCGCCCGCGACTGGCCGCAGATCACCGACCCCGACGACCCGTTCACAGGGCGGATGAACGGCCTCCCCAAGTACGTGGTAAGCAGCACCCTCACCGAACTGCCCTGGCAGCCCGCGACCCTCCTCTGCGGCGAGCCGGTAGAGGAGGTGTCCGCCCTGCGCTCGCAGCCGGGACGCGAACTACAGATCCACGGCAGCAACACCCTCGCCGCGTCGCTCCTCGAAGCAGGTCTCGTAGACACACTGCGCTTGGTCGTGGCCCCGACCGCACTTGGCACGGGCCGACAGTTGTTCGGTCGCAACACAACCGACCTGGGCTTCCGACTGAGACACCACACCGCGACGCCCGCAGGACTCCTGATCCTCGAGTACGAGCCGAACGGCCGAGCGGCGGTCGCGGACTACGAAGGCGTGGCGGCGGCAGTTACAGGCTCACACGAGAACTGAACGTCTAATCCCGAGTGAGCGCCGCCAGAAACATCGCGTCCGTGCCGTGGATGTGCGGCCACAGCTGCACGTGTGGGCCGTCGCCGAGCAGCTCCGGCCCGAGCTTGCCGACGGTCACCAGTGGGCGGGCATCGAGCTGACGGGCCCCGTCCACCGATGCCAGCACGTCGGCGACCACCGCGGTGGTCTCGGCGGGATGCGGCGAGCACGTCGAATACGCCACCACGCCACCGGGTTTGACCAACCTCAACGCCTCGGTCAGCAACTCCTTCTGCAGCACGACGAGCTCCTCGACGTCTGCAGCGGTTCGGCGCCAACGGGATTCGGGGCGACGACGCAGCGAGCCCAGACCGGAACACGGAGCGTCGAGCAGGATGCGGTCGTATCCCGGTTCGAGGCCACTCGATCGTGCATCGGCGACGTGGATGGTCACCGGCAGATCGTTCACGACCTTCCGGATCAGCTCCGCGCGATGCTTCGACACCTCGATCGCGTCGAGGCAGGCAGCATCGATCTCGGCGAGCGCACCGATCAGCGCGGCCTTTCCGCCGGGCCCGGCACACATGTCGAGCCAGCGGCCGGAGTCGTCGGCGACCTCGGCGACCGTGACCGCCCGCGCGATCAGCTGGCTGCCCTCGTCCTGCACACCCGCGTAGCCCTCGCGGATCGCCTCCACGTCGCCGGGATCACCGCCGGGCAGGTACACGCAGTACGGCGAGTAGTCGCCTTCCTCTCCCCCGCTGGTCAGCGCCAGCTCCTCGGCGGTGATGTAGCCGGGGCGGGCAACCAGGTGCACCGGTGGCCGCTCGTCGTCGGCGGCGAGCGCCGCCTGCAGCTGGCCGGCCGACCCCCCGAGCGCATCCCGGAACACCCCCGCGATCCAGCGCGGGTGCGCGTACTGGAACGCGAGATAGCCGACGAGATCCTCGGCGGGCGACGGCGCGAGCTCGTCGACCCACATCTCCTCGGTCTTCTGCGACACCTTGCGCAGCACGGCATTCGCGAAACCCGAAGGGCCCATCCCGTTCTCGGAACGCACGAGATCCACCGACGTCGACACCGCGGCATGTGAACCCACGCGCGTGCGCAGCAACTGGTACGCCCCGAGCCGCAGCACGTCGAGTACGGGACCGTCGATCTCCTCGACGGGACGCTTGGCCGCTGCGGCGATCACGGCATCCAGCAGCCCCTGGGCACGCGCCGTGCCGTAGGCGAGTTCGGTCGCGAATGCGGCGTCGCGACCCTCGATCTTGCGATCCCGCAGCATCTTCGGGAGAACCAGGTTCGCGTAGGCGTCCCGCTCACGAACCGCGCGCAGCGTGTCCCGCGCCGCGACGCGCGCCGGGTCGAGGTCCTTCTGCCGTAACTTTCGATCCCCACTCATCCCAGTACCGTCCCATCGGTCAGTCGTGCGCCACGGGCCCAGTCCGCGGCAGGCATCGGCTTCTTCCCCGGCGGTTGTACCGTGCCGAATTTCACCGGCGTGGAACCGGTCCCGACGAGCACCGCTTTCTTGGTCACCGCGATCGCACCCGGGGCCAGCGGTTCGGCCCGAACCGAGTCCGGCAATGACGCGTCGTCCTCGGCGACGGGCCGCACCGGGCCCACCTTGATCCGTGCGTCGTCGAGACTCGTCCACGAACCCGGCGCCGGCGTGTAGGCGCGGATGAGGCGATCGATGATGTGCGCGGGCAGATCCCAGCGGATGCGCGCATCCTCGACCTCGACCTTCGGCGCGTGGCTGACGCCGGTCGAGGGTTGCGGTTCGGGGGTGAGTTCCCCGGCCTCGATGCCGTCGAGCGTGTTGACGAGCAGGCCGGACCCGGCGTCGGCGAGACGTGCGAGCAGGTCGCCGCTGGTGTCGGTGGGCCGGATGGTCTCGGTCAGGATGCCGAACACCGGTCCGGTGTCGAGCCCCTTCTCCAGCCGGAAGGTGCTGGCACCGGTCACCTCGTCGCCCGCGGCGATCGCGGCCTGCACCGGCGCCGCCCCACGCCACGCGGGCAACACCGAGAAGTGCAGGTTGATCCAGCCATGGGTCGGGAGCGCCAGCAGATCCTCGGGCACGAGGCCTCCGTAGGCGACCACGGCCGCACAGTCCGGCGCCCAGCGTCGCAACGTCTCGGCGACGTCGGGTTCGGACATGCGGCGCGGGGTGATCACCTCGAGGCCGTGCTCGTCGGCGAGGACGCCGATCGGTGACCGCACGACCTTGCGGCCGCGCCCCGACACCGCGTCGGGCCGGGTGATGACGCCGACGACCTCATGCGACGGCGAGTCGAGCAGGGCCTGCAACGACGGCACGGCCACCTCTGGGGTGCCGGCGAAAACGATGCGCATTCATCCGATCGTAGGCGGGTCCACCTGAACCCTGATCGGCCCGGTCTGCCGGTGTGTGTTGCGCCGCGCCTGCCCGGCGGCGAGAGCCTGCGCGAGGAGTCGTCCGTGCTTGCGCGGCAACCGCACCAGGATGCGGTCCATCTCGTCGTCCGCAGCGGCCTCCCATTCGGCGCTACCGGCGGGCGGCCGCACCCCCGGCGGAAGCGGCACCGGTCCGAGAACGTCCGAGCCCTCGGGCAGCTCGAGGTGTTCGACGAAGTCGGTGATGACCTGCGTGGGACCGTCGACCGAGGCCATCGTGACCGCCGGCGGGAAACCCAGTTCCACGCGTTCACTCAACTGAATGGAGGCGAATCCGACGGGGTCCCAACGGATCAGCGCCTGAACCGGCGCGAGAGTCGAGTCGGCGACGATCACCACGCGGCCGCCCTCGCCGTGGGGCCGGACCATGCCGGCCAGGGCCATCCAGCGTCGGACGGCGTGTTCCTCCGCGCGCAGGTCGGCGCGGTCGAGTTGTGCCCAGGTGTCGACGACGATCGCTGCGCCGTAGCCGTCGGGTGCGACCGGTTCGGCACCCGGTGTGGCGACGACGAGCCGTGCGCCCGGTTCGATCTCGTCGATGATGGAGTCGCCACCGCTGGTGTGGACCGGCACACCGGCGAAGGCGCGCCCCAGTTCCTCGGCGGTGCGTCGAGCGCCGGTGACCGTGGCCCGCACTTTCGTGTTGCCACACTCGGGACAGCGGAAGGTCGGCTCCGGGCGACCACACCACCGGCAACTCAGACGCTGGTTCCCGTCCATCTGCAGCGGTCCGTTGCAGCCGCGACACCGAGCATGCTCGCGACACCGGGTACACGCCAGCGACGGCACGTAGCCGCGACGCGGCACGCTGAACACCACCGGTTGGTCGGCGGCGAACGCCGAACGGGCAGCGTCGAAGGCGACCTCGGGGATTCGCGCGGACCTCGCCATCGGATCGCGGGCGATCTGCCGGTCGTCGTCGGAGATGGCCTGCACGCGCGGGCTGCGGTGACGAACGAGCGGACGATCGGCGACGAGGTCGTGTGCCCACCCCGATGCGACGAGCGCCTGAGCCTCCGCGGTTCGGGCGAAGCCGCCGAGGACCAGTGCGCAGCGTTCCTGATGCGACCGCAGTACCGCGACCTCGCGCGGGTGCGGGTACGGCGCGCGCGGATCGGCCATGCTGTCGTCGCCGTCGTCCCAGACGACGACGAGACCGAGGTCGCGAACGGGGGCGAACACCGCACTGCGCGTGCCGATCACGAGTTTCGCCGCACCGCGTCGTGCGGCGAGCCAGCGCCGGTACCGGGCGGTGGGTCCGAGTCCGGCCGCCAGCGCCACCCCCTGATCGCCGATGAGTGGTTCGCATTCCGCCCAGACCCGGTCGAGGTCGCGTTGGTCGGGCACGATGATGATGCAGCCGCGGCCGGCCGCCAGGGTCGTCGCGGCGAGTTCGGCGAGCCGGCGGGGCCAGTCCTCCCCCGGCAGCGCCTGCCACGCCGCACGCGGGTGGCCACCGTCGGCGATCGCCTCGAAGAACGACTCGGCCAGCGGATAGCGTCGCCACGCCTCGAGGTCCGGGGCCTCGACGACGGTCGTCGGTTCCGGCGTCGTCTCCTTCTCGGTCCGCGCATGCCGGGGCGGGATGGCCAGCCGGACAACATCTCCCATGGTGCCCGCATAGCGATCGGCGACGGCGCGGCACAGCGATGCCAGTTCCGGCGACAGGACAGGCTCGGCCGAGACGACACGATCGAGCCAACCCAGCTTGCCGGGGTGATCGCTCTTCTCGATGCGGTCGAGCAGGAACCCGTCGATCAGCCGACCGGCGAACCGAACGCGGACCCGCACCCCCGGGACCGCCGTCGCATCCTGATCGGAGTCGATCAGGTAGTCGAACGGTCGGTCGAGGTGTGCGAGTCCGAGAATGGGCAGCACACGTGCCACCGGCAGCGAATCAGCCGGGACCCGTGCGCCTTTCGGGGGCAGGGACTGCGCCCTTCGCCGGTCAGAGACCGGCGGCCGCGCGCAGCTTGTCCGCGCGGTCGGTCCGCTCCCACGGGAGATCGACGTCGGTGCGGCCGAAGTGGCCGTACGCGGCGGTCGGACCGTAGATCGGACGCAGCAGGTCCAGGTCGCGGATGATCGCGAGCGGACGCAGGTCGAAGTTCTCCTTGATGACGCGCTCGATGACCGCCGGGTCGACGTGCTCGGTGCCGAAGGTCTCGACGAACAGGCCGACCGGTGCGGCCTTGCCGATCGCGTAGGCCACCTGGACCTCGATGCGGTCGGCCAGGCCTGCCGCCACCGCATTCTTGGCGACCCAGCGCATCGCATACGCGGCGCTGCGGTCGACCTTCGACGGGTCCTTGCCGGAGAAGGCGCCGCCGCCGTGGCGGGCCATGCCGCCGTAGGTGTCGACGATGATCTTGCGGCCGGTCAGTCCGGCATCGCCCATCGGGCCGCCGAGGACGAACTTGCCCGTCGGGTTGACCAGCAGACGGTAATCGGAGGTGTCGAGGGACGGCAGGCCGATCTCGGCGAGCACCGCGTCGACGACGTGCTTCTTGATGTCGGGGGCGAGGAGGTTGTCGAGGTCGATGTCGGCGGCGTGCTGGGTCGAGAGCACCACGGTGTCGAGCCGGACCGGGGTGTCGCCGTCGTATTCGATGGTGACCTGCGTCTTGCCGTCGGGGCGCAGGTACGGCAGCGTGCCGTTCTTGCGGACCTCGGTGAGTCGTCGCGACAGCCGGTGCGCGAGGGCGATCGGCACCGGCATGAGCTCCGGGGTCTCGTTGGTGGCGTAACCGAACATCAGGCCCTGGTCGCCCGCACCCTGCTTGTCGATCTCGTCCTCGGAGATGCCACTGCGGCTCTCGTGCGAGTCGAAGACGCCACCGGCGATGTCCGGGGACTGCGCACCGATGGCGACGTTGACGCCGCACGACGCGCCGTCGAAGCCCTTGGTCGAGGAGTCGTAACCGATCTCGAGGACCTTGTCCCGGACGATCTTGGGGATGTCGGCGTAGGCGGTGGTGGTGACCTCACCCGCGACGTGGACCTGGCCGGTGGTCACCAGCGTCTCGACCGCGACCCGCGCGTTCGGGTCGTCGGTGAGGATGGCGTCGAGGATCGAGTCGCTGATCGCGTCACAGATCTTGTCGGGATGTCCCTCGGTGACGGATTCGCTCGTGAACAGGCGTGACGAGGTGGTCATCAGATCCTCTCGAGATCTCGCGCGCGGATGTGTCCGGCGCCGTTTGGCAGGTGTCGGCCGGTCGGTGTGGCCGGTGGAGTCACTTTCAAAACTACGGTGCCGCTCAGGCCCCCCGACCATCAGGCACCAGTTGTCGCACTTCGTCAAGTATCCGACTCGACATGAGTGTTTTCGATCCGAAGGGCAGAGCGGTCTCGTCACCTTTGGCGGAAAGCAGCCACCCGGTGTTGTCCTCGGTGCCGAACGCCTTGCCGTCACCGACGGCGTTCACCACGAGCAGGTCGCAACCCTTGCGGGCGAGCTTGGCGCGACCGTGGTCGAGGACCCCGCCGGTCTCGTCCCCGGTCTCGGCCGCGAAGCCGACGATGACGGTCTCGGACGGAATCCGACCGTCGTCCCGCGCCTCGACCAGGCCGCGGAGGATGTCGGGGTTGGTGGTGAGCTCGATCGGGGCCGGACCCTGATCGCCCTTCTTGATCTTCGCGTCGGCCACCGCGATCGGCCGGAAGTCGGCGACGGCGGCGGCCATGATGACGACGTCGGCGTCGGCCGCGCGCTTGGTCATCTCCTCGGAGAGTTCCTGAGCCGTCGAGATCCGCACGATCTGCACGCCGGCGGGATCGCCCGGATCAGCGGTCGAACCGGCGACGACGGTGACGCTCGCACCGCGCTGCGCGGCCGCACGGGCCAGCGCGAATCCCTGCTTGCCGGAGCTGTGATTGCCCAGGTAACGCACGGGATCGAGAGGTTCGCGGGTGCCGCCGGCGCTGATGAGCACGCGGACACCGGCGAGATCGTAGGGCAGGGCGTCGGCGCGATCGAGGAGAAGCTCGCCGGTGAGCGCGATCTCCTGCGGGTCCGGTAGACGGCCGCGGCCGGAGTCGGTGCCGGTGAGCCGACCCGACGCCGGGGTCATGACCGTCGAGCCCTGCTCGCGCAGCGTCGCGATGTTGGCCTGAGTGGCCGGGTGCTCCCACATCTCGGTGTGCATGGCCGGCACGAACAGCACCGGGCACCGCACGGTGAGCAGCGATGCGGTGAGCAGATCGTCGGCGCGGCCCTGGGCGGCGCGGGCCATGAGGTCCGCGGTCGCCGGGGCGATGATCACGAGGTCGGCGCCCTGGCCCAGACGCACGTGCGCGACCTCGTCGACGTCGTCGAAGACGGTGGTGCTGACCGGGTTACCGCTGAGTGCCTCGAAGGTCGCCTTGCCGACGAACTTGAGTGCGGCGGGGGTCGGCACGACGCGGACCTCGTGCCCGGACTCGGTGAAGTGGCGGATCACCGAGCACACCTTGTATGCGGCGATACCTCCACCGACGCCGATGAGGATTCGGCGTCGCGGCTTGGTCGGTGTGGTCATCCCGACGTCGAGACTATTCGCCCTCGGTGTGCTCGAGCAGGTCGGAGTGGATCTCGCGCATCGCGATCGACAGCGGCTTCTCCTGGAGGCCCGGCTCGACCAGCGGACCGACGTACTCGAGGATGCCGTCGCCGAGCTGGTTGTAGTAGTCGTTGATCTGGCGGGCACGCTTGGCCGCGTAGATGACGAGGGCGTACTTCGACGAGGCGCGCTCGAGGAGATCGTCGATCGGCGGATTGGTGATACCCAGCGGCGTGTCGTATGCCGGTGCGTCGGCGATCTCGGTGATGTCGAAATTGGTCGGGGTGGTCACACAAACTCCTGCGTCGAGGTCTGGGATGTCAGAGAGGCTGGTCAGGTCGCGGGCGCGGTGGCCTGCTCAGGTCCGACCAGCAAGGATACCAAGTCGGAGGCCGCTCGGTCGACTTCGCTGTTCACGATGACGTGGTCGAACTCGTCTTTGGCGGCCATCTCGACCTTCGCGGTGGCCAGCCGGCGCTCGATCGCCTCGGGACTCTCGGTGCCGCGGCCGGTCAGCCGGGCGACCAGTTCGTCCCAGCTCGGCGGCGCGAGGAAGACGGTGGTCGCCTCGGGCAGTCGGGTGACGACGTTGCGCGCACCGACGAGGTCGACCTCCACCAGAACGGGCTTGCCGGCCTCCAGAGCCGCGAGGACGGGCGCGAGCGGTGTACCCGATCGCTGCAGGCCACCGTGGATCTCAGCCCACTCCAGGAGCTCGTCACCGGCGATCATCTTGTCGAAGTCCTCGGCGGACACGAAGTAGTAGTCGCGGCCGTCGACCTCACCGGGGCGCGGTGCGCGGGTGGTCGCCGAGACGCTGAAGTACAGGTCGGGCAACGCGGCGCGCACCTTGGCGACCACGGTGGACTTGCCGACGGCCGAGGGGCCGACCAAGACAATCAGTCGACCCCTCGTGCGTGCGGCTCCCGCGGTATCCGGCCGGTTGGTCACCGCCGGTCCCACGAGCTCATCACGCTGCCGTGTTCGGTTGCGATGCTCACGCTCAGGAGCTGAACTTCTCGAGCAGAGCCTTGCGCTGACGGTCGCCGAGACCGCGCAGGCGGCGGGTCGGGGCGATCTCCAGCTCGGTCATGATCTCCTGAGCCTTGACCTTGCCGACCTTGGGAAGGGCCTCGAGCAGTGCCGAGACCTTCATCTTGCCCAGGATCTCGTCGTTCTCGGCATCCTTGAGCACCTGCTGGAGATCGGTGCCACCGCGCTTCAGGCGCTCCTTGAGCTCCGCGCGGACGCGACGAGCGGCAGCTGCCTTCTCCAACGCAGCGGCGCGCTGCTCGTCAGTCAACTGGGGAAGGGCCACGGGTTCCTCCGTCTTTCGTTCTTGATTGGGACTGTCATCGTCCGCCCTGAGGCGTCCGACGGCTGTTGCCACACTGGCGGCGCTGCGTCGTCTTCGCAACGATGCGGTCGGGTGGGGTACCCGTCCGGCACCACCGATTGTTGGCGGCGAATGCGACCGTACCGACGTGAGCAGGCATTTGCGAGCGCGACCCCCCGTTTTCGCGGTGTTTTCTCATGTTGTAGTGCACTGCAGCAGTCCGCTCCGGCCCTTCAACCCTTCACTCAGTGTTGCAGCGCTCTGACTACGGGTTTTACCAGGAACCTGCAGGTCACGGCGATGACGCCATCCGCGCAGGTCGGTAGCAATGCGAAAGACACGCGATCGCGTGATTCACTTGCTGAGACGGATGTGACTGGAGTGATGTGACCAGATTCGTCCGGAATTCGATCGCGTTTCGAGCGTGTCGCGCGCTTCCCCGGCGTAGCGCCGGGCCTGCGTCGTCTCAGCCCAGCGCGGCCTCGACCTCGTCGCGCGCCTGCATGAACGCGTCCCGTAGAGCGGCGACGTCGGGACCCGCCCGCAGCACGCCACGCGAGCTCGCCGGCAACACCCAGGCCGGGTCGGCATCGTCGAAGACCACCTTCAGGTCCTCGGCGGTGGCGCCCTGAGCACCCAGGCCGGGTGCCAGGATGGGGCCGTTCAGGCCGGCGAGGTCGAGTCCGTGTTCGCGGGTCGCGCCCACGACGAGACCCACGGTGGCCGTGCCGTCGGCGTTCTCGGCCGCAGCGGCGTCGACGATGGACTGGGCTACCGTCCGCTCCCCTGCCATCGCCTTCTGCACGTCGCCGCCCTCCGGGTTCGAGGTTCGTGCCAGGACGAACACGCCGCGCTGCCCCGCACGAGCCAGATCCAGTGCTGGACGCAGTGATTCGTACCCGAGGTAGGGCGAGGCGGTCACCGAGTCGGCGCAGAGCGGCGAGGCGTCGGCCAACCAGGCCTGCGCGTAGGCAGACATGGTCGAGCCGATGTCACCGCGCTTGGCGTCGGCGATCACCAGGGCACCCGCCTCGCGGCAACCCGCGACGACCCGTTCGAGCACCGCGAAACCCGCGGCGCCGAACGGCTCGAAGAAGGCCACCTGCGGCTTGATCACCGCCGCCGACGGGGCCAGCGCCTCGACGCAGATGTCGGCGAAGCGCGACAACCCGTCGACGGACACGTCCAGACCCCAGTCGGTCAGCAGCGCCGCGTGCGGGTCGATGCCCGCGCACAGGCGTCCGCGTTCGGCCGTCACCTGCCGGTAGCGGGCGCCGAAACCGGACGCCCCCATCATGCCGACACCACCGTCATGACCGGCCGGCCATGTCCGCGTGGCGTCGCTGGATCGAGCGCACCGCGACGTCGCCGTTGATCGCGGCCTCGATGCCCTGGACCGCGGCGCTGGCACCCTGCACCGTGGTGATGCACGGGATGTTGACCGAGACTGCCGCACTGCGGATCTCGTACCCGTCGACGCGCGGGCCGGAGTTGCCGTACGGGGTGTTGATCACCATGGTGACCTCACCGGCGCGGATGATGTCCACAACCGTGCGCTGTCCCTCGGCGGCCTCGAAGTGCTTGAGCACGGTCTCACACTTGATGCCGTTGCGGCGCAGCACATCCGCGGTGCCCTCGGTCGCCAGGATCTCGAAGCCGAGGTCGGCGAGATGCTTGACCGGGAAGATCAGCGCGCGCTTGTCCTTGTTGGCAACCGAGACGAAGATCTTGCCGCTGGTCGGCAGCGAACCGTACGCGGCGGTCTGCGACTTCGCGAACGCGCGACCGAAGTCGGCGTCGATGCCCATGACCTCACCGGTCGACTTCATCTCGGGGCTGAGCAGGTTGTCGACACCGCTGCCGTCGTGGCGACGGAACCGGTTGAACGGCAGGACCGCTTCCTTCACCGAGATCGGCGCGGTCGCGGGAGCCTCGCCGCCGTCTCCGGTCTTCGGCAGGATGCCCTGCTCGCGCAGTTCGGCGATCGACGAGCCGAGCATCACGCGGGCACAGGCCTTGGCCAGCGGCACCGCGGTCGCCTTGGAGACGAACGGGACCGTCCGGCTCGCGCGCGGATTCGCCTCCAGCACATAGAGGACGTCGTCCTTGAGCGCGTACTGCACATTGAGCAGACCCTTCACGCCGATGCCCTTGGCGAGCGCCTCGGTGGAGGTGCGGACCATCTCCAGGTCGGCGCGGCCGAGGGTGACCGGCGGCAGCGCACACGCGGAGTCGCCGGAGTGGATACCGGCCTCCTCGATGTGCTCCATCACGCCGCCGATGTAGACCTCGTCGCCGTCACACAGGGCGTCGACGTCGATCTCCACCGCGTCCTCGAGGAAGCGGTCGACCAGCACCGGGTGGTCGGGGGTCAGTTCGGTGGCACGAGAGATGTAGTCCTCCAGGGACTTCTCGTCGTACACGATCTCCATGCCGCGGCCGCCCAGGACGTACGACGGACGCACCAGCACCGGGTAGCCGATGCGGGCGGCGGTGTCGCGGGCTTCGGCGAAGCTGGTCGCGGTACCGAATGCCGGGGCCGGCAGGCCGGCCCCGGTGAGCACCTTGCCGAACTCGCCACGATCCTCGGCGAGGTCGATGGCGGCCGGGCTGGTGCCGACGATCGGGACACCCGCCTCCTCGAGGCGGCGTGCGAGACCCAGCGGGGTCTGGCCGCCGAGCTGCACGATGACGCCGGCCACGGTGCCCGACTGGGATTCGGCGTAGTAGACCTCGAGCACGTCCTCGAAGGTCAGCGGCTCGAAGTACAGACGATCCGCGGTGTCGTAGTCGGTCGAGACGGTCTCCGGGTTGCAGTTGACCATCACGGTCTCGTACCCGGCCTCGCTCAGGGTGAGCGCGGCGTGGACACACGAGTAGTCGAACTCGATGCCCTGACCGATGCGGTTGGGGCCCGAACCGAGGATGAGCACCTTCGGCCGATCCGGCTGCGGTGCGATCTCGCTGGTCGCCGCGGGATCGAGCTCATAGGTCGAGTAGTGGTACGGCGTCTTCGCCTCGAACTCGGCCGCACAGGTGTCGACGGTCTTGAAGACCGGGCGCACACCGAGCGACAGACGATGCGCGCGCACGGCGGCCTCGTCCTCGAACTCCGGACGGAGGGCAGCGATCTGACGGTCGGAGAAGCCGTTCGACTTCGCCTCGCGCAGCAGCGCCTCGTCGAGGGTGTCGGCGTCGCGGATCTCCGCTCCGAGCGCGGCGATGCCGCCGATCTCGGCCAGGAACCACGGGTCGATCGCGGTGGCCTCGTAGAGCTCCTCGATCGTGGCGCCGGCGTCGAAGGCCAGCATCAGCTTGTACAGACGCCCGTCCTTCGGCGTCCTGATCTCCTCGAGCAGCGCGGGCAGATCGACGGTCTTGGGGTCGGGCCGGTCGGCCTCCACCCAGAAGCCACCGGCCTTGGTCTCCAGCGAACGCATGACCTTGCCGAGCGCCTCGGCGAAACTGCGGCCGAGACTCATGGCCTCGCCCACCGACTTCATCGTGGTGGTCAGCGTGTCGTCGGCGCCCGGGAACTTCTCGAACGCGAACCGCGGCGCCTTGACCACGACGTAGTCGAGCGTGGGCTCGAAACAGGCCGGGGTCTCCTTGGTGATGTCGTTGACGATCTCGTCGAGGCTGTAGCCGATGGCCAGCTTCGCGGCGATCTTGGCGATCGGGAAGCCGGTCGCCTTCGACGCCAGGGCCGACGACCGCGACACACGCGGGTTCATCTCGATCACGACGAGGCGGCCGTCGCGCGGGTCCTGGGCGAACTGGATGTTGCAGCCGCCGGTGTCGACGCCGACCTCGCGCAGGATGTCGATCGAGAGGTCGCGCATGATCTGGTACTCGCGGTCGGTGAGGGTCATCGCCGGGGCGACGGTCACCGAGTCGCCGGTGTGCACGCCGACCGGGTCGAGGTTCTCGATGGAGCAGACGACCACGACGTTGTCGCGGTTGTCGCGCATCAGCTCGAGTTCGTATTCCTTCCAGCCGAGGATCGACTCCTCGATGAGGACGTTGGCGGTCGGCGAGGCGGCGAGTCCGCCACCGGCGATGCGGTCGAGGTCCTCGTCGTTGTAGGCCATGCCCGAACCGAGGCCGCCCATGGTGAACGACGGGCGCACGACGACCGGGAAGCCGAGCTCGGCGACGGTCTCGCGGACCTCGTCCATGGTGTGGCAGACGCGGGAGCGGGCGCTCTCGCCGCCGACCTTCTCCACGATGTCCTTGAACATCTGGCGGTCCTCGCCGCGCTGGATGGCGTCGAAGTCGGCGCCGATCAGCTCGATGCCGTACTTCTCCAGCGAGCCGCGATCGTGCAGTGCGACCGCGGTGTTCAGCGCGGTCTGCCCGCCGAGGGTGGCGAGCACCGCGTCGATGGGATGACCGGCGTCGCGCTCGGCCTCGATCACCTTCTCGACGAACTCGGCGGTGATGGGCTCGATGTAGGTGGCGTCGGCGAACTCCGGGTCGGTCATGATCGTCGCCGGGTTGGAGTTCACCAGGCTGACGCGCAGGCCCTCGGCCTTGAGCACGCGACAGGCCTGGGTGCCCGAGTAGTCGAATTCACAGGCCTGGCCGATGACGATCGGGCCGGAGCCGATGACCAGGACGTGGTTGATGTCTTCGCGGCGCGGCATCAGGCACTCGCTCCTTGCGCACGGTCACCCTCGAGCAGGGTGACGAATTTGTCGAACAGATTCGCGGCGTCGTGGGGCCCGGCGGCCGCCTCCGGGTGGTACTGCACGGAGAAGGCGCGGCCGGAGAGCAGCTCGAGACCCTCCACGGTGCCGTCGTTGGCGCAGACGTGGCTGACCCGCGCGCGGCCGAAGTCGGAGTCGAACTCCTCCCCCGCCTCACCCTCGAGTGCGAAGCCGTGGTTCTGCGAGGTGATCGAGACCTTGCCGGTGGCGTGGTCGACAACCGGGATGTTGATGCCCCGGTGCCCGAACTTCATCTTGTAGGTGGACCGGCCGAGGGCCCGGCCCAGGATCTGGTTGCCGAAGCAGATGCCGAACAGCGGCAGATCCCGGCCGAGAACGCCGCGGGTGAGCTCGACGACGTCGTCGGCGGTCGCCGGGTCACCGGGCCCGTTCGACAGGAAGACACCGTCTGGCTTGAGGTCGGCGATCGCGTCGAGGGCGACGTTCGCCGGCAGCACATGGGTGCGGACGCCGCGCTCGGCGAACATGCGCGGGGTGTTGGTCTTGATCCCGAGGTCGATGGCCGCGACGGTGAACCGGTGCTGGCCGACCGGCTCGACGATGTAGCCGTCGGTGGTGGTGACCTCGTCGGCGAGCTTGGCGCCCTTCATGTCCGGCTGGTTGCGCACCCGGCCGACGAGTTCGTCGGTGTCGGCCAGTGCCGGTCCGGAGAAGATGCCGGCCTTCATCGAGCCGTGGTCGCGGAGGATGCGGACCACGGTGCGGGTGTCGATCCCGCCGATGCCGACGATCCCCTGTTTGACGAGTTCGTCCTCGAGGGAGGTGGTGGCGCGCCAGTTCGAGACGCGACGCGTGGGATTGCGCACCGCGTATCCGGCCACCCAGATCTTGCCGGAGTCGCCGTCGACCCCGGTGCTGCCCGCGCTGCCGGTGCTCTCGCCGTCCTCGGTGTTCCAGCCGGTGTTGCCGATCTGCGGCGCGGTGGCCACGACGATCTGCCGGTGGTAACTCGGGTCGGTCAGGGTCTCCTGGTAGCCGGTCATCGCGGTGCAGAACACCGCTTCACCGAGGGTCTCGCCCACTGCGCCGAAGCTCCGGCCGGTGAACACCTGGCCGTTCTCCAGCACCAAGACCGCTGTGTTCATTCCTGTGTCCCCTGTCCACTGTCATGCTGCCCGGCAAAGGCATTCACCCAACCGGGATAGATCGATTTGTCGTCTGCGCGGATTCCCGAGTCGATCTCGGTGCCGCTGGGCAGGACCCACCGGATCACCAGGACACCGTCGGCGCTCATGACCTTGCCCGCGATGCCGCGCTCGGTGCGGACCGCCGTGATCGCCTCACGCGGAATCCAGATGTCGCTTGCACCCTGACGGGTGATCAGGATGCCCGCGGCGAACTCGGCGATCGTCGCCGACGCGCGATCGGAGATGTCCCCGACGGCGACGCGGTTCTGCCAACTCGGTGCCATCGTGGAACCGAGGTAGAGGCCGGTGTCGGGGCCGCGCTGCTCCGCCCCGAGATCGGCCGGGGTGGGCGGAAGTTCGCCGATCAGCTCGGCCTGCGCCGCCTGCTTCTTCTTGTTGCCGGTGATCAGCAGGTAGAACATCGACAGCAGGCCGAGCACGATGAGCACGCACACGCCGATGAACCACGCGTTGAACACGAACCTGCCGTAGCCGAGCACGGTGCCGATCACCGAGGCGACCACGACGAGCACGAGGATGCCGGGGATGAGGCCGCGTCGGGCCCGGAGGTTCATCGGGTCACCCGGCCCTCGCGGGTGGTGACCACGCCGCGCAGGACGGTGGCGGTGATGCTCGCCGGCATCGTCATCTCCTCGAACGGGGTGTTGCGCGACAGGCTGGCCAGTTCGTCGCCGCGGACCACCCACGAGGAGTCCGGGTCGACGACGGTGAGGTTGGCCGGCTCACCGACCTCGATCGGGCGGCCCTGATCGGCCAACTCGACGATCTGCGCGGGCCGTTCGCTCATCACCCGTGCGACGCCGCGCCAGTCGAGGAGTCCCGGCTTGACCAGGGTCTCGACGACGATCGGCAGGGCGGTCTGCAGCCCGAGCATGCCCGGCTTGGCCTGGGCGAACTCGCAGCACTTCTCCTGCGCGGCGTGCGGCGCATGGTCGGTGGCCACACAGTCGACGATCCCATCGGCCAACGCCCGACGCAGGGCTTCGGTGTCGCGAACCTCGCGCAGCGGCGGATTGACCTTGTTGACCGGGTCGTAGGTTTCGAGTCTCGAGTCGTCGAGGAGCAGGTGATGCGGGGTCACCTCGGCGGTGATCGCGATCCCCTGGTCCTTGGCCCAGCGCAGCAGCTCGACGGTGCCCTCGGTCGAGGCGTGGCAGATGTGGATGCGGGCGCCGGCGTCGCGGGCGAGCAGCGCGTCGCGGATGACGATCGACTCCTCGGCGGCGCGTGGCCAGCCGGCGAGGCCCAGGCGGGATGCGGTGGGGCCCTCGTTGGCGACGGCACCGACGGTCAGGCGCGGCTCCTCGGCGTGCTGCGCGATGAGCACGCCCAGACCGGTCGCGTACTCCAGGGCGCGGCGCATGAGCAGCGGGTCGTCGACGCATTTGCCGTCGTCGCTGAACATCCGGACGCCCGCGGCGCCGGCGTTCATCATGCCCATCTCGGCGAGCTGGCGGCCCTCGAGTCCGACGGTGACCGCACCCACCGGGTAGACGTCGACGAGGCCGACCTCGCGGCCGGAGCGCCATACGTTGTCGGTGACGGTCGAGTTGTCGGCGACCGGGCTGGTGTTGGCCATCGCGAAGACCGCGGTGTACCCGCCCAGGGCGGCGGCCTCGGAGCCGGACCGGATGGTCTCGGTGTCCTCGCGGCCGGGTTCGCGCAGATGCGTGTGGAGGTCGACGAAACCGGGCAGCAGCACCCCGCCCTTGCCCTCGATTCGCTCGGCGCCCGCGGGTGCGGACAGTTCGGGGCCGATCTCGGTGATCACGCCGTCGACGACGAGAACGTCGACCGGCTCACCTTCGCCGTAGGGGCGAACATCACCGAGCAGGACGGTTCCGGTTGCCGGGGCGGTCACTTGCGAACTCCTGACGTGCTGGGGGTGGGCGTACTCGGTGTCACAGCTGGGCTCCCGCCGAATCGGAGCCGACGAGGAGGCGGAAGAGCACCGCCATGCGGACGTGCACGCCGTTGCGGACCTGGTCGAGGACGGTGGCCTTCGGCGAGTCGGCGACCGACCAGCCGATCTCCATGCCGCGCAGCATCGGGCCGGGGTGCAGGACCACCGCGTCGTCGGAGAGCATCGCCAGGCGGCGGTCGTTGAGACCGAAGCGAACCGCGTACTCGCGGGGGCTCGGGAAGAACCCGCCGTTCATCCGCTCGGCCTGCACGCGCAGCATCATCACCGCGTCGACGGCGGGCAGTTCGGCGTCGAGGTTGCCCGAGACGGTGACCGGCCACTCGCCCACTCCCGCCGGGAGCAGGGTCGGCGGGGCGACGAGGACGACCTCGGCACCGAGGGTCGACAGCAGGTGCGCGTTGGACCGCGCGACGCGCGAGTGCACGACGTCGCCGACGATCGCGATGCGACGCCCGTCCAGCGACCCGAGCCGCTGGCGCAGGGTGAGCGCGTCGAGCAGGGCCTGCGTCGGATGTTCGTGCGTGCCATCACCGGCATTGATGATCGCCGGGCCCTCACCGTCGGAATCGGTGGTCCAGTCGGCGATCTGGGCGGGCGCACCCGAGGCGGGGTGGCGGACGATCAGCGCGTCGGCGCCGGCGGCGTGCAGGGTCTTGACCGTGTCCCGCAGCGATTCGCCTTTGCCCACCGAGGAACTCGACGCGCTGACGTTGATGACGTCGGCGCTCATCCACTTGCCGGCGACCTCGAAGGAGACGCGGGTGCGGGTCGAGTTCTCGTAGAACACCGTCATGACGGTCCGGCCGCGCAGCGTCGGGAGCTTGCGGACCTCGCGGCCCGTCAGTGCCTGCTCGAAGCGCTCGGCGTCATCGAGGAGCGCGGTGGCCTCGTCGCGGCTGAGATCCTGCGTGGAGAGCAGATGCCGCATCACGAATCACCCTCGGCGGCAACGACATCGGCGCCGGAACTCAGGACGACCTGGTCGATCCCGTCGTGTTCGGTGAGGTGAACCGACACCTGCTCGTCTCGAGCGGTGGGGATGTTCTTGCCGACATAGTCGGCGCGCAGCGGCAATTCGCGGTGGCCGCGATCCACCAGCACCGCGAGCTGAACCGCGGCGGGGCGACCGAGATCACGCAGCGCGTCGAGCGCGGCGCGGACCGTGCGTCCGGAGTAGAGCACGTCGTCGACGAGGATCACGATCGCGCCGTCGACGCCACCGGCCGGGACCATTGTCCGTTCGAGTGGGCGATGGGGCTTACCGCGCAGATCGTCGCGGTAGAGAGTGATGTCGAGGTAGCCGACCGGCACCTCGACATTGGCGAACTCGCCGATCTTGGAACCCAGGCGGGTTGCGAGAGACGTTCCGCGAGTGGGAATTCCAATGAGAACGACGCGCGGGGCGTCGGGCGAGTCCAGTGCTGTCTTCTCGATAACCTGGTGTGCGACACGAGCAATCGTGCGCGACACGTCAGCGGCATCGAGCAGCACCCTGGGGGCGGGGCTGGCCAAAGCCGACCTCCTTCTCCGCCTCGCAGGACGGATCGTTAAAGGATGTCTGTCTCGCGACACTTTACACCGCCTGGCGAGACAGACGAATTCCCGCGACCTGCGCCACAGCAAGCGGTCCCGGTCGCGAACACGACCGGGACCGATGACATGAGATCTTCGGTACTACTCGGCGTCACCCGACGGCCGCGGCTCGGCCGACGCGGCGGCACGGACCTGCGGCGCGAGCTCGGCGATCTTGGCGAGCACACCGTTGACGAAGGCCGGCGAATCATCGGTGGACAGCTCCTTGGCGAGCTCCACCGCCTCGTCGACCACCACGATGGTGTCGACGTCGAGCGAGTTGAACAGCTCCCAGGTCGCCAGGCGCATGATGGCGCGGTCGACGGCGGGCAGACGCTCCAGCGTCCACTCCCGCAGATGGGAGGAGATGACCGCGTCGATCTGGTCCTGATCGTCGGCGAGACCGTTGATCACCGTGGCGGTGTAGTCGTGGATCGAGCCGACGCTCTCGTCGCTGCGGACGTACTCACGGCGTTCGGCGACGAGCTGCGCGGGGCTGACCTTCTTGGCCTCGGCCTCGAAGAGAAGGTCGACCGCGCGCCGCCGCGCCTTGTGTCGGGTTCCGGGTTGTTTCACAGGTCAGGAGTTGACGCGGCCGAGGTAGCTGCCGTCACGCGAGTCGACCTTGAGCTTGTCACCGGTGTTGATGAACAGGGGCACCTGGATCTCGGCACCGGTCTCCAGCGTGGCGGGCTTGGTGCCGCCGGTGGAGCGGTCACCCTGCAGACCCGGGTCGGTCTGGGCGACGACGAGCTCGACGGTGACCGGGAGTTCGACGAACAGCGGGTTGCCCTCGTTGAGCGAGACCTGGACGGTCATGTTCTCGAGCAGGAAGCGTGCGCCGTCGCCGACGACGGCCGGCGGCAGCGAGAACTGCTCGTAGTCCTGTGCGTCCATGAAGACGTAGTCGGTGCCGTCGTTGTACAGGAAGGTCATGTCCCGACGGTCGACGGTGGCGGTCTCGACCTTGACGCCGGCGTTGAAGGTCTTGTCGACGGTCTTGCCGCTCAGCACGTTCTTGATCTTGGTGCGCACGAACGCGGGGCCCTTGCCCGGCTTGACGTGCTGGAACTCCTGGATCTGCCAGAGCTGGTCGTCCATGCGCAGCACGAGGCCGTTCTTGAAATCGGCGGTGGTCGCCATGTGGTGTTTCTTCCCTTGCAGTCAGATGACGGTGAATGTCTTGTCGGTGGTGGTCAACAGTTCCGGGTCGCCTTGTGTGACGACCAGGGTGTCCTCGATCCTGACCCCACCCCATCCGGGTAGGTACACACCGGGCTCCACGGTGACCGCAGCACCGCATGGCAGTGTACCCGCAGCGAGTTTGCCGATTCCCGGCGCTTCGTGGATCTCGAGGCCCACGCCGTGGCCGAGGCCGTGCACGTAGTGGTCGCCGTGCCCCGCCTCGTCGATGACGTCGCGCGCGGCGGCGTCCACCTGCCGTAGATCCGCACCCGGGCGCAGAGCCGCCCGTCCGGCGGCCTGCGCGGCGGCGACGAGGTCGTAGATGTCGCGTTGCCAGTCCGCAGCGCGACGCAACACGAAGGTGCGGGTCATGTCGGAGTGGTACCCGCCGACGACTGCACCGAAGTCGATCTTCACGAGATCGCCGTCGGCCAGTGCGGTGTGCGTGGGCCGGTGATGCGGGATCGCCGAATGCGCACCGGCGGCCACGATGGTCTCGAACGCGATGCCGTCGGCGCCGAGGCGGTACATCTCGAACTCCAGCGCACGGGCGGCCTGACGTTCGGTGGTGCCGGCACGCAGGACGCCGTCGGCGATGATCTGGGCGAGTGCGGCGTCTCCGATCGCGCAGGCGGCACGCAGCAGCGCGATCTCCCCCGCGTCCTTGACCGAACGCAGCGCCTGCACGACGCCGGTGAGGCCGACCAGTTCGACACCGGAGTCCTCGGTCGATGCGGTCAGGGCACGGTGGCCTGCGACGGTCTCGGCGTCGGCCTCGAAGCCGATCCGCGACGCACCCGCGGTTCGCGCGTGGACGACCAGCGCCGGCACGCAGGCCCGTTCGATGACGGACTCGACGTCCGGCACCTGCGCGGCGACCTGGGTGAGGTAGCGGCCGTCGGTGGCGATCCGGTCCCCCGCGGGATCGGACACGTCGATGAGAACCGCCGCGTTGGACCCCGTGAAGCCGGTCAGATAGCGGACGTTGACGAGGTCGGAGACCACGAACGCCGACACCTGCTCGGCGTCGGGACGCTCACGTAACTGGCTCCGCAGCCGGTCTCGCCGGGCTGCTGTGTCGTGGATGATCGGCACCCGGGCAACGCTACGGCGGGACGACGCACAGTGCGAACCCGGCACGCTGGACCGGCCGGATCGACCGGGTGTGTCGGCGATCACGGCACAGATGCGTAGTATGACGCGCATGTCTTCGTGGTTGGTACGCGGTCTGACGATGACCGCCGTTCACGTCCTCGCCCGGATCCTGCTCGGTGTCGCGGTGGTCGAGGCCCCGCTGAACTCCACCGTGTGGCGCACCGTCACCATCGCGGCGGTCGTCCTCATCGCCTTGGTCTGGGGCGGTTTCGACGGCATCCGTGATGCCCGCGCCAACCCCGATCCGGACGACTACGAGGACCTCACCGTCCGCTGGCTGAAGGCGGGTGTCATGGCCGGTGTGATCGCCGGACTGATCTCCTGGATCCTCGGCAACACGGTCCTCGCCGGCATCGGCCAGGCCGGCCTGTTCGTCGAGCTGATCGCCGGCGCCTCGTTCACCGCGCTGCTGGTGTTCGTCCCGGCGTTCGTCGGTGCGGCCATCGGCCGCTGGCTGATCCGCCGCGACCAGAACAAGGGCGCCCCCGAGGACGACTGGTCGGTCCACGAGGACCGTCACGCCGACGCGACCGCGCAGTAGAGCCGGTTCGCTCGTTTCTGGCCGAGTAGCGG
>NZ_BACI01000018.1 GCF_000225505.1 Gordonia alkanivorans NBRC 16433 | reverse complement strand
TGATTGTGCCGATAACGGGTGGGTTTACCGCACAGCGCGGAGTGCTACTGCTGTCCGTGCCAGACGGCGTCGAACGGGGCGGTCGAGCTGATGCGACCGACGATCCCGCGGTGGGTGAATTCTTTGGCCGCGCGCACCGCGTCGAGGACGTCGGCGCCCTTGGTCAGTCCGGCGGTGGTCGCGGCGGCGAACACGCAACCCGCACCGGACACGCGCTCGTCGCCCACCTTGGGTGCGCGGAGGATGGTGATGTCGGTGCCGTCGAAGACCACGTCCACCGCTTCGTCACCGGCGAGTCCGACCCCGCCCTTGACGACGACACACTTCGGCCCGAGATCGGCGATCCGGCGAGCCGCTTCGGCGAGGTCGTCGACACTGGCCAGTTCGTCCATGCCGGCGAGGGTCGCGGCCTCGAACAGGTTGGGCGTGACCACGGTGGCCAGCGGGAGGATCTCCGAGCGCAGGGCATTGTCGGTGTCGAGAGCCGCACCGGGCTCCTGACCCTTGCAGATCAGGACGGGGTCGACGACCACGTGCCGCCAGGTCCGCGATGCCAGTGCCTCGGCAACCGTCGAGATGGTCGCGGGCGTGCCGAGCATGCCGATCTTGACGACCTCGGGCTCGTGCGCGACCGTGGCCGCCTCGATCTGGTCGGCGATGACGCCGGCGTCCACCGGCACGAAACGATGGCCCCAGCCGGCCTTCGGATCGAAGGACACGATGCAGGTGATGGTTCCGACGCCGTAGGTGCCGAGCTGGGCGAAAGTGCGCAGGTCGGCCTGGATTCCCGCGCCTCCGGTCGCCTCGGACCCGGCGATCACGTACGACACCACTGACATTGCTCGATCCTTTCGGGGTTCGCAGATGAACCGGGTCCTTTTGTACACCCCCAGCCCTACCCCGTTTGCACCGGAGTCGGCCGTCGCAGCCTCCCGACCGTGACGTTTCCCCGAGCAAACAGCCTGGTGTCCGACACCGCATGGCAGCATCGACGAGCACGGACACGATGCGCGCCATCGTCTGTCGCGGGCTGTGCAGGATCGTGTCGAAGGAGAAACGGACACCCCCATCGAGCCTCCCCCGCCGGCGGGTCGGAGACGCGCGCCGCCCTTGGGAGATTTTCTCCAGACGGTTGACACGGGACGTGATCTATCCAACTAATTAGAACATGTTCATCGGGGGTCAGGGTCGACGTCCTCTCGTGCGCGAACAGTCTCGCGCACGCTTTCCGAGAGGTGGTCGTCTTCGTCGACGTGCCCTCCTCGCCACCTGCGCGGTGGCCGCCACCGCCACACTCGCCGGAATCGGTCCCGCGTCGGCGGACCCGTATGCCGGGTTCTACAACCCGCCGTCGGGCTTCGACGCCCGTCCCGGATCGCTGATCCGATCGGCGCCGTCGTACGCGGCTGTCATCCCGTTCACCGGCGCGAACATCGACGCCCGCACCACCACGGTCATGTATGCGAGCACCGGCGCTCGGAACCGTCCGACGGCCGTGACCGGCAGCGTCCTGGTCCCCCGCACTCCGTGGGCCGGGCGCGGTGAGCGTCCGGTCGTGGTGGTCGGTTCAGGGACCATCGGTGCCGGCGACCAGTGCGCACCGTCACGTCTGCTGCGGTACGGACAGGCCTACGAGGAAATGGCGATCGGAGCGTTGCTCGCCAATGGCTACGCGGTGGCGCTGACCGACTACGAAGGACTCGGCACGCCCGGCGATCACCCCTACCTGAACCGTAGGTCGCTCGGGACATCGATGCTGGACATGGCCCGTGTGGCGCGGAATCCGAAGTTCGGTGTGAGCTCCAAAGCCCCGGTCGCGCTGTGGGGCTACTCCGAAGGCGGGTTCGCAGCCGGCTCCGCCGCCGAACTGGCCGGCACATACGCGCCGGAACTCCCGATCTTCGCCGCTTTCGCGGGTGCCCCCGCACCAGATCTCGCGGACCTTGCGCGACTCGGGGACGGAAGCCTGCTCGGAGGTGGCGTCGGGTGGGTCGTCAACGGTTTCATCGCCGCGTACCCCGAGCATCGCGCGAAGTTCCTCGCCGCGTTCAACCCGCTCGGTCGGAGTGTGCTGCGAGATGTCAACTCGTACTGCGTGTTCGACGTGATGAGGATGCTTCCGTTCGTGCCGACGACCTTCTACACCAAGGACGGCCGGCCGATCGCGGCGCATCTGCGCAAGGAGCCGTGGCTGACGGCGGTGAACGATCAACGACTCGGCGGGGTCGCCCCGCGGATGCCGGTCCTGGTCAGCCAGAACCGCGGCGACGACGTGGTCGATCCCCGCGGCACTGATCGCATGGTGCGGTCCTGGCGTGCCAAGGGGGCCGACGTCACCGTCGAGACGATGCATCTGCCGGTGTTGTTGCCGGGTACGTTCCTCGGCCACGGCGTGGGCTTGGTGTCCGAACTCGAGGCGCTGAGGTGGCTGAACGCCAAAGCTGCCGCCCTGCCGAAGAACTAACTGATCGGAGAGACGTGAACACCCAGGAGATCGCCGACCGGTTCGAGATCGCCGACGTCCTCTACCGATACGCCCGCGCGGTCGACACCAAGGACTGGGATCTGTGGCGCTCCGTGTTCACCGCGGACGCCACGGTCGACTACACCTCGGCTCCGGCCGGACGGGCCGGGAGTCGGGACGAGATCGCCGCATGGCTCGAGGAGAACTTCGCGTTCGTCACCGTCAGCCAACACTTCATCACGAACATCGAGTACTCCTTCGAAGGCGACCGCGCACAGATCCGGGCGATGTTCTACAACCCCATGCAGTTCGTGGGGATGACCGAGCTCAGCACCTGCGGCGGCAACTATCACCACTCGATGGTCCGCACCGAGACCGGTTGGCGGAGTGAACGTCTGCACGAAGAGAGCCTCTGGTTCGTGAACTCACCCCTCGAAGAGCGCGACGCCTGACCCGGCACCGCCACGCGTTATCAACCTGTGGCCGTAGGGAACGATCCGGCACCGACACCCGGCGACCGGGCCGCGGTCGACGTTTCCACTCCTAGCCTGAGGGGTACCGCCCGAAGGTACAGAGGAGTCATGTGAACGAAGCGCGAACCTGTCTGGTCACCGGAGCCACCGGCTATGTGGGAGGCCGTCTGGCACCCCGGTTGCTCGAACGTGGGCACCGTGTCCGCGCGCTGGCCCGGACGCCGTCGAAGCTGTCCGACGCGCCGTGGACGAACGACTCACGTGCCGAGGTCGTGAAAGGTGATCTCTCCGACCGGGACTCGCTTCTCGCTGCCTTCCGCGGCGTCGACGTCGTTTATCACCTCGTGCACTCGATGAGCAACGACGCGGATTTTGCGGCCGAGGAACGACGCTCCGCAGAGAACGTCGTGGCAGCAGCACAGGCGTGCGGCGTGTCCCGGATCGTCTACCTCGGCGGGTTGCACCCCGAGGGCACCGATCTCTCCGAACATCTGGCATCGCGAGCCGAGGTCGGCGACATCCTCATCGACTCGTCGATCGAGACCGTCGCACTGCAGGCCGGGACGCTCATCGGGTCCGGGTCGGCATCGTTCGAACTCATCCGCCACCTCACCGAGCGGCTCCCGGCGATGACGACGCCGCGCTGGGTGAGCAACAAGATCCAGCCCATCGCCGTCTCCGACGCGCTGTACTACCTGGTCGAGGCGGCGACCGCGGAGGTCCCGGAGTCACGGACGTGGGACATCGGAGGTCCGGACGTCCTCGAGTACGGCGACATGATGCAGGTCTACGCGCAGGTCGCCGGTCTTCGTCCGCGCACGATGGTCGTCCTCCCGTTCCTCACGCCGTCGGTGGCGAGCCGCTGGGTCCGCCTGGTGACCCCGATCCGAGGGAAGATCGCGCGACCGCTGATCGAGTCGCTCGAGTGCGACGCCGTCTGCCGGAACCGCGACATCGACTCGATCATCCCCCGCCCGCCGGGTGGCCTGACCCCGTACCGCCGAGCGGTCGCCGAGACGCTGAGCCGCGCCGAACGCGGCTCAGAGGCCGCGACGTGGGCGAACGCGAACGCTGACACCCCCGCAGCCGAACCCATCCCGACCGACCCGGACTGGGCCGGCGAGGAGGTGTTCGAGTCGACGTCCGCAACCGTCCAGAACGGCACACCCGACGACATCTGGGACTCGCTCGAACGGAGGGGACGCGTAATCGCGGAGAAGCAACCGGAGTTCCTCCGCGTCCAGGTCAGCGAGAACTCGCGCGGCAACGGGTTCGTCGAGTACGCACTTCGTGACCTCGGCCAGAAGCCTGCACGCACCGAGGTCACCACCACGTGCCGCTTCTTTCCGCACGGGGTCGTCGGACTTGCCTACTGGCGGCTCGGGTGGCCGCTGCGCAAGCTCGGTGTACCAGCCGTGGATCCGTTTCACTGAGGCACAGATCGAATTCAGTGCGGTACGGACCGGGCTACGGCTGATCGGCTGTCGGCCGGGATACAGTCAGCACACCCGCCGCCCGGGCGGTGCCGGCAGGACCGGCTGAACGACGAGCAGAAGGTGAGCGGGTGTCGCTGTCGGAACGGATCGACGACTTCCAGCGACGACACCCGGCGACCGGGTTCCCGATCGCGGTGATCTACAAGTTCGTCGACGACCAGGGCGCCTATCTGGCCGCCCTGTGCACTTACTACGCGTTCATCTCGCTGTTCCCGCTGCTGTTGCTGTTCTCGACGATCCTGGGCATCGTGCTCGCCGACAATCCGGCTTTGCAGGAGCGCATCCTCGACTCGGCGATGAGTCAGATCCCGGTGATCGGCAGCCAACTCGGCGAGCCCGAGAAACTCAGCGGCGGGATCCCGGCGCTCATCATCAGTGTCCTGGTCTCGCTGTACGGCGGTCTGGGAGTCGCCGTCGCGGCCCAGAATGCGATGAACACCATCTGGGCCGTCCCCCGCAACGAACGACCGGATCCGATCTTCGTGCGCCTGCGCGGCCTGGTCCTGCTGTCGACGGTCGGCCTCGCCGTCATCGGACTGACCGTCGTCAACGGCATCGCCGCCGGCATCGAGCTCGGCGTCGCCGGCCGCTGGTTCGCGATCCTCGGCTCGGTCGTGCTGAGCACGCTCGTGTTCATCGTGGCGTTCCGGTTCGGCACTGCTCGCGCCCTGTCCGTCCGCGACGTGCTCCCCGGAGCGCTCGCGGCCGCAGCATGCTGGCAGGCGATTCAGACCTTCGGCGCGGTGTACGTCGGGCGCGTCATCGCCAATGCGAGCTCGACGAACGGGGTCTTCGCGATCGTTCTCGGCCTGCTCGCGTTCCTCTACGTGACCACGATCGTGCTGGTGTTCTGCCTCGAGGCGAACGCCGTCCGCGTGGACCACCTGTACCCGCGGTCGCTGCTGACGCCGTTCACCGACAACGTCATCCTCACCGAGGGCGACGAAGCCGCGTATGCGGCGCAGGTTCGGGCGCAGCGGAACAAGGGGTTCCAGGAGATCGACGTGACCTTCGACAACCCTCGTGAGGGCCGGACGAACGGCGAGAGCTCCCCGGACGGTCAGCGCGGCGACGAACCGAGCTGACCACTCAGCGCATCGAGCCGGTGTCCAGGAACCGCTGGTGGAAGCTGAACGCCTCGTCGAGGATGTGCGGGGTCTGGCCGGCCGCGGGCATCGCCTCGGCGCGGGCGAAGTAGTCGTTCAGCATCGGCCGGAACTCCGGGTGCGCACACTTCTCGATGACCAGCCGGGCACGGCGTCGGGGTGACAGCCCACGCAGGTCCGCCAGTCCCTGTTCGGTGACCAGCACCTGGCAATCGTGTTCGGTGTGGTCGACGTGCGGCGTCATCGGGACGATCGACGAGATCGCACCGCCCTTCGCCGTGGACGGGCTCATGAACAGCGACACGTAGCCGTTGCGCGCGAAATCGCCCGAACCGCCGATGCCGTTCATGATCTTGGTGCCCATCACGTGCGTCGAGTTCACGTTGCCGTAGATGTCGGCCTCGAGCATGCCGTTCATCGCGATCACACCGAGACGACGAACGACCTCGGGATGGTTGCTGATCTCCTGCGGACGCAGGGTGATGTGGTTCCGGTAGAAGTCGACGTTGGCCGTCAGCTCCTCGATGCCGGCCTCGCTGAGTGCCAGAGCGGTCGACGACGCGTGTGCGACGGTCCCGTCCTTGATCAGCCGCAACATGCTGTCCTGGATGACCTCCGAGTAGCAGGTCAGACCTTTGTAAGGGCCGCGGTCCAGACCGCCGAGGACGGCGTTGGCGACGTTGCCGATGCCGGCCTGCAGAGGCAGCAGTGTGTCGGCGGGCAGCCGACCGTTGCGGACCTCGTAGTCGAAGAACTCGAGGACGTGACCGGCGATCGCCTCACTGATCGCGTCGGGCGGGGTCACCGGGCTGGCGCTGTCGCGTTGGTTGGTCTCCACGACCGCGACGACCTTGGCCGGGTCGACCCGGAACGTCGGCTGCCCGATTCGATCCTGCACCCGGGTCAGCGGGATCGGCTTGCGGTGCGGCGGCAGTGCGGTGCCGTAGTAGACGTCGTGCATGCCCTCGACGGCCTCGGGAATCCACGAGTTGACCTCGAGGATCACCTTCTTCGCGACGTCGAGCCAGGTCTTGTTGTTCCCGATGGACGCGGCCGGAATCAGCTCCCCCGATTCGGTGATTCCGGAAACCTCGACGACGGCGACGTCGACCTGGCCGTAGTAGCCCACCCAGACCTGCTGCGCCACGTGGGACAGGTGGATGTCGACGTAGTCCATCCGGCCGTCGTTGATCCGCTTGCGGGCGGTGCTCTCCGACTGGTACGGCATGCGCAGCGCGATGCCGTCGACCTCGGTGAGGAGACGTTCGGTTTCGGTCGAGACCGAGGCGCCCGTCAACAGGTTGATCGTGAAGTTCGAGCCGTTCGCCCGGGTGTTCTTGATCTTGTCGGCGAGGGCCGGGATGACGACCTTCGGGGTTCCGGCACTGGCAAAACCGCTGATCGCCACGGTGTCGTCCGGCTGTATGTACTTCACGGCGTCGTCGGCGGACATCACCTTCGACGCGAACGCGGTGTTGCGAATACGTCCCGATGGCACGGAAGTACCTACTGAGGGGGTCACGTTCCCCAGGATAAGCACAGATGCACATGGGCAAAATCACGGATTACCGAGACATGTCGATTCAGACATGGTATAAGCCGCCGTGTGAGAAGGTCGCTTGACCAACACTGCAGAGTCTCAGTGCACTGCGCTCAGTTGAACAGGACTCCTTCATCGGTGGAGAGGCGTTTGCGCGAAGCCGCCCCGAGAACGGTACGGACCCGCAGCCG
>NZ_BACI01000019.1 GCF_000225505.1 Gordonia alkanivorans NBRC 16433 | reverse complement strand
TACCGTTCGCCTGCGTCGGGCCGTGTGAGGACGGCCGGTTCGGCGAGGTCGACGATGGCGAAGCTGTAGAGGGTGTCGCGGTTGAGCCGGATCACCGTCTGCTCGTCGATCGAGGCAGGTTCCCGGTTATGCCGGAACTTCCCCACCCCACCGGCAGCCAGTTGGATGTCGGCGAACATCCGGTGCGTCTCCGCCCGAACGAAGTTGTCCACGTTCACATGGCCCGACATGCATTGTCTCCCTCGATCAGTTGGGCGCTCGATACTCGACGCCCCGATGTGGATTCGAAGCCTAGA
>NZ_BACI01000020.1 GCF_000225505.1 Gordonia alkanivorans NBRC 16433 | reverse complement strand
TGGGCACGGTCGCGTGCCGGCCACGACGTGGCCGGGCTGATCCACCACTCCGACCGCGGAGTGCAATACCGAGCCATCCGCTACACCGAACGACTGGCCGAAGCCGAAGCGGTGACATCTGTTGGCTCCAAAGGGGATTCATACGACAACGCGATGGCTGAGGCGTTCAACTCGCTGTTCAAAGCCGAATGCATCCGTAACCCCGTGATGCGCCCGCGAGGCGGCTGGGCAGGTGTGGGCGAGGTCGAGATCGCCGTCGCTGAGTACGTCGAATGGTTCAACCACCGCCGCCTGCACGGCGAGATCGGACACGTCCCACCCGTCGAGTACGAGAGCGCCTACTGGTCGACCCACACCGTCACCAGCTACCGTGAGAACCCGGTCCCCGCAAACGCTGGAACCAACTAACCGAGCCTCCAGCAAACCCGGGGCGATTCA
>NZ_BACI01000021.1 GCF_000225505.1 Gordonia alkanivorans NBRC 16433 | reverse complement strand
CCCACCACGTCGCCCACCCCGATCCCCCGCGACGCCAGCCAGCCGGCGACCGCGTCGATCTGAGTGATCAGCTCTCGATACGACGTCACCGCACCGGACTTCGGGTCCACCAGAGCGGTACGCCCGAGCTCGTCGTCGGCGATCGAACCGAACAGGAATTCGTGGACGCTGACCTCGGGGATCTCGACGTCGGGGAACGGGCTGGTGAAACTCACGACACCTCCACAGGTGAATCGGTCGACCATTGATCGAGGATCTGCGTCAGGTCTGCGGTCGAACTCCCTGACGGCGTGGGCAGTACGGTTCGCGAGAACCGCGGAGCGGGTGCGGGCTGCACGGCGTCATCGACCGTGACGTAGCTGACGCGTTGCTGCGCAACGGGATCGGCGGCCGCCTCGTCGAAGTCGAGCACCGGGGTGAGGCACGCGTCGACGCCGGCGAACTCAGCGGCCCACTCATCACGGGTGCGCGCGGCGAACCGGGCGGCGAGCGCGGCGGAGATGACCGGCCAGTGCGCGCGGTCCCAGCGGTCGGGCAGGTCGGCCAGACCGAGCGTGCCGATCAGGTTGCGCCAGAACTTCTCCTCGAGCGCGCCGACGGCGACGAAGCGGCCGTCCGCACACTCGTAGGTCGCATAGAAGGGGGCGGAACCGTCGAGCAGGTTGCCCTCCGATCGGGACACCCAGCGACCGGCGGCCTTCCACGACCACTGCAGTTGGGCGAGCAGACCGGCACCGTCGACCATCGCGGCGTCGACGACCTGCCCGCGTCCGGTCCGCGACCGGTCGTGCAGCGCGGCCAGTACGCCGACCACGAGCAGCATCGATCCCCCGCCGAAATCACCGGCCAGGGACAGCGGCGGTACGGGTGGTGATCCGGCCGGGCCCATCGCCTCGAGCACGCCGGTCACGGCCAGGTAGTTGATGTCGTGTCCGGCGAGCATCGCGCGGTCGCCGTCCTGACCCCACCCGGTCATGCGGGCGTACACGAGTTGCGTTGCATCGTCACAGATCTCGGGTCCGAGGCCGAGGCGTTCCATCACGCCCGGCCGGAAACCCTCGATGAGGATGTCCGCGCGCCGGATCATCTCGCGGATGCGGTTCAGGTCGGCGGGGTCCTTGAGATCGGCCTCGACGCTGCGCCGGGACCGGTAGAGACCGGCGTCCGCGTCGACGATGCCGTCGGGACCCGGGGTCTCGGGGCCGGGGCGTCGGATCCGGATGACGTCGGCGCCGAGGTCGGCGAGCATCATCGCGGCGTGCGGTGTCGGACCCAGGCCCGGCATCTCGACCACGCGCACGCCGGCGAGCGGACCGCTCACGAACCCGCCTGGTGGTGCAGGACGCCGCGGATCGTGAAATCGACGTAGTCGCTGACCAACTGGTCGACATCGTGCTCGTCGCGCAGCCACCAGCTGATGCCGTTCATCAGGTCGAGCACCGCGATCGCGGACTGATGGGCATCGCGCACCTCGAACACGCCCATGCGGGCGCCCGCCTCGATCACGTCGCGGATGCGCCGCTGGTAGTACTTGCGGTAGTCGGTGACCGCCCGGCGGTGTTCAGGCGTCAAGGCGGACAGTTCCCGCAGCGCCACAAGGTGTTCCACCCGGTACCGCGCGAGCCTCCGGACATGCGCCTCCACCAGGCCGGTGAGGCGCTGGACCGGGCCGCCCTCGCCGTCGAGCACCAGCAGATCCTGCTGCGGGTCCTCGGTCATCCGCAACGCGATGGCGTAGAGGATCTCCTCTTTCGAGTGGAAGTGGTTGTAGAGGCTCGCACCTCGCATGCCGACGGCCTCGGCGATGTCGCGCATCCCCGCGTTCGCGTAACCGTGCTCGGCGAAATACCGTGCGGCGGCCTCCACGATCTCGTCCCGGCGGGTCCGCGGACGCTCTTCCGCCACCGCCGCTTTCGAGACGGCGGCCTCGGCGGCGTCAGCCCTGAGGGGTTCCATGGGCTCTCCTCAACTCACGCTTGAGCAACTTGCCCTGGGCGTCGGTCGGCAGTTCGTCGACGATGTGCACCGCCTTGGGGACCTTGTACGACGCCAGGTCGGTGCGGCAGTACTCGCGGATGTCCTCCGCGGACACCGAGGTACCCGCACGCAGCACGACGAAACCGGTGACGGCCTCGGACCAGTACGGATCGGGCAGGCCGACGACCGCGGCCCGTTCGACGTCGGGATGCGCCTGCAGCACACGCTCGACCTCCTGGGAGGCGACGTTGTATCCGCCGGTCTTGATCATGTCCTTGCGCCGGTCGCGGAAGAACATGTTGCCCTCGTCGTCGATGCGCACGATGTCGCCGGTGTGCACCCAACCACCTTCGAGGACCTGCGCGGTCTTCTCCGGGTCCCTGTGATAGCCGAGCATGACCGACGGTGTACGACAGAGGAGTTCACCCTCTTCGGCCTCGTTGCCGTCGGCGTCGACCACGCGCACCTCGAGATGGCCCACCGGCTTGCCGATCCACGTCGGGTCCTGTCCGGGCACGTCCTCGAGCCGCTTGAACCACCCGACCGAGCCCAGCTGGGTGAGTTCGGACTGGCCCCAGTAGGTGCCCCACACCGACTCCGGCGTGGCGGTGGCCCATGCGTCGACGGCATGCGGCGACACCTGACCGCCGTAGGTCAGACACCGGCGGACCGTCCCGACGGTGTCGGGCCCGAAGTCGGCGTGGTTGGCGAGGGCGATGAAGAAGGTCGGGGTCTGGGCGAGCACCGAGATCTTCTCGTCGCGGATCATCCGCAGCGACGTCGCCGGGTCGACCGCGGCCGGTAGCACGAGCGTGGCGCCGAGCAGGGTCAGCGAGGTCAGCGATCCGATACCCGCGATCGTGTGGAACGGCATGACGTACAGCCAGACGTCGTCGTTCTGACAACGCAGACCCCAGGTGTACGCGGGTGCGGTGGAGATCAGGTAGTTGCGGTGCGCGATCTCGACACCCTTGGGGGTCGACTCGGTACCGCTGGTGTAGACGATCATCGCCAGATCGTGTTCGTCGACGTCACAGTCGGGTTCGGCGTCGTCAGCCTGCCCGACCAGCTCGTCGAAGGAGTTCCACGAATCCGATCCCGACTCCCCGACGACGAGAACCGAGACGCCGAGGCTGTCGGCGATCGGACCGGCCAGAGGTGCCAGGTCACGTTCGACGACGAGGACCGCGGGCTCGAGATGACCCAGCTGCTGGGCGATCTCCTTCTCGCGGAACATCGGGCTGACACCGGAGTATGCCGCGCCGACCTTCAGCGCGCCGTAGTACGACGCGACGGTCTCGACGCGGTTGCGGCTCATCACCGCGACTCGGTCGCCGCGCCGGACGCCGAGGTCGACGAGGACGTGGGCAACGCGGTTGGCCATGCGATCGAGGTCGCCGTAGCTGGTCGACGTGCGGCCGCCGGCCGCGTCGTAGGCGATGATCGCGGGCTTGTCGCCCTGCGACCGCGAGAGCCTGCGGAGCTGATCACCGATCGTCGCGCGTCCGAGCGGCGACGTCTGGGTTCGGGTGAGCTTGCGGTCGTCCGTCACGGCTGGGGCACTCACGCGAACATCCGATTGTCGAACCGGTCGAGGAAGGCGATCTCCTCGACCGGGCTGCGGGTGAGCTTGCGCGGGAAACCGTTGCGCGGGTAGCCGACCGCGATGTGTGCCGCGGTGATGTACTCGTCCGGGATGCCGAGCAGTTCCTTGACCTCGTTCTCGGCCGCACACAGCAGAGTGGTGAGTGCGGTGGCGACGCCCTGCTGCCGCAGCGCAAGGGTCAGGTTCTGCACGCTCGGGTAGATCGACGCGCCGCCGACGACGCTGAGCCGGCCGAGTTCGTGGTCGGTGGGATGCAGCCCTTCCGCCTCGGCGCACACCACGACGAGGGCGGGCACCTCGGCGAGGTGATGGGCGAAGTAGTTGGCGCTCTCGATGGTCTTCGGGACGGCGCCGACCTTCTTGGAGCCCTCGAGGATCGAGTTGTAGTACGGCTCCCAGAAGGGCAGGTAGAGGTCGGCGAGTGCCTTCTTGGTGACGTCATCACGGACGACGACCCAGCGGACCGGCTGGCGGTTCCCGCCTTGCGGACCGAAGCGCGCGTCGTCGAACGCCCGGTAGAACACCTCGTCCTCGACAGGCTTGTCGCTGAAGTAGCGGCATGTGCCCGTGGTGCGCATTGCCTCGCTGAGTTCCATGTCAACCTCCGTGATCACTAACCGTTGTTAGTATGACTGGGGACACAGTTCCACACGAGATAGCGGCAGTCAAGCATCGGAAATCGAGACTTTCCTCCTGTTGACGAAACGGGACTAACAGTGGTTAGTTGCAGCTATGACTTCAGTTTCCACCCGCCCGGCGACGCGTCCGGCCCCCTCGGAGATCCGGACCGCGGTCGACGCGGGCAACATCCCGACGCTGCTCGCCGTGCTGGTGGAGATGACCGGGGATCGCCGCTGGCTGGCCGACCGCTACCGTCCGACCCGTAGCCGCGGCATGGACGACAACTCGACCGGCGGCCTGCCCGCGGACGTGCAGGCCGAGATCCGCGACGCCGTCGTCGACGCCCTCGAGGACTGGTACGAGCAGGGCTCACCGGCACGCGTGCCGGCCGACGAGGAACTCGTCGCCGCACTGATGTCCTTCACAGCCGGCGAACCGGTGGCACCGGAGTTCGCGCCGATGATGAGCGAGATCGTGCGGGGCGACCTGCGCGGCACCCACCTGCCAGCGCTGCCCGACGAGCTCGGCTCGACGATGAACGCCCTGGTCATCGGCGCCGGCGTGGCCGGGATGCTGATCTCCACCCAGCTCGCCGACGCCGGCATCGAGCACACCGTCCTGGAGAAGAACGACGAGGTCGGCGGCTCCTGGTACGAGAACCAGTACCCGGGCGCCGGCGTCGACACCCCGAGCTACCTGTACTCGATCTCGTCGTTCGACCACGACTGGTCCACCCACTTCGGCAAGCGCGACGAGGTCCAGGGCTATCTGCAGGCCTTCGCCGACCGCCACGCGGTGCGCGACCGCGTCCGATTCGGCACCGAGGTCCTCTCCGCGGCCTACGACTCCGCCGCCCAGCAGTGGGTCGTCCGGGTCCGCGACCGGGACGGAAACGAGAGCACCCTCACCTCACGCATCCTGATCAGCGCGGTCGGCATCCTCAACCGGCCCAAGCTCCCCGCGCTCGCCGGCATGGACACCTTCACCGGCAAGATGTTCCACTCCGCCCACTGGCCCACCGAACTCGACGAGCCCGGCGCCCTGGCCGGCAAACGCGTCGCCATCGTCGGCTCCGGTGCGTCGGCGATGCAGATCGGCCCCGCCATCGTCGACAAGGTCGGATCGCTGACGATCTTCCAGCGGTCGCCGCAGTGGATCGCCCCCAACGACGACTACTTCGCGCCGGTCGGCGACAGCGTGCACTGGCTGATGAACAACCTGCCCGGCTACCGGGAGTGGTACCGCGCGCGGCTGTCCTGGATCTTCAACGACAACGTCCACTCCACCCTGCACGTCGACCCCGAATGGCCCGAACCCACCGCGTCGATCAACGCCGTGAATCACGGTCACCGCGAGTTCTACCTGCGGTACATGCGCAGCGAGCTCGGCGACCGCGACGATCTCGTCGAGCTGTCGACGCCGGACTACCCGCCCTTCGGCAAACGAATGCTGTTGGACAACGGCTGGTTTCGCATGTTGCGGCAGCCCGACGTCGAGCTGGTGGGGCACGGCGTGGACTCCGTCACCGAGACCGGTCTCGTCGACAGCACCGGCCGGGCACACGACTTCGACATCATCGTGTTCGCGACCGGCTTCCACAGCGACCGCTACCTGTACCCGATGGACGTCGTCGGTCGCAGCGGCAAGACGACGGTCGAGGCCTGGGGCGATCACGACGCGTACGCCTACCTCGGCATCACTGCGCCGGACTTCCCCAACCTGTTCATCCTCACCGGCCCCAACACCGCACTGGGACACGGGGGCAGCTTCATCAGCATCCTCGAGTACCAGGTGCGCTACGTCTGCGACGCCATCCGCGCCATGATCGAGCGCCGGCTCGGTGCCCTCGAGGTGCGACGCGACGTCACCGACGAGTACAACGACGCCGTCGACCGCGCGCACGCACAGATGGTGTGGACGCATCCCGCGATGACCAACTGGTACCGCAACCCCGACGGTCGGGTCGTGGCGGTGCTGCCGTGGCGGATCGTCGACTACTGGGCCAAGACCCGCCACGTCGATCTCGCCGACTTCCACACCGAACCGATGACGGCCGAACCGCTCGATCCCTGAGAACCGGCGCAGGCACGGCGGGACTACCGTGTCAGGCATGACCCCCGCACCGCTCATCACCCCGAACGAACTGCAGAAGCGCCTCGGCGAGGGACGTCTGCGCATCGTCGACGCGACGGTCCACCTGAGCTTCGACGCCGACGGCGCGCACGTCCGCTCCGGCCGCGACACCTACCTGCAGGGGCACCTGCCCGGTGCGGTGTTCCTCGACCAGATCACCGAGTTGTCCGATCCGAATGGCGAGGCCCCGTTCGCAGCGGCGTCGTCGGAGAACTTCGCCGCGGCGGTCGGCGCGGCCGGGATCGGCAACGACTCGACCGTCGTCGTCTACGACACGGTCAACGGCATCTGGGCGACACGACTGTGGTGGCAGTTCGGCCTCGAGGGCTTCGACGACGTCGTCGTCCTCGACGGCGGGTACAACGCCTGGGTGGCAGCGGGGCTCCCCACCGAGACCGGTGAATCCACCCATCCGGCGGCCACTTTCACCGCACACCGCCGCCCGGAGCGGATCGCGTCGACCGACGAGGTCGTCACGGCGACCGCCGAATCGTCGGTGCTGCTGGTCAATGCCCTCGACCGGGAGTCGTTCGCCGGCGGCCACATCCCGAGCAGCGTCAACGTCCCGTTCGGCGAACTCGTCGACGAGGCGGGCACGCTGAAGCCGCTCGACGAACTGCGCGGACTGTTCGCCGACGCGGGCGCCCTCGACCCGACGGTGCGCCCGGTCACCTACTGCGGCGGCGGGATCGCCGCCACCGCAGCGGCATTTGCGCTGAAGGCACTCGGTCGCGACGATGTCGCGGTGTACGACGGGTCGATGAACGCCTGGACCGCGGACCCGGATCGTCCGCTGTCGTCGGCCGATTCGCGGTCATGACGCCGACTCATCCCGCGGCGACCGTCGAACTCCTCACCGATCCCGACCGGGCGGCGTCGGTGGCCGAGGTCGCCGGCGCGACCTTCCCCCTGGCGTGCCCGCCGCACGCCGCGGCCGAGGACATCGCCCAGTTCATCGCGACCAATCTCGGTGAGAAGAACTTTCGCGGCTACATCGCCGACCCGGACGCCGACGTGCTCGTCGTCCGGGACGGCGATGACGGCCCGGTCATCGGCTATGGACTGGTGCTGCACGGCGATCCGTCGAATCCCGTTGTCGCCGAGATAGTCCCGGAGCGGCCGGCGAGCGAGGTGTCGAAGATGTACGTACTCCCCGACCATCATGCGCGTCCCGGTCTCAGCCCGTCGCGTGCGCTCATGGAAGCGGCGCTCGATCGTGCCCGAGACCGCGGGAGCGTCGTCGTCTGGCTCGGGGTGAACCAGCTCAACGAACGGGCCCAGAAGTTCTACGCCAAAACGGGTTTCACCCGCGCCGGGGTGCGGACCTTCGACCTCGGGGGCAGCGTCGAACACGACTACGTGTTCACACAGAAGCTGTAAGACCTCTCAGGCAGCAGATTCGGCGAACCGCGACAGGGCCAGCAGGCGCGACGTCGCGCGCAGATACTTCTTGCGGTAACCACCGGCGAGCATCTCGTCGGTGAAGATCTCGTCGAGCTTGGCGCCGGACACCGTCACCGGGATGTGCGCGTCGTAGAGGCGGTCGGCGAGCACCACGAGCCGCAGGGCCACCGACTGGTCCTTCGCAGGGTGGACACCGTTGATGCAGACCAGCGAGACGCCGTCGACGAGGTCCTTGTACTTGGACGGATGCAGCGTGCTCAGGTGATCGCACAGTGCATCGAATTCGTCGAGGGTCGCGCCCTCGGTGGAGTCGGCGATGTCGGCCAGCTCGGACTCCGTGCGTGGGTCCGGGGCCGGCGGCAGGTCGCGGTGACGATAGTCGGGGCCGTCGACGCGGATGGTCTCGAACACCGCCGAGAGCTTGCGGATCTCGCGCAGGAAGTCCTGCGCTGCGAAGCGGCCCTCGCCGAGCTGGCCGGGCAGGGTGTTCGAGGTGGCGACCACCGACACACCCTTGGCGGTGAGCTCGGTGAGCAGTCGGGACACCAGCATCGTGTCACCGGGATCGTCGAGTTCGAACTCGTCGATGCAGAGCACCGTGTGCTTCGACAGCCGTTCCACCGCGTTCACGAAGCCGAGCGCACCCACCACGTGGGTGACCTCGACGAAGGTCGCGAACGACTTCGGCTCGGGCATGGAGTGGTAGATCGAGGCGAGGAGGTGGGTCTTGCCGACGCCGAACCCGCCGTCGAGGTACAGCCCGATGCCCTGCGCGGGGGCCTTGCGCGAGAAGAGCCCCTTCTTCCCCGAGCGCGCCTTCGACGCCCGCGCGACGAAGTCGCGCGCTTTCGCGACCGCCTGGGCCTGCGAGGGCTCCTTCGGATCGGGAATGTAGGAGTCGAAACTCACCTCGTCGAAGGTCGACGGAGGCACCATCTCGTCGATGAGTGCGTCCGGCGAGGTCGCAGGGTTGCGATCGCAAAGTCGGGCCGCCATGTGTGGAGAGTAGCCATCCGCGGAATGATGGATGCATGTTCCACCTGCAGAAAGCGACCCAGGTCACATCCGCGGAGTCCGATCAGACGGGGAACGACATTCTGCTCCGGCTGGCCGAGCACTACCGCTATCCACCACGGCCGTCGGAGGGGCCCGGCGCCGCGGCCCCCTTCGTGCGGGCCAACATGGTGGCCTCGATCGACGGCGCCGCCACCCACGACGGGAAGTCGGGCGGCCTCGGCGGCGACGGAGACAAGACCGTCTTCCGGGTCTTGCGCGGACTCGCCGACGTCATCCTCGTCGGCGCCGGGACGGCGACCACCGAGGGATACCGCCAACCGCAACCCGACGAGGCGTTCGCGGACCTCCGGGAGGAGAACGGACAGACACCCGCGCCCGCGCTCGCCCTGGTGTCGCGGTCGCTCTCGATCCCGCCGGATTACCCGCCGCTGAGTCACCCCGACACCGTCGTACTCACCTGCGCGTCGGCCCCCGCGGATCGTCGCGCCGCGCTCGTCGACGCCGGTGCCACCCTGATCGACTGCGGCGAGGACGACGTCGAGACGTCGACACTGATCGAGACGTGCGGGAAGCGGGGCCGGCCGCGGGTGCTCTGCGAGGGCGGCCCGAGCCTGCTCGGTTCGATCATCGCCGACGACCTGCTCGACGAACTGTGCCTGACGACCAGCCCCCATCTGGCCGGCGGGCGCGCGGGACGCATCGTCACCCGCACCGGGGACGGGGAGGACACCGCCACCCTCAAGGGGATGTCACCGGCCGCGATCATCACCGACGACGACGGTTACGTCTTCACGCGCTGGCTGCGTCACGGCCGGTCGTCCATCCACTGACCGAACGGATCACTGCACGACCGTCGCCCGGCGTCGTTGACTACGCTCGCGGACATGCGAAGAGCGCACGCCGTCACGGCAGTCCTGGGTGTGATCGTCGCGATCCTCGTGTCGTCGTGCGCCGTGGGCCCCGACCGGGGCCCCGAACTCATCCCCGGTGGCGGCGGCGGTCAGGGTCCCGCACCCTCGTCGTCCGCACCGCCCCCGGCGCCGGCGCTCGCCGTACCGAAGTCCGACCTCGAGTGGTCGGACTGTGCGGCAGGGACGGCCGGACGCTACGGGGTCGCCCGTCCGGCCGGGGTGACCATCGAATGCGCGGAGTTCGACTCCCCTGTCGACCGGAACAAGCCCGACGGTGAGGTCGTGCGGATCGCGGCGACCCGGGCCCGCACCGCGGCGACGCCCGCCGACGCGCCGCCGCTCGTCCTCACCTCGGGATCGGATCTCCCGTCGTCGCGGACGCTGATGGTGATGTCGTCCGGTCCGGGCCGGGCCTTCGTCGACGCCCACCCCGTGGTGGCCGTCGACCATCGCGGCATCCCCCAGAGCGAGGACCTCGACTGCATGACCCGGCTCGAGCGGAGCACGATCGCCGACAACGGGCTCACCACGCGCGGGACCACCACCCAGGCACGCATCTCGCGGCTCGCCGCGGCCGCGTCGTCGGCCTCGGACGGCTGTACCGAGACACTGACGCCCTACCAACTCAACTTCGGCGCACAGTTCGCCGCAGCCGACCTCGAGACACTCCGGCAGCGGTGGGGCGTCGAGCACCTGGGTCTCATCGGCGTCGGTGAGGGCTCCGACGTCGTCCTCGCGTACTCCTCCCTCTACGGCGGCCGCGCGGGACGCATCATCCTCGACACCCCGACGCCCTTCGGCGCGAACGCCCGCGATCGCGCGCTCCTGCGCGCCCAGGGTGTGCAGACCGCGCTGCAGGGATTCGCGCAGCGATGCTCGACGCTGGACGGTTGCACGCTCGGCACCAACGGAGTGCGGGTGATGACCGGTCTGCTCACCAAGGCGCGCGCCGGACGCCTGGACGGACTGTCGGACACCACCGCTCTCAACGCCATCACCACCACGCTCGCCGTCGCCTCGGATCGCCCCGAGGCACTGCTCGACCTGTCCCGAGCCATCACCGCCGCCGACCGCGGCGACACCGGTGAGCTGGTCCGGCTGGCCGACCGGGCCGCAGCCCTACGGACGACCGACGGCGCCCTGGTCTCGCGCTGCAACGACGTCACCGGCCCGGTGGGTCAGAACGAGATCCCCGGCCTCGTCGAGGCCTGGACCAAGCAGAGTCCGCTGACCGGCTCCGACAGCGCGCTGTCGCTGGTCCGCTGCAACGGCTGGGCGTCGGGCACCGCCGTCCGTCCCCCGTCGTCACTGCCCGCCGACCCGCTGGTCCTCAACGGCACCCGGGACCCCATCAACGGCGGTAGCGGCGCGGGCACGCTCGTGCCGCTGTTCATGAACGCCGGAGCCGAACCGGTGACCGTCAGCTGGGACGGACTGGGCTTCTCGGTGCTGGGCCGAAGCGCCTGCGCGGCACAGGTCGCCGCCGAGTACGTGAAGAAGGCACCGCTCGAAGGACCGACCCAGCGGGGTTGCCCCGCCTGACCACCCGTGACCGGCACCGGCCCGGAGGGTTCTGCGGAAGGTCCCGACCCGCTCGTAGTACGGTGCGCGGGTGGCCAATCTCGACAGGTATCTGTATCCCCAGATGAGCGCGCAACGGATCATCCCGATGATCCTGTGGCCGATCAGCCTGCTCATGGTGGTGCACCGGTCGGTGTTCCTCGGCGTCAACGGCGACCGCACCGACGATTTCAAGCCGGTGTACGCGGCGGCCTACAACTTTCTGAACAACCTGCCCGTCTACGGCGAGAACTACGCCACGGTCGACCCGCACTACCTGTACCCGCCGTCGGGCACCCTGCTGATGGCGCCGGTGGCGATCATCGACTACGAACGTGCCCGCTGGGCGTTCATCGCGGTCAGCGTGGTGGCACTGCTGATCTCCGCCTACCTGTTGACCCGGATGTTCGGGTACGCCCTGAACTCCTGGGTGATGCCGACGGTCCTGTTCGTGTTCTTCTTCACCGAAACCGTCTCGCACACCCTGATCTTCACGAACTTCAACTCGTTCGTCCTTCTCGGCATGATCGCATTCCTCATGCTGATGCGCTCACGGCACGACTGGTGGGCCGGTGTCCCGATGGGCCTGACGATCGCGGTGAAACCGATTCTGGCTCCACTGATGCTTCTCCCCCTGCTCAACCGGCAGTGGCGGGTGTTCGTCTTCGCCGTCGTGGTCCCCCTCGTGCTGACCGCGGTCGCCTGGCCGCTCTCGGTCGACGCCGACGCATTCATCAGCCGGACTGTTCCCTACCTCGGCGAGGCCCGCGACTACTACAACAGCTCGATCGCCGGCAACGGCGCCTACTTCGGGGTCTCGCCGTGGCTGGTGCTGCTGTTGCGCGCCGCCTTCGTGGTGATGGCCGCGTTCTCCCTGTGGTTCCTCTACCGTTACTACCGCAAGACCAACGAGCTGCTGTGGCTCGCGACATCGTCGGGCGTGCTGCTGGGCACCGCGTTCCTGGTGGGTTCGCTCGGCCAGGGCTACTACTCGATGCTGCTGTTCCCGCTGCTGATGACGGTGTTGCTTCCGGGGTCGGCGATGCGGAACTGGCCTGCCTGGCTCGGCGTGTACGGCTGCATGACGTTCGACAGCTTCTACTCGCAGCGGTGGACGGCCTTCGGCTGGATGGTCGAGTACAACAAGGTGACCTGGGGATGGTCGCTGCTCATGATCGCGGTGTTCTGCTCGCTGCTGTTCCGCTGGCTCGACATGCGATCCGACGGCGTCGCCGGTGAGGACGTGGTGATGCGGTCGGAGACCGACGCTCCCCCGGCACCGACGGCGAAGTCCGACGACTCGCTGTCGCTCTCGAAGTAGCGCCGCCGCGCGCCGCGCTACCGAGGTGCATGCCGCGCTAACGTGGAACCCATGACCGACAGCATGCCCGAGACCGAGAACCTCGCGACACTCACCGACGAGGAGTGGAAGCAGCGCCTGACCCCGGCCGAGTACCGTGTCCTGCGCCAGGCCGGCACCGAAGCACCCTTCACCGGTGAGTACACCGACACCAAGACGGTCGGCGTCTACCGCTGCCGGGCGTGCGACACGGAGTTGTTCCGCAGCGAGCAGAAATTCGAATCCCACTGCGGCTGGCCGTCGTTCTTCTCACCCCTCGCCGGCGACAAGATCATCGAGGTCGAGGACAACTCGCTCGGCATGAAGCGGGTCGAGGTGCTCTGCGCGAACTGCAAGAGTCACCTGGGGCATGTGTTCGCCGGCGAGGGCTACGACACCCCCACCGACCTGCGCTACTGCATCAACTCGATCAGCCTGAAACTCGAGCCGGCCGAGTAGCGCTGTAGCACAGCAGGTCGGACGAAGCAGGACTAGCCGTTCTGCTCCTTCTCCTTCTGCTCCTTTTCCTTCGCCTCCCGCTCTTCCTTTTCCTTGGCCTCCCGCTCTTCCTTCTCCTTCTGCGCCTTCTCTTCCTTCTCCTTGTCCGGGTCCTTCTCCTCGGGCTGCGGGATGTCGATCTGGTGGTCGTCGACCGGCTCCTCTACGGGCGGAGCCGCGACAGGCGAGATCCGGTCCAGCGGCGTGTGTTCGAACGAGCCAGGATCGTGGCGTTCGCGGTCGCGACGCCGCCGGCCAGTGCAGCCGAGAACATCAGTGCTGCGATGATGCGGACCGCGGGGACGAGATGGGTCATGGGGGTTCCTTCACGTCGGGTAGAACGGTGCTGTGTCCCTCGTGAGACGAAGCTCACACTCCCGTCATAACAGAACTTATGGCGTTTTGTCCGTTTTTCACCCTTTGCGGCGACCTGGGTCGGTCGACCAAGTCACTTGTGCCACAGCCATATTCAAGAAGAATCGGGAAACTCCACCCAGAAAAAGGGGGCACCCGCGGTGTCCGCGGGTGCCCCCTTCAACGGTAGGCAACTGGGCCATCACACCGCGGGCGACCGCTCGGGTTCGGTCGACTCCTCGACAATGGGCCAAGCCGGCTCCACCAGCACATGCTCGAACGACGCCGGATCGGATGCCGGGTCGTTGCCGCCGCCCGGGTCGCCGGGTACATGCGAGATGACTTCAGGCGCGCAGGGAGCGTGCTGACCGTTGGCGAGATTCATCTTGCACGGTTCGGCATTCGCGGTTGCGACGCCACCGGCGAGCGCCGCCGAGAACATCAGGCCGGCGACAACCCGGGCCGCGGGAGCGATTCGGACCATGTGCTTCCTCCAGATCGAGAGCAATTCGTTACCTCTTCTTGAGGCTCCATTCACCTTTCGCTCACCGTGATCTGATCCGCAGGAGTTTTGTCCGCTTTTCATCTAACCGGGCGACACAGGTCACTCCCCACAAAAAGCAGGGGCACCCGCGGTGATCGCGGGTGCCCCTGCTGGAGGTCTCTCGGTCAGGGCAGGGCGTCGATGAGCGCCGAGACCTCGACGCGCGGCCCGGTGAAGAACGGCGTCTCCTCCCGAACATGCATACGGGCCTCGGTGGCGCGCAGGTCACGCATCAGATCGACGATGCGATGCAGTTCCGGTGCCTCGAAGGCCAGCAGCCACTCGTAGTCGCCGAGGGCGAACGACGACACCGTGTTGGCGCGGACGTCCTTGTACTCGCGGGCGGCCTTGCCGTGGTCGGCGAGCATCTTGCGACGCTCCTCGTCGGGCAGCAGGTACCACTCGTAGGATCGCACGAACGGGTACACGCAGATGTAGTTGCCCGCTTCCTCACCGGCGAGGAAGGCCGGGATGTGGCTCTTGTTGAACTCCGCGGGACGGTGCAGCGCCACGTTGCTCCACACCGGGTTGCAGGCACGGCCGAGGACGGTCTCGCGCCGGAACTTCGCGTAGGCGGCCTGGATGGACTCGACGCCGGCGGCATGCCACCAGATCATGAAGTCGGCGTCGGCGCGGAGACCCGACACGTCGTACACGCCGCGGACCACGACGCCGGTGTCCTCGAGGGACTTGAAGAAGTCGGCGGCATCCGACTTGGCCTGGTCCCGGTCGGTGCCGAGCTCGCCGGGGCGAACGGCGAACACCGAGAACATCAGGTAGCGGATCGTGGAATTGAGTTCTGCATAATCCAAGCGGGCCATGACTGACATGGTGCCACCGTGTCCGGCGGGACGAACAGTCAGGTCAGGTCGGTCAGCAGAGCCGACACGGCGCGTCCGGCCTGGCCGATGCAGGCCGGGACACCGACCCCCGCATACGACGACCCGGCGAGCGCGAGCCGACGCGGACGGGACGCGGCGACCTGCGCCATCGTGGCCAGGTGTCCGGGACCGTAGACGGGCAGGCCGTTGGTCCAACGCTGCACGTAGGTGTCGACGACGTTCGGCGATGCGGGTGCCACGCCGGCGGCCCGGCACACCTCGTCGAGATCCTCGAGGGCCTCGGTCCGCAGCCGGTCGTCGACACCGGGTTCTTCGTCGACGCTCGGTACCGGGGCGCCGAACCGGCCGAACGACGCCCGCACCGACACCGGCGCGTCGTCGTGCGACAGGTGTCCCCACTTCTGTGAGCTGAGCGTGAACGCCTTGGCGCGCAGACTCTCCCCGGTCCCGACGAGAACGCCGGAGTGATCGGGTACCGGCGTCCCGGGGGCCAGCGCGATCGACACCACGACCGACGACGCACCCCGGACCGCACGTAGCGGGGCGGCGAAGTCGGGTAACGAACCGCGCAGGAGATGCCCGGCCTGCCACGCGGGGATCGCGAGGATGACACCGTCGTAGTCCCGGATGTCCTCGCGGGCACCGCCGGCGACATCGAGCGTCCAACCGGTGGCGGTCGGCTCCAGGCCGCGGACGTACGAGCAGAGTTCGGGTTCGACGGCCGCGGCGGACCGGAGCGCGTCGAGCAGGACCCGGTAGCCACCCACAAGAGTGCCGAACACGGGACCCGAACCGGTGGCGTCGGCGACGAGGCCGGAAACGGCCGCGGTCAGGTTGGGCGCACCGCCGTCGAGACGCGCCACGAGGGCCGGGAGCGCCTCACGCAGACCGATGTCGGCGGCGAGGCTCGAGTAGACGCCGCCCAGCATGGGATCGACGCTGCGGGCGACCACGGACGGACCGAAACGGTCGGCGACGAGGTCCCCGACCGTCGGGTCCGCGGACGCGTCCCAACGCCAGAGACGATGCGGCTCGGTGCGGAGGAGTTCCAGGTCGGCGGGGTCGGCGAGATCGGCGACCGCCTCGGGGGTCGCGGGGATTCCCATGAGCGCCGGGGCCGGCAGTGGGTGCAGGCGGCCGCCGGACCACACCGACGGACGCCGGCCGGTCGGTGACACGACCCGGTCCCCCAGACCGAGTTCGTGGACCAGGCCGAGCGCTTCGGGTCGTCGGACGATGAACGCCTCGGCCCCGACGTCGACCGACTGGCCACCGACCGTCGTGGTGTGCAGGATGCCGCCGAGCCGCTCGCTCGCCTCGAGGACGTCGATCTGCGCGTCGGCGCCGAGTTCGCGACGCAGCCGGTACGCCGCCGTCAGGCCGGAGACACCTCCGCCGACGACCGCGATCCGGCGCCGGGCAGCCATCAGAGGCTGTGGATCAGTTCGACGACGCGGGTGAGGACGTCCGGGTCGGTGCCCGGCAGCACGCCGTGGCCGAGGTTGAAGATGTGGCCGATCGCGCCGGCCGCGAGCGCCCGGTCACCGTCGGCGACCACACGACGCACCTCGCTGTCGACAACCTCCGGTCCCGCGAAGAGCATCGTCGGGTCGAGGTTGCCCTGGACGGCCTTGCCGGGGCCCACGCGACGGACGGCCTCGTCGAGCGGCACCCGCCAGTCGACGCCGATGACGTCGGCCCCGACATGGGCCATGGGCGTGAGCAGTTCACCCGTCCCGACACCGAAGTGGATGCGCGGAACGCCGTATCCGGCGACCTCGGCGAGGACGCGGGCGCTGTGCGGTGCCACGAAACGCTGGTAGTCGGCTGCCGACAGCATGCCCGCCCAGGAGTCGAAGAGCTGGATGGCGTCGACGCCGGCCTCGAGCTGGACCTGCAGGAAGACGATGGTGATGTCGGCGAGGCGGGCCATCAGCTCGGCCCAGGTCTCCGGGTCGCCGTGCATCATCGCCTTGGTGCGCTCGTAGTTGCGGCTCGGTCCGCCCTCGATGAGGTACGACGCGAGGGTGAACGGTGCACCCGCGAAACCGATCAGCGCGGTGTCGCCGAGTTCGGCGAGCAACAGTTCGATGGCGCGGGAGATCGCGCCGACCGAGGCGGGTTCCAGGCGCGGGATGCGGGAGACGGCGTCCGCCGACCGCACAGGTTCGGCGATCACCGGACCGGTGCCCGCGACGATGTCGAGGTCGATGCCCGCGGCCTTGAGCGGGACGACGATGTCGGAGAACAGGATCGCGGCGTCGACGTCATGACGACGCACCGGCTGCATGGTGATCTCGCAGACCAGCTCGGCGTCGAAGCAGGATTCGAGCATGCCGTGGTTCGCGCGGATGGCGCGGTACTCGGGCAGCGATCGGCCCGCCTGCCGCATGAACCACACCGGACGGCGTGACGGGGTCCCACCCGTGGCCGCGGCGACGAGCGGCAGGTGCGACCGATGGACCCGGGTACCAGTTACGTTCGACATCACCGCTTACTCTGCCATGTTCGGCGATCTGACCCGCCCCGGGTCGCCTCGCGCCACCCTTCCCGGTCCGCGTCCCCATTTCTGGGGCCGGTGACTCGGCGCGCCTCCGCCGCTGCCAGGCACGACACACCTACGGTCGAACGGTGACTTCCTCGGGAGCTCCGGACGAGCCTGCTGATTTCCGCGCGGCGGTGGAGTCGCTGCATGCTGCCCGCGTCCGCCGTGAGATCGAGGTCGGCCCCATCCGCCCGCCGCAACGGCTGGCGCCGTACAGCTATGCGGTCGGCGCCGAGGTGCGCCCGCCGGACGACCCCGACGTCGTCCCCACCGATTCTCAGGGCACCGCCTTCGGACGGCTGATCCTGTTGTACGACCCGGCCGGCCAGGACGCCTGGAACGGGACGATCCGCCTCGTCGCGTACCTGCAGGCAGAGGTCGAGGCCGCCCTGGCGATGGACCCGCTGCTGCCCGAGGTCGCCTGGAGCTGGCTGTCCGACGCCCTCGGCGTGCCGGTCGGCGAGAGCAGCACCCCCGCCTCCCCCAACGGCACCGCACACCGCATCGAGGTGACCGCCCTCGGCGGCACCGTGACGTCGACGACGTCGGTGCGCTACGGCGACATCGCCGGACCGCCGCGCGCCCACCAGCTCGAGGTCCGGGCGTCGTGGACCGCGCTGACCGCCGAGGGTCTCAACGGGCACCTCGAGGCGTTCTGCGAGGTTCTGTCGTCGGCTGCCGGCCTCCCGCCGACGGGCGTGACCCAACTCGGCGCGACGTGAGCACTGTGGACACACCACCCGAGAACCGAGCAGCCGAGAACAACCCCCCAGGGGACGAAGCCCCCGAGGTCGAGCCGTTGCTCGCCCCCGCCGGCGGTGTCCCGCCGGTGCTCTCGACCGCGGCGGAGTTCGCCGACGCCGCGCGAGCACTCGCCGCGGGCGAGGGACCCATCGCCGTCGACACCGAACGCGCCTCCGGTTACCGCTACTCCCAGCGCGCCTACCTGATCCAGATCAAACGACGCGGCTCGGGCAGCTTCCTGCTCGACCCGATCGCCGATCCCGAGGCACTCGCCCCGGTGATCGACGCGCTACGCGGGCCCGAGTGGGTGCTGCACGCCGCCGATCAGGATCTCCCCTGCCTACGCGAGCTCGGCTTCGAATGCGTCGAGCTGTACGACACCGAGCTCGCCGGGCGCCTGCTCGGCCTCGCCAAGGTGAACCTCGCCGCGATGGTCGCCCAGTTCCTCGGGCTCGGCCTGCTCAAGGGTCACGGCGCGGCGGACTGGTCACGACGACCGCTCCCCGACGACTGGCTGAACTACGCCGCCCTCGACGTCGAGGTGCTCGTCGAACTCCGGGACGCGATGGACGCGGCACTGGCCGAGTCCGGCAAGGACGGCTGGGCCCGCGAGGAGTTCGCCTACGTGCTGTCCCGCCCGCCGGCCCCCCCGCGCACCGACCGCTGGCGCAAGACCTCCAACATCCACACCGTGAAGTCGGCTCGTGCACTCGCGGCGGTCCGCGAATTGTGGACGGCGCGCGAAGAATTGGCGGAGCGCCGGGACGTCGCTCCGGGTCGCGTCCTGCCCGACACCGCGATCGTCAACGCCGCGACCGTCGACCCGAAATCGAACAGCGAACTGACCCGCCTGCCGGTCTTCGGTGGCCCTCGCCAGCGTCGCCAGGCCGGGATCTGGCTCAGCGCCCTGCAACGGGCCCGCGAACTCCCCGACAGCGAGTTGCCGGCCCGCAAGACCACCGGCCCCGGGCTTCCCCCGGTGAGCCGCTGGGAACAGCGCAACCCGGAGGCCGCGGCGCGGATGCAGAAGGTCCGCCCGGCGCTCAAAGAGGTCGCCGAGCACCACACCCTCCCGGTGGAGAACATCCTCGCCCCGGACGTCGTCCGCCAGCTGTGCTGGGACGGACTGGCCGAGCCCGTCACCACCGAGGCGATGGACGCACACCTCACCGCCGCCGGAGCTCGTCCGTGGCAGCGGCAGCTCAGCGTGGACGCGTTGACCGAGGCGTTGCGCGAGGCCGGGACGACCGAGACCACATCGTCGGAGTAGCCCCGCTCCGAGTTGGGTAAGAGACCCTCCGACAGGCACGACCTCGCAACAGGCACGACCTCACGGAATGGGAGCACTCAGTGGCCACAGTCTCCGTCGGCATCGACTCTGACCTCGACCCGGGCGCAGCCTGGGCACTCGCCGGCAACCTCTCGCGCTTCGACGAGTGGATGACCATCTTCGGCGGGTGGAAGTCCCCGGTCCCCGACTCGATCACCGAGGGGACGAAGGTCTCGTCGCTGATCAAGGTGAAGGGGTTCCGCAACGTCATCCACTGGACTGTCATCCAGTACGACGAACCACGGTTGATCGCACTGTCCGGCACGGGCCGCGGCGGGATCGACATCGACCTCGCGATGAAGGTCGACGAGATCGTCGACGGCTCGCACTTCGACCTGTCCGCCGACGTGTCCGGCGGTCTGCTCAACGGACCCGTCGGGCGTCTCGTCGCCAGGGTGCTGGAATCCGATGTGCACAAGTCGATCTCGAATCTGGCCACCCTGCGCTGAGATCGATGGTCACAGGTCGGCGCCGACCTCCGGCGCCGACCTGAGGCATCAGTCCTCGGCGCGACTCTGTGCGGGATCCGCGGGGCTCTCGATCTGGCGCTCCAGCGCCGGACCGGCCTGCATGCCCGACACCGTCGCGGTGATCGAGCGCGCGAGATCCTGGGCGGTCAGACCGAGGTCGCCGAGGATCTCCCCGCGCGAGGCATGTTCGATGAACGCCTGCGGGATTCCCTTGATCTGCACCGGAACAGTCACCTCGGCCGCCGAGAGTGCTCCCGCGACAGCCGATCCCACTCCGCCGCTGACGCAGCCGTCCTCGAGGGTGACGACCAGGCGGTGACGACGGGCGACTTCGACCACCGAGGTCGGCACGGGCAGCACCCAGCGCGGGTCGATGACCGTGGCCTCGATGCCCTGCTGCCCGAGACGTTCGGCGGTGTCGACGGCGAGGCTGCAGAAGGCACCGACCGCCACGATGAGCACGTCACCGGAGGCCGGGCCGAGATCGCGATCGCTGCGGTGAAGCACGTCGACCCCGTCGTCGAGACGTTCGACCGCGCGGATGTCTTCGGGGACAGCACCTTTGGAGAAGCGGAGGGCGGTCGGGCCGTCGTCGGTGCCGAGCGCCTCGTCGAACTCCTCGCGCAGCCGGACCGCGTCCCGAGGCGCGGCGACCCGCAGACCGGGGACCATCGCCATGAGCGAGAGATCCCACATGCCGTGGTGGCTCGGGCCGTCGGGCCCCGTGATGCCCGACCGGTCGAGGACGAGGGTGACCGGCTGCTTCAGCAGCGCGACGTCCATCAGGAGCTGGTCGAAGGCGCGGTTGAGGAAGGTCGAGTAGATGGCGACGACCGGATGCAGGCCGCCGAGAGCCAGGCCGGCCGCCGAGGTCATCGCATGCTGTTCGGCGATACCGACGTCGAACATGCGGTCCGGGTAGCGCTCGCCGAACGGCGTCAGGCCGGTGGGGCCGGGCATGGCCGCGGTGATCGCTACGACGTCGGGGCGGTTGGCGCCGGCGTCGAGCAGCGCGGCCGAGAAGACCTTGGTCCAGTCCTGCGGTGCCACGCTGGTGGGTCGCCCGGTGACGGGGTCGATGATGCCGGTGGCGTGCATCTGGTCGGCGACGTGGTTCTCGGCGTGGGCGTAGCCCATACCCTTGCGGGTGACGGTGTGCACGATGACCGGTCCGCCGAAGTCGTGGGCGTGCCGCAGTGCCGACTCGACGGCGTTGATGTCGTGTCCGTCGACGGGGCCGACGTACTTGAGACCGAGGTCGGTGAACATCGCCTGGGGTGCGAGCAGGTCCTTGAGACCGCTCTTCATGCCGTGGAGGACCGCGTAGGCGGGTTCGCCGACCACGGGCATCTGCTTGACGACGCGGCGGCTCTCGTCGAGGAACTTCTCGTAGCCGGGTTGCAGGCGCAAACCCGACAGGTGGCTCGCGAGACCGCCGATGGTCGGGGCGTAGGACCGGCCGTTGTCGTTGACGACGATCACCACGGGACGGTTGCAGGCGGCGATGTTGTTGATCGCCTCCCAGCACATGCCGCCGGTGAGCGCGCCGTCGCCGACCACCGCGACCACGGTGCGGTCGTTCTGTCCGGTCAGCTCGAAGGACTTGGCCAGGCCGTCGGCGTAGGACAGCGCGGCCGAGGCGTGGGAGGACTCGACCCAGTCGTGCTCGGATTCGGCGCGCTCCTGGTAGCCGGTCAGACCGCCGCGCTGGCGCAGATGATCGAAGCCGTCTTTGCGGCCGGTCACGATCTTGTGGACGTAGCACTGGTGGCCGGTGTCGAAGAGGATCGGATCGTGCGGCGAGTCGAAGACCCGGTGGATTCCGAGGGTCAGTTCGACCACGCCGAGATTGGGGCCGAGATGACCGCCGGTCGCCGCCACCTTCTCGATCAAGAACGTCCGGATCTCGGAGGCGAGAGTCTCCATCTCCGCTTCCGACAGTGACCGCAGATCGGCCGGCGAGCTGATCCGGTCGAGCACACCCATCGTTTCCTCCATCACGTGATGCCCCCGGGAACCCCGGTTCGCGATTCCGGGAGAAACCCCCCGGCTCATAACCCGTCAGTCTACGGAAGCATTCGGCACGACCCCGCCCCTCGGATGGTCGACGACCTCACTCGGCGGGTGGAGCTCAGACCGGAACCAGGCACGCGATGGCCTCGACATGGTGCGTGAGCGGGAACGCGTCGAAGCCGCGCACCTGCGCGACGCGATATCCGGCACGGGCGAAGAGACCGAGATCACGTGCGAAGCGGGCGGCATCACAGCCGACGTGCGCCACCACGGCCGGTTCGGCGGCCGCGATCGCCTCGACGACCCGCTCGCCGGCGCCGGTGCGCGGCGGGTCGAGGACGACGACGTCGGGCGCCGCCCCGAGGTCGTGGACCCGGGCCGCCACCTCACCCTGATGGGTGACCACGCGATCGCCGTCGGCGTCGAAGGTCCGGGCCGCGGCCGCCAGTGCGCCCGCGTCGGAGTCGACGATGTGGACCTCCTCGAGGCCCGTTCGGTGGTGGTCGAGCAACGCGCCGGCGAAGACCCCGGCGCCGCCGTAGAGGTCCCATGCGACCCGCGGGCCGGTGCCGAGATGGTCTCGAACAAAGCCGACGACGGTGTCGGCGTAGGTCTGCGGCGCGGCGCGGTGCGCCTGCCAGAACCCGGTCACCGGGATGTCCCACGACCGGTCACCGACGCGATGCACCGCGGACTCGGCGCCCTCGACGACCACCTGTGCGCGGGGTCGGGAGCGGCGGCGACGGTTTTGCTGTGCGCGGCGTCGGGCGTCACCGTGCCGGACCTCGGCGACGGGTGCGAGTTCGGTGATGTGGCGGGTGCCGTCGGCGTCGAGGACCACGGCCAGTTCGGCGTGCGGGGTGAACCGGCGGCCGGCGAGGTCGTCGACCATTCCCGGCGCCGGCTGCACGCAGACGTCGTGGATCACCGCGGAACCGCGGAACGCGTGCTGTCCGGCGCGACCCCGTCCGTCGACGGCCAGCCGTGTCCTGATGCGCCAGCCGGTGTCGGTTCCCGGCAACCGGTCGACCCCCCGCGTCGCGAGGTCGGTGCCGGCGATCGTCGCCTCGTCGAGGTGGCCGATCCGGCTCAGGACGTCGAGCAGCACGGCCTGTTTCAGGTCGCGCGCGTGCCCCGGCTCGATGTGCCCGAGATCGCAGCATCCCGCTCCCCCGGCCGCCGCCGGGCACACCACCGGAACCCGATGAGGGGACTCGTCGAGGATCTCGACGGCCTCGGCACGCCAGTACGAGTCGTGGCGGTCGTCGGTGATCTCGGCGACCACGCGTTCGCCCGGAATCGCGCCGCGCACGAACAGGACCCGACCGTCGGCACGTCCGACCGCCTCCCCACCGTTCGCGGGACGATCGACGGTGACCTCGACGCGCCGCGTCGGTGCCGGGGGTGTCACAGTGTGCGCTCCGATTCGCCCAGGGCGCGGCGGGTCTCACCCGGCGCCCAGTACCTCTTGGTCTCCTTGCGGCGGTCCGACGACGTGAGCTGCCAGGGCACCGAGGTCACCATCACCCCGGGTTCGAACAGCAGGCGTCCCTTGAGCCGCAGCGCGGATTGATTGTGCAGGATCTGCTCCCACCAGTGTCCGACGACGTATTCGGGTATGAACACGGTCACCACGTCGCGCGGGGACTCACGGCGGATGCGTCGCACGTAATCGATGACCGGCCGGGTGATCTCGCGGTACGGGGAGGCGATGACCTTCAGCGGGACCGTGATGTCGCTGGCCTCCCACTCGGAGACGAGTTTACGGGTGTCCCGGTCGTCGACGTTCACTGTGATCGCCTCCAGGACGTCCGGTCTCGTCGCCCGGGCGTAGCGCATGGCCCTCTTGGAGGCCATGTGCAGACTCGACACGAGAACGATCGAATGCGTCCGGCTGGGCAGCACGCCCTCGTCGTCGGTCTCGGCCCGGTCGAGCTCGCGCTGAACCGACGCGTAATGGTGGTGGATCAGCTTCATCAGCACGAAGATCGAGACCATGGCGAGCACCGCGATCCAGGCACCGGCGGTGAACTTCGTGATCAGCACCACCACCAGGACCGTGGCCGTCATCACCAGGCCGACCGAGTTCACCACCCGCGACTGCATCATCCGCCGCCGGGCACTGGGGTCGGTCTCGGTGCGCAGCAGTCGTGTCCAGTGCCGCACCATGCCGGTCTGACTCAACGTGAACGAGACGAACACGCCGACGATGTAGAGCTGGATCAGCGCGGTCACCTGCGCCCCGAACGCGACCACGAAGACTATCGCCGCGGCCGCCAGGAACAGGATGCCGTTGCTGAACGCGAGGCGGTCGCCACGGGTGTGCAACTGTCGCGGCAGGTATCGATCCTGCGCCAGGACCGAACCGAGCACCGGGAAACCGTTGAACGCCGTGTTCGCGGCCAGCAACAGGATCAGCGCGGTGGCCACCGCGACGAAGAAGAAACCGGCCGGGAACGAGTCGAAGACCGCGTGAGCCAGCTGCGCGATCATCGCCTTCTGCTGGTAGCCCTCGGGGGCACCGACGAGGTCCTTCGACGGGTCCATCACGTACTTCGCGCCGATCTCCTGGGCGAGCATGACGATGCCCAGCAGCAGGGTGATCGAGAATGCGCCGAGCATGAGGAGGGTGGTCGCGGCGTTGCGGGACTTGGGTTTCCGGAACGCGGGGACACCGTTGCTGATGGCCTCGACCCCTGTCAGCGCGGCACATCCGGAGGAGAACGAGCGCGCGACGAGGAAGACCAGCGCCAGTCCGGTGAGGTTGTCCTGTTCGGCGACGATACCGAAGTCGGCCGTCTCCGAACGGATCTCCTCGCCGAGGACGAAGATCTCGGTGAACCCCCAGACGAGCATGCCCAGCACGCCGACGATGAAGGCGTAGGTCGGGATGGCCAGGAACGCACCGGATTCCTTGATGCCGCGGAGGTTCACCGCCGCCAGGATCAGGATCGCGCCGACGCAGAACCAGACCTTGTGCTCGTTGACGAACGGCACGGCCGAACCGATGTTCTCCGCCGCCGACGTCACCGACACCGCAACCGTCAGCACGTAGTCGACGAGGAGAGCGCTGCCGACCGTCAGGCCGGCGTTGGGGCCCAGGTTGACGGTGGCGACCTCGTAATCGCCACCACCCGACGGATATGCGTGCACGTTCTGCCGATAGCTGGCGACCACGACCGCGAGGACCACCGCGACGGCGACGGCGACCCAGGGGGTGAACGCGAGCGCGGTGATACCGGCCACCGACAGGACGAGGAAGATCTCCTGGGGCGCGTAGGCCACCGAGCTCATCGCGTCGGAGGCGAAAACCGGGAGGGCGATCCGTTTGGGGAGCAGAGTGTGACCCAGCTTGTCGCTGCGGAAGGGCCTGCCGAGCAGGAGGCGCTTCGTCGCGACGGACACCTTGGAGACGGTGGACACCAGGCAACCCTAGAGCGTCCGCGTCGTGGCGGGTAGGTTCGACTCGCGGCACGCAGGTCGCGTCAGGAGAGGAATGTCGTGCAGGTAGTCATCATGGGTTGCGGGCGCGTCGGATCGTCGCTCGCGATGGCGATGCAGAAACGCGGACACGACGTCGCGATCATCGACCGGGACCCGTCCTCGTTCGCCCGGCTGTCCACCGATTTCGCGGGCCGCACGATCACCGGCGTGGGCTTCGACCGGGACATCCTCGTCAAGTCCGGGATCGAGCACGCCGACGCCTTCGCCGCGGTGTCCTCCGGCGACAACTCCAACATCATCGCCGCCCGCGTGGCCCGGGAGACCTTCGACGTCGAGCGCGTCGTCGCCCGCATCTACGATGCCAAGCGTGCCGAGGTGTACGAGCGTCTGGGCATTCCGACCGTCGCGACCGTGCCGTGGACGACCGAACGTTTCGTCTCCGCGCTCGGCGAGACCGCGACGGCCGAGTGGCGTGACCCGTCCGGTTCCCTGGCCGTCGCCGAGATCGACGTCGACGAGTCGTGGATCGGGGTGTCGGTCGCCAAGTTCCAGGAGCAGACAGGCGCTCGCGTGGCCTTCCTCAACCGGGTCGGCCGGCCGATCCTGCCCGAGTCCAAAACCGTTCTCCAGCAGGACGACGTGGTCTACGGCGCCGTCCTGCTCGACCACCTGGCCGACGCGCGCAGCATCGCCGCGGGACCGTTCACCCAGGCCGAGTCCTGAACACCCCGGAACACCAGAGCCCCGAACACCGAGGAGTCATCCTGTGAAGGTCGCCATCGCCGGAGCCGGCGCGGTCGGGCGCTCGATCGCCCGCGAACTCCTGGTCAACTCGCACGACGTCACGCTGTTCGAGCGCAAGGCCGACCACATCGACCCGGACTCGGTGGGGGGCGCCAAGTGGATCCTCGCCGACGCCTGCGAACTCGCGAAACTCGAAGACGCGCAGTTGCAGACCTTCGACGTGATGATCGCCGCGACCGGCGACGACAAGGCCAATCTGGTCGTGAGCCTGCTGGCCAAGACCGAGTTCGCGATCAACCGCGTCGTCGCGCGGGTCAACGACCCGCGCAACGAGTGGCTCTTCGGTGAGGACTGGGGCGTCGACGTCGCCGTGTCGACCCCGCGCCTGCTGGCCTCCCTGGTCGAGGAGGCGGTATCGGTGGGTGACCTGGTCCGCCTCATGACCTTTCGCCAGGGACAGGCGAACCTCGTCGAACTCACCCTGCCGTCGAACACCCCGATGGCGGGCAAGCCGGTACGCAAGCTCGAACTCCCGCGCGACGTGGCTCTGGTCACGATCCTGCGGGGCGGGCGCGTCATCGTGCCGCAGAGCGACGACCCGATCGAGGGCGGCGACGAGCTGATCTTCATCGCCCCGTCGGAGGCCGAACCTGCCCTCTACGACGCCATGCAGATCACACGCTGACGATCACGCGCTGACGGTCTCTTCCTCGCGGACCGCGCGGCGGACGAGCAGGACCGTCGCGAGCACCGCGAGAGCCGTGAGCGGCCATCCCATCGCGATCCGGGTGAAGGCCAGCCATCCGGTGGCACCGAGGTCGTAGAGCTCGGACTGGGCGAGATACCGCGCCGCGAAGACCAGGGCCCACAGGGCGGTGGCGATGTCGTAGGCGCGCAACGTCCGACGATGCTTGCGCCAGGCGGTCCCCTGCCCGTTGACGAGGTGCCAGGCGACACCGATCAGCGGCCAGCGCACGACGATGGAGATCACGAACACGATCGCATAGGTGAGGGTGGTCCAGATCCCGAAGAGGAAGTATCCCTTGGCGTCCCCCACCCGGTTGGCGATGAAGACGCAGATCGCCACGCCGAGAAGGCCGGAGATCGCCGGGGAGAGCCCTTCGCGGCGGACGAGCCGCACTCCGAAGACGAGGGCCGCGGCGGTGAGCGCGGCGACGATGGCGGCCGTGAGGCCGAAGAACGAGTTGACGGGGACGAACACGACGACCGGGACGGTCGAGTAGATCAGGCCGGAGACGCCGCCGATCTGTTCCAGCACCGTGGGGGCCGGCTCGAGGCCCGGTTCCTGCTCGACGTCGTGGTCGGCGGACTCGTCGTCCGACCTGCCGGTGTCACTCGTGGGTGTCACTCGTCGTCGCTGCCCTGCAGCTCGTAGTAGGGGTTGTAGATCACCTTGTGGCCGTCCTGCAGGGCGAGTCGGCCCCGTACGGTCACCTTGCGGCCGGGTTCGATGCCGGCGATGCGATTGCGGCCCAGCCACTTCAGCATGACGGTGTCGGAGCCGTCGAAGAACTCCGCCTTCACGCCGGCCTTGGCCGTGCGTGAACAGGTCTCCACCGCGCGCAGCTCGCCGTGCATGGTGACCTCCTCGCCGCGGGTGCAGTCCGACGCGCGTTGTGCGCCCGTCGCCTTCGACTCCTCGGCGATTCGCTCCGCGTCGACGTCCCCGAGGTCTTCGGTGAGTCGGCGGGTCAGTCGCTTGAGATAACCAGCTGTGGGCATCCCAACCTCCCAATGGATTTCAACCGGCGCCAGGGCTTCCGCCGTAGCGTCCGTGGCCACCGAACGAATGATCGGTGGCTGTCCGCCAGCGTAGACCCGGCACCCTCCGGTGACAACGTGGACGACTGGGGCGCACCCGCAGTCCCGGGACACCCTAAGGGATGATCTCTGGGTGCCTCGCATCCGGATGACAGTTGATGCCGTCGTGGACAGTCCGCAAACACGAAAACCCACCGCGCTGGTGGTGATTCCCGGGACCGGTTCCGATGCCGACAACGTCACACGTGCCTTCGGTCACGCCGCCGCGACGCTCGGGGTGGAGCTGGTGGCACTCGAGCCGACGTCGGCTCTCGTCGACGGACACCGTCGAGGCCTCGACCGCGCGGCGGCCGAGCACGACTGCGTTCTGGTCGGAGGAGTGTCGATCGGCGCCGCGATCGCCCTCGAATGGGCCCTCGCCGACCACGTCGGACGTTGTGCGGGCGTGTTCGCGGCCCTACCGGCCTGGAGCGGGGACGCCGACTCCGCGCTCGCCGCCGCGAGCGCACGGGCGACCGCCGACGCGATGGAACGAAACGGACTGGAGGCGACGGTCGCCGAGATGGCGGCGAGCAGTCCGGACTGGCTGGCCGAGGAGCTGTCCCGTTCCTGGCGCAGACTGCACCCCGAGGTCATCGGTCAGCTGCGTGACGCGGCGCGCTACTGCGCCCCGACACCCGCACGGATAGCCGGGCTCACCGTTCCGCTGGCACTCGTCGCGGCGCCCGACGACGCGATCCATCCGATCACCGTTGCCCCTGGGAGGACGCAGCACCGCGTTCGGCGCTGGTCGAGGTCACCCTCGAGGGGTGGGGCCGTGATCCCGCGCTGCTCGGTGCGAGTTGCCTCGATGCATACCTACGCGTCGAGCCGTCGGCCGGCCGCAGCGGGATCAGCGCCGACGGAAGAAGCGCTGCATCGCCGAGCCCGACGACGGCGGCAACGGAGCGTCGTCCTCGGGGTCCGGGTCGGCGGTGACCGACGGGTCGTCATGTCCACCCGACCCGCCCCCGGCCGGGGTCTCGGTGTAGGAGTTCTCGCCGTAGACGGTGGCGTGTGCGACCTGGTCCAGTGCTCCCCCGGCAACCCCGTCCGATTCGTCGGCGGCCGGGACCTCGGGGGCGGGCGCCTGGGCCTGCGACCCGGCCCCTGCCTCCGCCTCCGCCTCGGCGAAGATCTGCTGTTGCGCGGCGGCCACCTGGTCGGCGAGCACCGGCGGCAGCACGATCGGGAGGGGTTCGCGCGGCGGGTGCGGCTCGGAACCGCGACGCACGACGGTCTCGGCCAGCACGGCCCGGCTCAGGCGCGCGAGATCCTCGGCGCTCTCCGACGGACCGCTGCCGACACAGCGCACGAGCCACCGCGGGCCGTCGACGCCGATGAAGCGGTGCGTGCCGCCCTCGACCTCGGCCACGACCTCACGGCCCCAGTGGCCGTCCTCGATGCTGGTGGCCGCACCGCCGTCGCGCAGCGACTCGGCCAGTTCGCGGACCACCTCACGCCACATCCCCGGCGACTTGGGCGCCGCGAAGGCACTCACCGAGATCCGGCCGATCGGGGTGACCAGGTAGACGTTCTGGGGCTGGTGGGTCTCCGACATCTCGACGGTCACCTGCCCGCCCTCGACCACCGGCACGAGCACGGAGCCCAGGTCGAGATGGGAGTTCTCCAGCTCGCTCGTCTCCGTCGCGAGGGCGTCGATGTCGTAGGGGCCCAGTGCCTGTCCGACCCGCAGTTCGTCCGAACCGTTATTCGTCATCGCCTACTCCTCGTTGATCCGCATTCGTGTTGAAGATTAATCGACGCGGGGGCAGACGACGCCCGGCGTGTCGCGCTCAGCCCAGGACGGCGTGGCCGCCGCTGGACCCGTATCCGCCGTCGCCGCGGCTGGTGTCGTCGAGTTCGTCGACCTCCACGAAGTCGGGCAGCTCGACGCGCTGCACGATCAGCTGCGCGATCCGGTCACCGCGCGAGATGGTGATGGACTGCTCGGGGTCGAGATTGATCAGGCAGACCTTGATCTCCCCGCGATACCCCGCGTCGATCGTGCCGGGCGTGTTCACGATGGACAGGCCGGCGCGGGCGGCCAGCCCGGAGCGCGGATGGATCAGCCCGACGGTGCCGAACGGCAGCGCGATCGCGATCCCGGTGCCGACCAGCTGCCGGCGTCCCGCGGGCAGCTCCAGGTCGATCGTCGAGCACAGGTCCACGCCCGCATCCCCGGGATGAGCCCGGGTGGGCAACGGCAGATCGGGGTCGAGTCGACGGACCGCGATGGGCGGCAGAGGGGGGAGATCTGGGGTCACGCACGCAGACTACGCTGGTCAACGTGACCGCACCTCAATCGCCTGACAACACCGGCGGCACGTCGGAGAATCCGGCGACGCGCCGCGACTCCGGGTCCGCGGACCTGTTCGACGAGCGCCTGCACGTGCCGTGGTGGTGGTGGCTGGCCGCCGCCGTCGTGACCGGCGTGGTGGGCTACGAGATCCAGTTGTCCGCCCACGGCAGCAAGTGGAGCGTGATCGGCTATATCGTCACCGCCATCCTCGGTGTCCTGGTGCTGTGGTCGATGGGCCGCACCCGCGTCCGGGTGACCGCCGACCGCGAACTGCAGGCGCATCGTGCGCGTCTGCCGCGGGCCGTCGTCGCGCGCGGCGCCTCGATCCCGGCGACCGCCAAGAGCGCCGCCCTCGGCCGGCAGCTCGACCCCGCCGCCTACCTGGTGCACCGCTTCTGGGTGAAAACCATGGTCCTCATCGTCCTCGACGATCCCGACGACCCGACCCCGTACTGGCTGGTGTCCACCCGTCGCCCGGCCGAGCTGCTGGCAGCGCTCGACATCCCGGACGCCGCCGCGGATCGCCCGTCGACGACCGCCTGACGACACCGGGACGTCACACAGGACACGACGAAGGGGCCGCGCCTGATGGCGCGGCCCCTTCTTCGTCAGGCCCTGTCTGTCAGGGACTCGTCGTGCTCATCCGCGGGTGATCCGCGGAACTCACGCGCAGTCGACGCAGATCAGCGAGTTGCCGTTCTCCTCGGCCAACCGGCTACGGTGGTAGACGAGAAAGCAGCTGGTACAAGTGAATTCGTCGGCCTGCTTCGGGATGACCCGGACCGACAGTTCTTCACCGGAGAGATCGGCCCCGGGCAGTTCGAAGGACTCCGCGGTGTCGCTCTCGTCGACGTCGACCGCCGCGGACTGCGCCTCGCTCCGACGGGCCTTCAGCTCCTCGAGCGAGTCTTCGTTGAGGTCCTCGGCCTCGGTGCGTCGTGGCGCGTCGTAATCAGTAGCCATTGTGTGCCTTACTTGTTGCGAGTGTGAGGGGGCGCTCTCGGTTCCGGCTCGGCCGTCACCAGGGGTGTGCGCACGACTCCGCCGGGATTGTCTAGCCGGTGGGGTCACTACAACACCGGCTCGAGCGCAATTCGTTCCCGAGAATCCGGCGTATTGTGTGACTTCGGTCACGGTTCGATGTCGGCTGCACCCCGAGTCTGGAAGCGCGAGCGCCCGAAGAATAGACCACGTCCAGTCAATCGTCAATGCGGCACCGCGAATTTGTCCGAAATCGGGCGTTTGACGCAGGTCGGGCCCGTAGGTGAGGTCACGACACGGCACCGGCGGCGAGGCTCGCACCCGCGGCGCGATCGACCCTCTAGAGTGTTGCGGAGATCGCGCGGGGCGTCGTTCCCGGTGCAGTACACCCGCTCGTGAGTTTCCCCAGTGAGGAGTCGTTCCACGGTGGTCTCGAAGATTACGACCGGCTACCCGACCGACGAACAGGGCCGCCCGTACCCGCGCCGCCGGTATGCCCCGGCGATCATCACGGTGGTGGTCCTCATGGTCCTCGGCGTGATCGTCTGGGCGGTCGTGCTCGGCAGCGACGACAGCGAATCGGTCCCCACGGCTTGTAATCAGCCGTCCCCGGCAACCGCCACGGAGGCCGGCGCGCCGGAGCCGGCGGAGCCGCCGGCCCTCACCCCGGTCCCCCGCGACGAGATGCTGGAGGTCGCACCCGCCGCCCTGTCGACCTTCCAGGTCCGCGTCCTCAACGCCTCCGAGGAACGAGGCGCTGCCCGATCGGTGTCCGAGGACCTCGCGGCCCAGGGCTTCACGCCGGCCGTCGACACCCCGTTCGCCGACGATCCCGTCTACGTCAACCGCGATCTCAACTGCGTGGCGCAGATCCGGTTCGGTCCTGCGGGCCGCGCCTCCGCCGCGGCCGCCTGGCTGGCGTTCCCCTGCGCGCAGCTCGTCGACGACGGACGCCGGGGTACCGCGGTCGACGTCGCACTCGGTACCTACCACTCGGGTGGTGAGCTCTCCCAGGACGCGCAGGCGGCGCTCGAGGCACTGCGGTCGGCCGATCCCACCAACCTCGAGACCGGTGCCGATCCCGCCCTGGTGAAGGCGGTCCACTCGGCCCCGTGCTGAGTTCGTCCTAGACCAGCGGTTCCCGCGCCCCGACCTCGTCCAGCAGTCCGAGGAACTCGTCGGCGATACCCGGTGCGACGGCCACGGTGATGTGCCCCTCGTCCGCCCGGGAGTCCGGCGGCGGGGTCACCACGACCGCACCCGCCTCGGCGGCGATGAGACCGCCCGCAGCCCAGTCCCAGGGACTCAGGCCGTGTTCGTAATGGGCGTCGACCGCGCCGGAGGCCACCATGCACAGATCGAGCGCCGCGGCACCGATCCGCCGGATGTCCCGCACCTTCGGGAGCAGCTCCGCGACGATCCGTCCCTGCGCGCGCCGACGGTCGGCTGCGTAACCGAAACCCGTTGCCACGAGGGCGAGTTCCGCACGGTCGACAGGATTGCAGCGCAGCGGCACTCGGTCGCCGTCACCGTCGGCGACCCAGGCACCGCCGCCCAGAGCGGCCCCGTAGACGACCTCGCGCGCCACGTCGACGACGACACCGGCGACCGAGCGGCCGTCGACCTGCGCCGCCAGCGACACCGCGTAGGCGGGGACGCCGTACATGAAGTTGACCGTGCCGTCGATGGGGTCGACCACCCAGCGCACACCGGACGGGACGGCACGACTCCCGCCGTGCTCCTCCCCCAGGACCTCGTCGTCGGGCCGCGCCTGGTGCAGGAGCTGCCGGATGAGGCGTTCGGTCTCGGTGTCGGCGACGGTGACCGGATCGGTTTCCGTCGACTTCGTCGACACCGGGTTAAGTGCCGGTGTCGCACCGAACAATTCGGGTCGGCGGCGTCGCACGTGGGCGGCCGCCTCCTGCGCCACGTCCACCGCGATGGCGGCCAGTTCGTCCACCGGAATTGTCTGATCCACGTGTTCCATGTCAGCACATCGGCGGCCGGGACCGTTCACCGGTGAGGCGAAGCAACGCATCTGGAGGGATGCCGCGCGTGCGGCGGCGGGCGCCGATAGCCTGATGTCGATCACCGCCGGCCGCCGAAGGGGACTCCGCCATGACCGACACGCCCGCCAACGACAGCTCGCCGACCCCCAGGAATCCGGGCTTCGGCGTCGACGTCGGCGGCTCCGGGATCAAGGGCGGCATCGTGGATCTCGACACCGGCGAACTCGTCGGCGAGCGATTCAAGGTGCTCACCCCGCAGCCGGCCACCCCGGAGGCGGTCGCCGCCGCGGTCGCCGAGGTCGTCGCCCACTTCGACTGGGCCGGTCCGGTCGGCATCACCCTGCCGGGCGTGGTCACCGAGGGCATCATGCGGACCGCCGCGAACATCGACGAGGCGTGGATCGGCACCGACGTCTACGAGCTGTTCAGCCGCCACCTCGGCGGGCGCGCGGTCTCGGTGCTCAACGACGCCGACGCGGCCGGGATGGCCGAGGACGCCTACGGCGCGGGCAAGGGCGTCGACGGCGTGGTGATGCTGCTGACGTTCGGCACCGGCATCGGCTCAGCGATCCTCATCAACGGCAACCTCGTGCCCAACACCGAGCTGGGTCACATGCAGGTCGGCAAGAAGGAGGCCGAGCACCAGGCGTCGTCGCGGATCAAGGAGGAGAAGGACTGGTCCTACGAGAAATGGACCGAGAAGGTGTCCGACGTCCTCAAGGCCTACGAGGCGCTGTTCTGGCCCAAGCTGTTCATCGCCGGCGGCGGCATCAGCCGCAAGGCCGACAAGTGGATTCCCCTGCTCACCAACAAGACCCCGGTCGTGCCCGCCACGCTGCTGAACACCGCCGGTATCGTGGGCGCGGCGATGGCGGTCTCACAGGGCATCAAAACCTAGGCCGCCGCGTCGATTGACCAGGGCTTTGTCACATCGGGCGAGCCGATGTCGTTACAATGGTCGTCACCGGTCATCTGAACCGAGAAACCAAGCCCTTGTCCACGGCGGCTCGTGCTGCCGTGTCACGTCTCACGGGACCCGACAAAGACTCCGCTGAAGAGAAGTTCGAAAGGTTGTACGTGGCAGCCATCAAGACCCGCCAGGGGGACGCCGAGGCCGACGAGACCCAGTCGACCACCGCCTCGACCGAAACCCCGGCCAAGCGGACCGCCAAGAAGGCTGCGAAGAAGACCGCTGCCAAGAAGGCGCCCGCGAAGAAGGCAGCAGCGAAGAAGGCCACCAAGAAGGCAGCCCCCAAGAAGGCAGCCAAGAAGGCCACTTCCGCCGAGGGTGTCGCCGACGCCGAGCCCGATGACCCGAACTCGATCGACGACATCGACGTCGCCGACGGCGAGCTCGAGGACGTGGAGATCGACGACATCGAGGTCGACGACGAGGACGAGACCGAGGACTCCGACGACGCGGACGAGGCCGAGGCGGCACCCGCCGGCGCCAAGACCGCGGCAAAGGAGCCGACCAAGACCGACGCCGCCGCCAAGTCCGGTGACTTCGTCTGGGACGAAGAGGAGTCGGAGGCACTCCGCCAGGCCCGCAAGGACGCCGAGCTCACCGCTTCCGCCGACAGCGTGCGCGCCTACCTCAAGCAGATCGGCAAGGTCGCCCTCCTCAACGCCGAAGAGGAGGTCGAGCTCGCCAAGCGCATCGAGGCCGGTCTGTTCGCCACCGAGCGTCTCCGTCGGATGATGGATTCCGGCGAGAAGATCAGCACCGCGCAGAAGCGCGACCTGAACTGGATCTCCCGCGACGGCAACCGTGCGAAGAACCACCTGCTCGAGGCCAACCTCCGTCTGGTCGTCTCGCTCGCCAAGCGCTACACCGGCCGCGGCATGGCGTTCCTGGATCTGATCCAGGAGGGCAACCTCGGTCTGATCCGCGCGGTCGAGAAGTTCGACTACACAAAGGGTTACAAGTTCTCGACCTACGCCACGTGGTGGATTCGCCAGGCGATCACCCGCGCGATGGCCGACCAGGCCCGCACCATCCGCATCCCGGTGCACATGGTCGAGGTCATCAACAAGCTGGGCCGTATCCAGCGTGAGCTCCTCCAGGACCTCGGCCGCGAGCCGACTCCCGAGGAACTCGCCAAGGAGATGGACATCACCCCGGAGAAGGTGCTGGAGATCCAGCAGTACGCCCGGGAGCCCATCTCGCTGGACCAGACCATCGGCGACGAGGGCGACAGCCAGCTCGGCGACTTCATCGAGGACTCCGAGGCGGTCGTCGCGGTCGACGCGGTGAGCTTCACCCTCCTGCAGGATCAGCTGCAGTCGGTCCTCGAGACGCTGTCCGAGCGCGAGGCGGGCGTGGTGCGTCTGCGCTTCGGTCTCACCGACGGCCAGCCCCGCACCCTCGACGAGATCGGTCAGGTCTACGGCGTCACGCGTGAGCGCATCCGCCAGATCGAGTCCAAGACGATGTCGAAGCTACGCCACCCGTCGCGGTCGCAGGTTCTCCGGGATTACCTGGACTAGTTCCGCACTCCGGAAAACCGGTCGCCGACCCCGGACGGCTGATTCCGGGAGACGTTGTCGGATTGTTGCCTGGGGTTAACGGTGAGTGACGACACACCGATAGCACCTGCCGGAACAATACGAAGCCGCCGAGCGTCTGACAGAGTGAGGTTTGACGCATCGCCCGGATGTGTCGGCTCGAAGGGAAGGCGTCCGGATACCGGCGCCGGACCGGGACGGAGGAACAATGACTGACATCGCCACCACCACAGCCCCGATCTACCTACCGCTCACCGCCGCCGATCGCTGTGATCGCTGCGGTGCCGCAGCCAAGGTACGTGCCGTCCTGCCCAAGGGCGGCGAGCTTCTCTTCTGCCGTCATCACTTCAACGAGCACGAAGCCCGACTGGTGGAGCTCAGCGCCACCGTGGTCGAAGCCGAGGGCGAACTGGTCTGACACTCGTCATGGCCTGACGGGCGAGCCCCAGACGATGAGAGAACCCGGCCGGAACATCCGGCCGGGTTCTCTCATGTTCGGGTCCCCGAGGGCGCTCAGCGCCACGTCCGCAGCGCGGCGATACGTTCTTTGAGCTGCTCGGCGGTGGCCATCGCGGTCGGCGGACCACCCAGCCGGGTTCGGAGCTCGTTGTGCACCATGCCGTGGGGCTTCCCGGTGCGGTGGTGGTGCATGGCGACCAGGGTGTTGAGTTCCTTGCGCAGCGCGTGCAGGTTCTCCCCGGTGGTACCGGGCGCACGACCGGGATCAGGGGTTTCCGACTTGGGCTCGGCCGCCGGGGTCGACCGGGCGACGACCTGTTCGGCCTGGCGCTTCTGCAGCAGAGCGCGCACCTGATCGGCGTCGAGGAGTCCGGGCAGGCCGAGGTAGTCCGATTCCTCATCGCTGCCGGCGAAGGTGGCGGTGCCGAACGACGCTCCGTCGAAGATCACCTGGTCGAGTTCGGCGTCGGCGTGCAGCGACTGGAACGCCGGCTCGTCCTCCCCCGGTTCGTCCTTCTGCTTGTTCGCGTCGATGAGCAGCTGGTCGTCGAGGCCGTCGCTCTCGCGGTGCGGCTTGCCGAGGACGTGGTCGCGCTGGGCCTCCATCTGGCTGGCGAGGTCGAGCAGCACGGGGACCGACGGCAGGAACACGCTCGCGGTCTCGCCGGGGCGCCGCGATCGCACGAAGCGACCGATCGCCTGCGCGAAGAACAGCGGGGTCGACGAGCTGGTGGCGTACACGCCGACCGCGAGCCGCGGCACGTCGACGCCCTCGGACACCATGCGCACCGCGATCATCCACTCGTCCTTCGACGCGGAGAACTCGGCGATCCGGGAGGAGGACTTGGGGTCGTCGGAGAGGACCAGAGTCGGTTGCTTGCCGGTGATGGCGGTGAGCAGTTCGGCGTAGTCGCGGGCGGTCGACTGGTCGGTCGCGATGACCAGGCCGCCGGCATCGGGCATCCCGCTGGCACGCAGCTGGCCGAGTCGGGTGTGCGCGGCGGTGAGGACCGCCGGAATCCAATCACCGTGCGGGTCGAGGGCGGTCCGCCAGGCGCGCGCGGTGTGCTCGGCCGACAACGGCTCACCGAGACGCGCGGTGAACTCCTCGCCCGCGCTGGTCCGCCAGCTCGCCTCGCCGGAGTACGCCAGGAACACCACCGGACGGACGACGCCGTCCTTCAGCGCGTCGGCGTAGCCGTAGGTGTGGTCGGCCTTGGAGCGCTGGTGTCCGCCGGCCTCGGCCTCGTAGACGACGAACGGGATCGGCGAGTCGTCGGAGCGGAACGGCGTACCGGTGAGCAGCAGGCGGCGTTCCGCGTCGTCGAAGGCCTCGCGGATCGCATCACCCCACGACTTGGCGTCACCGCCGTGGTGGATCTCGTCGAGGATGACCAGGGTGCGGCGGTTCTCGGTGCGGACCCGGTGCTTGGTCGGGTGCGCGGCCACCTGGGCGTAGGTGAGGACGACGCCGTTGTAGTCGGAGCTGGTCTGTCCGGCCGAGTTCGAGAAATGCGAGTCCAGGGCGATACCCACGCGCGCGGCCGCCTCGGCCCACTGGTGCTTGAGGTGCTCGGTGGGCGCCACGACGGTGATCTGTTCGACAGTCCGATCGTCGAGCAGTTCGCGGGCGACACGCAGGCCGAACGTCGTCTTGCCGGCGCCGGGCGTCGCCACCGCGAGGAAGTCCTTCGGCCTGCGCGTCAGGTACTTGGTCAGCGCACGGCGCTGCCAGGCACGGAGCGACCCGAGATTGGGAGCGGCGGTTCCCGACGCATCGGCACTGCTGGTGGAGGGTTCGGCGGACGTCACGTGTGTGTTGCTCCTGACGGCGTACGGATTCCCTACCGGGCATGAAATGACCCCTCGCGTTGGGAGGACCCGCGCCGAAGGGGACCCGGCAATCGTACCGCCGGGCCGCCCCCGCACCCGCATCGCGACACCCCCTCGCCGCGGCTCGCCGACACCGACGCGGACATCACCGTGTGGTCGCTCCGAACGACGCGCCTGGTGACCCGGGTACCCTTTACGGCCTTCGATCGGGGATATTGAACTCATCACAACGCGAAAGAGGAATCCGGTGCCACTGACCGACGACGCGACGTCGCCGGTGGCTGCCGTGCGCCCGAATCCGTCGAGCGCGGTGACCGCTCCGCTCGACACGACGATCCGGACGCCGCGCCGGCCGGCCCCGCTCGCCGGCGACACCGAAATCCCCGGCGTCACCGCACCCGCCTCCCGTGACGTCGCGGTCGTGCACGACCGGCCGGAGAAGCCCGAGGGAGTCGACGAGCCCGTCCCGGCGAACGGCGCGAAGGCGGCTTCGGATTCGGACGACGCCGAGAACGAACCCGGTCCCCCGGTCCTACCCAACATGCACCGGGTGGTGTGGCGGACGATCGTGAAGTCCTGGGACGACGGGATCATCGGCTGGGCGGCGCAGGCCGCGTTCTGGCAGGCGCTTTCGCTGCCCCCGCTGCTGCTCGGGCTCCTCGGCTCGGTCGGTTACGTCGCGGGCTGGTTCGGACCCGGCACCGTCGACATCGTCTACGACCGCATCATCGAGTTCGCGCAGCGCACCTTCACCGAGACGGTCGTCGACGACCTGATCACCCCGACCGTGGACAGCGTCCTGGGACGGGGCCGCATCGGACTCATGTCGGTCGGCTTCATCCTGTCGCTGTGGGCCGGCTCGTCGGCGATGTCGTGTTTCATCGCCTCCATCGCCAAGGCGCACGATCAGCACGAGGTCCGGCATCCGGTGTGGCAGCGGTTCTTCGCGCTGTTCCTCTACGTCGGCTTCCTGTTCGTGGCGGTGTTCCTGCTGCCGCTGGTCGCACTCGGACCGAACTATCTGCGGGCGATCGTCCCGGAGTCTGGGGGTCGTTCGTGACCACACTCATCGACTTCGGCTATTTCCCGTTCGTCGCGGTGCTCCTGCTGTTCGTGCTCACCACGCTCTACCACCTGGCCCTGCCCAATCCGCTGCCGTGGCACCGGCTCATCGGCGGCGCGATCGTCGCGGGCGTGTTCTTCTGGGTCGCCAGCTACGTGCTGCGCATCTACCTGACGAAGATCACCGAGGCGGGCGTGTCATACGGGGCGCTGGCGACACCGATCGCCTTCCTGCTGTTCACCTTCTCGCTCGGCTTCGGCATCGTCATCGGGGCCGAGTTCAACGCGGCGGTGCAACAGTTCTGGCCGGCCAAGGCGTCCACGACGACCCAGGTCCGGCACTGGGTCAACTCGCAGACCTCCGACTTCACCGGCCAGCTCAAGACGATTCCCGACCGGTTGTCGTCGGGACCGATCCGACGTCCCACGCGCGACCGCGAGAGCGACTGACCGGTCCCGGCGACCCCCTCGCTACTTGCGCAGCTTGGCGTAGATCTTCTTGCACTTCGGGCACACCGGCGAACCCGGCTTGGCCGCACGGGTCACCGGGAAGGTCTCGCCGCAGAGCGCGACCACATGGCTGCCCATCACGGCGCTCTCCGCGATCTTGTCCTTCTTGACGTAGTGGAAGAACTTGGGCCGGTCGTCGTCACTGCTGTCGGTGGCGTCGGCGTCGGACCTCTCGTCGGTCTCGGTGTCGGTCCACTCGTCGAGATCGGGGCGTTCGATGGTTTCAGTTGCCATTGCTCTATTGTGCGTCACCGGGGAACCCGAAGCACAGGCTGCTCCGCGGCAGCCGTCAGGTGCCCGGAATCCGTCAGTGCAATGAGCAACCGAAAGTGGGACAGTGGAGAGGGTGTTCGAACAAAGGGATTCCATGGGCGCGACCGGCCGTCAGCCGCACGACCACCACGAGGACTCGAGACGATTCGGCAGGTCGGAACACCCGGCCGTGGCCGCCGAGACCTTCCTGATCACCGACGCCCAGGACTCGCTCGAAGCGCAGCAGAAGGCCCGGGTGCGCAAGTACCTGATCATGATGGCGTTCCGCGTCCCCGCACTGATAGTCGCCGGCATCGCCTACTCGATCACCGGCTCCGGACTCCTCGCCCTGGCCATCGTCGCCATCTCCATCCCGCTGCCGTGGATGGCCGTGCTGATCGCCAACGACCGCCCGCCCCGCAAGCGCGGCGAGGTACCGCACTATAAGTACGGCGCCGACCATCACGTCGTCGGCCCGCCCGCCCTCTCGCACACCGATCAGCAACTCGACCGGGGAACCGTCGAGGGGCACGTCGTCGATCCCGACGACTGACGCGCTCGCGGTTCCCCCGCGTTCGACATCTCAGCAACTTCTCAGCCGCTCCTGCGAATCGGCGAAAGTCTTCGCAGGTCACCAAGCCTCCTTCGGGTTTGCGCCGAATGACTTTCGGGAACTATCGCCATCACATGGACGTTGGACCCAGTGAACGCATTCAAGTCAGGAGGCCGCATGTCACGCTCGACAGTTGCACGTTCGACCCCGACCACAGGTTTCGCCGATCCCGCCGCCCCGGGCACCCGCCCGGCGATGACGGAGCAGGATCTCGACGCCCAGTCGCCGGCCGCGGACCTCGTCCGCGTCTACCTCAACGGGATCGGACGCACCGCTCTCCTCAACGCAGAGCAGGAGGTCGAACTCGCCAAGCAGATCGAGGCCGGCCTCTACGCCAAGCACGTCCTGGCAACCAAGAAGCGCCTCTCGGCCACCAAGAAGCGTGACCTGGCGACCATCGTCCGCGAGGGTGAGGCGGCACGCGCCCACCTGCTCGAGGCGAATCTCCGTCTCGTCGTCTCGCTGGCCAAGCGTTACACCGGTCGCGGCATGCCGCTCCTGGATCTCATCCAGGAGGGCAACCTGGGTCTGATCCGCGCCATGGAGAAGTTCGACTACGCCAAGGGCTTCAAGTTCTCGACGTACGCCACATGGTGGATTCGTCAGGCCATCACCCGCGGCATGGCCGACCAGAGCCGCACGATCCGGCTCCCCGTCCATCTCGTCGAGCAGGTGAACAAGCTCGCCCGCATCAAGCGTGAGCTCCACCAGCAGCTCGGCCGCGAGGCCACCGACGAGGAACTGGCCAACGAGTCGGGCATCCCGGCCGAGAAGATCGCCGACCTCCTCGACCACAGCCGCGACCCGGTGAGCCTCGACATGCCGGTCGGTAGCGACGAGGAGGCGCCGCTGGGCGACTTCATCGAGGACGCCGAGGCCACCTCCGCCGAGAACGCCGTCATCGCCGGTCTCCTGCACTCCGACATCCGGGCGGTCCTCGCAACCCTCGACGAGCGTGAGCAGCAGGTCATCCGGATGCGCTACGGCCTCGACGACGGCCAGCCGCGCACCCTCGATCAGATCGGCCGCATGTTCGGACTGTCGCGCGAGCGCGTGCGTCAGATCGAGCGCGAGGTCATGGGCAAGCTGCGCGCCGGCGATCGTGCCGAGCGCCTGCGCGCCTACGCCAGCTGACGCTTCCGGTCT
>NZ_BACI01000022.1 GCF_000225505.1 Gordonia alkanivorans NBRC 16433 | reverse complement strand
GCGCATCACCAGGCGTGTCCACCGGATCTGGAGCGACTGCGAGTTCGACGCACGTTCTGCATCGTCAGTGCCGGTGCGGTCGGGCAGTCTCGCGGGATCGTCGGCGCCCGTGTCATCGGTCATGCGGCCACCGATGCGCTCGACCAGCTCGGGCTCGAACCGGGAGTCGAGGATGATCACCGATTCGCAGCGCTCGTCGCGGCCGTCGAGGATCGTCGCGGCCTCGAGCATGACGAAGCCGCCGAGTGAGTACCCGACGAGGCGGTACGGGCCGTCGGCCTGAATCGACTCGATGTCCTTCACCGCGCGTCGTGCGGCGGCACGGATCGTCCGGTCCGCCCGACCGCGCTTCTCGAGTCCATGGGCCTGCAGGCCGTAAACCGGTGCATCCCCATCGATCTCACGGGCCAGTGGCAGCAGGCTGGCCGCAGGTGTTCCCGCGCCGGACATCACGAAGACGGGGGTGCCGGTCCCCTCGCGGAGCCGGATGATCGTGGCACCGGTGACCGAGCGGGCGCGGTCCCGATGAGCGGCGTCGAGGAGTTCGGACAGGCCGGCGATGGTCGGGGTGCCGGCGAAGTCCGCGGTCGAGATGTCGACGAGCCAGCGGTCGCGAAGTTCGGCGAGCATCTTCGCGGCGGCGAGCGAGTCACCGCCCAGCGAGACGAAATCCTCGTTGCGCCCGACGGTCTCGAGTCCGAGGATGTCGCACCAGATGTGCATGAGGGTCGACTCGGTCGGTCCGCGAACGGGTTCGGGTGTCCGCGGCGGTGCGGGCGGAAGGGCGGCGCGGTCGACCTTGCCGCGCTCGTTCCGGGGCAGCGAGGTCAGAACCACCACGTCACGCGGGATCATCCACGGTGCCAGCGTCTTCGCGAGCGCGGTCCGGATCTCGGCCGGCGACGGCGTCCACTTGTCCGGGGCGACGGCGACGTGCGCGATGAGCTGTGCGGTGTCCCGGTCGGCGGTGACCACCGCGTCGACGGTCCACGGCAGAGCTCGTAGAGCTGCCTCCACCTCGATGGGTTCGACGAGGTAGCCGCGAATCTTGACCGCGTCGTCGCGTCGCCCGAGCAGATGCAGCCGGCCCTCGCCGTCGAACCGACCGAGATCGCCCGTCCGGTAGCGGCGGCGCCCGTCGGGCAGGTTCTCGAACTTGGCTGCGGTCAGCGCGGGATTGTTGAAGTAGCCCGACGCGATGTACTCCGATTCGACGACGACCTCACCGGTCGACCCGGTCCGGACATCGTGGCCCGCCTCGTCGACGATGCGGACGGACTTCTTCGACGCGGGCGTGCCGACCGGGACCGCACCAGGGGGAACGGGCCGATCCGGCGGGAAGAGGTTGAACGCGAGATTGGCCGTCTCCGACGACCCCGACCAGCTGCAGAACACCCCGGCCGGTGAAATGGTCGCGCGGACGCGCTCGACGTCGCCGGAGTGGACCGGTTCGCCACAGGTCGACACCAGACGCACGCTCTCGATCACATCGCCGGGACCGAGGTCGGCGAGCCAGGACCTCAGGAGCGACGGCGTGCAGTGGACCGTCGTCGCCCGTTCCTGGCGCAGCCAGTCGCAGAGCCCCTCGGTGGTACGTCGGCGGACGTCCCAGAGCAGCAGCGTCGACCCGTTGAGCAACGACATCAGCAGACAGTCGACGCCCGCACCGAAGCTCAGCGGTAACAGCGCCGTCGCCTTGTCCTCGTCTTCGAAGCGCATGAAGGTCATGCCGTCGAGCGCCATCCCGAGGGCCCAACGATGAGGAAGCGTCACGCCCTTGGGCTTACCGGTGGAACCGGAGGTGAAGATCAGTACGGCCGGGGCGTCGGGCGCGGGCACCGCGAGCGGAGTGTCCGACGACGGAAGCGCAGCGATGTCGGCCGGGGACATCCGCTGAGCTCCGGAGAGTTCGAGGATGTGGTCTCGGCGGTCGTCGGGCAGAAAGGGGTCGACCAGGATCACCGGGTGTCCCGAGGTGAGCACCGCGAAGATCGCGAGAACGGAGTCGATGTCGGACTCGACGTCGACGGCGACCGGTCGTCCCGGCTCGGTCATCGCGGCGGCGATGGCGCGTCCGCGATCATCGGTGCGGTTCACCGCGTCGCGGTAGCTGATGGAGGCCTCGGGGGTCCGGACGGCGACCGCGTCGCCACATTGTGTCGCCGTGTTCCGCCACAGGGCGACGACACTCTCGTCGGAGTTCTCGGCCGTGGCCGGAATCGTCGCGGAGGTCGCCGGATCGATCCTGGTCATGGGGCGACTACCGGCCTAAGGGCGTGCATAGTTAGGTTAGGCTACCTAATCCGCTGTCCGTATTGTCGGCAGGGTCACCGACGTACGCCGCGTGATCGCCGACCCTGGCGACCGCTCCTCCTCAGGACGGATCGGCCGGCCTGCTGTAAGAAGTACCGGTGCTCGAAAAGCGTCCCCGTCCACGCAGCGGATCCGTCTTGTCCCGCGCCGTCGGCGCCGGGGTCGGCTGATGCGCGTGATCGTGGTCGGCGCGGGCGCCGCCGGTTCCCTGGTCGTGTTCCACCTGGCTCGCCTGGTCGCTGCGGGTGACCGGGCCGAAGCACTCGAGGTCGTCGTCGTGGACCCGACCGGCCAGGTCGCGGGTCCCGCGTTCGGCACCAAGGATCCCGCCCACCTGCTGAACGTCCCGGCCTCAGGGATGTCGGTGGACCCGGATGAGCGGTTCGACTTCGTGGACTGGTGCCGTGCCGAGGGGCTCGTCTCCGGCGACGAAGCGCACTACTTCTTCGCACCGCGCGCACAGTGGGCGCGCTATCTGCGGACCCGGTTGGCGGAGGCGTGCGAGCGCGCCGGCGGCCGGCTGAGTGTCCGGCACGTCCGGGAAAGCGCGGTCGGGGTCACCGCCGTCGGTCAGGGAGTTCGGGTGACTACCTCGGACGGAACCGTCGTCGACGGCGACCGGCTGGTGCTCGCGACCGGACTCCCGGGTGTCGGGGACGGCTGGGCACCCTGCGACCTGAGCGATCAACCCCGGTACGTCGCCAACCCGTGGCTGCCCGACGCCCTCGAACCAGTGGTGACCGACGACGGTGACGTCCTCGTGGTCGGCACCGGCCTCACGATGGTCGACGTGGCGATCAGCCTGCTCAAGTCGGGCGGCAACCGTCGCGTCGAGGCCATCTCACGCGGCGGCCGACTCCCCCGGCGGCATGCCGACACCTACCTCGGCGAAGTCGTCCCCGACACCTCGACCTGGGGTGACAGCCTCGACGAGATCCGTGCCGCGGTCGCCACCCATGTCGCGAGAATCGAACGCCTGCTGGGGAACTGGCGGCCCGGCGTCGACGGTGTGCGCTACCGCGTTGCCGAACTGTGGGCCCGGCTCGACGAGGCGGACCGCGGCACCTTCGTCCGCGAACTTGCCGGCGACTGGCTTGTGCGTCGGCACCGGATGCCCCCGTCGAGCGGCAAACTCGTCGACGAGGCCCGGCGATCGGGACGCCTCGTCGTGCGCTCTGGACGGATCAACCGCGTCGACGCGGTCCCCGGTGGTCTCACCGTCACGACCGGCGACGACGAACGCACCTATGCATGGATCGTGAACTGCACCGGTCCGCAGTCGGACGTGCGAGAACTCGGTAATCCCGTCCTGGACTCGGTTCTCGACGCCGGGATCGCGACCACCGATGCGCTCGGCCTGGGCCTGGTCACCGACGACGGGCACGTCCTCGACGCGGACGGCCACCCGGGTCCGATCTGGACTCTCGGCTCGCTGCGCCGCGGCGAGCTCTGGGAGACCACCGCCGTACCCGAGATCCGCACTCAAGCAGAGGACTTGGCCGCGTCGCTCATCGGTGACGTCACCAGCCACCGATGAGCGACGACCAACCGGGTTCGCTCCGTCGGGGCGCCCCGATCAGGACGCGCTCACCAATACTGCGGTGCCGAGCCAGATGAGCGCGGCCACCTTGATCACTTCGAAGGCCACGTAGACGAGATGAGCTGAGCTACGCGGACCCTCATATCCGGCCAGCACGGCGTCGGACCGCTTGGCGAGGGCCGGCCGTACTGCCACGAGCTGGATGACCAGGGCTGCGATCGCCACGCCTGCGGCAATCGGTGTGGCCACCCCGGGCCACGAACCGAGCACGACGGCGATCAGAATCGCGGCCGCCCAGACGACCTCGGCGGCATTCAGTGCGCGGAAGACCAGTCGCCCGATCCCCAGACCGATGGGCAGGGTCACGCCCGGCGCCCGGAACTTCAGCGGCGCCTCCAGGAACGAGATCGCGAAGACCATGCCGAGCCACACGAAGGTGAGCGCGGTGACGACCGCCGCGGAGGTGCTCATCGCGCGCTCGACCGCAGCAGTTCCGGGCCGAAGGTCTCGTAGTGGATCCGGCTCTCCGCGATGTCGCGGCCGAGGAACTCCTCGCGCATCGAGGACAGGAATCCGGTGGGGCCGCAGAGCATGACGTTGGATTCGGGGTGCACCTCGACATTGTCCAACGTCATGTGGCCGACTCGGACCGAATCGGAGACGATGTGCGGCGAGGTGTTCTCGTACCACTGGATCAGTCGGCCGGTGGGCAGCGAATCCACGAGCGCGGCAAGCATTCCGCGGTGCGGCTGGCGGTCGCGGGAACGGTCGGCGTGCAGGACCGTCACCGGCCGGGCATCGCCCTTCTCTGCCAGCGCGGTCAGGAGGCCGATCACCGGCGTGCACCCGATCCCGGCCGAGGCGAGCAGCAGCGGGGCATCGTCGTCGGGCAGGGTGAGGTCGCCGAACGGGGTGCTGACCCTCAGGGTGTCGCCTTCGAAGACGTGCTCGTGCAGGTGTGCCGAGACCTCGCCGGCGAGCTTCACGCTGAAACGCCACTCGGCATCGTCGGGCGAGCCCGTCAGACTGTACTGACGAATCTGCTGCGCGCCGTCGCTCAGCGGAACCTGGACCGAGATGTACTGTCCGGGGTGGAACTTCGGTAGTTCACCCTCAACCGGGGCCAGGGTCAGCGCAATGGTGTCGGGCGAAACCTGCACGCGGTCGCTGACCGTGACCTCACGCCACACCTGGCCGGGCTCGACACCCGCGGCGGCGTACAGGTCGGATTCCGAGGCGATGAGCAGGTCGGCCATGTCCCAGTACAGCTGGTCCCAGGCATCGGCGACCTCTGGCGTGACGGCTTCGCCGAGAACCTCGACGATCGCCGCGAACAGATGCTGGTGGACGACCTTGTACTGATCGGCGGTGACGCCCAGCGACGCGTGCTTGTGCGCGATCCGGTCCAGGATGAACCGCTGACGCCGGACGTCGGGTTCGAGCTGGAGGCGCACGAAGGCGGCGACCGAGCCGGCGAGGGCCTGCGGCTGTTCACCGGACTTCTGGTGAGTCCGGTTGAACATGTTGTCCAGCAGCGTCGGATGCGCGTCGAAGAGCCCGCGGTAGAACCGCGGGGTGATCTCCGGGAGTGCCCCCTCGACTGCGGGCAGGGTCGCCGCGAGAGTGGCGCGTTGGGTGTCGGACAGCATGAGAACTCCTTTGTTCACTTGCTCATCGGGATAGGAGTTCCGGCGTGTGGCCGGAAGTCTTTGTGGGCGTGTCGCTACCGCTCCGCCTGGAGCGGTCCATCCACTTGCGGTGGCCGCGTCGACAGCGAGAGCAGCACCGCGGTGGTCGGCTCGGCGGCGAGGTCGGCGACGGTCTCGGCGTCGAGGCTCTCGTAGAAGGCGGCGGCCGCACGGGCGAGCGCTCCCCGCAGACGGCATCCGCGCCGGAGCGGGCACGGCTGCGGGCCTTCGCAATCGACAACCTCCCCGTCACCCTCGAGGGATCGCGCGAGCCAGCCCACGCGCGCTTCGCGGCCGAGGTCGGTGATCGTCAGACCACCGGTACGGCCGCGGCGCGCGTGGACGACGCCCATCTCCGACAGCCTGCCGACGACTTTGGCGACATGCGTGTACGGGACGGCGAGCTCTGCCGCGAGATCCTTCGTGGTGAGAGGTGTTGCAGCCCCACGCTGTTCACCGGGCGATTGTTCACCGGCCGGTTGTTCACCAGCGACGGCGAGCCGCATCACGACCCGGAGGCCGATGTCGGTGAAGCGTGTCAGCTGCATGTCGCAAGTAGACCATAAATCGGCATCCCGAATACCAATTAAATGGGCGTGTTCTCGCTCACTCGGCGGACGCGTCGTCGATCGTCGCGACCGGTATCCCCAGGGTTCATGCTCGGCGAATCATGGTGCGTGCGTTGTCAATCGCGGCGCACCCCGGATCGTTGTTGAAGTACACGTAGACGTCGCACTCGTCGTCGAACGTGTCCCATAATCGACGCAGCCAGCTGTCGATGGCGCGGGTTCCGTAACTCATCGGCCGCTTGGCGGGGCCATCGTGCAGGCGCAGGTATCCGAAGCCGGCCGTCCGCCACAGCGGGGTGAGGGATCGACTCTTCCGGTCGGCCCAGCACAGGGCGGCGTTGTGACGTTCGAGCACGTCGCGCACCTCGTCGGTCCACCAGGATTCGTGGCGAGGCTCGACGGCGACCTGGACGGTGTCCGGGAACAGCTTCAAGGTGGCGTCCAGGGAGTCGGGTTGCGCCTGCAAGTTGGGCGGGAGTTGTAGGAGGACGGGCCCGAGCTTGGTGCCGAGGCCGGCGGCACGGTCGAGGAAACGCTCGACGGGCTCGGCCGGCTCCTTCAACCGCTTCACGTGCGTCAGGTAGCGGCTCATCTTCGTAGCCATCCGGAAGTGGGCGGGCACCGTCGCGGCCCAGTTCTCGAACACAGTCTTCTCCGGCAGTCGGTAGAAGGTGTTGTTGACCTCGGCCGTCGTGAACCGCTCCGCGTAGTAGTTCAACCATTCCCGCTGCGGGAGCTTCTGTGGGTAGAACGCGCCGCGCCAGTCCTTGTATTGCCAGCCCGAGGTGCCGATGTGCAGCATCGCTCCACCTATCCGCCGGTCGACGGGTGACGAATCCCGTCGACGGCTTTTCGCGCGTGTGGGTGTCGCATCACCGAACACGGGTACCCGCCTACGGAAAGTCGCAACCACCGAGACAGGAGTGACATGACGAAACTGGCGATCATCTACTACTCGGCCACCGGACACGGCACGGCCATGGCTGACGAACTGAAGACCGCTGCCGAGGCGGCCGGAGCCGAGGTGCGGGTCCGCCACATCCAGGAGACCCGCGACCCGGCGAGCTTCGCGGAGAACCCTGCCTGGTCGGCGAACTACGAGGCGACCAAGGATCTACCGACCGCCACCGGCGACGACATCGTCTGGGCGGACGGCGTCATCTTCGGCTCCCCGACCCGATTCGGCAGTACAGCGTCGCAGTTCCAGACCTTCATCGACTCACTGGGCGGACTCTGGGCCGAGGGAAAGCTCGCCGACAAGGCCTATGCCGGTTACACCTCGAGCCAGACCGCACACGGCGGGCAGGAGACGACACTCGTCGGGCTGTACACCTCGCTCATGCATTTCGGCGGCATTCTCGTACCGCCCGGTTACACCGACGGACTGAAGTTCGCCGACGGGAACCCGTACGGCGTCTCACATGTCACCGGCCCGGAGAACAAGAACGACCTCGACGACCCGACCAAGGCCGCCCTCGCCCACCTGGCACAGCGAGTCGTGAAGGTCGCCGGTCTGTTGGCCGGATGACAAGGCCGGTCCTGCCCTCCCGATCGCTCGCGTTAATGCGTTGACAGAGCGGCGCACGCGCGCGAGCATCGGAACCATGCATTCCGTGTCGTCGCCCACCGGGCGTGAGGAGGTCGTCGGCGTCCTGCACGCCGGCGCTTGAGTGACCTGCCCCGACCGGCGTGAGTACCGCATCTGCGGACCGCGCCGGTCGACGCGTGCCCTCATTCCTCCCACGACACCCGAGGTGTTTCTCACTCATGCATGCCCTGACCGAATCCGAGATCCGTGGATCCTTCGTCAATGCGACCGTCCGCGAACGCAAGTCACTCGTCCTGCCGCCCGATTTCAAGGAACTGAACTGGGAGAGCAAGGATTTCGTCGGCTGGCGGGATCCCAAGCAGCCGATGATCGGCTACCTCGTCATCCCGACCGACGACGAGCCCGTCGGCATCATGCTCCGCCTGGGCGGACGCCAGCCGCGCAAACGACCGCTGTGTTCGTTCTGCGAGGACGTCCTGCTGCCCAACGACGTCGCCTTCTTCAGTGCCAAGTCCGCCGGCGCCGCCGGCCGGAAGGGCGACACCATCGGCACCCTGATCTGTTCGAACTTCGAATGCTCGAAGAACGTGCGGATGAAGCCCCCGCCGGTGTTCGGCGGGCATGACCCCGACGCGGTCCGGCAACAGCGAATCCAGTCGTTGCGCACACGCCTCGACGGTTTCGCCGGACGCGTGGTCGGCACGCCGACGTAGACGCCACTCCCAAGTCGGCACTATCGGCGACGGGGCGGCCGTGCCGGGATGAGGCGATCTCGAGCATGACGCTGCGGGTGCGGGTGGTGAGTCATCGATCGGCAAACCGCGCGTTGACCAGAACGGGTGTGGCGGGGCTACCTTCGTCGAGCAAGGCCACGGCGGTGTCGAACACGTTCTGATGCACGGCATTGAAGAACACCACTCTGCCAGCGGGAAGAACCGTGCTGGTGGTGCCGGCGTCGCGGTCGGCACGGGACCCGATCAACGCCCCGACCACCTGGCGGCCCCGGGCCGGCGGTGCCCACAACAACGCGGTGAGCATGTCCAGCTCCAGGGCGAGAGTGTTGTCGACCTCGGCGGTGTCGTCCCCGGTAGTGCCGGTGAGGGTGAGGTCGTCTCGGTTTACACCTCGCACAGCGGTTCGATCGCGGTCGCCAGCGGTTGCGGCGCATCAGAGGGTGCGACCTCGGGTTTGTCGGCCATGACGATCACCTGCTGTCTTCTTGTCCGTGTCGGTGGTTAGGCGACGTCGCTGCTGACGCCAGCGAGGTCGTCGTATGACCACTGTTCGCATTGGGCGGCCAGTGAGCGAGCTCGTCGCCATAGCGCGGATCACCTTCGGTGTAGGCCCGGTCGGACTTGGCCCAGTAGGCCACGGCCCGCTGCGCATAGTCGGTGGAAGGCATGCGTCTCGGCTTCTTTCCCGGTCACGCGGCCGTAGAGGCTGGTGGACGGTCAATATTTGAACCAGCATTATTCGACAAACACTCTCAGTCGCCATTCCCAGTAGCTCAAGTACAGCTCGAAATGCGTTGTATTGCAATCCTTTTCACCAGTCAGGTCTTACCGCCTCGCGTGATTGAGTCAAGGTTAATCTAGGGCTTCACGTCCGCAGTATTTTGCGTAAGGAGCTATGAAACCGAGTGGCCCAATCATTCGCAGCCGAACACTGTCGTTATCAAGTGATTTGGCGAACAATGCCACGTGCGTCGAAACGGGTTCGACCACGGGGCTAGCAAGAACGCCCGGGGTCCGGAGGGTGCGCACCCGGAGTGCGGGCGCGGGTGCCTTACGGCGACATCACTTCTCCGTACCCATAACGGCCACCGCCGTGTGCACGTGCGCTCGGCGGGGTCGGCACCGGTCAATGCCATCAACCCGATGGTCATCGAAGCGATGAGGGAGATCGGCCTGGATCTGGGCGCCGAATACCCGAAACCGCTGACCGATGATGTGTTGGCCGCCGCCGATGTGGTGGTCTCGATTGGCTGCGGCGATCCCTGCGCGATCTATCCCGGCAAGCGATACCTCCGACCGGACCCTCGACGATCCGCAGGCTCAAACTCTCGAGACGGTCCGCGCCATCCGCGACGGCCTGGACACCAGGGTCCAACGTTGTTGCGCGAGTTGACCACTCCCGTTCCTGCCTGATTTTCATCTGCTTCCTGTCCCTCCTGACGGAGGGATCTCAATTCATGTCCATCACCCCCAGCGAGTTGTTCGTCTGCGTGTACAACGCCGGACGCTCGCAGATGGCCGAGGTGGGCATCGACATCACGGCGCAGACACCGAAAATCCTCACCACCGATGCCGTGCAAGCCTCAAACGTGTGATCACCATGGGCTGCGGTGACAGCTGCCCCATCTTCCCCGAGCGAGAGCTACCAGGACTGGGTCCTTGACGATCCGGCCGGGCCAGGGCGTGGAAGCGTTTCGCCCGATCCGCGACGAGATTAAGACCCGCGTCGAGGCGCTGATCGCCGAATTGACGTCCCAGCCCGCCGCCTCGGGCGGGTGCTGAATCAGAGATCAGTCCGGGGTCACGGTCAGCGCGCGTTGCGCGGAGCGTGCAGCGAGGAAGTCGTCGACGAGTTGCTGGCGTTCAGCCGGGCCGATCGGCGGGAGTGCGGTGAGTCGGGTGAAGACGATGGGTCCGACGAGTTGGGTCAGGGCGAGATTGGTGTCGAAGCGACCGAGCTCCTGCTGGGCTCCGGGGCTGTCCAGGATCCGGTCGAACGGTTCGCGGTATTGGTTGAGCACCCGTGCGCGAAGCGAACTGACCGGGTTCCGGTCTTCTTCGGGATGCGGTGTCGCCCCGGCCGTGCCGGGTTGGGCGGACCCGAGGGCCAGCCACCCGAGCATCGTCAGTTGGGCGGGGGCTTCCTCGATGAGCTTGGCCTGACGGTCCAGCAGTTCGATCAACTGTTCACGGATCGTTCCGGACGCCGGCTGCGCGGTGACCGGGGGCAGCAGACGCTCGAACGCCGCGGCCAGGAGCTGGGTGCTGTCGGTGAAGTGCCGGTAGAGGGTAGTCCGCGCGACCTTGGACGCCCTGGTGACCGCGTCGATCGTGACGGCCTCGATACCGCCGGTCGAGAGCAGGGACGTCGCCGCGTCGAGCAGTCGTGCGCGTGAGCGTGCCTTCCGGGGATCCACGAGCCGGTCCTCGTCGTCGTCGGTGTTCTGGTTGATCATCTCTTCGCTCACCTCGTAATTGTGCCCTCGGATCAGTCGCAGGCACTATCCCCGCACCCCACATTGTGATACTCATAGTAGTGGAACGCTACCAGCTGTAGCGTTAAGTGGAGGTGGCTGCATGACCGCCGATGGTCGAGTGCTGCTGTCGCGGGCTCAGAAGTGGACGTTGGTGGTCTCGTGCCTGTCGGTGGCCCTGGTGGTCGCCTCAATGGCGGCCCTGTACACCGCGCTTCCGAACATTGCGGTGGCCACCGGGGCGACGCAAACCCAGCTCACCTGGGTGGTCGACGGGTACACGCTGGTGTTGGCGTGTCTGGTGTTGCCCGCCGGGGCCCTGGGTGACCGCTACGGCCGGCGGGCGGTGCTGATCGTGGGGTTGGCGCTGTTTTCGCTGGCCTCGGCGGTGCCACTGTTGGTATCGACACCGTGGTGGTTGATCGCGGCGCGGGCAGCGGCCGGGGTGGGGGCGGCGTTCATGATGCCGTCCACGCTGTCGATCCTGACTGCGGGATTCCCCGAGCAGCAGCGGGGGCGTGCGGTCGGGATCTGGGCTGGGGTCGCCGGGTCCGGGGGCCTGCTGGGGATTCTCGGGTCGGGGCTGCTGCTCGACTACTGGTCGTGGCAGTCGATCTTCGTCGGCCTGACCGCGGTGGGGGTGTTTCTGCTGTTGTGTGCCTTCACCATTCCCGAATCCCGCCAGGAAAATCCGCCGCTGATGGATGTGATCGGATCGGTCGCGGTGGTGTTCGCGGTCGGACTAGTGGTGCTCGCTATCATCGAAGCCCCAGTACGCGGCTGGTCGGATCCCGTGGTGGTCGCCGGGTTCGGGCTGGGGGTGGTGGCCGCAGTGGTGTTCGTGGCGTGGGAGTTGCGGGCGGATCATCCGCTGCTCGATGTGCGGTTCTTCGCCCGTCGGGGCTTCGGCAGCGGATCATTCTCCATCACCATCCAGTTCCTGGTGACGTTCGGTGTCTTCCTGGTCCTCGTCCAATACCTGCAGTTGATCTTTGGATACAGCCCGTTGGGTTCAGCGCTGGCCTTGGCGCCGATGATGGTGCCGTTGGTGCTCTTGTCGGCGGTCGCACCGTGGATGACGACCCGGCTGGGGTTGCGGTTGATGACGGTGACCGGGCTGCTCGCCATCGCCGCGGGGTTCTACTTCATCAGCCGGCTCGATTTGGACTCCACCTACGTCGACGTGATGTGGCCGACGCTGATCATGAGCGCGGGTCTGGGCCTGACCGCGGCGCCGGCGACGGCGGCTATTGTCGCGGACACCGCGGTCGACAAGCACGGGGTCGCCGCGGCGGTCAACGACGCCACCCGCGAGATCGGCGCGGCGATCGGCATCGCGGTCGCCGGCAGTGTCCTGGCCGCCGGGTACAGCCACAACATCGCCCCGGCGATCGCGCGGCTCCCACCGGAGGCGCGGGGCCCGGTCGCCGACTCACTCGCCGGTGCCCTCGAGGTCGCCGATCGGGCGGGACCGGCCGGCCAGCAACTCGCCGACTTCGCCAAGTCCGCGTTCCTGCACGGCGTCGAGCAGTCCGCGATCGTCCTCGCACTCATCGCGGCGGCGGGTGCCGCGATTCTGCTGGTCTGGGCACCCGGCCGCGCTTCCCCGGACGCAGGCGCATCGAGGAGCCCGGCTGAACCGGCCCAGCGCAGTCGATCCCGCGCCCGCCGCTAGCCAGCACCGTCGAGAAGGAACGCCCATGACCCAGCTACCGCTGCCGCCGCACTCGCCGACCTGCATGGGGTGCGGGCCAGACAATCCCGCCGGCCTGCAACTGGTGGTGTTCCGCTCCGGCGACGAGGTCTACACCGATGTGACGTTCGACGAACGTCACATCGGTGCGCCCGGCCTCGCGCACGGCGGGGCAGTGGCCGCCGCCTGCGACGACCTGTTCGGCTTCGGCCTCTGGATCGCCCGCACCCCGGCAGTGACCCGGAGCCTCACCGTCGACTACCTCGCCCCCGTCCCGCTGCACCGGCCCCTGCGCATCAGCGCCCACGTCCGGGAGATCGACGGCCGCAAACTGCACCTTAAGGCGACCGCCACCGCCGACGACGGCACCGCATTGTTCACCGCCCAGGCGGTGTTCATCGCCGTGTCGATCGAGCACTTCGCCCAACATGGCCCCCCCGGCGCCGTCCAAGACCTACTCGACCGCCTCACCTCCGCGCTCGACCACGACGGGCCGGACAGACCGTCACCGCACCCGCCGGACCGCTGACACGACCGAAAGAAGATGCATCGGTAATGCGGCACACCAGTGCCCGTCCTCACCCCGGCCGGCCACACCCACCAGAAGCCCACAATGCGGCCCGGCCAGTTCCGGTGCTGTTACGCACGAAGTGGGGTCTACCACTGCTGACCGTGGGCTCGAGCGTGGGCGGGGCCGTCGTCGTCGCGCTGCTGATCGTTCTGGGCGGCGCACCGCACCGATACGGCGCCCAGCTCGGAACGCTTCTGCAGATCCTGGCGGTCTACGTGGTCGTGGCTCTGCTCGCCGCAGTTCGAGGCGTCCTCGCCCTGCGTCGACGCAGCCTCGGGTGGCTGGACACCTCCTCTGCGCCGACACCCGACCACGCCCGCCACACCCTGCGATTGCCCACCGAGTCCACCGTCCTCATCGGATCTCTGTGGGCCGGGGGCATCCTCGCGATGTCCGGCTCGGCCTTCGCGCTCCTGCCCGTCTGGGAGGCCCTCGGCGGAACCCTACTCATGACATTGGGCGGACTTGCCACCGTCGGATACAACTACCTCTTCGTCGAACGTGCACTCCGTCCAGTGATGGCCACGATCCTGGCCGTCGACACCCCACACGCGCCACCACGAACGTCAGTCATCTCCCGGCTGATCCTGACCTGGGCGCTGACCTCCGCGCTGCCATTGGCCGCGGCCATCGCGCTCCTGCACTATCCAGATGCGGCACCGCCCGACCGCATCCACGCCGCGACCTACCTCGCCGCCCTCGGACTCGTATCCGGAGCCCTCGCGGAAACACTGCTGGCCCGCGCCGTCGCACAACCGATCCACCAGATGCGCGGTGCACTCCGCCGCATCGGGCAAGGCCGGCTCGACGTGCGTGTGCCCGTCGACGACAGCAGCGAAATCGGGGTACTGCAATCCACCGTGAACGACATGGTCCGCGGACTCCAGGAGCAGGACCGATTGCGCGACCTGTTCGGACGGCACGTCGGAAGAGACGTCGCGCAACGCGCACTCGACCGAGGAGCCGACCTGACCGGCGAAATCCGGGAGATAACAGCACTCTTCGTCGACGTAACCAACTCGACGGCACTCGCCCACCAGATCTCACCGCAAGAATTCGTCGACAAGCTCAACCGCCTCCTCGCAGAAGTGATCGCGGCAACCGAGAGCCACCACGGGCTGGTCAACAAATTCGAGGGAGACGCCGCGCTCTGCATCTTCGGGGCGCCCGTCGCCCGAGCCGATGCCGCTGACTCCGCACTCCACGCCGCACGGCAGATCCGCGACCGCGTCCTGGCTCACGGGGAACTCGACATCGGGATCGGACTCGCCACCGGCCCCGTCTTCGCCGGAAACCTCGGCACCGACCAGCGCCTGGAATACACCGTCATAGGCGACGCGGTAAATGAAGCATCACGCCTCACCGAACTCGCCAAACACACGCCGGGACGGATCCTCGCCAGCGACGCCGTCATCAGAGCCGCCAGCGAACCCGAACGCGAATACTGGACACCACACGGCGACTGCTCCCTCAGAGGACGAACCCTGCCGACACAAACCTGGGAAAGCATCCCACCAGGGAACTGACCGCAATCCCCCGCAACCTGCATCGAGACCGACAGCGCATGGAATTCTTGGTCGGGAAGTCGAAGCAAACCCTGGCGCCGGGTTTGCCATCACCACGGTCGCCAACCACAGCGCGACGCCTTCAACACCCGAACCTACGACGGTTCGATTTCCCCGGTATATGACTATGACGATGGAGACGATCAAGCCGGATTGAGCCCCACTGAGCACAGGGACCAACTCGAGCCGTCAGGTGGGCCACATCAAGGTTGCCTGGCATGTTTCGACCCGAGCGTCGTGGCATGAATGTGCACTACCGCGCCCACACTGACGTTCTGCAAGCGTTGCAGCACGTTCTTGACCCGTCCTGCTGCCGCTGAGCCGTGCCCATCGGGAGCAGTCCCGCGAGTTCCCGATAGCTGTGTTTAGTGCTCGGGGGAGTATCAGATTAACGGTGTAAGTGGCGTTTTCGGTTAGTTGTCCTCGCTGGCCGGCATGCGGTCGGCGAAGGTGATGGTGAACCGTCCTGGGTCTGGTGGAGACCGTGATCTCACCAGGAGAATGCTGTTATGGGAGCACCACGGAAGTTTGACCAGGAGACGCGTGAGCGTGCCGTGCGGATGTATCAGGATCGGCTCGGCGAGGTGGGCGGGTCGAAGTCGGCGGCGCGCCGGCATGTCGCCGAGATGCTCGATATCAATCAGGCGACGCTGCGTAACTGGATCGAGAAGGACACGCCGGTGGTCTCCTCGGGGGTGAGTACGACCAGTGGGGAGTTGGATGCTCAGGTGCGTGAGCTGCGTCGTGAGAATTCCGAATTGCGCAGAGCCAATGAGATTTTGAAGACGGCGTCGGCGTTTTTCGCCGCGGCGGAGATCGACCGCCGACTTCGTTGATCGTCGAGTACATCGACGATCACAGGGACAGGTTCGGGGTCGATCCGATCTGCCGGGTACTCACCGAGTACGGAATGCAGATTGCCCCATCCACCTACTATGCCCACAAGCAGCGTGGCCTGGTCTCGGCAGCGATGCTCGAGGAGGCCTACGCCGCTCATGCCGTCTACCAGCAGTTCGAGAAGAACCGCGGTGTGTACGGGGTGCGCAAGATGTATCACACGATGTGGCGCGCCGGTCACGTGATGGGTCGTGATCAGGTCGGCCGGCTGATGGGGATCTGCGGCATCTCCGGTGCTGTACGCGGCAGCCATCGCACCACCACGACCCACCGAGACGATAGGGCGCCACGATTCCCTGATCATGTTGAACGACAATGGGATACACCGACACATCCGGATCAGTGGTGGGTGGCCGACTTCACGTATGTGTGGACATTGGCGGGGTTTGTCTACGTCGCGTTCCTCGTGGATGTGTTTTCGCGACGCATCCTCGGGTGGCGAGTCATGGCGAGCAAGCACACACCGTTGGTGACGAGTGTTGTCGAGCAAGCGTTGTTCGCCCGCCGCCGATCCGGATTCGACTTCACCGCAACCGGTTTGGTTCATCACAGCGATGCGGGCAGTCAGTACACATCGTTGGCATTCACCGCTGCGCTGACCGAGGCCAACATCACCGGATCCATAGGATCGGTCGGCGATGCGCTCGACAACGCGCTCATGGAGTCGGCGATCGGCTTGTACAAGACCGAACTGATCGACACCGGCCGCGCCTGGAAGGACCGCGGCGAGGTCGAACGAGAGACCGCCGCCTACGTGCACTGGTTCAACGCCGAGAGGCTGCACTCCTCCCTGGGCTACTGCTCACCCGTCGAGTACGAGACGCGCTATCGTGACAGCGTCGCCTCCGTGGCGGAGGTGGCCTGAACCAGGTCTCTATCCGATCCAGGACGGTTCATGGCGAATGCGTTGAGTGCTGGTTTCCACCGCATTGTCTGTCCATCGTTTCTGTCCGGTGCCGGTCGCTGGACCCGAAGGGTACCGGTCAGACGAAGTGGGCCGTACGCTGGAAGCCAGCGCTCAACGCCCTGGCCATCACGTTCGCCGATCGGATGCCCGCAGCCGAAGAACGCTGACCCGCCGAGCAATCGGAAACCGCCGCTTACACCGAATATCGGACAGACCCCGACAGTCCCACCGAATTACTTTGGTTACTCACGGCTGTGGAGGTAGGCGGTGTAGTCGCGTTGGGCGAGTTTGGCCCAGCCGGTAGTCGTTGCGGTGCTCAGTCCGAGTTGCGTCGCCAGAACCGCCGCGGGCAGGTCGGTGCCCAAAGCGAGGAGCGCGTGGTTTCGGCTGATTCGGCTGGGAACTCCAGCGGCGGTGAGCTTTCGACTCAGGGTGGTCGGGTGTAGCGGATGGTGTGCTCGGCTGCCGGGCAACAGGTAGTGTCCGCGGCCGTCTCTGGTGTACGCGTTCGGATTGTTGGTTGCTTGCCTCGCTAGTACGTCGATGAGATCGGCGAGGCGGTCGGGTAGTTCGATGGGATGGCGCGCCAGGGTGATGTAGCGGCGGGTCTTTCGGCGCTTCAGCGACGAGGTGGTCAAGTTTTGCAGTTGCGACAGTCGGGCGCCGTAGAGAAGAACTAACAGTCCGGCGACGCGGGTAGGCAGATCTGCCGGGGTGTCGCCCGAGAGTAGTGCTGCGATCGTTCGGTGGTGGTCGTGTTCGTCGCCGGTCTGCGACGGTGGCGGGTAGGTGTAGCGGGTGATTGATAGGTTCTGGGCCAGTCCGCGTTGAGTGAGCCAGCCGATGAAGCCGGCGATGTTGTTGGTGCGACGGCGTTGCCCGTCGGTCCAGGCGTCGAGCTTCGATTGAGTGAGATCGCTGATCGTCCATTCGTTCTCATCGAGATGGTCGAGCAGGGTGATTGCCGTGCGGATGCGGTTTCGGGCTGCGTCGGCGGCGGCGTGGGTGAATCGTCGCCGGCGGGATCTGCGGCGGGCACGTCGCAAGATGGCCCAATGCCCGTACGGTCCAATCAGGGCGCTCTGATGTGCTGGCAGAGCGGCGGCGGTTTCGGTGATCCAGGTCCCGAGTCGTTCTATCGGTTCGTCGCGCGCGGGCAGTAGTTCTGCATCGATGAGCACCTCGCGCAGGTGGTGCCGTCCCCACGAGGGTGGGCACTGATCGAGTGCGCTGTGGCTCAGTGGTTCGTCGATCAAGGCCAGACTGCCGAGCAGTGCCGAGGTGGTGGGTTTGCTCAGCCACCGCAGCGTCGATTGCGGTTGTCCTCGGTCCGCTAGATAGTCAGGTAGTGGCTCGAGGCCTGCAGGCACGGATGATCCGTGCGGACCGGTCAGCAGTTCACGTGTGAGCCGGATGATCGAACATCGGTGACAGGTCTGGGCGAAGTGGTGCGGTCCCCCTTTGCCACAGACCCTGCACTCGTAGCCAACCTTCGATCCGGCGCACGGGCCACATATTGGATCCGCCGCAGAGTTTTTCCCGATGAGTGCGCGATCGGTACTGCACTGCGCACATCGCCTCGGGTGGTTCACGGCCGCGCGGTAGCACCGCTGGCAGACCGGGCCCAGCGGCCAATGGGTATGGACTGGATGCGACTGCATGCAGATCCCGCACACCTTCTCCGGCGTGCTCGCGCACCGATGGCATAGATCGGTGGTGCCCGCGTGGGCCCGAATCGCGATCGGCGCGTCGGTGCCGCACTGCCCGCACCGCCGTTGAGGCGCGTTGTAGCAGCGCTGACACAGCTCACCTACATCGCTGGTGGCCTTGATGTGGTCGATGCGTCCGCATCCGGCACAACGCCGTTTGGGCCGTGCGCAATGCACACACAACGGCTCTCCCGTGGCGGTCCTCGTGGACGGTACCTTCTGCTTGCCGCAGCTACCGCACATCTCATGGCGGCGGGCGTTGTAGCAGCGGCGGCACAGCCCGCCTTCGGGTGTGCGTTTGACACGGACCATGATCCGCCCACAGTCAGAGCACGGGTGATGGGGCGGTGCGGCGGCGTTCATGATTCTGTGCGGGGTCGCCGGATCGTGGTGCGGCGCGCCGCAATAGGGGTGGCACCCGCGTCGCGACCCGCGGCCTTCTTCGCTGAAGTGTCAACGATGCGGGGCTCGATCAGATCGTTGGGGGTGCATTCGAGGATGTCGCACAGTGCGACCAGGGTGTGCATGCTCAGTCGTTGGGGCTGGCCGGTCACCAGCCGGTACACCTGTTCGCGTGACAAGGTGATCCCGCGGTCGCTCAGATGCGGTTGAAGGTCGGTCGTGGAGAACATGCCCTGCTCAGCCATTTTGGTGCGCAGGTGCCACAGGTAGTCGATCTGTTTCATGACGTCGTCCCGTGGTCGAAGTGGCGGCCGTAGCGGGCGTGGATCGATTGCATCAGCAGGCCGTTGCGATATTCGTTGCTGACCCCGACGTACACCGCAGTGGTTGAGGAAAACGCATGCCCTACCTGCTCTTGAATGAACCGTTCGGGGTAGTCGAACTCGACGAGATGGGTGACATAGGAGTGGCGTAGCGAATGCAGGTCCAGCTTCGGGTCCAGGCCGGCGGCATCGCGGGCAGTAGTGAATGCGGCATTGATGGCACGCACACCCAGGCGGCTACCACGTTCGGTTAGAAACAGGGCCGGGTGCTCGTTGTGGTCGAACTCGCTGCGGATCTCGGTGAGGTAGTGGTCGAGAATCTCGACGATCCAGCTCATTTCCGGGACTGTGAGCACGGTGCGCCGTTTTGGTGGTCCACCGCGAGAAGCCTTGCCGGACCGCACGGTCACCGCACCGAACCGCCCGAAGGCGGGGAACTTCGAGTTTCGGCGCAGATCAACAACATCGGACCGCGAGACCTCTCTGCGCCGCATGCCGTACGCGTAGCAGTACTTCAGCGCGACCGCGTCCCGCAGCGCCGGTAGCGCACCCTTGCGGCGGAGGGCCCTGATCTGGCTGACTCGCCCGTCAGCAGCGTCAAACAGCGCCTGGGTCTCGTCATACGTCAACGGCCGTCGGCCCTCATCACCCTCATAATCGGCGACGTGAATGACAGAGTTGTCTTCATGAAAAACCTGCAACGGCGGCTGGCCAAACCGGCTGGCGCACTCGGAGATCCACCCGTACCGGGGGTCGAGCAGATACGAGCAAAACAGACCGATCTCGACCTGGTAGCCACGCACCGTGGAAAACCGCAGAGGATTAGATCCCGAACGCAGGTCACTAACCCAGGCCTCGCCCTCTTCTGGGGTCCATTGCCACGGATACAACCCCGTGAACTCGGCAAACCGTTGGACCAACCGAACCCGTGGCCCGATCGTCGACTCACGCAAGAACCGTGCCCGTTGCTGCTGAGCCCATCCCTGCACCATTGCCTCGAACATAGACCGTTCAGGATCAAGCTCTACAACATTTGATGCCAGCGACTTTCGCGCACCGGCCGCATCTTCACCCGTCACACCACTGTTGTATCAGATGCAACATTGATGCACACAGACCCAATGGTCCTACCAGGACATTTGCGCGCGCATTCAGGAGCATCCGACGGTGAAGCCTGCTGGAAGAGCCAATTCCGTCACCCGGCCAATGATGCATTGGATGAACAATAAATCCCGTTCGCCGAGTGTCTTGATGCGGTCGAGGCCGAATCCTGACCAGTCGCCATCGCCGGCCACCACCACCGGAGCTTGCAGGTAGCCCAAGGGCCATCACGTAGTCACGCGCTGCGTCGTCGGCGCTGATGTCGATCACCCGATAGGTCAGGCCCTCCTTGTCAAGGGCTCTGTAGGCGGCGTAGCACTGCACGCACGCGGGCTTGGTGTAGACGGTGATCGTTTGTAGGTGCCGGGGGTGCTGGGTGTTGCGGTCATAGCGGTGGGCTTCCGCTGTGTCGAACAACGGTTGCGGCTCAGGGAGTTTCGGTTCCTGACGAGCCGCAACCGAAGTGCTGGGATTCGGCGTGGTCAGATCGGGAAGGCGTGGTCGGTGGCGGCTTCAGCCGTGACGTCACAGGGGTGTCGATCACCAATTGAGCGCACCACCCGGGTGTTGGCGGAATTGGCCAGCCAACGATCGAACTGGGCGGTGAAGTCGGCTGGCGAGGCGAAATGGCGGCCCGGCAGAAACGAGGTCTCGGAGAACCGGTTGTTGCGTTCGACCATGCCCCTGCATTCGGGATCGCACACAGATCCCATTGCGAGCACCCTCCGGGCTGATAGACCACCCGGTCAGCGGGATCCACCCCACGGAACTCCAGGCGAATCACCCGCACCCGATCCTTGAGGACCGTCAACGACCTCGACCACCCAATCCCCTGCGCGATCACC
>NZ_BACI01000023.1 GCF_000225505.1 Gordonia alkanivorans NBRC 16433 | reverse complement strand
CGATTGTGCGTTGATCGGGGTGTTGCGCCTCACACTCTCCTGTTACTCTCTCGATACTTCAGGTCATCTGACCTGAACATGTGGTCGATAGCCTCGCCATCACCACGAGATCGGGGGATCACATGGGTACACACCTCTCACGCAGACACTTCCTGGGCGGAACGCTGGCGGCAGCAGGCGCGTCGCTGGTCGGGTCGGGGCGGGTGTCGGCTGCGCCGACGGGGATCGTCGACGTCATCGTCGTCGGCGGAGGACTGTCCGGGCTCGCGGCTGCCAGGGCACTCAAGGCTGCCGGCGCGTCGGTGACCGTGCTCGAGGCCCGAGACCGTGCGGGCGGGCGCGTCCACAACATCTCCTCACCCAAGCTGGGCGCCACGCTCGACGCCGGAGCCGAATTCATCGGGCCCACACAGGGTCACATCGCCGGCCTCGCCCGTGAGTACGACGTCCGGACGCTGCGGACCTACAACGCCGGCGACAGCATCTTCGTCAGCCGCACCGGGACGACGCGGGTACCTGCCGCTCTGCCGATTCCCGCAGTGGCCGACCTCGGCCAAGCGGGTGCCGCGCTGGTCCGGGCCCAGGCCGACGCGCTGGCGGGCTTCCCCGTCGGCCAGCCGTGGAAGCACCCGAACGCCGCCTACCTGGACTCGATCACCTGGGGGCAGTACACCCACCAGATCGCCGACACCCAGACCGCGCGCGACCTCGTGCAGATAGCGATGTCGGCACCGCTGTCGGTCCGTCCCGACGAAGTCTCCGCGCTCTACTACCTCAACTACATCGCGGCATCCGGCGACGAGCAGAACCCGGGAACCCTCATCCGACTCCTGAGCACCGACGACGGCGCGCAGGAGCGACTGTTCGAAGGCGGCGCCGCCCTCATCCCGCTTCGGATGGCCCGCGAGCTCTCGGCGAACATGGTCTACAACGCGCCCGTCCGGTCGATCTCCTACACCGACGGCATCGCGACCGTCGCCGGCGACGCCGGCACCCATCGCGCGCGCCGCGTCATCGTCGCCATGTCCCCCGCCATCGCCGGCCAGATCGACTACCGCCCAGGACTTCCCGCCGCACGCACCGGCATCCACCGCGGCTACCGCATGGGTGCGGTCAGCAAGTTCGCGGCGCTCTACAAGCGGCCGTTCTGGCGCGACAAAGGTCTGTCGGGACAGGCCTACGGCGCTGGACGCCCCATCGACGTGACCTTCGAGAGCTACGCCGAGGGCAACCACATCCTGATGGGCTTCATCTCCGCCGACGCCATGCGCCGCCTCGATCACGCTCCCGAATCCACCCTGGTCAAGGAGTGCATCGCCAACTTCGTCGAGTACTTCGGTCCCGAGGCCGCCGACTTCATCGACTACGGCGTGTTCAAGTGGGATCTCGAACCCTGGTCGCGCGGTGGGCCGGTCGCGGTGAGCCGACCGGGCACCCTCACCAAATACGGCACCGCACTCCGCGAGCCCGTCGGCCCCATCCACTGGGCCGGCACGGAGACCTCGGACTACTGGACGGGATACATGGACGGAGCGGTCCGCTCGGGGCGTCGTGCGGCACGGGAGATCCTCGGTGATCTCCGGTGACCGAGCTGACGTGAAGGTGCGCCGACCATGAGGATGCCTGTCGAGGAACGGCGAGAACTGCTGCTGGAGTCCGCATTCCGGGTGATCGCACGACGCGGGGTCGACGGCGCGACCACGCGCGCGATCTGCGCGGAGGCCGGCGTCACGCTGTCGACCTTCCACTACGTGTTCGCCACCCGCGACGAACTCCTCGAGGCACTCGTCGAACGCGGAACCGAGAAGGAGTTGACCGCGGTGGGCGCCGCGCTCGGCGAGGGCGCCCAGGACATCTCGCCGGGCCGGGCCGGCGTGGTGGCGATCCTGCAGAGCGCGCTCTCCGCCTACATCGACGGGGTACAGGCCGATCCCGACCGCGAGCAGGCCATGATCTCGCTGAACCAATACGCCAGGCAGACCGACGGACTCAGCGACCTCGGCGCACAGATGTACCTCCGGTACTACGAGGCGATCGCAGACGCGCTCGACGGTGTCGCCGCGGCCACCGGTACCGCCTGGGACCGCGCCTCCGCCGATCTCGCACCGCTCGTCCTCGCCGCCACTGACGGAATCACTCTGTCTTTCCTGAACATCCGCGACCGCGCGATCTGCGACCTCATCGCAGACGCCGTGGTCGCCAACCTGTCGACGCACATCGCCGACAACCCAGAGACCACCCAGGAGAAAGCTTGAAGGGGACACACCACGTGGACGTGACACGGAGACAACTGATCGCCGGTGCGGCGGTGACCGTTGCGGGCGGCGGTCTGGCGCTGAGCACGGCCGGTCGGGCCCCGGCCGCCCCCTCCGACTCGACGAACTACCTCGTCGGCTGCGGTATCGGTGACGTCACGGGTGCCGTTGCCGGACAGGGCATGATGGGCTACTCCAATCCGGAGCAGGTCGCGGCCGGCCTCCTCCAGCGATGCTGGGCGCGCGCCTACATCATCGTCGACCAGGCCACCGGCAAGCGCGTGGTCTTCCTGACCGCCGACATCGCCTGCCTCTTCGAGTCACACCACATGGGGCTGATGGAGAAGCTGAGCAAGCGTTTCGGTTCGCTCTACACCGAGGCGAACGTCAACCTGAACGCGCAGCACTCGCATGCCTCCTGCGGCGGGACCGCCTGGGACTACGCATATTCGCTCGCCGCTTTCGGATTCAAGAAGAACTCGTACGACGCCGAGGTCGACGGCATGTTCGCCGCCATCGTCCGCGCGCACGACAACCTGGCGCCCGGCACGATCACCATCGGTCGCGAGGAACTGCACAACGCCAGCGCGAACCGGTCCAGGGTCGCCTTCGACGCCAACCCGGCGTCGGAGAAGAAGTTGTTCCCCAACGCGATCGACCCGCAGGTCACCGTGCTGCGGCTTCGGCACGCGAGCGGGAGGGACGTCGGGGCCATCACCTGGTTCTCGACCCACGGCACCTCGCTGGCCGATCACAACGTGCTGATCGCCGGCGACAACAAGGGGTACGCCAGCTACCTGTGGGAGCGCACCCAGCCGGGCTTCGTCGCCGCCTTCCCGCAGACGAACTCGGGCGACATGACGCCCAACCTCTCCCTCGAGTGGTTCACACCGAGCGGCCCGACGACCGACAACAAGCGCAACTGCGAACTCATCGGTGAACGCCAGTACGTCGCCGGACGGCGCGCCTTCGAGGCCACCCGCCCGATGACCCGCGGCGGCGTCGACTCGATCACGCGCTACGTCGACATGTCCGCGGTGCGGGTCGCCGGAACCTACACGCCCGACGGGAAACCGGCGTCGACGACGCCGGCGATGATGGGTGCCGCCGCAGCGGCGACCAGCAGCGAGGACAACTACGAGCAGCCGCTCCCCCTCCTCGTCGAGGGCATGACCAATCCCCTCGTGGCCGCTCTCGGCGGCGACAAGAAGCCGCCGATCGCCCCGTGGATGCGGGACATGCAGGCGCCCAAGCTGATTCTCTTCCCTCTCGGACTCATGCCGCCGTCGGGCTGGATTCCGTCGGTGGTCCCGTTGCAGATCATGCGGATCGGGGAACTGGTGCTCGTCGCGGTGCCGGCCGAGGTGACCGTCGTCGCGGGACTCCGACTTCGTCAGGTCGTCGCCGACGAACTGCGCGTCGACATCGACAACGTGCTCATCCAGGGTTACGCGAACTCCTACACCCAGTACGTCACCACCCCGGAGGAGTACGACCTCCAGCAGTACGAGGGTGGCGAAACCCAGTACGGCCGCTACACATTGCCCGCGTACATGCAGGAGTTCGCGAAGCTCGCCGCCGCGATGGCATCGGGCCGCAGCCTGGGGCGCGGTCCGGCGCCCGTCGACAAGTCCGGCTTCCAGCCCGATCTGCTACCGCCGGTCCCCGCCGACCGCCCCATCCCGGGGCACGCCTACGGCGACGTCCTCCGCCAGCCGGGCGGGTCGTACCGTCCGGGGCAGCCCATCACCGTCGACTTCGTCGGCGCGCACCCCAACAACGACTTCCGGCATGGCGGAACGTATCTGGAGGTCCAGCGCCGCGAAGGTGATTCGTGGACGACGGTCGCCGACGACAACGACTGGTCGACCGAGTTCCGCTGGGCACGCCCGCCCGGCAGCACCGACACCTCGCGCATCACGATCACCTGGCGACCGCCCGCCGGGGCGTCGGGGACGTACCGGATCAAGTACGACGGCAACAGCCGCGACGGCAGCGGCAGGATCCGGCCGATCAGCGGGATGTCGCGGACATTCGAGGTCCGCTGAGCGTCCGTCAGCGGACGCGCGCCTGCATCAGTGCGACGTTGTAGTCGGTCCAGGTCGACATGGTGAAGTACAGGTCCTCCCCGCTCGACCACGGGTGCATGAAGCCGCCGTAGAGCTGGTCGTACCTCGACGAATGGACCAGTTCTGCGGGTTCGGACCAGAGCCCTTGGGGTTCGCGGGCCTTGCGCAGCATGATCCCGCCGCGGAGGGCGTCGAGGTAGGTCAGCTGCCACCGCTTCGACTTCTCGTCGTAACGGGCCGACACCTCGCCGGCCGGTCCGGCGAAGATCACCGACGCGACGTTGCCGTCGCGTGCGGGGACCCAGCGACCGTCTCGCCAGTACTGGTAGGCGGTCTTGTTCAGTACGTGGTCGCGGTGGACTCGCGCGAGGCCGACCGAACCGATCCGCGAGTTGGGCGTGCCGAACATGTACACGTACTCGCCCTGGGGAGCCATCGACGACACCTGGAACTGGCTGACGCCGAAGATGTTGTCCCATCGGGCGTACGGGTCCTTGGTCCACGTCGACCCGCCGTCGTCCGAGTACGCCAGCCCGCCGTGGTTGGTCAGCCACGTGCCGGGAATCTTGCCCCAGGTCCGCACCGACATATAGGTCATGAACTGGCGGTCGCCGATCGCGAAACCCGAGGTCGGGATGACGGTGATCTCGTAGTGGTCGATGCGTCGCGCGCTGAGCAGTTCCGCGGCGTGGCATCGGCTGTCCTGGATCATCGTGTCGATACTCATCCCGTCGGACAGCTTCGCATCGCTCGAGAACCCGAGCACGTTGGACCGCCAGTCCCGCCCGTTGGCACCCGGCGGGCGGAAACCCTTGCCGACGGTGTCGCCGAAGACGACCGCGACCTTCCCCGGTGCGGACTCCCACATGATCCCGAGGTCGGTGCCGTGGATCTGCCAGCGCTTGTCGGTACGGCTCGTCGAACCCTTACCGGTGAGCGTGCTGACGAGTTCGACGCCCGACACCCGCGGACGCGTCGGCTTGGATGCGACCGGTCCGGCGTCGACACCCGGGGCGACGGCCGCAGGTGGCGGAGGAAGCTCCGGCGGGTTCGGGTTGGGCACCGGAACAGGGATGTTCTTGGGCGCCGGATCGAAGGTGATCTTCGGGAACTCGATGCTCAACGCGGGACCGCCGGCGTCGGGTTTCGGCTTGGGTGGGTCGGTGATGTCCGGGCACGGGTCCGAGCACGGGTCCTTCGGCGGCTTCTCCGACGGGATGCGGACCACCGGCTTCTCCGGAGCCGGTTCGGGCACCGGCAGGATCCGCGGGTACGGCAGCGGGATGCTGAACCGGTCGGGCAGCCGCGGGATCAGGTCACGCGGGTCGACCGGACCCTTCTTCGGTTTCGGCGGCAGATCCGCCTCACACCCCGAACTCGGCAACACGTCCGACGGTGCTGCGTGCACAACCGCGGCGGAGCCCCCGAGCGCGGTTCCGGCGACCACGATCGCGCAGACCGGGACGAACCATCGCAGCCTGCCGATCCGGAAAGAGCCCATACGAGAACCGTGTGTGCGGCTCTCGGATGGACTGTTCATGGGTCAGGAGTTGTCCGCGTTGCCCTTGCGCCACTCCGACCACGGGATGTTCCAGTCACCGAGGCCGTCGGTGCCGGAGAGCGTGCCGCCCGTGGTGTTCTTGACGACCACCGGGTCGCCGCGCAGCGTGTTGTTCATGACCCAGAGCGCGTTCTCCGGGCTGAGGTTGAGGCAGCCGTGGCTCGTGTTGGTGTTGCCTTGGGCCCACACCGACCAGGGCGCCGAGTGGAAGAAGATGCCGCTGTAGGACATCCGCGTCGCGTAGTCGACGGGGGTGCGGTAACCGTTGGACGAGTTGATCGGGACGCCGTACGTCGACGAGTCCATGATGATGTGGTCGTGCTTGTCGGCGATCAGGTAGATGCCGTTGTCGGTCTCGTCGCCCGGCTTGCCCATCGACGTCGGCATGCTCTTGATGACCTGGCCGTCGCGCTCGAACACGACCTGCTTGGTGTTGTCGTCGGCGGTGATCACCATCCGGCGGCCGACCGTGAAGTTGGTGCGGACGTTCTCCTGGCCGTACAGGCCGTCACCGAGGTCGATGCCATAGGTGTTGACGGCGACCCGCACCTTGGTGCCGGGCTTCCAGTACTCCTTGGGACGCCACCGGACCTCGCTGTCGCTGATCCAGTAGAACGCGCCCTCGACCGGCGGATCGGTGATGACCCGGATCGCCTTCTGCGCGGCTCGACGGTTCGGGATCGGCTCGTCGAACTTCACCGCGATCGGCTGTCCGACGCCGACGGTCTCACCCGGGTTGGGGGTCAGGTAGGCCTGCGTCAGGTTGTTGGGGCTGCTGGTCGTGAAGGTGACCTTCTTGGTGACCGCGCCGCCGATGCCGACCGCGTCGGTCTCCAGCGTGTAGGTGCGGTTGTAGCCGAGCGCCTCGTTGCTGACCCAGACGGTGTCGTTGTCGGTGAAGGTGCCCTTGAGCGGGGTCCCGTCCGACTTGGTGATGAGAACCCGGCTGAGCGTGCCCTCGCTCGTGGTGACCTTGATGGGTGCACCCGGCTGGACGCCGACCGTGTTGTCACTCAGCGGCTGATCGTTGAGTTCGGTGATGTCGACGGCGGGCTTGAGCAGATCGTCGAAGAGGCTCGAACTGGTGACGTTGTCGGAGTACGCCGCCTCCTGTGAGCACGATGTCACGAGTGCGATGATCGCAAGCAACACACCACTGATGATCAGTGGCATCCGTCGTGAAGAACGACCGATCCCCATCTCTCTCCCGCCTGTCACGCCCGACTCTGATGACCGGTCGGCCGAATGCCTCCCCGAATCTCGCACCAGTGTACGAGAACCCGGTCTGTGAGCTCCGCTGTGTGTCGTCCGTTCGGCGGCGTGTCCTGCGCACCGCCCGCGACACCGACCTCCGCAGGCCACTGCGTCACAAACCCTGATATGCCACAAGACGCCTCGCAATTGCTGCGAGGCGTCTTGTGAAACTCTGTGCGCCATCAGGGACTCGAACCCCGAACCCGCTGATTAAGAGTCAGCTGCTCTGCCAATTGAGCTAATGGCGCTTGCCTTTTTCGCCTCCGGAGTACCTCCCGGCGGCGAGAAGGAACATTACATGACACCATCCCCAGTTGTGAAATCGCCTGGTCGGAGCGGGTTTGCGCGGGTTTGAGGCCGTCGCTTCCCGGGGTGCCGGCAGCGGCGTGGGTCAGCTGGTGATCTTGCGGACCACGAGCACGAGCACGAGTGCCCCCACGCCGGCGATGGAGTACATGACCGCGGGCTTCTGCAGCGTCGCCAGAGCCTTGGATTTGGCGTCGTCGGCGAGGCGCTGCGGGTTGGCACGTTCGGCGAGCGCGTCGAGCGTGCTGGCAAGGTCCTCACGGGCCTTGGCGATCTCCTGCTCGATACGTTCGGTGTCTCCGGCCACGTTGCATCCTTCCGGCGCTTCTCGCTCTAGTTACGCGTCGTCACTGCTCACGCGTTGTCATTGACTGTCCAGATCGCCGCCGGACGGCGGCGGTTCGATGCTACGACATCCTCCCGTCGCGGCATGTGACCATGCACTAGCCTGACTGTCATGGCAGAGGTCACTCCCCCGGTGGAGGCACAGCGTTTGTCCGTCGGTGATCGCGCACCCGCGTTCACCCTGCCCGACGCGAACGAGAATCCGGTGTCGTTGTCCGACTATGCCGGACGGAAGGTCATCGTCTACTTCTACCCGGCGGCGTCGACGCCCGGCTGCACCAAGCAGGCGTGTGATTTTCGCGACAATCTCGCCGAGCTGAACGACGCCGGCCTGACGGTGCTCGGCATCTCCCCGGACAAGCCGGCCAAGCTGGCCAAGTTCGTCGAGAAGGAAGGGCTGACCTTCCCCCTGCTGAGCGACCCCGAGAAGAAGGTGCTCACCGAGTGGGGCGCCTTCGGCGAGAAGAAGATGTACGGCAAGACCGTCACCGGCGTCATCCGCTCCACGTTTCTCGTCGACACCGACGGCACCATCGCGCTCGCGCAGTACAACGTCCGCGCCACCGGACACGTGGCCAAGCTGCGCCGCGACCTGTCCGTCTGAGATCCACCTCCGATGACCGAGTCCGCCGAACCGCTGATGCCGCGCAAGCGGCCCACGCAGGAACGAAGCAAACGCAAGTTCCAGGCGATGCTCGAGGCGGCCCGCGAACTGCTGATCGACGTCGGTTTCGAATCGCTGACGTGTGAGGAGATCGCGGCGCGCGCCGAGGTCCCGATCGGGACGCTGTACCAGTACTTCGCGAACAAATACGTCATCGTCTGCGAACTCGACCGGCAGGACACCGTCGACGTCCGCGAGGAGCTGACCGCGTTCGCCACCGAGGTGCCGTCGCTCGAGTGGCCCAGCCTGCTCGAGAAGTTCCTCGACCATCTCGCGGCACTGTGGCGCACCGACCCGTCACGGCGTGCGGTGTGGCTGGCGGTGCAGTCGACGCCCGCCACGCGTGCGACCGCGTCGGAGAACGAACGCGTGCTCGCAGAACAGGTCGCACGGATCATCGCACCGCTCACGCCTTCTCAGCGTGAACGTCGCGAGATGATGTCGCAGGTGCTGGTGCACACGGCGTACTCGTTGCTCAGTTTCTCGGTGCAGGACGGCCACGACCACGACGAGACCGTCGCCGAACTCAAGCGGATGCTCGCGGGCTATCTGCTGCTCGAGGAGTCGACGACGGTCTGAGGGTCGTGGCGGCCCTGAGGGTGTGGGGCCTATCTGCCCTCGAGGATCGCTACCGCCGCCGCGGTGTCCCCGTCGTGCGTCAGGGACACGTGGACGACGGTGTCGCGCAGGTGATTGCCGATCTCGCCGGACAGCCGGATCGCCGGCCTGCCCCAGTTGTCGGTGACGACCTCGATGTCGCTGTGCCGGATCAGGGGCAGCAACGGGGACCGCGAGAACCGGCTCACCGACCAGGCTTTCACGACGGCTTCCTTCGCCGCCCAGCGCGCGGCGAGATGCCGTGCGTCGTCGCCGGTTCCGGCAGCCGAGTCCCGCCGTTCGCCGACCGTGAACCGGTCGGCGAACGTCGTTCCCGGCTGCCGGAGCTGCTCGGCGAACTCCGGGATCGACACGATGTCGATCCCCACTCCGAGAACGCTCATCTCTTCCGGCTTCGCCTCACTGCTCGAATCCGCTGCCGTCACCGGGTTTCCGGAACCGGACCGGACCCGTACACGTCCGCCGCGTCGAGGCGCACCGACGGGTCGAGGAGCATGCCCGCCTCGGCGTCGTGCTCGTCGACCGACTCGTCGAAGCGGCGGTTCGGCGGCCGCTGGTAGGCCGGCTCGCCCCCGCAGATCGACTGCAGGAAGCGCTGGCTGCCCAGGCGCGCACGCTCATCAGCCCGCTTCCGGTAGGTCTCCCGCTCCTCGGGTGCCAGGGAGGCGATGAAGGCCTCCGGGTGGACGACCGCGATGAGCCCGGACACGTGACCGAAGCCGAGGCTGGTCAGCAGACCGGCCTTGAGCGGGAACCGCTCCCCCAGCTGCAGCGTCTCGCGCGGCCACACCAGGTGCGGGTACTCCTTCATCTTCTCGTCGACGCAGTCGAGGCTGCGGTTCGGCGGGATGACCCCGTCGCGGAGCATCTGGCACAGGCCGATCAGCTGGAAGGCCGCGGCACCGCCCTTGGCGTGGCCGGTGAGCGACTTCTGCGACACCACGAACAGCGGGGCGCCGGTGTTGCGTCCGATCGCCTCGGCGAGGCGCTCGTGCAGCTCGGACTCGTTGGGGTCGTTGGCCTTCGTCGACGTGTCGTGCTTGGACACCAGCGCGACGTCGTCGGCGGTGACACCGAGCGAGTTCAGGGCGTTGGCCAGCGGCGAGGACAGCGCACCGCGGGCTGCACCCAGGGCACCGAGTCCCGGAGCCGGGATCGAGGTGTGCACGCCGTCGCCGAAGCTCTGCGCCCACGCCACCACACCGAGGACCGGCAGACCCATCTGCGCCGCCACGTCGCCGCGGGCGAGCAGGATCGTGCCACCACCGGCCGACTCGACGAACCCGCCGCGTCGGCGGTCGTTGGCCCGCGAGAACCGGCGGTCGTCGATGCCGCGTGCGGTCATCTTCGCCGAGTCGGCGGTCGCCGACATCGCACCGAAGCCGACGATGCCCTCGATGCCGAGGTCGTCGAAGCCGCCGGCCACCGCGAACAGCGCCTTGCCGAGACGGATCTTGTCGACGCCCTCCTCGACCGACACCGCTGCCGTGGCGCAGGCCGCGACCGGGTGGATCATCGCGCCGTAGGAGCCCACGTACGACTGGACGACGTGCGCGGCAACGATGTTCGGCAGGGCCTCCTGCAGGATGTCGTTGGCGTTGGCCTCACCGAGCAGGGTGTTGATGTAAAGGTCCCGCATCGAGGCCATGCCACCCATACCGGTGCCCTGGGTGTTGGCGACGAGGCCGGGGTGTACCCAACGCATCAGCTCGCTCGGCGTGAAGCCGGACGACAGGAACGCATCGACGGTCGCGACCAGGTTCCACAGGGCCACCCGGTCGATCGCCTCGACCATGTCGGGGCTGACGCCCCAGCGGGTCGGGTCGAAGCCGGTCGGGATCTGGCCGCCGACGGTACGGGTCAGCGAGAACTTGCGCGGCACACGGATCTCCGTGCCGGCCAGGCGCGTGACCTGCCAGTCGCCGTCGGGATTCTGCGTGACCCGCGTCTTCTCGGGGTTGGCACTCGCGAACGCACGGGCCTCGGCCTCGGAGTTGACCGTGAAGGTCAGGTCCTCGTCGAGGAACACCGAGGTGAGCAGCGGCGAGGTGTTGTCGACCATCGCGCCGTCGTCGGCGTAGCGACGAATGCCGCACCGCGACACGACCTCGTCGTGGTAGCGCTCGGCGATCTCACTCTCCGGCACCGGATCACCGGACTCGGTGTCATACCAGCCCGGCTTCGGAGCCGAATCCCAGTGGATCAGACCGGTGTTCCAGGCCAGCTCGAGAACGCCTGCCGCCGATAGCTTCTCGTCGACCTCCATTTCGAAGCGGGTACGCGCCGAACCGTACGGCCCGAGCTCGCCGGCACCCACGATGACCACCAGGTCCTCGGGACGCGCGTCGATCGTCGGCCATTCCGGACGCATGCTGCGCGGAGCGCGGGCGGGCGCCGGGAGTGCGGCGACGGTGGTCGTCGCCGATGCCTCGTCGGCATCCTCGCCGGCCTCGGCAGCCGCTGCGGCGGTGGCCGCGAGCGCCTTGAGGTCGGTCGAGGCGTCGAGCCCGCCGGTGAAGTCGGCCAGGACCGGAGCGGTGGCCGCGGACTCACGCTGCTCGGGGGTGCACAGCGTCAGCAGGTTGGCGGCCATCTCCTCGGTGCTCCAGGTGCGGACACCCGCAGCCTCGACCGCGTCGACCATGCCGTCGTTGTGGCCCATCAGCCCGGTGCCGCGCACCCAGCCGATGAGGGCGTGGGCCAGCGTGGTCTTCGAGCCCCACGACTCCTCGGCCGACCAGCGGGTCACGAGCGCGTCGAGGGCGGCCTTGCTCTCGCCGTAGGCGCCGTCGCCACCGAACATGCCGCGGTTCGGGGAACCCGGCAGCACCACGTGGAGGCGGGCCGCGATGTCGTGGTCGGAGTGGACCTCCGCCAGCCCGGCGATCAGCCGCTCGACCGACCACAGCAGGACCTTCATCTCCAGCTCGGCGCGAGCGCCGGCGTCGGTGAGGTCACCGGCCACCCGCGGAGCGGCGAACGGGAACAGCATCGTCGGCTTCATGGCCGGCTTCACCACCGCGATCGTGCCGCCGAGGTTCTCGGTCTGCTCCGCGGCCACCCACTCGACCAGGTCGTCGACGTCGGTGTACGACGCCATGTTCGCCGGGGCGATCCACAGCGCGGCACCGGTGCGGGCGTTCTCGCGATAGAGCTTCTTGTAGAAGGCGAGACGCTCGGAGTTCAGTCGCGAGGTGGTCGCGATGACGGTCGCACCGCCGGCGAGGAGGCCGGCCACCACACCTGCGGCGATCGAGCCCTTGCTGGCGCCGGTGACGACGGCGATCTCGCGGCTGTAGATCCCCTTCTCGGGGTTCTCGGCGGCGTGCGCGATGGCACCGAAGACGCGGCCGTGCACGGCGTTCCCGTTCGCGAGGGCCTTGCCCTGCCACCAGGTGGCGTGTTCGGCGACGGTGTCGCCGGCTCCGGCGAACCCGCCGACGACCTTCTCGAAGTCGGCGTCGAGCTCCTGCTCGTCGGCCAACCAGAGACGGACGAGATCCTCACGGGCGGTTGCCCACCGGTCGTCGATGAGCACGACCTTGGCGTCGTCGAACGCCGGCGCGACAGTGCGCGCCCAGTCTGATCCGAGTTCGGCACTGACCAGCTCGGCCAGCTCGGCGTTGGGATCGGCCGCGGCCTCGGCGAGGTCGGCGACCTCGGCGAGTCCCAGCTTCTCCAGCACCGTGTACGCCGCCGAGGCGAGCGCACCCGACCGGCCGGTGATCTGCTCGGTGAACTCGCCGAGAGCAGCCGCGTCGACCGTTGCCCCACCGCCGGATTCGGCGGCGGGCTTGCCCACCGCGATGCCCTTCTCGGCACCCACGGCGGTGACCGCCTTGTCGATCAACGCGTCGAGCGCGTCGGCGTTGGCGACCGGGCCGTCGAGCAGGTTGCCCAGTGCCTCACCGCGGACCGAGGCCCCGTCCCGCGTGCCCAGTGCGAGTGCCACGGTCGTGTGCAGTCCCCAGCCGGGGCCGAGCTGCCACACGCTGCTGACGCGGTCGGTGATGTAGTTCTGGCGCTTGCCCAGCGGGCCGAGGACCTTGCGGACCTGGTCGCTGACCGCGTCGGTGAGCACCGCACCCAGCGGCCGGTAACCGCGGGCGAGTGTCTCGACGGTCGACGACAGCGCGACCATGTCGGCCTCGGCCGCACCGTCGATGGCGCCGAGTCCGAGCTCGCCGCCGATGTCGAGCAGGAGCTGGTTGCGGCGTGAGGACACACCGTCGCACAGCGCCTCGATGGTGTCGGCCGCACCGATCTGGTCGACGCGCATCTTGGTCCACAGGGCGATCACGGACTTCACCGCATCCGACGGGGTGAACGTGATGTCGTCGGGACGCGGGCCGCCGGCGGGAGCGGCCGGAGCCGGTGCCGCCGCCGCGGGGGCAGCGTCCGCCGGAGCGGCGGCCGACTCTGCGGGAGCGTCGATCTCGTCCTCTTCCGGCTCGTGACCGGCATCCTTGGCCAGGATCACGTCGGAGTCGCGTTCGACGTTCACCACCTCGGTGGTGGCCGAGGCGTAGTCGTCGAGCTTGAGGGTGTTGTTGGCCAGACCCGTCAGGGTCGGCGCACCCTTCAGACCGATCTCGACGAAACGCTGCACGGCGAGACCATCGCGCTCCGGACCGCTGAACAGCAGGTCCTGGGTCTCGATCCAGCGCACCGGGCTCGCGAACTGCCAGGCGAGGAGCTCGATCAGGAGAACGCGGGCCAGCTCGGTGGGCTTGGCGGTCCAGTTGTCCCAGTCGGCGAGGACCTCGTTCAGCGGATCGGACGGCACGAGCGCCGCGATCTCCTCGACGAAATCGCGTCCGAGGTTGAACAGGCGCGGCACCAGGTTCGGAATGTAGCGGCCGATCAGGATGTCGATGTCGATGTCGGCGGGCAGCAGCTCCTCGAGCTTGCCGCGGAACTCCGGCACACCGGCGCGCAGGACGCTGGAGTGGAACGGGACGTCGATACCCGGGATGAGGATGAACGCCCGCTTGCCACCGAACTCGGCACGGCGACGGTCGATCTCGGCCTCGAGGTGCTCCAGGCCCCGGACCGTGCCGGCGATCGCGTACTGCGAGCCGAGCAGGTTGAGGTTGACGACCTCGAGGAACTCACCGATCTCCGCACCCAGGCCGGAGACGAAGCCGGTCACATCGGCGTCGGCGAGACCGAACTGGCTCGGCCGGATCGCGGCCATGCGGTAGTCGCTGCGGCCCTGCTCATCTCGCGGAACGAGATGGTGCATGGCCTCGCCGCGCTGGAACACGACCTCGAGGACCGCCTCGAGCGGCAGGACGCCGGCGCAGGCGGCGAGAGCGTTGTACTCGCCGACGGAGTGACCACAGGTGATGGCGCCCTCGACGAAGCCGCCGGCCTCCTTGAGTTCGGCGATCTGCGCGACACCGAGGGTCGCCATCGCGACCTGGGTGAACTGCGTCAGGTACAGCACGCCGTCGGGATGGTTGTAGGTGGTGCCGTTGGCGACCAGGGTCGTCGGGTTGTCCCGCACGACGGCCAGGATCGAGAAGCCGAGCGCCTTGCGCGTGTGCTTGTCGGCGCGATCCCAGATCTCACGGGCTGCCTTGGACCGCGACCGGGCGTCGAGGCCCATGCCCTTGCTCTGGATGCCCTGCCCCGGGAAGGCGTAGACGGTGCGCGGCGCGGCCAGGAGGCCGGTGGCGCTCATGACGAGGTTGTCGCCGACCTTGGCGCTGACCTCGACGACCTCACGGCCGTTGTCGAGGCCGACACGGTCGACGCGCACGGTGATGGTGTCGCCGAGGCGGACCATCCCCAGATAGCGTGCAGTCCAGCCGATCAGCGGTCGCGGCGACGGGGTCGGGTTCTTCGAGTCGGTCGCGGTGACGACCTGCTGCGCGGCAGCCGACAGCCACATGCCGTGCACGATCGGGTCGCCGAGTCCGGCCAGCTTGGCTGCCGAGGCGTCGGTGTGGATCGGATTGCGGTCACCGGAGACGACGGCGAAGCCGTGCATGCGGTTCGGCGCGGTGATGGTGGCCGAACGGAGCAGCTTGCGGGTGGCCGACTGCTCGGCCTTCGGGGCACCGCCCGCGCGGAGCGGGTCGGTGAGCTCGGCGGCACCGAGGCGTCCGCGGATGGCGAAGCGCTCGTCGAGGGTGGCGATCGGGCCGGCAGTCCCGGCGATCTCCACCGAGACCTCGACGACACGGCCCACGTCGGAGTCGCGGACCGCGCCGGCACGGGCGGTCACCGTCAGTTCGGCGGTCTCCGTGGGGATCTCACCGGTGAGAGCGATCGCATGGTCGAGGTGGACCAGGTCGAGCAGACCCTCGACGACCGGTGCGCCGGTCTCGGTGCGGGCGGCACCTATCACGCTGAACACGCTGGGCCAGCAGGCGCCGACCAGGGTGTCGGGGACGGCGAAGCCGAAGGGCTCGGTCGGGGTGGTCGGACGCAGGTGCGCGGGCAGGGAGAAGCCGGTCACCGATGCATGGTCGGCCACCGAGTCGGGCTGCCAGGTGATGGTGGTGGTCGCGGTGCCGTCGGTCACCTCGGCGAGTTCGCCGCCCGCGGCGACCGTGAGGATCTCGGTCATCGCGCCGGCTGCCTCGTCGAGTCCGACGACCGGCGATCCGCCGTCGCGCACGCCGAGACCGGCGAGCAGCGGGATGCGCACGGCCGCACCGGAGATCGGGACGACGAGATCGAAACGGACGACGCCGTTCTCGGTACCGGTCTGCTCGATGACGGCGCCGGTGGGCTCGTGCTCGGCACGCTCGGGGGCGACGATCGACCAGGCGGCGCGGTCACCGAGGAGGGCGACCGGGCTCGGGACGATCCGTCCCGCCCAGCTGACGTCGTCGGATTCCAGAACAGCGGTCAGGACGCCGGCGTCCTCGACCAGTCCGGCACGGTGTCGCGAGGCGACCTCGACCGAGCGCACACCGGCGGTCAGCAGGTCGGTGACGACCTGCGCCTCGAAGCGGTCCAGCAGCTCGCCGACCGGCTCGTCGACGCGGGTGATGCCGGCAACGGCGACCGGACCGGGGATGACGCACACGGCGTCGGCGCCGTAGCGCGTGTCGTGGGCCTGCCACAGCGAGTCACTGCGCCACCAGCGGCGCACGTCCTTGTCGATGACCGGCACGAAGTTGACCGGCTTGCCCGGGGTGCGGCACTGCTCCAAGAAGAACGCGACGTCCGCGGGATGCAGGACGTCGGTGTCGATCTCGCGGTAGACGCTGCCCAGCGCGTCGATCGCGGCGTGCGGGTCGTCGGTGGACGACAGCTCGGCGAACATCGTCGGGATGGGACCCGAGTCCTGCGGGTGCATGCGGGCCTCGGTGCGCTGCAGCATCTCGACGAAGCGCTGCTGCCAGGTGATGTCGGCCCACGGGTGCTGATCGCCGTTGGCGTCGCCGACCGCGAGGGTGGCGTAGCGGTCGAGCCATTCGCGGTAGGTCATCTCGGCGACGTCGCCGAAGTACGGCTTGGCGGTGTCCGCCATCGCCGCGATGATCTCGTCGCGGCGTGCGGCGACGGCCTCGGCGTCACCGGCGACCTCGTCCAGCAGACGGCCGCAGCGGGACGCGGTGTTGTCGACCTCGTGGATGTCGGCGCCGAGCTGCGAACGGCCCGAAGCCATTCCGGCGGTCGCGTGGCCTGCACCGATCCACTCGTCGATACCGACGGTGTCGACGAGGAGCTGCTTGACCTCGGGAGTGGTGGTGGCCTCCTTGGCGGCCATCGCCGCGGTGCCGATGAGGATGCCGTCGAGCGGCATCAGCGGATAGCCGTAGCCGCTCGACCAGACGCCGGTCAGGTATTCGCTGGCACGCTCCGGGGTACCGACGCCGCCGCCGACGCAGATGACCACGTTGGGTCGGGCGCGGAGTTCGCCGTAGGTGGCGAGCAGCAGGTCGTCGAGGTCCTCCCACGAGTGGTGGCCACCGGCGCGGCCGCCCTCGATCTGGACGATGACCGGATGGTGCGGGACCTCGTTGGCGATCCGCACAACCGAACGGATCTGCTCCACGGTGCCCGGCTTGAAGGCGACGAAGCGGAGTCCGGCCTCGACGAACTCGTCGACGAGGGCGACCGCGTCCTCGAGTTCGGGGATGCCGGCGGAGACGATCACGCCGTCGAGCGGCGCGCCCTGGGCACGGGCCTTCTGCACGAGGCGTTTGCCACCGAGCTGCAGCTTCCACAGGTACGGGTCGAGGAACAGCGCGTTGAACTGCGCCTCGCGACCCGGCTCGAGCAGGTCGGTGAGAGTGGCGATGTTGCGGGCGAAGATGTCCTCGGTGACCTGGCCTCCACCGGCGAGCTCGGCCCAGTGGCCGGCGTTGGCCGCGGCGGCGACGATCGCCGGGTCGACGGTGGTCGGGGTCATGCCCGCGAGCAGCATCGGCGAACGTCCGGTGAGACGCGTGAACGCGGTCTCGACGACGGTCCGGCCGTCGGGCAGCTCGACGAGGGTCGGGGCGAACTGGGACCACGGGGTGGCGACCTCGGGCACCCCGCCCGGGCTGAAGAGGTTGCGCTGTCCGACGCGCAGGGCGGCGGGGACGAGGCCGACACCCTGGCCGCGGACGAGCGATGAGGTGAGACGGGTGGCGATGTCGCCCGGACCGAAGTCGAGGATCCACTTGGCACCGCCGGCGACGACCTCGTCGACCGAGGAGACCCAGTCGACGTGTGCGACGAGGATGTCGTGGGCGTGACGGGTGGCGAGCTCACGGTCGATGCCGCAGCGGTCGGCCCAAGCGCCGACGAGTTCGACGGCCTCGGCCATGTTCGGGTGGTGGAAGGCGACCGACACCTGCAGGTGGTCGAACTTCGGGGCGAACGGTGCGCCGCCGGTCAGCTTGCGCTTGCGCTCGTCGGCTTCGGCGGCGGCGATCCGCTCGCAGAGCGCGACGAAACCGGCGAGGTGACGCGGGGCGCCGGAGAGCACGAGTGCGTTGCGGCTGTTCTTGATCGAGACGACGGGCGCGGTGGCCAGGTCGCTCTCTGGCAGGGTCGCGCGGTACTGGGCGAGGACCTCGTCGACGCGTGCCGGGGTGACGTTGTTGACCGCCAGCATCGGCGTGCCGTCGGTGGTGACCCCGAGGCCGCGGCGACGCGCGATGAGCGAACCAGCGGCACCGATGAGGTGGGCGACGGCGAGCAGCAGGCCCTCTCCGGCTTCCGCGGCGTTCCCCTCGGCTCCGACCGCGTCGGTGGCCAGCGAGCCCTGCGAGTGTCCGATGACGGCGCTGGGCGGGATGCTCGCGGTGTCGAGACCCTGCTTGCGTAACGCCTCGATGGCGGCCAGCTGGGTCAGCAGGACCCCGGGACCCGAGAGGGTGAAGTCGGCGAGAGCGGCCTCGGTGGGCACCTCTTCGCCCGCGTCGTGCGCGTGGACCCACGCGAGGGGGTGGAAGCCGTCGGCGCGCGCGACGACGAGGTCGTCGGCGACGGGTGCGACGAGCCGTTCTGCGGCCTCTACGATCCCGCCGATGCGGTGTTCGAGGTCGGCGTCGACGACCAGTTCGGCCAGCGTCGGCAGCCACGCGCCACCCTGACCGCCGAAACTGATCGCGTAGGGCTCGCCCTGGGCGAGCCGGTCAATGAGTGTGGTGGTGGGGCGCTCTGCGTTGGCGGCGCCCTGCGAGCCGGTGCGGAACTGGTCGACGGTCACGAGTACTCCTCTGTGGTGGTCGGTCTCGGTGGTCGGCGGAGTGTCTTGGTGCCGGCGCGCGCGCCGGCGGGTGTCTTGGGTACAGGCGGGAGCGCCGGCGATTCCTCGTCGGTGAGAACGGGGGGTCGCCCACGACACCGGGGCATCGCAGGCGGAAACGAGAGCGGCAGCCCTGCCTGATTCGAACTACTTGGTACAACTGATGAACACGCCTGCCACACAAGGACATCGGCGCTCCCCGGCTCATGGAGGAGTCGCTTACGACGTGAACGTGACACCCATGATGACACACGAAAGTGAGGGATTCCTCATGTTTCCGGGTGACCTGCCGGTATACCCATCAGTAACCCCGCGGGTAACTTGAAAGACCATGTCAACAACCATCCGAAGGGTTGCAAAACATGCTGGCCAGACAACGTACCCGAGGGTATGTCGGCCGCCGAACGCGCGCTCGGTCAACCGTTATGAAACCGTGATGTGATGCGGACCACTTTCCGGTCCGACGGCGGGTCCGCGGCGTTCGCACGGTGCCCGGACGCGCTCCGCCCGTGCCCTAGAGTCGCCCCATGAGCAGTTGCATCTTCTGCGCCATCATCGCGGGCACGGCTCCGGGCCGGATCGTCTATTCCGACGACGACGTCGTCGGCTTCCTCGACATCCGACCGGTCACCCGCGGGCACACCTTGCTCGTCCCCCGAGTCCACTCATCCGGGCTCGACGACCTCGACCCGACACTCGGGGCGGCCCTCTTCGCCGCCGGACAACGCGTCGGATCGGCGCTGAAGGCCGGGCCGATGTCCGCGGACGGGGTCAACCTCGCCCTCAACGACGGCCGCGCCGCGTTCCAGACCGTCTTCCACACCCATCTGCACGTCGTGCCCCGCCACGCAGGCGACAAGCTCAGTTTCGCCAAGGGTCTGGTCGTGCGTCGCGATCCGGACCCCGACGAGACCGCCGACCTGGTGCGCGCCTCCCTCGAGGCCGCGGGATGACCGGGCCGACCATCCCCGAGGCCGTGATCGACCTCGTCCGAGACGCGGACTGGATCACCGTCTTCAGCGGGGCCGGCGTGTCGGCCGAGAGCGGGATCGCGACCTTCCGCGACGTGCAGACCGGACTGTGGGAGACATTCGATCCCGCCGAACTCGCCACCCCGGAGGCATGGGAACGCGACCCCGCACTGGTCTGGGGCTGGTACCGGTGGCGAGCCCGCGAGGTGCTCGCCGCCGAACCGAACACCGGACACCGAGCACTGGCCGAGCTCGGCGCCTCGCGCACCGTCATGGTCGTCACCCAGAACGTCGACGACCTGCACGAGCGTGCCGGAAGCGACGTGGTCAGCCACCTCCACGGCAGTCTCTTCGCGCCGCGCTGCTCGGTGTGCCACACCCCGTACGACGGTCCGGATGCGCGGCCGTCGGCAACCGATCCGGACACCGAGCACGTGGAGCCCCGGGTCACTCCGCCGACCTGTCCGAGGTGCGGCGGCGACGTCCGCCCCGGCGTCGTCTGGTTCGGGGAGTCGCTGCCGACCGACGACTGGCAGCGGGCCGATCAGGCGTTCCGCGCGAGCGAGGTGGTCATCGTCGTCGGCACCAGCGGAATCGTGTACCCGGCCGCATCACTCCCCGAACGCGCTGTCCGCGAGGGCATTCCGGTGATCGAGTTCAACCCTGCCGAGTCGTCGGTGACCGACTTCGCCACGCACAGCCTGCGGGTGTCGGCCGCCGAGGGCCTACCGGCTCTGCTCCGCGCGCTGGGCTGACGGTCCACTCGCCACTCCCCCGCGCGTCACTCCCCGGCGGTCAGGTCGATCGGCGTCCACGTCGGGGCGACCTCTGCGGCCGGACGTGCCGTGAGCGATCCGGGCTTGCAGCCACGCGCCTCGAGGGCCGCGGCGACCGCATCGATCACCCGATCCGGGTCGAGTTCGAACTCCGACTCCCGGACCCGGGCGAATTCCCAACCGCAGCGCCGCAATTCACGCTCGCGCTCGAGATCCGAGCGGGCCTGGCGTCCGGTCCCGGGGAACGCGTCGGGATCGCATTCGACGGCCATCCGGGCGTCGGCACCGAGGACCACCAGGTCGATGATCCGGTTGTTGACGGTGACCTTCGGGGTCACGTGGTAGCCCAGTGCCGCGAGACGGTTGAACACCCGCTGTTCGAGTAGGTTGTCGAACGGCTCGACGCGGAGGTCGTCGGGCACGTCGGTCGGCATCGGACTGATCGCGAGACCCTCGTTGGCGGTGAAGTAGGACAGCAGCGAGTACCGGAGGTCGTTGTGCCGCAAGTCTTCTGGTCCGATCGAATGGAACAGCCAGACCTGGTCCATCGCGCGGGTGGCCGCGACGTTGATCCGTCGCTGCGATTCTGCGCGCGTCAGTGCCGAGATGGCCGTCGGATCGGAGACGACCATGGACAGGAAGATGACGCGGCGCTCGTCGCCCTGGAAGTCCGGCGGGGTGCCCACCCGGATACGACGGGTGCGCCACGCCTCGGCATCGAGCCCGTTGCGTAGGGCCCGTTCCAAGGCCTCCGCCTGTTTGGTGCCCTGCAGCGCGATCACGCCGAAGTCCCGGCCGTCGTAGGCCGGATCGGCCAGACAGTCGCGCAGCGCCCCGAGGATCGCCTCCACCTCGCCGTCGTTCACGAGGCCCGACCCGCTGCCGGTGGCCTCGCCGTCGACCGCAACCGTGCGCAACGGCTCGAGTCGGTCGGAGCCGTACTGCCGCACCGGGATCAGCGGCGCCTTGCCGTAGAACTGCCGCGACGAGAACTCGATGATCTCCGGCATCGACCGGAAGTGCTCGCGCAACCCGACGACGTTGCCGAACCTGCTGCGGAGCAGCGAGAACAGACTCGACCGCGGGGTGAGTCCGTCGCGGAGGTAGGTCGGTAGGTCCGGGAGCGCGGCGTCGAGTTCGGCGAAGGCGTCGTCGAGCGTGGTACCCGCCAGCCCCACTGGCGCACACTGCTTGTCGTCGCCCACGACGATGATCCGGGGCGCGAGCCACAGCAGGAAGGAACTGGTGATGTCCGCCTGTGACGCCTCGTCGACGATGACGACATCGAAGGAGTGCCGGCGCGGCGGGAGCGTCTCGGCGACCTGGTTGATCGACATGATCCAGGCCGGGATCGCGTTCTGCGCCACGGCCATCGCCTCACGCGCGGCACGCCGGAACCGGTTGGCGTGCTTGCCCGACCCCTTGCCGAGGTTGATCATGTGGTCGCGGTAGGACTGCAGCGCCTGGATCTCGCCGGTCGTGGTGCGCCCGAGCAACTCCCGCCAGGCACGCGCCGAGGCGAGACGGGTGGTCAGCTGCGCGACGTCGACCTCGATGGCATCGAGGTCGGCCGAGATCCGGGTTTCGGAATGCACGTCGCTGCGTTCGGACACCCACGTGTGGGCGTACCGCCACGCCCAGGCGGCAGCCATCTCCCGCGCGCGTTCGGACCAGATCGGATCGCGCGGCGTCGCCCAGATCGTCCGGACCAGTTCCGGAGCGCGGCTCTTGAGTCGCAGTTCGAGGAGATCGAGCGCGTTCTCCGCATTCGCCTGCTCCTGGGCCTTGAGGAAGGCTCGGCGGGCCGTGCGGATCCCGGCGGCGTCGGCGGTGCCGAGCGCGGCGAGTAGTGCATCACCTTCGGATGACGGGCCCTTGTCGAGTTCGGCGGCCAGCCCGTAGGTGCAGTCGGCCAGTTCCCGTTCGGCCAGGGCCGCGTCGTTGGCGGCGGCGATCGAACCCGCCTGCCCGGCCACCTCGGCGATCTCCGCGACGCTGCGGGGGCGCGGGCCACCGGGGCTGATCGCCTCGAGTTCGTGGACGAGATGATCGCGCCCGGTGACCAGACGCGAGATCCACGCGAGCTGCGCGTCCAGCCTGACGAGCCGATCGACCTGTGCGGACCGGGATCCGGAGGCATCGATCGGCACGTGGAGGTCGGCCAGGATGCGATGGACCTGGTGGACGGCGTCGACGACCGTCAGGTGGTCGGCCACCCTTCGCAACGACACCTCGTCCGTCGGGACCCGACCGTCGACGGTCGCCCGTACTTGCGACTCCTCGACCGCGCGCTGCTGCGGGGAGCGGCGCAGCCGGCCGCGCCATTGGCCACCCTCCGCCAGATGTTCGGCGGCTGCGTCGAACAGCGCCGCATCGCCCGGGCGGTCCCCCTCGACGAGAACCGTGTGGGCGCCCAGGTCGCGGTCGCGCCGGGCGGCCTCGGCGATCACCGGGGACAGGGTCGTCACGCGGGACCACAGGTGGGACGCGTTGCCGGCCAGCAGCCGATCGGCCATGTCGACCATCGGCGCCGGAAAGGACGCCACCTCGCCCGCGGCCACGCCCAGCTGTTCGCAGATCTCCTTGATGGTGAGAAGTCGTTCGCTGTCGACGCCGTCGAGAGACGGGAGCAGCGCTCCCGTGCCGCCGTGGGTTTCCTTTGGTCGGGCGGCGATCCGCGCGCAGATCGTGTCCATGTCGCCGGGCTCCGGCAGATGATCGGCGAGCTCGGGGAACCGCTGGGTGAGACGGCCGCGGTCGCCGCCGGTCACCTGGAGGAGTTCGACGAGCCGGGCGAACTCCGAGGAATCCAGGGGCGGGACCGCACCCTCGAGTCCCGGCGGCATCCAGTCGAAGCGCTCGGCGTCGCGCTTGACCTGCCGCACGATGTCCGCCGGGGTACCCCGATAGTCCCCCGCCACCCACTCGTGGACCTCGGTCTCGCCGGCGCGCAGATCCCACAGCTCGCGCATGAGCTGGTCGCGCTGGGTCAGGGCGTGGTCGCGGCGGGCCTCGAGGTCGGCGATCTCGGCGTCGGCGACGGACACCGAGAACGCGGCCTTGCGCGCGGCGAGGTTCTCGACCACCGACACGATCGTCTCGGCATGGTCCTGGGAGATGTCGGCGATGGACACCGTGAGTTCGCGCAGCGCGGGCGGGAGCATGTCGCGCAGCACGTGGAGCGCATGCGCCTTCTCGCTGACGACCAGCACGCGCTGCCCCTTGGCGAGCAGCGCGGACGTCACGTTCGCGATGGTGTGCGTCTTGCCCGTACCGGGCGGCCCCTCGACCACGACGCCGCTGTCGTGGCCCAGCCGCACGAGCACGTCGCGTTGCTCGACGTTCGAGGGCAGCGGGAAGAGCGCGTCGGCGATGAGACGTTCGGGTGAGAGCACGGCCGGCGCGTCGAGCGCGCCCAGCCGATCCTCGGCGTCGATCGGTTTGACCAGCTGGGCCAGGCCGACGGGCACGCTCGCATCCTCGTCGCGCAGGTCGTCGATGATCGCGTCGTAGAAGGCGAGCGAGTTCTCGACACCGCGGCGTCGCAGGACGATCGCCGGTCGCATGTCGAGCGAGAGGGTGGCGCGGTCGGCGTCGATCTCGATTTCCCCCAGCCACTCGCCCACGAGATCGGTGACCTTGCCGGCGACGACCGACGGCTGCTCGGCGAGTCGGGTCCGGGTCTTCATCGCGCCGGCGAGTTCGAGTCCGTCGACCGCGGCGAGCAGATGGGTGTCGTGCATGGTCGGCGCGGAGCCCGCGCCGAGGGACACGCGGATGGCGCCCGACTCGTCGCGGTCGGCGACCACTGCCTGTGTGAGGAGATGCTCGCGGACGAGAGGTTCGGAGCCGGCGTCGTCGTGGACGGTGACGAGGGCGTTGGCCAGGACGAGTTCGAGGGTCTCGGGGCTCTCGGTCAGCTCGTCGACGAGGCGGGCGACATCGGCGTGTGCGGTGTCGGCGGGATCGATCTCGACGACGACCTGCCCCGGCGCGGCCGACGCCCGCACCGAGATGGGCGTCGAGGCGCCCACCCAGACGTGGCCTGCGTGTTCGTCGATGTCCCGGACATCACCGGAGCGCGAGCGGACGACGTCCCTCAGGAACGCCATCAGCCGGGTGACCTGGTCTCGCAGTGTCTCGCGAGTGTCATCCTGCATCCGATGGGTTCCTCTCGTCGCCGGCGTTCCTACGCTATCAAGCCGCTGGTCAGGAAAGCGGAACTGCCGCACCGTATGTCAAGGAGACCACGTCGGCCGGTGAGCGGCGTCGCGCTCACGTGATGCGCTCAGGTGGAGGAACGCAGTGCTCGGTAACCACCGTCGACGTAGCGGACGTTGGTGTAGCCGAGGCCCGCGATCTGCTCGGCGATCCGCGGTGCCTCCGAACTCACCGACACCACGGCGATCTCGGTGTCGCGCGCGATCTTCCTGGGCTGCTCGGCGTCGCGGATGACGGGGAAGGTGCCGGTCGGGGTGGGACTCAGGAGGTTCGGTAGCTCACTGGGTTCGACCACGTAGGCGCCCGGAAGGCTGCCCTGGTGGCGCACCACCTGCGGGCGGGCATCCACCATGACCGCGTTTCCGGCGCGGCTGTGGTCGATTGCTTCTGCTGCTGAAATCGCACTCACCAAGGACACTGGTGACTCACCAATCCTGTGCTCACTCGTAATTTTCGTGCCCCTCGGTCGGCGGATACCCGCACGCACGAAATGGACACCTTGAAGACCCCCGTCTCCAAGGTTACGGAATGATCTCGGTTTGACAAGTTCCGTCACCACATTGCGGCACGCACGGCGAGCGAAACCGACTCAGGTCGATACGGCGATCAGGACCGGCGACCGCGTCCGGCGACCCGCGGCGAAGGCCGCTTGCCGCCGAAGTTGTCGCGACGACCGTCGCGGCCACCCTGCGGCCCGCCACGCTTGCCCCCGCGACCCCGCGGCGCACCCATGTCCTTGCGGATGTCGATCGGGTTCTTCCCGATCTTGGTGTGGCGGAGCTGGGACAGCGTCTCGTTGTCGAGATCGTCGGGCAACTCGACGAGGCTGAAGTCGTCGCGGATGCTGATGTTGCCGAAGTCCGCGCGGGTGAGACCGCCCTCGTTGGCGATCGCACCGACGATCGCTCCCGGGGAGACCTTGTGCTTGCGGCCGACCGCGATGCGATAGGTGGCGAAGCTCGCGCCGGGACGACGCGGGGTGCGCTCCCGCTGTTCACGGTTCGCCCGCTTCTCCGACTCCGGCGGATCCGGGGTCAGCAGGAACCCGCCGTCGCGCGTCTCGAGGGCCAGCGCGGCGGCGATGTCGGCCATGGCCACATCGTTGTCGCGGGCGTAGTTCTCGATGAGTCCGCGGAACAGGTCCAGGTTGTCCGAGGACAGGTTCTGGGTGATCGACTCGCCGAACTTCGCGACACGCTGCGCGTTCACGTCGTCGACGCTGGGCAGCCCGATCTCGGTGAGCTCCTGGCGCGTCGCCCGCTCGATCGCCCGTAGCAGGTGGCGCTCACGCGGCGAGACGAACAGCAGCGCGTTGCCCGAACGGCCGGCGCGGCCGGTGCGTCCGATCCGGTGCACGTACGACTCGGTGTCGTGCGGGATGTCGTAGTTGACGACATGCGAGATGCGGTCGACGTCGAGGCCGCGGGCGGCCACGTCGGTTGCCACGAGGATGTCGATCGAGCCGTTCTTGAGCTGGTTGATGGTCCGCTCACGCTGTGCCTGCGCGAGGTCACCGTTGATGGCGACCGCGGAGAGTCCGCGTGAACGGAGCTTCTCCGCGAGTTCCTCGGTCGCCTGCTTGGTACGGACGAACACGATCATCGCGTCGAATTCCTCGACCTCGAGGAATCGGGTCAGCGCGTCGAGTTTGCGCTGGTGGGACACCTGCAGATAGCGCTGTGTGATGTTCTGCGCGGTCGCCGTCTTGGACTTGACCGTGATCTCTTGCGGTGACTTCAGGTAGCGCTGGGCGAGCCGGCGGATCGAGCTGGGCATGGTCGCGGAGAACAGCGCGACCTGCTTGGTGTCCGGAGTCTCGGCGAGGATGCGTTCGACGTCCTCGGCGAAGCCCATCGTGAGCATCTCGTCGGCCTCGTCGAGCACGAGGAACTCGAGTCCGGAGATGTCGAGGGTCTTCTTGTCGAGGTGGTCGATCACTCGACCGGGCGTACCCACGATCACCTGAGCACCGCGGCGCAGACCCGCGAGCTGCACACCGTAGGACTGTCCGCCGTAGATCGGCAGGACCTTGACCTCGGGCATGTGCGCGGAGTAGCGGCCGAAGGCCTCCGACACCTGCAGGGCGAGCTCACGCGTCGGTGCGAGGATCAGCGCCTGCGGTGTGCGCGCAGAGGTGTCGAGCCTGGAGAGGATCGGGATCGCGAAGGCCGCGGTCTTGCCGGTACCGGTCTGCGCGAGGCCGACGACGTCGCGGCCGGCCATCAGCGGCGGGATCGTGGCGGCCTGGATCGGCGAGGGGGTTTCGTAGCCGACGTCGGTGATCGCGGCACGGACTCGTGACTCGATCTCCAGGTCGTCGAAAGAATCGCCGGGGATGTCTTGTGCAGGGGTGTCAGCCGGCGCGCCGTGCTCGCCTTGTTCGGAAGTACTCATGCGCGGGTCTCATTCATCGCACTCAACTGTAATCGCCCGACCCCGGAAAGTAGGCATCGTGCCATGACCGCGTCACAACTGGCAGCTGAACTGGTAATACAGCACTACGATGAGCGCGTGTGATGCATCACACGAATACTGGTACTGTCAGTGCCACTCAAATGGCGTCGTCCCCGGTCACCGGGTAGTCGGCGCCGGATATGTCCAGATCAGCAAGTCCGTCTCAGGAGTGCCATGCAGCAGCAGTACGCCACCCCGTCCGATCTCACGATCGACGACAAGGCGAACCTCGTCGACTCGATCCTCAAGTATCGGACCGAGCGACCCACGATGCCTCTTTTCCGCAAGCGCTCCCACAATCAGTGGATCAACGTCACGGCGAAGCACTTCGCGGACGAGGTCGACGCGGTGGCCAAGGGACTCATCGCCTCGGGCGTGGAGCCCGGGGACCGCGTGGCGATCCTGGCGTCGACGCGGTACGAGTGGACCGTCCTCGACTACGCCATCTGGCGTGCAGGGGCATGCACCGTCGCCATCTACGAGACCTCGGCCCCCGACCAGGTGCAGTGGATCCTCGAGGATTCGGCGGCCAAGCTCCTCATCGTCGAGAACCACGAGCACTACACCAAGCACATCCGGGTGATCGACGAGACGCCGACGCTCAAGGAGACCCTGGTCATCGATGACCACGCATTCCCGACGCTGACCAAGCGCGGCGCGACCGTCGCCGACGACGAGCTCGATCGCCGCCATGCGAACTCGCTGTCCACCGATGCCGCGACCCTGATCTACACCTCGGGAACCACCGGCCGCCCGAAGGGTGTCCTGCTCACCCACGCCAACTTCATGGCCGAGTGTGCCGCCACCCGCGATGCGGTCGGCGCCGGCCTGGCCGAGGGCAAGACCACCCTCCTGTTCCTGCCGCTCGCGCACGTCTTGGCGCGCATCATCGCGGTGGCCAGCGTGGAGAACGGGGTCATCCTGGGTCACACCAACGACATCACGAACCTCGTCAACGACTTCGCGGTGTTCAAGCCGCACTACGTGCTGTCGGTGCCGCGCGTGTTCGAGAAGGTCTACAACTCGGCCAAGCAGAAGGCCTACGACGGCGGCAAGGGCTCGATCTTCGAGAAGGCCACCGATACCGCCATCGAGTACAGCAAGGCCATGGAGAGCGGCAAGGTCGGCCTCGGTCTGAAGCTCCGCCACGCGCTGTTCGACAAGCTGGTCTACGGCAAGCTCCGCGCCGCCCTCGGCGGGCAGTGTGAGGGTGCGATCTCCGGCGGAGCCCCGCTCGGCGCCCGGCTCGGCCACTTCTTCCGCGGTGTCGGCATCCCCGTCTACGAGGGTTACGGCCTGTCGGAGACCACCGCGGCGGTCACCGCCAACAACGAGGAGAACCAGAAGGTCGGTTCGGTCGGACGCCCCGTTCCCGGTGTGACCGTCGCGATCGCCGACGACGGCGAGATCCTGCTCAAGGGACCCGTGGTCTTCAGCGGCTACTGGCGCAACGAGGCCGCGACCGCGGATGCGATCCGCGACGGCTGGTTCCACACCGGTGACATCGGCACCCTCGACGACGGCTACCTCTTCATCACCGGCCGCAAGAAGGAACTGATCGTGACCGCGGGCGGCAAGAACGTCTCCCCCGCTCAGCTCGAGGACTCGATCCGCGCCCATCCGATGGTCAGCCAGTGCCTGGTGGTCGGCGACAACAAGCCGTTCATCGCCGCGCTGATCACCATCGACCCCGAGGCCGTGCCGGGCTGGCTGGAGCGTCACAACCTGCCCGCCGACACCCCGCTCTCGGAGCTGATCGAGAACGAGGATCTCAAGGCCGAGATCGACGCGGCGGTCAAGGAGGCCAACTCGAAGGTCTCCAACGCCGAGGCGATCAAGAAGTTCACCATCCTCGACACCGACTTCTCGATCGAGACCGGTGAGCTGACGCCGACGCTGAAGCTCAAGCGCAACGTCATCCACGACGCGCACAAGCAGGCGATCGCCGACCTCTACACATAGAAGCGCCGCCTCGAGGCGATTCAGGTCACGACTCACCGCGGCCCGGGATGACTCCGGGTCGCGGTGAGTTCTATCTTCAGATCAATGTCTTCACACACAGGGTCTGGGAACCGAGTGTCGGGAAACCGAGATCTCGCCATCGACGCCACGCGAGGAGTGGCGATCTGGAGCATGGTCACCGCACACTTCGCCACCGATTCCCCGTTGGCCTCGCCCACACACGCCTTTCCGTACGTGGACGGGATGTCGGCGTTCGTCATGCTCTCGGGCATCGTGCTGGGCCTCGTGTACCAGCGCTGGGTCACCCGTCACGGGCTGCGGTACGCCTACGTCCGCCTGGCCAAGCGCATCGCGGTCCTCTACGTCTGTCAGCTGACGATCGCGCTCGTCGCCGTCGCGGCCGCGCTCGAGGGCCACCGCTGGCTGACGCTCCTGCTCCCGGTCGACGGCTGGGCCGACGGGATCTGGCTGTCGGTCACGATGCAGTACCTGCCGAGCGGCGGGAACATCCTGCTCCTCTACATGGTGCTGATGATGTCCGCGTTCGCCCTGTTCCCGCTTCTGCAGCGCGGCTGGTGGGCGTGGATCCTCGCCGCGTCGCTGACGTTGTACGCGGTTTCGCTGGTCTGGTCGCCCGACTGGTTCTACCTCAGCGCCTACCAGGCGGCCCCGCACATCCAGAACGTCGCGGGATGGCAGATCATGTTCATCCCGTCGGTGGTCATCGGCTGGAACTGGTCGCGATGGAGTGTCCCCGAGTTCGTCGACCGCTGGCTCGTCGTCATCGTCGCCGTGGCGGTGACGGTCGCACTGTTCTTCCACTACGGCATCGCCGCCGGCCCGTGGGCGCACCTCGAACCCGCCTTCGCCGACAAGCTGGACTTCCGGCCCGCGCGTGCCATCGGCGCCTACCTGGTGATCCCCGCCCTCTACGGGATGTTCCGCTTGTTGCTGCGCTGGTGGCATCACGACTGGCTGCGCCCGCTGGTCATGACCGGCACCCGAAGCCTCGACTCCTACGTCATCCAGGCGATCGCGCTGGTCATCGTCCCGATTCACATCGCGCACCGGCCGTGGGACACGCTCACGATGCAGGCCGTCGCGCTGCTGGTTTTCGGCATCTGCTGGGTGTGGGCGGAGTTCCGGTACTTCACGCACATCGACAAGCTGCACAAGGTCCCTGGACGGGTCGCCCGAGGTGTCCTGCCAGGCCGCGACAACACCGCGCCGGGGTTCGGCGACGGGTCCGCTCTCGACGTCGACGTCGAACCCGGTGTGCCGACCGGCGAGCAGCCGCAACCGATAGGAGCCCGCGCATGACCGGAGAAGTGCAGCCCGGGGAGATGACACGCAGCGTGCACGCCGGGAACGACTCGTCGGGTCCGTCGGTGCGCACGCCCATCACGATGGCGAACTCGTATCACCTGCCGCCCGAGCCGGAACAGATCAGCTGGTCGGGTACCGAGCAGCTCTTCTACACCCGCAACACCGGCGCCAACCAGGTTGCCCTGCAGGACAAGCTCGCCGCGCTCGAGGAGGCCGAGGACGCGGTCGTCCTGGCCTCCGGTGTCGCCGCGCTGCACGCGGTCTTCTTCACCTTCCTCTCCACCGGCGACCACGTCGTCGTCTCGGACACCACCTACGAGGCGACGTGGAAGCTGTGGGCGGAGCTGTTGCCGAAGAAGTACGGAATCGAGGCGACCTTCGTCGACATCACCGACCCCGAGAACGTCCGCGCGGCGCTGCGTCCCGACACGCGACTCGTGGCCGTCGAGACGATCGCGAATCCGACGACCAAGGTCGGGGACATCGCGGCGCTGGCCGACATCGCCCACACCGCCGACGCCCTGCTGCTCGTCGACTCGACCTTCACCCCGCCGCCGCTGTACCGGCCACTCGGCGACGGCGCCGACCTCGTCGTGCATTCGCTGACCAAGTACATCAACGGTCACGGTGACGCGATGGGCGGCGCGGTGCTCGGCCGCTCCGACCTGATCGGCCGCATCAAGGAGCAGGCGATGGTCGACGTCGGCGGCGTGATCTCACCGTTCAACGCGTGGCTGATCGCCCGTGGTGCCATCACCCTGCCGCTGCGGCTCGCCCAGCACCAGCGCACCGCCGAACGCGTCGCCACCTTCCTCGACGGGGATCCGCGTGTCGCCTTCGTGCGCTACCCCGGCCTCGCCTCCCATCCCGAGCACGACTTGGCGGTTCACCAGTTCGGCGGACGCGGGTTCGGCGCGATGATGGCGTTCGCCGTGCGCGGGGACTCGGCGACCCAGAACCGTTTCGTCGGGGCGCTGCAGGTGATCACGTCGGCGGTGTCGCTCGGCCACGACGAGTCGCTGATCGTCCACGTCGGACCCGACGGCCCGCGGGTGGCGGCATATCCGGAACCGTTCCGGCAGTGGGGCCATCTCCGTTTCTCCGTCGGCCTGGAGGACGCCGATGACCTGATCGCCGACATCTCCCGGGCTCTCGACGCAACGTTCCCGGACGGCGACTGAGCGCGCGTATCGTTCGAAACGTCGGCGCTCACCGCCGACGGGAGGCGGCGAGGATGTCAGGCAACCAGGTAACCGGCGCGGTCGATCGCGCCACCGACAGTCCGTGGTTCCAGCGCGGGGCACGCGCCGGGCACGCCGTCAGCGGACTCGTCCACCTGCTCATCGCGTACATCGTCGTTCGGCTCGCCTTCGGCGAGGGCGGAAACGCCGACCAGTCCGGGGCCCTGGGCATCTTCGCCGGGAACACCGGGGGCCGCATCGTGCTCTGGATCGCGGCCGTCGCCTTCGTGGCACTCGCCCTGTGGCGAGTCGCCGAGGCCATCGTCGGCCCGCACGCCACCGAACCCGGCCGGGACAACGACGGCGCAGAGGACTGGCTCGACCGCGGTAAGGCATTGTCGCTGGCCGTCGTCTACGCCGGATTCGCCTGGACGGCAGTGCGATTCGCGATGGGCAGCGGCCAGTCGAGTGGCCAGCAGAATACCGGACTCACCGCTCGTCTGATGGAATCCGGTGCCGGCAAGTTCGTCGTGGTGGTCGCCGGCCTGATCATCATCGGCGTCGGTGTCTACCACGTGTACAAGGGTGCGAGCCGGAACTTCCTCGACGACCTCAAGACCCACGACCGCGCGGCGACCATCGCCGGGGTGGTCGGTTACTGCGGCAAGGGCCTCGTGCTCGTCGGCACCGGCATCCTGGTTCTCGTCGCGGTGGCCACCTCGGACCCGTCGAAGGCGAGCGGGATCGACGGCACGGTCAAGTCCCTGGCCGCCCTCCCCGCGGGGCAGGTGCTGATGATCCTGGCCGCGATAGGTATCGCCGGCTACGGCGTGTATTGCTACTGGCTCACCCGGTACGCACGGATGTGACCGCCGGTCCTCAGTCCGCCTCGTAGAGGATTCCGCGTCCGATGGCCTCCCGGACCACCGGCAGTGCGGCGGTGGCCAACGCCTCGGCGTCGACGCCGTGAAAGTCGGCGAGCAACTCGATCAAGGTCTGCAGGGGAACCTGTCCGCGACATCCGGCGAGTAATGCGCGGGACACCTCGTCGACGCCGAGGACCGCGCCCGGACCTCCGGGGCGGCGCACGGCGGCACCGACCTGTTGCCAGCCGTCCTCGCCGGGTAGCGAATGTTCTTCGAGCATCACCGGCGCGACCGAGAGCCGCTTGTCCAGCAGCTCCGCGTCGGAGGTCTCGCGTAGGTACCGGCGGCGGGCCAGGAAGGCCTGCGCCTCGGGACCGGTGACCTCTTCGCCCGCTCCGGTGATCTCTTCGATGACGACGTCGGGCTCCCGGTCCTCCCCCGCCTCCGGCGCGCGAACGGTGATGGAGCCCATGCCGATCGCGACGATGTCGTTGTCGTCGAACCACTCCAGCCACTGCTCCCCGCGCCGGGCAGCGGCAGCCTCGTCCTCGCCGGCATCGGAGAGCCACAGCGACACATAGCTGATCGGATCAGCCGCCTCCCGCTGGACGACCCAGGCGTCGAGACCCGTCCCGTCCAGCCAGCCGCCCACCCGGTCACGCCAGTCCGCACCGTCGGTGATGATCCAGTTGGCCAGGATCTGGGCGGTGCCGCCCGGGTTCAGGTGAGCAGGCAACTCGCGGATGAGCTGCTCGCACAGCGCATCTCCGACGACACCCGAGTCACGATAGATGTAGTCCTGGCTGCCGGTCCCGACGACGAACGGCGGGTTGGACACGATGAGGTCGAAGCGCTCCCCCGTCACGGGCTCGAACATGCTGCCCGCCCGCAGATCCCACGACATCCCGTTCAGGCGCGCGGTCGCCCGGGCCAGCGCCAGTGCCCGCTCGTTGGTGTCGGTGGCGACGATCTCGTCGCAGTGCGAGTTCAGGTGCAGCGCCTGGATGCCGCACCCCGTGCCGATGTCGAGGGCGCGTCGTGCTGGTTCACGAATGATCGCGCGTGCGAGAGACATCGAGGCCCCACCGATTCCGAGTACGTGGTCGCGGGCGACGGGACCCGATCGCATGGCGGCGTCCTGGTCGGCGACGACGAGGAAGTCGTGGGTTTCGTCGGCGTGCGGGCGGATGTCGAGGCTCGCGCGGATCGCTCCCTCGTCGATCCGGGTGAGTACTCCCTGGGCGACGAGTGCGTCGACGCCGGCTGTCGGAAACGCCTGCGCGACGAGGTTTTCGGGTTCGTCCGACCCGAGCAGGAAGAGCCTGATGAGGGTGGCGAGTCGCGACTCGCCCTCGTCGCCGTCGCGCTGTTCCTCCGCAGTCGCGGCCGACGCGGGCCACCACACGCCGCGTAGCAGGGCGGCGTGGACCTCGTCACCGAGGAGTTCGGTGACACCGTCGGTCGTGTAGGCCGCGGCGCGGAGGTCGGCACCCAGGGCGTCGACGACGGAATAGTCGGTCAGCGGATGAAGGGAGGAAGGTGGCGCCGTCACGCACCTGAGGCTACTCACCGTGACTGGCCGGGATCGCTCCGTCCCTCGCGTCAGCAGTCGGACAGCACTCGGGACATCGCGTCCCGTTCCGCCGCAGTGACCCAGAGACCGTAGGCCTTCTTGACCTCGATCTGGCGGCTGACGTAGGTGCATCGATACGCCTTGTTCGGAGGCAGCCAGGTGGCCGCATCGCCGGCGCCCTTGCGCTGGTTCACCGTTCCGTCGACCGCCTGCAGATTCCGCGGGTCGTTGGCGAACTCGAGACGGCGACGCGCATCCCACTGCGCCGCGCCCTTCTGCCAGGCGTCCGACAGCGCGACGACGTGGTCGATCTGAACGAGCGCCGACGTGTCCTGGCCGCGGGTGAACGGCAGGGTCGTGCCGGAGTAGGCGTCGACGAGCGTCCCCGACAGCACGCGACACCCGTCGGCGTGCAGGGTGACGTCGACGAGGTCACGGCGCAGGACGTCCTCCCGGGTCCGACACCCGTTGCGGCCGAACTGCACATCGACCGCGTCGTCCCAGGCCGAGCCGAACTCCGCCCGCGAGTATCCCGTCTTCGGCGCCCGACCCTTCACCGCCAGCGAGTCCAGATCGGCGTGGGCCCGGTTCACCGGCGCCGGCGTCGACGACGGTGTCGAGAACGGAAGCGACGGAACCGAAGCCGCACCCGGGGCGGGCGCTGTCTCCGGAGCCGATTCCGATTGGAGCAGACCGAGTGCACCGAGCACGGCAAGCAGAACGACCACTCCGATTCCCGGCAGCACCGCCCGACGTCTCACCCCGGCATCGTTGCACGCGTCCCCGACACCGAGCCGACGTGCCCGGTGACTGGCGAACCTCGCTTCGACCTGCAGACGTCGGCCGAAGTCTGCAGGTCGAAGCGAGGTTCGCCGGTGGTGGCTCGCGGGTCGTCGGCGTTTCCGGAGCCGAGGCGCCGACACCTAACGATTTCGGAACGACAATCCCGGGGTGGCAACGATTCGGTCCCATTCGGGATGACAACCCTCCGGTTCAGTATGATCACCCCTACGACCGGGTCAAACGTGCCACTTGGGTGCGTCCGGCCGCCCGGAGATCACACTCCCTGACCGGAAGGACGGCAACGCCATGAGCGCACCGGAGAGCAGCGCCGATCGCGAGATCGACGCGGTGGACACGGAGAACGACGCCGTAGATGCCGATCTGCAGGCCGCCGACGAGGACGCGACGGTCGAGGTCGACGCCCTGGAGGACGAGGACGCCACCGTCGAGATCTCCCCCGACGAGGTCGTCGCCACAGAGGACTCCGCCGAGGAGCCCGCTGTAGAAGACTCCGCCGAGGATGTCGCTGCCGAAGACGTTGCGGTCGAGGAAACCGCCGCCGTCGACGATGCGGCCCCGGTCGAAGAAGCCCCGCTTGACGAGGAAACTCTCGACAAGCCCATAGAGGCCGACACCCACGGAGAACTCGCCGACGCCGCGGACCTCGAAGGTCTGCACGTGTCGTCGCGGGTTCGTGTCACTCTCGAGGACGGCACCACGCGTGAGGGGGAGATCGTCGACGACTTCGCCGACCTCGCTCCCGGCGACCAGACCGTCGAGGCACGGATTGACGAGGATCACATCGCCCGCTTGCGGCGCTGGGCGATCTCGACCGACGATCACGACATAGTCTTCGCCGACGACGATGCCGTCGAGCTCCTGAGCGTTTCGTAGAACAAGTTGTGCGCCACTTGCGCACAATTTCCACGAGATCCGGTGCGCGAGGGGGGACTTGAACCCCCACGTCCGTAGACACTGGAACCTAAATCCAGCGCGTCTGCCAATTCCGCCACTCGCGCTCGGTGCGTTCCCGACGTGGAACCGGGCTCCGCACTGTAACCGCGACCACCCTACCGGCCGCGTTTTGATCATCGCAGGCCAGGTACCTTGAAAGGTATGTCCTCGTCCCCCCGTCGCACACATCGGCCGGCGCTCGTGGTGCTGACCGTGGTCGCCGCGGTGGCGTGCCTGGTCCTCGCCTGGTGGCAGTGGTCGCGCTTCGAGTCGGCCTCCGGCAGCGGCCAGAACCTCGGCTACGCGCTGCAGTGGCCGGCCTTCGCGGTCGCGGTCATCTACGCCTACCGACGCTTCGTCGTCCTCGAGAGCGACCCGGAGGAGGCACGCAAGGCCGCCGCGGACGCCCGCGCCGCGGCCGAGATCCCCGAGGGCATCCTCCCCGAGCGCCCGACGACGCCGAGCGCGGCGTCGTTGATCAACGATCACGACCCGGTCAAGGACGCGGCGCTCATCGAATACAACCGCTACCTGGCCGAGCTCAGATCGGCAGACACCCCCGACGCCCCGTCATCGAAAGGCCCGCAGTGACCGAGACCGCATCCACCGCTTCTGCTCCCACCGCACCGGTGGAGAAGGTCCGCGGGGCCCTGTTGAGGTACCGCGTCCTGGCCTGGATCACCGGTATCTGGCTGCTACTGCTCGTCGCCGAGCTGATCCTGGCGTACGGATTCGACAACAAGGCGCTCGACTTCGTGCCGATCGTCCACGGCTGGGTCTACTTCGTCTACCTGATCATGGCGGTCGACCTGGCGATCAAGGTGCGCTGGCCCGCGGGCAAGACGATCATCACCGCGATCGCCGGCACCATTCCGTTCCTGTCCTTCTGGTTCGAGCACAAGCGCACCCAGGAAGTGAAGGCGCAGTTCAACCTCTAGCGGCGAGCTCCCGCAGCGCCGGCACCAGTTGCGCCAGCGCCTTGCCGCGGTGGCTCAGCGAATCCTTCTCCTCCGGCGTGAGTTCGGCCGACGACCGGCCGGCCGCGAGCTCGTCGTCGGGCGCGAACAGCGGGTCGTAGCCGAAGCCGTTCGGTCCGCGCTCGGCGCGCAGCACCCGTCCGCGCCACTCCCCGCGCACGACCGTCTCGGTCCCGTCCGGCAGCACCAACGCGCACGCCGACACGAATGCCGCGCCGCGTCGTTCGTCGGGGGTGTCCGACAGCTGCGCCAGCAACAGCGTGTTGTTGGCCGGATCGTCGCCGTGAGCACCCGACCAGCGCGCCGACAGCACCCCGGGCATCCCGTTCAGTGCGTCCACCGAGATCCCGGAATCATCCGCGAGACAGGGCAATCCGGTGGCGCGTGCACCCGAGCGCGCCTTGATCAGCGCGTTCTCCTCGAAGGTCGCGCCGTCCTCGGGCTCCTCCGGGTACTCGGGCACGGCGTCGAGGCCGAGGATCTCCAGGCCGGTGATCCCGGCGGCGTCGACGACACGCTGCAGCTCGGCGAGCTTCTTGCGATTGCGGCTCGCGAGCAGGACCTTCGACATCAGGCGTTGCCCGGCAGCTGACCCGGGTACGGCTCGGCGAGCACGGCGCGCTGCGCCTCGAACAGCTTCTGGGTACCGATCGCAGCGACGTCGAGGAGCGCGTCGAGGGTCGACCGTGCGAAGGTCGCGCCCTCGCCGGTGCCCTGCACCTCGACGAGGGTGCCGGCGTCGGTGGCGACGACGTTCATGTCGACCTCAGCCCGCGAGTCCTCTTCGTACGGAAGGTCGAGACGCACCCGGCCGTCGACGACGCCCACGCTCACCGCGGCGATCGCGCACGAAAGCGGTTGCGGGTCGGCCAGTTTGCCGGCGGCACGCAGGTAGGTCACCGCGTCGGCGAGCGCCACGTAGGCGCCGGTGATCGCGGCGGTGCGGGTGCCGCCGTCGGCCTGCAGGACGTCGCAGTCGAGCGCGATGGTGTTCTCCCCCAGGGCGGCGAGGTCGATGCAGGCGCGCAGCGACCGGCCGACGAGCCGGCTGATCTCGTGGGTTCGGCCACCGATCTTGCCCTTGACCGATTCGCGCTTGTTCCGCTCGTGCGTCGCGGCAGGGAGCATCGAGTACTCGGCGGTGAGCCAGCCCAGGCCCGAACCACGACGCCACGGCGGGACGCCCTCGGTGACACTCGCGGTGCACATCACGCGGGTCTGTCCGAACTCCACCAGCACCGATCCCGCGGGGTGGCTGGTGAAGCCACGGGTGAAGGAGATGGGACGCAGTTCGTCGTCGGCTCGGCCGTCAGCTCGTGTGGTCACGGCTCCAACTGTAACGACCGTGGTCGGACGGCATGTGACCCGCTCGACCCCGGCCCGCTAGGCGAGATCGATGACCTGTCCCTGACGTACGAGATCGACCGGCCCCGAGAACGTGCTGCGTGCCTCGGCGAGGATCTCCGCCGAATCGGTCCACGGCGCGACGTGGGTGATCGCGAGCGCACGCACGTTGGCCTTGGTCGCGGCCTCCCCCGCCTCGATACCGGACATGTGCAGGTCCGGCGGACGTTCCGACGGGGCGTGGGTCCACGACGCCTCGCACAGGAACAGGTCCGCGTCGGCGGCGAGATCGAT
>NZ_BACI01000024.1 GCF_000225505.1 Gordonia alkanivorans NBRC 16433 | reverse complement strand
ACGGCACGTCGGAAGTTGCGGCAGCGAATAGGTTGTCCCAGACGATTGTGTTCTCTCCGCTTAATCTAGTTACCAGCGATGCCCTGAGCGGGGCTTTCTTGCCACGATATGCGGCGACCAAGACAGATGACTTGCTCCGCGCTAGCGCCCTATATCGCGCTATGCGCTTCCTCCTGATAGTGGTTGGGGTTCTGGTAGTCGTAGCGCTGGTTGTATTTGGAAACGGTATCGTCGAAGTACTCGTTCCACAGTCAACGCAGCGTTTCACATCGCTTACCTACGCGATGGTTGTAGCGATGCTGGTGGGAGCAATTCCATACCTGCTGTACAACCTGGCGGGGTACCTCTGCATGGCGCACGACGATTATCTGCCTAGCAGCATCCGTGCAACGGGGCAGAGTATCGGGCTGATAGTGGGGACAGTCTGTGGGTACACGCTGAGTCGTCCCACGCTGCTCGCTTGGGGATTCACGGCGGCGTATCTCTTGATGTGGTCGTGGTGTGCTATCCGGGTCCAACGTAGGAATTATTTGTCCCCGTCAGTAGGCGGAGTCCTACGCATCTCGCAATTAAGGAGATACGTAGGCGCATCCCGAGAAATTGCACGACCTATGCGCCTTCTGATTTGGATGCCGATTCTTTCGCAGGTAGTAATTGTTACTGAAAAGTACTCAGCAGGTTCGCTTGGAACGTCAGCAATTGCGGCGGTAGACTACGCACGTATTATTTCTGAGACAGCTGTTCTTGTCATCTCGATGCCGATTGGACTCGCTGCTCTTCCACGTTTCGCAACGTTGTCAGCGCGCGAGTTTCGCGACTCTCTGGAGCGTGTAATCAGTGTCCTCATCCCAGTTGCCGTTGTCGTTAGTGTCCTGGCCTTCGTTGAGGCGAGAGGCATCGTGAAGGTACTTTTTGGACGCGGAGAATTCGACGAGGCATCGGTTAATCTCACTGCTGATATCAGCGCTGGCTTCGCGCTGGGAATATGGGCTCTGCTATTGAACTACTTTTTGACCAAAACGATGAACTCGCGGTTTCGCAACTGGGATGCGGTCGCAACTATTGCAATATCTGCGGTAGTCACGCTCACTGCTCGCCCATTTCTTGTGGGCGAACTCGGTGCTACGGGGCTTGGCCTTGCTGTATCGGTGGGTGCGATTATCGGTGCAATTTACGCTACCGCACGGCTGGCTGTATTTTTGCGAACTGTGACACTAATCGTGTCGATGTTCCCGACATTTGTAGTCGGATATCTGGTCGGAGCATATCTAGACGATTGCACATGGAATGGTGTTGCTGCTGGAATCGGCGCCGTTAGCTTAGTGGGGATTGTTAACATGCTGGCGGCACCCGCCCCGCGCGCAGCACTGCGATCGATTTTGTCGGGGCGCCGACGAGATGCGGAGATGGAGCGATCCGAACAGACTGCTCACAATGGGGAACTAATTGACCAAGAAAGTAGCGAGTGATTTAGGTATGGGCCCGAATGTTCTGGTAACTGGCGGCAACTTCAAGAACCAAGGCGCGTTCCTGATGCTGGTCGCTGCAGGAATAGCTGTTCGAGATTATCTCGGCGGACGACCTGTGATTCCGCTGCGATTCGGAACCGCTCGCCAGCGGATTGACATTGGGTACGAGACGCTTCTTGCTGAGGAACGTTTCGGAGTCCGGCCACGGTTGCCGCAGCTACCCCGGCGTGCTCGGGATCATTCCCCATATCTGTTCACTGGTGACATCGACGCTGTCCTGGATGTCACGGGCTTTGCGTTCGGAGACCAATGGTACAACGCACCTTTGATGCGGCGTGCGCAGAACTATGAATGGTGGGCAAGTCGTGGCGTCCCGGTAGTGATGCTGCCGCAGGCATTTGGCCCATTTGAGCTGACCGGGGAGCCTTCGCGAAGGGCAATTAGCGCATCGTCAGCAGTTTATCCAAGAGATGAGACCTCGTTCAAGCACGTGGAAGGGCTACTTGGTGCTGCGTCTCACCGGCGGATGGCTAGATATCCGGACTTCACCGTCAAGGTACCTGCGAGGAAGCCTGAGAAGCTCACAATAGACGAGCCGTATTGGTGCATCGTGCCGAATTGGAACATATACGAGCGCGCGGACAAGGAGGACGCCAGAAGGTATGTCGCGGGACTTGTTCGCGTCACTCGCTTCATTGGCGCACTCGGCGGGCGTGCTGTGGGTGTCTGCCACGAAGGAGCACGAGACCTGGAACTCTTACAGGAGGTCAAGCGCGAGTACACCGAGCTGGAGCTCGTTAGCGGACTGAATGGTCTTGAGCTGAAGTTTGTTTTGGGGCGCGCGCAGGGTGTGGTAAGCGGGCGTTACCATGCGATAATCAGCGCTCTGAGTCAGGGTGTACCCACGGTTATGCACGGGTGGAGTCACAAATATTCGTGGCTGGCTGCAGATTTTGGTTGGGACGGGAACTGTGTGTCTCCATTCGATGGTGGCGACGCCACCATCGACTTGTTGAATTCGTACGCTGAGGCGCGCGAAGAAATGTCGAAATCTTTGATTCTTAGTACTGAAAAAGTACATTCAGTGAATTTGGCGATGTGGCGCGAGGTCGCGCAAATCCTAGAAGTGGAGGATCGGATCTGATGAGAATTGCAGATGGGAGATCGGTCGCTCGCCGAGGTTACAGGAAGTGTGCGGATGGACTTCACGAACTGATCTTCGTTGGTGGTTACCCTGGGCGCTTGGCTCACTTCCTTGGTCCTGGTAGATACTCACGCGAACGGCGTGCAGTCTATTTGGGTGCGCGCCGACACATAGCGTTGAGGGCTGAGTCCAAAGAGAGGTTTTCTATTCGACGCCATATTCATATGATCGAGAAGGGGCTTTGCATGAAGCCTCGTCGCGATACCTTTGCAGAGGACTACATCCGCGAAACTGTGGCGGCGGTTCTCGATGCGGCGAACGACTCTAATTTTTCGCAGCTGGAGCTGTGTTGGTTCGAAGACGTATTGAATGCGTATTTTGATGCGACCGTGAGTTCGTCCTCAAACATAATTGCCGAGGCTCGACGTCAATACGCATTTCGGCTGAATCAGGCGCCGGCGGGTCGTGAATTGTGCGCGCCACGTCGTGTGTCGGACGGCAAGTCCCCTGTATCGATCGAGGATCTACGCGAGTTGGCCGATTTGCGGGAGTCGGTGCGTCACTATACTAGTGAGCCGGTTCCGACCTGCGTTGTGGACGAAGCGATCGATGTAGCGCTCCAGTCTCCGACTGCATGCAATCGGGTGCCTTGGCAAATTCGTGTGTTCACGAATTCTTCCGAAGTGCATGAAATCGCGTCGATAGCAATGGGTACGGCAGGCTACATTAAGTCTTTGTCGCATATCGCGGTACTTGTGGGGGACCTGTCCGCCTATTCGCACGATCGCGACCGCCACCTGATTTACATCGATGGATCTCTGGCTGCTATGTCCTTTATCCTCGCGCTTCGCGCGCAGAATATTTCGTCCTGCTGTATCAACTGGCCGGACATTCGGAACCGCGAAATCAGGATGGCAAAAAGACTTGGTCTCCAGCCCTATCAGAAAGTCGTGATGCTGATTGCGTTCGGATATGCAGATGAGGATGCAATCGTCCCGTTCTCAGGTAAGCGAGACCTCGAGTCCGTTAGGAAGTTCGGGGAGCTTAGTGTTTCGGGTGATGAAGTGAACTAAGATCGGGTCTTCGCTTCGGATTGACAGTTCGGCGAGCGGCCTGGCGGGAGCGCCGGTTCAGACAATTCGAAGTGAACCCGTGCCGCGATTCCCTTTCGAGTCGATAGTGCGAATACCGGCGGTCATTCAACGATCAGCTGGCCGTGTACTGATGTGGTGTATGGAACGGTCTCGGCTTCACCGGGGTAGCGCGAGGCAGATGCTTGCTTGCGGGTTGCGAGGAGGCGCTGGATGGGAGACGTTTAGAGGACCAGGTATCGCAGGTTGCAGTGCAGCCACCGGCAGATACGATCACGTTATAACCGCGCTGACGTGAATTTTGTCAAATCTGCGGCACTTAGCCGCACTAAGAATCAGGGGCCATGATGGTTACCGATGTAGAACAGTCTCTGCTTAGACGTGAGACCTTAAATACGTATCTAAACGCCTTCCGCTCTGCTTGGTGGGTGGTCGCTCTAGGTGCAGCCGTTTGTAGCGTGGCCGCGCTGGGGTTCTCGCTCCTCCAGACACCGCAATATAAGGCGTCGGCAACGCTCTACGTCACCGCGAGTCAGGGCAACAACACGGCGGCTGCGTATCAGGGCTCGCTCGCGTCGCAGGAGAGGGTTGCTTCGTATGTGAAACTCGCCGTGACTGAGTCAGTGCTCGCTGATGGGGTACAGCGGGCTGGACTTAATATCTCGGCGGACGATGCAGAGCACTCTGTCGCTGCGTCAGCGGCTTCAGACACATCTATTCTTTCGATCAGTGCAACGCGCGGAAGCGCTTGGGAAGCGACGCGGCTAGCTAACGGTACGGCGGAGGCGTTGGCCGAGTATGTGAGGACGCTCGAAACTCCAGCTGGTGGCGGTTCGCCGCTAGCCAAATTGACGGTCGTGGCGCCGGCCAGCGAGCCTTCGAGCCCGATAAGTCCACGAACTGGTCGGAACGTGGTGCTAGGAGCGGTGGTTGGACTGCTTATTGGTGCTGGTTGGGTAGTGGTGAGGACCAAGTACAACACGCGCATACATACAGAGTCGGACCTAGTGGCCGCGCTAGGCGTGCCCGTTCTAGCTGGGATCCCTCATGATGGCCGTTTCGATACGCATGCTATTGCCGAGTTTTCTTCCGGTGGTTCGGTGGCCGGCGAGGCTTTCAGAAAACTCCGGACGGCTCTTTCGTTCGTCAGTATCGATAATCCCCCTTCGGTCCTGGTGGTCACCAGCGCGGTTGCAGCTGAGGGTAAGACCACAGTGTCGATTAATCTCGCTGCTGCACTAGCCGACACCGGTCGATCGGTTTGCCTGGTAGACGCGGACTTACGTCGTCCACAGGTAGCGGGACGTCTTGGGCTCAACGAGAATGTCGGCCTGACTGATTGGCTTAGTGCGACTTCTGTCGAGTTAGTCGATCTTGTCCAATCAACTGCAACTGACGGACTGACCGTGCTCGCGAGCGGTTCGATACCACCGAATCCGGCAGAACTTTTGCAAGCACAGAGGGTGGGTGAGGGTCTGCGTGTGCTCGCAGCGAAGTTCGACTACGTAGTCGTCGATTCGGCCCCTGTTCTTCCAGTCGCGGACACGGTCTCTTTGTGTCAATGGGGCGATGGTGTAGTACTTGTCGCTCGAAGCGACGCATCTAGGACGAATGAGGTACGCGATGCGGTTGCTCATCTCGCCGTAACGGAGACCCCAGTTCTCGGTGGCGTGCTCACAGATTTGGCTCGCGATGCATTGCCATACGGCTACGGCTACGGTTACGGATACGCGCTACTGCATAGCAACTCCGATCTCGGTGAGTCAACTGACGTGGCCACGAAGATCCGTTCCTAGGTTCAGGTGTACTAATTTGTTGGTCTCCCCGTCCGTGTTGCCTCGAGTTCTTCGAGGCGGCGACTCCCGTGCGGCCGCCGCGGTGAAGAAGCGATCGCGAGGGGCGGCGCCCGTTCATGGAAAGAACAGAGGCCTAGGAAAGATTGCTTCTAGGAAAGGGTGGGGAAGCCAATGACGCCGATACCGCAGACTTCGCCAAGAACGTCCACTCTCGTATCTCCGAACCCGGAGAGTCAAATCATATCCGCATTTGTTGCGCTGCTCGGCGTGACACTCACGTACTATTTCGCGGTGGACGAGTTGACGGGTCCGACGATCTTGGGATTGCTTAACACCGGGATCTGTCTATACCGAGTGGTCAGCGACGCAGCTACTCCCGAGTCTGGTCCGATGGCGATCGTGTTCTGGCCATTTACCTTGGTCTGGTTATGTATAGCTCCGCTCGTGCAGTTGAAGAATCAAATCCTCCCGTGGCGCGATGTTGACCTCAGCGAGGTATTTTTCGGAGCCCAGTTGCTAACAAGCGTCGCGATTCTGAGTTACATCATAGGGACGTATGTTTCGCGCACGCGGCGGCTTGAAGCTTCGAGAGCTGAACATTTGGTTGGAACCGCTACGGCTTCGTTGCGACGGCCACGAACTTGGATTCCACTCGTTATAGGAGGACTGCTCGTAGTCCCAGTAATTGTCGTGTCTGGCAGCATTGGGGCACGATTCAAAACCAGGGACGAGGTAGGTGCTGCCTTTCAGTCAAGTGGCATTTCCGCGGTTGATGGTGACACCATTGAGCTCTTTATTCTGAATCGACTCCCGGCGGCGGCGGCAATGGTTGCCTTGTATGCATCGATTCGGATGATTAAGCGCGGCGAAGTTTCGCGCACTAGCTCAAGACTTTGTCTACTTGTCAGCTTAGTCTTGGTAATACTCTTGGCGAACCCTTTCTCAACCTCGAGATATATTGCATTCGCTGCAATTATTGTCGCGTTCCTAGCGGTGTTTCGGGCAGACACTGCAAGAAGGAAACTGGCGCTTGCAGTCGGCGCGATTGTGGGGATTCTCTACATTTACCCCCTGGCGACTTGGTTTAAGCGCGATTCGGTGAGGGGTCGTGAGCGGGACTCCTTCGCAGACATGTTTTTGACTGTCGATTTTGACGGCTTTCAGCAGATCGTGAATACGATGGTTCATGTACGTGAATCGGGTATCGGATTCGGTTCGCATGTACTGGCCGCACTCCTGTTCTTCGTGCCTCGGCGGTTCTGGGAGGGAAAGGCTGAACCAGCAAGCCTTGAAGTAGCGGCTTCACGAGGTTATAGTTTCGAGAACCTATCAATGCCAATATGGTCTGAGCTGTATTTGGATCTCGGAATAGTCGGCGTGATTATCGGCCTTTTCGCATATGGCTACTTCTCGTCTCGGCTTGATATCCACTATTCCTGCTCGCCGAATAGTCTGATGGGCGAACTCTGTGTGATCGTCGCTGGATGCCAATTTGGACTACTTCGAGGCCCGCTCGGGGCTCAGATTGTTTTCCTGGGTGCAGCCGTGGTGCTAGGCGTCTTGGTATTTGGCCGCAACCCGTTCGGGATTGACAAAATACGCGAAAGATACTCGCGAGTAGAATCGCACGACTCACGTTGATGTCGAAAGGCTCGTGCTTAGGACTGTTTCGGGCGGGTTGTCCACTACTACGGGGAGTGTCGTTGAGAATAGGACTCGGAGGAACGGTTAGAGCTGGTGGATCGCTGCGGGCATGAAGAGCAGGGAAGGCGTGGCCGCCGGTTTTGTGACGGGACGGTGATCGGTAGACGATCGATCCTTAAGCTGATCGGAATTTTCCCGATTGCGGCGGCCTGCTCGAACGGGGCTGACAAGCATGGTAGTAGGGCCGCTCGGACAACCGTGTCCGAGTCGGTGCGCACTCTAATCGTCGAGGGGATGTCCACTGATGGGGTAAACCGGTGGCTGGAGCGAAACAGAGGCGAAAGCGTTCGATTGGTCGGTACGCATCATTCAACTCGTCCAATCAAAGTTCATTCGGGTACTAATATAGACCTTACAAAGTGTGTACTTATACGCGCCTTTGAGGGAAAAGGGAACGGTAACGCTACGGTAGTCAACTCCGACCACGGTCTGGGCAATCGCGATATTGGGATAAGTTCTGGTCAGATGTATTCCATGCCTGGATGCATAGGGAAGCATTTCGGATTCGTCAATGTCAGGGGACTAGCCGTAGATGGTGTGACAATCTCGTCCTGTCTTGGCGACTTCATGGGATTGTTTATGAATTGCGAAAATGTGGTTCTTGAGCGTCTCAATTGGTTCTCCGGTACGGACGTCGGCGAGGACGGTCTACACCTTTACGGTGGGAAGAACTATTTGGTACGCAACTGCCATATTTCCTCTGGCGATGACGCTCTATCTCTGACCGTCGAATCTCCTGAAAACGAGCCGCTCGAAAAGGTTGTTGTTGAGAACTGCACTCTTTCATCGAGAATGGCTTCGGGAGTCAAGCTTCATGTGAAATCCGCTGCGAGTCAGGCGTTTATCGAAGATGTGTCGTTTAACGACGTAACGATCTCTTTACCGAAACTTCGATCGGGGCACGATGCAGTTCGGATTCTGGATGAACGGCACGGGGATAGTGGAATACGTAGAATACGACTGAACTCGGTGCTTGCTGATATGGGAGGTGGCCCGGGCACAGGCATGCGCGTTCATGGGGGGTCGGATATTCTGGTTCGCGGATGTAACTTTGTAAACGGACGAGGTGTGCAGTTCTGGGCGACGGCCAGTAATGGTCGTTCAGTTCGTGGTCTGGATATTCGAGATACCATTTTTGCCGGTTCGGAGTCTAGTAATCGCGAGGGGATAGTTCTGAGTCGATGCGAGAAATTCTCTCTTGTTCGGCTAACGGTTCAGAACTTTGGTTCGGCGGGTATCCAGCTAACTGACTGTAGGTATGGTGATTTGAGCGATAGCACCGTTATAAATTCAGGTGGCCCGGGTATTTTGTTGTCGAATGTCGGTCACGCGTCTGTGATTGGCAATGCGCTAATTGGCACAGGTCGGCCTGTAGTTGAAAATGGTGAGTCGGATGGAAATACCTTAGATCGCAATATCGTTTCCTCTTTTTGAGTTGCGGAGTATTTGATTAATCCCAACCGGCTTGAAAGTGGGCTCGCTTGTGGAAGGTGGTGGGCGACTGATACGTGTCCTTTACGCGGCAATTGCGTCTATGCAGGGGCAGGCGCAGGGGGCAGGTTTCGTTCTGACGACGGCGTCGTTGCGGACACCCTTCGGGATCTCAGGTGAATGTGTTTGCGGACCGCGAAGAACGCGCTCAACCGCCTCGGCACGATCGTCCCGGGGTTGACTTGTGAGCCTGTGGGGCTCGGATGGTTGCCTGTTCGGAATGGAAGTGGTGCCCCCACCAGGGCTCGAACCTGGGACCTGCGGATTAAAAGTCCGTAGCTCTACCAACTGAGCTATAGGGGCGTACCCGGCGAGCCGGGCGTCGATGAGTTTACAGCTTGCCCCGGCAGTCCGAGCGGGGGCCTACGCGTGTGTCGTGCGCGTGCGTTCGCCGCTCTGGGCCGGCGGCCTGCGCGTGCGCGCGGGGGAGTGCGCCCCGTTCTCAGTCAGCTCCCGGGACCTCGGTCGTGCGGCTTGTCGCGGCCTTCTGAACGAGGGTCTCCATGCGTCCTGCGCATACGCACCGAAAATGGCCGTTTTGGGCCTCTGACCACACGATTTGTGGTTTGCTCGAAACCTGTCATAAGCTATGCGAGCTCCCAGCGGAGAAGCGAGACCGGCCCCCTTCGTCTAGCGGCCTAGGACGCCGCCCTTTCAAGGCGGTAGCGCGGGTTCGAATCCCGTAGGGGGTACGCCTGGACGGCACTCGGCAACGAGAGTCTGACAGCACAATTAAACAAGGCCCTGTGGCGCAGTTGGTTAGCGCGCCGCCCTGTCACGGCGGAGGTCGCGGGTTCGAGTCCCGTCAGGGTCGCCAAAAGATGACCGGCGCATTCGGTTCTACCGGATGCGCCGGTTGTCTTAGGGCCAGGTAGCTCAGTTGGTACGAGCGTCCGCCTGAAAAGCGGAAGGTCGTCGGTTCGATCCCGACTCTGGCCACCATGAAAACCTCCCGGTTATCCGGGAGGTTTTTTTGGTGGTCGGAGGGGGTCTGGTGTCAGTGGCCCGGTGTCAGGGGCCCGACTCTATCTCGAGCAGTGGGGCGTCGAGGGCGGTCGACGGGGCCTGTCCGTCGTCGTGGGTTCACGGTGATCAGTCTGCCCCGCCCGCGGTGGCGTCGGTCGCCGTCTTACCTGCGGGCGCTGCTGATGCGCAGTCCGCGCAGGGGCGAGCGCGTCGTCCTCCAGCCGTTCTCCAACTATAGTTGTGTTACTCTAACTTTCGTTGGAGAGGGGTGCGCCATGCAGCTCAACAAGCCGTTCGCGACGGTGACGCCGACCCTCGACGGCGACGTGCTCGCGGTGCTGGCGGCCGCCGACCTCACATTCACGATCAGCCAGGTCCAGCGCATCCTCGGCAGCGCATCAGGGGAAGGCATCCGCAAGGTCCTCAACCGGCTCAGTGCACAGGGCGTGGTGCTGCACGATGAAGTAGGTCGGACGCACACCTACCGCCTCAACACCGAGCATCTCGCGGCCCCGCCGATCATGGCGCTCTCCCGGCTGAACTCCACCTTCCTGCAGCGCCTCGAAGAGCACTTCACCGAGTGGGAGACGGCGCTGCGGTACGCCGCGGTGTTCGGGTCGGCGGCGACGGGGCGGATGAGGCCCGACAGCGACATCGACGTGTTCCTGGTGCGCGCAACCGATTCCGAGGACGACGCGTGGGACCAGCGGGTCACCGGACTCGCTCGACTGATCACCGCGTGGACCGGCAACGACGGCCGGATCGTCGAGTACACCGAGGACGAGTTGCGCGCCGCGGTCGCCGCCGGCGAGCCGCTGCTCGGCGACGTGTCGACCCAGGGCCTCACCGTTGCGGGGACACGGGCCTGGTTCACCGCGCAACTGCGCCCGGCGAGGAGCTCGTGATGGCGGGGCAGCGCAAATGTGACGCCGCGGTCGCCGCCGGGCGCATGTCCAAGGCGACCGAGTTTCTCGATGCCGCCGACCATCTCGGACGGGAGATGCCCAACGCTGCCGGGGACTCTACGTGGATGCGGGTATCGCAGCCTCGGACGTCATCTGCTGCGCGCGGCTCGGCGTGCACTCCAACACCGGTAACCACAGCGAGGCCGTCGCCCTGCTCAAGCGGGCAGACAGCGGATCCGAACGGCACCTGAACACCCTCCTGAGCCGGAAGAACAAAGCGGCCTACACACATCAGGACCTCACCGCCGCGGAGTTGACGAAGATGGGCCGCGCGGCGGAGCCCCTGCTCGAGGCAGCCAAGAAGGTCGTGGCAGCCCGCGGATAGTTCGCCGTTTGCAGCTTCGTGTTCGGCGAGGACGATCCGCGTCCTCGGAACAGCGGAAGGTCGTCGGTTCGATCCCGACTCTGCCGGGT
>NZ_BACI01000025.1 GCF_000225505.1 Gordonia alkanivorans NBRC 16433 | reverse complement strand
TTACAACTAGCCACAGCCAGAGGGACCGACGATTCGTCGGTCCTTCTGTGCTTTGTGGTGGATCCTCGGCTCGAGAGATCATCGGGCGAGCGACGACTCGCGTTCCTCTTCGATTCGCTCCGCGAGCTCGACGCCAAGCTCGACGGGAAGTTGCTCGTCGTGCGGGGCCGCCCCGACGAGGAGATCCCGCGTCTGGCGAAAGCCGTGGACGCCGAGGCCGTCCACATCTCCGGGGACTTCACCCCCTTCGGGCGACGCCGCGACGAGGCCGTCGCCGAGGCGCTCGGCGACATCCCACTGGAGGCCACCGGCTCGCCGTATCTGGTCTCACCGGGTCGGATCACCAAGGACGACGGCGAACCGTACAAGGTGTTCACCCCGTACTTCCGCCGGTGGCGTGAACACGGCTGGCGTCAACCAGCCGATTCCTCGATCCCGGGTTCTGCAGTCCTCGACCCGTCGGGGGTGAAGAAGTCCGGCCGGATCAAGATCCCGAAGGCGCCGACGACGCTGTCCTTCCCCGCCGGCGAGGACGCCGCCCTGGCCCGATGGGCAGAATTCGTCGACGACGATCTCGCCGATTACGACACCGGCCGCAACGACCCGGCTGCCGACGTGACCAGTCGGATGTCGGCGTACCTGAAGTACGGCAACATCCACCCGCGCACGCTCGCCGCCGACCTCGGCCGCTCTGCCGGCGGTCAGGCCTACCTTCGCGAGCTGGCGTTCCGCGACTTCTACGCCGATGTCCTCTACCACTGGCCACATAGCCTGTGGCACAACTGGAATCGGCAGTTCGACGACATCGAGCTGGACACCGACGACGAGGCCTACGAACGCTTCGAGGCGTGGAAGGCCGGACGCACCGGCTTTCCTCTCGTCGACGCCGGTATGCGGCAGCTGGCTGAGACGGGCTGGATGCACAACCGGGTCCGCATGGTCACCGCGTCGTTCCTCGTGAAGGACCTCCACCTGCCGTGGTGGTGGGGTGCGGAATGGTTCCTCGAACAGCTCGTCGACGGCGACATGGCGTCGAACAACCACGGGTGGCAGTGGGCGGCCGGCACCGGAACCGACGCGGCGCCGTACTTCCGGGTGTTCAACCCGGAAGCGCAGGCCAAGAAGTTCGACCCCGAGGGGGAGTACGTTCGGCGTTGGGTGGGGGATGTCGACGCCGACGACTACCCGGAACCGATCGTCGACCACAAAGCCGAACGTGAGGAAGCACTGCGACGGTTCGGCCAGATCTGACCGCACAGAAAAGCCTCTGACCAGCCGATTTGTGTTGAGGGTAAACTGTGCGTAACTTATGTCGAGTCAGCGAGCCACGGCGCCGCCCCGGAGGACCTGAGAGGGTCTGACTGGTGGGGAGTGGAGACCGGGTTTTTCGTTGGCCGCCCCTGATCTTCTGGTTCGAGACTTGGTGTCTCGGGCTGGGTGTGTGGGGTTGCTGGACTGTCCTGGTGCGCGGATCTTCGGATTTTGCGGGCGGGGTTTGGGTCTGGTAGGCTGGAAGAGTTGCCCCGGAGACGGGGTGGCGGTGGAAAGTCAGAACGAAGTCTGCTGGTGAAAGCCCTTGTGGGGGTGAGTGGCTGGTGGGTGTGTGTTCTTTGAGAACTCGATAGTGTGATGATGAATTGTCTGATGCCATTTTTTTGGCATCGTGCATTCTTTATGGATGTT
>NZ_BACI01000026.1 GCF_000225505.1 Gordonia alkanivorans NBRC 16433 | reverse complement strand
TCGCCGCCGCTGATAGTCCAGTTCATCGACGACATGCGTGCACAAAATTTCAGGGTCGAGTCGATCTGCCGAGTGCTCACCACACAAGGAATCCAGGTCGCCCCACGCACATACCGCAACTGGAAAACCTCACCACCATCTGCAAGGACGATCACCGACGCCCACCTCACCAAGGAACTGCGGTCCACGATCGGCACTGCCGAAGGGCTCTACGGCCGACGAAAGATGACGGCTTATCTGCGCCGCAAAGGCCACCACGTCGCTGCCTGCACCGTCGACCGTTTGATGCGCGACGAAGGACTGAACGGGGTGGTCAGAGGCAGACAGCACCGAACCACGATTCCAGGCGGCAAGGACAGCCGGCGGGCACCAGACCTGCTCGATCGCGATTTCACCGCTGAAGCTCCGAACCGCACATGGGTTACCGATTTCACTTATTGCCGAACGTGGGCGGGGTTCGTCTACGTCGCTTTCGTGATCGACTGCTTCTCCCGGGCAATCGTCGGCTGGCATGCCTCGACAGTGAAGGACACGGGCATGGTCACCACGGCCTTGAAGATGGCGTTGTGGCGACGCGATCACGGTGGACATCGGGTCGGTGATGGGTTGATCCATCACAGCGATGCCGGTAGCCAATATACATCTATTTCCTTCGCGGAAACGCTTGTGTTGGAAGGGATTGCAGCTTCAATTGGAAGTGTCGGCGACGCCTACGACAATGCCCTCGCGGAGTCGACGATCGGACTGTTCAAGACAGAAGCGGTTTCCAAGAGTAGTCCCTTTCTGCAGGGCCCGATCAAGACGATCGACGACATCGAATTCGCGACGATGGAGTGGGTGGATTGGTTCAATACCCGCCGTCTGCACAGCACCTTGGACTATGTCACTCCGGACGAGTTCGAGGCCGTCTATTACTCTCAATTATCGATTCTCCAGCCGGAGATGTCGCCAGCATAGGAGCGGCAAGAAACCCGGCACGGTTCAGCATGAAAGCCGACGACGCCAAAGAGTTCAAGGAACTCAAGAACGAGAACGCCCTGCTCAAGAAGCTCCTCGCCGAAGCCGAGCTCGAAAAGGCTGCCCTCAAGGAGATCGCGAAGGGAAAATTCTGAGCCCGACCGCCAAACGAAACGCTGTCGTCATGCTCCAGGAAACAATGGGGCTCTCGCAGCGATTCGCCTGCAGAATCGTCGGGCAACCGCGATCGACCCAACGGAAAGAGCTTGCGAGAAACACCCCGGACGATCCGGATGCCGATCTGCGGAAGTGGTTGCGGGACTGGGCCAAAGCCAACCAGCGAAAAGGGTTCCGGCGGGCGTGGGCGGACTTGCGTGCCGCGGGCTGGGTGATTAACAAGAAGAAGGTTCAGCGACTCTGGCGCGAGGAAGGACTGCGGGTGAACGTCCGCAAGATACGTAAACGGGCCGGCGCCTCGACTACTCCGATCACCGAGGCAGATGCACCGAAGGTTTTGTGGGCGATCGACTTTCAGTTCGACTCGACCACCGAGGGCCGGAAGTTCTTTGGTCGCGTCGATGGTCGACGAACACACCCGGCAGTCCGTACTGAACATTGTCGAGCGATCCATCCCGGCAGAGGATCTCGTCGCAGCGTTGACGAAGGCGTTCGCGCTCTGGGGCGGCCCACCGCAGGTCCTGCGGTGCGACAACGGGCCCGAGTTCATCTCCGAGGCACTGAGGACGTTCTGCGAGGGTCAGGTCGGTATCGGTTACGTTCCGCCTGGTCAGCCGTGGAAGAACGGGTACATCGAGTCGTTCAACAACCGCGTACGGGACGAATGCTTGAACATGAACGAATTCCACAGCCTCCTCGAAGCTCGGGTGGTCATCGAGGACTGGAAGGAGGATTACAACAACCGGCACCGTCATTCATCGCTGGCGTATCGAACTCCAAATGAGTACGCTGCCAGCTGTATTCACACGCATTGATTCTCTGATAGCGAGTGGCTCACCAAATGGGGTCCTACCACGAGCATGCCCGATCGATGACGATCTAAGCACTATCGATGATTGGCGCTTTGGTGGTCGCGACGCCTAGTCCAGAAGCGCCAGCTACGACACTGTCAGCGATAATTGTGGATTCCTTTCGAATAGATTGGGCTGTCGCTTCGGATGTTCGCTAGAGGCGTTCGATGATGGTGGCGTTGGCCAGGCCTGCGTCCTCGCACATGGTTTGCAGCCCGTAGCGACCGCCCGAGGATTCAAGCTGGTTGACCATGGTAGTCAGCAGCCGGGCGCCGGATGCACCAAGAGCATGTCCCAGTGCGATCGATCCGCCGAGCGGATTAAGCTTCGTGGGGTCGGCATTGAACTCTTGTGCCCACGCGAGCGGAACCGGCGCGAAAGCCTCGTTGACTTCATACACGTCGATGTCCCCGATGGTCAGCCCCGCGCGCGCAAGCACTTTGTGAGTAGCCGGGATCGGCGCAGTGAGCATCATGACGGGATCATCGCCCACGACGGAGAACGCGTGGAATCTTGCACGGGGCATCAAACCCAGCTTGTTCGCAACACCTTCACTCATTATGAGAACTGCTGCCGCGCCGTCCGTCAGGGGTGAGGAGTTGCCGGGGGTAATGGTCCATCGAGCCTTGGGAAACATCGCAGCGAGGTCATCGGTGTACAAGGACGATGTCAGGTTGGCGAGTCCGACTGCTGTGGTGGTGGCACGAACTGTCTCGTCTGCGAGATGTACGCGTATGTGTCCGTGCGTATCTCGCACAGCTATCGGCACGATTTCCTTGTCGAATGCGCCCGCAGCCCTGGCGACGGCGGCTCGCTGATGCGACTGTGCCGAGAAGGTATCGAGAGCGTCGCGGTCGAGATTCCACTTCGAAGCGATGAGCTCGGCTGCGATGCCTTGGTTAACAAGGCCCTCCGGGTAGCGGCCAGCGATGCCGGTCCCTTCGGTGTCTTTGCCGAGCGTAGCGGTACCCAGAGGGACGCGACTCATCGACTCGACCCCGCAGGCGATGACGATGTCGTATGCGCCGGCGATAACTCCCTGCGCGGCGAAGTGCGCTGCCTGCTGGCTGGATCCGCACCGGCGGTCAATGGTTGTGGCAGGCACCGATTCCGGAAATCCGGCCGACAGCAATGCCCTCCGGGATATGTTTAGCGACTGTTCACCGACCTGGGAGACACAGCCTCCGATCACGTCGTCCACCAACGCAGGATCGAGACTATTTCGCTCGACGATCGAGCGAAGAACGGTTGCGAGTAATTCGACGGGGGGTGTGCTCGACAGCGCGCCGCCGGGCCTACCTCTGCCGGATGCGAGGCGGACGGCGTCGACGATGACTGCGTGGGTCAAGGTGAATTTCCTCAAGTTGTAGGTGCGTGGAGCGCAAGGACGCGCGAATCATTCACGCCGGGGCACAAGAGTTCCACGACATTGATCGAAGCCGTTGCGTCGGTAGCAAGTCCAGACCGGAACACGCTTTTGAGCGAATGCCGCTGGACCCTCTTTCGCGTCGTCACTGTCGAACACGACGAACATTGATTTGTTTTTGGCGTCCCACCACCTCCGCAACCCAGTCCGCACCAGTGGCGGTCCGATGGATCATTGCTTTCGACTCGCGCACGGACCGTGGTGCGTTGGCTGCGACTTTCTCGGACTCCGCCTGCCGCGGAAATCTCATCCACAACGTGCGCGGCACGATCGATATCAAAGTCATTGACGACAACATTGACGCCGTAACCGGCGAGGGTGATGGCGATTTGACGGCCGATACCTTGACCAGCGCCGGTCACCAGAGCACCCTGCTGGTAAACCACCGAACAGGTCGCGGGACGTCATTGGATTTCCTCGCGGATCGCGCGCTTGAGTAGTTTACCCATTGCGCTGACCGGGATTCGGTCAGTGAAGTGGAATGCACGAGGCCACTTGTACTTCGCCAGCTGACCGTCACAGAAGCTCAAGAGATCTTCTGCCGTCACAGATGAACCCGATCGACGCTGGATGAACGCAACTGGCTGCTCTCCCAATTCGACGTGCGGTACCCCGACGACGGCAGAAAGGGCCACGTCAGGGTGGCTGTCGAGGACGGCTTCGATCTCGGCTGGGGAAAAGGTCACACCACCTGCAATCATCATGTCGGTGATTCGGTCGTAGATGTAGAGGTAACCGTCTTCGTCGAGGTGACCCACGTCGCCAGTACGGTAGTAGCCGCCGGGAAGAAGGCTTCCCGGTCCCAAGGGGGCCCGCCCGATATACCCACTGATCACCGTAGGAGTCCGCGCCACGATCTCACCTGTAGTACCCCGCGGCAGTTCCGTACCTTCCGCGTCGACGATCATCAGATCAACATGACGGAATGGGCGTCCACTACTAGTAGGACGCTCGCGTAGATCCGCTGGCGTTGCACCCGTCATCATTCCAGCTTCGGTACAACCGTAGATTTCGTGGAGTACGTCCCCGAACTGGTTGATGACTTGTTCCTTCAGTTGCTGCGAAAACGGTGCAGCACCTCCCATGATGAACTTCATGCTCGAGGTGTCGAAGGTTGCACGCACTTCTTTCGGGATATAGAGCACTCGCTGCAGCATCGTTGGCACAGCGATCCAGTGGGTTACCTTGTGTAGGTCGATAAGTCTCAGCACTTCGTTGGGATCAAATCGACGTTGAAAGACCACCTTGCCGCCGGAGACAAGACTTGATCGCGTGTACGAAGGTCCCGCGCCGCGATGCATGGGCAAGTTCATCAGCAGGCAGCAGTCTGGTCCGGCCGCGGCGCCATCGAAGTGCACCGAAAGGCCGTATTCAGCGAGTGTGGTTGGGTCCGGAGTGTTTTGGAATCCTCCCAGCGGTGTGCCCTTGGGGGAGCCGGTTGTCCCCGAGGAGTAAATGATGATCGGCGCGAAGTCAGTCGCCGACCGAGTTTCGGGGCTGCCTTGATCGAGGAGGTCCTGGTAGTAGTGGGTCCCCTCCCAAGGCTTATCGAGGCTGACAATCGCAGCCAGATTCAGTCCTTCCCAAGCGGTTACCAAGGGCGAAGGATCGCCATCGTCGACGATCGCTGCACGGACACCACAGTCTTTGAGAATGTACGTCGCTTCCGGTGGGGAAAGCTCGTAGTTGACCGCGACTGCAACCGCGCCTGTTTTGGCAATACCGAGTGAAACAACAAGCCACTCCAGTCGTGTGTGGAGTCGGATGGCAACAGCATCACCGGCTCGCACACCGAGGCGTTCGAGTGAGGACGAGAAACGATTTGTGAGGTCGTCGAGTTCGGACCATGTCAATTCACGATCGCCGTCGATGGCGCAGACCGCTCCCCTGTCAGCGGGCGCGAACGCAATACCACTCTTCCCACTCGTAGTCACGAAGTCTCCTTTGGAGCCCAGCACAAAGGATTAGCTTCAGGGCTAGTTTTTGAACGCGTTAGGTTTCCGCTCGCCCTCAAGCAATGCCGCCACGGGGTTCCACCACTGACAGCGATGACCTGCCCGGTGACGTAGTCCGATAACGGGGAAGCCAGCCAGAGGATCGCGTCGGCCGCTTCCTGAATGGTTCCGGTTCGCCCGCGGACCGCAGCTGGTAGAGAGCGAGAGGCGTAGAGGTCATCACCGGTAGCGGCTGCGGCGAACCCCATCATCTCCGGGGTCTTGTCCGGCACTTCTACGGCAATCTCGCGGCCACCAATGTGCACGGTCTCGTTGGCGGATTGAGGTGCACCGAAGCGCGTCTGGATGATTCCGAAGGCTACGGCATTGACAGTGACATTTAAACGACCCCACTCGGTAGCGAGCGTTTTGGTCAGCCCGATCAAGCAAGCCTTCACAGCTGCGTAGTTGCCGGCGCCTGCATTGCCGAAAAATGCTGCAAGAGAATATACATTGACGACTTTACGGGCGCACTTCGAGCCTTCGGCATCATGAGTGGCGTCACGCAGATAAGGGGCGGCGGCACGCAGGAGACGAAATGGCGCGATCAGATGAATATCGAGCATGGCCTGAAATTGCTCGTCGCTCATCCTTTGAACCGGCGAATCCCAAAAATGCCCGGCGCCGGTGACGATGATGTCAAGGAGGCAGTGAGTGTTGATGACGTGACCTATCAGATCATCGGGGACCGAAGGGTTCACGAGATCGCCTGCAAAGATAGAGGTTTCACCGCCAATCTCCAACTTCACTGCCTCTGCTCGCGACGGATCGACGTCAGCAACACACACCTTCGCGCCGTTTGCAGACAAAGTCTCCGCCGTGGCTCGTTCGATCCCTAGAGCGCCACCGGTGACCAGTGCTACCTTGCCCCTCAGCAAGTCGGAGGAGAGCGTAGGAATAAGAGTCACGTTTGTCAGCGTCCTTTCCAGACGGGCGCGCGTTCCTCAAGGAAGGCACGAATACCTTCTTGGGTGTCTTCCGAGCTGATGACAGGTGGCATAGACACGCCGCTCATGCCATGCTTCGTCCTCCGGCCAGTCGTAGGCTCGACGAACGATTTCGACCCTCGTGCCAGCAGCAAGAGCACCGGAGGCCGTGACCTTGCGAGCGAGTTCGACAGCAGTGGAGAAGACAAAATCGCGATCGACCGCGTAGTTGACCAATCCCCATTGCGCAAAGAATGACCCGGGGCGCGCCAATCCGGTCAGGGCCAGCTCCATCGCCAGGTGGTAGGGAATACGTTTAGGGGAGTCGGAACAAGCCACCTCCCACCGCCACGAGCGTCTTCGGAGCCTCAGGAATGCCCATCATGGTGTCCTCACCCGCGACGATCAGGTCGCACGCCACGCACAGCTCCAAACCTCCTGCGAGCGCATGCCCTTCGACCGCGGCGATGAGCTGCGGCGATGAGCGGCTTCGAATGCCGTACACCCATGAGGCAACACGCCACGCCGCTCGGTGACAGCCCACAGCCGCGGCTTTCAGATCTTGCCCCGCGGAGAACGAGGAACCCACACCTCGAAGGATCGCGACCCGCGAATGGGGTTCCGCCTCGAATGAATCGATCGCTCCCTCCATCGCCCGGGCTGTCGTGACGTCGACGGCATTATGACGCTCGGGTCGGTTGATAGTGATGACTGTGACCTGCTCGTCAAATTGTTCGGCAAGAGCGAGCGAGCCGAACTGCAGCGCCATGCGCTCCCTCAATTTCATGCCCTCGGTTCGTGATGGGGAGGGCTTACCATCATTTCTAATCCATATTACAACATCACTTGCTGGCCGACAAGTAAGTATGAGGTGATAGAGGTCGGACCGAATACCGCTCGATACAAGCGCGGACTCGCTCCCTGAGCCTCAATACGCGAGATCAAGGACGCCCAACGAACCAGAAGACAACCAGAGAGACTGCCATGTAACACTTCTGGGGTCATGCGCAGCAGCGGACTTCGTTCGAAGTAGCATCGACATCTCGCTGATATCGCCACCGCCGCCCGCACCGCTCGACAAGGGGGCATCAGGGTGCGGGAACCCGAACACCGGGCTGCGGGGATTAGGCATCCTGGCAGGTCAGACTCACAGAAGACGGTCTACCCACGGTCGAAAACTCCACTTGACGAGCAGTGGCGGAGTCGAAACGAGCTGTCGTTCAAAAACATTAAACTCCCGGCATGGCTACCTACTGGACTCGGAAATGAGGGGCTTCATCCGCCTTTCAGAGATTCGGGGCCGAACGCCTTGCGTACCACGCCACTCGAGCGCACAATGCTTACCGTCCGAACATTCGGTAATAGGAGGAAGGCCGTGACGTGTAAGAACTACGTCCAACCAAACCCCTGGTGGCCATCCCCAGATACTGGACAGATGCACCGAAGCCCGCGCCAACTCTTGCCGCTGACATAGCCGATCCCCACAGCCACACGAAAATCGGTGAGGGGCCACAGCGGCAACGTCGCCTAGTACAGCCCTGACTGACTCCAACCAGCACGACGTGAACGCCGTCCGACAAACTGAGATGAGCCTAGTGGAACAGAACTTCGAGAATTGGCAGGAATCGATTTCGACCGCCTTCGTACCACTCGACGCCGTGTCCACCAAGCGAACGTCGTTCAAAGGTGCGCTCGTTTCTGGGTTCCTCGGATCGTTGCAGCTTAGCGCGGTCGCTGGCACAGAAGTTAACGTGCTGCGTACCCGCGCGACGATCAAGCGCGACGACCCCGGCCTGATCAAAATAGGCATGCAGGTCAGCGGACATGGCGTGATCGCCCAGCGTCATCGGCAGGCGGTCCTCGCGCCCGGTGACTTCGCTGTCTACGACACTGGGGAACCGTACGAACTACACTTCGACGACGACTTCTCGATGTTCGTCGTGATGTTTCCACGGGATTCACTGCGAATCCGCTCACAAGATTTGTCCGCTGTTACCGCCCGTCGGATTCGAGGCAGCCAAGGTGTCGGGGCACTCGTGTCCCCGTTACTGGCCGGACTGCGAAAAGGCCTCGTCGAGGACGCGCTCCCCAACACACAGCAGGTCGAGGACGCGGTCCTCGACCTGCTGTGCGCCGCATTGAATGACGAATCACCCCGCCTGGAACCTGAACCCACGCTGGTGATCCACGCCAAATCATTGATCGAGTCCGAACTCGGCGATTCCACGCTAACCACCGCTTCGATTGCTGCACGGTTGCACATTTCGACGCGATATCTGCAAAAACTGTTCGAGTCTGACGGTCACACAGTTGCGGGATGGATCAGATCCCGGCGACTCGAAAGGTGTCACAGAGATCTGAGGGATCCTCGTCTCAGTTCGAGCACCATCGGAACCATCTGCGCTCGCCACGGACTGGTCGACTCGTCAAGTTTCTCCAGACTATTCAAGGAGACCTACGGCATGTCACCGCGGGAGTTTCGTTCTCTGTGAGCCAGGACGAAACCAAGACTGAATCGCACCGGCGAGTCCGGAGACTTTGATGTACCCCGAGTTTTCCGGAGTTCGTTTGTTTTACTTCAGGCATTGATGCACCCGAGAAAGGTCCACGATGCCCCGACGTTATCCGCCCGAATTCCGCCGAAAAGTCCTCGATCTGTTGAAGTCAGGACGCACGGTCGCCGAGGTCGCCGCAGGTCTCGATGTCACCGAACAAACCATCTACAACTGGCGTAACCAGGAGCTCATCGATACCGGACAGAAGCCGGGGCAGAGCTCGATCGAGAGCGCCGAACTCGCCGCCGCCCGTCGTCGTATCGCCGAGTTGGAGACCGAGCTTGCCATCGCCAAACGCTCCACGGAACTGCTGAAGTCGGTGGTGCTCCCAAAAGGCGGTTCGAAGCGATCGAAGTGATGGCCAAAGAAGGACTACCGGTACAGACTTCGTGTCGGATTCTGGAGGTGTCGGAGTCCGGTTTCTACGAGTGGCGCAATCGCCCACCCTCGGAACGCTCACTGCGACATGCCTGGTTGACGCAGCTGATCACCGAGGTTCACACCACCTCGCATGGCACCTACGGTGCGCGGCGCATCCACGCTGAACTCACCCTTGGTCACGACATTGCCGTGGGACACGGCAATGTCGAAATGTTGATGAGAGCTGCTGGTGTGAAAGGACTTCCGGGAAACAAACGTGCGCGTTCCAAGCATCAAACTCCGACCGCGAGCGATCTCGTGGACCGTAAGTTCACCCGCGACGAGCCGAATAAGTTGTGGGTCACGGATATCACGGAACATCCCACCCGTGAAGGTAAAATTTACTGCGCCGTTGCCAAAGGATACGTTTTCGAGGCGAGTCGTCGGGTGGTCTATCGACAGCTCGCAGACAGCGACATTGGTGACAAACGCTCTAGGAATGGCCATTTCCAATCGAGGCCCAACACCCGGCACACTCATTCACTCGGACCACGGAGTGCAGTTCACGTCCTGGGCATTCACCCGCCGGGCGCACGACTCAGGGCTGGTCCCGTCGATGGGATCGATCGGCGATTGCTATGACAACGCAGTGATCGAATCTTTCTGGGGCAGAATGCAAACCGAACTTTTGAATCGGAAACGATGGAAAACGAGGATCGAATTGGCCAACGCCATGTTCGAGTACCTCGAGATCTTCCACAATCGCCAACGCCGGCACAGTGCACTCGGGATGCTGACCCCGATCGAGTTCGAGAACGTACACTTCACACGTCAACCCGTAGCCTGAAGTCAAATATGACGACTCCACGAAACTCGGGGTACATCAAAGTCTCCGGAAACTCCGGTTCGATTCAGACTTCGCCCTTGCCGAGAACTATACGGTCGCTGCGCTCATCGCCCCAATACCGTCGCATCCACCCAATGGTCTCCCCAAACCATGCGAACTGTACCCGCTTCAATCGACAGCTGATCTGCCCCAAGGTCTCCCGCGCATTCACGCCTAATATCAATCCCCCGCCGAAAGGCTTCGATTCATGCCACGAACCCCGTATCGGCCGGAGTTCCGATTCAGGACCGTAGTTCTCGTCCAGGCCCTCTCGTGGGCTGACTCATGCGGCCAACCTGCAGCCTTTTCGGCAACGCGGGAACCTGCCTCTATGGAGCTGCGCTGAATCGGTCGCCCGATGACCCCGCAACCGGGTCGTCGACCTGCCCGATCGGACCAACGGATACACCGACAAGTCGGAAAATCTCGCACGATCGCCTACCGAGTGCGACGAAAGCAGTAAAGGCCGGTATCGCCTCCGCCGAGCAGATACCGCACACGGAAAGGTCGAATCGATTTGCCAACTCCGGGCGCTCACGATACTTGCCGCCAAGGCTCGCACTACAGCAGTGTCCGCCCAGAAAGCGATGCCTGTGGCACGCAACAGAAGCGTTGGGGCACGAGGCGCCAGGGAAGACTTAGGTCATGCAGGACCGCCACTGCGCTGCGACCGCGCGCCTAAATGACCCAGCCGACTCGATCCGGATCACACTGGCGTTCCTTGCTCCTCGTTGGTCGACGCTCAAATACGAGGTATTCGATTTGCATGAACATATCGAAACTCTCGTGAAACCACTGGACCACAACTCGTTCAATCGTGCGGAATCGGAGTCGGCCCAGCAGCAGATATCTCAACGACTTCGGTAACAACCCCGAGCACATCAAAGTCCACAGTAGCTCCACCCAGCCCGCCGGATCGGACCGATCCCTGCGCCCGCAGAGACGAGGACTGGGAAACCGGATAACCACGGCGGCTCGTGCCGTCATGGACCGAATGACAATCGTACGCAAGCGGTTTTACAAACCGGCCGGGTACAGGAACACGGGCAGAACGATCTTGTCGACCGCTCTCAAATATGGTCTGCCGAAACGATCGTCGTGTCTTCGCACCACCACTGCCCGTGGACGGGAGTACCGTCAGAAATGCCTCCCCACCACGGACAGCGGGATTGGATTCTCCGAAACCAACAGATTCCAAGCACGTAGCCGAACTACAGCACGATCGTGACAACCTTCTCTTCGGTGTTGGCTTCGATGCCCGCCCAACCGAGTTCACGACCCGTGCCGCTTGTCTTCATACCTCCCCATGGGAGCGCGGGATCGATTGCAGCCCAGCCATTAACCCAAACTGCGCCCGATCGAACACGCGCGGCGAGCGAGTGTGCGCGCGAAACGTCCCGGGTCCAGATGCTTGCAGCAAGACCGTAGGGAGTGCCGTTGGCGATGACAATAGCCTCGTCAGCTGTGTCGAACGGAATCACCGTTCCGACCGGGCCAAAGATCTCTTCCTGCGCGATCTTCATATCATTGTGGGCATCGGCGAAGATTGTCGGTTCGACAAAGAAGCCGTCACCGGGGCGCTGGCCGCCACCAGCTGCGACTCGGGCTCCGCCGTCACGGCCGGCCTGGATATAACCGAGCACGCTGTCGCGTTGCTTTGCGTTGATCAGGGCACCCATCGTGGTGTTCGGATCAAACGGGTCACCGAGCACCTGAGCCGACGCTGCAGCAGACAGTCCGTCGACGACCTGCGAGTACAGCGAACGGTGCACCAGCACACGGGTTCCAGCTGCACACACCTGCCCCTGGTTGAAGAACAAGCCCATCGCGGTGCCACTGATGGCTGCTTCCAGGTTTGCGTCTTCGAGGATGATCTGCGGGGACTTGCCGCCGAGTTCGAGCGTCGTCCGTTTGAAGGTATCCGCCGCCTTCTTGGCGATCATTCGTCCCACTCGCGGGCTGCCGGTGAAACTGATCTTGTCAACGTCGGAGTGCGCGACGAGCGCGTCACCGGCAACTTCGCCCAGGCCGGGCACCACGTTGACGACGCCGGCGGGTACGCCTGCCTCGTCGATGAGACGCGCGAGATGCAGGATCGACAGCGGTGCGTCCTCCGGCGGCTTGACGACAAGGGTGTTACCCGCAGCCAGAGCGGGAGCCAGTTTCCAGGCGGCGATCATCAGCGGCGTGTTCCAGGGAACGATTGCACCGATAACTCCGACGGGCTCCCGGACGGTATACGAGTGCGTAGGCTGACCGAAGTAGCCGGCCGTCGGAATCGTAGCGCCCTGAATCTTATCGGCCCAGCCTGCAAAGTGACGGAACGTCGCGGCGGCATTGGGAACATCAAGCATCGCCGGCTGCCCAACAGGCTTTCCGACGTCGTGCGCCTCGAGCCGTGCAAGTAGGTCACCGTCACGCTCGATAAGGTCAGCGATACGGTTCAACAGTATGCCTCGCACGACACCCGGGGTGGATCCCCACTCGCCGTTCAACTGCGCGCGAGCGGCCCGCACTGCGGCGTCGACGTCAACCGTTGTGGCGCATGAAATCTCGGCGAGGGGCTGACCCGTCGTAGGGTTCAGATCGACGAATGTGCCGCCGTCCGAGGCGGCCTGCCAGCTGCCTGCGATGAAGAGCTGGGTTGCGGTGTTCTCAGGCAGAGACGTCGCTGCCTCGTGTACTGCAGTCATGAAACGAAGTGCCTCTCTAGTAAAGAACAAGTCCACGAACATTTTCGGCCTTGCGCATCGCTGCGTAGCCGTCGTTGATTTGGTCGAGCGTGTAGGTGCGAGTGATCATCTCGTCAAGCTTGAGCTGCCCCTCCATATACAGACGTAACAAATGCGGGATGTCGAAGCGGATATTGGCGTTGCCGAACCATGCGCCCTTCAGGGTCTTACGCAGCGCGGTGAGATCGAAAAGACTCAGCGACGTTTCGGTCTGTGAAACGTCGCCGACCGAAACATTCACGCAGGTGCCACCTTTGGCCACCAGACTCATCGCTTGTGCAATGATTGCGCCACTAGCAACACCGACGGTGATCAGAACTTTGTCGGCGAGAGCACCCCACGTCAGGTCGTTGACGAGAGAAAACGCTTCCTCGATGCTCGCAGCGGTATGCGTCGCGCCGAAGGTCTTGGCCTGCTCACGCTTGAACGGCGACGGATCGATCAGAACTACGTGGCGCGCACCGGCTAGCGCTGCGCCTTGCACAGCTCCACATCCGACACCACCCATGCCAAGAATCACGACGGTCTCGCCCGCAGATACACCTGCCGCGTAGACAGCTGAGCCCCAGCCGGTCGTGACACCGCAGCCGACAAGGGAAGCTTTGTCAAGCGGAATGTCGTTGGTGATCTTGACACAGGAGGCTTCGTTTACGACGGTCTGCGGCGCGAAAGTGCCAAGAAGACACTGAATTCCGGCATCCTTACCCCGCACGTGATGGCGAGCGGTGCCGTCGCTAATCTGATAGCCGTTGAGGAGGTGCGCACCAAGATCACAGATGCTGGATTGGCCGTTTGCACATGCACGACATCGGCCGCATGCCGGGATGAAGCCGAGCGCGACATGATCGCCCACCTCAACAGAAGCGACACCGGGTCCGATCTCCGTTACGACGCCCGCTCCTTCGTGACCGCCGATAAAGGGAAGTAGTCCGACTGGCACACTTCCGTCCCGCACATGCTCATCCGAATGGCAAAGTCCAGCAGCTGCTAACTCAACCTTCACTTCACCGTACTTCGGGGCGTCTAGAACCAGGTCCTCGATCTTCCAGTCTTGGCCAGCTTCCCAGAGAACTGCTGCTTGTAAAGCCACTTTCAATCTCCTTCTTAGTGTGTGCGCTAGGTCATAGCTTCACCCAGAGCGATTTCGAAATCATGTCCACATGCGCACAGTTGTTGACGAAACGCGCACACACCGATCGACCTCGCACCCGTCGACTTCGGTTCATACATCGAAGGCCAAAGCGCGTCGCATTGGTTGACATAATGCTCGTGGAGCCCGGTACGCCGTCGACACGAGCCCTAGAAGTGACTGACGATCCACTCAAAGTTCGAAGATGTTAACTGAACAGAACGGCGGGTCATTTTGGATAGGTATCCATCTCGCGCCGAGCTACACAAGATTCCGTTTTGTGCGATTCCCAAAACGGAATAGATGACGAATAAACCTGCGGGACAACTTAATTAAGACGAATAGCGACAAGCGTTAGGCAACAGTGGAGCCACTACCGCCGCGCTGACGGATCGCATCCACGTTAGGCAATTAGATCGCCAACTGATTGCTGCGCTAACAATATATAGGGCGTCAGCGATCAAGGCTATGAACGAGCGGCCACGGTCAGCGAAACCGTTCTATCGGCCATGACCACGTGGGCCGTCGCAGCATCCAGCCGAGCGGCCTTCGTAGCGACCTACGCTCCGCCCACTCGTCGACGCCATCGGGCACTGCCGACCCAAACACTTAGAAGATACCGAGGACAGTTCATGCTCAGAGCATCACAACCGTGGAACCGACTCGTAACCCGACGGCACGGTCGTCCCGCCAGACACCCCCGGCCAGTCCGGCGGACAACCAGGTTCAGCTGGAAACGCCAACGCACAGGGGCATATCAACTCCGGATGCGGAGCTGGCGTAACCGTAATGAACATCGGACTTCTCACGCTTGGTGACGGTGCAATTCTGGCGGCTATCGGATCAGGAATCACCCTTCTCACTCGTCGCCGCGGCGACGACGCTGAGAACCAAGGCAACACAGAGCTATCTAAAGTGTGCGAGATGCTCCGGCCAAGGGTCCGTCTGCTGTGTTCGATGAACAGCACTGCAGACAGACCCTGCCGGATTGAGTCCAGTACGCCTGGAACCCTCAATCGCCGAACTTCGATGACCTCCAAGCCATGTAGACGCCAGCAGTGCGCATCCCCGAAGATCAACCAGATTCGACATCAGAATGACACTTACGAGTCCTGAGACTGATGGGCCTAAGTCTGGCTTTGCTAGTGGTTCAGGGGTGTACAGCGCTGGAGCGCAGCCCGCTGAGCAGAGCGCGGGCCAGCGCTGCGGCTTGAACACGGCCAGCGGCAAGATCGTCGGATTCGGCTATTGTGAGCGACATTTCAGTGAGGGCGCCGTAGAAGGCGCTGGCGAGCAGTTCAGGCGGGTGCGGCTGAGTGCGGCCGGCATCGAGCAGGTGCTGGGTGCTTTCGAGGACGAGCTCGCCGAGGTGGCGCTGGTCGACTTCACGCCAGCGCCGCCAACCAAGCGCGATCGGGCCCTGCAGCAGAACTATATGGCGATACGCGGGTTCGGTGCAGATGTCGAGAAAAGTTTCCATCGCGCGCTCGGCGCGTTCGAGTGGATCAAGGGAGGATTCCATGGCGGCCCGAATGCGTTGCGCTGCTATTTGTTCCAGATCCTCAACGACCGCCTCAAACAGCCCCTTCTTGCCATCAAAGTGGTGATAGAGCGCGCCGCGGGTCAGGCCGGCGGCGCGCGCCAGTTCATCTGCCGACAGATCCACATACTCCCGTTTCTCGAACAGGCGAGCCCCTGCCTCGAGCAGTGCCTGCCGCGTGTCTTCGACATGCTTGTCCCGCAAAGACTTCATATACTATGGTTATCACATACAGCGTGTATGTGATAACCACGATGAATGTGGGTGGACTTGCGTGGACAGATCAGTGGAAGTAGTCATCGTGGGCGCCGGAGTCGCAGGCCTGGTCGCCGCCCGCAACCTGGTGCGCAGCGGCTCTGAGGTACTGGCAGTCGAGGCTCGGGACCGGGTGGGCGGTCGGCTGCTCAACGCCGAATTGCCCGATGGTTCGCCGATCGAAGTCGGCGGACAGTGGGTCGGCCCGACCCAGCACCAAGCTATGACGCTGATCAGAGAGCTTGGTCTGCGGACCTATCCCACCCACACGGCCGGGCGGCACATCGCCGAGATTGGTCGATCCCGCTCCGAGTTCACAGGGCGCCTCCCGAGGGTAAACCCACTGACGCTTCTTGACATCGCCCAGGCACAGCTGCGGCTGGATCGGTTGGCGCGCAAGGTCGCCCGGACCGCACCGTGGGAGTACAAGCTAGCAGAGGCCCTGGACGCGCAGACCTTCGACACCTGGCTGCGTAAGCACACCCACACCGCCGACGGGCGAGCCTTTTTCCGATTGATCACCGAGGCCGTGTTCTCCACCGAGCCAGAGGACATGTCAGCGCTGTGGGCGAATTTCTACGTCGGTGCCGCCGGCGGGCTCGACAGGCTGATCAGCGTCACCCAGGGCGCCCAACAGGACCGGATCGTCGGAGGCAGCCAGACCATCGCACTAGCCATGGCCCGGGAACTCGGGAATCGAATCCTCCTCAACAGCCCGGTGACCGAGATTGATTGGGACGACACCGGAGTGCGAGTCCGAGCCCGCGGTGTGACCGTACGTGCGCGCCGGGCCGTGATTGCGGTGCCTCCCCCACTGGCCGCTCGGATCCGATTCTCTCCTGGCCTGCCCGGTGAACGTGACCAGCTCATGCAGCGAATGCCGATGGGCAGAGTCATCAAAGTCAACGTCGTCTACGACGAACCGTTCTGGCGGCGCGAAGGCTGGTCCGGACAGGCCAACAGCGACCAGCGAGCCCTGGGTACCGTCTTCGACAACACCCCTCCCAAGGGTGGCCCCGGAGTGCTCGTCGGATTCCTGGAGGGCAGACACGCCGACACCAGCGCCCGGTTGACCTTGGCCGACCGCCGCGCGCTGGTGCTCGAAGATCTGGCGGGATACTTTGGCCCACGGGCACGCAATGCCATCGAATACATCGAAAAAGACTGGGCCGAAGAAGAATACAGCCGCGGCTGCTACGGCGCGTTCGCTACACCTGGCACGCTGACCCGGTTCGGACCCGCACTACGCCGCCCGATCGGCCCGCTGCACTGGGCAGGCACCGAAACCGCAACGCGCTGGCCTGGTTACATTGACGGTGCCGCCGAGTCCGGCCACCGCGTTGCGATGGAGATCACCAGCACTCTCACTGCCCCTGTGGCCAACGACTGACAGCTATCGCCGATTGTTGCTCGCCCCAACAGCGAACCCCAGCACTGCTACACAGCAACCATTCAGTTAAACAGGGCGGTCTCGTCCGCCCGGAAAGGCAGAACGATGGACGTACATTCCACACATACCGAAGGCCCCACCATTCCAACCCAGACCGCCACAGTGGCTGTGGTCGGGGCAGGGCTGGCCGGACTGACAGCAGCCCGCGCGCTGCACCTGGCAGGTGTTGATGTGCTCGTACTCGAAGCCGCCGACCGGTCAGGCGGGCGGGCGATGAGCGAAACCACCGCACTGGGCTCCCGCGTGGATCTGGGCGGGCAGTGGATCGGTCACGACCATCACCGCATCGCTTCGCTGGCCGCCGAGCTCGGTGCCACCCAGTTTCGCATGCACACCACACCTATGCCAACCATTCTCGACGGCGCTCGCCGGGTATCGCTGAGTGCGCCGCCGATGCTGGCGACCGCAGGTCTTCTTCTCTGCCTGGAAGCCTTGTCCCACATCCATCCGCCCCAGAGGTGGGCCGCTAAGACCGTCGCCGACTGGTTGGCCAAGGTACCCTGGCGCACGTCACGACGAGCTCTAGAGCTGATCGCTCTCACATCGTGGACCGCCGACCTCGACAGGTTCTCGGTGAAGGCGATGCTGAAGGCGATCCGCTTGCAAGGCGGCCTACGTACCATGCTCTCGACCACTGGCGGCGCGCAGGAGAGTTTGCTGGTCGAAGGTGTCGGCACCCTCGTCGATCGCTTAGCCGACGAAATGGGCCCCCGAATTCGTCTCGGGCACAGGGTCACCTCGATCGTAAGAGACGCCGACGGCATCACTCTCAGCACGACCGCGGGCACGATCCAGGCCGCCAAAGTCGTGGTGACGGTTCCACCACCGTTGCTGAATCGCATCAACTTCCTGCCGTCCCTCCCGACCGATCTGATCGCCATCGCCACCTCCACCTATATGGGGTCGGTCTACAAAGCGATCGCGGTCTTCGACCGGCCGTTCTGGCGAGACCACGGAACGAACGCGCAGATTATGGTCCTCGATAGTCCCGGAATCGCCGTATTCGACACCAGCCCGCCCGATGGTCCCGGCCACCTGTGCATGCTGGTAGCCGGCCCGCGCGCCCGTGCACTCGACCAGCTCGATGCCACCTCTCGGCGCGAAACAGTTCTCGGGCCTTTGGTTTCGCAGCTTGGCGCCGAGCTCCTCAAGCCGGTGAGCTGGCATGAGAAGGCCTGGCATCTCGACGACAACGTCGGCGGCGGCTACACGGCGCTTCCCGAACCGGGCATCACCGACGCGGGCATGCCGCTGGCGTTCACGCCGGTGGGCGGCATTCATTGGGCCGGCTCCGAAAGTGCGGTCGATCATCCGGGCTACCTCGACGGTGCCATCGAATCCGGCACCCGCGTAGCCCGAGAGGTCCTCGATGTCCTCCTCAAACAACGAAACGAGGTCACGCCGCGATAGCGAACCAGAGGACAGCTACAGTCTTTTCCAGCGTTCGCCGCCTGAGCACTCAGCTCGGCGGGATCTCGTCCTCATCGACCGATCGGACCGCCACCGCCAGCGCGACTGCCGCGATCCCGACGGCCTCCAGCGGCCGCGGAACCTGACCGAGGACGATCAGGCCGATCACCGCGGCCGTCACCGGGAGCAGCGCGAGCAGGATCGCGAACCGCGCTCGCCCGACGCGACGCAGCACGACCTGGTCGAGGGCGTACGGGATCGCGGTCGACGCCACGCCCAGGACCAGGCCCTGGCCGATCAGCGCGACCGGAGAGACCCCATCGCCCACCGCCTCGGAAGAACCCCGACCGTCTACCGCCTCCAGCACCCACCACGCCAGCGGCGAGGTCACGAGTGCGGCGATCACGAAGCCCGTGGCGAGGTCCTCGACGCCCGCCCCGCGCGCCGCGACCCGCTTCCCCAGCACGATGTAACCGGCCCAGCACGCAGCGGCGGCCAGCGCGAGCAGCACTCCCACGCCGGTCCCCGACCATCGGACGTCGGCGATGAGGACGACGCCGAGGCCCGCGAGCACGAGTGCCGCGATGTCGCGTCGGGTGCGGGAACCCAAGGCCGCCACCGTGATCGGGCCGAGGAACTCCAGCGCGACGGTCGTACCCATCGGCAGGTGTGCCAGCGCCTCGTAGAAGGTGATGTTCATTCCCGCGGTGATCAGGCCGAAGCACCCGGCAAGCCGCAGGCGGGACCACTGCCACGCCTGCCGCGGCGGCCGGACCCAGATCAGCAGCACCAGTGCGGCGCCGGCGATGCGCAGCCACGCCACCGCCGATGGAGCGACGTCGTCGAAGAGGCCGACGGCGACCGCCGCACCGAGATACATCGACGTCGCGCCGAGCACCATCAATCCAGGTGGGAGCAGGAGGTCGCGTCGCGCGGTATCCGTCATCAGGCGGCCGTCGTCACCCGATGACCGCGACCCGCTCGGGTACCAGGCGGATCCGCACCCGGTCGCCGATGGCAACGGATTCGTCTGCCACGGCGTCGATCTCGCCGACCGCCGTCTCGATGCGCACGCGTGGACCGGCCGGAAGTTCGGCGACGAGCACGACCGTCGCGAGGCTCCCGCCCGGATCGTCCGTGCCTGCCGGACCCACGACCTCGACCGACTCCGGGCGGAGTCCGAGCCGGCGCGAACCGTCGGGCAGGTCGAGGGCGATCTCGCCGAGCACGGTGTCGGCGATTCCGGCGCGCACCTGCGCGTCGACGACGGTGGTGACGCCGAGGAACTGTGCCGTCCACTCGTCCAGCGGACGTCGCCACAGCTGTGAGGGCGTGGCGACCTGCACCATCGCGCCGTCGCGCATGACCGCGATCTCGTCGGCCATGGTCGCGGCCTCGGCGTGATCGTGGGTGACGACGACGGTCGGTACGCCGGCCGCGCGCACGACCTCCGAGATCTCCACCGCCAGCTCATCTCTCAGGCGTCGGTCGAGTGCGGCCAGGGGTTCGTCGAGCAGGAGTAGCCGCGGATGCGGAGCGAGCGCACGCGCCAGTGCGACTCGTTGCGCCTGCCCTCCGGAAAGGGTGTCGACGGAACGCTTCTCGAAGCCGGGGAGACCGACGACGTCGAGCAGCTCGGTCACGCGATCGGCAATCCGGCGACGCGACCAGCGCCGCATCCGCAGTCCGTAGCCGATGTTCGACGCCACGCTGCGTCCGCCGAAGAGCTGTCCGTCCTGGAAGACCACCCCGAAGTCGCGTCGGTGTACCTCCACCCCGGCGAGGTCCTGACCGTCGAAGCGCACGACCCCGCGGGTCGGCTGCTCCAGCCCGGCGACGGCGCGGAGCAGCGTCGACTTTCCGCACCCTGACGGCCCGAGGACGGCAGTCACCAGCGACCCCGATCCCCCGACCTGCCAGGACAATCCGTCGATCACGGTGTGCCCGCCGTAGGCGACGGCGAGGTCGGAGATCTCGAGGAGGGCATGGGACCTCGTCGCGGGGCCTTCTCCGTTCACAGCAGCGGCACCTCCGATCGGGGACGGAACGCCTCGACCACCAGCATGGCGAGGGTCGTCGCGGCGACCAGCACCACGGACGCGGCCATCGCGGTCGCGAGGTTGGCGGCGCCCGGCCGGTTGAGCGCAGAGCCGATCAGCACCGGCAGGGTCGTCGTGTCGGCACGGGCCAGGAAGCTGCTGGCCCCGAACTCGCCGAGCGCCATCACGAAGGCGAAACCGGCGGCCGCACCCATCGAACGGCCGACGATCGGCAGGTCGACGGTCGCGAACACGCGGGCGGGCCGGGCGCCCAGCGTCGCGGCGGCCTGCCGCAGCCGGACCGGTACCGATTCCAGCGCGGGGAGCATGATGCGGATGACCATCGGGATGGCGATCAGCGCCTGCACGCACGGGATGATCGCCGGCGACGCCGCGATGGCATAGGGCATCGACGCCAGCACGATCAGGTATCCGAATCCCAATGTGACAGCACTGATCCCGAGCGGAACCAGGGAGATGGCCGAGGCGATCGCGCCGACCACCCCGCGGGAGCGATGGAGCGCGACGGCGGCGAGCACGCCCACCACCAGCGCGATGACGGTCGCGAACGCCGCCGACACCAGCGAGTACTCGAGACTCTCCAGCGGCGTGACCCCGTTGACCGGTTCGGCGAGGGCGCGATACCCGGCGAGCGTCCATTCCCCGCCGACCGTCGGCCGCACCGACCGCGCGATCAGAACAACGACCGGCCCGACGAGCAGCACCACCGTCCACACGCTCACCAGCCACATCGCCGGGCGCACGAACCGCCCGTGCACGAATGCCGCATCACGCCGACGCCGTTCGACACCGCCACGGGCCGAACCCGTCCCGGCGGGGTCGGCGAACACGCGGGTGAGCATCAGCGCCGCGAACACGACGACGATCTGCACCATCGACAGCACCACCGCCTCGGGGATACGGAAGTAGCCGATTGCCTGGGTGTATATCTCGGTCTCGAGGGTGCGCAACTCCCCCGCACCGAGGATGATCACGACGCCGAAGCTGGTGGAACAGAACAAGAAGATCAGTGCGGCGGCACCGGCGATGGCGGGCAGCAGTCGAGGGATCACCACCGTCAGCGTCGCACGCAGCCGCCCGGCGCCCAGGGTGCGCGCCGCCTCGAGCAACCGGGGGTCGAGGTTCCGCCATGCCGCGCCGACCACGCGGACGACGACGGCGACGTTGATGAACACGTGCGCGGCCAGCACCGCACCGAGACCGGATTGGATGTGCAGGAAGGACAGTGGGCCGGTCAGCAGCGACCGGAAGGCGACGCCGACGACCACCGTCGGCAACACGAACGGCACCGTCACCACGACGGCGAGGAGGACCGAGGCCCGCCCGCCGACATGGGCGTACAGCCACGCGATCGGTGCGGCCGCGACGAGCGCCAGCACGGTCGAGGCCGCCGCCTGCCCGAGGGTCACCCCCAGGAGCGCGAGTGCGTCTGTGCGGGTGAGGAGTTCACCGAGTCGCTCCCCCGACGCCGCGGCCAGGTTCACCGCGCGGCGGACGAGAGCGAGCACCGGCCAGGCGAAGAGGACTGCGATGAACAGAGCCGGGATCAGACGTAGTGCCACCCGGCCGGCGACCGTCGCCGTCCGGCCCGCGGGCCGCGCCCCTGCCCGGCTCACCGGGTTGTCACCTGCCGACAGCGTCACGCCACTGATCGAGCCAGCTCTCGCGGTTCTCCGCGATCGTGGCGGGCGGCAGCGAGGACATCCACTCCGGCACGGCCGCGCGGGCCGGCCAGCCCTCGGGCAGTTCGACGTCGCGCTGCACCGGGTACACGTACATCGACTCCGGCAGCGCGGACTGCACCTCCGGGCTCAGCATGTAGTCGACGAGCTTGCGCGCACCGGTGGAGTTGCGGGTGCCCTTGAGGATGCCGATGTACTCGACCTGCGGGAAGCAACTGTCGAGAAGGGCGCTGGTGTCGGGGGTCGCGGCGGGCGAGGACGCGTACGACAGCACGATCGGCTTGTCACCCTTCCCTTCCCCCGCGCTGAACATCTGGTTGTAGGCGACCTCCCAGCCGGAGACGATGGTCGCGCCACCGCCGACGACCCGCTTCCAGTAGTCCTGCCAGCCGTCGCCGAGGGCACCGACCGTCGTCAGCAGAAAGGCCGTGCCGGGTGAGGAGGTCGCGGGATCGGTCAGCACCGTTTGCGACGCGTACTCCGGCTTGACCAGGTCGCGGAAGCTCGCCGGTGGAGTCAGCGATCGTGATTCGTACCAGGCGTCGTCGATGTTGAGGCAGACGTCGCCGCGGTCGACGGCGGTCAGCTTGTCGGCCGCACCGGGCACCGCGTACTCGTCGGCCCCGTCGACGGCGAGCGGCGACTCGTAGGACTCCAGGGCTCCCGCTTCGATCGGCCGGGACGCGAAGGTGTTGTCGATGCCGTAGACCGCATCACCCTTGGGTGCGCCGGGGGTCAACGACACGGTCGACGCCAGCTGTCCGGCGTCGCCCGAGCGCACGATCTCGAGGGTGAGCCCGGTCTGCCGGCGGAACCCGTCGATGACCGATTCGGGCAGTTCGAAGGACTCGTGAGTCAGCAGGGTGACCTGTCCGCCTGTCGTCGACTCGTCGGCGCAGGCAACCGCCGTCGTGAAGACCAGTCCCACTCCGACGGTGAGTGCGACGGCCCGGGAGGCGATCCCCGACCACCCACGCCGACGGCCGCCACTCTCGGCCTGCAGCTCGTTCACGCCCGGCAGTTGGGTCACATCCGACTCCTTGCGACTCGCTGTCCCTGTCCCATCCACCCCCATATCCAACCAGGTGGCGTCGCGACGCACGATTTGCCGCCCGAAAGATCACTTCTGTAACAATTGCATCAATAACCACATACGTCACAGTCGCAACCCGCCGGACTACCTGGACACAGAAGACATCGAGGGGCTTAGAATGACCCGCGACGTCCGGGGTGGGAAGATCGATGAACACCCGTCAATCCCCGGGCAATTTCCACGACCAGGATCCACACGACCACGAGGCGCACGAAGCTTGTTCTCCCAGCCGACGCAGCGCCACGACCGATAGGACACCACCAGTGCGTTTCACACGGCCGTCGAGGTTGCGTTCGACCACCTCTCGCCCGCACCGGACCCGGCGCAACCGCCTGTTCCTCAGCGCCTCGGCCCTCGTTGCCGTGGCCGGCCTCGCACTCCCGGCGGTCGCCGGCGCCGCGCCCGCTCCCAAGGTCGACCAGCGCGTGCTGGACTCGCTCGGTGCGTTCGCCCCGGCGATCATCGGCTCGGTGGCCACCCCCGGCCCCGACGGCAAGGTCAACGCCCAGCTCCTCCAGCAGGCCGAAGCCTTCGCCAACACGCCGGGAATGCCCGCCGAGGTCTCCAAGGTCTGGCGTTCGGTCGCCGACTTCCTCGGTGAGCCCGGACGCAAGGCCGCGGCACGCCAGCTGGCCGCCGAGCCCAAGCCCGGCGATCCGGAGATCCCGAAGGGCCCCAACGCTCCGAAGATCCAGGAATTCCTGTACCCGACCTTCGGTCTCGGCTGCATCCCCGGCGGCGGCTCGCTGGGCCGCGCCCTGGTCACCGCAGGCCCCCAGGAAGCACCGGCACCCGGCCCGAAGCGCGGCGAGGGCGGCTACGTCTACACCGCACTCGGCACCGGCCCCGCCATCGACAACAAGGCGAAGCCGCTGATCGTGAGCTGGCTCAACGTCGACACCGGCCGCACCGGTACCACCACGCTGAAGCGGAACCCGAAGATCAACGTCAAGGACGGCCCCGGCACCTTCACCGGCATTGCCCGGACCGGCAAGGGCCGCGTCATCTCCGCGATCCACGGAAACGTGACCACCAAGACCAAGGAGCAGGTCGTGTCCTGCACGATCGTGCCGGTGATCGGCCTCGCCGTCATCTGACCTCCGGTCGACTTCTCCTTCACCGACACCCCGGCACTTCGCCGGGGTGTCGTTGTCTCTGTGACCGTTATCCGCTCGGCGACGTCCCGCGCGCCACGTGTCGCGAACCGACTGTGGCGGCGGTCTCACTCGCTACGAGGACAAAACCCCAGGTCGTCGGAAATGTCGGTATCTCACCGATCGCGCGCATGTCACAGCTCGGACTCGCGACTTGCCGCAGTCGTCTCACACGTGGTCTCTTTTAACTCAAGTCCCATCTGTCACACCCGCCACACGTGGCGGGGTGTTCGGCTGTTCGAAGGAGTGCCATGTCCATCACGTCTCGATTCACACGTCCACTGATCGGTCGGCGCGGAATCCGGCGCTGCGGCGTGGGCCTGGTGGGCGTGGCGATGGCCGCAGCAGCGGTCACCTCGGCCGCCCCGGCCTCGGCCGCCCCATCGCTCCCCCTCCTCCCGCCGAACATGCTGAGCGCGTATTCCATCCCGTTCGACGCAGAACTGGCCGGCGCGGTCCGTCTGCTGAAGTCGGCGGGCGTCGACCAGATGGCCCTCCAGGCCGCGCAGGCGGTCATGGGCAGCTCCGGACAGCTGTCCGTCCAGGACGTCGTCGGACGTGCCGGTGCGCTGCCCTTCGACGCATCGCAGCCCCAGCCGGCCGCCGCTCCCGCTGCGGGGACACCCCGGCCGGTGGCCTCCACCGATCCGCTGGCACTGCTGAAGAGCCTGGGCATCCAGACCCTGACCCCGTCCGTCGCCCCCTTCTGCACGACCCCCACCCCCGACAACCCGCTCGGTCTGGTCACCGCGGGCGCCGGCGCGGTCGCGGGCCCGTGGCCGCTGAAGACCGATCCGATAGCCGGGCTCAAGCCGCTCCTCGACATGCTGCCGATCGCAGGCATCCCGGACAAGATGAACGTGGTCGAGAACGGCGAGACCGCATACGCCTTCGTGCCGGCCTCCCCGAAGGCCGGCAAGGGTGGCACCATGCAGGTCGCCTGGTTCAACACCAGCACTCTGCAGGGCGGCTTCGCCGACCTCGAACCGCTGAAGAACGGCGCCACCCTCACCGCCCTGCCCCTGCTCTCGGGTGTGCGTCTCGCCCCGGTGAAGACCGGTAAGGGCACCATCCTGTCCGCGGTCTTCGGCACCGCGCAGAACGGCTCCCAGAACTGCTGGTTCCTCCCGGCCGTCGGCATCGTCAACGCCTGACTCCCGGTCTACGCGTGAGATCTCTTCTCGCCGTTGATCTTTCCACCCCCACCGCCACACCGAACGAATAGACGACACATGAACACGCACGGCATCTCTTCCACCCGTCGGAGTGCCTCCATCGCCCGCACGGTCGCGGTCGCCGCAGCCCTCACCATGGGCCTGACCTCCTTCGGCCTCGTTGCCGAGGCCGCCGCGGAACCCACCACGACCACCCCGTCGACCAGCACCCCCTCGCCCGGCGCAACCACCGACGCCACCGACGAGGAAACGGGCGCACCCGCCGACGACAACGCGGGCACGATCGACACCCGTGGCCCGGGCCAGGCGCCGGGTGCCGTCTACGCCAACCGTGACCTGCCCCGTAACCGCATGGTCGCCGGCTCCGCCGCCGGCAACGACTTCACCTACTGGAGTACCGGCGCCGACGGCAAGGCGCACCTGTCGTCCGGCGTGCTGATGGTCCCGGCCGGCCGGGCACCTGCCGGCGGCTGGCCGGTCGTCGCGTGGGCGCACGGCTCGCGCGGCATCGCCGACAAGTGCGCACCGTCGGAGCGTCCGACCAAGGACGACACCACCGAACTGAGCCGGTGGCTCGGCCGCGGCTACGCCGTCGTCTCCACCGATTACGCGGGCGTCGGCACACCGGGAACCCCGCAGTACTACGACCTCGAGGCCACCGCCCGCAACATCGTCGACGCGGTGAGCGCCGCACACGACGTCTCCGACACCGTGTCGCGCTCGTGGGCCGTCGTCGGCGAGGGTCAGGGTGCCGCGGCCGCGATCACGCTGGCTCGCCTCGCGCCGAAGCTGCAGGCGCGCAACTCGCTGGACTTCAAGGGCGCGGCGGCTACGTCGATCCCCGCCGAGTTCGGAGCGCTCCTCGCCAATCTCGGACCGTCGTCGGCGAGCATCCCGTCCGGTCTCGCCGCCGACGCGCTGTACACGCTCAGCGCGATCCGCAATGTGCGTCCGGGACTCGACGTCGACTCGCTGCTCACCGACACCGGTAAGAAGTGGATGGCCAAGGCCGCCAACGAATGCATCACCGAGTTCCGAAAGAACGTCGACGGTCTCGCCATGGGATCCCTCTTCGCCAAGCCGGTGTCGGAGAACACGGATCTGACGAATCTGCTGACCGAGGCCACCGCCCTGCCGAGCCGTGGCTTCGTCAAGCCGGTGATCATGACCCAGTCGCTCCAGGACACGTCGGTCGTCGTGCCGCTGTCCTTGAAGTACCTGAACCAGGCGCGTGCCGATCGCAAGGTGCAGGCCCGCACCTACCTCACCCTCGACGCTGCGCAGTCGGCGAAGTTGTCCGACAACGACATCCGCGCCTTCATCGCCAAAGTCCTGAAGTGAGTCGATGATGGGTCGCCGTCTTCCGGACCGTCGCCTGTCTAAGCAACGGGCGTTCGATCTCGCCTATGCGGCGACGACAGCGGCGGCCACCGTCACCGGCGCTCTCGGTCACCGGCGGGCGGCGGGCCTGACCAAGCCACTGCCGATGCTGCTGCTGGTGGCACAGGCGGCGGCCGGGGCACGTGAGCGCGACGCCCTCGACAACGCCGGATTGGCGGGCGCACTGGCATTCTCGATGGCCGGCGACCGACTGATGCTGCTCGAGGAGTTCGAGACCGAGCCGGTCGCCAAGGACCGCTACCTGCGACTCGGCGCGACCTTGTTCGCCGGAGCCCAGTTGAGTTACGTCGCGACGATGTGGCGCGCGGGTGCCCGGCCGTCGGCGAGACAGCTGCTCCCCCGGGTCGGGGTGCTCGCCGAATCGGCCGCGGTGCTGGCCCGTCACCGGCCGGCGCTGCTGCCCGTCCTGGGCACGTACGGCAACACCCTCGCGACGATGTCGGCGACCGCGAGCGCCATGTCCGATCCGCAGCCGCGGTTGCGGATCGGCGGCGTGACGTTCCTGCTGTCGGATCTGGCGATCATCAACCGCCGCCACCTCGTCACCGACCCGCGCGTCCGGGTGGCGGGCGAGGCGTGGGTGCTCGCCAGCTACTTCGCCGCGCAGTACCTGCTCATAGGCGGACTCGCCGAACGCTTGCGTCGACGCTGATCGAGACCGGTCAGGCGGTCGCGCGCCCGCTGCACGACGAGTACTGCGGGTTGACCATCGGGTTGAACGCCAGGGCGCCGAGCTTCTGCTTGATCGTGAACGCGACCGGACCACGACCGGGATGGATGTCGACCTGCCATTTGACGGTGAATCCGCGTCCCGGCACGAAGACGGTGCCGGTGCGCCCGGTCCGCAGGTTCCGCCACGACACCGTGATGTCGTAGGTGTATTCCAGTGCGACGGGTTTCGCACGATCGGTGCCGATGAGCGCGATCGCCGGCCCGGGCAGACCGTCGGCCGGGAACCGGATGTTGTTGAACACGTCGACGCGGATCTTCACCGGTCCTGCGGGCCACGGGTTCGCCGAGGTGCAGTTCAGGGTCGTGACGTAGTTCGGCTCGGTGTAGTCCGGGATCGCGTTCGCACTCCCCGGCCCGACGACGCCGATGAGCATTGCCACCACCGCCGCGATGACCGCTCCGACACCCGCGCGGAACGCGCCTCGTGATCCTGCTCGCCCCGTCATGCTCTCCCCGCTGATCATGGGGGCAGTCTAGAGCGGCGCGCGCACCGCGTCTGCCAGAATCGATCCCATGCCGAAGATCCAGATCGCCCAGGAACCCGCGGCCGACGAACTGCTCTCGACCGATTCGTTCGCCCTGCTCGTCGGGATGTTGCTGGATCAGCAGTTCCCGATGGAGCGTGCCTTCGCCGGTCCGGCCAAGATCCGCGACCGCTTCGGCACGATGGACCCGGTGGAGATCGCCGACGCCGACCCCGAGGCCTTCGCGGACCTCTGCTCCACTCCCCCGGCCATCCACCGCTACGGCCGCTCGATGGCCGGACGCGTGCAGGCGCTCGCGAAGGTCGTCGCCGAGGAGTACGGCGGCGACGCCTCCCGCATCTGGACCGAGGCGAGCAGCGGCGCCGACCTGATGAAGCGCCTTCGTGATCTGCCCGGCTTCGGTGAGCAGAAGGCGAAGATCTTCGTCGCGCTCGTCGCCAAGCAGCTCGACGTGAAGCCGTCCGGTTGGACCAAGGTCGCCGGCGATTACAGCAAGCAGGGATACCGCTCGGTCGCCGACGTCGTCGACCCCGACTCGCTGCAGAAGGTCCGCGATTTCAAGAAGGCGGCCAAGGCCGCTGCGAAGGCCGCGACGGAGTAGAGACGCCGACGTGGGTCACCTGACCCACGAATCGCCCAGGCTTCACCCACGATCGCGAGCCGGTGGCCTAGTGTCGGGAACCATGGAGTCTCTTCCCGACCGAAGCGCACCCTACGGGACCGACCCGACTCGTGCGCTCCTCCAGATGCCGCTGCGGCTGGGGTTCACCGTGACCGGTGTGGTCCTCGCTGCAGCCGAGTCCGCCGTCACCATCGCACGCATCACCGCGGGCAGCGTCCAGCACGAGATCACCCAGGCCTTCGGAGTCGAGGACGAACTCAGTGCGGCCCGTACCCCCCTCGCCCTTCTCAACCAGCTGTCCGAGTTGCTGGGTCCGGACCGCCCCTTCGGACGCATCCTGGCCGCGGGCGGGCCGTTGGAACGGCTCCTCAACCCGGGCGGGGTCATCGACCGGCTGACCGCATCCGACGGTCCGCTGGAGAAGCTCACCGCCAAGGGCGGACTCCTCGACCAGATGGCCGACGAACGCGGCATCCTGATGCGCCTGACCGCGAAGGACGGCCCACTCGACCGCCTGACCCGCCCCGGCGGGGTCGTCGACCAGTTCACCGAGAACGAGGGCATCCTCGAACGTCTCACCTCCGAGGGCGGCGTCGTCGACAAGCTCACCGCACCCGACGGCATGCTGGAGAAGGTCACCGCGCCCGGAGGCATCCTGGACCGGTTCGCCGCCGAGGCCGGTCTGCTCGATCAGCTGGTCGGCGAAGGCGGCGCGGTCGAACGCGCCATCGCGCCGGGCGGTCCGCTGGATCGGATCACCGAGCTGACCGAGGTCATCGGTCAGCTCGCACCCAACCTGATCGCCATGCAGGACACCGTCCACGAACTCGCCGAGACCGTGGACCTCCTGAATCAGACGGTGGCTCCCCTCGGCGGTCTCGCCGACCGTCTGCCCAAGCGACTCACGCGCGGCCCCAAGGGCTCCGGCGGCAACGGCAACGGGGCCTCCCCGGCAGATGCAGACACCAACGGTTAGCCACGACGGTGATCGCTGAGATCGTCGAATCGTTGGATGTGTCAACGACTTTCGGTAGTAGATGTTTCCGCGTGGCCGATCCCTTCCCGCTTACCGGATAGCACCCGCGGGAAGGAAACAGACACCGCGGGAAGGAAGCGGTTGAGCGGGAACCAAACCACCGCTAGACCAACACCCGGGCCGGGTTCGTGTGAACCCGGCCCTTCCTACTCGCCCCAACGTCAACACGTCCGATTTCCAGTTGACCCTAGCGACGAGTCGTATCGAAACCGGCCCGCAGCAACTCCACATACCGGTCGACGTCGGGCATGACGTCCGGGCTCGTGGTCACCGACACCGCGACGCGGTCGCCGATGCCGTGCACCCCGTGGGTGAGGCCCTGTACCGGCGACAGGGCGGGAAAGCCGGTGGTGAACAGGATCTCGCCGCCATCGAGGTCGAAGTCGGCGGCACCGCGGTCGACGGAGGACACCACGGTCACGCCGGTGACCGTCTCGGGTCGGGTGTCGAGGTCGAAGGCCCGGATGCCCCAGCGCGTGAGGATCGCCGGAGTGACCTCCGATACGCGTCGCTGCGCGACTCGTGCGGGGTCGGCGTCGGCCGCACGGGCGGCGTCGATCTCGGCGCGGACGAGTCGTGCTCGTTCATGCGGATCGTCGACTTCGAGGTGAAGATCGATCCCCACATTGCGAAAGTTGTTGCGCGCTTCCGATTTATTTGATCGTCCGACCGTGAGCTCTACACCGAGACGTCTGCAATCGTCGCCCAGGTATCGCGGTAGCGCCTGCGAGATGGCAACGAGCACGGCGACGGTGACCGGAGACCCGGCTGCGGTGAGACGCTCGCGGTCGAGCACGATGACCCGTAGGAGTCGCCGCGACCCGGGGCTGCGGTTCAGTGTCGTCAGCGGATAACCCGGCTTTCCCGGATTCGCCGGTTTCCCAATCCGAGCGACCTGTACTCCGCGTCGGACCGTCGAGACGAATTCTCCGGGGAACCGCAGTGCACCCAGCGCGAGGGTTCCGACATCGCGAACCGGCCCGGGCATTCCGAAGCCGCCACCACGGCGATTGTCGTACGGCGCGGTGAACAGGTCCCGGGCGATCTGCGATGCGCGCCGACCGTCACCGATCGCATGCGAGATCTGCAATACGACAACGACTCCCGTGACCGACTCACCACAACCGGCCGGAAGGTCGGTCACCGGACCGAACAGATGCAGACGCCAGGCCGCTCGGGACGGCACCAGCGGATCTGCGACGAGGTCGCCGACGGTGTCCAGACACGACAACCAGGTCCGCGTCGTGGTGTCGACGCGGACCTGGTCGGGTGCGGGTTCGGCGGAGACCCAGTACGGACGGTCGGCGGTCGCCGGGACGTCGTGGACCCGTAGACACAGGTCGTCGACGTGCCTCGCCCGCGCCGACAGTCGCCGGGCGCACTCGTCGAGCGAGATCGACGGTGCGGCAAAGCAGTACAGCAGCAGCTGGTCGTTCGGAATGCGTTCCGACATCCAGTACGACGCGGCGTCCGCCGCCGCCATCCGCTGCATGCGGCCAGGGTAGCCCCCTATTTCTGGCCGGCACTCCAGGCGTAGGGCAGCTCGGTGCCGTTGAGCACGTGGTCGCCGATGGCCTGCAGCTTGAAGATCAGCGGATTGTGTACCGAGATCACGCGGGCGTTGCGCCAGTGGCGATCGAGGCGCAGCCGCTCGGAGGTGATCGACGCGCCGCCGACCTCGAACAGCTGGGTGGTCGCGTCGAGCACCAGCGGGATGACGGTCGCCTGCGCACGGGCGACGTCGAATTCGACCTCGTCGAGCAATTTCTCGTCCTGCCAGCCGGTCTCGGCGAGCCGGTCGAGCCGATCGGCGATCTCGAGGACGATGGTGCGCGCCGAGTAGGCGGCCGCCGTCAACCGGCCGATGACCTGCTGCACCAGCGGATCGTGGCGGGGCAGGTCGGCGGTCGAGTGGGTGAAGGTGCGCTTGCGTTCGCGCACCCATTCGCTCACGTCCTCGGTGGCACGCTGCGCGATGCCCGCCAGCACCGACAGCTGCACGAGCTGCAGGTACGAGGTGGCGTAGGTGCGACCGGAGACGCCGTAACCCGGGCCGAGGATGCGGTCCGCGGACACCTGCACGCCGCTGAACTCGGTGGTCCCGCTGGCGGTCAGACGCTGACCGAAGCCGTCCCAGTCGTCGTGCTGAATGACGCCCTGCGCGTCGGCGTCGACGAGCACCGAGACGCGCTCACCGTCCTGGTCGGCGGCGACCAGGATGTGGTGGGAGTACAGGCTGCCGGTGCTGTAGTACTTGGTGCCGTCCAGGCGCCATGCGTCATCGCTGTCGGAGTCCCGGGTCAGGCGCGTCTGGTAGCGGTCGATCGCGCCGACACCGGGCTCGGTGATGGCGTTCCCGACGAGCGTGCCCTCCGCGACCTTGCGCAGCCAGCGCTCGGCCTCGGGATCGGGCAGCGCGGTGAGCTGATCCTCGACGAACGACCAGTGCACGCGCAGCGCCTGCGGGAGGTTCGACTCCGCGGTGGCCAGGTCGACGAGGAGCCGGAACACCTGACGGACCGAGGCACCGTACCCGCCGAGCTCGACCGGCACGCGCAGCGCGCCGAACCGGGACTCACGCAGCCACGACACCTCGTCGTGCGCCAGCCGGCGATCGTCTTCACGCGCCACCGCTCCTTCGGCGATTCGGGCGAAGATCGGGGCGAACACCTCGTCGAGCCGTTCGTCGGTGGTGCCGGCGGCCGGCGTGCTCGTGGGCACGGTTGCGGTCATCACATGGTCCTTTCGGTACAGACTTGTCGGCCGATAGTGTGGCCGTCGCCCGACTCGAGAACCACGATTGAAACCGCGCTGAACGCAACGTTCCCAAGTCTCGATTTCGCCGCCACACTGATGACCGAACCCGCAGGTATGGCGTTTCCCGGACCATGTTGGAACGTCTCCGGCGGCTTTGTGTCAATCTATGCGTATGCCAATCTCGATCGCTGATCTCGACCCGAACACCCCCGTCGTGGTCGGTGTCGGCCAGGCCTCTGAGCGTCTGACCGATCCCGGATACGAAGCGCTGGGTGAAGCGGACCTCGCGGCGCGCGCCGTCACCGCCGCCTTCGACGACGCAGGTGCCTCCGACCTCGCGTCATCCATCGACACCATCGCGGCGATCCGTTCGTTCGAGATCTCGAGCCCGCTGTCCTCGTCGCCGCTCGGCCGCCCGGACAACATGCCCCGCGCCGTGGGCAAGCGCGTCGGCGCCGACCCCCGCCGCGCCGTGCAGGCCGTCACCGGCGGCCAGACCCCGCAGACGATGCTCACCGAACTCGCCGGCGTCATCGCCGCGGGCGACTCCGACGCCGCGGTCATCTTCGGCGTCGAGGTCATGTCGACCGTGCGTCACCTGCAATCCAAGCCCGACAACGAGCGTCCCAGCTTCGCCGAGACCGTCGGCGGACAACTCGAGGACCGCGGCTTCGGCCTCAAGGGCATCATCACCGTCGCCGAGATGCGTCACGGTCTCGCCTCCGTGATCCCGCAGTACGCATTGCTGGAGAACGCCCGCCGCCACAACACCGGCCTGGGCCGCGAGGCGTACGCCACCGCGATGGGCGAGCTGTTCGCACCCTTCACGAAGGTCGCCGCGGCGAACCCGCATTCGGCCGCCCCGACCGAACGCGACGCCGCCGAGCTGGTCACCCCGACCGACGGGAACCGGGTCGTCGCCGATCCGTTCACGCGCTACATCGTCGCCCGCGACCAGGTGAACCAGTCGGCCGCCGTCGTCGTCATGTCGATCCGGGCCGCGCAGGCCGCCGGCATCGACCCGTCGAAGTGGGTCTTCCTGCACGGCCACGCCGAGACCGTCGAGCGCACCTCGCTGGACCGCCCCGACCTCGGCGCCGCACCGGCTGCCCCCGCTGCCGTGAAGCATGCGCTCGAGGTCGCCGAGATCGGTCTCGACGACGTCTCGGTCATCGACATCTACAGCTGCTTCCCGATCGCGGTCTTCAACATCCTCGACGGGCTCGGCCTCTCCGCCGACGACCCGCGCGGACTCACCGTCACCGGCGGCCTGCCGTTCTTCGGCGGTCCGGGCAACAACTACTCGCTGCATGCCATCGCAGAGGTCGTCTCGCGCGTAAGGCAATCCCCCGGAGACTTCGGTCTCGTCATCGCCAACGGCGGTGTACTCAGCAAGCATGCGGCGGGCGTCTACTCGACCACTCCGGCACCCTGGCGCGCCGACAACAGCGCCAAGGTCCAGACGCAGCTCGATGCGGTGCCCACCGTTCCCACCGTCGGCGACGCCGACGGCCCGGCGATCATCGAGACCTACACGGTGATCCCGTCGAAGAGCGGCAAGCGAACCGGCGTCGTGATCGGCCGCCTCATCGACGACGCCGCGCCGGATCGCCTCGGCGCCCGGTTCGTCGCCAACCTCGACTCCGACGACGACGAGTTCTTCGACCTCCTGCTGACGTCGGACGATCCCGCCGGCACCGAGATCGTGGTGCGCTCCTTCGACAAGGGCAACCGGGTCAAGCTGACCGAGGCGGCGATGGACGCCAAATACCCCGTGGTCGCACCGGCGTTCCGGGACAGCTACGCGCACGTCGAGATCCGTCGCGACGGACACCTGCTCGAGGTGACCATCAACCGGCCCGACGCGCGCAACGCACTCAACCCGGCCGCCAACGCCGAACTGGACTCGATCTTCGACGCCTACTTCGCCGACGACGACCTCTGGGTCGCGATCCTGACGGGCAAGGGCGACAAGGCCTTCTCGTCGGGCAACGACCTCGCCGCGACGGCCAGCCCGGCCGCACTGTCCGTGCCCAAGAACGGATTCGCCGGGCTCACCGCACGTGCGAGCCTGCCCAAGCCGGTCATCGCCGCCGTCAACGGTTTCGCTCTCGGCGGCGGGTGTGAGATCGCCATGGCCTGCCACATCATCGTCGCCGACGAGGAGGCCTCGTTCGGTCTGCCCGAGGTGAAGGTCGGATTGGCCGCCGCCGCAGGCGGTCTGGTCCGTCTGCCGAGGCTGATCCCGTCGGCACTGGCCCGCGACATGATCCTGACCGGTCGCCGGATCTCGGCCACCGAGGCCGCTGCCGCCGGACTGGTCAGCCGGATCGCCCCGGCCGGAAAGGTTCTCGAGACCGCCCGCGAGGTGGCCGAAGAGATCCTCGCCGCGTCGCCGACCTCGGTCCGCGCGTCCATCGCGACCATGGAGCAGTCGGACGCGATCACCGACACCGTCGAAGCGGTCCGCGCGAGCACCAACGTGCTCGACTCGCTGATCATCAGCGGCGACACCCTCGAGGGCATCATGGCATTCGTGATGAAGCGAGCTCCGGAGTGGAAGGGCCGCTGATCCTCGCCGGGTAGCCCCTGATTCAGGTTGCGTTCTGTCCCGCTTCCCGGGACAGAACGCAACCTGAATCAAGGACGAACTCAGCCCGCCTGCGCAGTCTCCGCCGCCGCGAGATCCAGTGCGATGTCGACGATCATGTCCTCCTGGCCACCGACGAGCTTGCGGTCGCCCGCCTCGAGCAGGATGCTGCGGACGTCGACGCCGTACCGGGCACTCGCGGCTTCCGCGTGGCGCAGGAAGCTCGAGTACACACCCGCGTAGCCGAGGGTCAGCGTCTCGCGGTCGACACGCACCGGACGGTCCTGGAGCGGGCGGACGATGTCGTCGGCGGCGTCCTGCAGGGCGAAGAGGTCGCAACCGTGCTGCATACCCTTGATGTTCGCGACCGCGATGAAGGCCTCGATCGGGCAGTTACCCGCTCCCGCACCGTGTCCGGCGAGTGAGGCGTCGACGCGGTAGACACCGTTCTCCACCGCGACCACCGAATTGGCCACCGACAGAGACAGATTCTCGTGCGCGTGGATGCCGATCTCGGTGCCCGCGTCGAGAACGTCGCGGTACGCCCGAACCCGGTCGGCCACTCCGTCCATGGTCAATCGGCCACCCGAGTCGGTCACGTAGACGCAATGTGCGCCATAGCTTTCCATCAGCTTGGCCTGCTCGGCCAGCTTCGCGGGCTCGGCCATGTGACTCATCATCAGGAAGCCCGAGACGTCCATGCCGATCTCGCGCGCCTTGGCGATGTGCTGTGCCGACACGTCGGCCTCGGTGCAGTGAGTCGCCACGCGCACCGACCGCACGCCGAGATCGTAGGCGTGCTGCAGTTCTTCGATGGTGCCCACGCCCGGCAACAGCAGGGTGGTCAGGCGCGCGTTGGTGATGTTGGCCGCGGCCGTCTCGATCCACTCCCAGTCGGTGTTGCTGCCCGGCCCGTAGTTGACCGAGCCGCCGGCGAGACCGTCGCCGTGGGCGACCTCGATGGCGTCGACCCCGGCCGCGTCGAGCGCGCGCACGATCTTGCCGACGTTCTCCGGGGTGATGCGGTGGCGGACGGCGTGCATGCCGTCGCGCAGGGTCACATCCTGGACGAAGATCTTGCTCATCGTGCGTTGTCCTTCTGCTGCGCGATCCGCTCGGCGACCTGCAGGCCGGCGGAGGTCATGATGTCGAGGTTGCCCGCATAGGCGGGCAGGTAGTGTGCGGCGCCCTCGACCTCGAGGAACACCGACACCTGGTGGGTCGGGGTGATCTCGGTGCCGTCTTCGAGCAGGGTGTGGACGGGCTGATCGGCCGGGATCGCGGCGATCTGGATCTCCTGCTTGAGGCGGTACCCGGGCACGTAGGCGGCGACGTCGCCGATCATCTTCTCGATCGAGGACCGGATCTCCTCGTGCGTGCCCTCGTCGGGCGCGTCGACGAGGCAGAACACGTTGTCGCGCATGATCAGCGGCGGCTCGGCGGGGTTGAGGATGATGACCGCCTTGCCGCGCTGTGCGCCGCCCACCGAGCAGATCGCCTTCGACGTGGTCTCGGTGAACTCGTCGATGTTCGCGCGGGTACCCGGCCCGGCCGAACGTGACGAGATGGAGGCGACGATCTCGGCGTAGGCGACGGGCGCGACACGCGAGACGGCCGCGACGATCGGGATCGTCGCCTGCCCACCGCAGGTCACCATGTTCACGTTCTCCGCGTCGATGTGGTCGGCGAGGTTGACCGCGGGCACGACGAAGGGGCCGATGGCCGCCGGGGTCAGGTCGATCATCCGCTTGCCCAGTGGGCGGAGCAGGGCGTCGTTGGCGACGTGAGCCTTGGCCGAGGTGGCGTCGAAGACGATCTCGATCTCGTCGAACCCCTCCATGCGCGTGAGGCCGTCGACACCTTCGTGCGTCGTCGGCACGCCCTTTGCGCGGGCGCGCGCGAGGCCGTCGGAATCGGGGTCGATACCGACCATCGCCCCCATCTCGAGATACTGCGACTGCTGCAGCACCTTGATCATCAGGTCGGTACCGATGTTGCCCGAGCCGATGATCGCCACCTTGGTCCGTGGCGTGTCTGTTGTCATGGTCCTTCTCCTTGGATGTGCGGAAGAGTCAATTGGAGGTGAAATGTGCTGTCACCGAACCGAGTTCGCCGATCTCGGCGGTCACCGTGGCACCGGGGGCGATCGGCCGCATCGGTCCCAGCGCACCCGACAGGATCAGCTGGCCCGCGCGCAGCGGTTCCCCGAACTGGCGAGCCCGGCGCGCGAGCCACGCGACGGCGTTGAGCGGATCCCCGAGACACGCAGCCCCGTTGCCCTCCGAGACGACCTCGCCGTCGATCGTCATGGTCATCGTCGAGTCGACCGGCGAGTACTCGTCGAGGGTGCGACGAGCGGTGCCGATCACGTACAGCCCGGCTGATGCGTTGTCGGCGACGGTGTCGGCGAAGGTGATGTCCCAGCCGGTGATCCGGCTGTCGACGATCTCCAGGGCCGGCGCGGCGTAGTCGATGGCGGCGCGGCACTGCTCGATGTCGAGATCGCCGTCGGCCAGGTCGCTCTTCAGCATGAACGCGACCTCGGCCTCGGCCTTGGGCTGCAGGAGTGTCCCCATCGGGATCGTCTCACCGTCGCCGAAGGCCATGTCGGCGAACAGCACTCCGAAGTCGGGCTGGTCGACGCCGAGCTGGGTCTGCACGGCCACCGAGGTGGCCCCGATCTTGCGGCCGACGACCGCGGCGGGCCGGTCGGCGTTGAACAGCGTCTGTACACGGTAGGCCGACTCGATGTCGTCGGCCGCGATGAGATCTCGGATCGGCGCACAGGGCCGGCGATTCGCCAGCGCGCTGCTGAGCCGTTGCGCCGCAGCGGCGATCGCGGGGTCGCGGTCGGTTCGGTCGGGGGCCGAGGTCGGGGAACTCATGTGCTGCCTCTGTTGTCGGTTCGGTCGTCGGCCGCGATCTCCTCGGGCGACTCCGCACCATCGTGGGGTGCCGCTATACCCTGGGTCGAGCATCGCGTTCCGGTGAGCGGTACGACAGCACGTCGGAAATGAGCCCAGGAGGTAGTCCATGAGCGAGGAACAGCTCGATCGCTCGAGCGTGCTCGGCAAGGCGATCACGGTGCTCCAGGCCTTCGACTCCAATGACCGGCAGGTCACGCTCGCCGACCTCGCCCAGCGCACCGCGCTCCCCAAGACGACCGTGCACCGACTGGCCGGCCAGCTCGTCGCCGCTCGTCTTCTCACCCGCACAGCGGGCGGGTACGCGCTCGGCAGCGGGCTGTTCGAGCTCGGCATGCGCGCATCCCCGGAGCGAGGACTGATCGAAGTCGCGACGCCGTTCATGCAGGACCTCTACGTCCGTACCGGCGAAACCGTCCATCTCGGCATCCCCGAGGATCTCGAGGTCGTCTACGTCTCGAAGATCGGCGGACATCGCCAGGCCGCCGCCCCGTCGCGACTCGGTGGTCGAATGCCGTTGTACTGCACAGCCATCGGGAAGGCACTTTTGGCGAATTCGCCGGATCCCGTCATCGCCGAGCAGCTCGCTCGCCCACTGCGCCGGCGCACACCGCACACCATCGTCGCCCCCGGGCTCCTTCGTGCACAGCTCTCCCAGATCGCCGAGGACGGGGTCTCCTTCGAGTTCGAGGAATCGACCCTCGGCCTCGTCTGCGTCGCCGCCCCGATACTCGACGCCGACGATGCCCCGCTCGCCGCGATCAGCGTCACCGGCCCGGTACACCGCTTCCACCCGAGAGCGCACGCGACCGCGGTCCGGGCCGCCGCGGCGGGGGCGAGTTCGACGCTGGCACGACGGGCCCACATCATCGACGGCTGACACCCCGCCACCGGAAAGCACTCCGCCGCAGATCGTCGTACTGAACACTGGATGACGGTCGCGCACACCGTGCACGATCCGCGTCGTACAGAGAGTGAGGCGAGAGCATGGCACGTCGGGGCACGAACCGCTCCAGAGCCACCACGCGCGCGCCCGAGGCACCGCCCTACCGCACCGACCCGCCCGCCTGGACGCTCCCCCGCGGAACGATAGTCCTGATCACCATCGCCGGTCTGGTGGTCGCGGTCGGCGGCATCAAGGCGGTCTCGTCGTTCGCGGCGCCGACGTTCCTGGCGCTGATGCTGACCGTGGCAGTGCAACCGGTGCCGAGATGGTTGCGCACCAAAGGGTTTCCCGGTTGGGCGGCATTCCTGACGACGATCGTCCTCGTCTACGGCATCCTGATCGGACTGTTCGCGTCACTGGTGTTCTCGGTGGCCAGACTCGCATCGATCCTGCCGGACTACGACGACAAGTTCAACGACATCATCACGAGCTTCCAGGACTTCCTGACCGCCCACGGGGTCAGCCAGGACAAGGTCCACGACATGATCTCCAATGTCGACACCAGCAAGGTCGTCAACGTGGTCACCGAGTTGCTCTCCAGCACGCTGAGCGTCGCGTCGGCCCTCGTTCTCGTGCTCGCCCTGCTGCTGTTCATGGCAGCCGACTCGGTGGGCTTCGACGCCCGGATGGAACACCTGCGCGGGATGCGTCCCGACATCGCCGCGGCCTTCGGCTCCTTCGCCCAGGGCACCCGGAGCTACCTGTGGGTGTCGACGGTGTTCGGCCTCATCGTCGCCGTCTTCGACAGCATCGCCCTCGCACTGCTGTCGGTCCCGCTGCCGATCCTGTGGGGTCTGCTGTCCTTCATCACCAACTACATCCCGAACATCGGGTTCGTGATCGGTCTCGTACCGCCCGCGCTTCTCGCGCTGCTCGACGGCGGCGTCACCAAGATGCTCGTCGTCATCGCGGTCTACAGCGTCATCAACGTGATCATCCAATCGGTCATCCAACCGAAATTCGTCGGCGACGCCGTCGGCCTGTCGACGACGCTGACGTTCCTGTCCCTGATCTTCTGGGCCTGGGCGATCGGGCCCCTGGGTGCGATCCTGGCGGTACCGCTGACGCTGCTGGCCAAGGCCCTGCTCATCGACATCGACCCGGCCACCCGCTGGGCCGACGTCCTGTTGTCCTCGTCGGGCACCAAGCCGGTTCCCGAGGAGTCGCCCCCGCCGACGACGCCCGAATCGCCCCCGGACGACCCCGCGCACGTCACACTGGGAACCGATTCGTGAGCCGGACTACGCTCCGGAGCGAACATTCGGTAGATTGCCATTCGACCCCAATCTGACCACAACCGTTTACAGATAGGTTGCGCACCGCCCATGGACATGAACTGGTCTCCGGCCGACACCGCGTTCCGCGACGAGGTACGGGCTTTCCTCGACGAGAAGCTCACTCCTGACCTGCGGGCGGCGGGCACGCTGCGTACCTCGGTCTACTCCGACCACGAAGCCTCGATGACGTGGCAGGCCATCCTGCACGAGCGCGGCTGGGCCGCGCCGGCCTGGCCGGTGGAGTACGGCGGTTGCGACTGGTCGCAGTCGCAGCACTACATCTTCAGCCGCGAGTCGATCCTGGCCGGCGCACCGGCGCTGTCGCCGATGGGCATCCGCATGGTCTCCCACGCGATCATGGCGTTCGGCACCGAGGAGCAGAAGAACTTCTTCCTCCCCGGCATCCTCGACGGCAGCGTCTTCTTCTGCCAGGGCTACTCCGAGCCCGAATCCGGTTCCGATCTCGCGTCGCTGTCCATGGCCGCGGTCGACGACGGCGACGACCTCGTCGTCACCGGTTCCAAGATCTGGACCACCCACGCCGCCGAGGCCAACTGGATCTTCTGCCTGGTCCGCACCTCGCGCCAGGAGCGCAAACAGCAGGGCATCACCTTCCTGCTCATCGACATGAACTCCCCCGGCATCGAGGTCCAGAACCTCGTCTTCGCCTCCGGCGAGCAGGTCCAGGCGCAGGTGTTCTTCGATGGCGTGCGCGTCCCGAAGAAGAACGTGCTCGGCAAGATCGACGACGGCTGGACCGTCGCCAAGTACCTCCTCGTCTTCGAGCGCGGCGGCGGTGCGGCCGCCCCGGCGCTGCAGGTCATGGCCGAGCAGCTCGGCCGTGACGCGGCGACGGTCACCGCACCGAACGGCGGGCCGCTGTCGGAGGACCCGGCGTTCGCGGGCAAGCTCACCGACCTCCAGATCCGCGCGAAGATCCTCGAAGTCCTCGAGTACCGAGCACTTGCAGCGATGACGTCGGGCAAGGATCCCGGCTCGATCGCGTCGATGCTGAAGATCCTGGGCACCGAGCTGAGCCAGGAGATCACCACTCTGGCGCTCGAGGCCGCAGGCCCGCACGGCCGCGTCTTCCAGCCGCATGCGACCCGCCCGGGCGGTCCGATCTTCCAGTACACGCCGCCCACCGACGGCTACGTCAGCGGTGAGCCCTGGCAGGCCGTCGCCCCGCTGCACTACTTCAACGACCGCGCGGGTTCGATCTACGCGGGCAGCAACGAAATTCAACGGAACATCCTCGCCAAAGCAGCTCTCGGTCTCTGACGGGTCACAGGAGAAAACTGATGGACTTCACACTCACCCCCGAACAGCAGCTGCTGTCCGACGGACTCAACAAGTTCCTCGACGCACGCTACGACCTGCAGGTCAGCCGCGACGCGGCCAAGGTCGGCGAGGGCTGGCAGCCAAAGATCTGGAAGGCCTTCGTCGAGGACCTCGGTGTCGTCGGCGCCTGCCTGCCCGAGGAGATCGGCGGATTCGGCGGCGGCGCCGAGGAATTGATGGTCGTCACCGAGGCACTCGGACACGCGCTGGTCGTCGAGCCGTTCGTCGACTCGGTGGTTCTCGGTGCCGGACTGCTGCATTCGACCGGCAACGCCGTCGCGCTCGAAGCCGCCGGCCGGATCGCCGCGGGGGAGGCCCTGAGCGCGCTCGCCGCGTTGGAGGACGGCTCGGGTGGCGTGCTGTCGCGCATCGAGACAAGCGCCGACCGCGACGGCGAGGGATGGAAGCTCAACGGCAGCAAGGCCGTCGTCACCACCGCACCCATCGCCGACTACCTCATCGTCAGTGCCCGCACCTCGGGTGAGCCGCACGATCCGGCGGGCGTTTCGCTGTTCCTGATCGATCTCGCCGACGGCGCGCCGGAGGGACTCGAACTGCAGCGGCTGCGCACCATCGACGACCGGCAGGCCGCCGACATCACGTTCACCGACGTCCGGCTCCCCGGTGACGCACTCATCGCCGGCGACGGTGCCATCGACCTGCTCGAGAAGGCCTGGGACACCGCCACCGCCGCCGTGGTCTCCGAGGCCGTCGGACTGATGCGCAAGGTCTTCACCGACACGGTCGAATACGCCAAGCAACGCGAACAGTTCGGCGTCCCGATCGGCAGCTTCCAGGTGCTGCAGCACCGCATGGTGGACATGCACCTGCGGCTCGAGCAGTCGGTGGCCGCCCAGTACTTCGCGATCCTGTCGCTCGACGCCGAGCCCGCCGAGCGAGCCGCCGCGGTCTCGGCCGCCAAGGCGACGATCAGCCGGGCCGCACGCTTCATCGGGCAGAACTCGGTGCAGCTGCACGGCGGCATGGGCATGACCGAGGAGCTGGCGATCGGCCACTACTTCAAGCGCCTCACCGCCATCGAGTACGAGTTCGGCACCGCCGATGCGCATCTGGCGCGGTTCGCGACCGCCACCGCACAGATCGACGCCTGACACCAGGTATCCGCTCCCCCGTCGCGACGGCCCCCGTTGCGTCGGGGGAGTTCTGTGTCCGGGATGTTCAATGGGCGGGAACCCGCGTGCGTCGGGTCACACCGTGCGATTGCATGACACCTACGAACAACTCGGAGGTAGAAAGCATGCAGGACTGGGATATTCGCTGCGATGTCGTGGTGGTCGGGTCGGGCGGCGGAGCCCTCGCCGGCGCCTACACCGCGGCGGCGAACGGACTGGACACGGTCGTTCTGGAGAAGACCGCGCTCTTCGGCGGCACATCGTCGTACTCGGGTGCGTCACTGTGGCTGCCCGGCAGCGTCGTCCAGGAGCGAGCAGGTCTCGACGACTCCACCGACAACGCCCGCACCTATCTGCGGGCACTGCTCGGTGACGCGGAGGCCGACCGGCAGGACGCGTATGTGACGACCGCACCGGCGGTGGTCGAGTTCCTCGAACGCGATCCGCACCTGGAGTTCGAATACCAGCCGTTCCCCGACTACTTCGATGCTCCGGGACGCATGGATGCCGGCCGGTCGATCATCCCGGTCGACCTGCCGAGCGAGGCTGCCGGAGAGGTGCGCGAGCTGGTGCGTCCGGCTCCGATCGTCGACCGCGCCGGACAGCTGCACCCCGACGAGACCCTCATCGCCGGACAGGCGCTGATCGGGCGACTCCTGCTGGCGCTGCGGGGCACCGGTCGTGCGGACCTGCGTACCCGCACCGCGGTCACCCGGCTCCTGACCGAGGACGATCGGGTGGTGGGTGTCGAGGCCACCGATGCCGATGGTCGGACGCTTCGTGTCCGGGCCGAGCGCGGTGTCCTGCTCGCCGCCGGCGGCATCGAGGGCAGCGAGGAGATGCGCGCCGCCCACGGCACCCCCGGCAAGGCGCAGTGGAGCATGGGCCCGGCGGGCGCCAACACCGGTGACATGATCCGCGCGGCGGTCGCGTTCGGCGCCGACACGGCCCTCCTCGATCAGGCGTGGTTCTGCCCCGGCGTCGAATTGCCGGACGGCTCGGGCGCTTTCATGGTCTGTGTCCGCGGTGGCATTCTCGTCGACGCCACCGGCAACCGCTACCTCAACGAGTCGCTGCCCTACGACCGGTTCGGCCGGGAGATGATCGCGCGTGGCGAGTCCGCGCTGCCGTCGTACCTGATCTTCGACTCGTCCGAGGGCGGCCCGGTCCTGCCGGCGATGTCGATTCCGGAGGCCTCGGCCGACGACCACTTCGCCGCGGGCACCTGGGTCTCGGCGGAGACGATCGAGGAACTGGCCGCCAAGATCGGCGTCGACGCGGCCACGCTGCGCGCCTCGGTCGAGAGGTTCAACGGCTTCGCCGAACGCGGCGTCGACGAGGACTTCGGCCGCGGCGGCGACCCGTATGACACGTTCTTCTGCCCGCCGCGGGAGCTGCCCAACGTGGCGCTGCCGCCGATTGCGACCGGGCCGTTCTACGCGGCGCGCATCGTCCTCAGTGACCTCGGAACCAAGGGCGGTGTCCGGACCGACGCCGATGCCCGCGTGTTGACGGTCGACGGCAGCCCGATCGAGGGGTTGTACGCCGCAGGAAACACGAGCGCGTCGGTGAGCGGGGCGATCTACCCCGGTCCGGGAGTCCCGCTCGGCACCGCGATGACGTTCTCGTACCGCGCGGTCCATCACATGCTCGGTAGCGACCTGCTGCGGTGAACACGACAGCGGCGCAGGCGGTCTCTCGCCTGCGCCGCTGTGCGATCCGGGGGACGTGAATGCTAGAACTCCACGCTGACGGTCTCGCTGCGGGGCCGTGCCTGGCAGGCCAGGATGATCCCGCCGGCGATGTCCTCCTCGTCGAGGACCGCACTGTTGTCCATGTCGACCTCACCGGTGGTCAGTGTGGCTGCGCACGAACCGCATTCACCCTCGCGGCACGAGAACGGGACGTTGATCCCCTTAGAGAGGAGAACATCCACCAGGGTCGCCGTGCGGGGCCAGGGGAACTCGTGTTCCTGCCCGTCGAGGTTCACCGTCACCGACGCCGCATCACCAACATCGGCGTCCACGTCGGGCAGCTCGACGTCGGCGAACGGGTCACCGGACAGCGAGGTGAAGACCTCGGCGTGCACCCGGTCCCGGGTGAACCCGGCGGACGCCGTCGCCGCGTGAACCGAGTCCATGAACGGGCCCGGGCCGCACAGGAAGACGCGGTGGTCGGCGTAGGCGGCGGCGAGCGCTGCGAGCTGGGGCACGGTCGGCAGACCCTGCACGCTCTCCAGCAAGTGGATCACCGTGAGCCGATCGCCGTGTGCAGCTGCGAGTTCCCGCAGTTCGGCGGCGAAGATCACCGACTTCTCGTCGCGGTTGCCGTAGAGCAGCACCACCTTCCGCGACCCCTGGCTCAGAGCCGATTTCAAGATCGACATCACCGGGGTGATCCCGCTACCGGCGGCGAACAGCAGCAGATCGTCGTCGAAGTCCTTGGCGGTGAAGACCCCCGCGGGAGGCAGCACCTCGAGCGTGTCACCCGCGGAGATGTGGTCACACAACCAGTTCGACGCATAACCGTCGCGGGTCCGCTTGACCGTCACCTTCAGCAGCTCGTCGGTGAACGGCGAGCTGGCCAGCGAGTAACACCGGGCGACCGAGCCGGTCTCCTCGCTGGGTATGCGCAGCGTCAGGAACTGTCCCGGCGTGTAGGCGAAGTCGGCTCGACGATCGGCCGGCACCGTGAACACCAGTGAGCGTGCATCCGCGGTCTCCTCGATCACGGCGGCCACCTCCAGCCGCACCGCACGCGAGGAAGTCGTGACCTGCTCGGCCACATCGGTGATGGTCATGGTCAGTTCCGCCCTTCGGACTCGTGGAAACCCGCCGCCCCGTTCGCGATGACCGGATTGCCACCGCTCACCATGTCGAACATCACCTCGCGCCCGTCGCCGAAGACCCGCAGTTCCGCGTCGTCGCCGGGGAAGATCGCGGTGGCGAATCGCCCGTCGAGCGAACGCAGATCCGCCGGATGGGCACCGATCAGCCGCGCCACGTCGAGCGCCGCGACACCGAGTGTGCACAGCCCGTGCAGGATCGGGCGCGGCTGGTGGATCCGTGCGGCGGCCGCGGGATCGATGTGGATGGGATGGCGGTCACCGGTCAGCCGGTAGAGCGCCGCCTGGTTCTCGGTCGTACGCACCGGACCGCTGATCGTCGGCGCCGCATCCGATGCCGGTGGCCTACCCGGTCCGCGATCGCCACCGAATCCGCCTGCGCCGGGGGCGAACAGCGACCAGGTGGCGACGAAGTGGTCACTGCGGACCACCACCTCGATGACCGCTGCCGAACCCTTGTCCCACACCTCGCCCACCGAGGCCGTCATGGTCACCTCACCGCGCGGTGGCAGCGGGGCCAGCACGTCCAGTTGCTGCGAGCCGTGCAGAGCAGTGGTCGGATCGAAGGCGCCGCGTGCGCCGAGTTCGTCCGGGGCCCACTGTGCGAGCGTCAGCGCGAAGGTCGGCAGCACCCGCAACCGCTTCTCGAAGACGAGGTCGAGCTCGTCCGCCCGAGCGCCGACGGCGAGTGCGTACAGGATCGCGTCGCGTTCGTCATAGGCAACGGTTCGACTGCCGAGATCGGCGCCGCGCCACTCCCCGGTGTTCGCCGGCGTCCCGGTCGGCTGTGTCCGCGCGGCCGATGACGTCATGCCGCACCGCGCTTCAGGAAGGCCAGCACGGCCGACAACCAGGCCTCGCGGGCTTCGATCATCGCCCAGTGCCCGCAGCGGGGGAAGACGTGCAGCTCGGCGTCGGGGATGTCGCGCATCGGCAGGATCGCCGAGTCAACGGGGCTGACGCGGTCGTCCCGGCCCCAGGTGATCAACGTCGGGGACGTCACCTTGTGCAGCTGTGCCCAGTACGGGACGGTGTCGGCCATCGCGTTGGCGGCCATCGTCGCGGCGAAGGCCTTGGTGCTGTACATGCGTCGAGCGATCTCGAGGGTTTCCGGTTCGGTGGCCAGTCCCCACCGTTCCTCGATGAGCTCCTCGGTCACCAGAGACTGGTCGTAGACCATCGCCGACAACCAGCGGATCAGGCGTTCGCGGGTGGGCTCGTCGGTGAACTCCATCAGCAGCTTGATGCCTTCGCTGGGCGCCGGGGAGAAGATGTTCTTGCCCATGCCGCCGATGGTGACGAGCTTGCCGACACGTTCCGGTTCGGCGATGGCGACCTTGGTCGCGACGATCCCGCCCATGGAGTTGCCGATCATGTCGGCGGATCCGATGCCCAGGCCGTCGAGGAACACCCCGACCGCCGTCTCGGCCATCACCATCGGATGTCCGTCGACCGGATCGCTGACGCCGAAGCCGGGGAATTCGAGGACGAGGCAACGGAAGTGATCGGCGAGCTCGCCGATGACCCCGCGGTAGTTCCGCCATCCCGTCACGCCCGGGCCGGACCCGTGTAACAGCAGCAAGGGAGGCCCCTCGCCGGCCTCGTGATACTGCAGCACGCCCAGGCTCGTCTCGAGCCTGCGGCGGCTGCCCCCATAGGTGACGTCAACGCTCATGAACGGTGAGGCTGCCAGTGCTGCGCCCCGTCGTGCAGCACCGCTCCAGTTGAGCGGAACACCGGCCGTGTCGGTTTCCCACTGAACGAAAGCGTGCTGGGCGCGAACGCCCGCGGACCCTACGCTGGCCCGGTGGATGGAGCCGGCCTCTCGGCGACGGCGGACAAACGGAAAGGTGCACGATGTCGATCGAAGCGATGTCCCAGACTGATATGCGTAAGGCGCTTGGTCAGTTCGCGAGCGGGGTGACCGTGGTGACCGGGCTCGACGACTCCGGACCCGCCGGTTTCGTCTGCCAGTCCTTCGCCTCGGTGTCGCTGGAGCCGCCGATGGTCCTGTTCTGTGCCGATCACCGCGGCCGGTCGTGGCCGCGCATCCTGCGGGCCGGACGCTTCACGGTGAACGTGCTGCACGAGAACCAGGCCGACATCTGTTCGCGGTTCGGCTCCCGCGACGGGCGCAAGTTCGACGGCCTGGACTGGGAGCTGTCCAACTGGTCGACGCCGTCGTTGCCCGATGTGCTGATGCGCGTGCACGCCGACATCCACGATGTCCACACCGCAGGCGACCACGACGTGGTGATCGGCCGGGTGCTGGAACTCGAGACGCCCAGCGAGGAACGCCCCCTCCTCTTCTTCCGCGGCAAGCTCGGGATCGACTCCCCCGCCGATCGGCTCACCGCATGAGCGAGACCGACGCCGTGTCCGTCGGGATCCCGGACGGCATGTCCGCCGCCGAGGCGCTCCTCGCCATCGAGGAGATCAAACGGGTCTTCGCCGTCCGTCTGCGTTGCATGGACACCAAGCAGTGGCATCTCTACGCCGGCCTGCACACCGACGACGTCATCAGCGAGACGTGGGGCGGCCTACCCGATGACAAGCAGCCGCGTACCGACGGCGAGTCCAATCGCGTGGTGGGCAAGGAGAAGCTGGCGTCGACCATCCGCGCGTTGCTCGACGGTCCGGTCCCCGTGACCACCGCTCATCACGGGCACAGTCCCGAGATCGTGCTCACCTCGCCCACCACCGCGCGCGGCATCTGGGCGATGGAAGACAACCTCTGGTGGTCCGACGACGCCGGCGAGTACCATCTGCGCGGCTTCGGCCACTACCACGAGGAGTATCGAAAGGTGAACGGCCAGTGGCTGATCAGCTACCGAAAGCTCACCCGCCTGCGCGTGGACTCCTCCCCCCCACTTCTTCCGTTTCCTGAAAGCGCTGTGATCGCCCGTGTCTGAGAATCCTTCGGTATCCGACGGTCTTCCCGCGTCCGACGAGCACACTGCGCCACCCGACAACCCCTCCGCTCTCTTCGAGCCGCTGCGCATTCGGGGAATGGAGCTGCCCAACCGGATCGCGATGTCGGCGATGACCCGGTCCTCCTCCCCCGGCGGTGTCCCCGGCTCCGACGTCGCGCACTACTACGCACGACGCGCCGCCGGCGGCACCGGTCTGATCGTCACCGAAGGCGTGGCGATCGATCACGTGGCGGCGGTGGACAATCCGGCGGTCCCGCGGATGTACGGCGACGCCGCCCTGACCGGCTGGCGAACCGTCGTCGACGAGGTGCACGCAGCAGGCGGGCGCATCGTCCCGCAACTCTGGCACGTGGGACCGCTGTGGGGCGCGATGTGTGAGGTCGACCCGGCGATCCGCCCGATGCGACCCTCGGGCCGGTGGGGCACCCCCGGGGTCACCTCGTACTCCGATGACTACGTGGCACGCTCGCTGCCGGAGACCCCGCCCATGACCGAGCGCGACATCGACGATGTCATCGACGCTTTCGTGTCAGCGGCCGCGAACGCGGTCGAGGTCGGCTTCGACGGTATCGCACTGCATGGCGGTCACGGTTATCTGCTCGACGCATTCCTGTGGGCCGACACCAACCGTCGCAATGACCGCTGGGGACGAGACCTGCACGCGCGTACCCTCTTCCCCGCCGAAGTGGTCAAGGCGATCCGCGCGGAGATCGGGCCCGACCTACCGATCTTCTTCCGCTTCTCCCAGCACAAACAGCAGGACTACACCGCCCGCATCGCAGAAACCCCCGATGAACTCGGGGTGATCCTCGGGACGCTCGCCGACGCCGGGGTGGACGTCTTCGACGCCAGCATCCGACGATTCGACCTGCCGGCCTTCGAGGGCAGCGACCTGTCCCTGGCGGGCTGGGCGAAGATGCTCACCGGCGCTCGCGTCATGGCCGTGGGCAGCGTGGGACTCGGTAAGCCCATGCGCGACAGCCGTATCGAGGGTGCGGCGCCGCTGGTGGACAACATCGGCGAGGTGGACGACCGCATCGCATCCGGCGAGTTCGATCTGATCGCGATCGGCCGACTGCACCTGGCCAACCCGGGGCTGGCAACCGCTCTGCGGACCGGCGCCCCGCTGACCGCGTTCGATCGTGCGGTCCACGAGGGCAGCCTGGTCTGAGACGCCTTCCGCCGGTTCAGTCCGACGCGCGCCCGAGCAGTTCGCGCGCGTCGGCACTGCCGTCGAGCAGCCGGGCGGTCCGACGCGTGATCTTCCACTCCCCGTCGATGCGCGCGAGCTCGAAACGGTTGGCGCTCGCGCGCCACACCCGGAACGAATCCTCGTCGGTGTTGCGGCGCACGAGAAGGGAGTGGCAGGTCGCCACCGCGGTGTCACCGTCGAGGCGGATGTTGATGGGGTCCAACAGATGTCCGCATCCACCGTGGATGTAGTCCTGGTGGGGTGAGGTCCGCACCATCTCGGTGATCGCCGCCCGCCCGTTCATGACGCCGATGTCGAGGTCGTACACGGCATCCGGCGCCCACAGCCTGCCCACCGCCTCGGCATCGCCCGCGTCGACGGCCGGGCCGTAGGCACTCAGCACGTCACCGATGGCTGCTCTGTCCTCGAGGACCCGAACCCGGTCGAGCAGAGCGTCGAGCTTCTCCTGGATGTCTGTCATCTGCGATCCCTTCTCCGAGACGACCTGTGGTGTCGGAAGCGGTGGCCGTTCAACCACTTTCCTACCGACTACCCGGCCGAGGCCACCACCGCTGTCCCGTTCAACTGAAACTCCCGTGCGCCGAGCGCACACTCACTGCGAATGTAGGACGCATCACACCTGCACCGACCAGGCGGGTGCGTTCGGAAGAACACGGAAGTCTCCGGCCGTCTCGAGGCCGTCCCGAGGAAGGGTCACATCATGGGCCAGGTATTGGACAGAATCATGCAGCACGCGGACGAGATCCGCGCGGATGCCGCTGAGGGCGAGACGCTGATGCGTCTGACCGATGCGTCGGCGAAGAGCCTGCGCGACTCGGGGGTCATCCGGATGTTGCAGCCGAAGGAGTACGGCGGCTTCGAATCGCACCCTCGCGAGTTCGCCGAGACCGTCATGGCCACAGCGGCACTCGACGGCGCGACCGGCTGGGTCGCCGGCATCGTCGGCGTCCACCCGTGGGCACTCGCCGCCTTCGACGACAAGGCGCAGAACGAGATCTGGGGCGCCGACAACGACATGTGGATGGCCTCCCCGTACGCACCGATGGGTGTGGCCGTGCCGACCGACGGCGGCTACGTCCTCAACGGTCGCTGGTCCTTCTCCTCGGGCACCGACCACTGCGGCTGGGTCATGATCGGTGCCGCGGTGGGCGACAAGGACGGCAACCGCACCGGTCAGATCCTCCACGTCGTGCTGCCGCGTTCGGACTACGAGATCGACGCCGACAGCTGGAATGTCGTGGGACTCCGCGGCACCGGCTCCAAGGACCTGATCGTCAAGGACGCCTTCATCCCCACCTACCGCACCATCGACGCGGAAATCGTCCTGAGCGGTCAGGGCTGGAAGCACGCCGGACGTGACGAGACCCTCTACAAGTTCCCGTTCTCCTACATCTTCCCGCTGGGCATCACCTCCGCACTCATCGGCATGACCGAGGGCGCACTCGCCTGCTACGTCGCGGCCCAGAAGGAGCGCGTCCAGGTCAGCGGCATCCCGATCAAGGAGGACCCCTACGTCCTGTTCGCCATCAGTGAGGCCGCAGCGGAGATCTCCGCGTCGCGGGTCTCCCTGCTGGAGATGGTCGACCGGTTCTGGGACAAGACCGAGAAGGGCGTGGAGATCAGCTTCGCCGAGCGGGCCGAGGGGCGCCGGACGCAGGTGTCGGCCGCGTGGCGCGCAACCAGGGCGATGGACGAGATCTTCGCCCGCGCCGGCGGCGCAGCGGCTCATCTCAACACCCCGATGCAGCGCTTCTGGCGTGACGCGCACGTCGGCCTGACCCACGCGATCCACGTCCCCGGACTGATCTACCACTCGGCCGCCCTCACCCAACTCGGTGGCGACCCGCAGGGCGCCTACCGCGCGATGATCTGACCCGACAACACTTCTCGAGGATGACAACGATGACAGAACTACGCGGACTCGGCTTCCTGCGAGTCCAGAGCACCGATGTCGCGCGCTGGCGCGAGCTGCTGATCGACGGCCTGGGCATGGCCGTGGGCAGCGGCCCCGAAGCCGACGCACTGTACGCGCGGATCGACGAGCGTCGTTCGCGGATCGCCGTACTGCCCGGCGATTCCGACAAGGCACTGGCCGTCGGCTGGGAGGTGCGTGACGAGTTCGCACTCGAACGCGTCCGTCAGGCAGTGGAGGCCGCCGGCGTCGCCGTCACGGTGATGTCCCGCAAGGAAGCCGGCTACATCGACGCCGAGGGCGCCATCGCCTTCGACGATCCGGCCGGAACCCGGCTCGAGGTCTTCTACGGTCCGGTGCTCGACCACAGCCCCGTCGTGACGCCCTTCGGCGGACGCTGGGTCACCGGCGGCCTCGGACTGGGACACGTGGTGCTCCCGAGCGCCCAGTTCGCCGAGTCGTACGACTTCTACACCCAGGTGCTCGGCTTCCTGCCGCGCGGCTCCATCAGGCTCGACGAAGAGGGCCTGGCCCGCGTCCGCTTCCTCGGCATCAACGAGCGGCACCACAGCCTCGCGCTGTGCCCGGCCCCGCCGACCGAGGAGCCCGGCCTGGTGCACCTGATGACCGAGGTGGACACCCTCGACGCGGTCGGTCAGGCACTCGACCGGGTGAACCAGCAGAAGTTCTCGATCTCGTCGACGCTGGGCCGGCACACCAACGACAAGATGATCTCATTCTATGTCCGGGCCCCCGGCGGCTGGGACCTGGAGTTCGGCACGGAGGGAATGCTCGTCGACGAGCGGCACTACACCTCCGAGGAGATCACCGCCGACGCCTACTGGGGCCATGATCAGAGCGGCTCGGAGCCGTTGAAGGCGTTCATCCCGGTCGGCGAGGGCTGAGCATCCCGACCACTCGGCCTCTCGGCCACACAGAGGAGCACCGCGACGACGTCGTCGCGGTGCTCCGTCGTTTTTGTCCCCGAGCGTCTTCCCTGCGCGCGCCGGGCGCGATAGCATCGCATTGAATGATCGATCAATCAATCAGCGCGGGCCGAGAACCTGGGCTGATAGTCGGAGGCATCGTGACCACCCCAGTCGGCCAGACCCCCTCCGTCCTCGGACGCGCACTCCTCCTGCTCGAGCCGTTCCGGCATCGCGAAGGTCTCACGCTGACCGAGCTCGCCGAACGCACCGGCTTTCCGCGCTCGACCACGCATCGGATGCTGACGCAACTGGTGGCCGTGGGCTGGATCCGTCGCGAGGGCACGACCTACCTCCTCGGCCCCAAGATGGCCGAGTTGGGCTCGATCGCCCAGGTACACGACCGCGTCCACCAAGCGGCGCAGCCCGTCGCCTACCAGCTCTACCGTCGGACACGGGGCGCGGTTCACGTGGCCGTCGCCGCGAGCGAGGATGTCCTGTTGCTGGAGAAGATCGGCGGACGGTGGGCGGCCGCCAACCTGGACACTCGTGTCGGCCAGCGTCGCGGCCGGGGTGAGACGGCCGAGGGGGCGGCACTGACGCGGCATGAGGCCGGCGGTCCGACACAGTTCCACGACATCCACCGCACCCTCGACAGCGGCGAACACATCCGCTGTCTCGCAGCGACATTCGACGTAGCCGGCCAGGGCGCGACGCATGAGTCCACGGGGGGCGTCGCGGTGATCTCGCTGACCTTCCCGGCCGCCCGCATCCATCCGAGCGCCGACGAGGAGCTCCGCCGGGGCGTGAGCGCCGTGGTGCACTCACTCTCCTAGCGAACACCCCGCCTCGCCCGACGGCCTATCAGGCCGCCGGGCGGTTCGTGCTGCCACAGCCCGCCACCGGGTCACCATGCACATCGCGGCTGTGATTCGACGTTTTCGCGCAAACGGCTTTGACACACGTCACAGTCCTGCTATCTTTTCCCTATTGATTGATCGCTTGATCAATGAGCCCCGATCGATCTCTGACCGTCCCCCGGGCGCCCCCACCGAGCGCCCTCAGGCCACCGCCCGGCCTGCCCCGCTGGAGGTTCACATGCGCAACAGTGACGATTTCTCCCCCGCCGTCATCGACCGTGCGGCGGTCCTGCTCGAGGAGTTCCGCGATGGCGGCGAGCTGACACTCTCACAGCTGTCGAATCGAACGGACCTCCCCCGATCCTCGGCGCATCGACTCCTTTGCCAGCTCGTCGACCTGGGGTGGGTCGAACGGCACGGACAGACCTACACGCTCGGCCGGTCACTGTTCGAGTGGGGCGCGCTGGCCCGACGGCGTTCAGGACTCCAGGAGATCGCGCATCCGTTCCTGCACGAGCTGTATGCGACCACCGGACTCGTCGTCCACCTCGGCGTGCTCGAGGGCAACGACGTCCGAATCCTGGACAAGGTCGGATACGGCCCCATCGCCCTGCCGACGCACATCGGGGGCCTGCAGCCCGCCGGACGCACGGCGCTGGGCAAGACGCTGCTCGCCTTCTGCGACAACGGTTCCGCGCGTCGCAGGCCGACAGTCGAGGTCCTGACCTCGGCGGCCGAGGAGGCGCGTCGGCGAAACGAGATGGCCGTCGTACGTCAGCGCCGCACAGCCTATGAGCGCGACGAGGCCGTCCTCGGCGTGGCATGTGTGGCCGCACCGATCGGCGACCTGCGCAGCTGCGCCGGCGCGATCGCGGTCACCGGCCCGGTCGAGACGGTCGACGGCGCACTTCTGGCAACCCCTGTCCGAGCGACGGCGAACGCGATCTGGCAGGCCCTGTCCGACAACGGTTCCGTCCGGCGCGCCGGCTGAGCCGGGGCCGACCTCAGCGAACCAGCGCCTGCCCGCCGTCGACGGCGAGCGTGTGGCCGGTGATGTACCGGGCGGCGTCGCTGCAGAGGAACACCACGGCCGGGCCGATGTCGGTCTCCGGATCACCGAGACGCCCCAGCGGCACCGTCTGCAGGTACTCTGCGGCACCCTCCGGATCGAACTGCGCCCACTGCTCCATCGTCTGCGAGTTCGCCAGCGGGAGAATCGCATTGACCCGGATACCGTCGGCCGCCCACTCGCAGGCCGCGGTTCGGGTCAGCACTCTCACCGCCTCTTTCGCGGCCGCGTAGGCGCCGGTGCCCGACGGATTCCACCGGATACCCGCGGCGGAACCGAGATTGACGACCGCGCCGCCCCCGCAGAGATACCGGTGACAGTCGCGCATCAGTCGCCAGGTGGCCGTCGGACCCGAGTCGAGGGCGGCCCGGTAGGTGGCCTCGTCGATCTCGAGGAGGGTCCCCGGCGCCGGCGTCTGCGCGTTGTTTACCAGCACGTCGACACCGCCGAACTCCCCGGCCACCGCGGCCACGAGCGCTGAGACCGCACTCTCGTCGGTGACGTCGCAGGTGAACGGTGCGGCGCTGCCGCCACGGGCGACGATCTCCCCGGCCACCGACTCGATCGTGCCCGGCGTACGACCGACGACGGCCACTGTCGCACCAGCGGCGGCCAGCGCGAGGGCGATACCCCGGCCGATTCCCTGGCCGGCGCCGGTCACGAGCGCGACGCGATCATCGAGAACCATGTGTACTCCTCATTCCGAGACGGTTCATTGATCGTTTGATCAATGAATGTGGCACAATCTCCGTGCACGGCACGGACGGTGCCCGAACGCTGACAGGGGTGGGGATTTGTGGATCCGCTGCAACGCAGAAAGCTGATACTCGACCGCTCGGCGGCGATCTTCGCACGTAAAGGCGTGTCCGCCACCACGATCCGAGAGATCGCGGATGCGGTGGGAGTGCACTCGGGCGCTCTGTACCACTACTTCCCGTCCAAGGAAGCCATCGTCACCGAAATCATGCGGGAGTACATCCTCGACCTGTCGAGCCGGTGCGAGGACGTGCTGGCACGCCGTCTCGCGCCCGTCGAGCGGCTCGTGGCACTCGCCGAGATCGCATTGGAGACCAACGAGCAGTACGACGGCGCCACCTCGATCTGGCGGCGCGAAGGCGATTACATGCGCGAGCGGGTCGTGGAAGCCGACATGACGGCGACCGCGGATCTGATGGAGATCGCCTGGCGGGAGGCGATCGCAGAAGGGGTCGACCTCGGCGAGTTCCGCACCGACATCGACCCGAGGGTCTTCCAAGAGCTGATCTACGACGCGGTCTGGCACGCCTCGCGATGGTTCCGCCCGACGCCGGAGAACACCCTGGCAGACCTGGCACGCACCATCATCACGGTCTTCGTGAGCGGAATGCGGAACCCCGCCGCGAGCGCGACGGGCGATCTCGGCACGTAGGGGTGAAACCTGGTGCCCCCTCGGCCCGACCTTGTCCAGATCGGGCCGAGGGGAAGACTGTCATTCCTTGGGAGCAGCCAGGTTCTCTTCCACTTCCTTGTGCCAGTTCTGGAGTGCACGGCTGGTGTCGACCTCGAACTCGAACCGCTGGGTCATATCGGGGGTGACCTCCTCGACGTCGACGTAGAACTGGCTGTACCAGCGACGCAGCTGGTAGACCGGGCCGTCTTCTTCGGTCAGCAGCGGATTCTCGATGCGGGACTTGTGCTTCCAGATCTCGATGTCCTGCGCGAACTGCTCCTCGAGACCGTCGGTGAACATCGTCGCCATCTCGGCGGCCTGCTCGTCGGACATGCCCTCGATCTTCTTCACGATCGTGCCGAACTGCAGGACGAACGAGTTCGTGGTGACCGGGTAGTGGCAGTTGATCAGCTTGGATTCGATGGTCGTGCCGTCGGCGACGGTGTAGATGGTGTCGAGCATGAACGACGGGCCATAGTAGAACGCATCCGAGATGGTCTGTGCCTCCGGCAGATCCATCTGAACACCGGTCTTGATGTCGTCGCGTCCGTACGAGCGCATGTGCTGGCCGGCGATGTGACCGTCGAAGACGTTCTTGAAGAACTCCGGCATCTGGTAGTGCACGTAGAAGAAGTGCGCCATGTCGACGACGTTGTCCACGATCTCACGGCAGTGTGAACCCTCGACGTGGATCGTCGTCCAGGTCCAGTCGCTCCACTCACCGTCCTCGTAGCCCTCGATCTCCGGGATCGCGAGTTCCGGGGTGGGTTCGGTCCCCTGCGGGCAATGCCACACCAGCAGAACGCCGTTGCGCTCCATGGTCGTCCACGCCTTGGTGCGTGCGACCTTGGGCGTCCGGTGCGCATAGGGCACGGATTCGCAGCGGCCCTTGCCGTTCCACCGCCAGTCGTGGAACGGGCAGGCGATGGTGTCGCCCTTGATCTCGCCCCGGGCGAGATTGCCACCCATGTGCCGGCAGAACGCGTCGAGCACATGGAGTTCGCCCGTCGAGTCGGCGAAGACGACCAGGTCGGTACCGAAGACCTGGACCTGATGGGGCTTGCCGTCCCGGAAATCCTTCGCCAACCCGATGCAGTGCCACCCGCGCGCGAAACGCGTCGGATTGGTGCCGGTGTCGATGCTGCGGATCTCGATTCTTTCTTGTTCGACGGTCATGATGTCTCCAATGGGTGTAGGGGCTGGAACTGACGGGGCTGAAATCGTCGAGACATCGCCTCGAGCTGGGAGTGATGCCCGAAGCGATCGATGAGAATGACTGAGCGGATGAGGTTTTCGCGACGGTCAGGAGGGCACGACGGCCGCGGACCCGGCGACGACATCGCCGGCGGACAGCGGACGGACACGGGGCTCCGACCTCGTCGACATCGGGATGTCCCCGCGCGTCACCGCATGGTCGATGCTGCGATCCAATGCCGCACAGCGCAGAACGTAACCGCAGTTCGCGTTCCCGACGGCGGACGCGGACGCCATCTCATGACAGGACTGCTTGGCGTCGGCGGTCCACTGGATGCTCGTGTGAGCAGGACTGTATTTCGCGACTGACACGCGGGCGTCGCAGGTCTGACAGACGAGCGGCTGCATTGGTCCATCCCTTCCTCGGATGAGGAAAGACTAAGAACCGGGATGTGTCGGGCACCACACGATTTCAGCTCAGCGGAACAGGAGCGGAGGGATCAGCTGTCGGTCCACACCGGTGCACGCTTGGCGAGGAACGCCGACATCCCTTCCTGCGCATCGCACGTCATCGCATTGGCCGCCATCGTCTCCGCCATCTCCACGTAGGCCGACGCCTCGTCGAGCTCGATCTGCTTGTAGAAGGCCTGCTTGCCGATCGACACCGTACGCGCGCTCGAGCCGGCGATCTGCAGCGCCAGCTCCCGGACCGTCGTGGTGAGATCTGCATCGTCGACGACGCCGCTGAGCAGCCCCCAATCGGCAGCGGTCTCGGCGTCGATCGCCTCCCCGGTCAGCAGCATGTGCATGGCGCGCTTGCGGCCGACGGCCCGTGTCAGCGCGACCATCGGCGTCGAGCAGAACAGGCCGATCCGTACGCCCGGGGTCGAGAACTTCGCGCTGCGACCGGCGACCGCGAGATCGCACGTCGCGACGAGCTGGCATCCGGCGGCGAAGGCCATGCCCGCGACCTCCGCGATCACCGGCTGGCGCACCTCGTGGACGGTTCGCATCAGCTCGGCGCAGGTGTCGAAAACGGCGCGTTCGTCGTCGAGTGTGCGGTCGACGAGTTCACCGAGGTCGTGCCCGGCCGAGAAGGCCGGACCTTCCGCACGGATCACGATGACCCGCACGTCCGAGTCCTCGTCGAATCGGCGGAGTCCGGCCGTGACGGCCTTCATCGTGGTGGTGGACAACGGGTTCCGGCGCCGAGCCGCGCGCAGGGTGATCACCCCGAGCGGCGCGTCGACCTCCACCGACACCGCGTCTGTCGTCTCGCTCATCGTCGGGCTCCTTCGGTGTCAGTGGCCGGGGATCGCGTACCGCGACCCGACGCTGATGTGGACGGTGTAACCGAGCACGGCCACCAGGTAGGTCAGGACCGGGATCGCCAAGGTCCACGACGCGCTGTCGCCGCTGCCGATGATCGCCGACGCCGCGAGCAGCCAGGCCATCATCAGCAGTGTCGCGCCGCCCATCAACGCCAGGTCCTCGCCCATCCGGCGATTGAACTCGTCCCGATTCGAACCTTCCATCCAGTACGCCTTGCGCCGCCGGCTCGGGAAGTTGACTGCGCGGGCCGGGATGCGCGACAGAATCCGCTCGGCGCGACCGAAGAGCACCGCGACCAGCACCGCGATGAGACCGAGACCGCTCAGGAGCCCCCACTTCGAGTCCCAGCGGGTGACCTCACCGTCCAGGCCGATGTGCCCGGCCATCTCGTCGGAACCGAGCACGGCGACTCCGGTCCACACCGCGGCGAACACCACCATCGACAGAGGCAGGAGCATGCGGCGCGCATATCGCGAGGGCTGCGTCATGGAATTCAACCTACCGCCCGGGGAATAGCCTGGAGTCGAGGCGGTTGACCCTAATCGTGACCAGTACCGCACTCTTCGAACCGATCACGCTCCGCGATGTCGAGATCCCCAACCGGATCTGGCTCGCGCCGATGTGCCAGTACAGCTGCTTCGCCGGCGACGGAATCCCGACCGATTGGCATCTCGCCCACCTCGGCGCCCGCGCCGCCGGCGGTTTCGGGCTGATCCTCACCGAAGCCGTCGCGGTCGTCCCTGAAGGTCGGATCAGCCCCGAAGACGCCGGACTGTGGAACGACGACCAGGCGCAGGCCTGGAAGCGGACCGTCGACTTCGTGCACTCACAGGGCGCAACCATCGGCACCCAGATCGCCCACGCGGGCCGCAAGGCGTCGACGTACTCGCCGTTCGACGAACGGTCCGGAAGCATCCCCCTCGACGACGGGGGCTGGACGACCGTCGGCCCGTCCGACGTGCCGTTCGAGGGATACGCCGATCCGGTCGCCCTCTCCACCGAGCAGATCGCCGAGGTCGTCGACGCCTTCGCCCAGGCGGCTCGTCGCGCCGACGAGGCAGGGTTCGACGTGGTCGAGATCCACGCAGCGCACGGATATCTGCTGCACCAGTTCCTGTCGCCGTTCTCCAACACCCGCACAGACGCCTACGGCGGCGACTTCGCCGGCCGCACCCGCATCGTGCTCGAGGTCGTCGAGGCCGTGCGGGCCGTATGGCCCGAGTCGAAGCCGCTGTTCATCCGTCTCTCCGGTACGGAGTGGCGCGACGGTGGCTGGGGCGTCGCCGAGTCCTCCCGGCTCGCCGAGATCCTCGGCGCACGCGGCGTCGACCTCATCGACGTCTCCTCGGGCGGCAATGTGCTCGCCGACATCCCGGTCGGCCCCGGCTACCAGGTCGACCTGGCCCGCTCCATCCACCGGGACTCCGGAGTCCCGACCGCGGCGGTCGGATTGATCGTCGAGCCCGATCAGGCCGAGAAAGTCGCCGGCGACGCCGACATCACAGCCGTCCTCTTCGGACGCGTCGCCCTGCGCGAACCGTCCTGGCCGCAGCGCGCCGCACACGAACTCGGCCTCTCCCGCGACGAAGCGCCCTACCCGCCGCAGTATCTGCGGGGTGCCTGGCGCTGATCGTCAGCTCGGGGCGGGCCCCATGAGCGCGAAACAAGCGGCCGTTGCCGGTTCGATGATGTCGCTCAGCGGTGATCCGGATTCGACGGCACTCGCCGTCAGTTCGCGCACCCCGCCCCACAGGAACACCGCGCGCTGCCGGCTGATCGGCTTCACCCCGGCCGCGGCCAGCGTGGGCGTGGAGGTGAGTCCGACGAAGAGGTCGACCCAGTCATCCATCGCCTCGTTCTTCACCTGTGCGGCGGCCCCGCCGAGCGCGGGTAGTTCGCGAATCCACGAGAGCATGAGTCCCGGGTATCGGTCGCTGGTGGTGGCGTAGGCCGTGACCGCTTGTCGCACTTGCTCTTCCGGGCTCCCCTCGGGGTCCACGCCCGCCGCGATCCGGGCGATCATGAACCGGTTGGTCTCGCGTAGCAGCTCGAAGAAGCAGTCCTGCTTGTCGGTGAACTCCTGATAAAAGGTGCGTCGCGACGTCTGGGCCACGCGCACCACGTCGGCGATGGTGGTCTCGCGGTAACCGGATTCGGTGACACACTCGAGCATCGCCGCGAGGAGGCGCTCCCTCGTCGACGTCGCACCGTTCGGCCACAGTTCCACGCAGCGAGCATATGCCTCTTGCCCTCCCCGGTACCCACGCGTACCGTCGCCGGTACGCCGACGTACCAGACCTGGGAGGCCTCGAGCCGATGAGTACATCCGTCCTGCGCAGTGACCCGCATCTGCCGCCCGCCACGCGCGTCCCCTCGGCGATGCAGGGACTGGCGGCGATTACCTCTAGACGACTGTTCTTCGGCCACCTCCACGCTCGGCACGGCACAGCCTTCACCGTGCACCTCCCGGTCTTCGGGCGGGCCGTGGTGATCTCCGACGCCTCACTCGCCCGCGAGCTGTTCACCGCCGGCGACAAGGTCATCAACATCCAACCCAACCTGGGCCGCATCCTCGGAGCCGGGTCGATCTTCTCCCTCGAGGGACGGGAGCACCGGGCACGCCGCAAGCTGCTGACCCCGCCGCTGCACGGCAAGCGGATGAAGACGTATGAACAGATCGTGGAGGAGGAGGTCCGGGCCGAGACCTCCACGTGGCCGGTCGAGACCGAGTTCGCCTCGATGGAACCGATGATGCGGATCACCCTCAACGTGATCCTCCGCGCGGTGTTCGGCGCCGTCGGCGAGGACCTGGAGAACTTGCGGCGCATCATCCCGCCGATGGTCACCGTCGGTTCCCGCGCCGCAACCGTCCCCAACCTGCCCCGCGTGCTGCGCGCTGTCGACCCCAACCATCGGTACGAGCGCATGCGCGCGGAAGGCAAGGCACTCCTCGGCGACCTGATCACCAGGTCACGCAACGACCCCCGACTCGAGGAACGCGACGACATCCTCGCCCTGATGCTGCGCAGCCGCTACGACGACGGCGCGTCGATGGGCGACGACGAGATCGGCGACGAGCTGATGACCATGCTCGCCGCCGGACACGAGACGACCGGAACGACGCTCGCCTGGGCGTTCGAGCGCCTGCGTCGCCACCCTGAAGTCCTGGGACGACTTGTCGCCGAGGTCGATGAAGGCGGCACCGAGTACCGGCACGCGACCATCCTCGAGACGCAGCGCAGCCGCCCGGTCATCGACTTCGCCGCCCGCTACGTCGTCGCCGACCAACTCGAACTCGGCGAATGGCGCATACCTCGCGGATACAACGTCATGGTCTCCATCGCTCTGCTCCACGACGACAGCCGCGAGTTCACCGATCCCGAGCGGTTCGATCCGACCCGCTTCCTGGGCACCGCGCCGTCACCGGCGTGGTTGCCGTTCGGCGGCGGCACCCGACGCTGCATCGGTGCCGCTTTCGCGACGATGGAGATGGACGTGACGCTCCGGACGATCCTGAGCGACTTCGAACTGCTTCCCACCGACGCCCGTGCCGAGCGGTGGTTCTCCCGGGGCGTCGCCTATGCGCCCGCACGCGGCGGACGCATTGCCGTCCGACGGCGCCGATAGTCTCGCGAGACCTCGCAAGCAAGTGGTCCACACCACTACCAGGGTGTGACCTTCGTCATCGAACACGTCCGAACACTCGGGTTCGCGTCCGCTCGCGGAATGCCGCGATGCGCTGGGGTTTTACCCCAAAGCTAACGGCGTTATCCATGCGTTACCGAAATCTTGCAGGTCACGACCCTGACGTGACCTGACCGTTACCAAGCACGTAGGGTCGGCCCCGTCCGAAATCAACCACCTTGCCAACCCCGGGTGGTGATCAGGAGGAACGAAGACCATGCGTATCAGCAAGACCCACATGACCAAGCTCGCCGCCCGCGCCGCCATCGTCGGCGCCCTCACCGCAGCCCCCTCGGCATGCTGGCTTCCAACGCCTCGGCCGCCTCCGGCAACTGGGACGCTGTCGCCCAGTGCGAGAGCGGTGGCGACTGGAGCATCAACACCGGCAACGGCTACTACGGCGGTCTGCAGTTCTCGCAGAGCACCTGGGAGGCCAACGGCGGCTCCGGCAACCCGGCGAACGCCTCGCGCGAGGAGCAGATCCGCGTCGCGGAGAACGTCCTTGCCACCCAGGGCCCCGGTGCGTGGCCGACCTGCGGCGCAAACCTCTGATAGCAGCGCCGGCGCCTGAGGTGCCGTGACTGCATCACCAGAAGCACGAGCCGTGCTTCGTACGGCATGAGGCCGGTGAGTCCACTCGGACTCACCGGCCTCATTCGTCTCCGAGAAGCCTCTCAGTCCGACTTCTCGTCCTCGCCCGGCTCCCCGTCGAGCGCCTCGTCGAGAGCACTGACCGCGATGCCGTACGGCAGGAACCGCACCTTGCGACGCGGGTCGGTGTTGTTCTTGTTGGCGCGAAGCGCGTCTAGTTCGGTGGCATACACCTGCTCGACACGGGCGCCGCCGTCCTCGTCGACGACGAACACGGCCCAGACACCCGACCCGGTCTCACCGGCCGTCTCCGGCCGCGGCTGCGTCCGAGTGCGACCCCGGGCCGCCTCATCGAAGAACATGGAGAATGCTCCCGGCGCTGCCTGACCCTCGAAGAGCTTGCCGAACACGTCGCGCAGCCCCTCGCCCGCCTCGCGTGCGAAGCGGTCGAAGTCCTCGGGGCCGAAGTTGAACGGTCCTCCGCCGAATCCGCTGTTGTCGGTCATGGTGTTCCCTATCTGTGGTTCGGCTTGCCCGGCCGGCCGTGGGGGCCGACCGTGCCAACCAGTGTCCTCAGGTTCGTTCGTCTTCGCCACCAGCAGCATCGGCCTCCGCCAGACGCTGGTGCAGCCGCTCGCGGACATCGTCGGCCGAGTATGCGTTGCGCTGGCGCTGGTCCCGTGCGATCAGCACACCGCCGGTCGTCACACCGACAGCACCGGCGAGGCCCAGCCACTTCCACAGATTCCTCATGGGGGCAGGATAAGTCGCCTCCGCCGCCGATGGCCGTCTTCCCGCACACGCTCTAGTCTTCGGGGATGCCCACCAGCAGAAGACCGCGGCGCGCCGACCTCGCCGGAGAATCCGGCGGTGTCTCACTGACCACCGCGCTCGAGGCCACCCGCACCGGCGACATCTGGCTGTTCCGCGGACATTCCGGCCCCGACCGCGCCATCCGCACCCTCACCAATGCGCCGGTCAACCATGTGGCCATGGCGGTGTGCATCGACGATCTGCCGCCGCTGCTGTGGCATGCCGAGCTCGGCGACAAACTGACCGACGTCTGGACCGGGTCGAATCACCGCGGGGTCCAACTGCACGATGCGCGTGAGGCCGTCGAGCAGTGGATGGTCCGTTATGAGCAGGCGTGCTGGATTCGTCAGCTCAGTCCGGAGGTCAGCCGGGCGCAGGAGGACGAGCTGCTCAAGGTGATCGCACGCCTCGACGGCACCCCGTTCCCGACCACCGCACGCCTGGCCGGTCGATGGTTCCGTGGTCGCGTACCCAACTCGGCCGATCTTGTTCGCGGTATCCCCTACCTCGACCGCAAGGTCCGGGAGCGTCGTGAGCAACGGCAGCACGAGGTCTCGCCGTCGAATCCGGTGAGCCTCGAGGCGGCGTACTGCGCCGAAGTGGTCGCGATCACCTACCGCGACATGAGCATCCTCGACACCACCAAGGACTCCAACTGGTTCGACCCCGGCCGGTTCTGGAGCGGCGACCGCCTCCCCCTCCACGCCCCGCACACCCTCGGACCGGAGATCGCGGTCCATCTCCGGTAGGTCAGATGGTCATGGCCTCGCGAACGGTGGCCTCGGCAGCCGTACCGCCCTCGCCCGACGAGGTGACCCGGCCACTCTCGAGGACGTAATACTGTTGTGCCGCTTCGAGAGCGAATCCGATGTGCTGTTCGACGAGGAGAACGCCGAGTCCGCCCCGCCGGGTGAGGGTGGTGATGGTCTGCTCGATCTCGGCGACCACCGACGGTTGGATGCCCTCGGTCGGTTCGTCGAGAATGAGCATCCGCGGCTCGGTGATGAGGGCCCGCGCGATCGCGAGCTGCTGACGCTGACCACCCGACAGCAGGCCCGCGCGCCGCCCGAGCAGTTCCTCCAGCGCCGGGAACATGTCCAGCATCTCGGCGATGAGTTCCTTGCCGCGCTTGCGGCCGTCGGCCACCACCTGCAGGTTCTCCGCGGTGGTGAGGTGGCCGAAGCTCTGCTGCCCCTGCGGGACATAGGCGATGCCGTGCTTGACCCGCGCGCTCGGACGGGCCTTGGTGATGTCGACGCCGTCGAACGTGATGGAGCCCTTGGTGGTCTTCACCAGTCCGACGGCGGCCCGGAGCAGCGTCGTCTTCCCGGCGCCGTTGTGCCCCAGCACGGCGACCACGCCGTCGGACGGGACCTCGATGTCGACGTCGTGGATGACCTCGGTGCGGCCGTATCCGGCGTGCACCCCGGAGAGTTTCAGCATCCGGCTCAGCCCTTCTTCTCGGTCGACACGGCGGGGACGTCCCCGGCCTCGGGTCCGTCGGATCCGGCGGCGATCTCCTCGAGTTCCTCACCGCCGGCGGCGGTTCCGAGGTACACCTCCTGGACCTTCGGATTGGCCTGCACCTCGGCGACGCTGCCCTCGGCCAGCACCTGACCGCGGGCGAGGACCGTCACCGACGTTGCGAACGCCCGCATGAAGTCCATGTCGTGTTCGACGACGACCACGGTCCGCTCACCGCCGATCCGGCGCAACAGGTTTCCGGTCTCCTCTCGTTCCTCGTGGCTCATACCGGCGACCGGTTCGTCGAGCAGCAACACCGAGGCGTTCTGCACCAGCAGCATGCCGATCTCCAGCCACTGCTTCTGACCGTGCGCGAGGACGCCGGCCGGGGTGTCACGCAGGTCCTGCAGGCCGATGGTCTCGAGGGCCTCGGCGATCGGCTCGGGGATCTCGGTGGGTCTACGGCGCAGCATGGTCCACACCGATCGGCCCGCGCCGGCAGCGATGTCGAGGTTCTGCAGCACGCTCAGTTCCTCGAAGACGCTGGCGGTCTGGAAGGTTCGGCCGACACCGAGGCGCGCGATCTGGTGCACCTTCTTGCCGACGAGTTCCACACCCGACTTCTGGATCGACCCGGTGGCCTTCACCAGACCGGTGATCGCGTCGATGATGGTGGTCTTCCCGGCGCCGTTCGGACCGATCAGGAACCGCAGATCACCCTGCAGCAGTGTGAGATCCACGTCGGTGACGGCCTTGAATCCGTCGAACTCGACGGACAGTCCGCGCACCTGGAGGTAGTCGCTGTCCATCCCGGCGTTGCCACCGGCGACCGGTTCGACCGTGCCCACCGTGTCGGATCCGCTCATGACGAGGCTCCTACCTTGCTGTCGGTGTGTTCGTCGATGTCACCGGTGGGCGACGGATCGGCCGACTTCTTCCGGCGCCACTTGAGCGCGGCGCCGATCCCGGCGAGTCCGGCCGGGAAGAAGCCGACGACGACGATGAACAGGATGCCCTGCGCGTAGGTCCATCCGGACGGGAAGTTCTCCGACAGGCTGGTCTGCGCCCAGGCCACCGCGATGGCGCCGAGAACCGGTCCGAGAAGTGTTGTGCGGCCGCCGATCGCGACGCCGATCAGGAAGGCGATGGACGGCACGATGCCGACGTCGGCGGGCGAGATGATGCCCACGATCGGCACGAACAGGGCGCCGGCGATGCTTGCGAACAGGGCGGCGATCGCGTAGGCGACGACCTTGACGTTGGCCGGGTCGTAGCCCAGGAAGCGGACGCGCTCCTCCTGGTCGCGCACGGCGACGAGCAGTTCTCCGTAGCGGCTGTACATCAGCTGCCGGGTGATCGCGACGACGACGAGCAGGGCGGCGGAGGCGATGTAGAACAGCAGGTGACGGTTCACCGGGTCGTTCAGGGCGAGACCGAAGAAGCTTCGGAATCGGTTGAGGCCATTGCTGCCGCCGGTGCTCTGCTGTCCGATGAGCAGGATCGCGAAGGCGGCAGCGAGCGCCTGGGACAGGATCGCGAAGTAGGCTCCCTTGACCTTCCGCTTGAACACACCCAGGCCCAACAGGACCGCGATCAGGGTGGGCACGACGAGGATTCCGAGGATCGTCACCAGTGGTGAGGCGAACGGCTTCCAGTATCCGGGGAGTTCGCGGATACCGGCGATCTGCATGAAGTCCGGTACGTCGTCGCCGCGGATCTCGGCGTCGGCGATCTTCAGGTGCATCGCCATGATGTAGGCGCCGAGACCGAAGTACACACCCTGACCGAGGGTCAGCATGCCGCCGCGACCCCAGGCCAGACCGATGCCGACCGCGACGATACCGAAGCACAGGAACTTGCCGAGCAGGTTGAGTCGGAAGTCGGAGAGCACCGAAGGTGCGACGCCGAACAGGAGCACCGCCGCGACGGCGAACCCCGCGTAGGTTTTCCAGTGACCGCTGAAATAGTCCTTCACACGAGACTCCTCGACTGGACCGTGAACAGGCCCTGGGGGCGGATCTGCAGGAAGATCACGATGATCACGAACACGGCGACCTTGGCCACCGATGCGGTCGTGTTGTATTCGATGAACGAGTTCAGGATGCCGAGGGCGACCGCCGCGATGACCGCGCCCTTGATCTGGCCCAGACCGCCGATGACGACCACCAGGAAGGCGTCGATCAGATACGTCATACCGGTGTTGGAGCTGGTGGAACCGATGAGGGTCAGCGCCACACCGGCGACACCGGCGAGCCCGGAACCGATGAAGAAGGTGGTGATGTCGGTTGTCCGGCTGGAGATCCCGCTGGTCTCTGCCAGATCACGGTGCTGGACGACCGCGCGGATACGACGCCCCATCGGGGTGTACTTCATGGTGACGGCGATCGCCACCACCGCGATGACGGCCAGCAGCATGATGAACAGGCGGGTCTTGGGAACAACCGCTCCGAGGATGTCGACGCCACCGGACAGCCACGGCGGCGCGGTCACGCGGACCGCGGGCGCACCGAAGATGTCGCGCGCGAGCTGCTGCAGGATCAGGCCGACGCCGAAGGTCACCAGCAGGGTGTCGAGCGGACGGTCGTACATGCGTTTGATGAGGGTGACCTCGAGCAGCACACCCATGAGGCCACCGACTCCGAAGCCGATGACGAGCGAGACGATCAGGGACACGCCGGCGTTCGAGATCAGATATTCCTGCACCGAGTACGCGGTGTAGGAGCCGGCCATGATGAACGACCCGTGAGCCATGTTGATCACGCCCATCTGACCGAAGGTCAGGGACAGACCGAGTGCTGCCAGGAGCAGGATCGAGCCGAGACTCAGCCCGGTGAAGAGCTGTCCGATAACGGTTTCCACGTCACCATCCGTTCGTCATGGGTGTCGGTGAGAACAACGGGTGTGCCCCGCCCCGCGCACGGGCGCGAGACGGGGCACGACGCGTCAGCTGCTCAGGCCCTCGGCCCACGGGTAGGACTTGAGGTAGGGGTCCGGCTCGATCGGCTGGCCCGAATCCCACACCGAGTAGATGAGTCCGTCACCGCGGATCTCACCGATACGAGCGGTCTTGGTGATGTGGTTGTTCTCGCCGTCGATGGTCACCAGGCCCTCGGGAGCCTCGAAAGTGACTCCGCCGGCGGCCTTCTGGACATCGGCAACCGCGAACGAGTTCGCCTTCTCGACCGTGTTCTTCCACAGGTAGACCGAGACGTAGGCCGCCTCCATGGGATCGGAGGTGGGCTTGTTGGCGCCGTAGGCGGCCTTGTAGTCCTCGACGAAGGACTTGTTCGCCGGGTTGTCGACGGTCTGGTAGTAGTCCCACGCGACCAACTGCCCCTCGATGTTCTCGACACCGATGCCGCCGACCTCTTCCTCGGCGATCGAGACCGACACGACCGGCATCGCCTGCGGGGTCAGACCGACGTTCTTGTACTCGCGGAAGAAGGCCACGTTGGAGTCGCCGTTGAGGGTGTTGAACACGGCGTCGGCGTCGGCGGTGCGGACCTTGTTGACGATGGTCGAGAAGTCCGTCGAGCCGAGCGGGGTGTAGTCCTCACCCTTGATCTCGATGCCGTTCGCCGCGGCGTAGGCCTTGATGATGCGGTTGGCCGTCTGCGGGAAGACGTAGTCGCTGCCGACGAGGTAGAGGGACTTGACGCCCTTCTCCTTCAGGTACTCCAGGGCCGGCACGATCTGCTGGTTGGTGGTGGCACCGGTGTAGAAGATGTTCTTCGACGACTCGAGGCCCTCGTACTGCACCGGGTAGTACAGCAGGGAGTTGTTGTCCTCGAAGACCGGCAGCATCGCCTTGCGGCTCGACGACGTCCAGCCGCCGAACACCGCTGCAACACAGTCCGCCGAGATCAGCTTCTCAGCCTTCTCGGCGAAGATGGTGGGCTCGGAGGCGCCGTCCTCGCCGATGAGCTGGATCTGCTTGCCCAGCACGCCGCCGTTGTCGTTGATCTGGTCGACGGCCAGCTTGATCGAGTCCCGCACGGTGACCTCGGAGATCGCCATCGTGCCCGACAGCGAGTTCAGTGAACCGACCTTGATGGTGTCGCCCGAGGTGTCGACGCACGACTCGGCGCCCGAAGCCGCGTCCTCACTGGCCGAGCTGCCACAGGCGCTCAGCGCGAGTGCGACGGCGGACAGCGCCGCCGGGATGAGGATTCCGTACCGCCTACGGCGTGTGGGGGTGACGGCGGACGGCAATGAATCAAACGGCATCCGAAGGCCTTTCTCAATACGTCTCAGGTCGGCTCAGGCGGGCCATGACAGATAGCAGGTGCAACTCCGCACCTCGACCCCCCGATGAGATACGCGCCGCTACTTGGTTAGCGATCTCGCGTATGTCGGGTAAACGTATTTAGGCTTTGTTACACCGGCGTGACGTGAGATGAATTCCCTGTTTCCGCTTCAGATAGGCTCACGCCGGATTCACACTGGCGAATCTTGTTGCGGGAATGGCTTTTTCGACGACAAAGGGCGACACATCCGTTAGGATGCGCCGCCCTTCGAGTCGACGACCTAGTGGGAGAAAGCGGCTTCAACCTCCGTGCGACTGAGCTCGGGATCGGAGCCGAGTTCGTACCGGGGCAAGGTATGGGGCACGTCGGTGCCGCCGGCGACGCGGCGCTTGGCGGCGGCGAACTCCGGCGCCTCCCCCATCGACAGATGGGCCGAGTTGATGATGGTCCACACGGCGGATCGGCGGGCGCGCCGTTCGACCGGGTTCGGCGGCCGGTAGGAGATGAGTTGCTGGGCCCAGCGCGGCTGGATGTCCCGGATCGCCCAATCCACCGCCGCCTGAGCACGATTCCGCAGATTGGCGCCCGTGGCCATCGCGTTGCCGTGCGTCAGGGCCAGCCGGGGCAGGTACGACTCGAGACATTCCAGGGTGTCGGCCTTGGTGGTGGGCAGGCCGGTTCCGCCGAGCGCATGACCCACGCGCACGAATTCCCCGTAGTACCTGTCGAGTTCGGCTCCGCGCAGAGGTCGCGGGTGGTAGATCTCGTGTGCCGTGGCGATACCCCATACGACCGTCGCGTAGTTCCATCGCAACCACTCGGGATCGTCGGCGTCGTAGGCGGCGCCGTCGGGCCGGACCCCCTTGATCGTATGGTGCATCGCCCGCACGGTACGGGCGAGTCGCTCAGCGGTTTCCGTCGATCCGTAGGCGGTCCCCATGAAGAACGCGAGCGAGTGCCCGAGGCGGGTCATCGCACCGTCCGGATCGATGGCGGTGGTCGCGGTGCCGTCCTCACGTCGCCGGACCAGACGGGAGTGATGCATGCCCATCCAGAAGATGCTGGGGTCGAGGCGCTCGATGTACGACGCGCTCTGCAGTCCGAAGATCAGCGCAGGCGTGTGCGAGTGGACGTACCAGGTGGCGCTGTCCGGTCCGAACCACCCGGGGTCACCGGCCGGGTTCTCGAATTCCATCCCGCGGAAGAACTTCGCGCGGACGTTCTCGTCGAACTTGCCGTTGAGCCACGATCCCAGCATCTCGTGCGGCAGGTCCAGCGGGACCCATTCCGTCGACGGCAGCCGTAGGGGCGCCAAGGGAACGTTCATCGATCGTCCTTTCTCGATACCGACGTCCGGAGCGGGTCATCCCCGACCCGGACCACCGATACGACGACGCCACATGGGCACGGTCGCCATGTGGTCACGGTTGTACCCACTTTAACGCTTTGGGTACACACGTGACCAGACCTTGCTCCGTGCCGGGTCAGCCCGTCTATGGTGAAACGATGTCGAGTCCGACCCGATGGGCCGGCGTCCCCCTGGAGGACCGCCGCGCCGAGCGCCGAGCAATCCTGATCGCCGCGGCTCTCGACATCTTCGGCGGCAGCGGACCCGAGACCGAGTTGTCGGTGCGGTCGGTGTGCCGGCACTGCGGGTTCAACACCCGCTACTTCTACGAGAGCTTCGCCGACACCGACGAGCTACTCGGCGCCGTCTACGATGCCACTGCCGCCGAGCTGGGCGCAGTGGTCGAAGCCGCCATGACCACCGCAGGTCACTCGGTCCGAGCACGCACCCGCGCCGGCATGCTGGCGGTCCTCGGTCACGCGTCGGAGGACCCGCGTCGTGGCCGCATCCTGTTCACCGAGGGACGGACCAATCCGGTGCTCGCGCAGCGGCGTGCCGCGACTCAGAACATGCTCTTCGAACTCTCCTTCGCCGAGGCCGACGCCCGGGAGACCGATCCGCTCACCGGTCGGGTGCGGGCGGCCGTCTTCACCGGCGCCATGGCCGAGCTCGCCCAACAGTTCCTCGCCGGGAGCCTCGGGGACGATCTCGAACGGGTCGTCGACGAGGCCCTGGCCACGCTCATCCCCGGTCGTCGCTGATCGACCCAGTGCGCGCAAGAGCCTGGATCGACTCCGGTCCCATACCGCGATCGAGCGCGCGGATCATGACGACGACGCCGATACCCGAGAGCACCAGGGCCGTCGCGAACAGGGTCGGGAAGCCGAACAGATCACCGACGACGCCCGCCGCGAACCCGGCCGCGCCCTGGACGCCGACGACCGTGCAGGCGAACAGCGTGTAGTCGCTGCCCTCGTATCCCTTCTCGCACGCGTCCATCATGAGCGTGAACACCGCGACGGTCGCCGCCCCACCGAGAATGTGTTCGGCCAGGCTCGCACTCACCACGAGCCAGAACCCGCCGACGCCCGATGCGGCCACCAGATACAAAGCCAGACTGAGAGTTTGGGTGACACCGCCGAACAACAAGGCCTGACGCCGTCCGTAGCGGAACGCCAGCCACCCGCCGAGGGCCGCGCCGGCGAGCGCACCCGCCGACGACAACGCCCCTTCGACGAGGGCGATCTGTCCCAGGCTCAGGCCGATGTCGGACATGAAGGGCCCGACGAGGGCCGAACCCATCGAGTTGCCGAACTTGTAGGCCCCGACGACCAGGATGAACACCACAACGCCGGGGCGTCGTAGCCGGGCGAGCCAACCGGTGAGGAGCAGTGACGGCGTCGTCCGCGAGACATGCGCCTGTGCATTCGACGTTGTCGTCGCGTCCGCGGGTGTGCGGGCAAGGAACCAGACCGGCACTGTGAGAGCGACGAGCAGGATCGACATCGCGACGAAGAGGCTCCGCCATCCGGCGAGCGAGAACAGCCACAGCAGCCCACCGCCGCCGACGATCATGCCGACCCGGTAAGCGCCCACCTGAATCCCGTTGCCGAGACCGCGTTGTCGGGGTCCGAGGGTCTGTACGGCCAGCCCGTCGGTGGCGATGTCCTGGGTCGCCGACGCCAGGTTGATGACGGCGATGCCGACGAGGAGCCAGACCAGCGTCCCGGAGAGATCGATGCAGGCCAGGACGAGGGCGACCGTCGCGGAGGTCAGTTGCATCGCGAGGAGCCAGCGGCGTCGGGTTCCGTACCGGTCGACATACGGCGCCCAGAGGAACTTGAGTCCCCACGGCGCGAAGAGCAGCCCGTACACGCTGATCTGCGTGAGGGAGTATCCCTCCTCGCGCAGGATGACAGGCACCGCCTGGCTGAAGAACCCGTACGGCAGGCCCTGCGCGAAGTAGAGCGCCGTGAGCAGGACCATGGTGCCGACGGCGAGCGTGCCGGTGCGCGACGGGGTCGACATGGCAGACATCATGCCGCAGTCACGAGGACGGGGTCGTCGCGGTCAGACCCTTCTCAGCGACTCCGGCGCGGTCAACCCGCCATGGCCGGGAACGAGAGAGTCACCAGCATCAACGCGAAGAGGAACCACGCGGCGCCCTGCCACATCGGCCAGGTTCCGCCGCGGCGGTAGGTGCGGTAGGCGATGACCAGCGCGCCGAGACCACCGAGGACGAATACGCCGGGAACCAGGGATGCGAGGACGATGTTCGTGCGATCGACGGCGAGGAAGATCGCACACGCGATGGCTCCGACTCCGACGACGGCGGCCACGTAGAGGGCTGCGGACCGGTAACTGCCGGTGTCCTGCCACCTCTTCTCGACGTCCTGTCGCCCGCGGTCGGTGGGATTCTGTACGTCGTTCATGCCGATGGCATACCCATGCCGACCTGCGCACGAAACCCCCAACCCCGGTGAGTAGCACTACTCATGTCCCGTGGACCTCGAGGAGACACGGTCATTCCATGACCACATCCAGCAGCACGTTCGGGGGCGATCCGGGCGCCGCGACACTCGCGCGGATCTCCACCGAGTTCGATGCCATCGCCCGCCAGATGTCCACCGTCTCGGCCGAGTTCGCCGAACTGCGGCGGATCGTCGCAGATGTCGAGGGTCCTGCCGGCGACGCCGCGCGGCCCGACCGTCCGGTACAGTCGAAACCTTTCCAGCAGGAGCATCCGGCCGGACCGCTCACCCCGCCGACCGTGGCCCCGGCACCCGCACCTCCGATGGGCCCGCCGCCGGCCAACCCGCAACCGGCAACTCAGTGGGCGTCACCCGGACGTCCGCCGAATCAGGGTTCGTACGCCTACGGACCGCCCATCCCGCCGGCTCCGTCACGTCCGGGGACGCATCCCGCGTACGGTCCGATGGTGCGTCCACCGGCCGCTCCCTTGCAGCCGCGTCCCCCCGCGCGCCCGTTGTCCGAGCGTGTCGCCGCGGCCGCCGAGCGTGGTCTGATCGGCAAGATCCTCGCCACCGCCGGTGTCGGCGTCACATTGATCGGCATCGCCCTGCTCCTGGTCCTGGCCGCGCAGGCCGGCATCCTGCGCCCGGAGTTCCGCGTTGCGGGCGGCGCGGTGCTCGCGACTGCGCTCGTCGGCACCGCGATCTGGTTGCGCCACAAGCCGGATGGCCGGATCGGCGCGATCGCCACGGCGGCCACAGGTATCGCGGCCGGTTACCTCGACGTCCTGGCCGCCACCAAGATCTACGAGTGGCTCCCCGTGGGGGCGGGACTGACCGTCGCCGGGATCGTCGCGGCCGGCGGCCTGGTTCTCGCATACCGCTGGCGCAGTGAACATCTCGGCCTGCTCGTGGTGGTTCCACTCATCGTTCTCGGTCCGGTGCTGACCGGCGGTCTCGACATGACCCTGATCGCGTTCATGGTGGTACTCGCTACCGCGTCGGCGTGGGTTCAGTGGCGCCGCGACTGGATCTGGTTGCACACCGTGCGACTGGCCGCGCCCACGATCCCGCTCACCGTTGTCGGCCTGGCCGCCCTGGGCGGAACGAGCACCACGAACACCGGATTCCAGTTCGCCGGTGCCGCACTCGTCGTGATCGTCCTCGGGTTCGCGGGCGCGCTCGTGGCGATGCCCACCACCCGATTCCGTGAGCTGTTCGCAGGTCTGGCGTCGGCCACGACGATCCCGGTCCTGTTCGCCGGTGCGGTCCTGGACACCGCGGGTGCGGTTGCGCTGCAGGCGGCGGTCGCCGTGCTCGTCATCGGTGTCGCCGTCACCTGCTCGGCGGTCCGGACCGAGCACTTCGAACTCCCCGACGTGGTCGCTCAGATCTGGACCGCGACCTCGCTCGTCGTACTGTTCGTCGCCATCCTCGAGTGCTTCGACGGCACGATGGCGGTGTCCGCGGTGCTCGGCCTCGCGACGGTGACCGCCCTGGTCGCCCGCGCCTGGTCGGCGACGTCGGTGGTCCTGCTGGCCGGGAGCACGGTCCTCTGGGGAATCGGCTTCGCAGCCCTGCTCGACGACATGCCGCCGTACGTGCTGGCCCAGACCCGTCTCATGGCGGACAACGCCTCGTTGTCGATCGTGATCGGCAGCGTGCTCGCCGCCGTCGGGGCCATCGCGATTGCCGTCGGGTGGACCCGGCTGACCGCTGGGGATCTGGCCCGTGTCGCCTACGCCGCGGCTGCCGTGGTCGTGGTGTACTCGGTGACCGCCATCAGCGTGAACGCCGGGGTGTTGTTCGCCGGGGCCGACGGATTCCTCGGCGGGCATGTCGTCGCGACCACCTGCTGGGTCGTTCTCGCCGGCGCGGCGCTGGCCGTCGCCCGGCGCCGCACCGGCAACGAACGCACCGCCGCGGTCACCGGCGGCCTGGTGCTCGTCGCCGCGGCGATGGCCAAGCTGTTCCTGTTCGACCTGGCCACCCTCGACGGGATCTTCCGGGTCCTCGTGTTCATCGTGACGGGCCTGATCCTGCTGGGGCTCGGCGCCTGGTATGCCAGGGCGCTCCAGGGCGAACGCGTCCCGGGGTCGCCGACGACGACCCCGGGAGCGGATACTCCGGTCAGACCGTCTTGACGCTCTCGATCTCGGCGGGTGCCGCGACGTCGACCTCGGCCGTCTCATCATGGGAGACGGGCCGACGGTCGGCGGCGGTGCGTGCGTGAGTGATGTAGATCGTGAACCCGACGAAGGTGAGACCGCCGACGAGATTACCGATGACCGTGGGGATCTCGTTCCAGACGAGGTAGTCGCCGATCGAGAAGTCGCCACCGAGCATCAGACCCGAGGGGAACAGGAACATGTTGACGATCGAGTGCTCGAATCCCATGTAGAAGAACACCATCACCGGCATCCACATGGCGAGAACCTTGCCGGGCAACGACGTCGACATCATCGCCCCGACGACGCCGGTGGACACCATCCAGTTGCACAGGACGCCACGGATGAACAGCGTCAGCATCCCGGCGGCGCCGTGCTCGGCATATCCGACGGTCCGGCTGTGCCCGATCTCGCCGAGCTGCCGGCCCACCTCGTCCGGGTCGACACTGAAGCCGTAGGTCACGATCACCGCCATCATCACCGCGACGGTGAAGGCGCCCAGGAAGTTCCCCAGGAACACCCAACTCCAATTGCGCAGCATGGATTTCACCGTCACACCGCGTCGTTTGTCGATCAGGGCGAGCGGGACGAGCGTGAACACCCCGGTGAGCAGGTCGAAACCCATCAGATACAGCAGACAGAAGCCGACCGGGAACAGCAACGCCCCGAGCAGTGGTTCACCGGTGCGGACGGTGACCGTCACAGCGAATGCGGCCGCGAGAGCGAGGATCGCTCCGGCCATGTAAGCGCGGATGATCGTGTCGCGGGTGGACAGGAACACCTTCGCCTCACCGGCGTCCACCATCTTCACCGCGAATTCGGACGGATTCACATAAGACAAGACATTCTCCCCGAGCGTTTCGATTCGTGACTCTTGACCCCCATCGAAACGAGGCCACATGTCGTGGAGGTGTCGTCGGGACGACCCGGTGTTACATCGACCTCTCTCGAGCGGTTCGCCGCGGTGATGTTTCACCGCGATTACCTCTTCCTCGTACCGCCGTGTCCGTCGTGTGAACTCTTCGGCTGAGTCCGGCAGCACCTTGGAAATCCGCCGGCACGTATGCATGGTGGAGATAACCCTCGACGTATCAACAGGATTCGACCAGATCGCCGATCCCCGCGTCGACGGGCATCACCGAACCGACCGAGGAGACACGATGACCACCCCGATCATGCCGAAGTCCGACGCCGCCGACCTCATCGTCGCGGCCCGAATCCGGCAGGGACTCACCTGGGCAGCGATCGCCGAGAAGATCGACGCGCCGCTGGTGTGGACGGTCGCGGCCCTGCTCGGCAAACATCCCGTCCCGGCGGACAAGGCCACCGCGGTGGTCGAGATGCTCGGCCTCGGCGAGGGCGTCGCCGAGAGCCTGCGCCGACAACCGACCCGGACCCCCGACGAAGCCGCGACCAGCGACCCCACGATCTACCGCTTCTACGAGGCCCTGGACGTCTACGGTCCGGCGCTCAAGGAACTCATCCACGAGGAGTTCGGCGACGGGATCATGAGCGCGATCAACTTCAAGGTCGACATCGCGCGTCGCGCCGACCCGGGTGGCGACCGCGTCGTCGTGACCTTCGACGGAAAGTTCCTCGACTACAACTGGTGACCGCCTCGTCGGCCTCGCCGCCGTTCTGTGGTGCTCAGGCTCGTTCGACCGGCATCCAGATCTCGGCGTCGGCGTACGACGCGGTCAGTTCGAGGTAGCGCACGAATGTGGGGCCGGGCCGCAGTCGCCACGGATTCGACGGGAACCACTCGGTGGCCGTCGCGGCCCAGGTCTTCTGGAGCGTCTGCGGGAACGGACCGGACGACCGAAATGTGGCCCACGCCCCGGCGGTCACCGGGATGCCCGACAGGTCCGCCGGCACCGTCGAATCGTGCTGCAGCGCAACACCGTGCAGGTAGGTGACCAGTATCCCTTCGGGCGCGTCGGGCTCGCTTCCGTCCGTGATGGCCAGGATGCCGGCGGGTTCGGTGTCGTTGAGCGACTTGAGTCGGGCGTGTTCCTCGGGCGCGATCGACGCGATGTGCTGCTGGATGTGCGGATTGACCCCCTCGTAGATGAGCGGCACCTGTGCTGCGTGCCCGGCGAGTACGAATGCGGGTCGGTCGGTGATCGTGACGTCCATGGGACGACTCCCTTCGACGATCAGGCGAAACCTGAGTACGGCTTGTGTTGCGAAAGGACCGCCATGTGCCCGCACGTCCGACGGTGACACTCCATGAACCGTGCGAAAGGCCCGGCCGAACGCCTCGACCGACGAATAGCCGTAGCGCACCGCGAGATCCAGCAGGCCGGTGTGGCTGCTCACGAGATCCGTTGCCGCGAGGGTCATCCGACGACGCCGCACGTACTCCGAGAACGGCATCCCGGCCAGCGAGGCGAACATCCGACGCAGGTGATACTCCGTCGTCCCGTTGGACCGGGCGAATCCGGCCAGGTCGATGGGCTCGTCGGTGGTCCGGTCGACGAGGTCGACGAGTGCGTTGAGCGTGCCGATCATGGCTCTCCTTTCGTCCATGATCATGGTCCCTCTGCATGGCCCCGGACCCGATCGTTCCGGGCAGGAATTATCAGCGCGTTCCATAGCTCCGACTCGCGCCCACCGCGGCTTCGAGCTATGAAACGGCGCCGCGCAGATCACTCGCTCGAACTTTTCGTCTGACACCCCTTGTATTGAATTGAACCCAGTCGCATACTCAGGTATGGGCACGTCAGACCCGCAGTCCTCCGCAGCCACCGCGACGCGGAGAAGCTACGACTCGTCACTGCGACGTGACCAGGCGGCTGAAACCCGCGCACGTGTGCTCGACACGGCCATCAGGATGTTCGCCGAGCGTGGATGGTCGGTCGGGGTACGCGAGATCGCGGCCGGGGCCGGCGTGTCCTTCGAGACCGTCTATGCCAAATTCGGCTCGAAGACAAGGCTTTTCCTCGCCGCGTTCGACGTGGCGGTCGTCGGGGACGATCGTCCGGTCCCCCTCGTCGAGCGCCCGGGGTTCGCCGCGATGTCCGCCGGCAATCGTCGTGAACGTGCGGCAGCCGGCGCCGCCCTGGCCGCCGAGGTCTACGGCAGAACCGCGGGTCTGTACCGCGCGCTGCGGGAAGGCGCCTCTTTCGACCCCGAACTCGCCGCCCGGCTCGCCGACGCGTACCGCCGTCAACGGTCGGACGTGCGGACCGCCGGCGAATCGATCGCCGGACGCACGCTCACCGACGACGAAGCCGGGGGGCTGTGGGCGGTGATCAGCACCGAGGTCTACGACCTGCTCGTCAATAACGCCGGATGGAGCCAGACGCGCTATCGGAACTGGCTCGCCGACGCCACCCTGCGGCTGCTCGGTCCAAATTGACTCCAGCCCTTCGAATGAGAGGACAGCGCCATGTCCACCACCCCGCACGAACCCGCCGACACCCGGAGCATGGGCGTCGTGCACAGCGCGCTCCGCCGCGACTTACGGCGTACCCGTGTCGTTCTCACGTCACCGCCCCATCCCGACGATGCCCGACGGCGCGCCCTCGCCGACCACCTCACATGGATGATGCACTTCCTCCATCTCCACCACACCGGCGAGGACGAGGGACTGTGGCCGCTCATCCGGTCGAGGAACCCCGGTGCCGCAGCACTTCTCGATGACATGGAAGCCGACCACCTTCGCATCGCCCCCGCCGTCGACGCTTTGGTCGATGCCGCCTCTGACTACCGCGTGAGCACGGAGTCACGGGAGGCATTGATCCGCGCACTGGATCGACTCTCCGATGTACTGCTTCCCCACCTCGAACGTGAGGAGCTCGACGCCATGCCGGTCGTCGCGGCAACTATCAGCACCGCGGAGTTCCGCGACGTCGAACACGAGTATTTCGTCAAGCCAAAGGGATTCGCCGAACTCGGCCGAGAGGGCCACTGGGTCGTCGACGGCCTCGGAGACGAAGACCGAGATCTGATCTACGGTGTCGTGCCGGCCATCCCGCGGTTCATCCTCGTGCACGGCTTCGCCCGCGGTTACCGGCGTCGGGCCGAACTCATGTGGGGACACGGTCCGGCGTCGAGGATCGGTCCGGTCGCCGTCGGCGCGAGGAACGCGTCATGACTCGGCGTCTCGCCCACCACGGTCGCAACGAAGCATTCGCCGACGCCCCGCCCGAGGCCGTTTTCGCGATCATCTGCGACGTGACGCGGGTCGGCGAGTGGAGCCATGAGTGCCGAGGTGCGCGCTGGGTCGGCCCCGAGAACGCGGCGGCACCCGGCGTTCGTTTCCGCGGTACCAACAGGTCCGGCATCTACCTGTGGAACCGGTCATGCGTGTTCACCGTGGTCGAACCGCCACGTGTACTGGCCTGGAAGACCATCGGACTGATGGGCAAGATCGACAGCACCGAATGGCGGATCACGCTCGAGCCGGAGGCGAACGGCACGCGGATCGTGCAGACGTACGATTTGCTCCACGTCGCACGGGGTTTCGACCGCTTCTACTGGTGGCTCATCAAGGGGCACCGGGATCGGCGTGCCGCGCTCGCCGAGGATCTCGAACGGCTGGCCGGACTCGCCGCAGCCCGGCCGCACACGCGACTCCCGACCCACAACGCATGACAGCAAAGCCGAGAAACAGCTGAAACCCGACGGCCGGGTTGCCAGGAAGTTCGCAGGTAACCACCGGCTTACTCTCAACAATGCCCGGCATCGTGGTCCCGTGAACGCACCTCAGTCCCCCGACCACACGCCCACCGAACCGCTGGGGCAGCCCGGCCATCCCCTACCCCCGTATGGCGGGTGGGACGGTCCGCCCTTCGTTTCACCATCTGCGGCCGCTACGCCATCCCCGCCTCCGCGGCCCCGTACCGTCACGAAGCCGATCATCGTCACTGCCCTGCTCGCCGGGCTGTTCGGCGGCGCCATCGGCGTCGGCGGCAGCGCGCTGCTCGACCACCAGGCCGCATCAACGCCACCGATACTCAGTTCCCAGCCCGCGAACGCGGTGACGGCCGCCGACGCCAAACCGGGGTCGATCACCTACGCGGCGAAGGTGGCGTCGGCGTCAACCGCCGACATCAAGGTGCAGATGGCCCAGGGCAGCGCAGTCGGCAGCGGCATCGTCCTGTCGTCGGACGGCTATGTACTCACCAACAACCACGTCGTCGCCGGTGCCGGATCGGGCAGCAAGATCGTCGTGACGACCAGCGACGGCAAGCAGTACCCGGCCTCGGTCACCGGGACCTCGCCGTCGTACGACCTCGCGGTGATCAAGCTCGACGGCGCGTCGGGTCTCACCCCTGCGACGCTCGGTGACTCGGACGCGCTGCAGGTCGGCGAACAGGTGGTGGCCGTCGGCAGCCCCGACAGTCTCTCGAACACGGTGACGTCCGGCATCGTCAGCGCGCTCTCGCGAACCGTGACCGCCGGCGACGACACGGGTTCAGGGGTCACCGTCTACAACGGCCTGCAGACCGACACCCCCATCAACCCCGGCAATTCCGGTGGGCCGCTGGTGAATCTGCAAGGTCAGGTCGTCGCGGTGAACTCCGCCGTCGACACCGGGCAGGCCTCGACGGGCGGGCCGCAGTCCTTCGGCCTCGGCTTCGCCATCCCGATCAACACCGCCGAACGTATCGCGAACCAGTTGCTGAAGAGTGGCGAGGCCTCGAAACCTGTTCTGGGCGTATCGGGTTCGTTGTCATCATCGAGCCGGGGGGACGGCGCGAAGGTCACGGTGCAACAGGGCGGACCAGCCGCCTCGGCGGGTATCTCGAGCGGCGACGTGATCACGAAGATCGGTGACACCCCCGTCGCCGACTACGCCGATCTGATGGCACAGGTCCTGACGCACGCCCCGGGCGCGACGGTACCCGTGACCATCGGCTCGGGATCGGATGCCCGGACCGTCCAGGTGAAGCTGGGCAGCACCGTCGACAAGCAGCAGACGACGGTGCCCGAATCCGACGGGCAGTCCGGAGGTCCACGACTCCCCTTCGGCGGCAACCCGTTCGGCGCGATCCCGTGACCGGACCCGCGTTCAGCCGACGGTGATCGCGTCGAGACGCTCCCGGATGAACTCCCCGGACACCACGGGTTCGAGGCCTGCTCGCCGTCCGAGTGGTTTCCCGATCGGGGTAACCACCGCGTCATGGTCGAGCTCGTAGAAGAAGATCAGCGACATCAGGTCTTCTTCGGGGGCGTCGGGCTGTGGCGGCAGCACGCGATGGCGTCCCGCCGGCCACCGTCCACCGGACCAGTACTCGAGCAGGTCCCCGATGTTCACCGTCAGTGCGGCCGGGTGGTACGGAGCGTCCGCCCAGCCGCCGTCCTCGCTGTAGACCTGCAACCCGCCGGAGCCGGGTTCCCGGTCGAGCACGGTCACGGTCCCGAAGTCGGTGTGCGGCCCGATGCGGTACTGCCCCGGTTCGGGTTCACCCACCACCGCCATCGCCGGGTAGTGATTGATGTTCGACGTCCAGGTGGCGTTCCCGGCGAGGTCGCGGAACGGATTGTCGGCGGCGGCGAACCCGAGTGACGCGGCCATCAGGGCGAGCAGGTCGTCGGAGAGCGTCTTGCACTGCGCGGTCCACGCGGTGAACAGTTCCTTCAACCGGGGCGCCTCGATCGGCCAGACGTCTGGCGCGAACCAGTAGTCGTCGACCTCCGGGACACCCACCGGCGTCTGCGCACCGGAGTTGTAGGTCTCCTTCAGATCCGGCGGGGTCTCGGTACCTTCGGCATATCCGTTGGCCTCCATCCCCGGCCCGATCCAGCCGCGCCCGCCGACGCCGACCGCGTACTTCTGCTTCACCTCGGCCGGCAACGCGAAGAACGCCCGCGCCGCCGCACGCAGCTCGGCAGGTAACACCGGGTCGATACCGTGTCCGGTGACCAGCAGAAACCCCGCCTTTTGCAAGGATTCGTCCACCGCGGCGCACACCGCCGCGGCATCGGCTCCGCCCGCGCGCCAGCGGGACAGGTCGACGGTGAGGATCGGACTGTCGGTCATGCCTCGTCGCCATCCTCATCGGCGACGCCGATGTCCTCGTTCCACAGGGCGGGTTCGGCGTCGATGAACTCCGTCATCATCGTCACGCAGCGCTGGTCGTCGAGGATCGTGACCGGGATTCCGAGTTCGGCGAGCCAGTCCTCGCCGCCCTGGAACGTACGGTTCTCCCCGATGACCACCGCGCCGATGCCGAACTGCCGGATCAGGCCGCTGCAATACCAGCATGGTGCGAGGGTCGTGACCATGATCGTCGACGAATAATCCCGCTGCCGGCCGGCCGCGCGGAACGCGTCGGTCTCACCGTGCACCGACGGATCGTCGTGTTGGACACGGCGATTACGCCCCTCGCCGAGGAGCTCTCCGCCGGCGGAGAACAAGGCGGCACCGATCGGGATGCCGCCCTCGTCGAGACCCAGGCGGGCCTGTCGGTAGGCCGTGTCGAGCAGGTGCGAGAGGTCGATACCCGAGACGGCGTCGGTGCGGGAACTCATACCGACAGGGTGCCCACCCGGCCGGCGAGCGGCAACTGACACTTCGTCGTACTGCACACGACGCCGAACGTGCATATCGTCCTCTCATGTCCGGCTCCTCGGTCACGTCGTTGCGTGACGTCATCCATCGGCACCTCGATCCCGCCGGCCCTCGGGTACTCACCGCCCACGACCGGCTCGACGTCCCGGTCCGATGGGTCCACTCCAGCGAGATCTTCGAGATCGGGCCGCTGCTCTCCGGCGGGGAGCTCCTGCTCACCACGGGGCTGGGACTCGGCGGCCTCGACGCCGGCACGAGGCGTCACTACGTGCGTGATCTCGCCGAACGCGGGGTCGCCGGACTCGCTTTCGAGATCGGCCGGACCTTCGACGCCGTCCCCGAGGAGATGGTCCGCGAAGGGTCATCGGTTGGCCTGCCGATCATCGAACTGAACCGTGTCCTGCCGTTCATCGACATCTGTCGCGACGCGAACACCGCGATCGTCTCCGACGAGATCGACGAACTACGACTCCGCACAGCACTCGACGACGCCCTGCACGACGACCTCGTGGCACCGGGCGGGGTCGCGCGGATGCTCGCGCACGTGGCCGAGACAACCGGGCGGGCACTGGTTCTGGTCGGGGCCGGAGGTGCACTCCTCGCCGTGCACGGCGTCGACGACGACCGATCGGCATGGCGTCTCGTCGATGCGTCCCCGGTCTCGGTTCCGGTGATCGTCCGCGACCGTGAGATCGCACGACTTGTGGCCTCCGGCGACGGACCCGAGATGCCCCTTCCCCAGCTCACCGCCCTGCTGAGGGTGGCCACCGGACCGATCGCCTCGACGCTGACCCGCTCGGGCGCACGGCATTCGGTCGTCGGCGCGCGCCTCGTCGAGGAGATGGTCGGTGGGCGCGCGCTGCGACGCGCGGACCTGATCGCGCGGCTCGCGGGCGCCGGCGTGCCCGCCGTCAACAGCACACGTCTCGTGACCGTGGCGGCCGATGCGCCCGATCCGAGGATGGCCGAGTCGGTTCTGACGCGCGCTGCGGCGGCGACGTCGGGGCTGGTCCAGGCGACGATCGACGCGACGGTCTTCGGGCTGGTCGCGGCGCCCCCTGACGCCGAGGACCCCGTCGACCACGTCGCAGACGCAGTCGACAAGGCGGCCGGAGGCGCGGGCCGGATCACCGTGGTCGTCGGTGCGACGTTCCGACTGGGCGACTCCTCACCTGGAATCGAGATCGTCGCGGCGATCGCGGATTCGTTGCGGAACAACGCCCGTCGTCTCGATCGTGCCGCTCTGCACGTCCGCGAAGACCGGACCCGCCGCGTCTTCACCGGTCGCGAACTGGTTGCCGACGATGTCGTGCACGCACTTGACGCGCAGACGCGGTCGGATCTGCAGTCCCTGGTGGCCCCGCTGGTGGAACATGACGCGAGACAGTCCACCCAGTTGGTCGCGACGCTGGATGTCCATCTGCGCCACGGGTGTAGCGCGACGCGCTCGGCGGCGGCGTTGCACATCGGGCGGCAGAGTCTCTATCAGCGCCTCGACCGAATCCGGAGCCTGCTGGGGTTCGACCCCACCGCCGCGGCGGTCTACCCGTCGATGTTGTTGGCGGTCAACGCCTCCCGGGCATCGACCGACCTCGACGTCTGATCCGGGGACTCCGGCTCAGGACCGGGACTGCTGGGACTGCGCCACTCGTCCCCGGGCGAGGATCAGATAGAGTCCGAACGCGAGCGCGAAACCGACGAAGGCGCCGATGTCACCCAGCTCCGGGATCGCCCTGACGACATACCCGACGAACCGCTCCTGGTTGCAGAACAACAGGACCGAGGCGAGCAGGCCGAGCACGAACGCCGCGACGCCACCCCAGTTCGCGTAGCGGGTGTCGTACAGGAGTGCGAGGGTCGGCGGCTCCCTGCGCAACAGGCGATCTGCGAAGACCACGCCGAGCCACGGCCCGATCCAGTACGCGACGAGGAGCAGGAACGCCTCATACGACGCCGCAGCGTCGGCCAAGGCCCACCAGGCGACGAGGAAGCCGACGACGCCGAAGAACACCGTCACCAACGCACGCTGCAGGCCCACGGGCAGCCGAAATCCCATGGCGAGGAACGCCATCGAACCGGAGTAGACGTTGATCGCGTTCGCGGCGACGGCGCCGACGGCGATCGCGAGGAGCGTGAGATCGGCGACGAGGCTCGGCAGGTTGGCGGTGAACGCCTCGGTCGGGTTGTCCGACACCGGGTCTCCGATGGTCACCGATGCCGCGCCCACCACCATCAAGAACGTGCACGAGAGGAACAGACCGGAAGAGGCGAACAACCCCGTCTTGACCTTGGACACGGTCGGCGGCAGGTAGCGCGTGTAGTCGGCGGCATACGGGGTCCACCCGGCGGTGTAACCGAACGCGGCACCCATGGTCAGCAGGAACCCCCCGATGGCGAAGCCACCGTCAGCGGACGGCGCGGACACATGGGACTTGCCGAAGATGATCACCGCGCCCACCACGAAGATTACGGCGAGTACGGGAGCGGCGATGCGTTCGAACCGCTGGACCAGGTTGTGCCCGAAGAACGCGAAGGCGGTCTGCGCGACGACGATGATCACCAACCCCAGCAAGGGCGTGATCCCGAACAGCGTCGACAACGCGAAGGCGCCGCTGACGCTGTTCGTCGCGAACCATCCGACGCCGCACATCACCGCCATGAAGGTGGCCGGCAGGATGTTGCCGCGGTACCCGAACGCGAGGCGCCCGAGTACCATCTGCGGAACCCCGTGCAGCGGACCTTCTGCCGACAGCAGGAAGTGCGCCGCCGCCCCCAGCAGGTTGCCGATGGCCATCGCCGCGACGGCCTGCCAGAACGACAGTCCGAAGTACAGGATCGAGATGACACCGACGAAGATCGTCGCGAACTCGAGGTTGGGCGCGGTCCAGGTCCAGAACAGGCCGCGCGGTGCGCCGTGGCGAGCCTCGACCGGGATCGCCTCGTTGCCCCCGGGTTCGACGGCGAGCACCTTGTCGCCGTAACCGCCCTGCGGGGCATCCGTCGCGTCGGGACTGTTCAAGGGTGCGCCGATTGCCATGGCGCCACTCTGCTGGTCAGCGCACCGGTCGGCAACCGACAGTCTGTCCGGTGAGCGCACGGTTCCGGCGGACACATCGACCTGCGGGCGACATGCACGGTGCTCACACGTGCCCGGCGGTGGACTCCCGTTCCTCCGCCACGTTTCCGGAGCGTCGTCGATGCAGCACGACGCCGACCGTCACGATCACCACCGCCGACAACGCCGACAACCCGATGGCCTCCCGCTGCTCGGCGTCGAAGGCCATCAGCACCAGCACGCCGATGATGAACACCATCACCACGATCGTCAGGTACGGGAACAGCCACATCTTGACGGGCGGTTGCTCTCCCCTGGCTCGCAGCGAGCGACCGAGCACGAGCTGACTTGCCGAAACACTCAGATAGACGAACAGCGCGACCGCACCACTCGTCGCGAGCAGGTAGCCGAAGATCTTGTCGGGCAACACATAGTTGCCGATGACGGCGACGAAGCCGACGACCATCGACGCCAGCACCGCGACCCACGGCACTCCGTGGCCCGTCAGCGACCGGACCGCCTGCGGTGCATCGCGCCGACTCCCGAGCGAGTACAACATCCGCGAGGCCGTATACAGCGCGGAGTTCAGACAGGATGCCACGGCCGTGAGGATCACGAGGTCCATGATCAGCGCCGATCCGGGCAGACCGATCGCCTCGAGCACCGACTGGTATGAGCCGTCGGAGAGCTGGTCGTACGGCATCAGGGCCACGACGACGAAGATCGAGCCGATGTAGAAGAGCGAGATCCGCCAGATCACCGAGTTCACGGCCTTGGTGATGCCGCGCTCCGGATCGGGCGATTCTGCAGCCGCGATCGTGACGATCTCGGTGCCCATGAACGAGAACATCGTCACGAGCAACCCCGCGATGACCGCACCGAAACCGTTGGGCATGAAACCATCCGGCTCCCACAGATGGTGGAGACCGCTCACCCCCGAGTGCGGGATGAGACCCAGGATTGCCAGGATGCCCACCACGATGAACGCGACGATGGCGACGACCTTGATGAGCGCGAACCAGAACTCGAACTCGCCGTAGTTGCCGACGCTGATCAGGTTGGTGACGGTCAGCGCGATCGTCACCGCGAGCGCCCAGATCCACTGGGCGCCACCGATCAGATCGGTGAGGATCGCGGCGGCGGCAGTCGCCTCGACCGGGATCACCAGCACCCAGAACCACCAGTACAACCAGCCGACGGAGAACCCCGCCCACCTGCCGAGGGCACGGTCGGCGTAGACGGAGAACGAACCGGTGTCGGGGTCGGCGGTCGCCATCTCGCCGAGCATCCGCATGACCAGCACGACGAGCGTGCCCGCGAGCGCATAGGAGATGAGAACAGCCGGACCGGCCTTCTCGATCGCGTTCGCCGAGCCGACGAAGAGACCGGCGCCGATGACCCCGGCGATCGAGATCATCGTGATGTGGCGGGGCTTGAGACTCGATCCGAGCCGGTCGGCCGGCGGGTCGGAGGCGCTCACTCGCGCCGGGGTTTCGCTCATCGCGGCATCGCTTCCATCCGGTGTGTTCCACGCCACGACTGGCGCCGTCCCCGGATTTTCCCCACCGGTGCGCCGCCGAAACCTGGCCCGACGTTTGAGAGCTCGAACCCGCGCTCAGCGCGAATCGGACCTATGACTCGGGCAAGGTCGGGCCGTGAGACGTCAGCTCTTCGTCAGATCCTGCGCGACCATCACGATGATGTCGCTGGGGCCGCGCAGGTAGGTGAGCTTGTAGATGTTCTCGTAGTTGGCGACCCCGCGGAGCGGGTGGCACCCGTGTCTCGCGGCGGTCTCCAGAGCGGCGTCGATGTCGTCGACGGAGAAGGCCACGCGGTGCATGCCGATCTCGTTCGGCAGCGTCGGCGTCGTCTCGATGGCGTCGGGGTGGATGTACTCGAACAACTCGAGTCGCCCTTGTCCGTCGGGTGTTTGCAGCATCGCGATCTTGGCGTGGTTGCCGTCGAGACCGACTGCGGTGGAAGCCCATTCGCCGCTGACCTCGTCACGGCCGACGACCGTGAGACCCAGGTCGGTGAAGAAGGCGATCGCCGCCTCGATATCGCGGACGGCGATTCCGACGTTCTCGAGTTTGATGGCCATATCGCACGGTAACCCCCGCACGCCGATTCATCGCCCCAAACCGCGCGCTCACAGCCGCGATTTCAGGCCAGAGACCAGGAGACGCCCAGAAGCCGTTGCGTTTTGTCCCGCTCTGGTGAGACATAACGCAACGAGAACTTCAGAGGACCTTCTTCACCACGCTCGACTTCAGCTGCATCTGACCGAAATCCGGGACCTTCGCGTCGATGTCGTGGTCGCCGACGCCGTCGGAGATCAGCCGGATGTTGCGCACCTTGGTGCCGATCTTGATGACGCCGCCACCACCGCCCTTGACCTTGACGGTCTTGACGATGGTGACCGTGTCACCGTCTTCCAGCAAGTTGCCGACCGAATCCTTCACGACTGCCTCCGCAGCGGCTTCCGCAGCCTCGGAGGCCGACCACTCGTGCCCGCACATCGGGCACACCAGAAGCGCACCCTGCTCGTAGGTGAATTCCTGCGAGCACTCCGGGCAGGGCGGGAGCTGATCAGACATTGAAGCGGAACTCGACCACATCACCGTCTTGCATAATGTAGTCCTTGCCCTCCATGCGGACCTTGCCGGCAGCCTTGGCCGCGGCCATCGAACCGGCCTCGTCGAGGTCGGCGAAGGACACGATCTCGGCCTTGATGAAGCCCTTCTCGAAGTCGGTGTGGATGACCCCGGCGGCCTTGGGGGCGGTATCGCCCTGGCGGATGGTCCAGGCGCGCGACTCCTTGGGACCTGCGGTGAGGTAGGTCTGCAGGCCGAGGGTGTGGAAACCGGCGCGGGCCAGCGACGTCAGGCCGGGCTCGGTCTGGCCGATCGAGTCGAGCAACTCCTGGGCGTCCTCCTCGTCGAGTTCGAGGAGTTCGCTCTCGACCTTCGCGTCGAGGAAGACGGCGTCGGCCGGTGCGATGGCAGCGCGCAGTTCGGCCTTCTTCGCATCGTCGGTGAGCACGCCTTCGTCGGAGTTGAAGACGTAGAGGAACGGCTTGGCGGTCATCAGGTGCAGTTCGCGCACCGACGACAGGTCGAACGAATCCTTCTGCGAGAACAGCGTTTTGCCGCTGTCGAGGATCTCCTGCGCTTTCTTGGCCGCCTCGAGGGTCTCGACGAGGTCCTTGTTCTTGCGCGAGTCCTTCTCGAGACGCGGGATCGCCTTCTCGAGGGTCTGCATGTCGGCGAGGATCAGCTCGGTCTCGATGACCTCGATGTCGGCGAACGGGTCGACGCGGCCGTCGACGTGCACGACGTCGCCGTCGTCGAAGACGCGGACGACCTGGCAGATGGCGTCGGCCTCGCGGATGTTGGCGAGGAACTGGTTGCCCATGCCCTCGCCCTCGGAGGCGCCCTTGACGATGCCGGCGATGTCGACGAACGACACCGTGGCGGGCAGGATGCGCTCGCTGCCGAAGATCTCCGCGAGACGCTTCAGTCGTGCGTCGGGCAATTCGACCACGCCCACGTTGGGCTCGATGGTGGCGAACGGGTAGTTGGCCGCCAGCACATCGTTACGGGTCAGGGCGTTGAACAGGGTCGACTTACCGACGTTGGGCAGACCGACGATTCCCAGGGTGAGACTCACGGGCGCCCAGTCTATCGGCACCGGCCGCGAGGCCCGACGCTGCGTCGGGCCTAGCTGCGTCGGCTCCGATCGCCGGCCCCGTCGTCAGTCGCGGTCCAGCAGACCCTTGACCGGGTTCGGCGGGTCGTTCGGCGGTTCCTTGTCGGGGACGCCCTTCTGTTTCGTGACGGGCGCACCTTCGGGCGCCAGTGTCTCCCCGGCCCGTTCGGCGATCTGCTCGTTCAGGTAGCGCAGCACCACCGCCAGCGACGCGACCGCGGGCACCGCGAGGAAGGCACCGGTGATGCCGAACAGGGTGCCGCCCAAGGTGACCGAGAGCAGCACGATCACAGCGTGCAGATCCATCGACTTCGCCTGCAGCCAGGGCTGCAGCACGTTGCCCTCGAGCTGCTGCACCGCGAGGATGACGCCGAGCAGGATGAGTGCGGTGGTCAGGCCGTTCGACACGAGCGCGATGAGGACGGCGAGCGCGCCGGCGACGAAGGCACCGACGATCGGGATGAAGCCGCCGAGGAACGTGACGACCACCAGCACCCCGGCCAGCGGGACCCCGAGGATGAACAGGCCGAGACCGATGAGAGCGGCGTCGACGAAACTGACGACCGCCTGCGTACGGATGAAACCGCCGAGGCTGTTCCACATCCGGGTCAGCACCTCGCCGACGTGGGTACCGGAGGGCTTGCCGACCGAACGGTCGAGCCACGGCACGAACTTCGGCCCGTCCTTGAGGAAGAAGAACACCAGCACGAACGCTGTGAAGACGGTGACGAGCAGCGACGTCGCAGTGCCCACGCCGCTGAACACACCCGAGGCGATGGTCGACGCACTCGACTGCAACTTGCTGGTGATGGCATTGACGATGTTGTCGAGCTGCTCGTCCTCGATGTTGAGCGGGGGTCCCTGGACCCAGTCCTGCAGATGCCGCACGCCCTCGGTCGCACGGTTGGCGAGTTCCGGCGCCTGGGAAACGATCGACGGCACGATCAGCCCGATGACGCCACCGAGCACTCCGAGCCCGATCAGCATCATCAGCAACGACGCCGCGGCGGCCGGTACGCCACGATTGCGCATCCATCGCACCGGCGGCCACAGGATCGTGCACACGATGATGGCCAGCAGGACCGGCAGCAGGATCACCCAGAACTTGCCGAGAAGCCAGAACATCACCCAGAGGGCGGCCGCGACCAGCACGATCTGCAGACCGACGGTCGCGCAGGAGCGCAGGCCGGCCATCATCACCTGGGCGCGCGTCGGGTACGCCTTCTCCTCGACCCCGCCGAGAACGGCGTCACCCCCGAGGACGGCATCGGCCCCTATCGGGATGGAATCCGAGTTGTCGGTTCCGGCCTCGCCGTCGGCACGCTGATCATCCGAGCTGTCAGTCACCCGTGGATCTTCACACACCACGATGACATTGCGGCGTCGACGTGACGGATGGCATCGCCTCGCCTGCGCGAACGCCCTCGGGCCGGTCAGCGCCGGCGCAGTTTGCGCCCGAGGAAGCGGATCAGCGAGTTGACCGCCTCGAGTTCGGCGTCGACCTGGTTGAAGACCGGCGGAACGTCGTCCCGACCGCACATCTCGACGTCCGGCGCGTCGATCGGCCCGCTGGGCGACTCGTCGGCTCGCCCGCGGTCCCACGGCACCGGCGTGATGCCCTGCTCGGTCTCTTCCGTGAGCGCGCGCTGGATCGTCTCCGGGCCGTACAGGCCCATCATCATCTCCAGGCCCCATCCGGGTAGCCCGGCGAGGGGGAGGTCGTCATGCCGGCTTCCGCGTCGGCCATCGAACCGTGTGGACATGGCGCATATCGTGCCACAGGACTGTTACTCAGATCACATGTTCGGCGTCAGTTGCCGCGTCCGATTTCCGCCAGAACTCGTGCGTGCCGGATGTCAGAGTGGACAGGTGACCACAGCATCCGTCGAACAGACCATCCCGGGCTCGGCTCCGGACTTCGACCGCTGCTACCGCGCCGTCCAAGCCCGGGATGCACGGTTCGACGGCCAGTTCTTCGTCACCGTCCGCACCACCGGGATCTACTGCCGTCCGTCGTGCCCCGCGCAGACACCGCGGCCGCACAATGTCGCGTTCGTGTTGACCGCGGCCGCGGCCCAGCAGCAGGGCTACCGCGCCTGCCGACGATGCGCCCCCGACGCCGTCCCCGGTTCGTCGCTGTGGAATGTCAACGCCGACATGTCCGCCCGCGCGATGCGTCTGATCGCCGACGGCGTGGTCGAACGTGAGGGCGTCGCCGGTCTCGCCGCGCGGCTGAAGTACTCACCCCGACACCTCAACAGAATCCTCACCGACCACCTGGGAGCCGGTCCGCTCGCGCTCGCCCGCGCACACCGCGCCACCAACGCCCGGGTGCTGATCCAGTGCACGTCACTACCGATGTCCGACGTCGCGTTCGCCGCGGGCTTCGCCAGCATCCGGCAGTTCAACGACACCATCCGTGCCGTCTTCGGACTCACTCCGACCGAACTCCGCCGCCTCCGCAACCGGCGCGACCGCCCGCGGTCCGACGCGGCGTCCGCCCCGGGCACCGTCGCCCTGCGTCTGCCGTTCCGCTCGCCCTACCGCTGGCCCTGGATGCGCTGGTTCCTGTCCGCGCACGCGGCGGCCGGGGTCGAGACGGTGGTCGACGACGCCGACGCACCGCTCGGCTGGCGGTTCAAGCGCGTCATCGCTCTCCCGCACGGACCCGCAGTCGCCGAGATCGAACCCCACGACGACCACGTCGGTGTGGTCCTCACACATCTCGACATGCGTGATCTCGGAGCCGCGGTGAACCGCGTGCGTCGGCTCCTCGACCTCGACGCCGACATCACCGCCGCCGAAGACGCCCTCGCCGACGACCCGACGCTCCGCACGCCGATCGAAGACGCACCCGGACTTCGCGTACCGGGCAGTCTCGACGCCGCCGAGATGATCATCCGCACGATGCTCGGCCAGCAGGTCAGTCTCGCGGCCGCACGGCATCAGATCGACCGGCTCGTCGACGCGCTGGGCCAACCGCTGCACGACGCCGGGCAAACCGAGGGCGACCTCATCCTGAAGGCGTTCCCGACCGCAGCTGCCATAGCCGCCGACGGGCGGGACGTCCTACGCGGACCGCGCCGTCGCATCGACGCCGTCATCGGGGTGGCCGAGGCCCTGGCCGAAGGTCGGGTGGAACCGCATGTGGGGGTCGATGCGTCTGATCTACGTGCGCAGCTGATCGAGCTGCCCGGCATCGGCCCCTGGACCGCCGACATCGTCACCATGCGGGTGACGGGTGATCCCGACGTCCTGCTCGCGAGCGACCTGGTCGTCGCCCGGGCTGCCGCCGACCTCGGACTCGATCTGCGCGACACGCACCACTGGGCACCGTGGCGGTCGTACGCGACGGTGCACCTGTGGCGACACCGCCTCGCCGGCGCCGGCGAGGACGTATGACGAGCAGACCTCCTATGACGCCCCCTCCGACACAGATTCGATCCGAACCCCGATCCGACAGGAGCGACATGTCCGCACCGTCCCCCACCGTCTCCGACGCCGACGTCAACACGACCAACACCGGCACCGGTGGATACGCAACCGTCGACACCCCCAACGGCCCGTTCACCGTTGTCGCCGACGACTCCGAACGTGTACTCGCGTCCGGGTGGACCGACGATCCGGCGTACCTCTCCGCACTCATCCACCGGTCGTTGCGCCCGGAATCACTGCAGCGTTCCGAGACGCTGGGCAAGCTCACCGACGCGGTGTCGGCGTACTACGCGGGCGAGGTCGAGGCACCGTCCCGGGTCGAGGTGGTCCAACTCTCCGGCGGGACCTTCCTCAACAAGGCGTGGGACGCCCTGCGCCTCGTCGAACCGGGCCGGCCGGTCACCTACACCGAGTTCGCCGAGCGGGCAGGCGAACCGGCCGCCGTCCGGGCAGCGGCAACCGCGTGCGCTCGCAACGCCGCCGCACTGTTCGTGCCATGCCACCGGGTGAATCGCAGCGACGGATCGCTGGGTGGCTTCCGCTACGGGCTGGAGACCAAGAAGTGGCTGCTCGACTTCGAGGCCCCCGCCGGGGACTGAACCGGCGCGACACCGCCCAGCCGGTCTTGTCGGAGGCATCCGACACCATCGGGGCATGATCGCAGCAGCCCTGTCACTCGTATTCGGCGTCCTGCTCGGCATCGCGCTGGGTTGGTGGGCGCACGCCGCGCGCAGCGCCGGGGTGGTCGCCGCTGCCCGCGCCGAGGTCGAGATGCTGCGCGAGGGCCGCAGCGAGGTGGCGTCGTCGTTGTCGTGGGCCACCGAGGATGCGGCACGTCGACAATCCACCGCGATCGGCGGCCAGGTGCAGCACATCGTGGAACCGCTGCGCGCCACCCTCGCCCAGCTCTCCGACGAGCTGCGCCGGGTCGAGTCCAATCGGATCGGCGCCTACGCGGGACTGACCGAGCAGGTTCGCGGCATCCATGCGGCGTCGGTTGCGCTCAACGACCAGACGCGACAGCTCGCCAACGCGCTGCACAGTTCCCATTCGCGCGGCCGGTGGGGCGAGGTACAGCTCGAACGGGTCGTCGAGCTGGCCGGTATGGCCAAGCACTGCGACTTCAGCACCCAGGTGTCGCTGCCGGACAAGACGAGGGAAGGAACGACGGTCCGGCCAGACCTCGTCGTCCACCTCGCGGGCGGACGAGACATCGTCGTCGACGCGAAGGTGCCGCTCGACGCCTATCTGCGCGCCGCGGAGTCCACCGACGCCAAGGCACGAGACCGTCTGATCGGCGAGCACGCTCGGGCTCTGCGCGCGCACATCGCGCGGTTGTCCGCGAAGGCCTATTGGACGGCCTTCGAGAACACCCCGGAGATGGTCGTGCTGTTCCTGCCCGCCGACGCGGTACTCGAGGCCGCTGTGCGCACCGACCCCGACGTCCTCGAGTACGGCTTCGCCCGCAATGTGGTGATCGCCACCCCGACCACCCTCATCGCACTGCTGCGGACCGTCGCGCTCGGCTGGCGCCACGACGCGATGGCGCGCGACGCGGCGGTGATCCACGACCTCGGCATGGAACTCCACCAGCGGCTCGCCGGTGTTCTCGGGCATCTCGGGACACTCGGCACCTCACTGCAACGCACCGTCGACGCCTACAACTCGACCATCGGCTCGGTCGAGACCCGACTCGGCGTCACCGCTCGACGCCTCGCCGAACTCGACGCTCTGGGCGACGTGAGCGAACCACCCCGCCCCCGGGTGATCCACGACACCTGCAGGTCCGCCGGATCCGTGGCGGCACCTGCGACGACATCGGCGGCCGCGTCCACGCCACGGTCCGGGGGTGGAGCGATTTCCGCCGATGAACCGGTACCGTGACCATGTGCCTTCCCCGCAACGTCTACAGACCGCGGTACCACTGGACCAGCAGTCCGTGATGCCCGCGGTCCGCGGAGTGCCGTGGTGGGGTGCCGTTCTCCTGGCTACCGGGATCACGGCCCTCGGCGCGGCGATCGACGCCGGCAGCAATGACTCGCTCGGCGGGATCTACAAGTTCTGCTATCTCGTCGGCTGTGTCGTCGCCGCCCTCGCCGTCCGTCGCCGCGCACTGTTCACCGCTGCCGCGCAGCCCCCACTGATCGCGTTCTTCGTCGGCATCGCCACGCTGTACGGACTCAATTCCGAGCAGGCGTCGTCCGGACTGAAGAGTCTGATCTTCAAGGTGTTGCTGCCGATCGCCGCGGATTTCCCCTGGATGCTGACGGTGTTCCTGGTGACTCTCGCGCTGGTGCTGGTCCGGTGGTTCCTGACCCGTGGCGACGACGACAAGAACTCCGGTGGCCGCGGGAAGCCGACCGGGACCCGCAGCGCATCGCGGAGCGCAGGCCGGGACAAGGCCGACCGCGCGAAGACCGGCGAAACGACCGAGCGCGCGACGACGCATCGCCGGACCAAGTCCGGCTCCGGCCAGACCGGCGCCGCACAGACCACCACGTCGCCGTCCAACCGGTCGAGGCCACAGCGGTCCCGTCCCGGCTCGGCGTCGGAACGACCGGCCACCTTCGAGCGGCCGGCCACGTCGGCGCGTACGGCGACGGTCGAACGGACCGCCCAGCGGACCCCGACCTCCGCTCGTCCGACGGTCGCGGATCTCGCCGCACCCGATCTCACCCCTTCGGATGCCCCGCTCTCGGGTCCGGCGGACACAGCCCGTCCCGAGACCACCCGGTCGGGATTCCAGGCGTATGAGTCGGTCGCCGACGCCGGTCCGGCCGACGCCGCCGACACCCGCTCCTGACCGCTCGCAGGATCGCCATTTCCGCTCACACGCGCGGGCTGTAGCGTGCGCCGCTGTGCTCAGCCGGCGATTCTGCTGCGGCTGACGTCGACCGTCAGACGTTCAGTTCGATCCACTGCCCCAACTTGCGGGCCGCGGCGTCGACCAGATCGGGCCACTCCATCGCACCTTCGTCGGCGTTGTCGGTGACGGCCTTGACGAGCCGGCACGGGATGCCGAACTGTGCGCTCACGTGGGCGACCGCGCATCCCTCCATGTCGACCAGGTCGGCGTGGCGGGCGAGCTCGGCGCGCCGTACCGGGTCGGCGACGAACGTGTCCCCCGAGGCGAGCACCGTGCCGTCGCCACCGGGGAGTTCCCAGCGGTCGGTCATCTCGTAGCCCATGGCGCGCAGTTCGGCACTGCTGATGTCGTGTTCGAGCACCGCCGACGGGGTGAACAGATCGCGCCCGGAACCGACGACACCGTCCCGCAGCGCACCCGCGGTACCGATGTTGATCACCTGTCGGACCGGTGCACCGGCGGCCAGCTCCCGACTCAGCGCCATCGTCGCCCGGACCTTGCCGATCCCGGTGACGAGCAACCGCGACCCGGCAGGCAGATGCCGCGCCTCGGCTCGGGTCGCCGACACGATCAGGACGCTTCCGGACACGCCGCTCCACACTCCGTCATCAGACACCGGGTGATTATCGCGTGTCCCGATCACGCGTGAGCGCCGAGTACGGCCCGGGCCGCTCGGCTGAGCGCGGTGCCGTACCCCGGTCCGTGTCCGGCCGCGTGCACCGCGAGCGGATGCAACTGATGGAGCTCGACCCTGTCCTCCCAGCCGGGGACCAACGGATGCGTCTTTTGATACCCGACGACGATCTCGTCGAGTAGCGAGCAGCCGAAGAGCGCGAGCATCGCGAGGTCGGTCTCGCGGTGACCCCCGTGCGCTGCCGGGTCGATCAGGACGACGCCCGACGGGGTCCACAGCACGTTCCCGTTCCAGAGGTCGCCGTGGATGCGGGCGGCGGGTTCGTCGTCGTCGAAGGCGCCGCTCGCGATCAGCTCGCAGGCGGCGCGGACGGCGTCGGAGTCCGCGGCGGTCAGGTTGCCCGCATCCCGGGCCGGACGCAGATAGGGCTCGACGCGCTCCCGTGCATAGAATTCGCCCCACGAGTCGTATTCGACGGAACTCAGCGGGCGTCGCCCGATGAACAACTGGCCGTCGAAGCCGGTGGGTGGTGAACCGAACCGCGGGGCACCGGCGTCGTGCATCCTCGCCAGCGCCCCGCCGAACGCGAGGGCGGCCTCGGGGTCGGGACGGGTCGTGTCGAGTTTCTCGAGTTCGATGGCGTCCTCGCTCACGGCGAGCACCTTCGCGACCGGCGCACCGGCGTCGGCGAGCCAGCGCAGACCGGCCGCCTCGGCGGCGAAGAAGTCGGGATGCCCTCCCGGCGGACCGCTGCCTCGCAGCGTCTTGCGGAAGACGCGGCTCACTGGGTGGAATGGTGGTCGCGCGCCCGCTCCTCGAGCTTGGTACCGCTGATGCGCGCGAGCTTGTCGAACCGGTCGTTGGCCACCCGCATCACGATCTCGTAGGGCAGCGCGAACTTCCGCGCCCACCAGTAGCCGAACCGGATGTCGAAGGAGGTGTAGACCATGAAGCGGTTCTTGCGGATTCCCTTGAGGATCGCCGCGGCGGCGGTCTCCGGCGACACCGCGACCTTGTGGAAGTTGTTGATGGCGGCCTTGACTCGCGGATCATCGCGGTCGACGCCGACGATCTCGACGGTGTCGACCAGCGGTGTGTCCACCCCACCCGGGCACACCAGCGACACCCCGATCCGGTGGCGGCGCAGGTCGAACCGGAGGACCTCCGAGACGCCGCGGATCCCGAACTTGCTCGCACTGTAGGCGGCGTGCCATGGAAGGGCGAGCAGCCCGGCGGCCGACGAGACGTTGACGATGTGGCCGCCGGCGCCTCGTCGGACCATCTGCGGCACAAAGCATTCGATGATGTGGATCGGGCCCATCAGATTGACGTCGACCAGTGACCGCCAGTGCCGGTGCTCGAGGTTCTCGACCGTGCCCCACGCCGAGATCCCGGCGATGTTCATCACGACGTCCATCACGCCGACCTCGGCGTCGACCTGCCGCGCGAAGTTGGCCACCCAGTCGTAGTCGGAGACGTCTCCGGCGACGTGATACAGCACGGTGCCGTCGGCACGGAGGATTCCGGTGACCACCTCGTCGAGCTGGTCGGCGTGCAGATCGGTCAGCACGAGTTCGGCGCCCTGGGCCGCCGCCGCCTCGGCGGTCGCGCGTCCGATCCCACTCGCCGCGCCGGTGATCAGTACCTTGCGTCCACGCAACGACGGCACCGGAGTGTCCATCACCAGGAGATCTCGAATGCCCATGGGGCCGAGGTTAGTCGCCGGAGGCGGGCAGGCTCAGCCGATCGGCAGCTTCCCGTCGAACAGGCCGTACAGAATCGTCAGCATCGCCTTGAGGACCTGCGCCGACACGTCCTGCCCCTGGGTCGTCAGCAGCTGTACGACGGCCTCGGGCTCCTCGGTGGCGAGCAGCTGCTGGACGAATGGGATCACCACGGACAGCCCGCTGGCGTCGTCGGCCAGCGGCACCGACGGTGCGGGGGCGGAGCCGGTTGCCGCGCTGCCGTTGACGTACTTCAGGATGCCGTCGGTGATGGCCATCGCGTACTTGAGCTGGCCGTCGCGTCCGGCCAGTGCGGCGGCCTCGGCCGGGTTGGACAGGTTGCCCATCTCGATGAAAACGGCAGGCACCTTGGTCAGGTTGACCGCGGCGATGTCCGGACGCGTCTGGATGCCGTTGCTCACGCCCGCGTAGTTGGCCGACGGGAATCCCGCGGCGAGGAACGAATCGCGCATGACATTCGACGCCTTGCGCCCCTCACCCGACTGCACGCGGTTGACGGTGGGGTCCGGGATCGGCAACGACGGCACGATCATGTGGAAGCCCTTCTTGGCTCCGTCCGCTCCGCGGCTCGTCGAATCGGCGTGCAGGCTCACCGCCACCGCTGCCCCGGATCGGCTCGCCGCGGCGGCGCGCTCGTCCACGCAGCCGCCCCAGCCACGGTCGTCGGGCCGGCTGAGCACGACGCGGGCGCCCTGGCTTTCCAGGCCGGCCTTCACCAGCTGGCTGATCTGCCAGTTGACGGTGTGCTCCCTCGCGCCGTTCACCCCGGTTGCGCCGGTCGTCTGGCAATCCTTCTTGCCGCCGCGCCCGTCGGGCACCTGCGCGCTGAGGCTGCGGCCGGCGGCGCTCGCCTGATGACCCGGGTCCAGGAAGATCGTCTTACCTGCCAGCGCGGCCCCCCGGGCGGGCGCGGCCTGCGCCGGGGCCACCACCAGGTTGGACGCCATCACGGTCGACGCCACCGCCGTCACGGCGAAGGCGGTCGTCATCATGCGCTTCTTCATCATCTTCTGGAACATCGGCGTTTCGAGGCGACGACCACGCGTTTCAGCTCTGGCCATTCGCCTCACTCCTCCCGTTAGGCACCATCGGTCACACTGGTAACAGACTTAACAGTGAAACAGGGTTCGCGGAGTTTGCGAAATGGAAGACCTGGACCTTTGGGATTTCGTTAGCCAGATGTGACATCTCACCCGGCGTGTCGGGTGATCCACGACACGTGTCGCGAGGATCGGCGGTCAGGCCGGCACATGCCGCAGGACGCTGAGGATGCCGTGCTCGTCGGCCGCGTCCTCCGGCCGCGCGATCGCGGCGCGCAGTTCGGCATGCACCGCGTCGGGGTCGAGGCCTCGACCGATGGCGACGAGCTCGGTCGACGGGGTCTGCGACTCCCAGGACCCGCGCTCGACCCGGACGAAACCGCCCACACCGTGGACGACGAACTTCTGCCGGTAGCGAGGCAGGTCGAAGTGCACGATGCCCTTGATCCGGAAGCAGCCGCTCGGGGGCCGCTCCAGAAACCTCGCGAGCCGCCGCGGGTCCAGGGGTTCGTCGCTGCGGAAGGCGACCGCCTCGTACCCGGCGTGCAGATGCTGGCGATCGGAGTGCCCGTGCTCTTCGAGGAAGAGTTCGTCGAGAGTCAGTTGGCCGCTACGGGGTTCGTCGTCGACGGCCGTCTCGTCGATGTCGAACAGCAGCGCGGGGTCGACGCGGGCCTCCTGCGTGATCAGCGTTGCTGCAGTCGGATTCAGCTGGCCGACAAGCTCTTCGACGCCCCGAAGACCCGTGTCGGAGATCAGGTCGGCCTTGTTGACCAGGATGAGATCGGCAATAGCCATGTGCGCGTCGACCTCTGGGTGTTCTTCACGCAACGTGTGGATGTGCGCGGCGTCGACCACATAGACCAGACCGCCGTAGCGGACCCGGGGTTCCGCCACTGCGGTGACCATTCGGATGAGCGACCTGGGTTCGGCGATACCACTGGCCTCGATGACGATCGCATCGATCTTCGCGCTCGGGCGGACGAGAGAGGTCAGCGCGTCGGCGAGTCCGTCGGCGTCGACCGTGCAGCACATGCACCCGTTGCTGAGGCTCACCGCGCCGTCGGCCTGCGCGGACACCAGCAGTGCGTCGATGTTGACCGAGCCGAAGTCGTTGACCAGCACACCCAACCTCGTGCCGGTGGCACCCGCGGTGCGCAACAGGTGGTTGAGCAGCGTGGTCTTGCCCGACCCGAGGAAACCGGCGACGACGATCACCGGAACCGGCGGCCGAGCCGATCGGGACGCGCTCAGGCCAGACATGCCGGACAGATCACCGCGAGGTCCCGGCCTTCGCGATCGGGATGATTGGCCACATTGTTCGTCGGCGCGCCGCATTCGACGCACTGTCCGAGCACCTCGGCGTGATCGGAGAACTCGGTGCTCATGCGGTTGTCGAAGACGTAGAGCGATCCTCTCCAGAGTCCGTCGTCGCGGTAGCGCTCGCCGTAGCGGACAATGCCGCCGTCGAGCTGGTAGACCTCGCTGAACCCGCGATTGCGCATGACCGTGCTGAGGACCTCGCACCGGACGCCACCGGTGCAGTAGGTGACCACCGGACGATCTTTGAGGTGGTCGTAGGCGCCACTCTCGAGCAGCGGGATGAAGTCGCGGGTGGTCTGCGCCTTGGTGACGACCGCCCCGTCGAACCGGCCGACCTGGGCCTCGATCTCATTGCGGCCGTCGAAGAAGACGACCTCGTCACCGCGTTCGTCGACGAGCTGGTGCACCTCTTCGGGCGACAGCCGGATACCGCCGCCGACCACGCCGTTCTCGTCGACGACGATCTCGTCGGGAACTCCGAACGTCACGATCTCCGGACGCACCTTGACACTCAGGCGTGGGAAATCGTCGCCGGTCCCGTCCGACCATTTGATGTCCGCGTCGGCGAACCCCGGGTACGAACGGGTCGCTCTGACGTAGCGTTTGACCGCGGCGATGTCGCCACCGACGGTGCTGTTGATTCCGTGTCGTGACACGATGATCCTGCCTCGCAACCCGAGCGACTCGCACACCGACAGCTGCCACAACCGAATGGCTTCCGGATCGGGCAGCGGGACGAAGACGTAGAACAGGACGATCTTGGGGGTCGACACAATGCAAGGGTACGGAAATCGATCGCGGCGGCCCGTACCCGTCCCCCGCCGGCGGCCGGCTCATTTCGGCCGCGTGATCTGCGCTTCGTTCGCGATCGTGATCACCGCGACAATCGTGACCGTTGCGGGATGTTCGTTACCCACCGACACCACGCCTTCACGAATCGTCATTCCGCCCACCAACGAACTGTCGACCCTCACCGAGCTCGAGTCGGCATCGACAACCACCACCACGGGTGAGGACACGGCACAGAATCTTCCCGATTGGACAATTGGGCGAGTCGTCGCACTCGCTCCCCGGGTCGACAATTCGCGCTTTCATCAGGGATCGGTCACGCCCGATTCACCGATACAGGACTCGTCGGGCTTCCATTTCTCCACACCCGATCGATCAGTCAATTGCTCGACGGGCACCAACGGGAGGTCGTCGCTGGCCTGCCGTATCAACGAGGGTGGCGACTCCGGCCCCACGACGCGACGCTCCCGTCCGTCCACGGAGCCGGCCTCCTGTGACTGGGCACCCGATTACGCAATCCTCAGCTCGGACGGCCCGCAACGCGGTGCCTGCACCAATCGCTATCCGGTTCTCTATCGCTCATCAATAGTCGACTTCGGGTACACGATTTCCATTTCCCGATTCTCCTGCCTCGTCGAGACAGTCGGCTTGTTCTGTCTCGAATCGCGGTCGAAAGCGGGATTCTCGGTGACCGACAGCGGATACCGAACAATCTATGCGGCTGATCGTGCGCCCGAAGATCTGGTGGCACTCTCCCCGGAAGAATCGGACGAATCAGCCCGACGTGCGACGACCATCACGTCCACAACTCGGACATCACGGGCCACCACTCGCCCCGAGACACCCCGACTGCGGCCATCCGACAGCAGTACAGTGCCCACTTCCTAAGAATTCTCGGGTCCCGACTTCCCTGAGTCATTTCGATACTTTATGGTCTAGGCGGGGGTTCTCAGCGACTACTCATAGTTTGGGTCTAAGCTGTGCACCGAAGAATAGATCAAAACGGGGTGGATAAGGTTTAATAGACCCCCACGGCCGAGTTGGTCGCATGACACAAATCGAGGGGAAAGCGTTTCATGGCGAAGAAGGAAATCGTTCAGGTCATCGACGATCTCGACGGCAAGGTTTTGGATCAGTACGAAACCGTTCGGTGGTCACTCGACGGCAAGAATTACGAGTTCGACACTTCGTCGAAGCACGCTCAGCAATTCCGCGATTCGCTCTCGAAGTACCTCGACATCTCGCGCCAGACCGGCCGGGTGGGCAAGCGTACGACGGCCACCACCGCAGCCACCGGCGGCGGGCGCAACAAGGAGACCACCAAGGCCATTCGCGAATGGGCCATTCGCGAGGGCTACGAGCTCAGCGACCGCGGCCGTATCCCGCAGAGCATCATCGAGGCCTTCGAGGCCGCACACTGACCGGTCACGCGTGAGGACTTCCTCGCTCGTCCCGAACCACCGCCCGGCTGCACTCGTGCGCCGGGCGGTAGTCGTCTGTGGGGTGCAGACGTGAGGGCGCTCGAACCACTCGGCGCACCGGTCGACCCGGTGGAGGCGTTGGCCCGTATCTCCTGGCTCCTCGAACAGCGGCGGGAAAGCACTTATCGGGTGGAGGCGTTCCGGCGCGCCGCCCAGGCCGCGGCACGACTCTCCTCCGACGAGCTGCGGGACCGTGCGTCGGGCCGAACCCTCACCACGGTGAAAGGGATCGGCAAGACGACGGCGGCCGTCATCGGACAAGCCGTCGACGGCCGGGTCCCGGAGTATCTCGCCCGGTTGCAGGACGACGATCCGACCCACCCGCCGGAAGGTGCCGACGACCTGGTCGCCGCCGTTGTCGGTGATCTCCACGCGCACACCGAATGGAGTGACGGCGGCTCTCCCATCGACGAGATGGCCTCTGCCGCACAGGCCATGGGTCACGAGTGGCTGGCCATCACCGATCACTCACCTCGACTGACGGTCGCCAACGGGTTGAGCGCCGAACGGCTGGCTGCCCAGATCGAGGCGATCGATGAGTGGAACAGCAGGCAGGCGAACGGTTTTCGTCTCTTTCGCGGCATCGAGATCGATATTCTCGACGACGGCGCACTCGATCAATCGGACGAGATGATCGAGCGTCTCGACATCGTGACCGCCTCCGTGCACTCTCACCTGCGGATGGACCACGACGCGATGACGGCCCGTCTGGTCGCCGCGGTCTCCGACCCGCGCGTCCACGTCCTCGGGCACTGCACCGGCCGCCGAGTGCTCAGCGGGCGCGGCCACCGGCCCCCGTCGACCTTCGACGCCCGTGCAGTGTTCGAGGCGTGCGCGGCGAATGACACGATCGTGGAGATCAATTCGCGTCCCGAGCGCGTGGACCCGCCCGACGAACTGATCGAGATCGCTCTCGAGGCCGGCTGTCTGTTCGCGATCGACTCCGATGCTCACGCACCCGGGCAGCTCGAGTTCAAGGTCCTGGGTGCGCGTCGCGCCGTCGAGCACGGCATCGAACCGGACCGGATCGTCACGACGTGGTCGTCGGATCGCTTGCTGGAGTGGACTTCCCGATGAGCCGGGCAGCGAGGGGAAACAGCAGTACCGTCGTCGCGCCGGCAGCCACCAGGGTGGAGGCGAGGGCTGCGGAGATGAGCTCCGAGGACACCGCGACCTCGGTGACCGCCACGATGATCGGCAGTCCGGTCGCGGCGAACAGAGCCAGCTGACCGCGCTCGCGCGGGTTGTTCAGGAAGTGCTCGTCGTCGAGGTAACGAGCGCTGAACCAGACCGGGACGCCGCGGGCGATCGCGATGGCCAGCACCAGGACCACCCAGGTGCCGGGCTTCGACGCGACCGCGGACACGTCGATGTTCATACCCGAGGTGACGAAGAAGATCGGGATGAGGACCCCGAACCCGATGACCTCCAAGGATTTGCCGACATGCGGATGCTCGGGTCCGATGAGTCGGCGGAGGATCAGTCCCGCGGCGAACGCACCGAGCACGACGTCGAGGTCGAAGACCGCGGCCACCGTCATGAGGGACACGAGCAGCAGGACCACGACGCGCACCGGCAGCTGCACGGTTCCACCGGCCATCTCACCGATGGCCCGTCCGATCCCGGGGACGCGCGCAAGGATGCGTTGTGGGGCAGCCGCGATCAGCAACGCGGCCAACACGAAGAGCACCAGCACGATCACCGCTCCTCCGAAGCTCCGGCTGGTCAGCAACAGCGACATCGCGAGCACCGGTCCGAGCTCGCCGACCGCGCCGTGCGCCATCACCGCACGCCCGAGCCGGGTGTTGTCGAGGCCCGCCTGCTTGAGTATCGGCAGCAGGGTGCCGAGCGCGGTCGAGGTGAGGGTGATCGCGATCGCGATGTGGGCGGTGAAGCCGGCCTCGCCCAGCCCCAGCGCAAGGGTCGTGGCGACCAGTGCCACCGATCCCCAGGCGATGAGCAGACTCACCGCCCAGGACAGCTGCGCGACGCGACCGGTTCTGCCGCTCAACAGCTTCGGGTCGAGTTCATAGCCGGCGAGAAGGAACAGCATGCCCAGACCGAGCTGGCTGAGCATGTCGATGCCCGTGCGATCGGCCCAGTCGAGCGCGTGCGGTCCGATGACGATGCCGAAGACCAGCAGCAACACGGCATCGGGAACGTACCCGCGGGACAGCCTCGACAGCAGCGGGCACACCGCGGCGATGAGGACGATCCAGAACAGCGACACGATCACCGAGGTGTCGGTGGACGCGGACTCGGCGAGAATCATGCAGAACATCCTGGCACGGCGCCACTCTCGTCACGCGAGAGCGTCGCGTTCCCCGACCACACGGAGGCCGTGGCGAACCGGTCAGGTACGGCGGATGATGACCGAGGTCATGCCGGACGCCGATCCGATCAACTCGATGACCGCTCCCCCGGGCCGCGTCGGGGCTCCGGCCTTGTCCTTGACCTTCGACCAACCGGACAGGTGGAGGTCGCGGTGACGGACCTCGTGTTCGGGCCCGAGCTTCAGTTTCACCGTCGACGCCGAGACCTGCAGTTGCACCGAGGTCGACGGTCCGGTGAACCGCGCCGCGGTGAAGTCCAGGTCGACGGTACCCACTGACGCTGTCGCGAGGATCGAGGACGGCACCTCCCACACGCCCTTGCGTCGGACCTCGCTCCAGTCCGCGTCGAGGTGGAGCGGTTCGGCGGCGGGGCCGGTCGGTGCGGCAGCGGGTGGTCCGGGGAACAGCTTGGCGGCACTGGGGAGATCCTCGAGCACCGTGCGGAGTTCGCGGCGGGTCTTCGCCGTGTACACCAGTCCGGCGCGGTCCTCGAACTCGACGATCTCCAGATATCCCGCTGCGAAGGCATCGTTCAGCAGCGCGATCGCGCGCTCACGCTCGGGGTTCCCGACCCGTAGATCATCATCGGATAGGCGGTCGACCATGTACCCCACCCTAGGCACCGGGCCACGGCGGCTCTAGTCACGAGGGATCAGCGGCGCGTGATCAGGTGCCATCAGCGCCCCGATCCGCGAGAAGATCGGGTTGCCACCGTTCTCGTAGGAACCGTCGGGTCCGAAGGCCGCCGCTTCATAGGTCACCGCGACGGCGATCGAGACCTTCTGGTCGGGAAGGTAGCCGACCACGGCGGCATAGCCGTTGAACAGCGGGTTCTGGACGAGCCAGTCCCCGGTCAGGACCACACCCATCCCGTAGGTGTAGCGCTCGTTCATCGCCACGCACGTCGCGCATCCGGGCAACGGCCGGGCGATCCCGCGGAGCCTCGTCGACGTCATCGTCTCGTAGGACTCCTTCGAGAGCGTCTCACCGGCGAAGAGCTTGCGTCCGGTGGCCTCGACGTCGTAGATGTTCGACGTCTGGATGGCCCCGTGGGTGATGCTCCACGACGGATTCCAGCCGGTGGTCTCCTCGTAGAACGGCGCTTCCGAAGGCAGTTTCAGGATTCCGCGTCGCTCGGAGGAGTACGCGTGCAGGGCCGGATCGGGGATCGCCGCGGTCAGGTTCGACACGGTGTTACTCAGACCCAGTGGCTCCGAGATCCGTTCGCGGAGCAGATCTTCGACGGGCTTACCGGTGATCTTCTGCAGCGCCAGACCGAGGACCACATAGTTGGTGTGGGCGTAGTTCCAGTTGGTGCCGGGCTTGTACAGCAGCGACTTTTCCATTGCGTACGAGAGCATCTCGCCGGTCGTCCACGCCTTGAACGGATTGTTGAGTTCTTCCGTCTCGAACGCGTCGTTGCCGAGAACGTAGTCCTGGTATCCGGAGGTCATGGTCGCCAACTGGCCGAGCGTCACCTCGTCGGCGTGCGGAATCTCCGGGACCCACCTGCCGATGGTGTCATCGAGGGCCACCACCCCCTCGTCGACGAGCTGCAGGAGAACCGCGGCGACGTACGCGATGGCGACGGAGCCGTTGCGGAAGTGCATGTCGGGGGTGGCCGGGATACCGGTCTGGGATTCGCCGAACGCCTTGGTGATCACCTCGTCGCCGTCCTGCGTCACGCGAACGATCACTGCCTTGAGATGCTTCGACGTCATCACGTCTTCGACGATCTGCTCGATCTCGGCAGCCTTCCCGGGGTCCGAGGAGGTGGCCGAGCTCGGCGAATCCGAGGACGAACCGGATGTTCCGCAGGCCGCGAGGGCGGCGACCATCAGTATTGCCACGATCCCCGACCAGCGCTTCGCCATACGGTCAGCATCTGTGACCGACAGCCACCGCATACCCGGATTCGACGGGTATGGCACATATCCGACGAAAGCTAGGTGCGGGCGGCTCGACCGTCGGAATCTCCGTAACGCTCCCTCATCTCCGGGCCCGCCGCGGGCCCGGCCGTGTAGACGAACCCGGCCCCGTCGACACGCTCACCGGTGTCGGCGTCGACGACCACCGGTTCGACCTCACTGCGCGTCTGTTCGTCGACGAGGATCATCGACCGTTCGTCGGGCGCCAACTGCGCATTGCGCCAGGCCGCCATCACGACGAGCACCGGACGCAACGAGCGGCCGAGTTCGGTGAGCACGTACTCGTGTCGAACAGGATTCTCCTGATATCGGCGCCGTTCCAGGATGCCGCCCTCGACAAGGGTTTTCAGTCTGCTGGTCAGCATGCTCGACGACAGTCCGATGTTCGCCCGGAACTCGTCGAACCTCGAGTAGCCGTCGAAGCAGTCGTGCAGGATCAGCACCGTCCACCATTCCCCGACGATCCCCAACGTCGTCGACAACGGACATTCTCGATCCTCGAGCCTGATCTTGGTGGCCATCGGGTTCCTCTCGTCACCAGTTGGTGCTAATTTAGCAGTGACTTGTTACTTCTGTCGTAGCACCAACCCCTGGGAGATCCTCGTGACGAACACCTCGATTGCGGACTGTCCGGACGCGGTCCGCGCCTTCATGCGGCTGACGACCTGCAACGACCGAACCGCAGCCACCGCATTGTTCACCGAGGACGCCGCGGTCACCGATGATGGCCGCGACCACGTCGGCATCGCGTCGATCCGCGACTGGCTCGATCGCGAGGCGAGTGAGTACACCTACACCACGACCGTGGTGGGCGCATCGAGCTCGCCGACCGACGGAGCCGTGGTGACCACTCGGCTCGAGGGCGACTTCCCCGGCGGCGTGGTCGATCTCGACTACCGGTTCGGCCTCGACGAGCAGGGACGACTCCGCCGCCTGGTCATCGAACCCACGGGCACCTGATCCACCCCGGCGGAGCCTGCGCCGTGGCCGGATCACAGCCCACGCGGGAACGCGTGGCGTAGCGTCGCCGGTGACCCGACCAGCGCGACCCGAGGCGGCGACCATGACCACTGCCCCACCGACGATGCCGGCCGCGTTCATCGGACACGGCAATCCGATGAACGCGTTGGAGCGCAACCGGTACACCGAGGCGTGGCGAGCGCTGGGGCAGGCGGTTCCGAAGCCGCGGGCGATCCTGGTGATCTCGGCGCACTGGTACACCAATGCGACGGCGGTCACGGCGATGCCCCGCCCGCGCACCATCCACGATTTCTACGGGTTTCCGCAGGACCTCTTCGACGTCGAGTACCCCGCTCCCGGCGACCCCGAGGTCGCCGAGATGGTTTCCGACGTCGTCAAACCCACGTGGTGCGGCCACGATCTGGACAGCTGGGGCATCGATCACGGCACCTGGTCGGTGCTCGTCCACACGTTCCCCGACGCCTCGATCCCGGTTCTGCAGTTGTCGCTCAACGCCTTCAAGGACTTCGAGCATCACTACGAGCTGGGCCGCAAACTCGCGCCGCTTCGCGAGCAGGGCGTGCTCATCATCGGCAGCGGCAACATCGTCCACAATCTGCACGCGATCGATTTCGCCAGGGCCGACACCGGTTACGACTGGGCCCATCGGTTCGACGACGCCGCCCGTGAAGTACTGCAGGACAACCCCTCTGACGTCTTGAGCCTCGACGGCCATCCCGACTTCGACAACTCGGTGCCGACACCGGATCACTACTTGCCGCTTCTCTACATCGCTGGTCTCGCACAGGAATCGCCGCTCGATCTGCTCGTCGACGGCCACGCGGCCGGTTCGATCTCGATGGCCGCCTACACGCACGGCCTGGACGTGAAGACGGGAACGTTCGGCGACACGCCGGCCGCCGAACTGCCCGACGGGTTCCCGTCCCTGGACTCGAACATCTGACGCGTCAGGACTTCAGGAACTCGTCGATCTGGTTGATCGCGCTGGTAGCACCTTCGACGACGCCCATGTCGAGCACCTTTTGGAGCGCTTCGGCGGAGTCGTAGGTGCTGATGTAGGTGGCGACGGTCTTGCCGTCCTTCTCCACGAACGCGTACGAGTTACGCGACTCGGGCATGTCGGTGAGCGGGTTGAGGTCCGCGTCGGCGAACCCATCGAGAAACGTGAAACCGTGTGGCTCGTCGACTGATTCGACCTTCCAGTAACCGCCGAACTTCTCACCTTCGGGACTGGTCATGTAGTAGGTGACCTTGCCGCCCGGCTTGAACTCATGGTCGACGAAGGTCGCGGGATAGGTCGGTGGGCCCCAGATCTTCTCGAGTTGACGCGGATCGGCGTAGATCTGCCAGACGCGTTCGACGGGGGCGGCGAACTCGGCGTTGATGGTGATCGTGCGGGCGTCGAGGTCCGGGGTCACATCGATGACAGGCATTGGTCATTCCTCCGATGGTGTTGCAGTTGTTGGTGTTTCGAGCGAGAGCAGGTCGTCGATGCGCGCGATACGGCCGCGCCACACCTGTTCGAGTTCGGAGAGCATGGAGGCCACCGAACGCACCGCGGCGACATCGCCACTGGCCAGTTGCTCGCGCCCCTGACGACGCTTCGTCAGCAAGCCCGCCTTCTCCAGCACGGCGACATGCTTCTGCACTGCCGCGAAGCTCATGTCGTATTTCGCGGCGAGTACCGAGACCGAGTGTTCACCGGCGAGCACGCGTCGCAGGATGTCGCGACGGGTGCGATCGGACAGCGCGTGGAACAGGGCGTCGGCCCTGTCCTCCTCGTCTGGCGATGTGCCAGTGGTTCCGGCCACACCTCCAACATACAACCAGACGGTTGTATGTCAACCCCTACGCCGGTACTCGTCATGCGTCACCGCGGCACCGCCAGACTTCAGCCCGACATACAGACTTCATCCGAAGTCTGTGCCCCGAGTTGAGGTCGACCGGTCTACGCCACCCTCGGCGAGGACCAGGCCCAACGCGTCACTGCTCGGTGACGCGACCACGCTCGACGTGCCAATGCCGGTCGACGCGGACGTTCGACAGCATCCGCCGGTCGTGGGTGACCAGCAGCAGTGCGCCGTCGTAGGAGTCGAGCGCCGACTCGAGTTGCTCGATCGCCGGGAGATCGAGGTGGTTGGTCGGCTCGTCGAGCACCAGCACGTTGACGCCTCGAGCCTGCAGCAACGCCAGCCCGGCCCGGGTGCGCTCCCCCGGCGACAGCTCGCCGACCGCCCGATCGACATGGTCGGCGCGCAGGCCGAACTTGGCCAGCAGCGTCCGAACGTCGGCCATGGTGTGGTCGGGTACGAGTTCGGCGAAGCGGTCGGCCAGCGGCGTCGTACCGGTGAACTGCCCACGCGCCTGGTCGATCTCACCGATCGCGACGTTGGCACCGAGTTGCGCGGAGCCCGAATCGGGTTCGAGGTGGCCGAGGAGGAGCCGGAGCAGCGTCGACTTGCCGGCGCCGTTGGGCCCGGTGATCCCGATGCGCTCCCCGGCGTTCACCTGAATCGAGACCGGCCCCATCACGAAATCGCCTTGGCGCACAACGGCGTTGTTCAACGTCGAGACGACGGAGCTCGATCGCGGCGCCGAGCCGATGGTGAACTCGAGGACCCATTCCTTGCGCGGTTCGGCGACCTCGTCCAGGCGCGCGATCCGGCTCTCCATCTGCCGGACCTTCTGTGCCTGTTTCTCACTGGATTCGGTCGCGGCACGGCGTCGGATCTTGTCGTTGTCGGGCGCTTTGCGCATCGCGTTGCGGACCCCCTGGCTCGACCACTCACGTTGCGTGCGCGCCCGCGCCACCAGATCGGCCTTCTTCGCGGCGAACTCCTCGTACTCCTCGCGCTTGTGTCGTCGCGCCACCTCGCGTTCCTCGAGGTAGCTCTCGTACCCGCCGCCGTACACGGTGTTGGTGTGCTGGGCCGAGTCGAGTTCGAGGACCCGGGTCACCGTGCGCGCGAGGAACTCTCGGTCATGACTGACCAGCACGACGCCGCCGCGGAGGCCTGCGACGACCTCCTCCAGGCGAGCGATGCCGTCGAGGTCGAGGTCGTTGGTCGGCTCGTCGAGCAACACGACGTCGAAGCGGGAGCACAACAATGCCGCCAGTCCCACCCGGGCCGCCTGGCCGCCGGACAGCGCGGTCATGGGGGTGGTGTCCGGGTCGATGAGATCGGTGGCGAGGCCGAGGTCGGCGAGCACCGCCGGCAGTCGTTCGTCGAGGTCGGCGGCACCGGTGGTGAGCCAGTGGTCGAGCGCCGCGGCATAGACGTCGGCGGCATCGTCCGGGGCCGAGTCGTCGGCGAGTGCCGCGGCGGCAGCGTCCATCGCCTGCGTGGCGGCCGTGCATCCGGTGCGACGCCCGACGTACTCGCGGACGGTCTCACCCGGAATCCGCTCGTGTTCCTGCGGAAGCCAGCCGACGAAGGCGTCCGACGGTGCCCGCGACACCGATCCCGCCAGCGGCGCGAGGTCGCCGGCCAGGACGCGCAGCAGCGTCGTCTTGCCCGCCCCGTTCGCTCCGACCACCCCGACCACATCGCCGGGAGCGACGGTGAGGTCGAGGTGATCGAACAGGACGCGGTGGGCGTATCCGCCCGCGACGTCCTTGGCTACGAGAGTTGCGGTCATCGGTCAATGGTCGCACCACCGATGACCTCGGCCGTGCCCGGTCAGCCCCGGGGCTCCCCCGGACTCGGAGCGGGGGCCGGCTCGTCGGGCGCCCTGCCCAGCGCGAACTTTCCGTTCCGGAACATCAGCGGATACAGGATGCCGCCGATGAGGCCGCCCAGCAACGGGGCAAGCCAGAACAACCACAGCTGGCCGGGGGCACCGTTCCCGTTGAAGAACGCGACCGCCGTCGAACGTGCCGGGTTCACCGAGGTGTTGCTGATCGGGATCGAGACGAGGTGGATCAGCGTCAGCGTCAGACCGATGGCCAGCGGGCCGAATCCCGCTGGAGCCCGGTCGTCGGTGGCGCCGAGTACGACGAGCAGGAAGAACGCGGTGAGGACCACCTCGGCGATCAGGACGGCGAGCAGGGTGTAGTTGTTCGGCGAGTGGTCGCCGTAACCGTTGGCCGCCATGTTTCCGGTCGCCTCGAATCCGGGCTTCCCGCTGGCGATGACGTACAACAGGGTGCCGGCGAGCAGGCCGCCGGCGACCTGCGCGACCCAGTAGCCTGGGAGATCCTTGACCGGTAGGCGGCCGCCGACCACCGCACCGAGCGTGATTGCCGGGTTGAAGTGCGCGCCCGACACATGCCCGACGGCGTAGGCCATCGTGACGACCGTCAATCCGAACGCCAGCGCGACGCCGAGCAACCCGATGCCCAGCTGGATGAGGGTGTCTCTGTCATCGCCGGCGCTCGCGACGTACTTGGCAGCGAAGATCGCGCTGCCGCAACCGCCGAAGACCAACCAGAAGGTGCCGAACAACTCGGCGAGCAACCGGCGTGGAGTACCTGCTGTCATGAGACCTGTCTCCTTCGCCCGGCTCGTCGACTACAGGCACGGCAGCGCCGAGCCGGTCCCAACCACCGCCTACCGAGTGGAACGCAGTCGCCCCTGCGGTGTCTGCGGGTTCACCGATCTCATGCCAAGAATTGACCTTCCGCGTCCCTCAGTTCGAGGACCGCCCGCGGCCGCGGGTCGACATCCTCATTCGACTGCATGAAACACGGCAGGCCTCGCGCGGTGGCAACGGTCCGGATCGACACGGTCACGCCGCAGCCCGGAACCAGCATTGACCTGCAGCGACAATCCAGGCATCACTCACGATTCGTTTTTCTCGGACACCGCCGAGGGCGTCAGTGTGCGCGGTACTCTCCCCGAGTCGACGACCGCCGCGAGCCGTGGGTCGTGTTCCGCTGAGAGAAGGAGCCAATCGTGGGCAGTCCCTACGATCCGAACGAGCCCACCCGGCTCGGCCCGCAGGGTGGACAACCCGGGCCCGGCCAGCAGCCGTATGGCCAGCAACCCCCCGGCCAGCAGCCGTATGGCCAGCAGCCCTATGCGCAGCAGCAACCCTACGGCCAGTTCGGGCAACAGCCCTATGGGCAGCAACAACCGTACGGTCAGCAGCCCTATGGGCAGCAACCCTACGGTCAGCAACCGCCTCCGCCCCCGTCGTCCGGCGGTGGCAAGAAGTGGTGGTTCATCGGCGGTGGCGGACTCCTGCTCGTGCTCATCGTCGTCGTGGCCGTCGTCCTGGCGTTCACGCTGGGTGGCGGTGACAACAGCTCCGACGAGCCGAAGGTGCCGACCGCGTCGGCTGTCGCCATGCTGCTGCCGGAGTCCGAATTCCCGGACATCACCGGCGAATTCACGCTGGAGACCGAGCAGTCCGACGACGACGGCACCACCGTCGACAACGAGAAGTGCGCGCAACTGGTGAACACCCCGGACACCAGCGCCGACTTCGCGCAGCGCGAACTCTCCGAGACCGTCGACGGCGGCGAGGTGTTCTTCGGCCTCGACCAGTACAGCGCCGACGTGACCAAGCCTGCCGATGGTGGCTACGACGACTTCGACGACATCCTCTCCGCCTGCGAGACCTTCACGCTGAACCTCGAAGAGGACGGCGAGACCATCCCCGTGGCAATGAAACTCGACGAGCAGACCCTGCCCATCAGCGGCGACTACAAGGCCGTCCGGATGACCGGTCAGTTCTCCATCTCCGACATCGAGGTCCACATGGTGGGCACGCTGGTCGTCGGCGAGGAGCGCGGCGTCTCGTTCTCGGTGTCTCACAACACCTTCAGCGACAGCGCACCGTCGGTCAGTTCCGAGGTGACCAGCAACCTCGCCGAGATGTACACCGCGCAGCGTCAGCAGATCGCCGACGCCGCGTAACTCGACGCTCAGAGCCGCCATCTCCGTGCGGGAACGCCGGGTGAGGCCCGGCGGTTCGACCGCGGAGGTGGCGGTTTGTGCTGTGCCGTCCGCATCCGCAGGGTTGAGACCTCTGCCGACCGGGTACCAACTCACGGCATCGCGTACCGCGAGAGGAAGAGGTGGATGTGGCCGGCACGGACGCTTTCGACAAGATGGTCGAAGTCATCGACTACCCGGTGTTCGTGATCACGACCGTCGCCGAAGGTCGACGCTCGGGATGTCTCGTGGGATTCGCCACCCAGACGAGCATCGACCCACGACGCTTCCTGATCGGGATCTCCCAGGCCAATCACACGCACGGTGTCGCGACGGCCGCCGAGTATCTCGCGGTGCACCTGATACCGAGCGATCACCGGGAACTCGCGGAACTGTTCGGAGGACAGACCGGCGACGAGATCGACAAGTTCGCGCGCTGCCGATGGTCGGCGGGACCGCACGGGTTGCCGATTCTCGAGGACTCGGAGATGTGGTTCGCCGCACGCATTCTCGACCGCATCGATGTCGGCGACCACACGGCGCACATCGTCGAGCCGGTCGACGGCGCGATACTCGTCGACGATCCCGAGCGGGATTCGTGGGTCAGCTTCGCCGACACCCGCCACATCGAGCCGGGACACGACGCATGAGCGACCAGACCGACGTGCAGAACGGCACCGGCTTCGACGCCCCGGCCTTCGCCGAACGTCTCTACGCCGACTTCCCCGAGGGACTCCGCACCAACATGGTCATGAGCATCGACGGCTCGGTCAGTTTCCGCGGCCGTGTCGGCCCGCTGTCCTCGCCGGCCGACCGCGCCCTCTTCCACGCTCTCCGCGCGTTGTCCGATGTCGTGCTCGTCGGAGCCGCCACCGCACGCGTCGAGAAGTACGGTCCCCCTACCCTGTCCGACGAACTGACCGAGTTACGGTCGCGCAACCGGTGGCCGGGGGCGTCGGACATCCCGCGCCTGGCGATCGTCACGATGACCTGCACACTGCCCGAGCGGTCGCTCGACGTTCCGCCCAAGCATCGTCCGATCGTCATCACCTCGGCACAGGCCGACACCTCCGCGGTGCGGGGTCGAGCGGAGATCATCGCGCTCGGTGACGACGGCATCGATCTGACCGCCGCGATCGCCGAACTACGCGCCCGAGGCCTGCGGCGCATCAATTGCGAAGGTGGCCCGAGCCTGCTCGACAAGCTGTCCGAGGCCGACCTGGTCGACGAGTTCTGCGTGACGATGGCACCCCAGGTGACCGCCGAAGGCAACCCGGTGACCGACCCCGCCGCCGCTGTGCGCAGCCCGCTCGACGCCCCTCGTCGATTCCGGCTCAAGCACGCCGTCCCGCACGGCGACGACGTCTTCCTGCGCTACGTGCGGTGACTTCGGCGGACCCGTCCAGTTTCCCGGCGGTTCCACCGGGTACCCGCGGCCATGACCACATCCAGCGAGACCCGCCGGTTCGACGTCGTCGTCGTAGGCGGCGGCAACGCCGGCATCAGTGCCGCAGCACGCCTGACCCGACGCGGCGTCTCTGACGTCGCGATCATCGAGCCCCAAGCCGTACACACCTACCGGCCGTTGCTGTCCTATGTCGGTGGCGGACAGGCGACCCTCCGCGACGCCGAGCGCACCCAGCGTTCGGTGACCCCGGAATCTGCGGCCTGGCTGCGGGATTCGGTGACGTCGATCGATGCCGTCCGACGGACGCTCCGGTGTGCGTCGGGAATCGTCGTGGAGTACCGAGACCTGGTCCTGGGGGTCGGTCTCGTACCCGACTCGGACGCGATGCCCGGCATCGGTGAGACGATCGACGACCCGTCGGTGACCAGCAACTACCTCGATCGAGCGGCGAAGACCTGGGAGCTGGTGACATCGATGCCGCGCGGTGGTCGAGCGGTGTTCACGGTGCCGCGATCCCCGGTCAGCTGCACCGGCACCACCCTCAAGCCGCTGTTCCTCGCCGCCGCGCACTGGGAACGTACCGGAATCCTCCCGACGCTCGACATCACCCTGGTCGTGGACCGCCCGGCTCTGCTCGGCGTCGACAACCTCGACGCCCGCCTGTTCGCCCGTCTCGACGAGCTCGGAATCCGTGTCCTCCTGGATACCGGGGTGCAGTTACATCCCGGCGGCAGGCGGGTCACTGCGACGTCGGCTCACCACACCGAGGAGCTGGAGTTCGACATGCTGCATGTGGTGCCGCCCTTCCGCGGCCCGTCGATGATCGAGGAGTCGGGACTCGCCGGGGACCAGGAGCACGGACTCATCGACATTGATCCGCACACCCTCCGTCATCGCACCCATCCTGAGGTCTGGGCGATCGGCGACGGTGCCGCCATCGCCACCGATCCGTCCGGAGGCGGACTCCGTCGGCAGGTCGAGATCCTGACCGACAACGTTCTCGCCGCACGTGACGGCGGGGCCCTGCGCGATTACGACGGATACACCGTCGCCCCGATCACGACCGCATCGCATCGCCTCATCGCGGCAGAATTCGACCGGGACGGAAACGTGGCCTCGTCGCTGCCGTCCTTCGTCGATCCCCTGAAGCCACGTCGCAGCGCCTGGGCGTTCGACCGTTACGTGCTTCCCCGCCTGTACTGGAATCTGATTCTGCGAGGACGTGTCTGACGCGAGCTCGGCGGGCCCACCAACGGCCACCGCTAGGATTCTCGTCCATGAGCAAGTCGAAGAAGAGCTGGAAAGAGCTGTCCCCCACCGCGAAGGTCGCCATCGTGGCCGTCGCTGCAGTCGATGCCGGAACCCGCGTGTGGGCCCTGCGGGATCTGGCCGGACGGCGGCCCGAGGAGATCAACGGCCCCAAGCGTGCCTGGATGATCGGCCTGTCGTTCGGTTCGACCGCCGGGATCGCGCCGGCGATCTACCTGCTGTGGGGCCGCAAGCGCCGAGGCTGAGGCCACCGGGAGCGACCGCCCCCGGTCAGGGCACCACCCGGTATCGCAGCATCATGTCGTGATCCTCGTGGTCGAGGATGTGACAGTGCCAGACGTACCCCTGGAGATCCTTGGTGACCATGCCGTGCGCAGGCGTCGCACCGACGTGGTTGTGGTGCGACGCCGGTGCCGGCCGGGCCGCCGCCTCACCGGATGACGGGCGTGTCCAGGACTTCGTCGGATCGGACGAGAAGATCGCGTCGGGGTCGAACCCCAGTTCATCGGCCGTCGGAAAGCGCACGACGATCGAGGTCACGTGCCCGTCGGTGGCGTGCACGGTGTCCTTCCAACCCGCTTCCCAGGCGGCCGGCCCCCGCATCGGTCCGGCGTAGAAGCGGCTCGGATCCGGCGCCCAGCGGGTACCGATCGGCGGCTGCGGGTTCGCCGCCTGGTACTCGACGGTGCGCAGGGGCCGTCGTCCGAGGATGCGGAACATGACCAGGTGCAGGTGGACCGGATGCGGGTCCGGGGTGATGTTGATGATGTCCCAGCGTTCGGTGGTGCCCGCCCGCGGCTTCTCTATCTGGGGGTCGGAGTAGCGCAGGTTGTTCAACGACATGATGGCCGGTGCGACACGCAGTTCATAGGGCTGGGAGACGCTGACCTTCCGGACGCGCTGCGGGGTGGCGATCGGCGGGATTCGGGCGGGGCGTCCCCGACCGCCCCTCAGCGTCGTCGGGACGCCCCGGCGTTCGCCGCGTGCTGCGCCGGCGATGAAACGGCAGAACCGCGTCATCGCCACCTCGCCGAGCATCGCCGCCTGGAACGGCGGTACCAGATCGTTGCACAGATCCACGGTCTCCCCGGGCGCCAATGAGCTGAAATCGACCAGGAGATCGAAGCGCTCGCCGGGCGCCGCCTGGAACGATCGGGTGGGGACCGGCGCGTTGAGCAGGCCGCCTTCGTTGCCGATGACCCAGAAGCGCATGCGGTTGGAGAAGAAGAGATTCCACACCGAGAACGACGCCCCGTTGATCAGCCGGAAACGGTACAGCCCGCGGGCCACCGTCGTTTTCGGCCACACCTTGCCGTTGACCAGGCCGCGGTCGCCGACCGCTCCTCCCTCCCACATCCCCTGGGGGACCACGGGCGTCGAGCGCAGTGACTGATGCCCGTCGGCGCGGAAGATCTTCTCCTGCAAGATGAGTGGGATCTCGTACTCACCGGACGGAAGACCCAGCGGGTTCTGGGGCGTACCCGTGTCGTGGTCGTCGCGCAGGAAGTACATCCCGGCGAGTCCGGCGTAGACGTTGGCGCGCGTGATCGCCATCGCATGGTCGTGATACCAGAGGTGGCCGGCCTCTTGACGATTGGGGAACTCGAACAGCGCCGTGCCGTGATGCGGCAGCATCAGCCGTTCGGGGTTGCCGTCGAACTGGGGTGGGGTGACGCCGCCATGGAGATGCATCGAGGTGACCGGCTCATCGCGATACCGTTCGGAGACACCGTGCAGTGACGTGTCCAGATCCGCTGCGAAGACGTGCTTTCCGAGTTCACTGCGATAGTGCACGGTGGTCTGCTCGCCGACATGCGCCTCGATGGTCGGCCCCAGGTACGACTCGTCGTTGTAGGCCATCGTCGGCACCTTCGGCTGGTCGCGATGGACCGGTTGCTGGTGGTACGGGCGACGATCTCGATCGGCTGCGACGGCGACGAGGTGATCGTGCGCGGCACGGGAAGGTCGTCGACGTACGGAGCCATCTCCGGTGAATGGAAGATGGTCGGCAGCTTGATGGGCGGCAGCTTCGCGGCCGGCAGCGGATCCCCGACTGCCGGCGGGGCGCCGAGACGGCCCGCCGTCGCAGCCGACGCGGCCGCGGCGGTTGTCCCCCACAGAAATTGCCGACGATTGATCCTCTGCCCCGGGCGATCCCCTTACCCCGGACGACTCGAAATCGATGAACCATACCACCGGTATGGTTCTGTCGACACAGCTCGGTGCAACCCTCGAATGCCGGGTCGTCGCTGGTCGTCGTGGTGTACTCGGTCACGAGCGTCGTCCGCGCCGACCGGAGAGGATCGCCCAGAAGATGCCCGAGTCCCGTCGGAGCTCACGCCTGCGCGCCACCGACTGGGTAGACGCCGCACTCGTACTCCTCACCGCCGAAGACGGAGGTGAACACGGGGTCACGATCTCCCGCTTGTGCAGGACGCTGGGAGTCACCAAGGGCAGCTTCTACTGGCACTTCAGAGACCTCGACGCCCTGTGGGAAGCGATGGCCGTGCGCTGGCAGGAGGAGAACCGTCGACGCATCACCGACGTGGACGAGCTCTCCGAGATGCCGCCCGACGGCCGCCTGATCGCTTTGTCGACGATGCTGATCGGCAAGGATCATCTGACGGCGGAACGCGCCATCCGTAGCCGGGCGCGCAGCAACGCCAACATCGCCGACACGGTGCGCAACATCGACACGGAGATCTTCCAGGCAGTCGAGGCCATCCTGGGCGAGTTCGCGATGGGCCCGGGACAGGCCCGCCTGTTGTCCGGTGTCCTGGTGTACGCCGGGATCGGCTACATCCACGGGCATGAAGGCCTACCGACCATCTCCCCGGACGACATACAGCGCGCGATACCCGGGTTGTTGTCCTTGACCGTGGCCCAACCTTTTGCCGATCCGGAACCGCCTGCGTCGGACAGTCCCTGACGCTGCGACTCACCCTGTAGTAGAACTGCTGCCTCAGATCACAAGCGCTAGTTGTAA
>NZ_BACI01000027.1 GCF_000225505.1 Gordonia alkanivorans NBRC 16433 | reverse complement strand
CTGGTGACGGTGCGTTGCAGGCCCTGGCTCACTCCCGGATTCGCGCGGCTTCGATGGCCGGGGCGATGATCTCGGCGAGGTCGGCCGCGACGTCGCGGTTGCCTTCCGGCGGCATCGCGACGAAGCTCAGCGCCATGCGGGTGATCGCGCGCGAGATCCGCTCGATGTCGGAATCAGGCATGGTCAACCATGTCGACTCGCGAAATGCCTGCGACAGTCGCTCGCTCGCAGTGGCGATGATCGGCGCCACGTCGGTCGTGATGAGTTTCATCAGATCCGGCTTGGCCTCGCCGGACAGCAGTGACGCGATCAGGGGATCGGTGGCCACGCCGGTGAAGTACTCGGTGAACGCAGTGCGCAGCGCGCCGGTGACATCGCCGACGTGGTCGGCGAGAGATTCGGCGACATGCCCTGCGAAGCGGTTCGCCAACCTGACCGCATATCCCTGTGCCAGGCCGTTTCTCGACCCGAACTCGTTGTAGACGGTTTGTCGGCTCACACCGGTGGCGGCGGCGACATCCGACATGCGGATCGCCGACCAGTCGCGCTCAGTCAGAAGGTCATGCAACCCGTCGAGTAACGAGCTGCGCAGCAGCGACTCGCTGTCCTGCCCGTGATTACGTGTCGTCATCCTGCCGCGCCGACCGGCACCCGCGCGTTCGAGATCTCGGCGCGCAGTGCACTCCCGCCCCCGGCGTCAACGGCGCTACCGGTGTCGACATCAACGTCGAAGCGCACGGCCGTCGCCGGCCACCCGTTCATCTGGATGTTGCGGCTGTGCTGCATGGACCACGCAAGCGGGACGCGCGGGAGTGGGGTCGCGGGACCAGGAGCGAGTCCGAGGTCGGTGGCGATGGTCATGGCCACCAGTTTGCCGTGCTCGGTGGTGGTGGGCCACTGCCCGGCACCTGTCGGCTCACCGGGACGGACGGTCGCCGGGCCAGGCACTGATCAAGACAATGGGCGTTGTCTATACAAAAGTTTCGGTTTGTAAAGTACCCTTCTGCAAAGAAGATCCCTCGCGCGTTTCTGTCGGGGGAGGGCGCGAGGGATCTTCCTGGGGGAACTCCGGGGCGGCGGGGGAAAGGGCCGCGTCCGGAATCGAGGGGAGCTACCCCTCTGTCATGGGGTGTTGATCCAGTTCAGGATCGACTGTGCGGTGGCGGGATCGCCGTTGCTGATGCCGATTGCCGCACCGATGGCAGCGCCGACCCCGGCGCCCCAGATGCAACCGACGATGACGAGGCAGCCGATGATCAGGCCGGTGAGCGCACCGATTGCAGTGGTCACGTTGCCGCCGCGGTTCCAGCCGTTGTTGATGTGCCAGATCATCTGTTGATACGCGCGATCCTTCTTCGCCGACGCGGGACGAACGCCCGCCGCGATCGCGGTGCGAGCCTCCGGCGTGAGGATCGGGGTGAAGGTCGCCTGGGTGCGATCGGCGCTGACCTGCGTGCGCAGCGGCACCGTCGCCCCGTTGAGGGGCAGGGTCAGGGCGACGCGTTCGAGCAGCCGCCCGTTCGGGTCGACGACCCGCAGCTCGCTCCCGGCCGATACGAAGGTGGCGTTCCGCAGGCTCGACGTGATGGAGGTGCCGTCCGCGGAGGCGATCGACAAGTGTGAGGGCGCTGCAGGTGCCGGCGCGCCATGGGCAGTGCCGAACGAGATCGTGAGCACGGCGATGGCCGACGCCGTGATGCCGAACAGGCGGAAACGCTTCATCGGTCGCTCTCCACTTCGTCGTCTGCATGTGGTCGTTGCCGTCGCCGCGATGACCACACCCGGCCACCTAGTGGGCTCCGAGCGCTTTGTCGGGTTCGAGCGGTGTGATTGTTGCACCGTTCCGATCGCGCATGTGCATGTCCGATTCCATTTGGTATGAACGGATGACGTCCAAACATGTGGACCATGTGATCGAGGGAAGCGTCCCGAGGATGGCGCGAGGACCAGCTGTACTGACCCGGGCCGGTCGAGATCGATTGGCATGAGGTTCGAATGGTCGGTGAGTCGTAGCATGGAGGAGTGGGTTTCGCCGTCCCGCCCGAGGCGTACGGACGCTTCATGGGCCGCTACGCCGATCCGCTCGCCGAGGTCTTCACCGCCTTCGCGGGGGTCGGTGCCGATTCGGATGTCCTCGACGTCGGGTGTGGCCCCGGGGCGCTGACCTCCCACGTGCTGACACTGGGTGCTGCTGTGAGCGCGATCGATCCGTCCCCGCCCTTCGTCGATGCCTGTCGCGAACGATTTCCCGACGTTGACGTGCGCCGTGGTACTGCCGAGCAATTACCCTACGACACAGGCGAATTCACCCACGTACTCGCGCAGTTGGTGGTTCATTTCATGACGGACCCGGTTCGCGGTCTCGCGCAGATGGCACGCGTGACACGTCCGGGCGGGACCGTCGCGGCCTGCGTGTGGGACGGGCCGACCGGAGCGCTCGCCCCGTTCTGGGATGCGGTACACGTGCTCGAGCCGGACGCCCGGGATGAGGCGCTGCTGTCCGGCGCGCACCGTGGTCATCTCACGGAACTCTTCGCGATGGCCGGACTGCGGAGCGTCGTCGAGGAGCCGATCACCGTCGACGTTGTCCATCCGAGTTTCGAGGAGTGGTGGGAGCCCTACACTTTCGGCATCGGTCCGGCGGGCGAGTATGTGCAGTCGCTCGACGCCACCGATCGAAGCGAACTCGAGGCGGTGGCGCGGAAGCGTCTCGGCGACGGGCGGTTCATCGTCTCGGCCACTGCGTGGGCCGCACGCGGGACGGTCTGAGCACGAGGCGGGTCAGTCGTCGGACGACGGGCGCATACCCGCCAACAGGATGGACACCAGGCGCGGCACGAGGTTCGGGGTCACTGCCGCGACGGCCTCGGGCTGAGGGCGTGTGATGAGGCCGATCCCGACGATCAGCTCGAGTGCGTCGAGGTCGTCGCGGACCAGTTCTGCGTTCTTGGCCGAACCGAGCAGTTCGTCGACGCGGGCCAGGGTCTGGGTCTGGGTGGTGCGGACCGCAGCGGTCACGTACTCGGCCAACGCTGCAGACAGGGCGCCGAGATCCAACTCGACGAGCCGATTCACGAACGCCGTCCACGCGGCGTCGGGTGCGGTGGTGATCTGGGTGAGACCCTCGTCGGCGGCGCGCCCGATGTCGTTCAGGATCGCGAGCGCCACTTCGTCAGCGAGCGCATGCCGGGACTCGAAGTTGCGATAGAGCGTGGCGATCCCCACCCCGGCAGCCTCGGCGAGGGTCTCGAGTGCGACACCGCCGCCCTGTGCCGCGAACAGTCGACGGGCCTCTTTGACGATCGCCTGACGACGGCGCGCTGCATCTGCTCGCATGTCCACGTCCTCTCGACCCCGTGACTCGTCCGTCACATCGGTGTTGACAGCCCCAGTCTAACCGGAGGACTATCATCCACTAGATAGCGGAGGAAAAGCATCCGGTTTAGGTCTGGAGGACGTTCGATGACATCCACGGAGATGGGAATCACGGCGAATGAGGAGAAGGTTGCCTCGGGAAAGAAGACGCCGCCGGCCATGGTGATGCTGGTGGGCCTGACCGCCGGTTTAGGCGTCATCCTCATCCTCCTGCTGATGGTCTTCATCCTGCCGTCGCTGAAGAGCGGTGCCCACGATCTGCGGGTCGGTGTGGTCGGTGCGCCGGCCGCGGTCAGTTCGTTCGAGCGAAGCCTGGCCACGGCGGCTCCCGACGCGTACGAGCCACAGCGCTACGACTCGGAGGCCGGGTTGCGAGACGCGATCGAGCACCGTGAGGTGGTCGGCGGTTTCGTGGTCGACGAGGCGGGTGTCCACACCCTGGTTGCCAGCGCAGGCTCGGCGTCGATCAGCGGGAGCCTCACCGGTACCGCGCAGGCGGTCGGGCAGGCAACTGGTGAGAAGGTGACGGTCGAGGACGTCGTCCCGCTGCCCGAGGGCGACCCCACCGGCATCGGCATCGGCGGTCTCGCGTTCCCGCTCGTGTTCGGCGGTATCGTGCCGGTCGTCGCGTTCCGGAAGATCTTCCCGCGAAGCAACGGCTGGTACCTGACAGGTCTGATCACCTTCTCGGCCGTCGGTGGCGTCATCGTGGCGTCCATGCTCACCTTCGGGTTCGGCAGTATCGACGCGGGATTGTGGTCGACGGGCTTCTGGGCGGTCGCCGGTTCGATCGCGCTCGGTGTCGCCGCCCTGGCCATCCCTCTGGCCGGCCTGCAGAATGCGTTCGGCGTCAAAGGTTTCACTATCGGTGCGAATGGTCATGATGTTCCTCGGCAATCCGCTGGCCGGTATTGCCGGTTCGGCCGCGTGGTTGCCGTCCGGGCTGGGCACCGTCGGACAGATCCTGCCGCCGGGTGCGGCCGGAACCCTGGTCCGCTCGGCCGCCTACTTCGGCGGTGCAGCCGGTCTCACCGCGAGGCTGACGCTTGCCACCTGGATCGTCGTCGGTCTGGTGCTGTTCGTCACGGGTGCGCGACGTGCCGCCGTGTCGAGTGCCGAAGCCGTCGAGATCGGCAGCTAGGTGTAA
>NZ_BACI01000028.1 GCF_000225505.1 Gordonia alkanivorans NBRC 16433 | reverse complement strand
CCATCGCTGAAGTACATCGACAGCGGCACGAGCGTGAGGTTGCCGTCGCGGATCTTGCCGATCAGGTTGTCTATCTCGCGCCGATGCATCAGCAGCTTCCGCTTGCGTCGAACCGAGTGGTTGGTCCACGAGCCCTGGCCGTACTCGGCGATGTGCAGGGCGTGCAGCCAGACCTCGCCGTCGTCGATCGTGGCGAACGCATCCACGAGTGACGCCTTACCGGCGCGCAGGCTCTTCACCTCGGTTCCGACGAGGACGATGCCGGCCTCGTAGACGTCGAGGATGGTGTAGTTGTGCCGCGCCTTGCGGTTCGACGCAATCACGTTGCGTCCCTTTTCCCTGGGCATCGAGCACTCACCTCCTCGTGGATCGACGGTTGGCAGGGTCGAATAGACCGTAGTCAAGCCTGTGTGGAACGCCGGCGGCGGGTCCGCTCATTCCCGGACGTACACACGAAGGGTGACATAAGCCGTTGCGCCCGCCAACACGATTCCGCCGAGAATCAACCACGGCGCCACGAACAAGACGTCCGTGAGCTCGATGCGGGCGAAGAAGCTGACGCCGTAGAGCTCCTTCAGCGCGGTGTCGAAGAAGAACTTCTTCGCCAGCAGCAGTCCACCGATTGCCAGCAACGCACCCGCAAGGGCGGACACCACCGCCTCCAACAGGAACGGCAACTGCGTGTACCACCGCGTCGCGCCCACCAGGCGCATGATCGACACCTCGGTGCGTCTGGTGAACGCCGCGATCTGGACGGTGTTGATGATCAACAGGATCGCCGCGACCGCGAGCACCGAGGCGATCGCGAACGTCGCGTTGCGCACCCCGTCGAGCACACTGAAGATGCGTTGCACCAGTTTGCGGTCGTCCTTGAATGCGTCCACGCCCAGGTCTTTTCGGCCCGCGTACTCGGTGAGCACCGCATCGAACTGGGCGGGATCGGAGACCCGCACCCGCAGCGACGCCGGAAGCGTGCCCTCGACGATGTTCTCGGCGAGGTCGGGGTTGTTCGCGAAGATCTCCTTCGCGCGCTTGTAGGCCTCGTCCTTGTCGAGGTACGTCACCGAGGTGACGCCCGGTTCGTTCTCGAGTCCCCGTCGCAGCTGAGCACACGGATCGGCTTCGCACTGCGGATCGCGCTCGGTGACTTCGGGATTGAGGTAGAACTCCATCTCGACCCGGTCGAGGAAGATCTTCTGGCTCTTGTCGGCCATCTGGATCACCAACAGACCGCCGCCGAACATTCCCAGCGTGATCGCCGTGGTGATGATCATCGCGATGGTCATGGTCGCGTTGCGGCGCAGTCCCTTGAGAACCTCGCTGATGATGAAATTCGCTCGCATGCTTGCTCAGACGTCCTTGGGGGTCGTTGTTGTGTGTCGGAAGTTGGCTGAGCCGTCAGCCGATTCCGTACACACCCTGCGGGTCGTTGCGCACGAGCTGCCCGTTGTCGAATTCGAGGACGCGGCGGCGCATCGCGTCGACGATGTGCCGGTCGTGGGTGGCCATGACCACCGTGGTGCCCCGACGGTTGACGCGGTCGAGGACGTCGACGATCTCCTCGCTGGTCTCGGGATCGAGGTTTCCGGTCGGCTCGTCGGCCAGCAACACGAGCGGGCGGTTGACGATCGCGCGGGCGATGGCCACGCGCTGCATCTCGCCACCGGACAGCTCGTTGGGCATGCGGTCGTGCTTGCCCTCGAGACCGACGTACTCGAGCACCTCGGGCACGACGCGCTGGATCGTCGACTTCGGCCGGCCGATCACCTCGAGCGCGAAGGCGACGTTCTCGGCGACCGTCTTCTTCTGGAGCAGCCGGAAGTCCTGGAAGACACAGCCGATGGACTGTCGTAGCTTCGGTACCGAACGGGCCGGCATCTTGTTGACGTGGAACTCACCGAGGTACACGTCGCCGCTCGTGGGCCGGTCCTCCTTGAGCAGCAGCCGGAAGAACGTCGACTTGCCCGAGCCGGACGGACCGATCAGGAACGCGAACTCCCCTTTGTCGACCTCGAAGCTCAAATCCTTCAGAGCCGGCCGAGAGGATGCCTTGTACTGCATCGTGACGTTCTCCAGCTTGATCACGATGAGCCAGTGTAACGACGACGCCTGAGAGTCCGTTCAGGCGCGACGCACTGCGTCGAAGAAGGCACTGACCTGCGGTTGCGTGGGCGTCAGCGTGTCGGAACCGGAGTGGTCGGCGTCGGGGCGCCGAAATTCGGGATCTCGACGCCCGGCAGACCGGGGATGGTGTTGCGCGGGGCGGACTGCTGTGACGGGGACCGGGTCTCCCCCGGCGGCAGCGGCGCGTCGGTCCCGCCCTCGACCCCCGGCTCACCGGTCGTCGACCCCGACGGCGTCTTCGAGGTGGACTCCTCGTAGGTCGTCGACGGCAACGGCTCCTCGTAGGTGGGCTCCTCGACGACCTGCGATGTCCTCGGCGCGGGCCGCGGCGGTTCCGGCGAGACGATGCCGTAGCGCTGCGAGGTGTAGCCGTAGAGGACACAACAGAGGATGAAAACCACGAGGAGGATCGCGGTGCTGATGCGGATCGACGTCCGTCCGATGTGCTGATCCCATCGAAAGCTGCGCCGACGACGACCGTCGTCCTGGCCACCCGACCCCGACTGGTCGGACTGATTCTCCTGGGACCCGGCCATCACTCGTCCTCGTCCCGGTCGCGACCGGTCTGATCGGCCAGGGTCGCCGGCGGTCCGCCCGCGGCCTGGACCTCACGCCCGGCAGGCACCATGATCCCCTCGCGGGCGAGGGCCCGGATGATGTGAACACGCAGCGCACGGCCCACCTCGAACTGCTTGCCCGGTAGGGTCCGCGTCACCATGCGCACGGTGATGGAGTCGAGTTCGAGGTTGATCACGCCCAGCGACGACGGCGCGTCGAGCAGTATGTCGTGCCAGCGCGGCAGCTCGTAGAACTGGTGCCCGACCCGGTCGAGGGTGTCGTTGACGAGCCCGATGTCGGCCTCGGACGGCACCGGCACGTCGACGACGGCGCGCGCCCAGTCCTTCGACAGGTTGGTGGCCTTGATGATCTGGCCGTTGGGGACGGTGATGACCTCACCCTCGGTGGTGCGAAGCTTGGTCACCCGCAAGGTCACGTCCTCGACGGTTCCCTCGGCCGGGGCGTTGCCGGTCACCGTCAGGTTCACCACATCGCCGTAACCGTATTGCTTCTCGGCGACGACGAAGAATCCGGCCAGGATGTCCTGCACGATGCGCTGCGCGCCGAAACCGAGGGCCGCGCCGATGACCGCGGTCGGGCCGGTGAGGCCGCTGAGCGGGATCCCGAACACTCCCAGGATATGGATGACGACGACGATGGCGATGCCCACGATCAGCGTCCACGCCACCACGTCGACCAGCGCCCGTCGGTGTTTGGCGTCCTCGGTCTGCACGATCAGGTCGCTGGTGGAGAACCTCGTCTCCACCCGAGCGGCATATTTGCCGGCAAACCATCGGATGACGCGGGCCAGCAGCACGGCCCCGAGAATCCAGATGACGATCTCGAGGCCGCTGGTGGCCAGCCAGACATAAACCCGACCGATGAGGAGTTCGGTCGGGGACGGCGCAGCGGCCAGCAGCTCGAGTCCGGGCTGCACGATCACGCCTCGGCGGACGCCATACGCCAGCGGATACCGGCCTCGATGAACTTGTCCAGCTCGCCGTCGAGGACCGCGGTCGGGTTGTTGTCCTCCACGCCGGTTCGCAGGTCCTTGACCATCTGGTACGGGTGCAGCACGTAGGAACGCATCTGGTTACCCCAGCTCGAGCCGCCGTCGCCCTTGAGGGCGTCGAGTTCGGCGCGCTCCTCCTGACGCTTGCGCTCGAGGAGCTTGGCCTGCAGCACGCGCATCGCCGACGCCTTGTTCTGCAGCTGACTCTTCTCGTTCTGACAGGTCACGACGATGCCGGTCGGGATGTGCGTCAGGCGCACCGCGGAGTCGGTGGTGTTGACCGACTGACCACCGGGGCCCGATGAGCGGTAGACGTCGACCTTGATGTCGTTCTCGTCGACGTCGATGTGGTCGGTGGTCTCGACCACCGGCAGCACCTCGACCTCGGCGAACGAGGTCTGACGGCGACTCTGGTTGTCGAAGGGGCTGATCCGTACGAGGCGGTGGGTGCCCTGCTCCACGGACAGGGTGCCGTACATGTAGGGCGCCTTCACGGCGAAGGTGGCGGATTTGAGTCCGGCTTCTTCGGCATAAGAGGTGTCGTAGACCTCGACGCCGTAGCCCTTCTGTTCGGCCCAGCGGATGTACATGCGCATCAGCATCTGCGCCCAGTCGGCGGCGTCGACGCCACCGGCGCCGGAACGGATGTTGACCACGGCCTCGCGGGAGTCGTACTCACCCGCGAGCATCGTCTTGACCTCCATGGCCTCGATGTCGGCGCGCAGGCCGGCCCGCTCCTGGTCTGCGTCGGCCAGGGCCGCGGCCCTGTCCTCACCCTCCTCGGACTCGGCGAGCTCGTAGTGCACGGGCAGATCGTCGAGGCGCTGGCGAAGCTCGGAGACCTTGCGTAGTTCGGACTGTGCGTGCGACAGCTCGCTGGTGACCTTCTGCGCGTGGTCCTGGTCGTTCCACAGGTCCGGATCCGAGGCCTGCATCTCCAGCTCGTCGATGCGACGGCGGAGCTCCTCGAGGTCGAGCACCTTTTCCACGGTGGTCAGGGTGGCGTCGAGGGATTCGAGGTCTGCGGTCACGTCGGGATGCACAATCATCCAGAGTACCGGCCGCGGGCCGGGTCAGGCAGGGTCAGGCCCCGCAGTTCAGAAGCCGCCGGGTCCCGCGGTTCAGATTCCGCCGGGTCCCGCGGGCGGCTGCGGATCGGGCAGGACGCCGAACTGCCAGGACGTCACCGCCTTGTTCGGCTTGTAGATCACCGGCAGGTCGTCACCCACCTGCGGCCACGGATCGTCGGGTCCGAGCACGAGGGTTCCGTACACCTCGGTCGGGTTGGTCTCGGGTCCGACGATGGTTCCGGTGATGGTGTGGAAACGCTGCCCGTTCTTGTCGGCGGCGCTCTGCGGATCGGACTGGTTGTCGGAGACGCCGACGATCGTCAGCGTGCCCTGCACGTACTGCGAGGCCTTCCCTGCGGACATGGCCCGCGGATTGCGTCCCCGCTGCCACTGCAGGACCAGCACCACCACCAGTGCAGCCAGCAACAGGGTGAACGTCACGGTGAGCAGCATGAGGGCTACCCTACCGGGCATGTCCGCCGACTCCGGTCCGAGAAACCCCAGCACCTCACAGAGCTACGACGACGACCTCGAACTCGCGCTGTCGCTCGCCGACTCCGCCGACGCGCTGACCACGGACCGGTTCGGGGCGGTCGACCTCCGCGTCGACGACAAGCCCGACCTCACGCCCGTCTCCGACGCCGACCTCGCCTGCGAGACACTCATCCGCGAACGGCTCGCCGCCCGCCGGCCCGCCGACATGGTTCTCGGTGAGGAGTTCGGCGGGGACGCCACCCTGTCCGGCCGTCAGTGGGTCATCGACCCCATCGACGGCACCAAGAACTTCGTGCGCGGCGTCCCGGTCTGGGCCACGCTGATCGCCCTGCTCGTCGACGGCGTGCCCACCGTCGGCGTGGTGTCCGCCCCAGCCCTGCGCCGGCGCTGGTGGGCCGCCACGGGGCTCGGCGCCCACACCTGCTTCGACGGCGAGGACGCCCGCGAACTCTCGGTGTCCGGAGTCGGCGACCTCTCCTCGTCGAGCCTGGCCTTCTCGAGCCTGTCGGGCTGGGCCGACCGCGGCATCCGCGACCGCTTCGTCGACCTCACCGACCAGGTCTGGCGCGTTCGCGGCTACGGCGACTTCTTCAACTACTGCCTCGTCGCCGAGGGCGCGGTCGACATCGCCGCCGAACCCGAGGTCTCCCTCTGGGACCTCGCCCCCCTCGACATCCTCGTCCGCGAGGCAGGCGGCAAGTTCACCGCACTCGACGGGACCCCCGGCCCCGCCGGTGGCAGCGCCGTCGCCAGCAACGGACTCCTCCACGACGAGGTGCTCGCCGCGCTCAGCCCATCCGCTCCCTGACGTGCGAGGAGCGATAAGCGACGAGCCACGCAGGGCCGGTGAGCCGACCTACAGTTCGGTACCGGCTTCCTCGTCGAGCACCTTGAACTCGGTCGCCTCGTCCTTCATGTCGGCCAGCCGCGCATAGTGGACGGCGGACCCGGCGTCGGACAAGACCGCCTGGTGGATCGGCACGGCGACCCGCGGCGCCATCGCGCGGAGGTAGTCGACCGATTCGCTGAGCTTCATCCACGGCGCGGCCGACGGCAACGCGAGGACGTCGACCTGCTCGAAGGGGATGTAAAACGAGTCGCCCGGATGCATGAACTGTCCCGGCTTCTCGGCGGTGCCCAGGATGTAGGCGACGTTGTCGATGACCGGGATCTCCGGGTGGATGACCGCGTGCCGGCCGCCGGTGAATCGTGCGGTGAGCGAACCGATCTCGATCTGGTGGCCACCGCGCGCCGCGGTCCAGGCGCCGGCCACGTTGTCGCCGTTGAGCTGCGCGGTGGTCTGCGGGTCGGCGTAGAGGACGGCGTCGGGGTTGGCAGCGACGAGGTCGGGCAGCTTCGCGACGTCGCAATGGTCGGGGTGCTGGTGGGTGATGAGGATGGCGTCGAGACCGTTGATGCCCTCGAAGCCGTGCGAGAAGTTGCCCGGATCGAAGAGCACCTTGGTCCCGTCGATCTCGACGAGCAGACAGGAGTGGCCGAAGTGGGTGATCTGCATACGTCCACTCTGCCTTCTTCACACCACGATCGGGAAGATCCCCCACCCCGCCGCGGCGTCGACCACGCGCACCAGTCCGTAGGTCAACCACGTCCCCAGGAGGACGGCGCCCGCACGACCCAGCACGACGTCGCGCCAGCCCTCGAGCGGAGACCTCCTCCGCCGCACCAGGGTTGCGACCGCGACGACAACGGTGACGACCGTCAGGACGAGCAGGATCGGACCGAAGACGTTGAAGCGGAACGACGCCCCGACGTCGCCGTGCATGAAGGCCACCCAGCTGCGGGTGAGTCCACACCCCGGGCACGGCAGGCCCGTCATCATCGCGAACGGGCAGATTCCCGGACCATCGGCGATCCCGGCAGGCGTGAACACGCAGGCGGCTCCGACAGCAGCGGCGCCGGCGAGTCCGACGACCGCCGCGCCCAGTGCGCCGCTCGACGATAAGCGCAGGTCGGAGCGGGCTTGCACGGTCACCCGGCCAGCCTAGCGCGCAGGCCGTACGACGGTGTCGGAGAAGTAGGTGACAAACTTCTTACTACGGAGTAAGGTCTGGACTTACTACCGAGTAAGATCGGTCCGCAAAGTCCTGTGCAGAGGCCCCTGACCGGGGCGACTGGAAGAAACGGCTGGTGATCATGACAACTCACACCGAACCGCGCGACACCTCCGCAGTCGGCCGAAACCCACATCCCCGCAACTTCATCGGCACCGCGATGCGGGTGCTCTCGACGGTGACGGGTTCGGAGTTCGCCGAGAAATACAAGATCCGCGAGCCCATCAACCGCGTGGCCTACCAGGCCACCAAGACCGGGTTCCAGACCCTCGGCGCGGCGAACCGCGCGTTCAAGTCCGTCCAGGGCGGTTCGGGTGACGCCAAGCGTCTGACCACCGCGCCCAAGGACTACTTCAACCTCACGCCCGACGACGAGCAGCAGATGATCGCGGAGACGGTGAAGGACTTCGCCACCGAGATCCTGCGCCCCGCCGCGTACGACGCCGACGCCGCAGCCACCGCGCCCGAGGACATCGTGAAGCGCTCGGCCGAGCTGGGCATCACGATGATCAACGTGCCCGAGGATTTCGACGGCGCGGCCACCGAGCGCGGCGTGGTCACCAACGCACTCGTCGCCGAGGCGATGGCCTACGGCGACATGGGTCTGGCTCTCCCGCTGCTCGCACCGAGCGGCGTCGCCACCACCCTCACCAACTTCGGCACCGACTCCCAGCAGCGCACCTACCTGCCCGACTTCGCCGGCGAGAACGTGCCGCAGTCGGCTGTCGTCATCGCCGAGCCGAAGCCGCTGTTCGACGCATTCGCGTTGAGCACCAAGGCAACCCGCGTTCCCAGTGGCTACCGCCTGAACGGCGTGAAGTCCTTCGTCCCCGCCGCCGGGTCATCGGAGCTGTTCGTCGTCGGCGCGCAGCTCGACGGCAAGCCCGCCCTGTTCCTCGTCGAGTCGGACTCCAAGGGCCTCATCGTCGAAGCCGATCCCGGCATGGGCGTCCGCGCCGCCGGAATGGGTCGCCTGCTCCTGCAGGATGTCGCCGTCCCGGAGTCGGCGCTGCTCGCTGGCGAGGGCGACGCCGCCCACGCCGCATACCGCGACGTCGTACGCCTGTCGCGCCTGGGCTGGTCGGCACTCGCTGCCGGTACCGCGCGCGCCGTTCTCGACTACGTCATCCCCTACGTCAACGAGCGCGAGGCGTTCGGCGAGCCGATCTCCAACCGCCAGGCGGTGGCGTTCATGGTCGCGAACATGGCCACCGAGGTCGACTCGATCCGGCTGGTCACGCTGCGCGGCGCCGCCCGCGCCGAGCAGGGCCTGAGCTTCGCCCGCGAAGCGGCCCTCGCTCGCAAGCTCACCATCGACAAGGGGCTGCAGATCGGCCTCGACGGCGTCCAGCTCCTCGGCGGCCACGGCTTCACCAAGGAGCACCCGGTCGAGCGCTGGTACCGCGACCTGCGTGGCGCCGGTATCGGCGAAGGCATCGTCGTCCTCTAGACCGCTTGTGACCCAAGGAATCTGACATGAGCATCAATCTCGAACTCCCGAAGAAGCTGCACGTCACCATCGATCAGGCACATCAGGCGGCGGCGGAGATCTTCCGGCCCATTTCGCGCAAATACGATCTGCGCGAACACGATTACCCGGTCGAGCTCGACACCCTGGCCAGCCTGTACGACGGCCTCTCGGAGACCGGGCAGGCCGGCGCGGGCGCCGACGGCGGCCGCAGCCAGCAGAAGAAGGCCAAGCCCAAGGCCGAGGGCCAGGTCGTCAACGGCGGCAACATGCAGTCCGTCGTGAACGTCATGGAGACCTCGTGGGGCGACGTGGGCCTCATGCTGTCCATTCCCTATCAGGGCCTGGGCAACTCGGCGATCGCCGCGGTCGCCACGGACGAGCAGCTCGAGCAGTTCGGCAAGGTGTGGGCCGCAATGGCCATCACCGAACCCAGCTTCGGCTCCGACTCGGCCGCGGTGAGCACCACCGCGACGCTCGACGGCGACGAGTACGTCATCAACGGCGAGAAGATCTTCGTGACCGCCGGCTCGCGTGCCACCCACATCGTCGTGTGGGCGACCGTCGACAAGAGCCTCGGCCGTGCCGCCATCAAGAGCTTCGTGGTCCCGCGTGAGCACCCCGGCGTGGAAGTCGTTCGCCTGGAACACAAGCTGGGTATCCGCGTCTCCGACACCGCGGTCATCCGCTTCGAGAACTGCCGCATCCCCAAGGAGAACCTGCTCGGCTCCCCCGAGGTCGACACCAAGAAGGGGTTCGGCGGGGTCATGCAGACCTTCGACAACACGCGCCCCCTCGTCGCGGGTATGGCCGTCGGTGTCGCGCGTGCGGCACTCGAGGAGCTGCGCCATATCCTCGACGAGGCCGGGGTCGAGGTCGACTACGACCGTCCGGCCGCCGACCAGCACGCCGCGGCCGCCGAGTTCCTGCGCATGGAAGCCGATTTCGAGGCCGCCTACCTGCACACCATGCGCGCCGCGTGGATGGCCGACAACAAGCAGCCGAACTCGACCGAGGCGTCGATGTCGAAGGCCAAGGCCGGACGCACCGTCACCGACATCACCAACAAGGTGGTCGAGCTGACCGGCACCCTCGGCTACTCGGAGCGCCTTCTGGTGGAGAAGTGGGCGCGCGACTCCAAGATCCTGGACATCTTCGAGGGCACCCAGCAGATCCAGAACCTCATCATCGCCCGCCGCGTGCTCAACAAGAGCAGCGCCGAGCTCAAGTGAGCTTCTGAGACAAGCGCATTCGTGCCCCGCGACCTCCCATCGAGGTGCGGGGCCGAATCGGTGTAGCGGCGCGTCTGTCTCAGACCGCCCAGACCAAGGCCAATCCCGCCGCGCACGCCGCCACCGAAGCGAGCAGGGTCACGAGGGCGTACGCGCCGGCGACCAATCGCTGCCTGTTCTCCGCCAGCCGGACGACCTCGAAGCTGGCGGTGCTGAAAGTGGTGTAGCCGCCGCAGAATCCGGTCCCGATGACCGCCTGCAGCTCGTGTGGCGCACCGCGGAAGAGCACGAGTCCGGCGAGTACGCCGAGCAGCGCCGAGCCGCTCACGTTGATGACGAAGGTGCCCCACGGCGTGATGGTCGGCCACTTCCACTTGACCGCGCCGTCGACGACGAAGCGCATCACCGCGCCCAGAGCTCCCGCCACCATGACGGCCAGCGCGATCAACGTCGTGCCCATCGGGTCGCTGATCTCGAGGCGAGCGTGATGCCACCGGCTGCCGCCAGCAGGCCGAGGACGACGCTGACCGCTGCGTACGCAAGTGCCGTCGCGGCCGCCGAGGCTCGGGTCAGTTCCGAGATCTCCAGGGCGAAGGTGCTGTAGGTCGTCAGCGCCCCGCAGATTCCGGTGCCACCGAACAACCTCACCCGCTGTCGCCATCCCTCGTCATGCCCCAACCGGGCAAGCAGTTCCAGCAGCGCACCGAGAATGAAAGCACCGATGATGTTGACCGCGAAGGTCGCCCACGGCCAGTGTCCCTCGACGGTGGGGAACGTCTCCTCCGCCCAGTACCGCACACCCGTACCGATCAGTCCGCCCGCGAACACCCACACCAGGGCGTGCACGCGCAGGTGCAGCGGACGTTCGTCGGGGTCGACGGGGAGTTCGCCGTGCTTGTCCACATGCACGCGACCCAGTCTGCGCTAGGTGACGACCGTGTACAACACGACCAGGTAGACCGGCACCAGGACATCGAAGAAGAAGATCGGTCCGGCATTGCCCGGCTTGAAGTTTCGCCTGGTCACCATCTCCCGCACGTGCCCGACCGCGGCGCCGAGGTAGAACACGGAGAACGCGATGATCGTGGCCAGGGTGAACTCGTCGTCGAACCCCGATGCGATGACACCCAGGACTCCGGTCGCGAGACTCGCGAGCCCGACTTCCCACTGCCACGGCGTCTTCGACGGCCAGCCGATCGACTCCGCGATCGGCTCGCCGAAGAACATGTGTCCGCAGCCGGTCATCCAACCCTGTACGCCGATCATCCACAGCACCGAGTTCTCGAGCAGATCCCGGCCGAGATCACCTCCCGGTGACAGCAGATCGATCACCGTCATGACGATCGTGCCGACGAGCCCGACGAACGGGACGACGGCTATCGCGGTACGGAGGACGCGGTCACGCACAGCGTCGGGCCTCCTCAGCCCTTCAACTGTTCGGCCAGCGCGGTCAGTACATCCGGGTCCTCGATGGTCGACGGCACCGTGTACTCCTCGTGGTCAGCGATCTGGCGCATCGTCTTGCGCAGGATCTTGCCCGACCGCGTCTTGGGCAGAGCGGGAACCACGGTGACGTCACGGAAGGTCGCGACCGCGCCGATCTCGTTGCGCACCTTGGCCACCAGCTCGCTGCGCAGCGTGTCTGCGTCGATGTCGACGCCCGACTTGAGCACCACGTAACCACTGGGACGCTGCCCCTTGAGGTCGTCGTGGATGCCGATGACCGCGCATTCGGCGACGGCCGGATGCGACGCCACCACCGCCTCGATACTTCCGGTCGAAAGTCGGTGTCCGGCAACGTTGATCACGTCGTCGGACCGGCCGAGGACGAACACGTAGCCGTCTTCGTCGATGTATCCGGAGTCGCCGGTCAGGTAGTAGCCGTCGAAGGCCGCCAGGTAGGACTTGCGGTAGCGATCCTCGTCGCGCCACAGGCCGGCGAGCGTGCCCGGAGGGAGCGGCAGCTCGATGACGATGCTGCCCTCTTCGCCGGCGGACACCGGCTTGCCCTCGGCATCGACGACGCCCACCGCATAGCCCGGTACCGGCACGGTGGGCGAACCCGCCTTGATCGGCATCGGTTCCAGGCCGCGGAGATTCGCCGCGATCGCCCAGCCGGTCTCGGTCTGCCACCAATGGTCGACGACCGGGACGCCGAGGGTCTCCGACGCCCAGGTGAACGTGTCGGGGTCGAGTCGCTCGCCTGCGGCGAACAGCGTCTGCAGGGTCGACACGTCGTACTTCGTCAGTTCCGCGGCATTCGGGTCGGCCTTGCGGACGGCGCGGATCGCGGTCGGCGCGGTGAAGAGTGCCTTCACTCCGTGGTCGGCGATGACCCGCCAGAACGCGCCGGCGTCCGGGGTTCCGACCGGCTTGCCCTCGTACATCACGGTCGTCGCACCGACGAGCAGCGGCGCGTAGACGATGTAGGAGTGGCCGACGACCCAGCCGACGTCGGAGGCCGTCCACCACACGTCACCCGCGGAGATGTCATAGATGTTCTTCATCGACCAGGTCAGCGCGACGGCATGGCCCCCGTTGTCGCGGACCACGCCTTTGGGCTTACCGGTCGTGCCGGAGGTGTAGAGGATGTAGAGCGGATCTGTTGCGGCAACCGGTACCGGATCGGCGGCCTGCGCGTCGGCCATCGCCGCATCCCAGTCCACCCAGCCGTCGTGATCGGCCGCGGAACCGGCGATCTCGGGACGGTCCTTGACGATGACCGTCTGCGGCGCATCGGCCGACAGTTCGACCGCCTTGGCCACCATCGGCAGGTACTCGACCGCGCGGCCCGGCTCGAGGCCACCGGACGCGGTGACGATCGCGACCGGTTCGGCGTCGTCGATGCGAGTGGCGAGTTCGGGTGCGGCGAAGCCGCCGAAGACCACCGAGTGCACCGCACCGATCCGCGCGCAGGCCAGCATCGCGATCGCGGCCTCCGGGATCATCGGCATGTAGATGACGACGCGGTCGCCTGCGGTGATGCCACGGGCGGCGAGCACGCCCGCGAAACGCGACACCTCGTCGAGCAGTTCGGCGTAGGTGTAGCGGCGGACCTCGCCGACCATCGCCGAGTCCCAGATGAGTGCGGTGCAGTCCCCCTGACCGGCTGCGACGTGGCGGTCGAGGGCGTTGTACGAGGTGTTCAGCTCCGCGCCGGGAAACCAGCGGTAGAACGGCGCGGCGGAGTCGTCGAGAGCGAGTGCGGGCTCGGTGGTCCAGTCGACGGCTTTGGCGGCCTCGAGCCAAAAGCCTTCGCGGTCGCTGACCGCCTGGGTGAATGCCTCGCTGTACCGGCCCATGGCCATCCTTTCGTCCTCACGCGCATGGCAGGACACCCACACGTGTCACGCCGCCCCTAGAGCGTATCGGTGTGACGCCCGACACCGAATCAGTTCTCGTGACCTGCGCCGACCGGTAGCCCGGACGCGACGAACGGTTGCCCGCGGTGCTCGATCAGATCTGCCGCAACTCCCCCACCGCGTCGGTGACCTGGTCGAGGAAGGACCTGACGGTGTCGAGGTCAGCCGCCGAGAAGCCGTCGGCGACGGCACGAACTCGGTCGATGAGCGGCCCGAAGAACGCCCACCCCATCTCCCGGGCCTGCTCGGTGACGTGCAGCGTGACCCGTCGACGGTCGGATTCGTCGCGTGCTCGCGAGACGAGACCGCGGCCCTCCAGCCGATCGATCAACGCGGTCGTCGACGCGGAGTTGAGCCCGAGGTGACCGGCGAGCCAGCCTGGGGTCGCGACCTCCTCGGCCCTCGAGCGGTCGAGCAGGGCGATGAGGGCACGCACATCGGTGGCGTGCAGGACGTTTCGCGCCGCAAACTCGGACCCGAGCAACTCCAGCTCGACGGTCAGGGACCGCAGGCGGTGGACCAGGTCGTCGTTTGCCACGCAATCACTTTACGACATTCGCTCGATAATCTAATCTCTCGATCATCGAGATATATGGTCATCGGAGGCACGCATGGCACGACCGTCACTGCAGGAATTCGCCGACTCCCCCGACGGCGCTGGGTTCTTCGCCGCCTACGACGCACTCATCGCCCGCGGAGGCGCTCGCCCGATCGACATCGAGACCGGTTACGGAGTGACTCGCGTCAACAGCTACGGCACCGCATCGGACGCGCCGATCGTCCTGCTCCCGGGCGGCGGCGGCACGTCCGCGTCGTACGTGAACGTGGCCGGACGTCTCGCGGAGAGGCGCCGGGTTCATGCGGTCGACATCATCGGCGACGCCGGCCGCTCTCGCCCAGGACCCGGCCGGCCACGCACCGCCGACGAACTGATGGCCTGGCTGGACGCGACGCTAGACGACCTCGGACTCGAAACCGTTGACCTGGTCGGCCATTCATACGGCGCGATGATCGCCCTGGCCTACGCGACCGGCATCAACCACGAGCGGGTGCGGCGACTCGTCCTCCTCGACCCGACTACGTGCTTCGCGGGCCTGCGGTTGGGCTACCTCACCCACGCGTTGCCGACGCTCCTCGCCCCGAACCCGGAGCGGCAGCGCCGATTCCTGTCGTGGGAGACCCGCGACGCCACCCTCGACCGCACGTGGATCGAGATGTACTGGGCCGGAGCACGCTTCCCCACCGGCCGGACAATCGTCCCCAAACGCCCTTCATCAGAAGCGCTCTCGAGGTTGGCCGGCGGCAAGAACGTCACCGCGGTGTTCGCACCACACAGCAGGGCACATGACTCGGCCCGCGTCTCTGCTCGGGTTCGGCAGTACTTACCCGATGCGCGGACCGTGATGCTGCCCAGCGGAACTCATCACACGCTGCCGCTCGAGCCCGCGGACGAGATCATGACCGCGCTGCTCGACGCGGTCGAACCTGCGGAGGAGTGTGTCGAAGGGAATCAGTACAGGATCTTGCGGTCTCCACCACCAGGATCGGATGCCCGACGATCTCCCTGAGACGTGCCTCATCGGTGATGCGCATGTGCACATACTCCCAAGCGTTCAGCGGGAGGCAAGGCCGCGTTGCGGAACGGTCCATCCCGGTGTCCAGCGGAGGGTGCGGAGCGATGCCTCCCGGGTCGTGAACCGGCGACGGTGATGCCGTGTCCCATCGGTGACGACGAGATCCACCTCGGCATCGAGGTGCCGGGCGAGGGACCTCGCCGTCCACCCGGGCCGACGACCGGAGGTACCGAGCACGACCGCCCCGGCGCCGAAGCGCTCGACAGCCCGCTGCATCACCGCGACCGGGTCGCCGAGGTCGGTGGCCGTCACCACCGATCGCGCGCCGAGCCAGATCGCGAGTTCACGCGCGGTCCGCAGCTGCTCGGCGACCGTGGCCTGCCCGCTCAGCAGGTAGGACTCGTCCTTGAGTGCATCGTGAAGTCCGGTCGGGGCCTCGTCTCGCCGGCTGCGTCGTGTCGCGCAGACCAGAATCACGTCGGACGTCCCTCCGGTCGCGCGCACGGCGGTCTTGATGGCCCGACGCGACGCCTCGCTTCCGGAGACGCCGACGACCACCGGGCGTCCCGCGGACAGTCCGTGTAGTTCCGGAACAGCGGGTGACGCGACCCATTGCGGGCCGTTGGGTCCGGGGAGCAGCATCATCGTCTCGTCCTCTCGCCAGTGATGTAAACGTGCTGCTCACAACGCTATGGAGGCGAAGACCCCGAATCGCCATGCTGTGGGATGAACTGACATCCACCCGTGGGTGGAGGTCGGAATCCATCGGTGGGAGGAAGCGGGCGCGGGCTGCGGACCTATTCTGGAACGGTGACGAGCTTCACAGCAGACCTCGGAGCCGAACTGCGGCGTCGGGTCGAACGCGCCGGCGGAGACTATCCCCCGCTGTACCCCGCGGTGATCCTGTCGGCGAGCGTGGTCGTCACGGCGGTCGCGGTGGCGCAGCGATACCCGTTCGATCATCTCGGCTGGGTGATCGCGGGACTCGTGCTCGCATGCCTGACACTCGTCCTCGATCTCAGCGTGCCGCCGTCGACGTACGTCTGCTTCACCGTGCTGGCGAGCACTCTGTGTTTCCTGATGGCCCCGGTACCCAACGATGCCGCGCCCCTGCAGTTGACCCTCACGGCGGCCATCGGTGCCGCGATGTACTCACTGCGCACCGGAATCCGCGTCGCGGTCGTGTGCGTCGCGTTGGTCGTGGCGTTCGGAATTTTCGGTGGCCTCGAGTCCCCCGCGTTGTACGCGCTCGGCGTCGCCTGCGGTTGGCTGATCGGATACATGGTCCTGATCCAGAAACGTCTGTCCGACAACCGCGCCCGGGTCCTGCGTGAGCGTGCCGATCGCGCCGCCAGCGACGAACGCCGCCGCATCGCGCGCGAGATCCACGACGTCATCGCGCACTCGCTGTCGATCACCATGCTCAACGTCACCGGCGCGCGGCGCGCACTGGAACAGGATCGCGACGTCGACGATGCGATCGACGCCCTGACCGACGCCGAACGCCAGGGCCGGCAGGCCATGTCCGAGATCCGGAACATCGTGCACGTGCTCGGCGCGAACGAGACACAGCCGCCCACGACTCCGCCCAGCGATCGCGATCTCGCCGCGCTGATCGACGACTACCGGAAGGCGGGCATCCACGTCTCCCACCGCGTGGACGGCGACCTCGCCGCGCTCCCCGATCCGGTCTCCGCTGCCCTGTACCGGATCACGCAGGAGTCCCTCGCCAACGTCGTCAAACACTCGACCGCCAACCGGGCCACGGTGAGCGTCACTGTGGGCGACTCGGTCGAGATCACCATCGAGAACCCACACTTCGGCGGACGGGCGAGAGATCGCGACGGCGCCGGGATCGACGGCATGACGCAACGGGCCGCCTTGCTCGGCGGCACCTTCGAGACCTGCCACGACAACGGGACCTGGACCGTACGGGCCACGCTCCCGGCCCGGGTCATGACCGACGGGATCGGCGTATGACCTCCACCGGTCCCACCGACATCGGCACCGACCCGATCCGAGTCCTCCTGGTCGACGACCAGGAACTGGTCCGCACCGGACTCCGACGCATACTCCGCCCTCGGGACGGTTTCGACATCGTCGGCGAATGTGCCGACGGCTCAGAGGTTCTCGCGGCGGTAGCCGAACACCGACCGGACATCGTGGTGATGGATCTGCGCATGCGGAACATCGACGGCATCACCGCCACGACGATGTTGCGGACACTCCGCGAACCCCCGCCGGTGCTCGTACTGACCACCTTCGACGACGACGATTTGCTGTCCGGCGCACTGCGTGCCGGCGCCGCGGGTTTCATCCTGAAGGACTCGTCGGCAGAGGCCCTGATCTGGGCGGTCCGGGCCGTGGTCCGCGACGGCGCCTTCCTTGATCCCGCCGTCACCGAACGTGTCCTGAACGGTTTCCGACGCGCCGGGCGTGAGCAGACCTCGATCGCACCGGATCTGACCGACCGCGAGACCGACGTCCTGCGTCTGATCGCCCGCGGCCTGACGAACGGCGAAATCGGTTCGGCACTGGGCATTTCGCAGGTGACGGTGAAGACTCACGTGAACCACATCTTCACCAAGCTCGACCTGCGGGACCGCGCCGCGGCGATCGTCTACGCCTACGACCGGGGACTCGTCCTGGCCGAGTACGACTGACCGGGAGCCACTGGAATCCGCCCCTCAAACGCACCCTCAGCAGGGCTGTCGACGACGACATGTCCGCGGTGACGCTCCAGGTGTGTTGATCTCAGGAGCGGTTTGCAGGGCAGTTCTCAGCCGGCCAGGCGCACCTCGACGCCGTCTGCGAAGCGGTACGGTCCCGCCATCAGCAGACCGCCGAAACGCTTGCGCAGCCGGGACATCTCGGCGCGGACGGTCACCGTCCGATCGTCGACGCCGAAGAGGTGCGCCGACATCTGCGCAGCGGTCACCCCGCTACGGTGCCGCGCGAGAAAGGTGAGTATCTCACCGTGCCGGGGCGAACACCGATGGGTCCAGCCGCCACTGGCTCCCTCGACCGAGACCTCGACACACTCACCTCCGGAAGCGGCGACAACCGTTCGCATCGAGACCCGCGTCGTCGACGCATCCGCGGCATCGGCGACGCGCACGAGCCAGCCGCCCGGTAACGCTTCCACATCGCATTCGCCGAGTGCACCGAAGAAGGACCGGCCAGGTCCGACACCGCGCGGCAACAACAGCCGCGATCGTGGGGACACCGCATCGACAGCCGCCACCCAGCCGTCCACGTCGACGGCCAACGCCGGCCCCGGCGAGCGGGCGAGAATCGGCGCTGCGACCGCCCGGAGGCAATCGAGCCGTCGGTGATGCTGTTCCCGCAGCTGCGACTCGGCCAACCGCGCGACGGCATGTACGAGCGCCAGGGTGGTCGGGTGGATCGTTGCCGCCGGACCGCTGACGTCGACGACGCCGAGCACGTCTCCGGTCCGCGGGTCCTTGATCGGAGCTCCGGTGCACGTCCAGGAGTGGTGGCTGCGGACGAAGTGCTCGGCGGAGAACACCTGGATGGACTTGCCGGACATCAGTGCGGTGCCGATCGCATTCGTGCCCACCGAACCCTCTGCCCAGTCGGCGCCCTCGATGAACCCCAGCTGATCGGCACGACTGAGCACCCTCGACGACCCGCTGCGCCACAGCACGTGACCTCGTGCATCGGCGATGACCAGGATGTTGTCCCCGTCCGCGATCAACGAGTCCAGATTGCGTGCGAGTTCATCGACGACCTCGATCAGTCCCGACTGGCGTCGCCGCTCCTCGAGTTCTTCGAAGTCCAGGCCCCGCTCGACCGCGGTGTCGGCGTCCGGAGAGAGGCCTGCCCTGCGAAGCCGCTGCCACGAGTCGTCGATGACGGCCCGCGGACGTGCCGGCATCCGCCCACCCGACATAGCGGCGTCGTGGACGGCGCTGAGGACGTGGGCGAACTCCCGCGGATCGTCGCCGGCCTGTACGGCAGGCTCCAGATCGGAGACGTGGTCGGAAATCGTCATTACCAAGATTGTGCGTCACATCACAGAAGCGATGCAACGAGGGGACGGGTCGCAACGGACTGCAACCCTTGCCGGCGCGGGCACCCGAGGCGTCTGCTGTCCTCAGCAAGATTGTGGCCCGCGTCACTATCGGCGCCACCCCGAACTGTTTGAGGAGAGACGATGACCCAGACGATGGAGCCGGTTGTCAGCACCGGCCGCACCCCACAGCAGCGTGTCGACGCGTGGCTGCAGGAGTTCGAAGCTGCGCTGGCCGCGCTGGATGTCGGGCGTGCGACGAGTGCGTTCCTCACCGACAGCTACTGGCGCGATCTCACGGCATTCACCTGGAACATCAAGACGGTCGAGGGCCACGAGCAGATCAGCGACATGCTGACCGCACGCCTGGCCGACACCCGGCCGGCGGGCTTCGCGACGACCGAGGACGCCACCGATGACGGTGACGGCGTGGCGTCGGCCTTCCTCTCGTTCGAGACCGCCGTCGGACGCTGCGAGGGCCATGTACGCATCCGTCCGGACGCCGACGGCGTCGACCGCGCCTGGACGCTCCTCACGACCATGCAGGAGTTGAAGGGTTACGAGGAGAGCCGCGGTCCGACCCGCGTGCTCGGTGCCGTGCACGGTTCCGATCCGGACACCCGATCGTGGGCGGAGAAGAAGGCCGACGAGGAGCGCGAGCTCGGGCGGACTGCCCAGCCCTATGTCCTCGTGATCGGCGGCGGACAGGGCGGCATCGCGCTCGGGGCACGCCTTCGACAGCTCGGGGTGCCGTCGGTCGTCGTGGACCGTCACGACCGGCCCGGCGACCAGTGGCGTAAGCGTTACAAGTCCCTCTGCCTGCACGACCCGGTCTGGTACGACCACCTCCCTTATCTCCCCTTCCCCGAGAACTGGCCGGTGTTCGCACCCAAGGACAAGATCGGCGACTGGCTCGAGTTCTACACCAAGGTCATGGAGGTGCCCTACTGGAGCAAGACCACCTGCCTGTCGGCGAACTACGACGAGGACCAGGAACGCTGGACGGTCGAACTCGATCGCGACGGCGAACGCCTCACGCTCCACCCGACGCAGCTCGTACTCGCGACGGGCATGTCCGGTAAGCCCTCGATCCCCACGGTGCCGGGTCAGGACATCTTCGCCGGCGAGCAGCATCACTCCAGCCGGCACCCGGGTCCCGACGCCTACGCCGGCAAGAAGGTCGTCGTGATCGGGTCGAACAACTCGGCTCACGACATCTGCAAAGCCCTCGTCGACAACGGCGTCGACGCCACGATGGTGCAGCGCTCGTCGACGCATATCGTGAAGTCCGATTCGCTGCGGTCGATCGCCCTCGGCGGCCTATACAGCGAGGAGGCCGTCGCCTCCGGCATGACCACCAAGAAGGCCGACCTGACCTTCGCGTCGCTGCCCTACCGGATCATGCACGCGTTCCAGGTGCCGGTCTACAACCAGATCCGCGAGCAGGACAAGGAGTTCTACGACCGTCTCGAGGCGGCCGGCTTCAGACTCGACTTCGGTGACGACGACTCGGGCCTGTTCATGAAGTACCTACGACGCGGCTCGGGTTACTACATCGACGTCGGCGCCAGCGAGCTCATCGCCAACGGGACCATCAAGCTGGTTCAGGGACAGCTCGATCACCTCACCGAGAACTCCGTCGTGCTCGCCGACGGCACCGAGCTCGAGGCCGATGTCGTGGTCTACGCAACGGGGTTCGGATCGATGAACGGCTGGGCCGCTGACCTGATGGGACAGGACGTCGCCGACCGCGTCGGCAAGGTGTGGGGACTGGGATCGGACACCACGAAGGATCCCGGCCCGTGGGAGGGCGAGCAGCGCAACATGTGGAAGCCGACGCAGCAGCCTGGCCTCTGGTTCCACGGCGGCAACCTGCATCAGTCCCGGCACTACTCCCTCTACCTGGCACTCCAGCTGAAGGCTCGGTACGAGGGTCTCGACACTCCGGTCTACGGACTGGCCGAAGTGCATCACCTCAGCTGAGTACCTGAAGACGAGTAATGCCCCGTGACGAGGAGATCGCGGGGCATTCTCATGTCTGTGGC
>NZ_BACI01000029.1 GCF_000225505.1 Gordonia alkanivorans NBRC 16433 | reverse complement strand
GACGTTCTAGAACGACTACCTGATTCTGGGACTAGTCTACAACCGAACACGTTGCGTCGCATCTGTTTTCACCCGCCCAGTTAACTGGTAACGGGACGTGTTGAAGTGGGACGAGTCGACCTCGAAGCGATGAGGGAAGCTGAGCGACACGTGGCCGGGAACGCCTACATCCGCCTGCCGGTAGCTGAGAATGTCCCCATGGACGCTTCATCTATCGTTGCGGCAATCGCCGCCGGCATCGCCCTCGCCGCGTTGTACTTCACCTGGCGCCAGGTGAGCGCCGCCGAGGAACAAACCGCCCTCCAACGTCGGATACACGAGGATGCTGGGCAACCATATGTGTGGGCTGATATCCGCCCTCATGCCCAGCACGCCTCGTTCATGATGCTTGTTGTAAAGAACGATGGGCCGACCGTGGCCACGAGTGTCTCAATAAGTATCGATCCGCCATTTCCATCGGAATGGTCACGAGACGGTGACAACGAGAGGTTCGCGAACAATCGACGTTTTGCATCGTTACCGCCCGGACGAGTGATGCAGTGGAACCTCGGGCTGCCACAGAATATCTTGCCATCGCCCAGGAGTCCGGTCAACGAAAAAGGCCAGTTTAAGATCACAATATCATTCGATGGGCCATATGGACCCATTGATCCCTTGACGTACGCAATCGATCTTAGCGAGTATCGCTGGGTGGCGAAAACAACGCCAGGCACGCCGATGAGTATCTCCAAATCAGTGGATGACGCTTCGAGGGAATTGAGCAAGGCTATTAACAAAGTGGCAGAGCGGATCTCATAAACTAGCCACCCCTCTCGACCCTTCCAATGTCTATATCAGAAAAGCCGATGCACTACTCATCGTCAATCTGGTCAGATGACTGACGAGCCCGTAGTTCATCGCGACGTTGCCAGATCAACCGGTTGAGTGCATCGTTATCCCGGAGCATCCGCTGTGGGATAGGCGCCGGAAGCGAAACAATATCCAGGAACTCGCGCAGTGAGACAGGAACTGGGGTCGGCTGGTTAGTCCATCCACCCAACAGGTCCGCGATATCTCTAGTGTGCGTTGAGTAGAGCTCCCCGAGTCCCTCAAATATCGCGAGATCGCTCATCCTTAAGGGCACCGGTGGCCTTATGGAGCCTCGCAGTTCCTCAAACGGCGCTGCCCGAGTGCGCCAGTCTAACTGAACCGATGTAATGCTAGATATACCGTTGTCTGGCACCACAACATACGGGTAAAACACAGGGTTATCCTCTATGCCAAACGACAGGCGCTCTCTAGCTAGCTTCGCTGTCGAAACGATCTGTTTGAACTTTGTTGATACAAAGGCCGAGTCCATATCCTCGTTATAGGTTGAGAGATCCGCCAAACCTTGCGCCAATCCAGCGCTAAGGTGGTGGTTGGTGGCGTCGAGAATGATGCACGCGCGGCCGGCTACGAGCATGAAATCGCAGACTGAAGGCGTTCGCCCCGCGCCCGACCACTCGGCCTGCATTTCGGTCTCGGAAACCAACCGACTAATCTTAGAGCTGTACGAGGCAATCTTCTCCAAGATGTCGCCAGCCCTCCGCTCAAAGGCGTAATTCATCGCTTGGCTGAAAGTTTCAGACAAAGATCGTGGAGCGACAGGACCGAACGAGAAGAATGTTTGCCAGTAGAGCTGTGCGCCAAAGAATCGGTCCACAATCCATTGATATCGCAGGGCGAATACTGTCTCTCTGCCTCGCCGAAGAAAGGGTCTTTCAGTAAAGACGTAGCGCTGATTTGTAACAGACCCCTGTGCGCGATCGTCGCGAAGTCGTCTTTTAAACTGGGTCGGTTTGTAAGCCATATTGTTGAAGACGAACTCCACCGCGACTTCGGTTGCTCCAGATCGAACTAAGTCCGCACGATCGAACTCGAACTGTCCGGCTACGATTCTCTCGCTCACGATCTGCCCTACAAGCATCACATCGAGAAGCGGGACTTTGTTGGCCAGCTCGAACGCCTCCGCAGGGTTTGATCCAATCCGCGGGTCAGTTACTCGATCAGGCCAAGGCTGGAACCATAGGTCGTAAGTGGAGGCCTTGATCAACTCGATTTTGACGGGTTCGTTGCTGAGTAGGTTCGCCATATCGTTCAGGGCGTGTTGCCGAACCGCTACGACAGTCTCGTCGGAGGTGTACGCCTCGATCGCCGCGATCTGCGCTCTGTACTCGGCGGGATCTGGATTCGCCAGCATGTCGAGGGGGTTCTGTTCACCAGCGTGCTCACTCGTAATCGACATCACGAGTTCAAGAACGTCAACAATCTCAATATCTCGTACACCGCTGCCATCGACTTCGGAACACGCCTCGAAAGCCTCGCGTATCAGCTGTGTCATCGATCTCGGAGGAACGAGGCGATGAGTCACTCCCACCTTAGTTGCCAATTGGGCGGCCCACTCCGTGCCGGCCTCCGCAAGCATCGCTCGTTCAACACGCGATTCCGACCAGTCAGTGGTGGTTGCGACATCGAGTCGAGACTGAATTGCGGCCAGAACATGAAGAGCGGATGCCTGCGAAATCTGGCCAAGACGCTCGGCCCGCAGGGTGTGACTCAAGGCAGTCAATCCGGCATGATCAGAGATGATCGGAAATACTGGCACCGGTTGTCCACTGGGTACTCCACTAATTTCGGCAGCACCTGCAGTCGTCCTACGCGAACCGTCTGAACGAGCTTCGCGGCGACGTTGTTTCGTCGTCTTTCCTGTCCGAGGGGTCCCGCGCTTCTTTTTCGACATCATTGCCTCCATCTAGGTGTCGACCGTAGCCTGATTGTTCGAAACCACAAGCTTCTGAATGACGCTGGCCACGAGTGCATCCCAGGCTGCGCAAGCTCAGGCATCAGCGTCAAACATCGATACATATCGGGCATAGGTGGCGGCAGAAGCCACCGCATGTCGCTCGATGGTGGCAGGGGAGTAGCCGAGAGTGTCGGCGAGTATCGCTGCGGGTGCGAGCTTGGTGAGTTCATGTAGGGTGCCCAACCGGGCGGTCCGGGTACTGAAAGTCGCCTTCAACCGGTTCCGTAGGTGAGTCGGGTTGATGTGTCGGCCTGGGACGTAGCCGCGCAATACCCAGTTAGTGGCCGGGTGCGCGGCGGTATTCGCGAGGTCTCGTTCTCCGGCGAGGTGGCGGAATGGTTCGTCGAGCGGGGCCGGCAGGGCTATGGCGATGGCGCCGAGTGTGACGGTCACGAGTTCGTCTGAGACTATGACGTGGTCCCAAGTGAGTTTGACGACACGGTCGATCTGCTGGCCAAAGACGAGCACCAGGATCGCGGCGGCTCGGTCCCGTGGATTCAGTGCCGGTTGGTTCGATGTGATGCTGTCGACGGTGTCTTGCTGAGCCTCGGCACTCATCTTCGGGCTGGTGCCACGTCGGTGAGGTGTCATTGTGAGGTCTGCGGCGACCAGCTTCATCTTGAACGCCCACGCGAGGAAGCGGATGGCGAACTCTCGCGTGCTCGGACCTTCGGCCTGCCATGAGTCTAGGTCCGCTTGGGATAGGTCGCCGATCGAGACGTCGCGGTCGGTGAGCCAGTTGAGGAATTCGATTGTGACGGTGACGGTTTGCTTCGACCGTAAGAACGTGCCGTGCGACACCGACTCCATCGAGTGCATCTGCCGCAGGTGGTGCCAGCGGATGTAGCGGTTGACGATGTCGCGATGTTCCGCCGATTTCAGGCGGTCGAGGGCGTCGTTTGACCAGTCGATATAGCGGTGCAGCAGTCCGTCCCTGGGCGGCAGGATCTGATGGGTGACCAGGAGTTCTCGCACGTATTCTCGGGTGCGCGATCGGGGGAGTTGATCGATGACGTCATGGGAAACGAGCGGCGTGCGGGCCAACTCGGTGAGGAACGCTGTGACATGTTCTTGGTTGATCCAGGTCAGACCGCTGTTGGCCCGTTTCATCGACTTCAGGGCAGTTGCAAAAGGTTTCAGCTCATCGTTGATGACACCGGTCTCTGGATTCGTCAATAGTCGGTCGACGGTCGCTCCCAGGACGCACCGCCAGCTGTTTGCGTTTACCGATGCTGATCCGCAGATTGCGCTGCTGGATCGCCACGACCCAGCAATTCGCCGCGGGTCGTAGCCAGCAGTTTCGGTCGAGATCAGCTAGGACGAGTGATCTCATCCAATTGAACTCGTCCTAGTTAAGTGCCGATAATAGTAATTATGTCAAGTAGTCGGTAGCGAGTTGCATCATCCGCGAACTCGAGGTCATGCTCCGATTCGTCCAGTCACTCCTCGTCGACCCCGGCGACCCTCCTCGTTCGCCAGAGGAACTACGCGCATTCCTGCATCGTTGGGTTGGAACGCCCATTGAGGCGAAGATCCCGACGTCCTAGTCGGCTCGCCGATGGCCCGATCAAAGACATTGCCGCAGAGGGGGCTTCACCTCTCTGGACCCAACGCGCCGAAAACACTGTGCTCGCAGTCGTGGCCGACTCCGGCACAGCACCCACGCCACATCAAGCGACGGCCGACGCCGTGATCGCAGCGTCTCTGGCCAACGTTGCTGTCGCTCAGGCGACTCTGGCCGCGGCGCGGGCAGCCGGGATACCGACGCCCACGCCCAACCGACGAGCCTTGAGCCGAATCGCCGCACTCAGGTTCACCGACTCCCTCCCAGGGCTGGGCCGCGACGTCATTGCCGAAATACGTCACATAGTCGCCGGGCAACCGCGTTCGATACTGCTGCGTATCGCCATCACCCTGGCTCTGAGCGCGGCGCTGGTGGTGAGTTACCACACCCTGGGATGGAGACGGTACGACGACGCCGCATCACTGACCCTGTATGTGTTCTCGGTGATCGTCGGAAGCGTGGTGTGCACCAACGCTCTGTGCTTCGAAGCCGGCCGAGTACGCCGCCGGCTGACAGGTGGTCAACGCCTTTGGCAATTGCTGATCGTCAAGAATCTCGCAATGGCGGTCCTGGTGACGGCAGCCGGCACGCCGGTGATGGCCGTGCTCTCCCTCACCGCCGGCACCAACCCCATCGCGATGGTCGACCAGTTCATCACGATGGTCTTCATCTGGCTGGGAGTGGGCAACGTACTCTCGGTGGTCTTCCCCCTACGCCAAGAGCCCTTCTCGGCTCGTCTGCGAGACGGCACCTGGGTCCCGTATCTGCTGTCCTACGGGATCGGGCTCACGGTCAACCTCATGATCTACTGGCGGCTCTAGGCCCGCCACAGCGCCGGCGACCACATCACCGGCGGCAACACCACAGCCTTCGTCGTGGTCGTCGCCAGCGCACTGAGCAGCTGGATACTACTGACACTCCTCGCGGTCGCCTGCAGTCACAATCCACGAATACGCCAACTCCTCTCCCAAGAAATGGTCGAATACCAGGCCCAGCGCACGCGACCCTGACACCACGGCCCGTCCCCTATTCCAGACGCGCCGCGATCCGTTCGATGCGCGGCAACGCAAAGGCCATCACCGGCAGATACGCCGCTGCCCAGACCGGCGCGCCGAAGCTGAGAACGCAGCCGCCCGCCATCGGAATCACCTCGTGCCGCGTCGCGTTCACACCTGCCACCCTCCAGGCCCACAACCGTCCATCCACGAACTCGGTGACCTCGAAAGGCAGCGGCACCCCAGCGATAGTCGTGATCGTCCCGCGTGCCCCGGACGCCAACTCGACGTCTCCGTTCACGCGTGCCCCTGTGACAGTGGGCCCCCATCTCGGCCAGGCGTTCACATCGGTGATCGTTGCCCACACCGCTTCGGGGGGCAGGTTCATCCGCAATTCGGTCGTCGGCATGCCGTGGCGGAACGAAGTGCGGACCCGCAGAGCCGACATCAGCGACGCTGGAGTCGCCGGACAACTCATCGTTCGGCCCGACCGAACAGCTCCCGCGCCCAGTCGACGTCTTGCAGCAGCCGTTTCCACCCCCGCGGTGCAGGACTGCCGTGGTCGAAGGTGTTACGCAACATCGAACCATCGTCGCAGAACGTGGTCGGGACGGCACTCGTCGCCACTCCCGGACGTGGCCGTCCATCTGGGTTGCGCGAGTAGGGTGCGCCTGTGAACGAGCGCCCCGGGTTGTCTACGTGAGTGCCGGCCAAACCTGACGACGAACCGATCGCGCCCAGGCGTCGTCACCGCGATCCCGGGAGGACCCGCAAAGGCTACGCGCGTTTCAACGTGCCCCGGATCAGGGAGCCTGTTTCCACCACGCGACGACATACAGCGCGAGCGACGCGACGAGACCACCGAGGACCCAGAGAACCACCGAGTAGTCGACCCATGATCCGAACGGGGGCGAACCGGGGAAGATGTTGCGCAGGGGTAGCACGGCAAACAGCATCACGGCGAACCAGGTCACCATCGGAGGCTGAAACGCCTTGCGGTGGCGGACCGTCTGGATCGAGACGAACAGGGTGCAGATCGGCAGAACGACCAGCATCGCGCACAACGCGAGATCAAAGGCCAGCGATGCGGCCGCCCTGGACGAGGTGACCGGGAACGCCTTTCCGCCGGCGACGGTGTCCCCGGCTTTGATGTCCCAGCCGATCAGCGAGTCGATCAGCACGACCTCTGTCGGCAACGCGGGATCGTTCGGACCGAACGCCTGTACCGTCACCGACTCCGCGACGTATCTGTCGAACGGCCAGAGCCGGATGTCGCCGTCGCTGTACAACGACACCGGCAGAACCCCGGGGCGTGTACCGGCGGGGAACGTCAGCTCGGTGTCGGAGACCGTCGGCGAAACGTCTACGGTCAGATCCTGTTTGAGGTCGCCTCGACCATCGAGCAGATCACCACCGGCATCGATCGAGACGGTGCCGGCCACCTCGAAGTCGGCGCCGTTGACCGTGTTGATATCGAGGTACACCACGACGCCGTTCGCCACTGGTCTACTTGCTTCCGCACCGTCATCGGTTCCACCTTTGGCGTAGACCACCAGGACGGAGACATAGGCGATCATCAGGCCGACCACGATCGCCAGCGCCACAACCCACGAGAATCTTTTACCGGTCTCCGCCATACTCCAGCCTCCACGCTCATCACCCGTTCGGCGGCCGTAAGCAGGCGCCGGCTGCCGGAAAGTCTATGGGTGCACGCCAATACCGTTCCGGGCCGGGTGGAATTCGGAATGCAGAGCACGTCAGCAGCAGCAACCGACTATTCCGGGCAAGATCCCGCGGCGGGCGCAGCGGTTCCGAGGAGGCGTCCCAGTGGCACACTGGTCGGAACGCACTACTTCCGACGAAGCGAGCACGCGTGAGGAGTTCACAATGGTCATCGCAGGTTTGGTACTCGCCGCGGTCGCGGGGCTCCTCCACGTCCTCATCTTCTATCTGGAATCCATCGCCTGGACGAGCGAGCGCGCCCGCGCGACGTTCGGCACCGGGACGGTGGAGGAAGCGACAGTTCAGAAGGAACTCGCTTTCAACCAGGGGTTCTACAACCTGTTCCTCGCGATCGCGGTGTTCGTCGGAATCGTGTTGTACGCCATTGGATCTGACGCCGTCGGGGCGACGCTGGTCTTCACGGGCACCGCGTCGATGGTCGCTGCGGCATTGGTTCTGGCGCTTTCGAGCCCCGACAAGATCGCGGCCGCACTCAAGCAGGGCGTGGTTCCCTCGCTCGCAGTGATCGCGCTCGCCGTCGGCCTGATCGTCTGAACCCGGCGAACTCCTCGCCTACGCAGCCGCCGCTCACTTCAGGCCCGACGGAACGACCTTGCCGTTGACCGTCACGATGACGTCGCCGGTTGCTGTGTTCTCCGAGATGGTGCCGTACTCGAAAGTCACCACTTCGAGGTCACCGTCGGTGGTCACGTCGCTCGTGGGCACACCGAGCGGCCCGGCCGAGCCGTTCTTGCCGGTGAGTAACGGCACGCCGTCCGGGGCACGTTCGGTATTCCATGCATCCCGGATCTTTCCCGAGGTGACGATATACGCGGGTGTCCCGGGGTTGGCGTTCTTCGCGATGATCACGCCGCGTTGGAATTGCTGGTACACGACGCCGCTGTCTCGGGTTCCGGCATTGTGATCCCCGGTCAGCGGTATGCCGATGGCCCGCTTCTGGGCGTCGGTCGCCGCCGCGTATTTGACTGCGAGCGGGCCGACCAGAGTCACCGCGACGTCGTCCACCCCCGTGATCGTCACCGTAGCGGGCGTCCCCGGGGTGCTGGTCTCCGCAACCGTCCGATCGTCGGCGTCTGACGGGGAGACGGAAGCCTCGGCCGATGATGCCTTCGATGACGTGTCGTTCGCGTCGGCACCACCGCAGCCGGCAGCGATCAGCGCGACGACGAACATTCCAGCAGCAAGGTTGGCAAGACGGAGAGCCACACGCGTCATGTTTTCCTCTCGGACATCGACACGTAGCGAATCCGGTACGCGCGAACCAGTATCGTGTCGGAGTCTAGCGGCTCGACGCCCCACGTCGGCAGGTCCTCATCGTAGGCGGACACGATTCGATGCCATGTCACCAGGTGAGACGTTTTCGATGCAATGTCCCAAATCGGTCATGGCAGGTCGCCAGACCTGCTCCAATGGCGATGAGAGCAATGACTCGTCGACGGTGACTGAGAGGTCGGGATGGCGCACTACTACCCAGAACTGGCGGAGCGGGTCGCACGGCAGGCCGACGAGTTGCCCGAGCTGTATGGCGACTTCGACTTCGACACGACCCCGGAACGTTTCACCACCGACCCCGATGTCGAGTCTGCGCTGCCGCGTCGATTGGGCGATCGCAGCAAGTATTTGAACGACCCGCGTCTGATGGAACTGGTCCACACATCGACATTTCTGGCCGACGTGCCCGCCGATCGGGTGGCTGCACTGTCTGCGCAGTATCCGGTCTCCGAACTCGTGAGTCTCGTTCGACGCGTATGCCGCGCGGGCGCGGAGAATGTTCCGGACGCTCCCCCGGAGATCGGCGAACTCATCGCCGTGATGCAGGAGAAGCCCGACTGGATCGACTTCGATCTCATCGACGACGGCGCCGCATACTCCCGTCTGTATGCCGCGCTCGTGTCACCCTTCATGACCCGGGGCGCATTCCTCGCGACCTTCACCAACAGCTATGCGGCGCTGCCGATGACGATCACCGGCGCGCTGTCGGGCACCCGAGCCGCACACCGTGTCAACGAGACCACCGCCTACTTCGCGGTCACGGCGCTACCGGGCGGTCTCAGGCGTTTCGGTCCGGGCTTCGAGGCGACCGTGATGGTGCGCCTGATGCATTCGATGGTCCGGTTCAACGCATTGCAGCGTACCGGCCACGGCAACAGCAGGAAACGAACTTGGGACACCAGGATCTACGGCCTGCCGGTCCCCAGATCGACCAGTTCCCCGCAGGCATGATCGGCCCTTATCAGAAGGCAGACAAGGCAGTCAGGGCCAACCGTGAACTCCCCTACGACGAGCGGGCGATGGTCGAGTTCCATCGCTACCGCGGGTTCCTGCTCGGACTCCCCGAGGAACTGCTGCCCGGTTCCGCGCAGGAGATCGTCGACCTGTTCAACGCGCGGGCCGCAACCCTGCGCCACGGCTACGACGACGACTGCCGCAAACTCGTCAGCTCCACGATGGACGCCTACCTGCGCCCAACGGAGAGCCCCTTCGACCGTGTAGCCGACGCCGTCGAAAAGAGCTACAGCAAGCTCGCTTTCGCGGCCGCCTTCTGCGAGGGAAACCTCAGGAAGGCTGCCGACATGGGCGTTGACCTCTCGATCGCCGACCTCGCGCGTGCAGCCGCGACCGCGCCGTGGTTGACCGGCCGGTTCGCCGCGGTCCGCATCGCCGGCAAACTCCCGGTTCTGCAGAATCTCGCCGATCAATACATCACCGAACTCGTCAGGAGGCGCCTCGACGACTACGGAATCCCTGAGTACACAACCGATTCCCGTGAATACGCACACTGACGGACCCGTGCACAGTGCGGCCGGTCAGCGGTGCCGGGGCGACCGATACCGGACGACTTGCAGAGGCTTCATCGCCAGAGCACCGGGGGCACCCCTTCGGCCGTCAGACTTCCGCCGCCGGCGCGCCACAGTCGGCCATCTCGAGAACCGGTACCAACAAAACCGAAGTCAGGCGAGCTTCAGGACTGCCGGTTCCGCACGCGGGAGTTGGTCGGGACATGGCGTCGTGGCGCCGGCCTCCGACGCCGTGTCGAGCGAGTCGCGTCGCCGATTGCCGCCGGGATACTCCATGCGGCGCTGGAAACGATCCATGCCGACAGTGAACACCGTGAGCCCCACTGGGGCGAACAGTCCCACGATGAGTGCGACCATGCGTCGTTCCTCCTGGTGTTCCGATACGTTGACCGGGAGGGAATATAGCCATTCGTTCGTATCGGTAAACATCGCATCGCCGTCGTCGGCGACCGAAGGTCACCACAGCCCGGCGGCGCGGGTCAGCGGGGGTCGATTCGGAACACCCCACAGCGTCCCGCAACGGCGGCGAAAGCGTCCGGGGTGACGTCGGTGACCACGCCGGCATCCTTCATCATCTTCGGTCCGTCACTGCCCGACAGTTCAGGCCAGGCGCGGAGTACCGGCACCGCCTGGTCGGCGGGCAGTTCGACAAGACGGACATCGGTCACGTCCCCGCGAATCGACAGCTGCGCCAGCCCGTCGGCGGCGCGGACGTTGCGAGCCCAGTCGGCCCCGGGGAATCCTTCGAGGAGGTAGCGGCCCCCGTCCACGGCGACGACGGTCAGCGGCGTCCGCCGAGGCTTCCCGCTCTTTCTGCCGGGCACGATCAGGACCGGCAACTCCTTCATCCCACCGAAGCGTTGCAGGAACAGGAACACCTTGTTCATCGGCTTGAGCCAGCGCGGCGGCGTGACAGTTCGCGGTGACGTGGGCATGCTCGCTCCTTCCGGCGCCTTACTCCGTACACCGTACTAGGTTTACGGCGGCGGGTACACCGGCGGTCAGCGCTGCACGTCGATGACGAGTCGCGTCGGGTTGGTCAGCACGTCGACGGTGAAAGGAGCTCCGCGTTCCGACACCCCGATGAAAGACTGTGTGACACCTTCGAATACGAGCGCGCCCCGCACCTCCACCACCGACCCGCCTGGCTGTGCACGAATCGGATCGGGACCGGCATACGGCTCGACCCCGCTGTCGAAGGGGTACGCCGACCCGGTGATCTGGACGTCCAGGATCGCTCCACCCGCGACATCGACCGGGAAGCCGCTTCCGTCCTGGAGCGCCTCGTCGACATAGGCGACGCGCCAACCGGGCCGGCCGCTGCCCCCGAGCTCGTAGACGACCCGATCGAATCCGTCGTGCGAGCCGGTACGGATGTCGGTGACGGTTAGTCGAGCGCCCTCACCTGCGGGCGCGGTCTTCGGACCGGCGCTCTCGCCATCGGTCGGCACATCGGACGCCGTCGAACCGGTCTCGGACGGCGGCGTCGACGTCACCGTCTCGGTCACCGTCGGGGCGACACCGACGTCACTGTCACGCTCACCGTCGGCAGCCGAACAGCCCGCAACGACGAGAGCAGCGGCGACCAGGACCACCGCGGCGCGCACACGCATCATGAGCGCCCACGCTACCCGGGGATCAGGGCCAGAAGATGGTGCCGTTCTGGAAGTCCTGGGCAAAGCGGCTGCCGATGCGGTACTCGCCGCCGAGCGGAACGCCGTAGTACCCCTTCGCGGCCCCCTGCGCGCGCCACTTCTGCAAGATCCCGCCCCAGACGATCTGGGCGCCGCCGTTCTTGGACCAGGTGATCGTGCCGCCCTGGAAGTCGCTGGTCCGCCCCTTGCCCGACTTGTACTCGTTGGTCGTGGGGAAGCCCAGCGCGCCGCGCTCGGCGCCGATCTTCTGCCAGCGAGTCCGGATCGCGCCGCCGACCTGATGAGCCGTTCCGGCGTCGACCGTCGGGTGCCAGTAGAACGACACGTCGCGGGAAAAGGTCTGGTACCGGCCACGCTTGGCGGACGCCCGTTCGGGACCGGTCGGTGCGCCCCACTTCCAGAAACCGCCGGTCTTGGAGTAGGCCTCCTCGATCTTCCCGCCGACGACGATCCCGTTGATCACCCGATCGGCCTGGGCGTTCGGAGCGAGAACGACGAGAGACATCGCGGTGGCCAGGATCGCCAGTCCCACCGAGGCAAACCGCGACCGGTTACGGCCGGCGGCGGGGCGGGTGTCACGTGAGGCGCGTCGAATCAGGGACGAGAGACCAGACATGGGCGTGATCATACGGATGCAACGGGTACATCGTTAGGGCAGCTCACGAGCGTCGTCACGAATCAGTCGCATGGCGGGGATCACAGCGGTAACAGAGCAACTGCTCTGTTACCGTCTTCTCGTGCCCCGGCCCAGAACTCATGACCTCGAGCAGTTGCTCGATGCCGCCGAGGCGCTGGCGGTCCAATCGGGCGCTGCTGCAGTCACGGTGCGAGCCCTCTCAGAGTCGACGGCAGTGTCCAACGGTGCGATCTATCACGCCTTCGGCTCGCGAGCGGGTCTCGTCGGGCGGGTATGGCTGCGCGCCGCACAGCGTTTCCTGACCGCGCAACGCGAGGCAGTGGAGGCGACCCTCGACTCCGGGCGGGGCCGGGACATCGCCGTCGAGGCGGTCGTCGTTGCCGCCGACGCCCCGGCGCGCTTCGCTCTCGATCAGCCCCTGTCCGGGCGATTCCTGCTCACCGTGGACCGAAGCGAACTACTCGGGGACGCCGATCTACCCGACGATCTGGCCGATGAACTCCGGGACCTCGATCAAGCTCTCGTCGACCTGTTCCGGACGCTGGCGCACGCGGTCTGGGGACGCACCGACCGCCAGACGGTGGAGGTCATCAGAGATTGCGTCGTCGAGCTCCCGACCGCCCTCCTTCTCCGCGGCCGACGTACCGCCGACGCCGCGGTCCGCGAACGCCTCGCCGCGGCCGTCCGCGCCGTGCTGTCACTCGACCCTCCTGGAACCAACTGATCAGCCGCTGCGACAACAACTCTCCACGGACAAGGAACCGAACATGACCGCAACACTGGAATTCCACGACGACATCGCAGTCCTGATCCTCGGCGAGGACGAAAACCGTTTCTCCCCCCGCTTTCTCGAGTCAGTCAGCACCCATCTCGACAAGGTCGAATCCGACGCCCACGGTCTGGTGACCGTGGGCTCGGGCAAGTTCTACTCCAACGGACTCGACCTCGACTGGCTCCTCGCCAACGGCGACAAGGCCGACTCCTACGTCGGACAGGTGCAGGAACTCTTCGCCCGGCTGTTGAACTTCCCGCTGCCGACAGTGGCCGGGGTCAACGGTCATGCGTTCGGCGCCGGCGCCATGTTCGCCCTCGCTCACGACTATCGCGTGATGCGTGAAGACCGTGGCTACTACTGCTTCCCCGAGGTCGACATCCGAATCCCGTTCACCCCCGGCATGGCTGCGCTCATCCAGGCCAAGCTGACACCCCAGGCCGCCCTGACCGCCATGACCACCGGACACCGTTACGCCGGACCGGAAGCGGTCGCAGTCGGACTGGCCGACTCGGTGGCCGACGAGCACGCCATCGTCTCCAGCGCGCTCGATCGGCTCAAGCCTCTCGTCGGCAAGGACTCGAACACCCTCGGCGCCATCAAGTCCACGATGTTCCGCTCGGTCACCGAAGTGTTGCGCGAGGGCCACACACACTGACCTGTCCGAGGCCCTCGCTGTTCGCGCACCCGTTCACCGCGTAGGCCGACCGGACGACGTTTCTGCGTTTTGCGTCGTTCGTGACCGTCGCTGTCTAGGTTTGACTGACCTGAGCAGCGGAGGCCAGATGAGCAATCAGTCATCCCACAGTGATGCGAACGAGGTGTCCGCCGAGTTCGGTTACACCCCAGAGCTCAAACGCACGCTCGGCTCGTTCCAGGTGTTCGCCGTATCGTTCGCGTTCATCTCCGTCGCCGTCGGGATCTTCGGCACCTACGGCATGTTGCTGAACAACGCGGGCCCGGTAGGCATCTGGACCTGGCTGATCGCGCTGGCCGGTCAGATGCTGGTGGCGTTGGTCATCGCCCAGTTCGCCGCCCGCATCCCGCTCAGTGGATCGTCGTACCAGTGGGCGTCTCGGCTCGCCAACCCGCGCGTGGGTTGGATCTTCGGCTGGCTGACCTTCTGCTACCTCGTTGTGGGACTCATGGCAATCGACTTCGCGATGGCCAGCCAGTGCCTGATGCCATTGTTCAACATGACCCCCGACGAGCAGACCGCCCGCATCCTCACCGTCGTGATTCTGCTGGTGCAGGCGGCGCTCGCGATCGCATCGACCCGACTCGTCGGGCTGATCAACTCGCTGGCAGTGGGCGTCGAGGTGACGATCGTGGTGGTGCTGGTGGTCGCGCTGCTGGTGGCGGTCGCCGTGACCGGCGACGGTTCGGCCGCCAACCTCGGATCACGTGGCGTCGCAGCGGATTCAACAGAATACTTCGCGTTCGGCGGCGGCTTGATGGCCGTGATGATCGTCGGCCTGGCAACACTGGTGGGCTTCGACTCCGCGGCGAACATGGCTGAGGAGGCCAAGGATCCGCACCGCACGGTGCCGCGGGCCATCGTCGGCTCGGTCGCAGCGGCCGGAATCCTGGGAATGCTGTTCCTCATCGGACTGACCGTGGCGATCGACGACATCACCAAGGTGACCGCGTCGGAATCGCCGGTGGCGACCATCATGCGGGATCAGTTCGGAGCTCCGATGGAGCGAATCCTGTTGGTGGTGATCGCGATCGCATTCTTCGGCGGCGGACTGGTGTCGCTGACGTCGTGTGCACGCATGGTGTTCGCGATGTCGCGTGACGGGCGGTTCCCGGCGCATCAGGTGATGCGACGGGTCAACAAGCGGTCCCAGACCCCGATCCCGGCCACCGTGCTCCCGTTGGTCATCGGGATCGTCGTGATGATCGTGCTGCCGGGCGACGCGCTGATCGAACTCATCACCGCGGGCACTCTTTTCCCCGCGATCACCTACGGACTCGTCGTCATTCTCTATCTGGCCGTCCGCAAACGCCTGGACCGCAAGCGCGGTGCCTTCGACCTCGGTCGGTTCGAGTTGCCGGTGGCCGTGGCCGCCCTGGTGTGGTCGGTGTGTGCTGTCGTCATCCTGCTCTCCCCCATCGACGCGACCGTCCCCATGATCATCGTGGGCGGGCTGATCCTGGTCGGCTGTCTGTATTTCGGCTTCATGCTGATGTTCCGGCGGGAAGTCCTCGACAGCGAACCCGGACAGGACGTGTTCTCCGACACCGACCGTCGTACCGACCCCGACCCTCAGGACGCCGAGGTCTGATCCGGCCGGGCGCCCGCGGTTTCGGTCACGATTTCCCCACCCCGAGACCGCCGCCGGCATGATTGAATTCGGCGTGCGCGTACATCATTTGATCGCAACAGCCGCAGCGGCTGTGTTCGTCGTCGGATCCGCCGGATGTTCCACCGATTCCGGCGAATCCCCGCAGCCCTCGTCCACGGCGGCAACCGAGACCACCCACGCGCCCACCGCAGCTCCGCCGGTCCCGCAGGGTTCCGACGGAATCGACATCGAACGCATCGAGTATCTCGATCCCGCCGACGCCGACCCGGCCGAGAACTGGGCCAACCTGTACCTACCCGCGGGCGACCACGGGGACGGAACCGTTCCTCTCGTCACCATCATTCACGGCGGCGGCTGGGAGAGTCGCGCCGGCGCAGAGCAGTTCGACGACATGGCCCGTGATCTCGCCGCCCGCGGACTCGCCGTCTACAACGTCGAGTATCGCCGCGTAGGCACGGGCGGCGGCTGGCCGACGACCTTCCACGACGTGGCCCGCGCACTGGACCACGTACCCGCGATTGCCGAGGCACATCCTCAACTCAGCATCGACGACGAGCTGGTGATCGGCCACAGTGCCGGTGCGCAATTGGCCGTCTGGGCAGGCACGCGACACCGCCTCGACGACGATGAAGTGGGCTCACGTCCGGCATTCGGCCCATCCCGAGTGGTTTCCATCTCCGGCCCCTTGGACATGCGCTACGCCGTGAACCACGGCAACGGACGGGTCATCAAGCAGATCCTCGGCGGCACACCGGAACAGGTGCCCGATCGGTACGCATCGGTGGACCCGATCCAGAACCTGGATCCCGCAATGCCGGTGATCCTCTTCCACGGTCTCGCCGACGACGACGTCGACCCGGACAACTCGCGGCACTACACCGCCGCAGTCCGGGCGGCGGGCGGCAGCGCCGAGTTGCACCTGGTGGCCGGCGAAACCCACACCTCGCTGGTGCATCGACGATCTCCTGCGTACGAGCAGATCCTGGACCGCCTCTCCGTCGTGGCCACGACCGACCTCGACAGGCTTCGCAGCGAGTAGGGCTCGACCGATCTGGCCGCCCCTTCGCCCCCGGGTGCGCGAGTAGGGTTGTCCCCCGGGCAGTCCTGAGGTCACGAGGACCGCAGATATGACCGGGAGGTGCAGATGGCCGCAGAATCGACCCGGCGCGGTCGAGGTAGACCACCGGGACCCCCGGTCGACCTCGACGCGCGACGGGAGATGTTGCTCGACGCCGCAGAGGCGACCATCCGCCAGTCCGGCGCCGCGGTCGGGCTCGCGGAAGTCGCCAAAGCTGCCGGCCTCACCCGCTCCGCGGTGTACGCGGCGTTCAACGACCGCGATGGGGTGGTCGACGCGCTCGCAACCAGACATGCACGACGGATTGTCGAGCGACTCACCTCGGTCGTCGGCGGAACCGCCGATCCCGCCGAACAGACGCGCGCCGCCATCGACATCCTGGCCGCCTGGTTCGACGACGAACCCCAGCTGGCCCACCTACTGACCGGACGGCTCGATCAGACGGCCGAGAACACTCCCGGTGCCATCGTCGAAACCGTCGCAGACATCCTGCGAGCCGGTTTCCGGGCGCGCGGCGCAGACGACTCCCCCGCCGAACCTTGGGCATACGCCCTCGTCGGAGCGGTTTCCTCGGCCGTCGGATGGTGGTCACGAACGCGAAGCATCCCTCGTGCCGACCTCGTCGACCACTTGCATCGACTCATCTGGTCAGGCTTCGAAGGCGCGGGAGGCGCAGCACCGAGCAGCAGACCTTGACCGACGCCCACCTAAAAGACACACTGTATTTTATGACCTCAGTGTGGACAGTCAGTCCCGAACGCGCAGCCGCCATCACCGGCGCGCGCAACTGGACGGACGTGAGAGCCGAGCATCCCGACGCCGTCGACGCGATGGCCGACGGCCTGATGCTCGGCGACGCCGCAGCCGATGCGGTGATCGCGGAGATGTATTCCGGCCGGGGTTGGGCATGGTCGGACATCACCGCGGCCCTCGACAGCCCCTCCGAGATCTCCGATGCGCCACCCGCATTGCGTCATTTCCTCGAGGTGGCGACGGACCTTCCCTCCTGGTTCGATCCCGCCCTCGCGCGTGCGGGTGCCGAGGCCTGGTGGCGCTTCGGGTCACTCCAGTCGAGCACGTTGTACCAGTCACTGATCTACGGATACCGGGCACGCGGATTCACCCGGCCGCTGGTCGCCACGGGCCGCTTGACCGAGGGCACCTGGGATCGCGTCGTCGCCACCGGCCGATGGGTCACCCTGGCCACCGCCCCGGGGATGATGGATCCCGGCGAACCCGGATGGTCGGAGACGCTACGAATCCGGCTGGTGCATGCGATGGTTCGGCATCACCTCCACATGCACGGCCACTGGGACGACGAGCATTGGGGCGTCCCGATCAATCAGACCTACTCCCAATTGACCATCACCGCAGGTTTCCTCGTCTTGCCGCTGCGAGTCGCCAAAGACTTCGGAATCCATTACACGCGCGCTGACATGGAAGCGATGACCCACCTCTGGAGGTGGGTCGGCTGGGTGATGGGAATCGAGGAGCACCGACTCCCCCGCAACTTCGGCGACGCTCGCCGCACCGATCGGATCGCGCAGGACTTCCGCCTGGAACCGCCGCCGGAGTCCAGGGAACTCGTCAAAGCGCTTCTCGACGACGGCTATCGCACCAACCTCGGACTACCTGGTCCACTGAACGACATCGTCCACGTCCTGTCGCGTCCGTTCCTACGGACTCTGTTCGAATCGGTGTCCGCGAGATGGGTTGACGACGAGGTCGCCACCGCAATGGGTTTGCGCTCCACACCGATGCACCACCTCGTGACCCTGGCTCGGCCGGCAATCCGGTCCAGGGAGATCGCACGCTGGTTCGGTCTGCTCGGCTCTGAGCACGCGGTGGCCCGCCGCGAACTCCGTTTCGTCACCTCGAGATTGGGGCTCGACCTCCGCCGTATCGCCTCGAACCGTTATGACTCCGCTGACAAAGGACACCTGGAGACCGTTGCATGACCGCCACTTTCACCCTCCGGCAGAACCTCGACTGCACCCCGGAGGCCGCCTGGCATCTACTCACCGATCCTGACCAGATGTGCCGGTGGTCGACCGCGCCGATCACTCCTATCTCACTCGGCCCGCAGGATCGTCCCGACACCGCCGGTGCGCTGCGGATGGTCACGCTCCCCGGCGGAAGGATCCGGCTCCGCGAAGTCGTCGAGTACGCAGAGTTCCCACGAACTTTCCGTTACCGGGTCTACGACGGGGGTCCACTGCTGGTGGCACATCGGGGCGAGCAGCGCGTCGTCGAGACCTCGGAGGGTGTCGAGGTGCAGTGGACGGTGGACATGACGCTCTTCCCCCGTCCGTTGTCGCATCTGATGGCTTGGCAGATCCGACGCGAGGTGCAGCGCTCGCTGACGGAGATGGAGTCGCTGGCCCGAGACCTCGACACGGCGACGCTGACCTCTCCGGACGAACTTCCCCGGAGGACCGCTCACAACCTGGACGACCTCGTCTCCTCAGCCCTCGAGATCCGTGTGTTGCAGCAGGAGATCGCCGACGAGCTCGCCGGCGCGGACGACCCCAAGCAGTGGTTCGCCAGGGTCTATCAGTACGTCACCGAAACCATGATCGAGGCGGCCACCGGAAGACTGGAACTCGGCCTCACACACCCTGATTGGGTCCTCGCCCTGATCCCGGTCTTCCACCGGTACTACGCCGGCAACCTCGACGCCTACCGCAACGGGGGTGTAGTCGAGGACGCATGGCAGGTCGCGTGGTCGACGTGCGAGATCGTCGATCCGGACCGGCCGCACGAGCCGGTCGTGAAAGGACTCCTCGCGGGAGTGGCCGCGCACATCGACGCCGACCTACCGCGTGCGCTGGCCGCGCTTCACCTGGACCGATACCCCGACCGTGACCTTCGCGAGTTCCGTCCCGATTACCTGCGACTCGCACCGGTGTTCACCGTCGCCTCCGACCGTTTGCTCGCGGATCTACCCCGTAGTCACAAGCCGTGGTGGACGAGTATCGCCGGCCGGGTCAACACCGGGATGCGCGACTCACTCCTGGCCAGGACGGGATACGACGTGTCCCGCCACCGGGTTCAAGCGTTCGAAGCGGCAGTGCAACGAGCGTCGTCGCAAACCGGGCCGGCCTAGTCGCGCTCACGTACTACTGGGCCGACATCGCCGAACTCCTGCCGGCTCTGGCGCTTCTGGTCACCTGGCGGTCGGACCACTGCGGATTCGCCGAACGCTCGAGGTCACGAACCCTCCCGGGATCGTCGCCGCTACGACGCCGCCCGAACTGCGGGCCTCAGCGACCGGTACCCGCCGTCAACTCCGGTTCGGTGGGTCGAAAGGGCTGGACGATCTCGGTTCGCCAGCCCGCCGGATCGGTGGAGGGATCACTGAAGTAGACCTCCCAGGGATCGCCGGCCTTCCCGCCATGCTCGTTCACCCACGTCTCCAGAGCCTTGTACGCCGGCTCCATCGCGTCGTAGGGTCCGGCGTGGGTGGTGACGGCGACCTGCCCGCCCGGTAGTTCGGAGGGCCCGACGTCGCCGACCGGGTCGATCGGCGACGTCGTGGGAAACCCTGCCTCGATCTCGAATCGGCCTTCACCGAGCATGCGATAGCGAGCGAAGGGCGGCCCGGTGGGACCCGCCTGACGTTCCGACAGCACGCGATCGATGTCCCCGTAGGTCTTGTTCAGCCAGGGCCCGATCTCCTCGACTGCCAACGTGGACCTCGCAACGGCTGTCACCTGGGCGGTCCGGGACTCCTCATGCACTTCATAGTCCTGCATTCTCACAGAATCGCTCTGCGGAGCCCCCTGTCACAGGGCCATTGGTCAACTGTTCGGGAGGTCTTGTCGACTTCGATCGCCAACGAGGACCTCAGCGACATCCCCCGGACACTCGAAATCCCGTACACCAACTGAAAATTCGGCGGGACCGAGCCCGGCCCCGCGTCACCGTTCCGACCGTTTGCGACCGGCGTCAGAACCCTCCGATGGCAGCGCCGCCGAGGACAACAGCGACAGCTTCTCCGCAAGACGTCGTGCGAGCCCACAGCTCGCGGAACCACGGGCTCACCAGGGACGATTCGCCCACCAACTCGACGAACCGTGGGTCGCCGACGTCGGTTCCTGGGGTTACGCTGAGGCATGGTCTTCCAACGCGACGTCGCACCGGGAATCCATCGCCTCGAACACGCGTACACCAACCAGTACCTGGTCGAGGACGGCGACCGACTCGTGATCGTCGACGCCGGACTGCCCCGCTCGTACGGTCCCCTGGTCGACGCGATCCACCATCTGGGCCACGACGTCGATGCGGTGTCTGCATTGATCGTCACCCACGGGCATTTCGATCATGTGGGCACCGCACGACGCCTGGCCAAGCAGTGGCGCATCCCGGTCCACATCCATCGCGACGATGTGTGGCTCGCCGCTCATCCCTATCGGTACGCGCACCAGAACGCCACGCGCGTCGGAGTTCCGCTGTGCAACCCGCCGTCGTGGAAATTGCTCAGTCGCATGGCCTTTGCCGGAGCCTTCAGGGTCCGCGGAATAGACGAAGCCCATGTGTCCGCCTTCGCCGACAACGGCGAGCTCCCGGGAGGGGCCGAGGTGATCCCGACGCCCGGGCACACCTTCGGCCACGTATCCCTCTACTTTCCCGACCGCGATGCGGTCATCGCCGGCGACGCATTGGTCACCCTCGATCCGTATACCGGGGCGCACGGGCCCCGGCTGATCGCCGGGTCGGCAACCGCCGACTTCGAGCGGAACCGTGACTCACTCGACGCACTCGCCGCCACCGGCGCGAAGTCCGTCCTGCCCGGGCATGGCGTCCCGTGGCACCACGGTGTGGCGGCGGCCGTCGAGCGCGCACGCCACACCGACAGTTGACACCGACCGGCGCCTGCGCGACTCAGCCGAGGCGTTCGTAGATCGTCGCGTTCGCGAGACCGCCTGCCTCACACATCGTCTGGAGCAGGAATCGTCCGCCCCGCTGTTCCAGCGCGTTCAGCCCGGTGGTCGCCAGGCGGGCACCGCTGGCTCCCAGCGGGTGACCGAGTGCGATCGCCCCGCCGTTGACGTTCACCTTGTCGAGGTCGACGCCGAGCTCCTGTGTCCAGGCCAGGACAACCGGAGCGAAGGCCTCGTTGACCTCGAACAGGTCGATGTCGGCGAGGTCGAGTCCGCTGCGCGCGAGCACCTTTCGGGTCGCCGGGATGATCGCGGTGAGCATGAGGAGCGGATCGTCGCCGGCGACCGCGATGGTGTGGATCCGTGCCCGCGGCCGCAACCCGAGCTCCGCCGCCTTCTCCTCGCTCATGACGAGGACGGCGGCCGAACCATCGCTGATCTGGCTGGCACTGGCGGCGGTGATCCTCCAGTCGATCTCGGGGAATCGCCGCGCGATCGCCTCGTCGTAATAGGCGGGCCGCAGGGCGGCCAGACTCTCGAGGGTGCCGCCCAACCGGATCCCCTCGTCGGCGGTCAGACCGGAGATCGGTGCGAGCTCGTCGTCGAACATCCCGTTTTTGGTCGCCTGCGCCGCCAATTCGTGTGACCGAAGGGAGAATTCTTCGATCGCGGTGCGGGCGATTCCCCACCGGGCGGCGATGAGTTCCGCAGAGATCCCCTGCCCGACGAGCCCGTCGGGATAGCGCTCGTCGAACGCGACACCGTTCAGGTCCGACGTCCCGGCCGCGGCCGAACCCATCGGCACCCGTGACATCGATTCGACCCCTGCGGCCACGACCACGTCGTAGGTGCCCGCGATGATCCCCTGGGCGGCGAATGCGATCGCCTGCTGACCGCTGCCGCACTGGCGGTCGATCGACACACCGGGCACCGACTCCGGAAGACCTGCTGCCAGCAGGGCGCGCCGTGCGATGTTGAAACTCTGCTCACCCACCTGACTGACGACTCCGGTGATCACGTCGTCGATCTCGGCCGGATCGAGGCCAGTACGGTCGACGATCGCCCGGAGGCTGTGTGCGAGTAAGTCGACCGGATGGACGTCGTGGAGCCCGCCCGACGGCTTCCCCTTGCCGATCGGCGTGCGTACCGCGTCCACGATGACTGCAGTTGCCATGTCTGACCTCCATCGGTGTCGGATCGTCGACGACGATCCCCGTGTGGCTGACTTTTGTCTGCCATAGTCAGAGGTCTACGCCCTGACTATGGACTTGTCAAGTCAGGGTAGGATGGAGCACATGATGAAGCTGGTGGGACCGCTCGCGGAACGAGATCGGTGGGAGGCGACGCATTGCTCGATCGCCAAGGCGGTCGAGCTGGTCGGTACCCGATCAGCGATCCTGATCCTGCGCGAGGCGTTCTACGGCGCGACCCGGTTCGACCAGTTCGCCCGCCGGGTCGGCATCACCGATGCGGTCGCGTCGGCCCGGTTGAAAGAGCTGACCGAGGCGGGCGTCTTCTCGAAGGTCCCCTATCAGGAGCCTGGCCAGCGGGTCCGTTACGAGTATCTGCTCACCGACATGGGCCGCGACCTGTTCCCGGTCGTCATGTCGCTGATGCAGTGGGGAAACGAGCATCTCCAGCCCGACGGCGCACCGCTCACGATCACCGACGCATCCCGGAATCCGGTTCGCGTCGGGGTGGTGACCGGCGAGCAGAAGACCCTCGACCCCGAGGATGTCGAGGTGAGGGTCAACCGCTCGCGGCGATGAGTACCCGATCACGGATTCGTCGGAAGACGAATCCACCTGCTAGTCTCGGGCTCACGTTCACGCGGTGCTGTAACCCGCTTGTCGAACCAGAGGCCGGGGCGCTTACAGGAACCCCCGGTCTTGTCCAAACTTCCGCGGGTTCCGGCGAACTACTTCGCTGCCGTGCGCCGCAGCTTGGTGTTGACGAATTCGCCCAGGCCCCAACGTCCGAGTTCGCGGCCGTAGCCCGACCGCTTGACGCCGCCGAACGGCAGACCCGGCAGCGTGGTGCCGTGCTCGTTCACGTAGGCCATACCCACTTCGAGTCGGTCGGCGACCTCCTCGGCTTTCGCGGTGTCGGTGCTCCACACCGAACCGCTCAGACCGAACTCGACGTCATTCGCCAATGCGACGGCCTCGTCGGCCGAGGACACCTTGTAGACCATGGCCACCGGGCCGAAGATCTCCTCGGCGTAGGCATCCATGTCCGGAGTGATATCGGTCAGCACGGTCGGCTGGAAAAAGGCACCGTCACGATCGAGCGCGGCGCCGCCGGTCCGCAGCGTCGCACCCTGGTCCACCGCGGTCTTGACCTGGTCGGCGACGGTGTCGCGTGCCGAGATCGACGACAGCGGTCCCATGCGCGTCGACGAATCGCCCGGGTCCCCCACCGTCGTCGCCTCGAACTTCTCGACCAGCCCTTGCACGAAGTCGTCGTAGAGCTCGTCGAGCACGATGAATCGCTTCGGCGAGTTGCAGGCCTGGCCCGCGTTGGACAGCCGGGCCCGCGCGGCGATCGTAGTGGTCCGGGCCATGTCAGCGGAGTCGAGCAGGATGAACGGGTCCGAGCCGCCCAGCTCGAGGACCGACTTCTTGAGATTCTCGGCGGCGACCTTGGCCACCGCGGCGCCGGCACCCTCACTGCCGGTCAACGACACCCCGCGGATGGCCGGATGCGCCAAGAGCTCCGCGACCTGGTCGCTGCTCGCGTACACGTTCGCATACACGTCCTGCGGCACCCCGGCATCGTGCAGGATCTCCGCCATCAACGCCGACGACGCCGCGCAGATCGACGCATGCTTGAGGACGATCGTGTTGCCGGCCAGCAGGTTCGGAGCTGCGAACCGGGCCACCTGGTAGTACGGGTAGTTCCACGGCATCACACCGAGCAGCGGCCCGATCGGCGCCGTCTGCACGATCGACGACTCGGCGCCCTGCGGATCGAGTTCCTCGCTGACCAGCAGGTCCGGGCCATGGTCGGCGTACCAGCGATAGATGTCGGCGGCGAGCTGCACTTCACCTGCCGCCTCCTTGGCCGGTTTGCCCATCTCGGTCGTGATCGTCGACGCCAGCTCGTCCGCACGCTGCTCGTACAGATCCGCGGTCCGGGACAGGATGGCCGCACGCTCCGCGACCTCGGTGCGCCGCCAGCTCTCGAAAGCTTCGAGCGACCGTGCCGCGAGCCCGTCGATCTCGTTGTCGGCGAGACCGGGGAACTCCCGGTCGGTGACGCCAGTGGTGGGATTCGCGGTGACGTAGGTGCTCACTGAGAACCGTCCTTCCGATGTCGGTGGTTCAGATCGGCCGCGTTGATGAGCCCACTCGATGGGGCCGGCCCTGGTCACGAACGGGTACCCGCGCGATCTCGACGCAAACACGAGCACCAGGGTCCACTCCAGACGGTCGTGCTAGTCCGTTCGGACGATATTCGGCGAAGCTCAGGTGGCGGACACGCGGACACTCGTCCAATACCTCGGCGGGTCGGCGGCGTCTAGTACATGATTGAGCGGATATCGCCGACGCGGAGCGTGGGGGCGCACCGTCGGAAAGCAGTAGGGGGAGAAATGTCGATCTGGCAGAGAGCCGTCGTACTCGCGTGCGTGGGCGTCGTCGTCATGACCGCGAGCCTGGCCGTCCGAGGATCGGTCGCCGCGGCGCCGAGCACTACGCCGAGTCGTGAGGTGACGCGCGTGCTGTCGGTGTCGCCGACGACGCCCACGCGTTCGACCGTGACGGTCTACTCGGCCGCCATGGAGCGACCCGTTCGGGTGAGCGTGCTGCTCCCCCGAGATCGTGAGAAGCCCCGCCCGACTCTGTACCTTCTCGACGGGATCGACGGCGGCATCTACACCAACTACACGCAGAGCGGCTGGACGTTCCAGACCGACATCGTGAAGTTCATGGAAGACAAACCGGTCAACGTCGTCATGCCCATCGGCGGCATGGCCGCGTACTACACCGACTGGCAGAAGACCGATCCTGTTCTGGGACGGAACAAATGGGAGACGTTCCTGACCGAGGAACTGCCCCCGCTGATGGACAAGCGCTTCAACGGCAACGGTCGCAATGTCATCGGCGGACTGTCGATGGGCGCTCTGGGCGCGATGTCGATCGCCGTCCGCCATCCCGACCTCTATCGCGGTGTCGCGGCGTTCAGCGGTTGCCTCGACCAGGGTTCACCCGAATACCGTCAGGCCACGGCCGCGTCGGTGTCGACCCGCGGCGGTAACCCCGACAACATGTGGGGACCGGTGGGCCACTCGACGTGGGACGACCACAACCCGGCCGCTCATGTGGAGGTACTGAAGGGCAAGCCGATGTACGTCGCCGTCGGCAACGGATTGCCCGATCCATCGCTGGGCATCGCCGGCCTCGCCTCCCCGGTGGGCGGTGTTCTCGAAGGTGTCGTTCTCCAGTGCACGCAGAGTTTCAAGCGTCGGGCCGACGCGGCGGGCGTGAAGGTCACCTACGACTTCAGGTCCGGACTGCACTCCTGGGGCTACTGGAACCAAGACCTCCACCGTGCGTGGCCGACCATCGCCAAGGGCCTCGGCGTCCGACGCTGACCGTATCCGACCAGCGCCGTGCGTGGGACGTGCTCCTCGCGCCCCGTCCCACGCACAGGTGCGCCTATCCGGCGGTGAGGGCCGCGGCTCGTCGGGATCGGCTGCGGACCGGCCGGTGCACTCCCGCCGGCGCTTCCTGGATGTCGAGCGTCCGGCGAGCCACGTCGAGGTGATGGCGGGCGATCCCCAACGCGGCGTGGTAGCCGACCCGGAACTCACTGTCATCGGGGTCGGCGGCCCACCGACCCTCTCGCTCGAGCCGGTCTGCCAGTCCCTGGATGATGTCGAAGTCCCGGCGCAGACCCCCTGAGTACACAGCTGCGCCGACGAACGCGTCGGGACGGAGAGACTCGGTCGTGATCTCGTCGAGGACGCAGACACGTGCAAACGTCATGCCCGCCCGGAATCCGCGAAGGAGCTCCGACTGCGGCCGCTCGACCGCGGCCAGCGTCGAGAAACGGTCGTGGAGATACGTGAGAACCTCTGCGAGGCGCGTGTTCTGATCCACGTCATCCCACATTCTTCCGTTTTCGGATGATCGAGCTGTCTTCACTCGCACGGTTCTTCTCGCGTCGCAATTTCAACTCTTGGCGGCGTTTTTTCGAACTGGAATTCTTCTCTGCCATGATTCCTCGCTGACATGAATGATGAAGTGGGGTTGGGCACCCACTCACCTCCGTGACCATAGCCCAGAAAAAATAAAAGTCCAGTCGCCGAATCTGCTGCTGAACAGCAGATCTCACAGACCGTTCGCCCTGGGTCGGCGCCGACTGGCTTTTATATTTTTTTCGGCTAGAGTCCGTGACACCGGCCCGACAGGCCGGTTTTCAGTGAAAGGGAGAGTCGCCGTGCAAGCGGTTGTCATGGAATGTCGTATCCGAGTCTGCGCATCGAAGAGTCGGGTGAGGAAATTTCTCGACCAGGCGTCGTCGCGCGCATTCAACGCTTTTCCGAAATCGGTGAAGTCTTCGCTTGTCGTCGAGGATTCCGACTCTCTGCTCCTGCGCCGGCAGTGGCATCGGGAAAACGATGTCGACGACTTCGGCGTGCCGGTGGGCAAGGACGCCTGTTTCGCGTTCGCGGATCCGTCGGGCCGGCTCACCGCATCGAAGTTGGAAAGCCTGTCGCGGGACATTCTCGGCGATCTCGAGCTCGATCCGTGGGACTCGAGTTCGGGGGTCGGATCGCCCGCGGGCGGGGCAGCCGAGTCGGTGCCCTGGATTCTGACCCTCAGCACCGACCTGGACCACATCGCGCGTGCGGAGATCGCGGCACGCCATCCGATGCTCGAGCTCCGCGCGAGGCCCCTGATCGCGACGTCCTGACCGGGACGTCAACACTCTCTTGCCACTGAAGCAGAGGAAGCAACGATGACCACCGCAACACCTGCCCCGAGGGCCCGCCTGACCCGACATCTGCTGGAGCGCGAACTGGCCGCCGAGATCCGCGATCGAGCCGTCGTCAGTGCCGAGGTCCTCGATCACCGCGCCGCCGGCGATCTGGACAACAACGACGCCTACCACCGCGCCCTGGCGCGCCTCGAGACCCTCGACCGGCATCTCGCACAGCTGTATGCCGCCCTGTCCACGGCAGACGCCGAACCGGCAGCGGACGGCACGGTGCAGGTCGGCTCGGTCGTCACGGTCGTCTTCGATGACGATCCGACCGACGTCACCACCTTCCTGGTGGGACCTCCGGAGCAGTATGCCCTGGTGGGGATGGACGTCTGTTCACCCGACTCACCGCTCGGACGTGCGGTGCTGGGCGCCGACGTCGGCGATGTTCGGACCTATCGGCTGCCCAACGGGCAGGAGAGCACGGTAGCGGTGAAAGACCACCGGATCGAGCTTCTCTGACGCAGCGTGGCCGTGTGCTCGCGGTCGCGCCCGTCCGGCGGCGCCCCGATGAGGGCCGGCGCACGACCGGCAGAGGTCTCGTCGAGCGACCTTCGGCCGTCCGCGCTTCCGACTCGGAACCCGACGGCGACTGCCGATGTCCTCGTCATCGGACGACCGGGCGCGTTGACCACCAGGCTGTGCCGAACCCTCCGCAACCACGGGTTGAGCATCGAGGTCGTGGACCTCGGGTTCGATGGCCCGGGGGTTCGCGATGACCGCTACGACCCTGTCCCGGCGCGGCGCATACCGGTCGGGGCGAGGTCGTGCATCGCCGTGCTGGGTCGCGCGCCACGGCCGCGGCGCAGATGGTGGGACTGGCGTGGCCGTCGGCTCGAACGGCGGCAGGAGGACGAACTGACAGACGCCGTGCTGACTGCCGCGTCCAACGCCCGCAGGCTCGGTTTGCTCGTGGTCGCCGAGGCATCAACACCGGGTGAGACCGAGGTCGCACGAGAGCGTGCCCGACACGTCGCGCGTGTCGCAGGCTACGAGGCCGCCGTCAATGGAAACGCTCTGACCTCGGCTTTCTATCTTGTGACGAGCGCGTCGGATTGCGCCCCCGAGAACTTCCCGGCGATCGTCGCCTGGGCGCGGCGCCGAGTGGATTTATAGATACTTCCTGCCGCTCGATAGGCTGCGGGGTGGTGACCCGGTTCAGGGTGCACCGGCGTTCCCTGGAGAAATCGAAAAGGAAGTGGTGGCCACCGTGGTCGTGCTCGACGAGAAGATCAGCGATCTGTACGAACAGGTGATTACCCGCAATCCCGGGGAGGCCGAGTTCCATCAGGCCGTTCGTGAGGTCTTCGACAGCCTCGGACCCGTCCTGGCCAAGCACCCGCACTACGCCGACGCCGGCATCATCAAGCGTCTGACCGAACCGGAGCGGCAGATCATCTTCCGCGTGCCGTGGATCGACGACCAGAACCAGGTACAGGTCAACCGCGGATTCCGCGTCGAGTTCAACTCGGCGCTCGGCCCCTACAAGGGCGGCCTCCGCTTCCACCCCAGCGTCTACCTCGGCGTGGTCAAGTTCCTCGGCTTCGAGCAGATCTTCAAGAACGCACTGACCGGCCTGCCGATCGGTGGCGGCAAGGGTGGCTCGGACTTCGACCCCAAGGGCAAGTCGGATCTCGAGATCATGCGGTTCTGCCAGTCCTTCATGACCGAGCTCTACCGCCACATCGGTGAGTACACCGACGTTCCCGCCGGTGACATCGGCGTGGGCGGCCGCGAGATCGGTTACCTGTTCGGCCAGTACAAGCGCATCACCAACCGATACGAGTCCGGTGTCCTGACCGGCAAGGGACTCGCCTGGGGCGGGTCGCAGGTGCGCACCGAGGCCACCGGCTACGGCGCGGTCTTCTTCGTTCGCGACATGCTCGCCGCAGTGGACGACAAACTCGACGGCAAGACGGTTGTCGTGTCCGGCTCGGGGAACGTCGCCATCTATGCCATCGAGAAGATCCAGCAGCTCGGTGGCCGCGTCGTCGCCTGCTCGGACTCGAGCGGTTACGTCGTCGACGAAGCGGGCATCGACCTGGAACTCCTCAAGGAGATCAAGAACGTCCAGCGGGGTCGCATCGGCGACTACGTGAACGCCCGCCCCTCGGCGCGGTTCGTCACCAAAGGCTCGCTGTGGAACGTGCCCACAGACATCGCGATCCCGTGCGCGACGCAGAACGAACTGAACGGCGCCGACGCCGCACAGCTGGTCAAGAACGGGGTCCGCATCGTCGCCGAGGGCGCGAACATGCCCTGCACCCCCGAGGCCGTACGCATCTTCGGCGAAGCGGGCGTCAGCTTCGCGCCCGGTAAGGCGGCGAACGCCGGCGGCGTGGCCACGAGCGCACTCGAGATGCAGCAGAATGCATCTCGCGACTCGTGGAGTTTCGGCTACACCGAGGAGCGCCTCTCCGAGATCATGACCTCCATCCACGATCACTGCCTGCACACCGCCGAGGAGTACGGTGCTCCCGGCAACTACGTGATGGGCGCGAACATCGCGGGCTTCACCCAGGTGGCCGATGCGATGCTGGCTCTCGGTCTGATCTGAGCCGCCACCCGCTCTGAATCCGTATGACGTTGTGCCCGGTTTCCGGGTACGACGTCATACGGCTTTCAGCGGACCCTCAGCAATACCGAGCCTTCTTGAGCGGTGGCGGGATCGGCGGCAGCCGTGACGCCGCGAAGATCATCGACGCCTGCCTGATCATCTTGACCAACACCACCGGTCGCCCGATGTTCGGCAACTCCGTTGTCGGAAGCTACGGCCTGTACGTGAACAAACAGGGCATGCTGCAGAGTCCCGCGAACGCGAGTGCGCCTACGCGACAAGTCAATTCGCTGATCGCCCCCCGGCGGGTACGTCGGCACGTGGCTGCGCGACAACGGGGCGACCGACACCCTGCTGACGCTCTACCGGTCGGCCTACACGATCGAGGTCCCGTTCGGCTTTGTCGCAGAACAGATGTCGGGCGCCGCACAGTTGGTGACCAACACCAAGGCCAGCGTGACCAGTACCGTCGGCATGTCGATGGCGCCGCCGCTCTGGATTGTGAACTTCGCACTGCTCTACGTCGTCAAGCCGTCACTCGCCGCCGCGATGCCCGCCTACTGGGCACCCATCCCGCCGGCGGTGGCCGCTGCGATCAAGGCCAGCCCCAACGGTCAAGTGCCCTACAGCGAGTACGCGTCGTACTTCGACTGAGCACGAACGGCGGACCCGTCGTACCAGGACTGCGGTATGCCGCCGCCTACTCACTCCGCAGTAGGTCACCATCTCGGTCGGGCACCGAGCCGGCCAAGGCCACCGACTCGAGCCGGCGGTCGGCCCCTCCCCGTCGAAGTCCGGACACCGGATCGACCTCGACGGCCTGACCTGTACCGAAGGTGTCGTCGGACATCACGACCTCGTGACCGCGCGACCGAAGTGCGGCGACGAGCCTGTCTGACGGTGGGGTCGCCGCCTCGAAGAGAACACTCCGCCCGTCGGAACCACGCAAGAACCTCGGCGCGTTCACCGCGTCGTCCAACGTCATCCCGAAATCGAGCACGTTCACCAGCATCTGCCGAACCGTCTCCACCCGGGTCTTTCCCCCGGGGCTCCCGACCACCAGTCGCACCTTTCCGTCCGCGTCGAACACCACGGGCAGGCACGGGTTCTGCTCCAACTTGCCACCGGGCCGGATGTCGTTGAACCCGCAGTTGCGTGGGTAGCTGAACGACGCACTGGTGTTGGTCAGCATCCCGGTGCCGGGCACGACCGCTCCGGTCCCGAAGATCCCACCGACCGTCTGCATCAGGTTGACCGCGTTGCCCGCGGCGTCGACGACACACAGGGTGATCGTGTCGCCGGCGGAGAGGTCGGCGGCGATCGGCTTCGCCCGGTCGGATATCTGCGAACGGAGCGACTCGGTGTGCGACTCATCGAGGAGCCAGGCCACCGTCTCTGGAGGGGTTCGGTCGCCGATGTACCGGGCGCGTTCCCGGGCAACGAGTTTCGCCGACTCGACGCTCACATGGACGTACTCCGGGTCGTCCGGCGACCTGAAAGGAGGCCATTGCTCGAGCACGTTCAGACCCGAGGCGAACGACACGTCACCGAGTGGCCCCGGCGCAGCGTGGATCTCCCAGCCGCGGTACGAGGTCGTGAGCGCCGGATGCCATTGTGGGCATTGCCCTCTCAGGTCATCGGCGCCCACCACGCCGCCGTTGTCGGTGTAGAAGCGTGCGACCGCCTCAGCGGTCGTGCCGGTGCGGAACTCGTCAGGTCCGTTATCGGACAGGCGGGTCAGCGTGTCGGCGAGATCGCTCTGCACGAGCAGATCACCGGCGGCGAGCGGCTTGCCGTCGCGGAAGAACACCGACCTACTCGACGGCCATCTCTCGAGGCGATCGACGAACTTGGACAGCATCGCGCCGAGCAACGGCGACACCGTGCAGCCCTCAGCAGCGAGTTCGATCGCGTACGTCAGGACGCGATCCACCGGCCAGGTACCTTTCCGCGCGACGAGCTCTGCCCAGCCGATCGCCAGCGCCGGTGTCAGACCGGCGAGGAGCAGTCGCCGGGTCCTCTCCAGTTCCGCCACATCGCACATGCCGGTGTCATCGACGGGCAGCGCGGCGGGATCGAGACCCAGCGGGACCGTTCCACAGCACTCGAGCACTTCGGTCAGGCCGGTGGCCGCGTCGTGCACCGTAGCCCATCCGACGCCGGCGAGGCTGCTCGAAAATGGTTGCACGACAACGCAGACGGCGGCAGCGGCGACGGCCGCGTCGACGGCGTTGCCACCCTTGGCCAGCACATCGACAGCCGCCTCGGACGCGGCCGCGTGAGGGGTCGACACCGCGTACGCGCCGGCGACAGCCGAGGTCTGGCCGGTCGTGGTATCCGAGGTGACCGCCGCGGACGCCTCCGTCATGGTGCGTGGTTCTCCACGGCCTGCTGCGCGCGCGACCCGAGATGGATACGCCAGCCGGTACCGGGGGTGATCACCGCGAGCCCGTTCCGTTCCGGATCTTCCAGTACGACGTCCCGATACTTCATGGCCAGGGCTCCTGATCCGTCCTGCAGCCGGATGACGCCCAGTTCCAGCTCGACCGGCTCAGCGGGTAACAGTCGGCTCCGCAGCACCTCGTAGTCGACGGCGTAGAGCTCTCCCGGCACGGACCATCCGCCGACCTCGACGGGGTACAGGCCCGGAAACTCGTCCCGGCAGGAGAAGAAGGCGTAATCGGGTGCGGTGGACACCTCGCCCAGGAACGTCGCGGTACCGGCGAATGCGTCGTGGATCTCGCCGCCGCGCATGGCCTGTCCGTTGACGAACATCCGCACTGTCTGACCCGGTCCCGGCATCAGGTTGCCGAGTGGCGTGAGGTCGTCGGTCATGAGGTCCGTCCTTCGCGAAAAGCGAGCTCGATGTTGCGTAGGTCCGTGCCGTCCTGCGACGGCCGGCCACGAAGCGCATGGGTGTACATGGCGGTGACCGCCCGATTCTCGTCACCACTGCTGAGATCATCGAGCAGGGTTCGGTGCTGGGCCACGGGCTCGTAGCCGTCCTGCTGGACGTAGTCGTCGGTCTGATAGGCGCCCGGACTGCCGCCGAGGGCCACCCCGCGGGCACGGGTGAATGCGGCCTCGTTGATCGCTGTGTGGAGGTCGAGGTGCGCCAAGGAATACTCGGGCGATCGGATGCCGTGCACGGTCGCGGCTTCGCCGAGAGGTTCAAGGAGCGAATAGAGCTTGTCCCACTCGACGGTGTCGGCCTTCCGGGTCAACAACCGTGCCACCACCTCGTCGACGGCGACCCGAAGCATGTGCAGTTCGTTGCGCTCGGCCTCGTCGATCCGGACGACCTCGAGCTGGCCGCGTCGGATACGGACCAGCAGCCCCTCACTGCGAAGACGCTGGAGCGCCTCCCGAACCGGGGTTCTACTGACCGCGAGGTTCTCCGCGATCTGCTCTTCGATGATCCGCGTTCCGGCCGCGATCTTCCCGCAGATGATCGCCTGACGGAGATACCGGTAGACCCGGGCGTTGGCGGACAGGACCTCGTCGTCACCGCCGCTGACCATGCCTCACTCCCCTTTCGCCTGCTGGTCGAGCGCCCACGCTGCGCCGGCCGCCCGGCAGGCATGCGTGATCCGTTGCATCAAAGTCCCTGACATCACAGCACAGCCCGCCGCCAGTGCCTGAATCTGCAACGCACTGTGCCGGTTGTTGAGGTCGAACAGGATACGTCCGGGTGCGAAGAGCTCCCCTGCCGGAAAACCGAAGGGCGACGCCTCCGATTCATCGGTCTCACCCCAGGTGGTCGCGTTGATCACCACCGACGGCTCCACCTCGGCGGTGTCCGCGGGTGCGACGGCGGTGACGCCGTACCGTTCGGCGAGTCGGCAGGTCGCCTCGGGGCGGCGCCCGCTGACGAACAGCTCCGCATCCGGATGCGCCCTCGCGAGTCCGAGCAGCGCCGAGTGGGTCGTCCCGCCTGTCCCGAGCACGAGGATCCGGGGACGATCGAGTCCGCGGAGCAGCACCTCACCGGCGGCGGCGAGCGCCCACGAGTTGGAGTTCAGGCCGACGACGCCGGTGCTGGTCCGAAGCAGCGTGTCGACGATTCCGGTCCGTGCGGCCGACGGAGTCAGCCTGTTGGCATGGGCCCCTACTTCGGCTTTGAAGGGGCTGAGCACCAGGCCCAGAACCCACGTCGGCTCGACGAACGCCTCGCCCGGAACGGTTGTGACGTCGGTCGTGGCGATGCTCAGGTTCTGCCCGGCCAGCGCCGCGTCGAGCATCTGCGACTTGGCGGCGCGACCAGCGGTGGTACCGAGAGCCAGAACGTCAACTGTGCGTGCGACATTCGACTTCACGACAGCCACACTCAGTTCGTTCTCCAGGCAGGCGGCCACGGCCTCGGCGACCACGTCTGTCTTTCCGATGATGCTCATCTATACCCCTAGCTGATCTCGGTGCCGGATTGGTGTGACCTGGCGTCCACTCGGTGTGCCGACCGGTTCACCGTCGGCGGCGATGAGAGATCCGCGCAGGTACGTCGCGCGAACCGCACCTACCGTGGACCATCCGTCGAACGGTGTGATCGGGTGCATCGAGTGAAGTTTCTGCTGGACCACGGTTCCGGCGGCGTGTTCGTCGACGAGGACGAAGTCGGCGTCGCCACCGATTCCCAGATGCCCCTTGCGATCGTCGATGTGCCACAGTTTGGCCGGCGTGGCGCTGCAGAGACGAACGATGTCGCTGACCGAGAGCCGTCCCTCCGCGGCCTGCGTCAGCAGCAGCGGCAGCATCGTCTCCACGCCGATCCATCCACCATGGGCGCACCACACGTCCGCGGCCCCCTGTTCCTCGACCGAATGGGGTGCGTGATCGGTGGCGATGATGTCCACTTCTCCCGCGGTCACGCCGGCCCACAGCGCGTCGACGTTCTCGCGCGGACGGATCGGCGGGTTGAGCTTCACGAGGTTGCCGAACTCCTCGTATGCCTCGTCGTCGAGCAGCAGATGTCCGACCAGGGTTTCCACCGACACGCGGTGCCCGAGCGCACGCATCAGCCGGACCCGGGCCAGTCCCGCCTCGGTCGACAGATGATGGATGTGCAGCTGGACGCCGGCGGCCCCGGCGAGGGTGATGATGCGGGTGACCGCCTCGACCTCCACGACGTCGGGCCTGCTCTCGAGATGAGCCCTCGTGTCGGTCCGGCCCTGGGCGCGCAACTCGCGGGCGAGCTGCTGCAGGAGCGGGTTGTTCTCCGCGTGCACACCGACGACGAGCCCCGCCTTGGCGGCCTCGACGAGACCGGCGTAGATCGCCCCGTCGTCGGGGCACGGGTTGTCACCGGTCGTCTGCCCCATGAACAGTTTGAGTCCCGGCGCGCCCTGAGCCGCGAAACCGGCGATCTCGTCCGCGTTCGCCTGCCCCAGCATCCCGTAGATCCCGAAGTCCACGTGAGCCTTCGGCGCCACGGTGGCGATCTTGTCGGCATGGATCTGCGCGGTCGACACCGGCGGCACGGTGTTGGGCATGTCGAACACCGTCGTCACGCCTCCGACCGCGGCCGCCCGGGACCCACTGCCGAAGTCCTCCTTGTAGGTCATGCCCGGATCCCGGAAGTGCACGTGTGCGTCGACGAGGCCCGGGAGGACGAGCAGTCCGCGCGCGTCGATCTCGGTGGGCGCCGGCGGAACCGCGGTACCCACCTCACAGATTCGTCCGTCACGGATACCCAGGTCCGCGTCGAACCGCCCATCAGGGGTGACGACGGTTCCGCCGCGGACGACGATCTCGGGTGATTGGCCGGCCATGTCTCTCGTTCCTCTCACTTCGTGTTCTGCGTCAGCGGACGGTGGATCGACTTGACCTCCGACAGCTCCGCGAGTCCTTCGAGCCCGTGCTCACGTCCGATGCCCGATTCCTTGAAGCCTCCGATGGGTGCGTGCAGGTTGAACGGCCCGCCGTTGACCACGACCTGACCCGCCTGGATACGCCGTGCGACGCGGATCGCCTCGTCGACGTCGCCGGCCCACACCGAGGCAGTCAGCCCGTAGCGGGTCGCGTTCGCGAGCTCGATCATCTCCTCGACTCCGTCACAGACCTGGATGACGAGGACCGGCCCGAAGATCTCCTCGTTGGCAAGGCGATGATCTGGCGGGACCTCGCTGAAGACGGTGGGCCGCACGAAGAATCCGGCGTCGGGGACCCCCGCGGGCCGGCCCGATCCACCGGCGACCACTCGGAGCCCGGACTGTTCCCCGTACGCGATGAACTCCGACACCCGACGATGCTGCGCGGCACTCACCACCGGACCGAGCGTAATTCCCGACGCACGCGCCGGGCCCGTCACCACCGCACCGACGATCGACGCGATCCGCTCTTCGACCTCGGCGAGTCGGGACCGTTCGACGACGAGCCTCGTCTGCGCACCGCAGACCTGCCCGTTGTTGAAGAAGCAACTCGCGATCACAGCGGGCAACGCCTCGTCGAGGTCGGCGGACGGGAGGATCACTGCCGCGTTCTTGCCGCCGAGTTCGAGCACACACCGGGTCAGCGTCCGGGACGAGACCGCCACGATGGCCTTGCCCACGTCCCGGCTCCCTGTGAAGCTGATGACGTCGACCGCGGTCTGGTCCACGAGAGCCGCACCCACGGTCGGACCGCGACCACCGACCACGTTGACGACGCCGCGCGGAAACTCCAACTCGGCCAACAGTTCCACCGCGCGCCACGCCGCCAGCGGCTTGATCTCCGACGGTTTGACGACGACGGTGTTGCCCATGATGACCGCGGAAGCCAGCTTCGAGACGAGCATGTTCAGCGGGAAGTTCCACGCCGTGATCGCTGCAACCACTCCGGCCGGTTCGCGCACGACCAGCGAGTTGCCGACTTCCCGCTGCTGACCGAGGATCGTCTCGGCCATCTCCGGCAGGTGTTTCAGACTATCGATCGCGCGGTTCACCTGTGTGTTCCGCGCCACCGCCGGTGGCAGGCCCAGTTCGTCCACGGTGAGGTCGACGAGGGCATCGGCTTCGGCGGCGAGCTTCTCACCCCACTTGGTCAGGTACTCGGCGCGCTCCGCCACGGCGGTGGTGGCCCAGTCCCGCCCGGCCCGGGACGCGGCCCGAACCGCATGGTCGACGACATGTGAAGAGGCCTCCGCCGCATGGCCGATGACCTCACCGGTCGACGGATTCACCACCTCGATGGCGTCCGACACCGCACCGGCGATCATCTCGCCGTCCACGAAATGCCCTGTGATCGTTCCTGTACTCAACCTGCCGACACCTCCATTACGAATCCGAACCTGCGCGCGAGACCGACCAGCGCGCCGGGCATCATGTAGGCGATCAGCCCCACGACCGCGGCCGCCACCGTTGCCGCCCACAGCATGGTCACCTCACGATTGGCCTGCGCCGTCGTCATCAGGCTCCCGATCCCGTCGTGACCCGACAGCCATTCCGCGAGGATCGCCGCGACGATCGCCATCGGACCGGAGATCCTGAGCCCCATGACGATTCCGCCGACTGCGGCGGGAACCCAGGCGTACGCGGTCTTCCGGACGAACCCGGTGTCGTACAACACCGAGAGGTCGGTGACCGCTGGAGGAAGGGCTCGCATGCTCTCCAGGATCGCGACGAACAGGGTGAACACCGTCACGATCACCACACAGATGACGGTGGCCATGACCCCGCGGCCGGCCACCAGCGTGACCAGCGGCGCCACCCCTACGATCGGCAGCGTGCGAATGATCAACGCGTAGCCCGTGATCGGCCTGGTGAGCACCGTCCACCGCGACACCAGGACCGCGAGCACCATCGCCAGCACCGTCGAGACGACGAGCCCGGCAGCGGCGTCACGCAGGGTCAGCGCGCAGCGACCCGCGATTATCGGGAAGTCGTCGATCAGCGCCTGCATCGTCATCGCCGGTGTCGGGACGCTGTAGGCGGGTATGTCCTGGGCCCAGATCACTCCTTGCCAGACCACGCCCACGAACCCCAGAACCGCCACCGCACAGACGACGTTCACCCACCAGGGCTGTTCCTTGTTCATCGCACCGCCCGTTCCAACGGGGCCATCAACAGCGAGACGACGGCCAACAGCACGAGCGAGACCACGGCGGCCAGCATCAGCGTCGCCCACAACAGGTCGATCTGATAGCTGAAGAGCGCGTTGGCCATCAGACTCCCGAGCCCACGTTCACCGGCGGCACCCGACCACTCGGCCACGATCGCACCGACGAAGCAGGCCGGCAGCATGGTGCGGAGACCGACTCCGATCGACGGAATCGACCGCCAGAAACCGACATTCGTCCACCAGGTCAGACGACCGGCCTCGTACAGCGCGCCGAGCTCCTCATAGCCCTGCTGCGACACCCGCGCACAGGCCGCGAGGGTGGCCGCCACCGGGACGAGCCCGGCAAGGACGACCACGGTGGTGATGAGTGCCGTTCCCCGGCTGAAGAAGAGCGACAGGGCCGGGGTCAGGCTGATGAGCGGCACGCTGCCGACCACCACGCTCAGCGCGACGAACCATGGTGTCACCGAGGACAGCACGCCGGCGACGAAAAGCCCGACGGCCATCATCGCGACCAGGATGAGCGCACCCGTGACGGCCGCACTCACTGTGGGTAATGCGTTGTACCAGACGATGTCCCATTGTTCGATCAGAGCCTTCACGGCTTCCCCGGGACCGATGAAACCAGGCCCGAGCACACCGGTCGCGGCCACGGACCACCACGCAACCGGTACGAACGCGACCATGCCCACGACGATGGCCGTGTCACGGAGCCCGCCGACCTGCCGGCTTCGTGCCCTCTTGCCGGTCATCGCGATGTCGAGAACGGCTGCGGTCATCGCAGACCCAGATCTGCGCGGAGCCTGCTGCAGTGTCCGGCGAAGTCCACGGTGTCCCGGAAACCACGACGGTCCTCACGGGCCACGTCGATTCGGTACCGGGAACGAATCCGGCACGGACGTGGACTCAGAACCAGTACCTCGTCACCCAGAAGAGTCGCCTCCTCCACGGAGTGCGTCACCAGCAGACAGGTCGTCCCGGTCTGACCGATGATGTCGAGCAGCTCGAAATTGAGTTCGGCCCTGGTGATCTCGTCGAGTGCGCCGAAGGGTTCGTCGAGGAGCAACACGTCGGGCCGGGTCGCCAGTGCACGTGCGAGGGCGACCCGTTGCCGCATCCCTCCCGACAGTTGCCCGGGCCGGTGGCCGGCCCACTCCGTCAGGTGGGTGATCTCGAGCAGGTGGTCGACCCACGACGAGTCCTTCGGCAGGCCCGACAGGTTGAACGGCAGCTCGATGTTGCGGCGGACACTTCGCCAGCTCAGCAGACCCGGATCCTGGAACGCGAAGCCGATTCGCCGTTCCTCACGCATGTTCTGCATGGTCGCGCCGTCGAATGTGATGGTCCCCGACGTCGGCTGAACAAGGTCGGCGACCAGACGCAGGAGCGTCGACTTTCCACAGCCGGACGGTCCCAGAAGGACGCCGAGTTCGCCGCGCTCCAGCTTCATGCTCACGTCGTCGACCGCCGGCGTCAGCTCGCCGCGGCGCCCCGGATACCCGTAGGTCACCTTGTCGACCGCGAGGCCGACCCGGCGATCGATGGTGGACGGATGCGGCTCGTCGGCCAGTTCCGCCGCGTCCTGTGCCACTCCTCCGGACGTCATGATCAGGCTCCAGACCCGTGGGCCGCCTGCAGCAGGGACTGGGTCATCACGGCGTCGAGATCGACTGGCGACGTGATCTTCCCGGCGGTCTCGTACAGTTCGTACACCGACTTGAAGGCCGCGGGTTCGATCCACATGAGGCCGTGGTCGGCGGCCGCGCCGGAGGTGATCAGCGGGACCGCCGCCTGGGCGGCGACCTTCTCGTCCTCGATCGCGGCGCCGGTCTCCTTGTGGTACTGATCCCAGGTGTACTGGGCGATCTCTTCCGGGTGCTCGACGAAGTACTCCCAGCCGGCGATGTCGGCCTTCAGTCACCGGCTCAGCACGTCGCCCTTGTCCGCGATGGTGTCCGCGAGGGCGAACTGCGCGTTGCCGTAGTCGGGGTCGCCCAGTTCGCTGAAGTAGACGACGTTGACCGGCACGCCGGACTGTTCGAGCGAAACACCCTGCTGCGTACCGTATCCGATGTAGCCGTCGACCTGACCCGAGGTGAGGATCGACGGGTCGGTGCCGACGGGGACGATGGACACCGAGCCCGGGTCGACCCCGGCCTTCTTCAGCATCGCCTCGATCAGGACCTTCTCCGTGTTCGGGACGCCTACTTTCTTGCCCACCATCTCCTGCAGTGAGGTGACCGGATTGCTCTTGAGCGACATGAGTGCGTTCGGGGTCTGCTGATAGATGGTCGCGAACGCGGTCACCGGGATTCCCTTGCTGCGCGAGAGCAGGATTCCCGATCCGTTGTCGTCACCGATGTCGGCTTGCTTGTTGGCGACCACGGCCACCGGGTCGATGTTGGGTCCGCCGGCAAGGAATTGTGCGTCGATGCCGTTATCGGTGAAGTAGCCCATCTTGATCGCGGCGAAGTGCCCGCCGAACTGGCTGAGCTTCTTCCAACCGAGCTGTGCGACAACGGTGTCGAGTTTCGCTCCGTTGGCCGCGGTCGTCGACGTACCGGTGCTTCCGCTCGCGCAGGCCGCGAGGAGCGGGCCGCTACCGAGCAGTGCGCCCGCGCCGAGCAGGCCCTGCAGCATCGTGCGACGGGAGAGACGAGGATTGGGAAGTTGGGTCATTGAGTACTCCTGCGACGGCCGTGCGCATGCGCGCACGGTGGAGATCGGGATGTGGATGGGTCGGGATGTGAACGGTGCGAGGCGACTCCGACTCGTCAATCCGCCTTGCGGGTGAGCAGCTTTCGATTGCGCACCCATTCGCCGACGCGGAGCGGTTCCGAAGCTGCGTCGCCGAGAAGGGGTGCGATGGTGTACGCGTCGTTGGGGCGGTAGAAGAACGGGATGGAGATACGCGGGGTGTCGGCACCGGGAGCACTCAGATCGGCTTCGCTCACCTCATGCGGGACCGCCCACCAGCGACCGTCGGTGAGGTAGGTCAGCAGTTCACCGACGTTCACCAGGAACACGTCGTCGCGGGGCGGAACGTCGAGCCACTCGCCGGCCCGGGTCTGCATACGAAGGCCGCCTCCGCCGCCCGCGTCCTGGTAGAGGATCGTGAACATCGTGAGGTCGGAGTGGATGGCGTTACGCACCCCACCCGATCCGGCGGTCGCCGGCGGATAGTAGTTGGCGGCGAGATCGGCCCAGTTGTCCTCGATGAGTTCCATCCATGCGGACTGTCCGACGCCGAGCGCGGCGGCCATGGCGAGGCCCAGAGTGGTTGCGTTCTCCTGCATCACGCGGAAGTACTCGTGCCAGGTCTGCCGGAACGCCGGCAATCGGTCCGGCCATAGGGGGCATTCGACGCCGTGGTCGTCGGACCACGCGGGGACCACACCGTCGGCGTCGGGTCCGGCCAGCGTTCCGTCCACCCGAGGCCCGATGTGGAACATCTCCTTGTGGTCCTGGAAGCCGAACTCGTTGACGTTGTTGGAGCCCTTCCAGCCCACGAACTGGTCCCCGTCGGCCGACTGGAGGCCCACCTTCGCCTCGTACGGCAGTGAGAAGAACTCGAGGGTTGCCGCGTGGACCCGATCGATCAGTCCGTCCGGCAAGGTCAGACCGGTCATTGCGAATGCGCCCACGTCGCGGCAGACCTCGTCGAATCGGGCGAGGAGACCGGCGTCTCCCGACGTCGTCGCCTCACCGAGTTCGGCAAGATCGAAGAGCTGTATTCCCACGGCGATCAAACCCTTCCGAGTTCTGTATCCAAGTTTGTATACGAATGTGCATACATAGTCTTGGCGAAGTATTGCCGTCGTGTTTCGCGACGGTAGACATCGCGAAACACACCTGACTCAGTCGCCGCGACGGCGCCCCTTGTCGACGAGTTGCACTCCACGGCACCACATCTCGCGGACGGTTGACCCTCTTGCGCCGGACAGGGCGACCTCCGCGCTGCCCCACCGCGGGTGCCGGATCACCTCGGCCCACCGGGTCAGGTCGTGTACGACGAAGTCGGCCAGGGCGCCGACCTGCAACGGTTCGGGGGCTGCGGCACCGAACGACGCCGCCGCCCCGACGGTCGCGGGCCCGAGCACCTCGCGCGCTCCGACCGTGTCGCGGCGCAACCCCTGCCAGAGCCCGCGAACCAGCCGCAGCTCCCGCCACATGTCGGCGTCGTCCTCGAGGGTCATCCCGTCCATACCGATGGCCACGCGTACTCCGGCGGTGGTCATGGCGTCGACGTCGGGAATCCCCGACGCCAGCCGGAAGTTGGAGGCGGCGTTGACGACGACGGTGCTCCCGCGCCGCGCGATCAGTTCCATCTCATCCGGCCTGAGATGCACCCCGTGCGCGAGAACCGTTTGCGCGGTGAGGAATCCCAGGTCGTCGAGCGCTCGGACGATCCCGTCTGGATATGTGCGGTCGGCCCACTGCCGCTGCGCCTCGGTTTCGAGGAGATGCATGTGCATGACACGTCCCGTCGCAGCACTGCGGTCGGCGCAGGCGGCAAGGGCATCTTCGTCGACCCACTGCGGACCGACCGGGTGATAGACCAGTGCGAGATCCGGGCCCTCGATCTCCGCCGCCAGTTCGTCGATCCGGTCCAGTTCGCGTTCGGCATGGGCGCGTGCTCGCGCATTCCTGCCCCGCCCCTCCCGCATGGCCCCGGCGGACAACGATGTCAACGGCACCCCGATACAGGCGCGCACACCGACTGCACGCACGGCGCGTGCAGCCTCGCGGACCTCGTGCGCGAGATCATCGGTTGTCGGATTGAGACAGATGTTGACCGAACCCACCCCGGCATCGCGCATGCGTTCCGACGAGCCGAAGACGTTGTCGTACTGCGAGTCACCGGGGGTGAGTGCGAGGAAATCCGCGATCCAAGGGTCGAGGCGGGCATCGCGCGCACCGAGCAACTGCGTGCCGTCACCGCGCCCGTGATCATGGGCATTCGCCAAGGTGGGCAGCGCCACGTCACAGCGTCCCGGCCGTGCCGGGACGGTGTCGATCGAGACGACCCGACCGTCCTCGATCCCGATCGCCCACCCGCCGTCCGATCCCGTGAGTCCGATCGGCGCACTCCCGAGCCCGATCGGCGCACTCCCGAGCCCGGTGACCATCGCGTCCACCACCACAGTCGCCGTGTCCCCGGTCGGCCGCATACGCGTCTCCTCGTTGGAAGTGTCGGACTCCGATCAGTCCGCAGGCACAGCTTGTATGCAAACCCGAAAGCGGGCAACTCGGACGCTACGACGAGTCACACGCGACCGCGATGAGTGTCACCGCGATCCCCCGGCCGAGTGTCGACTTCCGTAAGGGCCGGTCACGCAGTCTCATCGCGAGTTCGCCGGTGACCACGACGAGGATCTGCTCGGCCAGGTGGTGGGGATTCGCGCACGGCAGTTGCGCGGCGAGCTCGCGGAGGGTCTGTCGCATGTGGTCGGTGTCGCGCGTGACCGCGTCGGCGATCTCGGGCGGCGGGTCGGACATCTCGGCAGCGGTTCCCAGGAACGCGCACCACCGCGCGCCGTCGGGTCGGGCGGCGAACTCGTCGATGGCGTCGAAGATGGCCAGCAACCGGCCCTCGGCGTCGGGCGCAGCCGCGATGAGACTCCCCCACGTCTGGCGCCAGCGCTCGTGTCGTCGTGCGAGGGAGGCTGCGACCAGCGCCTCTTTGCTGCGGTAGCCGCGGTACAGGGTCGCCGCCGACACGCCCGCCCGCGCGAGGATGGCGTCGACGGGCGTCGATTCGATTCCGCGCGAGAACACCAGGTCATCAACTGCGTCGAGCAGTTTCTCCTCGGAGCTCTTGCGCATCGGCATGGCAATCAGCCTAGACTCGAAAATATGAAACGCACGTTTTCGTTTGGTCTCGGTCGTGAGCCATCGGTCATCGTGGCCGGCACAGCTTTCATCGCGGCGACCTACGGGCTGGTGCGACTCGCATACGGGCTGTTCCTACCCGACATCCAGGCGGACCTGGCTCTCGATTCGGCCCGTGGGGGGGATATCTCCTCGGGGTCGTCGCTGGTCTACTGCCTCGCGGCGTTGTGCGGGTTCCGCTACGGACGCCGAAATCCTCGGGTCTTGATCGTCGTCGCCACAGCCACCGCGGCGGGTGGGGTCTGGGGCATGGCCGCCGCCGGGGACCTGCTCACCTTCGGACTCTTCGCCGTGATCAGTTCTGCGGGAGCAGGCCTGGCGTCGCCCGCTATGGTGAGCGTCGTCCGGCGCAACATCGCCGCGAATCGCGTGGACCGGGCGCAGTCGATGGTCAACTCCGGCACCGGACCCGGACTCGTCGGCGCCGGGGCGCTGGCACTCGCCTTCCTACCCGAATGGCGACTGACCTGGGCGATCATCGGCGTGGTCACCGCGGTCATCGCGGTCGCCCTCCTCATCACCGACCAGCCGGGTTCCGCCGTCCAGGACGAGCAGTCGCACGCCCTGTCCGTCGGGTGGATCCGCCGCCACGGCACCGCACTGACCATCGCGGTTCTGCTGGGCGGGGCGTCGAGCGCCATGTGGACGTACGGCCGTGCGATCCTCGTCGACACCGGCGGATCATCCCAACGTGGCACGATCATCGCGTGGATCATGATCGGAATCGGCGGCGCCGCAGTGGCTCTCACCGCCACACCGTTGGCGAGGTGGTCGGCGACCTCGGCGTGGACACTCAGCTGCGGAACGATGACGGTCGGGATTCTCCTGGTCGCCGCTGCTCCGGGACAGATGGCGGTCACGCTCGTCGGCTGCCTCTTCTTCGGGTGGGGTTTCACCTCGGCGACATCCGCGCTCATCGCCTGGACCTCGACCATCGATGCGGCACGATCGGCTGCGGGTACCGCACTCCTGTTCATCGCGTTGATGTTCGGGCAGGCAGTGGGTGCCATCGCCCTCGGTGCCACTATCACCGCCGCGGGTTACGGGCTCGCCTTCGTCGTGGCCGCGGTGTTGTCGAGTGCGTCCATCGCCGTGTCCGCACTCGACCGCACCGGTCACCGGGTGCCCGCGGACCGCGCGGACCACTCAGGCGAACCAGGACATGAACCGTCCGCGGGACCAGCACCGGCCGACCGCGTCGCCGGCGACATCGAAGCGCGGCAATGTGGTTGACGGCTCGAACACGGTCAGCCCGATGATGCTGTGCCCAGACGCCGGACGATCCCCGAGGGCCGGAATGGTGGGCGCGACCCCGACCCCTTCGACCGACACCCAGGCAGTCCTCTCGCCGAGGAGAGCTCCTCCAACGCATGCACGAATCGGCGTCGTCTCTCCGGCGAGAACCCCGACAGCGACCAGGCGGTGATGACCAGAGGCAGCGCCCGATCCGGGACACACGAGACCGCATCCGACAGCGTCATGATCGGATCTCCCGAAATCTGTTGCGGTGGAGATGATTCTGCGTGATCGAGCTCGTCGTCGAGATCAGCCCTACGCGCTCGGCGGCGCAGCGTCGGGCCGCCTCGGCGATCGCGGGATAGAGGACCGCGTACCGCCCGGTGTGATCTGAGTGCTTCACCGAGACCATCAGGGAGAGCCCCATCTGACGCGACTCCCCCGGACGCTCGTGCCGACCGCTCCGCCAGCGTCGCGAAGGCCGTCCGCAGCTCTTTCGGGCCGATCACCTCGACATCGGCATCGAATCGCGCGAGCGAAGCGCACAGACCGACAGCGATCCTCGACGTCGCCGTGCAGTACACCGACGCATGACGCTCACGCCTGCTGTCGCTTTATCATCTCGGTGATCCAGGTGGGCGCGAACGGTGAGATACATCCGGGTGACGTGGGGTAGTCCTCGAGGACCCTCAGGCGCTCACCGATGGAGATGGCGCGCGCCCGGTATCCGGGGTGTTCGATGCCGATCGTCGCCAAACAGGTGTTCATCGCCCACTGCAGGCGGTCCGGGGCGTCCCGCATCTCCGATTCGATGATGTCGAGAAGCCCGACGAGGTCGAGTCCGTCGGGCTTCTTGGCCACCCGTTCGGTGGTGAGGACCCAGCCGGCGCTGCGCGCGGCCTCGTCCGCGTCGTCCATCCACGCGACGCGCAGTTCTTCCCTGTGCGGGTTCTTCTTCACGACGTAACCGACGAGCCAGTCGTGCACCTTCGGGCGACCGGCCTCGCGCACCATCGTGTCGAGCTGCGCGACGTCGAAGGCCTTCGGTCGGCAGATGAGCACTGCGACCAGTCGAGCGGCCGTGTCACCGGTAGCCCACAACGCCGAAGCGAGGTCGTGCTGGGTCTTCAGACGTTTGGCGACGGCCCGCAGCTTGGTCAGATTGACGCCGTGGTCGTCTCCGTGCCTCTCGTTGACCGCGCGGATCTTCGGGTCCTCGAGTTCGGCGAGTTCCGCGAGTACCCGGGCGACGGCAGCCTCGGTGTCGGCGGTTTCGGTCACGACGTCTCCGGTCTCCACCCAGATAGGTTATCGGCCCACGGACACCGTTCCACGGGCCTAGTCTGGGCGGATGGCGTTGGTACTGGGTCCGATCCTTCGGCACGTCGACGAGACATCCGCGCTGGTCTGGGTCCAGACGGACGGACCCGCGGAGGTGGAGGTCCTCGGCAGCCGCTCGCACACCTTCGAGGTCGTCGGAAATCACTACGCGCTCGTCGAGGTCACCGGTCTGACGCCGGACACCACGACTGAATACGAGGTGTTCGTCGACGGTTCTCGGGAATGGCCACTGCCGGATTCCGACTTTCCGCCCAGCATCATTCGGACGCGCGGACCCGAAAGCGCCCGCCATCACCGGCTCGTCTTCGGGTCGTGCCGCTACCCCAAGGCGGAGGACCCGAAGGTCGACGAAAAACTCGGACTCGACGCACTGGACTGTTATGCGGTCCGCATGCGCCACCTGCCCGTCGACGAATGGCCCGACACCCTCATCCTCCTCGGCGATCAGGTCTACGCCGACGAACTGACGCCGCAGGTCAAGGAGAAGCTTGAGTCGACCAGGACCTCGACCGCCGGTCCGTCTGACGAGGTGGTGAGCTTCCAGGAGTACGAGGGTCTCTACCGGCACACCTGGGGCGACCCGGAGATACGCTGGATCCTGTCCACCGTCCCGACCGCGATGATCTTCGACGACCACGACATCCGCGACGACTGGAACACCTCGGACACCTGGCGCCGGCAGATGGACGACCAACCCTGGTGGCGTGACCGGATACGCGCCGGACTCGCGTCGTACTGGGTGTATCAGCACCTCGGTAACCTGTCCCCCGCGGAACTGGACGCCTCCGACGGCTACCGCCAGGTGAGGGAGATCGCCGGGGACTGCTGGCCGCATCTGGTCGATCTCGCCGACCGCGCCGATTCCGAAACCGACGGCGTCAAAGGGATCCGGTTCAGCTTCCGGTGGGATCTCGGCGCGACGCGACTGACGATGATCGATTCACGTAACGGCCGCATTCTCGCCGGTGGCGTCCGGAAGATGTTGAGTGACACCGAGTTCGATTGGATCGAAGACCAGGTCAACGACGACGTCGAGTCGGTGGACCACCTGGTGCTCGGGTCGTCGTTGCCGTGGCTGCTCCCGCCCGTCCTCAGCGACGTCGAGACGCTCAACGAGATCGGGGCCCGCCACGACGGCCGGGTCGGACAGCTGGCCGAGAAGATCCGGCAGGGTGCCGACCTGGAGCACTGGCCCGCCTTCTTCGATTCCTTCACCCGGCTGAGTCGGATGATCAGTGGGGTCGCCGGCCTCGGCAACAGCGATCGAACCCTCGGTCCGGCGACCATCAGTGTCCTGTCGGGCGACGTCCACCACAGTTATGCCGCGCGAGCGGATTTCGCCGAAACCACCGGTGCGGTGGTCTATCAGTTGGTGTGCTCACCGGTGCACAACGCCATACCGCCGTACATGAAGGGCGTGTTCCGGCTCGGCTGGTCGCCGCGTCTTGCCAAGATCGTCCGACGCTGGGCCGGTTCCCGCGGAGCGCCGCAACTCCCCGTCACGTGGCACAACGCGCTCGGCCCCCTGTTCGGTAACACCATCGCCTCCCTGATCGTCGACGGACGGGACGCGCGGGTCACGTTCGAACAGCCCGACCTGGACGGCAAGCTGCACGTCGCAGCCGACATGTCGCTGACGGACGAATCCGTCGACCGCGTGGGGACATAGCGTCGTCGTCTGCTACGAAATGCGCTCAGTCCAGGCAGAATTCGTTGCCCTCGGGATCACGCATGACGATGTGCCCGGCACCGAGAGGCGGTTCCGGCTCAACTCGTCGAACGCGAGTTGCACCCAGGACCACGAGGCGGGCCGACTCCGCCTCGAGCGCGGCGAGGCGGTCGTCACCGGTCAGGCCGGATGCGGCCCGGACGTCGAGGTGTACCCGGTTCTTGGCTGTCTTGCCTTCCGGCACGCGCTGGAAGAAGATCCGTGGACCGCGACCGTCGGGGTCGGTGACCGCAGACGCGTCGTTCCTGCGTTCCGGCGGGACACCCATCGCATCGAGCGCGGCGTCCCAGCTGTCGAACCCCGTGGGCGGCGCCTGAATCCGGTACCCGAGCACCTCGGACCAGAAGGCGGCGAGTGCCGCGGGATCAGCGCAATCGAACGTCACCTGGATTTCTGTGGACATTCCTCCACTGTGGCGCACAATGAGGACAGCTGAGGTCCTCATCGCGAAGAACTTCGCCGGCGAATCAGCGAAGCCGCTCGCCGTAGACGCGCTTCACCGACATCACCATCAACACCCGACGATCAGAGACCATTACGCTGCGGTACTCGTCCCAGTCCGGGTGCTCCCCCGCGGCCTTCCGGTAGTAGTCGACGAGGGCCTCTACCTCGGGTCCGTGGGGATCGGTGCCGGGACCGATCAACACGACGTCACCTTCGGCCGTCGCCCACGTGTAGCGGTCGGGCCCGGTGACCTCCAGTGCTGCCCGCGGGTCGCGCCGCAGGTTTGCCGTCTTGGCCCGGCCCTCGGTCATCGACACGTAGATCGTGTCGGCATCACGGTCGTAGTACGCGGTCACCGGGGACAGCTGCGGGAGGCCGGAGGACTTGATCGTGGCGAGAACACCGAGCGATGATTCGGCGAGGAGGTCGCGCGGGTCGTACTTCGAGGTGGTCATGGTCTGGGCAACTGCCGAAGATCGGCGACTATTCCGGTGCGACGGCGACACCGACCCCGGTTCGGAACCCCGGCGACGGACAACGGGGACCGGTACTTTCGTACGGTGTTCACGATCGGAGTGGTGGCGGCTTCGCTCGCCGCGGTGGCCTACGGACTGTCGACGGTCCTGCGCGCACTGGGTGCACGGAACGCGGCCGGTACCACCGAGACCGCGTCGGTCACGACCGAGCGCGGACCGTCGCTGCGCTCCACACTCGACACCTTCCGCGATCCGGCCTTCCTCATCGGCACGCTCATGGTGATCCTCGGTTTCGCCGGCGGTGCCGTCGCGGCGCGGCTTCTCCCCCTCTTCCTGGCACAGACGATCGTCGCCGGGAACCTGATCATCACCGCGCTTCTCGGCAGCGTTCTGCTCGGCACGACGCTGAGAGGTCGGGACCTGGCCGCGATGGGCGTCGTCGTCGCCTCGCTCTGCATGCTCGGCGCATCGGCATCGCATGAAGCCGCGACCGCGCACGACATTGCGTTCCACTGGGCGCTGTTCATCGTGTCGACCACTGTCGCTGTGGTCGGTGTGGTCGTAGTGCATCTCCTGGGACGACGCGGCGCCATCCTGGCGGGAGCGCTTGCCGGCGCGATGTACGGCGCCTTGGCGGTGGCGGTTCGCGTTCTGGACGGCGTTCATCCGTTCGACGCCGCGGCGCTGGTCACCGACCCGGGGGCCTGGACGATCGCCATCGCCGGCGCCGTCGCGTTCTACGTACAGACGGTCGCGCTGCAGCTCGGACCGGTCAACGCCGTCACCGCTGTGCTGGTCGTGGGCGAGGTGGGCATCCCATCGGTGATCGGCGTCCTGTTCCTCGGCGACCGCGCCGTCGACGGACTCGGCTGGCTCGCGTACGTCGGTTTCGCGGGAGCGATCGCCGGCGCGTTCGCGGTCGCGTGGCTCACGTCGGAATCCGAGTCCGGGGCCGCGGCCCGCGGACTCACCGCCGGTTCACCCCCATGACGTTGCGACATTCTTCTCTATCTGTGTCTTTGCCCGTACGATCGGTGCCATGGACGTGCGCGAGATGCTGACCACCACCCCGACCGACACCGCCGAGGCGCTCGAGTTGTTCGACTCCTGCGACGCGGTCGAACCGGAGTTCATGATCGGCACCTGGCGCGGTGCGGAACTGCCGACCGGACACCCCCTCGACGGGTTCCTCGCCGCCAGCGGCTGGTGGGGAAAGCAATTCGTCGACGCCGAGACCGTGCACCCGTTGCTCTTCCCCACCCGCGACCACACCGCCCTCTGGGCGATGAACCCGGGGATCGCCTTCAGCGGACTCACGATCGCCGAGAAGGCACCACAGGTCAAAGCGATGTCTTTCGCCACACCGATCGCAGCGACCCGCTTGCTGAGCCAGACCCGCAAGGCACGCGCGCGGCTGCGTACCACCCGCTACCGCGGCACCGACACCGCCACGATGATGTACGACCAACTCCCCATCAACGACGTCTTCCGTCGCATCTCCGACGATGCGGTCATCGGCGCCATGGACCTCAAGGGCTCGCCCGCGCCGTACTTCTTCGTCCTTCGACGCGACGATTCGTTGCGTCTGATCTGAGGCTGTCACCTCGCCGGAAGTGGAGCACCGTCGGCGCACGCGACCTCAGAGATCCGTGAGCGCGGCCCTCAGCTTGTTCGACTCGGCAACCGCGTCGCGCAGCGCCACCTTGGCGTCCGACCGGCCCCGCTCGGCGGTCGACAGTCGCTGACGCGCGAAGCGCAGTGAGTCCTCGACCCGCGACAGCTGCTCGCGCAGTTCCCGCGCCCGTGCGACGAGTTCGTCGACCTCTGAGGACGCCTCGTCGACCGCGGTCGACGCATCGCCGAGACCGTCGCGCGCCGTCCGCTCGTCCTCTTCGGCCCGGGACAGGCGTGCCTCGAGTTCGCGCCTGACCGCGGCGTCCTCGTCGGTCTCGCCGGTCTCGCCGGCGGCCACCGCGTCGACATCACTCGAGGCATCCACACCGTCCTCGGCCGCGTGTTCCGGCTCGGCCGGCAGATCGGGCACGACGAACACCCCGGCCGGACCGAAGCCGCTGTACTCCGCGGAGGTGACGAGGCTGCCGCGTCGAAAGCGTTCCAGGGTCTCGGCGTCTGCGATCGCCGCGCGCAGCGTTGCCGCAACCTCGCGAACCGCACTGTCGGACAACCGTACTCCGAGGGAGGCGGCGGTACCGGCCACCCCGTCGGCGGCGGAATTGATCAACTCCTGGCGTCGGCGGGACAGCTCGCGCATCGCGTCCACTGCCGAACGCCGTTGCGCTGCAGACAGGTCCGCGGCGAGTGCGGTGATCTGAGCGCAGTCATCGGGATTCACTCGGACCCACTGATTGATCGCCCAGGCAGCCTGCGTGGGCCTACGGAGTTGCGAGATGTCCTTGGCCAGAGCGGATTCCCCCTCGGCCTTGACCTCCTTGGCGAGCTCGTTTCGGCGTTTCACGAACAGATCCGGCGTCAGACCGTAGAGTTCGTCGACGATCTCGTCGTAGCGAGACATCAGGTCACCCACGGCCGGCAGGACGTCGCTTCCACATGAGCCGATCGTACGTCGTACCCGCGTCACGATCCGACACATCGACAGCACCCAAACTTGAACCATTCCAGAAAAGTGTGCATACTCGAGTCATGCTCACCGACGACGACTGCGCCACCAAGCTGCGCGCAGCACGACTCCGCGTCACCCGACCGCGGGTCGCCGTCATGCGTGCGGTGCATGCGCATCCCCATGCCGACACCGACACGGTGCTTCGCGAGACGCGAACCGAAGTGCCCGACGTGTCGCAGCAAACCGTTTATGACGTGTTGGCCGCGTTGACATCTGCCGGTCTCATCCGTCGTATCCAGCCATCGGGTCACGTGTCCCGCTACGAATCGCGGATCGGCGACAACCACCATCACGTGGTCTGCCGTTCCTGTGGGGCGATCGGCGACGTCGACTGCGCGGTCGGCGCGGCCCCGTGCCTCACCGCGTCCAACGACCAGGGCTTCGTCATCGACGAGGCCGAGGTCGTCTACTGGGGCCTGTGCCCCGACTGCCGGTCCTGACCGCAGCACTGATCCACCACCGATTCACCGTTCACCGTTCGCCGAAGACCAACACATCCGACCGACCGGTCCACATCAGGGGACCGGGCGCGGTCACGTCTGCATCAGTCACCATCACCATTTCCCTGAAAGGAACGACATGGCACAGGAACACCCGCCGATCGCCGAGGCGAACACCGAACCGAAGGCCGGCGGCTGCCCGGTCATGCAAGATCGTGCCAAGCAGCCCACCGAGGGTGGCGGCAACCGTGACTGGTGGCCGAACCAGATGAATCTGAAGATCCTGCAGCATAATCCGGATGTCGTGAATCCGCTCGACGCGGATTTCGACTACCACGAGGCCCTCAAGTCCCTCGACGTCGACGCCCTCAGGGCGGATCTGACCGCCCTCATGACCGATTCGCAGGACTGGTGGCCCGCGGACTTCGGTCACTACGGCGGCCTCATGGTTCGTATGTCTTGGCATGCCGCGGGCACCTACCGCGTCCAGGACGGCCGCGGAGGCGCGGGAGCCGGAATGCAGCGCTTCGCACCCCTGAACAGCTGGCCCGACAACGCCAACCTCGACAAGGCGCGTCGTCTGCTGTGGCCGATCAAGAAGAAGTACGGCCAGGCCGTCTCGTGGGCCGACCTGCTGGTCTTCGCCGGGAACGTCGCACTCGAGTCGATGGGATTCGAGACCGCGGGCTTCGCCTTCGGCCGCGTCGACGAGTGGGAACCCGATGACGTCTACTGGGGTCCCGAACTCGAATGGCTGGCCGATCAGCGGTACTCCGGTGACCGCGAACTCGAGAAGCCGCTGGCCGCTGTGCAGATGGGTCTCATCTACGTCAATCCCGAAGGACCCGAAGGCAATCCAGACGTCCTGGGATCGGCCGCCGACATCCGGGACACCTTCGCCCGGATGGCGATGAACGACGTCGAGACCGCGGCACTCATCGTCGGCGGTCACACTTTCGGCAAGACGCACGGCGCCGGGGATGCGAGCCAGGTCGGTCCCGAGCCGGAGGCCGCCGCACTCGAGGACGCCGGTCTCGGCTGGCGGAGCTCGCACGGCGAGGGCAACGGTGCCGACACCATCACGAGTGGTCTCGAGGTGACCTGGAACCCGACCCCGACCCAGTGGGACAACGCCTTCCTGGAGACCCTCTACGGCTACGAGTGGGAGCTGTACAAGAGCCCGGCGGGCGCCAACCAGTGGCGTCCCAAGGACGGCGCCGGCGTGGGCACCGTGCCGATGGCCTTCGGTGACGGCAAGACCCACCCGTCGATGCTGACCAGCGACCTCGCACTCCGTTATGACCCCGAGTACGGGAAGATCACCCGCCGCTGGCTGGATCACCCGGAGGAGCTGGCCGAGGAGTTCGCCAAGGCCTGGTTCAAGCTGCTCCACCGCGACATGGGACCCGCGATCCGCTACCGCGGACCGCTGGTTCCCGACGTCACCTACGACTGGCAGGACAACGTGCCGGTGCACGAGGGACCGCTCGTCTCCGAGGCAGACATCGCCGCACTGAAGGTTGCGCTACTCGGGTCGGGCCTGTCGGTCTCGCAGCTGGTGAAGACCGCATGGGCGGCCGCATCGTCGTTCCGCGGCAGCGACTTCCGCGGCGGCGCCAACGGAGGTCGCCTCCGTCTGCAACCGCAGGCGAGCTGGGAGGCCAACGAGCCCACCGAACTCGCCGACATCGTCGCGACGCTGGAGGGCATCGCCGAGTCGTTCACCGGTGAGGCGGGCGCGAAGATCTCCTTCGCCGACCTCGTCGTCCTCGGTGGCGTCGCCGCCATCGAGAAGGCAGCTCGCGATGCGGGAGTCGACGTCACCGTGCCGTTCACGCCGGGCCGCACCGACGTGGCGCAGGACGACATCGACGTCGACTCGTTCGCATACCTCGAGCCCACCGCGGACGGTTTCCGCAACTACCTCGGCAGTGACAACGGCAAGCGGGGTGCCTCACAGCCGGCCGAGTTCACGCTGCTCGACCGGGCGAATCTGCTCACCGTGAGCGCGCCGGAGATGACCGCCCTCATCGGCGGCCTGCGCGTGCTCGGTGCCAATTACCAGAACTCGGCACTCGGTGTGCTCACCGACAAGCCGGGCGTGCTGACGAACGACTACTTCGTCAACCTGCTCGACATGTCCACCAAGTGGTCGAAGACCGACGACGAGAACGTCTTCGTCGGCACCGACCGCGCAACCGGTGAACAGACCTGGACCGGCAGCCGCGTCGACCTGGCGTTCAGCTCGAACTCGCAGCTGCGCGCCCTGGCCGAGGTGTACGCCTCCGACGACGCCGAGGAGAAGTTCGTCAAGGACTTCGTCGCGGCGTGGGACAAGGTCATGAACCTGGACCGGTTCGACGTCTGAGCCGATCCGTCGGTCAGCTGACTCGCTGATCGCCTCTCACACGACGATGCGGTGTTATCCGACCCGGGTGTCACCGCATCGTCGTCTCCGAGGAACGCAGTCGTTCCGCCCGGCACGATCGCGAATTCGGAACTATGCTGGCGCTTTCCTCGAGGTGGCGGATGACCGTCGTGACAGAAGGAGATCGCGATGTCCGGCGAGCACAAATCCCTGGGGCACATCCGACTGACCTCGCACAGCGGCGGAGTCGACGCCCCGCCCATCCACTGGGGGGCACCCACCGCGGCCGAGCGCGGGCCGGTCATCGGGACGACCGGAGTTCGCGCTCACCGCAACGTGATCGGCACCCACAGCGGGTCGTACAGCGTCTACCGTGCGCTGGCGGTGGCCGCCGGTGCGCTGGCCCGCGACCATCGCGCGGATCTGACCAACACCTCCCCGACCGACCACATCGGACCGTATCCGCAATGGGGAGATCCGAAGGCGATCGTCTCGCTCGATCCCTGGGGAGCGACGGTCGCCGAGAGCTTCCCCGACAAGATCGCCGCCGGCTACGACATCCGACCGACCATCGCGGTCACCAAGGCGCACGTCATCCTCCCCGAGATCGCCGAGGCCATCGAGAAGGGGCGGCTCGTCCCCGACGGCAAGCTGCTGCTCCCGAGCGGCGCCGCCCTGGTCACCAAGGCCGCGGTCGAGCCGGTGTGGCATCTGCCCGGTGTCGCCGAGCGCTTCGGCTGTTCCGAGGCCGAGCTGCGGCGGGTGCTGTTCGAGGAAACCGGGGGCATGTATCCCGAACTCGTCACGCGATCGGACCTGGAGGTCTTCCTGCCACCCATCGGCGGCCAGACCGTCTACGTCTTCGGCGATGCCCGTGATCTCGCCGATCCAACGGTCGAGCTGACCGCCCGCGTCCACGACGAGTGCAACGGCTCGGACGTGTTCGGATCGGACATCTGCACCTGTCGCCCGTACCTCACGCACGCGATCGAGGAGTGCATCCGCGGCACCCAGCGCGGAGGCGTGGGCCTGGTCGCCTACTCCCGCAAGGAAGGGCGCGCACTGGGCGAGGTGACGAAGTTCCTCGTCTACAACGCCCGCAAGCGACAGGAAGGCGGCGACACCGCCGACCAGTACTTCGCCCGCACGGAATGTGTTGCCGGAGTTCAGGACATGCGCTTCCAGGAACTCATGCCCGATGTGCTGCACTGGTTCGGGATCACCAAGATCCACCGGCTCGTCTCGATGAGCAACATGAAGTACGACGCGATCACCGGCTCGGGCATCGAGGTCGGCGAGCGGGTCAACATCCCCGATGAGCTGGTCCCGGCCGATGCCCGGGTGGAGATCGACGCCAAGATGGCCGCCGGCTACTTCACCCCGGGACCCGTGCCCGACGCCGAGGCGTTGCGAAAGGTCAAGGGCCGGGGGCTCGAGTGAGCGGCACCGTGCGGAACGGCACCGCCGACCGGTCCGCGAGGACACCCGACAATGACGTCGCCGCGGCCGCGCTGCTGCGAACGAGCACCGCGGTTCGCGAGCGTTCGCGCCGGCTCCTCGAGCGTGCCCGCGACGGCCGGTCCCCCTGGTTCACGGTTCACGACGATGCCCTCGGTGTCGCTGCGGACATCGTCGTCGAGACGACCCGCGGTCGCTATCCCGACGGCACGATCCCATTCCACAGTCGCTGGCGCCATTTCGAGGCCGGCGGCGTCGACCGGCTCGGAGCGCTTCGTGACGCACTACCGTCGACGAACTCCCCCGACCACACCCGTGCACTCATCGACGTCGTCCTGGTCAGCGTGCTCCTGGACGCCGGGGCCGGTCCCGAGTGGTCCTATCGTGAGGAGTCGAGCGGCCTGGTCCTGACCCGCTCGGAAGGACTCGGCGTCGCCAGCTGGCAGGCGTTCACCGCCGGGTTGTTCTCCGACGATGCGGCGCAACCCCTCCGCGTCGACGCGGCCGGCCTCCGTGCGGTGACGATCGAGAGTTTGGGCGGCGCCTTCCAGGTCTCCCCCACCAATCCGCTCACCGGATTGGCGGGTCGCGTCGAACTGTTGCGTCGGCTGGGCGACGTCCTCGCCGATGAGCCGACGGTGTTCGGCCCCGACGGCCGGCCCGGACGGCTGTTCGATCACCTGACCGCGGACGGTCGCGGAACGGTGACCGCTGCCGAGATCCTCGGCGCCGTGCTGACTCACCTCGGCCCGATCTGGCCGTCGGACAACAGGATCGGGTCCGTGCCGCTGGGCGATTGCTGGCCTCACCGCGCAGTGACCGGACCGGGTCTCACCGCCGGGTGGATCCCGTTCCACAAGCTGTCCCAGTGGCTGACCTACTCGCTGCTGGAACCGTTCCTCTGGTCCGGCGTCGAGGTCACCGGCCTCGACGAGCTGACGGGTCTCCCCGAGTACCGCAACGGTGGACTCTTCCTCGACACCGGCGTGCTCACACTTCGGGACGAGGACTGGGCCGACGTCGAATGGGAGGTCGGCGACCAGATCGTCATCGAATGGCGTGCCCTCACCGTCGCCCTGCTCGACGAGATCGCCGGACTCGTCCGCGAACGGCTCGGGACCGACGCGGCGACGATGCCGCTGGCCTGCATCCTCGAGGGCGGAACCTGGGCGGCCGGCCGGGTCCTGGCCACCCGCCTGCGGAACGGGCTGCCGCCCTTGTCGATCCGCAGCACCGGAACCGTCTTCTGAGAACCACGATAGGGGAACCCATGGGCACCGTCGCCGTCATCGACCATCCACTGGTGCAGCACAAGCTCACCCT
>NZ_BACI01000030.1 GCF_000225505.1 Gordonia alkanivorans NBRC 16433 | reverse complement strand
TCCGCAAGATGCCATCGCGGTCTGCCGCGCTCCGGTAGTCGGCGAGGGAAAGGTTGGCGATGGCGAGGTTGTCTGCCACGCCAGACAGTAGCGCCGGGACTACTCGCAGGGTGTCGCCGAAGCTAGAGACTGCCAGTAGCGGATGCTCGTCAAGGGTGAACGTTTCGTCGTCGGCTATGAAGGCGTAGGTGTTGTCGCTATCGACCAAGAGCCTTTCGAGGTCATCAGCTGAGAATCCATCAAATTGAGGGTCGTCGACGACTTCGAAGTTGGTATCGCCCGACAACCTGCCGATCTCCTGAACGAGATTGGCCCATGCGTCGTCGTGCGCGTTCGATGCGACCCGAACCAAGAGATTCTGACTGTTTGACGGCAGTGTAGGCATGGTCTGCAATTTACATCTCCTCGAAGTGGCTGGCGGACCAATCGCCGCTGCACCAGCTACTCGTCCTACTTCAACACGTCCCGTTACCAGTTGTAAATCACTGGGGGAGAGTATCTTTCAAGCGCTCCTTACATAACATCGAGAGATCGCGGGGACCTGAAGTGTTGCTCGTGGCGGTGCTCGCGCATCGATGTCAAACCATCTGGGCCGGCGTCACCCTCGCTGGTCCAAAAGGTGGTGGAGAACGCCCCGGCCGGCGGCGACGGCGGAGTAGCGGCCACGCCGATCGGCCACGCCTGCTGTACTTCGTAGCGCAAACCTTCGAGCGGGTCATCCGCAGCATCTGACCAAACGAACTCGACTTCCGTCCCCGGACGCAAACCCATCGAAGCGAGTGGATCGTTCAGATCGGCTACCGCTAGGAGTCTGAGCGATTGAGCGTCGGCGTACACCCCGCCGGGAGTGTCCGGTGAGTCGAACACACCCCACCCTTTACTGAAATGCCATACCCGCACAACGCCCGTCGACGACATTGCTTAACCGTAGCCGTCACAGCTCCGCGGGGAGACGTCGCGAAAACGTTGATCGTGAGGTAGGGCGGGCTAGGAACGAAGTCAGCGCGTAGCGGGTGGCAGCGGGTTGAACGCGTCGTGAGCCATGATTCGTGGTCGAGTTCGATGTCCCAGGCTTCCAAATCGGGGGCGAGGACCAACTCATCGATGCAGGCGGCGGTCCCACCGACGAAGAAGATAGAGCTACTCCCCCTCCGTCAGCGCCCTCCAGCCCACCTAAACTACTATCTAGCATAGTTTCAAGGTTGGCTGTTGGAGGCGTGGTGATCGCAAACATTGTGGCCCAAGGGACACTCCTGGGACTGTTCGGTGCGGTCGTAGCGTGTGGTGTCGCCGCTGCCCGCCAGCCGGATCGAGGTGGGGAGGCGTGGCGGGCGCTTGTTTCGTGTGCGGTGGCCGTGAGTGCGGCCGTCGGCGTGATGGTGGTTGCTCCCCAGGGCGATTTCTCGTCGGCGATCGTGTTGGTGATGCTCTGTGTTGGGGCGCTCATGCTGTTTTCTGCTCATCTGCACGGTACGTCGTTGGCTGTAATGGTTGACCCGCTCGTGTGGATGGCCTCGGCGATGTGGGTGTTCATCGTGTTCGCCGCCACGGGCGCGCCGATCGAGATTGGCGCGGTGCCTGCTGATCCGATCGCCGAGCTGGCGTTGAGGGCGGAGCTCAATCGAACCCCGAGGTGGTCCCGCACAGGCAGTGTGATCGCGATCTTCGGTCTGGTGGCCGCGATAGTCTTCCGCCTGGCCCGGCCGGCCTCCCGCGGTGATGGCTTCGACGCCCTCGTTCCCGGCGCCCACGCCCGATTCCCACAAAATACGAAGGTGGTTAGTAGAAGTGGGGCGTGATGCGAGTGTGCGGAGGAGGTGGTGGGCATGACTGACGGTGTCGAGGTGCCGCGTACGGATCGGTTCGGCCCGCGCGGTCCTGCCCGTACGATCTCTCGTGCGGTGGGCCTTGCCGTGGTGATGTTTGAGGCGGTTGCCGCGTTCTGGCTGGTGATGCTGCTCCGAACGTCGGATCTCGTGCCATCCGACCCGTCAGGAGTCGGGCGCGGTGATCAGGTCGAGCTGCGGATGCTGACCGCGGTGGATGTGCACGACTGGGTGTCGGCGCTGAGTGCTGCGGCCTTCGCTGCGGGTGTGGCCGGTGCGCTGGCGGCGCATCTACTTCCCGCAGTCAAGGGGCGCGCGCCGGTTGAGTAGTCGGGCCGGGATTTCGACTCTTGGAACGTTTCTGTGGCTTAGGCTTTGGTGCCGCCGCCGCGGGTGTGGCGAGGTTTGCGGCTGAGGTATTCGCTGAGCACTTCCCGCTCGGCGGGTGTCACGGTCTGGGCGAAGTGCATCAGTACTGCCGCGGAGTCTCCGCTGGCGTCGAGGACCTGACGCAAGGTGCGTGAGGTGGCCTCCTCGCGGGTCTGCATGGGGAAGTACCGGTAGGCGCGGCTGACTTTTTCTCGACCGACGAACCCTTTTTTGTGCAGGTTGGTGACGACGGTGAGCACTGTGGTGTAGGCCGGTTCGCGGTCGTGGAGTTCCTCGACTAGGTCGTGCACCGACATCGCCGCACCGGCCGACCACAGCACGTCCATCACTGCGCGTTCCAGCGAACCCAGCCCAGTCATTTTCACCCACCATCTCTAGATGCGGGTCAATCTTACGACGGACTACCTCAGTTAGTAGCTCGGTCCCGTTGGAGCGCATCGGCAGCGCCGCGAGGCGGGCGGTGTTCGATGGCTGCGGAGAATTCGGTTCCAGGGGTGCTGCGGTGGATGTGACGTCGTGTTGTGGTCGGCAACGTGATGGTGAAGGTGGCTCCGTGCCCGGTTCCCAGGCTTTCGGCGAGCAAGGTGCCCCCATGGTCTTCGACGATGGAGCGGGCGATGGTGAGTCCGATACCGCTGCCGCCGGCGTCTCGGGTCCGTGAGGAGTCGGTGCGGTAGAAGCGGTCAAAGATGTGTGGAAGGTGTTGAGCGGGAATCCCGTCCCCGCAGTCGACGACGCTGATGCGCACCGCGTGTGCCGGGGCGGTGTCGGCTTTCACTACGACCCGCTGGCCCGGGGAGCTGTGTCGCAGCGCGTTAGTGAGCAGATTGAGCAGTACTTGGCTCATTCGTTCGGCATCGACATCGATGTGTACGCGCGCGGCGGTGGTGACGATGCCCAGCGTGACGCCGGCGTCGGTGAACAGCTCGGCGGCTTCTTCGTAGGTCGCGATGAGTAGTTCATTGACAGTGATCGTCGAGGGTTGCAATGGCATCTGATGCTCGTCGGCGCTGGATACGGTCGCGATGTCCTCGGCGAGGCGCTGCAACCGGGTGGTGGCGGTGCGCACGACGTCGAAGGTGTGGGAGTCGGGCGCGCGGACACCGTCCTCGAGGGCGTCGGTGATCGCGCCGATGGTGGTCAACGGGGTGCGCAGTTCGTGGGCGAGGTCTGACAGCATCCGCTTGCGGATGTCTTCCTGGGAGTTCAAACGTTGTGCCAGCTGGTTGATGGCTCGGCTGAGCTGGGTGAACTCAGTGCCGAGCTGGCGATCGGGAACACGGGTGCGGTAGTTGCCTGCGCCGATCGCCACAGCCGAGCGCGCGACGCTGGCGACTGACTGTTGTACGCGGCGAGCCAGGAACCAGCTGACGGCCGTGGCCAGGATCGTCGAGGTGACCAGGGCTGCGGTCATCGAGACGACGATGGAGAAGGTGAATGCGGCCTCGACGTGTTCGGCCTGTGCTGATCCCGGTTCGAGGCTGGACTGGCCGAGGTGATCGTGGAAGGTGTGCGGCGCGACGAACAGTGCCACGATCGCGACGCTGATGCCGCCGCCGCCGATCACGATGGCCTGGGCCAGCATCAACCGGGAGCCGAAGCTGCCCGGGATACGTGCCCGTCGTCGATCACCGTTCATGGCTGTCTCCTCGAGGTTGGCCGTCACCCATCCGGTAGCCCACGCCGCGCACGGTACGGATGAATCGACCGGCCGCGGCGCTGTCGCCGAGTTTGCGGCGCAGGCTGGCGATATGAACTTCGACAACGTGGGCATCGCCGACCCAGTTGGGTCCCCAGATTTCGGTGAGCAGTTGTTCTCGACTGAACACCACACCGGGCCGTCGGCTCAGGGCTTCCAGAACGTCGAATTCGGTGCGGGTCAGTTCCACGAGTGTGTCTTGTACCCGCACTTCACGGCCTTGTGGGTCCAGGGTCAGCTCCCCCAGTGTCCGCGGGTGTGCTGTGTCTACCGCCGAGGTCGGGCGCGGACGGCGCAGCATGGCGTCGATGCGCGCCATCAGCTCACGAGGACGAAACGGTTTGGTGAGGTAGTCGTCGGCTCCAACCGCGAGACCGATGATGGTGTCGACCTCGTCGGCGCGGGCGGTGACCATCACGATGTAGGCGTCGGTGAAGGTGCGTAACTGCCGACACACCTCGACGCCGTCGATCGAGGGCAAACCCAGATCGAGGATGACTACCGCAGGACTCACCGTGCGTGCGGCGGCGATCCCCTCTTGGCCGTCGTGGGCGATGGTGACCACAAATCCGCTGCGCTGCAGGTAGTCGGCGACAACCTCGGCGATGTCAGGCTCATCTTCGATGACCAGCGCGTGTAGCCCGTGCGGTGGTCGGGCCGCCGGCCCACGAAGGTCGTCGTCGACGATGACGCGGTCATGAGGCACGTCCCTATGGTGGCGGTGGTTTACACGACCATCCAACCCCGCGGGCATTCTTGAGCAGATCTTGATCCCGACCGCCGATCAGCCTTGAGGTTGAGTGGGCAAGGTGGCGGTGTCGCCGCGCCGAACGATATGTCCCAGTTCCCTCTCACACTGTTGATCTGCTTTCGGCCCGGCGACATCCTGTCCATCGATGCAGAGGATGCCCGTGTGACTGTCTCCTACAGCCTCACCACCAGTGATCCATTCGCCACCACCTTCCCTGCCGAGGCCACATCGCGCCGTGCTGGGCTGAGTCGTCAGCTGGTCGGCGGCACCCCGGTACTGCGGATCGAAGAACCCTTTGCCGAGCACGGGCACGGTTTCTGGGCCAAGCTGGAGGGCTTCAACCCCGGTGGCATGAAAGACCGGCCGGCGCTGCACATGGTCGAACGCGCCCGCGCCCGCGGCGAGCTGGCCCCGGGGGCGCAGATCATCGAATCAACGAGCGGCACACTGGGATTGGGGTTAGCGCTAGCGGGCATTGTGTTCGGTCATCCGGTGACCTTGGTGACCGACCCCGGACTGGAACCGATCCTGCGGCAAATGCTCGCCGCCTACGGCGCCCGGGTCGATGTCGTCAGCGAGCCCCACCCGGTCGGGGGTTGGCAACAAGCCCGCCGCGACCGTGTGCGCGCCCTGCTCGCACTCGACGAGGCTGCGTGGTGTCCCGACCAGTATTCCAACCCCGACAACGTGACCGGTTACAGCTCACTGGGTGTGGAGCTGATCGCGCAGCTGCGCCATATCGATGTCCTGGTGTGTTCGGTGGGCACCGGTGGGCACTCAGCCGGTGTGGCTCATACTCTGCGGCAGTTCAACCCTGAGCTGGAAGTCGTGGGCGTAGACACCATCGGCTCGACGATCTTCGGCCAGCCCGCACAGTCACGGATCATGCGGGGACTCGGCTCGAGCATCTACCCCCGCAACGTCGCCTACGACCAGTTCAGTGAGGTGCACTGGGTGGCGCCGGCCGAAGCAGTCTGGGCATGCCGCACCCTGGCCGCCACGCAGTACGCCACCGGCGGCTGGAGCGTGGGCGCGGTGGCCCTGGTCTCGGGCTGGCTGGCTCGCACTCGTTCGGCCGATACGCGCATCGCGGCGGTCTTCCCCGATGGCCCCGCCCGCTACTACGGAACCATCTACAACGACGAGTACTGCCAAGCTCACGACCTGATGGACGCCCCAGCGCCCACTGCCCCCCACACCATCAACGATCCGCTGACCCAGGTCGCGAGTAGCTGGACCCGGTGCCCCACCATCATCGACCCCACTCACATGCCGCACACCGAGCCCACGAGCTGACCTATGCGACGCCTCTACCGCAGTTTCCGCAGCTTCGATCGCCCCAGCCAAGTGCTGATGGTCAACCAGTTCACCATCAACCTCGGCTTCTACATGCTCATGCCCTATCTCGCCGCCTATCTCGCCGGCCCGCTGGCCCTGGCGGCATGGGCAGTGGGCCTGGTCCTGGGGATACGCAACTTCTCCCAGCAGGGCATGTTCCTGATCGGGGGAACACTCGCTGACCGCTGGGGGTACAAACCGCTCATCATCGCCGGATGCCTGATGCGGGTCATCGGATTCATCCTACTGGCCCTGGCCAGTTCGCTGCCCGCGATCCTGATCGCCTCGGCGGCAACGGGATTCGCCGGGGCGCTGTTCAACCCCGCCGTCCGCGCCTACCTGGCCGCCGACGCCGGTGAACGTCGCATCGAAGCATTCGCCGTGTTCAACGTCTTCTACCAGGCCGGCATCCTGCTCGGGCCGCTGGTCGGACTGGCGTTGACCGCTTTGGATTTTCGGCTCACCTCCCTGTGTGCGGCAGCAGTTTTCGCGGTCCTGACCCTCGTGCAGATCAAAGCGCTACCCGCAACAACACCAGCCCCAAGCAACACCTCGATCATTCAGGACTGGCGCAGCGTCGTACGTAACCGGCGATTCCTGCTCTTCGCTGTGGCGATGGCCAGCTCGTATGTGCTGTCCTTTCAGGTCTACCTCGCGCTGCCCCTGCACGCCGACCGCATAGCGGACAACCCCACCCTCGCCACCAGCATTGTCACCGCAATGTTTGTGGTGACCGGTCTGGTGGCCATCGCCGGACAGCTACGCATCACCGCATGGTTCGGCAACCGCTGGGGCAGTACCGGCAGCCTGAGCGTGGGAATGACACTGATGGCTGCAGCTTTCCTGCCCCTAGTCGCCAGCGCCGCAACGCATCAGCGCAACATCGCCCTCAACATCGCCGCACTGCTACTCACCGCAGCCCTGCTCGCCGCCGCCACCGCAGCAGTGTTCCCATTCGAAATGGACACTGTGGTGGGACTGGCCCGCGGCACGCTTGTCGCCACCCACTACGGGCTCTACAACACCATCGTCGGGATCGGGATTCTGCTCGGCAATGCCGCGACCGGGTGGCTGTTCAGCGCAGCCACCACCCGCGACATGCCCGAACTGGTGTGGATCGCTTTGGTCCTCACCGGCATAGCGGCGGCGTCCGCCCTGTTGATGTTGCACCGCCGCGGATGGCTCAGCGTCTCCGCCCCCACCGAAGCTCAACCCACCTCCACCCATTGATTACCCTAGGGGGGTAGGGTATAAAGGTGGTGTGGCGAGACGCCACAGCGACAGGCCTCCTGAGGGTCGTCGGCACCACTGCTGTACCGAAAGGGCACATCTCATGAGCACATCGACAGTGATCGTCTCCGGAATGACGTGTGGGCACTGCGCGTCGTCGGTGCGTGAAGAAGTCGGAGCACTGGCCGGCGTGACCGACGTCGAGGTCGACGTGGCCAGCGGGCAAGTCACCATCTCCAGCTCGGCCCCGATCGAGCCCGACGCGATCCGCGTCGCGGTCGAAGAGGCCGGCTACCACCTGGCGCAGTAGCCGATGAGGGGCTGAAGTGTCTGCCCACTGGCGACTTCAGCCCTTCTCCGGGCGGCGTGTGTGTCGCCACCACCGATGACAGGAATCCAGCGATGAATGTTCCAACCAAGCTCGGCGTCTTCGCTGCGGCTCTGCTGATAGTTTTCGCCGCGGCCTATGCCATCGCCGCGGGTGTCGCACCCGATCGGCCACGACCGTCGTCGGCCGAGTCCACCCATGTCGGCCACACTGCCCAACCGTCATCATCTGCGTCCCCCGGTGCCGATCAGGTTCGCGGGGTTTCGCTGGCAGCAGGCGGCTTCATCCTGGGAAATGTGGTGGCACCCCATGCGCCCGGGATGCAAGCACCGCTGAGCTTTGAGATCCTCGACGCCGCCGGGGCCGCGGTCACCGACTTCGCCACCGAGCACGACAAGCAGCTGCACCTGATCGTCGTCCGCGCGGATGGCGCCTACTTTCGACACGTGCACCCCACTCTCTCGCCCGAAGGGCGCTGGTCGCTGCCCTGGCAGTGGGCGACGGGAGGCAGCTACCGGATCTATGCCGACTTCGTGCCCGCCGCCACCGGTCAACCCCTCACCCTGACCAGCACCGTCGAAGTCAGCGGTGACTACCAGCCGGCCCCAGCCGCCGCCGAATCACGACAGTCATCCGTCGACGGGTTCGACATCGAGCTGGCCGGGCACCTGCGCGCGGGAGCCGAGTCCGAATTGACCGTCACCGTGCGGCGAGCAGGACAACCGGTCACTACCTTGCAGCCGTATCTGGGCGCTTTCGGTCACTTGGTGGCTCTGCGTCAGGGCGACCTGGCCTACCTGCATGTTCACCCTGAGGGCGCGGCACCGACCGCCGGTCAACTCGCGGGACCACAGGTCCGCTTCGCCACCACCGCCCCCACCCCGGGCCGCTATCTGCTCTACCTCGACTTCCAGGTCGACGGCGCTGTGCACACCGCCACCTTCGTTCTCGACGCCCCCACCGGCGCCCCGGCCCCGACAACCAACTCCACGGCCCCCTCGGCCGATCCGCACGCCGGACACTAACTCGCTAACCAGCGCCACCCCGGGGCCACTGCACCGAGGCACTGCGCCGAGGCGCTCACCCTTCGAGGAACTTCCCCATGACCACCTCAGCTCCGATCCACCCACCTGCGGCCACCGCCGAGCAGACAGGCACCGTCGATGTCGAACTCGCCGTGTCGGGCATGACGTGTGCCTCGTGCGCGGCACGCATCGAACGCACACTGAACAAACTCGACGGAGTGAGCGCCTCGGTGAACTACGCCACCGAAAAAGCTCACGTCAGCGCACGCGCCGGTGTCGACCCCCACCTGCTGATCGAGACCATCGAACAGGCCGGGTACCGCGCTGCGCTGCCCGCCATTCCCACAGGCGCCGACCCCGACGACGACCCTTCGGACGACGACGGGGAGCTCGTGGCCTTGCGTCACCGACTGATCGGTGCGGTGGTTCTCTCGGTACCGGTGATCGCGCTGGCAATGGTCCCGACGTTGCAGTTCACCTACTGGCAGTGGGCGTCGTTGACGTTGGCCGCGCCGGTGATCGTGTGGGCGGCCTGGCCGTTTCATCGCGCCGCGTTGCTCAACCTGCGCCACGGCGCGGCCACGATGGACACTCTGATCTCGGTCGGCACCACCGCGGCGCTGTTGTGGTCGTTGTATGCGTTGTTCTTCGGCACCGCCGGACAACCAGGCATGACCCACGGATTCACCTTGACGGTCGGCGCCTCTGACGGTGCAGGCAACATCTACCTCGAGGTCGCCGCGGGGGTCACGATGTTCGTCCTGGCCGGCCGATACTTCGAGAAGCGGTCCAAACGGCAAGCCGGTGCGGCGTTGCGGGCCTTGTTGGAGCTGGGCGCCAAAGACGTCACGGTGGTCAGGGACGGCCACCAGCATCGGATACCGATCGGCGAGCTCGCCGTCGACGACGAGTTCATTGTGCGGCCCGGCGAGAAGATCGCCAGCGACGGTGTGGTGGTGTCTGGCACCTCGGCAGTTGACGCCAGCATGGTCACCGGCGAGTCGATGCCAGTCCAGGTTGCCCCCGCCGACACCGTGACCGGCGGGACAGTCAACGCCGGCGGACACCTACGGGTGCGGGCGACCCGCGTGGGGGCAGACACCCAACTCGCGCAAATGGCCGCGATGGTCGAACGCGCCCAGACCGGCAAGGCCCACGCCCAGCGACTGGCCGACCGGATCTCAAGCGTCTTCGTGCCGGTGGTCATCACCGTCGCCATCGCAGTCCTCGGCGCGTGGATCGGCGCCGGCTATCCCCTGCAAGCGGCGTTCACCGCCGCGGTCGCTGTGCTGATCATCGCCTGCCCCTGCGCGCTGGGACTGGCCACCCCGACCGCACTGCTGGTCGGTACCGGCCGCGGAGCCCAACTCGGCATCGTGATCAAAGGCCCCGAAGTCCTCGAATCCACCCGAACCATCGACACCGTTGTCCTAGACAAAACCGGCACGGTCACCACGGGCCAGATGACACTCGTCCAGGTCACCACCTCCCCCACCACCACTCGCGCCGACGTGCTCGCCCTCGCTGGAGCGGTGGAAAACGCCTCCGAGCACCCCGTCGCGGCCGCCATTACTGCTGGTGCAGCCGCCGAAGTCGGACAGCTCGACGAGGTCGAAGACTTCCGCAGCTTCGAAGGTCGAGGCGTGCGCGGCACGGTCCAGGGACGAGTTGTCACCGTCGGGCGTCCGACGCTGCTGGCCGAACACGACATCGCCGTGGATGACCCCCACCTCAACGAGGCACAGGCCGCCGCTGAGGAAGCCGGACAGACCGCCGTACTCGTCGGCTGGAACGGCCGCGCTCATGCGGTCCTGGCGGTCGCCGATGCGATCAAACCCACCAGCGCACACGCCATCGCCCGGCTCACCGCACTGGGTATGACGCCCATCCTGCTGACCGGCGACAACCAGACCGTCGCCGACACCGTCGCCGCTGAGGTCGGGATCGACACCGTCATCGCCAACGTCTTGCCGGCCAACAAGGCCGCCGTCATCACCGATCTGCAATCCGAAGGCAAGGTTGTGGCCATGATCGGCGACGGCGTCAACGACGCCGCTGCCCTGGCCCACGCCGATCTCGGGCTGGCGATGGGCACCGGCACCGACGCCGCCATGCATGCCGCCGACATCACCCTGGTCCGCGGCGACCTCAACGCTGCCGCCGACGCGATCGCCTTGGCACGCAGCACTCTGAAAACGATCAAAATGAACCTGTTCTGGGCATTCGCCTACAACATCGCCGCGATACCGCTGGCCGCGCTGGGACTGCTCAACCCCATGCTGGCTGGCGCCGCCATGGCGTTGTCCAGCGTGTTCGTCGTCAGCAACAGCCTGCGGTTACGCGCCTTCACCAGCCCGCCCCACTCATCGACCACAACTCCATCCACCACCCCCTCGACGTATACCCCCCAGAGGTATAAGGTGACGGTATGAACGAGCACTCCTCCTCCGAGCACTCTTCCCCTGAGCACGCCGGTCACGACGCCGCCGACGAACGCCACCACGGCCAACTCGCCGCAGCGTCACACAACCACCACGATCACCATGCTGAGCGCGCCCGCGCAGACCATGATCACGCCGAACATGATCACGCTGGGCATGGCGGGCATGCGGGCCATGGTGATCACGTCGGGCAGTTCCGCCGGCTGTTCTGGATCATGGGTGCCCTGGCTGTGCCGGTCGTAGCCTTTTCACCCATGTTCGCGATGCTCATCGGCTACGACCTACCCGATAGTCAAGTGCTGCAGTGGGTCTCACCGGTGCTGGGTACGGTGATGTACTGCTGGGGTGGGCGGCCGTTCCTGGTAGGCGCCTCTGCAGAACTGCGGTCGCGCGCACCGGGAATGATGCTGTTGATCGCCTTGGCGATCACGGTGGCCTTCGTGGCGTCCTGGGGTGCGAGCATCGGTGTGTTGCACCATGAACTGGACTTCTGGTGGGAACTGGCCCTGCTCATCGTGATCATGCTGTTGGGGCATTGGATCGAGATGCGGTCGTTGGCCCAGACAACTTCGGCCCTGGACTCGCTGGCCGCGCTGCTGCCCGATGAGGCCGAACGCGTCGAGGGCGACCACATCACCACCGTTGCTCCCAGTGAGCTGCAGGTCGGAGATGTGGTGATCGTGCGCCCCGGGGCCAGCGTCCCGGCCGACGGTCGCGTCGTGGACGGCTCGGCCGAGCTCGATGAATCCATGGTCACCGGAGAATCGCGCACGGTGCGCCGCGGCATCGGCGATCAGGTGGTGGCCGGCACGGTGGCCACCGACTCGGGGCTGCGGGTCCAGATCACCGCCACCGGCGACGACACGGCGCTGGCCGGGATTCAGCGCCTGGTGGCAGACGCGCAGAACTCCACCTCCCGCGCCCAGCGGTTGGCCGATTCCGCCGCAGCGCTGCTGTTCTGGTTCGCGCTCGGCTCAGCGATCATCACCGCCATCGTGTGGACGGTCATCGGTCAACCCGACCAGGCGGTGATTCGTACCATCACCGTGCTGGTCATCGCGTGCCCTCACGCACTCGGTTTGGCTATCCCTCTGGTGGTGGCCATTGCCACAGAACGCGCCGCCCGCGGCGGCGTGCTGGTCAAAGACCGGTTGGCACTTGAGGCCATGCGCACTGTGGATGCGGTGCTGTTCGACAAGACCGGAACCCTGACCAAGGGTGAGCCCACCGTCATCGAGATCGCGGGCGCCGACGGTGTCGATGAGGACACCGTGCTCACCCTGGCAGCTAGCGCCGAAGCCGACAGCGAGCACCCGCTGGCGCGAGCAATTGTCGCAGCGGCCGGCGACCGCGCCCAGCCGGTTCCCGCGGCCACCGACTTCACCTCGTCACCGGCGGTTGGTGTGACCGCTCGCGTCGAGGGTGCCACGGTGCGGGTGGGCGGGCCCCGCATGCTCGAGGAACAGGGCCATCAGGAACTGGCCATCGCTGATCGCTGGCGCGCCGACGGCGCAATCATCTTGCATGTCACCCGCGACACTGAGCTGATCGGAGCTGTCAAACTCGCTGACGAGGTGCGTGGGGAATCCCGCCAAGCCGTCGAGGCGCTGCACGCCCGCGGGGTCGAGGTCGTGATGATCACCGGCGACGCTGAAGCGGTCGCGCACACCGTCGCTCACGACCTCGGTATCGACCGGGTGTTCGCCGGTGTACGCCCGGAAGACAAAGCCAGCAAGGTGGCTGAGTTGCAGCACGAAGGACGCAAGGTGGCGATGGTGGGCGACGGCGTCAACGACGCCCCGGCCTTGGCCCAAGCCGATGTGGGCATCGCGATCGGGGCCGGTACCGACGTCGCGATCGCCTCGGCCGGGGTCATCCTCGCCAGCGACGACCCCCGCTCGGTGCTGTCGGTCATCGAGCTGTCGGACGCCAGCTACCGAAAAATGAAGCAGAACCTGTGGTGGGCAGCGGGATACAACCTGATCTCGGTACCGCTGGCCGCTGGAATTCTTGCGCCCATCGGGTTCGTCCTGCCGATGTCGGTCGGAGCGATCCTGATGTCAGCCTCGACGGTCGTGGTCGCACTCAACGCGCAACTGCTGCGCCGACTCGACCTGCACCCAGGCGCGAGTACAGTGCGTGCACTGCAGCACAACCGACCGCGATCCACTGAGAAGGTGAGTCCATGACCACTGCCTCCGCCCCGGGAAACTCCTCCGCACCGGAACACTCCTCCCACGGTTACATCAGCGACAAGGGCAAATACCTGGCCCGGCTCAAGCGCATCGAAGGCCAATCCCGAGGTATCCACCGGATGGTCGATGAGGAGCAGTACTGCATCGACATCCTGACCCAGATCTCGGCGCTGACCAAGGCACTGGAGGGGGTGGCGCTGGGCTTGCTCGACGACCACCTCACCCACTGCGTGCTCGATGCCGCCCACTCCGGCGGCGACGAGGCACAGGAGAAGATCGCTGAAGCCTCGGCGGCCATCGCTCGCCTCGTTCGTTCCTGACCCACCACACCGCGCTGGCTCGTCACAGGCGTCGTTCGCCGACCCACTGGGGCACCACCGGCCCCGGCGCGGGGGCGTCGGCATCAGCGGCCATCGCCAGAACCACCCCACGATCGGCCAGCCACTGTGCCGGATCAACGTTGACTCCCGTCGGATCGAGAACCTCGAAATGCAGATGCGGGCCGGTCGACACCCCACGGTTGCCCACCGTGGCGATCGATTGCCCCATCCGTACTCGCGCGCCCTGCTCGAGCAGATTCTCGTCGTTGTGGCCGTAGGTGGTGATCGTGCCGTCATCGTGGCGGATCCGCATCCACAACCCGAACCCCTCAGCGGGTCCGGAGGTGATGACTTCCCCGTCAGCCACAGCGACAATCGGCGCACCCAGATCATTACCGATATCAATGCCCTGATGGCCCCGTCCGTCACCGAAGGTGGACGTGATCTCACCCGCAGTCGGCGCCACCGCGCCGCCACTACCGGGCAGCAGCGGCGTCGGCGTTCCGGGTTCCTGCGGTTGGGGGCCATGCGGCTCGTTCGGATCGTGCGGCACGATCGCGGCGATCAGGGTGGCCACCAGCCGGGCCAGCGGTAACGCGTCGATGATCCGGAACCCGTCTATCGGATCGATGCGCGAAAACGTTCCGAAGCACTGCAGCGCGGCCACACTGCCCGCATCGCCGACACTGCCCGACTGGGCCTGAGCGCCCAGGCAGGACGCCGCCTGCGTGATCGGCTCCCCCAAACTCGCCGCTGCAGCACCACCCAATGCGGCCTTCACCGAGTCCTGCACGATCGCGATCAACTCCCCGGCCACATGTCCATCGGTCGAGGCCGCCGCCGGTGCGGTGGCGATCACAGGCGCAACGCCCACACACACCGCCACCGCCACCCCCAGCGCCTTGGGGCCCCACCGCTGCCCCGCCTTGACCCGTAGCGATGTCAACACCATCTGCATGCGGTCGCACCTTCCCCACGGACGTCGTAGACCCACGCACTAGTGCCATGCGTGTACCCGCGAGATCACACCACAAGTCACTTGTGCCCCACCAGTCACACAACATCCCGCCACGAAGCGAACTAATCGGGCATTAGCGGCGTTGTTTGCGCAGTTCACAGCCCGTTTTCCCGGCACCGGACAGGCGAGTAACTACTATCGGCGTTAGTAGAATCGTTATCGAAGCGCCGCCGGGCGGTGGCGAAGTAGCACCCTTGAGGAGGAGATCGATGAGAGCCACACGAACCGGTGTCGTCGTTGCTGCCGCAGCGGCTGTTCTGACAGTGGTGGCCGCGTGTTCGGACACCTCGACTGAGGATCATTCCTCGATGTCGGGGATGGGTACCAGCGCGGCCAGTACCGAATCCTCAGCGGCGGCCACTGCCGAACACAACAGCGCGGACATCTCGTTCGCCCAGCAGATGATCCCGCACCACACCCAGGCGATCATGATGAGCGACATCCTGTTGGAGAAGGACAACATCAACCCCCAGGTCGTCAGTCTGGCCCAGCAGATCAAAGACGCTCAGCAGCCCGAGATCGAGCAGATGCAGTCGTGGCTGAAGCAATGGGGAGCCCCACTCGAGGGCCAGGGGCACAACATGGACATGGGTACCTCGATGGCACCGGGTACCTCCCCGATGCCGTCGATGATGGGCATGATGTCGCCAGAACAGATGCAGCAGCTACGCGACGCGCAAGGCGCCGAGGCGTCGCGCCTGTTCCTGACCCAGATGATCGAACACCACCGCGGCGCCATCGCCATGGCCAAGACCGAGATTCAAGACGGCCAATCGCCCGAGGCGATCGCGCTGGCACGCCAGATCGTCACTGACCAGGAAAGTGAAATCGCCAGGATGCAGCAGCTTCTCAACAACCCCTAGCGGCCCGACCCGCCCGGGTTTGCCTCGGCTACACACACATCGCGATCACCATCGCCGCGACGACACCGGATGCCGCCAGCGTGGTCGGTACCGCCACCACACCAGCCACCGCCGCGGCGGCACCCACATGATGACGCCGCGACCGGCACCGGTGACCGGAGTCCAAGCGGCTCAGCCGCGGCCCCACGGACGACGAATCGCTGATCGACAACACACCCACCGGGCCCGCCACGGGCCCCGAACGGGCCAACGTTCCCAACGCCGAGCAGACCGCCCGCGCACCCACCAGCTGGGCGGCGCGGGCATCGGCGGCTTGCTCGACCAAGCCGGCGACCTCACGGCCCGCGCGGCTGAACAACGGAATCAGCGGAAACGCACGCCCGAGAGCGCGGGCCGCCAACACCACGGTGTGATGACGTTGCCGCCGGTGCGCGCGCTCATGGGCAACGACGGCATCGAGTTCCTCACCGGACAACGCCGCCTGTAACCCAGTCGTGGCGGCGATCCCGGCATCCTTACCCGGCAGACAAAACGCCATCGGCCGCCCGTCGGCGAGCCACCACACGTCGGGATAGCGCTCACTGCGGGCGCCCACCAACCGCAACGACTGCAGATACTCCTCACGAGCACCACGCATCCGCACCGCCGATCGCACCGCGATCGTCACCGCTCGGACAATCGCTGCCCCGGTCACCACCGCCAGCACGCCACCGGAGATCGCCTCCACCCGCGGGGATGCGCCGTGTGACAACACCCGCAGACACGACACCACCTCGGACAACGAATGGATGCCGAAATGGCCGGGAACCGCCAGCGTCACAACAGCTCCCACCCACAACATCGCAAACACGACCTGCGCGGCCGGCCAGGCCACCAACACCCAACGAGCATCGATACGGCCCTGCACCCGAACCATCCATCGAGGCCACAACCAGCCCAGCACACCCGCGGCAACAACTAACACCACCGCTGCACTCATGGATGCTCACCCATCGTTCGCCTCGATCCTCGACGCCCCGCCGTCAGCTCGCTGAGACCCACACTCAACACACCTTCCCGGCGACCCACCACCTGCACCACCAGCCAGTATGCCCCAGAAGTTCGTCGGTGACGCCGCAACTCAGGCACCGACCGCGCCGCCAATTACTAGGTTTTATAGTAGTTAGTTGACGCGGGTTGACCCGGCCTGCGCGTACCAGTCCGAGGAATGCGCCGTGACCGAGAACCCGAAGGAGACGCACTCGCCCCCCGACGACCACCGTCGTCAGTATCTGCATGCCATGCGAGACGTCTACCGAGCACCCACGCCATACTCGACCCACCAGTTTTTCCACCGCGCCCACCACCTCAGCGTCACCTCGAACCGACGCCGCCACCTCGCCGCACACATCGGTCTCGTCCGCCACCTCGCTGCGATCGGCGACCTCTCCGGGGCACGTCACCACCTCGGCAACGTCCTCATCTCCCTCGTCCTCCAAAAGCATTGCGGCCAAAAGCCTTCACAGCCTTCCACCCCCATCCAGAAGTCGTGACCACGACACCCCCAGAGGGTTAGGGCGGCTCCTACCCGGTCTCGCCACCACCCCGATCACCACACCACCCACGCCCGAACTCAGTCCTACCCACACGAAAGTCCTAGCCGCTTGCCTGCCTCAAACCCGTCCAACCGCACCGCTGCGGTCGTCCTCGCAGTCATCGCCACGCTGATTGTGCTAACCGGCTGCTCCACCCGGGAACAACCCACATCCCCACCACCGTCGGCAACCTCAGCAGAGAGCGCAACACTGACCCCAGAACTCGACCACCTCCACGCCCTGCACATCCGCGCCGACGGCACTATCCTCGCCGGAACTCACACCGGCGTAATCGCCCTCACCGCAGATGGAACCACCAGCCGGGTCGGCGTCTCCGACGACGACTTCATGGGACTGGCCGGGGTAACCGGCTCTGATCGGATCTTCGCCTCCGGCCATCCCGGCCCGCGGAGCTCGGCACCCAACCCGCTGGGACTCGTCGCCAGCGAAGATGGCGGGCAGACATGGACACCGAGATCGGTGGCCGGCGACATCGACTTCCACGCGCTCGCCACCAACGGACAACTACTCGTAGGCTTCGACGGAATCAACGGCCTGCTCGTATCGACCGATGACGGGAGAAGCTGGACCCCCGGCGCGCCCCTGGCCGCAGCAGCACTCGCGATCACCGACCGCGGCGTATGGGCGACTACCCCAGATGGCCTGCAACACAGCACCGACGACGCCCAGACCTTCGCAACCGTTCCCGATGCGCCGGCCCTAGCTCTCCTGGCGGCCGCACCCGATGGCACGCTCTGGGGCATCGACACCGCCGACACCGTCTGGCGCAGCCCAGACGGCACACACTGGGAACAACGCAGCACCATCAATAGTGTCAACGCGCTGGTCGCCAGAAACGCCGAAAATGCATACGCCGCAAACGAACAATTGCTCTACACGCTCAGCTAACGGACTCGTGTGGAGCAACGAAGGAAGGAGGCGACTCAGATCCGGACGCGCTTTTGATCACGTCCACTCCACCCACTCCACGAGCAGGATCTGACAGACGGTGGCACCCGGCCGACCTGGGTGGTCACTCTCGACCACCTGACGGCACCCAGAAACGCCACGTCTTCGAAGACGTCACTGTCGTTATCGATGAGACGAGCAGCCCCGACTACCCCACGAACTTGCTGCGCGTGTCACAGCTGCGTGAGCACACCGAACCCGCGACCTCAAAGATCGCCTTGGGCGGGGACGGTTATCGAAGGCCGCCGGCTTCGGGCTGTGGATGCGAGTGCTGCAAGACGACGGCACGATCGGCGTGTATGGGCACATCAGCGAGACACTGGTGAGCGTCTGGCAGCGAGTCCTGGCCGGCGCGCAGATCGCAACGGTAGGAAACCGCGGCTACTCCACCGGCCCACACCTGCACTACAAGGTGTGGCAGCAAGATGGACCCAAACTCGATCCTGCACCGTGGTTGAGAACCCGGGGAGTCTACGTCGTCGGACGACCCGCCTTATCGGCGCGCGGGAGGTATGAGGACGAGTGGTCCCGCAGGTGTCGCGAGAGTTGTCGCACCACGGCCTCGACGTCGGCGAGCGGTGGCGAACACGCATCGGCGGGGACTACCTGTGGGGTGTCGCCACACGGCAATAATGAGGTCGACGTGACCGCTCGGCGGTCGCCCACCACGAAGACGTTTCGAACCTTCTCTCGCGCTGTGCAGCGGGTAGAGGAGCGCACAGCATTCAACTACTATCGTGGATAGTAAACCTAGTCCAGGCGCCGAGTGAGAGGGTTCGCCACAATCGATGGGCCGCGTAAGAAGGACTCGAGCTATCGAAGAGCCACGTGATCTCTTGGCGGCTTACGGTGCGCAGCCGCAGTGCTCGAGCGCTCGTGGATGCCGCGGGTCGGTCCGGGCAGGTATTCCGCGACTGCTGATGCTCGCAGCCCTGACGGCTGTGGTGATGTTATTGACCTCGTGCAGCTCAACCGGAGGCGCCGCCTACAGCAACGAGATTCAGGCCGTTGACAGCTTCGCCGACATCGCACAGCCTTCCATTGCTGTGGCCACCGAAGGTGGCGGTCGACTCGCGCCCAACGCGGTTGTCGAACCTGGGCTTCCTATTGTTGTCACGGCCAGCCGCGGCGCGTTGACAAACGTCCGTATCCCCACAGCCAGCGGCCGTCCCTTGGCGGGCTCACTGAGCGAGGACGGCTCAACGTGGACAAGCACCCAACCCCTGGGATATTCGAAGCGGTATTCCGTTCAAGCCGAGGCCGTGGGCGTGGGCGGTCGATCGGTCGTCTCGCAGCGCTTCACCACGACCTCACCGGAGTCACTGACCAGCGCTGCCATCCTCGGCGAGAAAACCGTCGGGATCGCCCACACAGTCGGGGTGCGGTTCGCCGATCCCATCCCCGACCGAAAGAAGGCACAGGCGGCGATCACCGTGTCGTCTGACCCCCAGATGCGGGGTGCGTTCTATTGGATCAGCGACTCCGAAGTCCGGTGGAGGCCCGAACGCTTCTGGACGCCGGGCACCAAAGTCAGTGTCGCCGTCAACATTTACGGAGTCGACCTCGGCGACGGGCTCTACGGCGACGAGAACTTGTCCTACGACTTCACGATTGGCCGAGCTCAGGAAATCGTTGCCGACGACAACACCAAAACGATAGTCGTCAAACGAGACGGCAAGGTCATCCGCACGATGCCGACCTCGTTCGGCAAAGACAGCACTCCGACGCCCCGCGGTATCTACATGATCGGAGATCGCGTCGAGCACATCATCATGGACTCGTCCACCTACGGAGTGCCTGTCGAGTCCGCAGCGGGATACCGCACACCCGTTCAATGGGCGGTGCAAATGTCCTACAGCGGCATTTACATGCACGGCGCACCGTGGTCGATGTCGGCGCAAGGCAGCAGCAACGTCAGCAACGGTTGCCCAAACCTGAGTCCCACTGACGCGGAATGGCTCGTGAAGAACACCCTGCGCGGTGACCCCGTCACGGTCAAGAACACCAACGCCGACACACTGCCGGGAGTTGATGGACTCGGCGATTGGAACATCCCGTGGCCACAATGGAAGAACGGCAACGCAGACACCTAGGCGCCCCCGCCTGGCTGGAGTTCGTCGACGCTCAGCACGTTCTTCCGACCATGCACGGCCGGGGCGAGTTCACGACGGGCTCACCCGCTCACTGTCTCAGGCGCTTCTCGCGGTGTACAGAACTTCGCTCGAATGCAGCACACCACCACTCGCGACGAGTGCTACTACCGGTCACCCACTGAGCCAGGGGTTAATTCACGAGGGCCGTTGGTCAGTCATGTCGAGAACCTCCGCGGGCGAACCGGTGCCGTGAGGATCAACATCAATAACGAGCAGCGGCGGCATAGCGTCCGTCGGTACTACCTGTGCGAGGCGAGGCTGATCTGGCCGCGTGGGACGACAACCACGCCGCGCGCCGTTCGGGTCTTCTTGGCCGATCCCGGCGTTCGTTTGGCCGGCGGACCGTGCACGGAGTGTCGTCAGAGACGTCAACCCGCACTTCGCCACCTTCGGTGCCAGCTCCTTGCGGTTACCAACATTCTCGCCGACCCGCACGTCGACACCATCGACGACGACCCTACGGTCGATCCACCGCGCTACCTCTCGCGGCGAGCCCGCACAGGATCGGTGACTCGCTCCACCTCCGGGAACACCTGTTTCTGAGTGAGCAACCCGGTCACGGGTCAGGGCTTGCGGTGCACCACCATCACCGGGCACGGCGCCACTTGCACCACGGCGCGACTCGTCGACCCCAACAGCAATCCCCGAATACCCCCGTGTCCGCGGGTCCCGACGACGACGAGCTGCGCGGTCTGAGCCGCATCGAAGATTTCTTCGGCAGGTGAGGCGATGCCGACGTGACGCTCGATCTGCACATCGGGGTAGTCCTCGGGATACCCGGCCAGTTGTTCACCCAACAGTTCTTCGGCTTCGTCCTCGAACTGTCGAAGGGTCCTCTGGTCTGCGCCGTAGAACGCTGCGCCCGAAGACCCTCCATATGCGTGCACCCCGAGCAAAGATGTGTTCAACAGGTCAGCTTGACGGAACGCATGGGCGATCGCCGCAGTCGAGGTAGGCGACCCGTCGACACCGACGACCACGGGGCCGGTCGTGGGCGCCGGCCCGCCCACAACCACAACAGGGCACTCCGCATGCGCGGCGGCGTCGGTGCTGACCGATCCGAGGAGCAGTCCGCGCACTCCGCCGAGACCACGCCTGCCCAGCACGAGCATGTGCGCCCACGCGGACGCGTGACGAAGCGTCAGCATGGCCGACCCGCTCACAGTCTTGCCTGCAACGTCCACGTCAGGGTCGACATCTGCGACGACCTGAGTCGCGGCCTCGATGGCCCGCGCCGCGCCCGCGTGCATCGCCTCGACCACTGCCGGGGACGTCAACGTCGCGGTCGGCGCGTACGCGCCCGGCACGATCCCCACCGCAGAGATCAGCCGCAGGGGTCGTCGCTCCCGAACTGCAGCACCGGCCGCCCACCTCACCGCCATCAAAGCGGAGTCCGAACCGTCTACCCCGACGACAATCGGTGCGGTCGCATCGGTCACTGAATCAGTCATGGTTTGTCTCCTACCCTGCACAGCCTGCGGCAGCAGTTCCCCTCGACTCCACTCATCCTCGCCCCGCCACCGCCGACAAGCCGGAGTCGAAGGTCATCGGCATGACGTCGAAAGGTCCTGACCCGATTCGACCAAAAAGAGAATCGTCACACGCGACAAATGCAGGCCCGTTGAATCGACGGCTGCAACTTAGGCAATTCTCCGTCCGTGTTAGTCTCATCAGCACCATCAGTAACTTGAGCACCACGATCTGGAGTGCCCGAATGCCCTTGCCGTACGGCCGTGACCTACGCCGGCGCCTCGGCATTCGAACCGTGCTGACCGCGGCGGCCACCGCCCTCGCCCTCGTCTGCGGACTCGCCCACGCCGGCGGGGCCCGGGCAGCGGACGGATACCCGTACGTCAATCTCGGTGACAGCTACAGCGCAGGCGCATCGGTATTCCCCCAGGCGACGAATGCGGCAATGTTCTGTTCGAACTCGCTGGTCAACTACTCCCATCTCGTCGCGGAGAGACGCGGGCTCTCGGTCGCCGACGTCAGTTGCTCAGGCGCGTCGACCGAAGACCTGACCCAGGCGCAACACTTGTGGCAGGGACCGCAGATCACCGCGGTGGGGTCGGCCACCCGCTTGATCACCTTGACGATCGGCGCGAACAACAACGGGCTCTTCAGCTTCTCGACCTCGGCTTGCCAGCAGGCCTGGCTGGCGGCGCCGCTGTCGGCCACCCCGTGCCGCGACAAGTTCGGCACCTCGTTTGTCGACAGGATCAACTCCGCGACCTACCCCGACCTCGTGAACGCGTTGCGCATCATCAAGCGCGCCGCGCCGCGAGCCCGCGTCCTTCTCGTGGGGTATCCGCAGATCTTCCCGGCGGTGGGCTCGGCGCTCTGCTCGGCGTCTCTGCTCACGACGCCCGGAGACACCGAATACCTACACCGGGCCTTCGCCGCCCTCAATGACGCCATGCGCCGCGCCGCCGCAGCCACGCGCGCAACCTATGTGGACATGACCAAGGTCTCCGCAGGCCACGACGCCTGCGCGGGCGATCGGCGATGGGTCGAGCCGACGTTGGGTGCGGTCAGCTTCCCGGCGATGCACGCCAATGCACTCGGTCAGCGGGCGATGGCCGACCAGGTCGTGGCCGCACTGCGCTGAGGGGCCGCCTCGAGTACCTGCTCGCCCGGTGCGGCGATCGGGCTGGTCCGTGTCCGACGTCTCGCGGCTCGCACCCTGGGACGGGCCCTGCCCGTTCGGGCAGTGCGCAACCCTGGCCAACTCGGTTGCAACGTTGCTCGCCTTAATGTCAGGCGTCACGTTCACGGACCAGTGTGGCCTGGATAACTGGGTCTAGGTCCTTCTCCCGAGGAGGCCGGTTTGGCTATCGACGAATCGAAGAGTTCGCACCACACCGGTGGCGTGGACAGTCACGCAGAATCGGCGGACTATCTGGCGAAGCGTCAACTCAAGGGCGGCACCGCCGGGTGGCTGCTGCTCGCCGGTCTGGGTGTGAGTTACGTGGTCTCCGGCGACTATTCGGGATGGAACTTCGGCCTCGGACACGGCGGCTTCGGCGGCCTGGCGATCGCCGCGGTCATCATCGCCGCGATGTACTTGTGCCTGGTGCTGGGGATGGCTGAGCTGTCCTCGGCTCTTCCAGCGGCTGGAGGTGGTTACACGTTCGCCCGCCGGGCACTCGGTCCATGGGGCGGATTCGCCACGGGCACGGCGATTCTGATCGAGTATTCGATCGCGCCGGCAGCGATCGCGACGTTCATCGGCGCCTACGTCGAGTCGTTGAACCTGTTCGGTATCACCGACGGCTGGTGGGTCTATCTGGTCGTGTACATGATCTTCATCGGAATCCATCTGTCCGGCGCAGGCGAGGCGTTGAAGGTGATGTTCGCGATCACTGCCATCGCGTTGGTCGGTCTGGTCATCTTTGCGATCACTGCCATCGGCCACTTCGAGATCGGCAACCTCACCGACATCGCACCCACGGACGCAGCCGGGTCGTCGTCGTTCCTGCCGTTCGGTTACATCGGGATCTGGGCGGCCATTCCGTTCGCGATCTGGTTCTTCCTGGCGATCGAAGGTGTACCGCTGGCGGCCGAAGAGACCGCCGACCCCGAACGAAACGTTCCGCGGGGCATCATCGCTGCGATCAGCGTCCTTCTCATCACCTGTGTCACCGTGCTGTTCCTGACGACCGGCGCAGGTGGTGCAGGTCCGATGTCGGAGTCGGGAAATCCGCTGGTCGAGGCACTGGGTGATTCGTCGATGGCCAAGGTGGTCAACTACATCGGGCTTGCCGGTCTGGTCGCGAGCTTCTTCTCGATCATCTACGCCTACTCGCGCCAGCTGTTCGCACTCTCACGAGCTGGTTACCTGCCGACGGTGTTGTCGGTGACCAACCGACGCAAGGCCCCCACGCTAGCGCTGATCGTGCCCGGGATCATCGGCTTCCTGCTGTCGCTCACCGGCAAAGGCGACCTCCTGTTGAACATGGCTGTCTTCGGTGCCGCCTCGAGCTATGTGTTGATCATGGTCAGCCACATCGTTCTACGGCGCCGCGAACCAGATATGAAGCGCCCGTACCGCACCCCCGGCGGCGTCGCGACCACGGGCTTCGCACTCGTCGTCGCAGTCATCGCGGTCATCGCGACTTTCCTCGTCGACGTGGTGGCAGCCTTGTGCTGCCTCGGAGTGTTCGCCCTGTTCATGCTCTACTTCGCCCTGTACAGCCGACACCGGCTCGTCGCGAACTCGCCCGACGAGGAATTCGCAGCGCTCGCCGAAGCGGAGGACGACCTACGATGATCTACACCCAGTCGATCTCGGGCACGACCTACACCTTCGACGGACTCGTCGAACTGATGGCCAAGGCCACCCCCCGCCGCTCCGGCGATGAACTCGCCGGGTGTGCTGCCGAGTCCGATGCCGAACGCGCCGCTGCGGCATGGCAACTCGCAGATCTACCCTTGACGACCTTCCTCGAAGAACAGGTCGTTCCATATGAGACCGATGAGGTCACCCGACTGATCATCGACACCCACGACCGGGTGGCGTTCCAGTCGATCGCGCACCTGACCGTCGGCGGACTGCGTGACTGGTTCCTCGAAACCGCGGTTCGCGACGACGGTGCCGCTCGAATTGCCGCTGTGGCAGCAGGTTTGACCCCCGAAATGGTTGCCGCCGTATCGAAGATCATGCGCAACCAGGACCTGATCCTGGTTGCCTCAGCCGCGACCGTCACCGCAGCTTTCCGCACCACAGTCGGCCTGCCGGGACGCATCAGCACCCGACTGCAACCCAACCACCCCACCGACGATCCTCGCGGCATCGCGGCGGCGACTCTGGACGGATTGTTGATGGGATGCGGAGACGCGGTGATCGGCATCAACCCGGCTACCGACTCGCCGCACGCGACCTCGGAGCTGCTGTACCTGCTCGACGACATCCGACAACGCTTTCAGATCCCGACGCAATCCTGCGTTCTGTCACACGTCACCACCACTGTGGACCTGATCGAGAAAGGGGTACCGGTCGACCTGGTCTTCCAATCGATCGCTGGAACCGAGGGCGCCAACCGCAGTTTCGGAGTCGACATCGCGATGTTGCGAGAAGCCAACGAAGCGGGCCACTCTCTGCACCGCGGCACCGTCGGTGACAACGTCATGTACCTCGAGACCGGGCAGGGATCCGCGCTGTCGGCGAATGCGCATCTCGGCACCGGCGGCAAACCCGTCGATCAGCAAACACTGGAAACCCGTGCGTATGCCGTGGCGCGTGACCTCGAACCTCTCCTGATCAACACCGTCGTCGGCTTCATCGGACCCGAATACCTCTACGACGGGAAACAGATCATTCGCGCCGGTCTCGAAGACCACTTCTGCGGGAAGATCCTCGGTCTCCCGATGGGTGTCGACGTCTGCTACACCAACCATGCCGAAGCAGACCAAGACGACATGGACACTCTGCTGACCCTGCTCGGTGTCGCCGGCGCCGCGTTTGTCATCGCCGTCCCTGGCGCCGACGACGTCATGCTCGGCTATCAAAGCCTGTCCTTCCACGACGCGCTCTACGTGCGTCAGGCACTCGGCCTCCGTCCCGCTCCGGAATTCGAGGCCTGGCTGGCCGGACTCGGTATGGCCGACACCGACGGACGCATCCTGCCCGTCGACGTGCTCGACTCTCCCCTGCGTGCACTGAGTGCGGCCCGATGAACGCCCGCCAACCGGCCGAGGACCATTGGGCTGGACTGCGACTGACCACCCGAGCACGGATCGGATTGGGCCGGGCCGGGAATTCACTCCCCTCGCGTCGAGTACTCGAGTTCAAGGCTGCCCACTCCGCAGCCCGCGACGCCGTGCACGAACCGCTCGACGTGGCCGACCTCAACGATCAGATCAGTGATCTCGACATCGAGCCAGCACTCCATGTGCACAGCGAGGCCGGCTCCCGAAGTGAGTACCTGCGGCGACCAGATCTCGGGCGACGGCCCGCGGATCTGTCTCACCTGCCCGACACCGGAGCCGACCTCGCCATCGTGCTCGCCGACGGACTCTCACCGCGTGCGCTCGCCGACCACGGACGAGGATTGCTCGAAGCGCTCCTCGACACCCTCGCCCCGCGCTACTCCCTCGCTCCCCCGGTGATCGCAACCCAAGCGCGCGTCGCCCTCGGCGACCACATCGGCGAAGCCCTCCGCGCCCAGACGATGATCATGATCATCGGCGAACGCCCCGGCCTATCGGTCGCCGACAGTCTCGGTATCTACCTCACCCATCTCCCGCGAGCCGGACGCAGTGACGCAGACCGCAACTGCATCTCCAACATCCACCCGCCCGACGGCCTCGACTACACAACCGCCGCCGCGATCACCGCGGCCCTGGTCGACGGCGCTCGCAAACTCGGGAGATCCGGAGTCGCGCTCAAGGACACCTCACGCGACCAACTCACCGGCAGTGATGCACGAATCCTGGACGGCTAGATGAAGTGACCTGAGAGGTTGCTGGGCGTGCCTGCTCGAATGGCGATCGCGGGCTACGCGGACTCGGGTGACCGCCACGTCGAGGCCTTCCTCGGACTGTTCGACCGGCTCGACGCCTACTTTGCTGAGGTCATCGGGGCGGCGACGTCCTCAGAGGAACATCCGTCGCGGCATCCGTCGGACTGAGGGTGCAACCCCGCTGCAGATCGAAAAGCCATGTGCCGTAGTCTTTTCTCACGTGAATTCCGCTGCTGACGATGCTTTCATGACCGACCTCACTTCGCGCGTGTGCGTGTGGTGCTCGTCCACCGGGGACATCGCCGAGTTCCGTGGTGAGCCGCGGTGCGGGCGCTGCCGCACTGCAGAACAGACCATTGCTGTGGCCCGCGAGTTCGTCGGTTTGTACGGTCTGCGGCCCCTGGGTGGATCGCTCGCCTCGGAGGACGAGGAAGAACACGAACACCGGGTGGCCGCTCGCGAGGCCCGGGCGCTGCTCAACCAGACCCGCTCGCACACACCTCCCCGTACCAAGTCTCGAACCGGGCAGCGCGTCACGACCCGCACCACGACCACCGCTCCGAAGGCGAGCACCAAGGCGCCTGCGACCAGGACGCAGAATGACAAGTCCGGAGTCACCCGCCCCGACCGCGCCGAGCTCATGAGCCGCGCCGAGAACCTGCTGGCGCAGCTCGCGGAGATCGAGGAACGCTTGGCGATCGCGCAGAAGGACTCCGGCTTGAGCGGCAAGGCCAAGGTGTCGGACCTGACCGCGAAGCGGGATTCCGTCCTGCGTACGCTCGCCGCTCTGGAGAAGGCGAACCGGGCGCTGGAGCCGGCCTGACCCCAACCGCTGGGGGTTTCGTCGGCCGGAAACAATGAGTCGCAACCTGTTCGGTCTCCTCGTACCTGAGCCCGCCCACCGACCGTCATCAACGCACACCGGCCGTGCATCGGTCGGTTCCCCTGCGTAGTCGTCGACGACGCGTAGCATTCGGGTCGCACCTGCAGCAGCGCGGGACCGCGCAGGGGCGGTGCGTGGCGCCTGCCCCGCGTTCCGAGAGGAATGGCGATGACTGCGAACCAGCGGGACCACGAGGACGACCGACGCGCGGCCGGTCGCGCGGACGGCCCCCTCGAACAGCAACTCGAGGAGAGCTTCGACGAAGTCGTGACCGAGGGCACCGAACGCCTGTACCGGGCGGTGCGCACAGTTCTCATCACCGGCTTCTTCGGTGGGCTGGAGGTCGGACTCGGCGTCATGGCGATGCTGGCCGTCGTCCACGAAACCGGCAGCCACCTCCTGGGAGGCCTCGCCTTCAGCATCGGACTCATCGCGATATACCTCGCGCACAGCGAGCTGTTCACCGAGGACTTCCTGATGCCCATCGCCGCGGTGGTGGCGCGTAAGGGGTCTGTTCTTCAGCTGATCAAGCTCTGGGTCGGCACACTGCTCGCCAACCTCCTCGGAGGTTGGGTCATCATGTGGCTGATCACGCGATCGTTTCCGGAATGGAACGAGACCCTGTCGGAGTCGGCACACCACTTCGTCGACGCCCCGCTGTCGTTGCAGAGCATTTGTCTGGCGGTACTCGGTGGAGCCGTCATGACTCTCCTGACCCGGATGCAGCAGGGCACGTCGTCCGACCCGGCCAAGATCGCGGCGACTGTCGGAACAGCGTTTCTGCTGGCGGGTCTACAGCTGTTCCACTCCGTCCTCGACTCGCTGCTCATCTTCGGAGCGATCCAGGTCGGCGGCGGGGTCACCGTCGTCGGGTGGTTGTCATGGTTCTGGTACACCGTCGTGTTCAACATCATCGGCGGCATCGTGCTGGTGACGGCCTTGCGCCTGCTCCGGACCAAGGAACTGGTCGAGCAGGAACGCCAAGCGCCCGGGCCCGACTCCGACCGCAACGACGTGCCCTCAGGCAGGAAGTGAGTACTACCCCGTCGACGGCGTGTTCGCGAGTTCGACGGCCCTACGCAGAGTCTCCCGGTCGACGACATCGGCGGCATTCATCGGTCTGGTCAGGACGCCCGACTCGGTAGCGATGTCGATCATGAATTCCACACTCTCGTCGGAGAGCCCGCCGTCTGCTGTCCAGAACGGATACTTCTGGATGAGGTCGTAGAGCTCTCTGAGTGACTGGTCGGACGGCGGTTCTTCGACGTACGCGCCGACCGCAGCCCGGAAGACGGCGAAGTCGCTCTTCAGTTCCTTCATCGCCCGCAGCGTGGTGGCGCAGTACTGCGCGGCCAGTTCACGATTCTGTGCGAGCCAGTCCGCCTCGGCGGCTTGGGCCACCTTGACGAAACCGGGGGAGTTTTCGTAAAGGGTGGCGATCAGGACCGGCCGGTTCACCGTTGAGTGGGCGGCGTCGTACTGCGTGTCGTGGATGACGGTGGCGTCGAGCTGTCCTGTAGCCCACGCTTCGGTTCGGGCGCTTGAGCTTTCGATGATCTTCGGATTCGGGATCTCGTGGACGTCCCGGGGCTCGCCGATGCCGCTCAACAGCGCGTTGAGGACGATGGCGCCGGCGCCGCCCGGGCTGTCGATGCCCACGCGGGTCGACGTCTCGAACAGCTGGCCGGCCGTGTTCACACCGTTCGCGCCGGCCAGAACGAAGTCGTCCATGCTGACGTACGGGCAGAACACCTTGAGGTCCTCGCCCCGTTTCCGCGCATCGAGAATCGCGGAGAACGACGTCGCCAGAACCTCGGCATCGGCGTCGGACGAGGTCTTCACCGCGTCGGTGTGCGTGTCGGTGATCGTGACGTTCTGTTCGACGCTGAGGTTCAGCCCGAGGTCCCCGCCGTAGTGGTCGACGCCGTAGACCAATGGGATCTGCGACGCCTGTGGAGGCGAACCCAGCACAATCTGCAGCGACTCCCCTGTGCTCGCGTCGGATTCTTGGTTGCACGCAGAGCTGACAATTGCCAGACCGCTGACGGCTATGGCGGCGATCAGGCGCGTCGTACGACACCGACGACCTCTCGTTGACATCCGGTACCTCTTCCGCGGTATTCGATCGTTCCGGAGCGGCGTTTGCTGCGGAGTCGCCCGTGCGGAGATACCCGAATCCCTCGGCATTGGGTTCAGGTGAACATACGTCAGCTCAACACCGGTGGTGGGCAATCCGTGGAGAAGTGTCGAAACGTCGTGCGACGCAGAAGTTCACGGGTCAGCCGAGCGGGGCCTTCAGTCCGTGCAGGATCGTGCCGATGAGTCGCTCGAAGTAGTTCTCGCGCTCGGCTTCGGGTAACAACCCCAGCGGTCCCTTGATGCAGAGTTCGGCGAATCCGTGAACCGCTGCCCAACAGACGATCTCGGAGTCCGGGCGGCGTTCCGGCGGGATCTCCCCGACTGCCACCATCTCGTCGAGGACGCTGTGCAGGATGGCGTACGGGCCGTCGCGGCGCGCGGACACGTCCGGATTGACACCCGGTCGCGAGAACTCGGCGTGGAACGCCACCTGGAACAGATGCGGTTCGTCGATCGCGAAGAGGGCATAGGCACGTGCGGTCTCCCGGAACCGGGATCGTGCGACCTCCCCGGGGGCCTGGTCGTCGGGAACCGTCGCGATCCGCTCGCGCATCAAGTCGGCGAGTGTTGCGAGGGCACGATCGGCGATCGACGTCATCAGCTCCTGGCGGTCCGCGAAATGCCGGTAGGCAGCGTTGTGGGAAACGCCGGCGCGACGCGCCGCCTCGCGGACGGTCACCTTCTCTGGCGCGCTGGTGCGCGCCAGCTCCCACGCCTCGTCGATGAGGGCATTGCGAAGGTTGCCGTGGTGGTAGGTGCTGCGCTCCGATGCCATGGCGGTCACTCTACCGACGCGTGTGCAGTCCTCCTACCTGGGTGAACGCGACACGGGCAACATGTGTGCCAACGGATGTTGACAAGGACAACATCGTGGGCCATTCTCATGTTGACAGCGCCAACACGTGGCAATCGTCACACCGGGGGCAGCCCAACCCGAGGAGGAAGTCATGGCCAGCGTCACCTTCGTCACCCACGACGGCGAAAAGCAGGAGGTCCCGTTCGTCGAGGGACAGAACCTGATGCAAGTAGCGACCGACAACGGCGTGTCGGGAATCGACGGTGACTGCGGGGGCGACGCCGCCTGCGGCACCTGCCACGTCATCGTCGAGCAGCAGTGGGCCGCCGCGGCCGGCAGCCGCACTGTCGCCGAAGAGCAGATGCTCGAGATGAATCCCGACTGCCAGGCGACGTCGCGTCTGTCGTGCCAGATCGCGCTGAACGCCGAGCACGACGGCCTCATCGTCAATCTTCCCGAATTCCAGTTCTGAACCGATCGGAGAACCACTGATGCAGATCCTCGACCGCGTCGTTGAGACGGTGCAGGCGAACATCCCGCTGGACCGTCAGGTTCAGGGCCTCCAGCTCTTCCACAAGACGCGTGCTCGCCTGCTCGGCGAGTCGCGGCCGGAAACCTATGTGGAGCAGCCTATCCCGCCGGTCAACGAAGTCGGTCTGGACGAGATCGACATGAGCAACCCGTTCATGTACCGGCAGGGGCAGTGGGTTCCCTACTTCGCTCGCCTCCGCGCCGAGGCGCCGGTCCACTATCAGCCGGAAAGCCGGTTCGGCCCGTTCTGGTCGATCACCCGCTACGACGACATCATGACAGTCGACAAGGACCACGAGACCTTCTCGGCCGAACCCTTCATCGTGATCGGCACTCCCCCACCGGGCCTCGACGTCGAGATGTTCATCGCGATGGACCCGCCGCGGCATGACGAGCAGCGTCGCGCCGTTCAGGGCGTCGTCGCCCCGAAGAATCTCAAGGAGATGGAAGGGCTGATCCGGGAACGCGTGTGCGAGGTTCTCGACAACCTTCCCGTCGGCGAACCGTTCAATTGGGTCGATCGCGTTTCGGTCGAGATCACCGCCCGGACCCTGGCGACCATCCTCGACTTCCCGTACGAGCAGCGGCGCAGTCTCGTCCGCTGGTCCGATCTCGCGTCCGGCAGCGAAGAGGCCACCGGCGGCGCCAGCGATCCCGACGAGGTGTACGCGGCAGCCCTGGAGATGACCCGTGCCTTCAGCGCGCTGTGGCACGACAAGGCCGCACGACGCGCCGCCGGCGAGGCACCGGGATTCGACCTCATCAGCATGCTGCAGTCCGATCCGAAGACCGCCGACCTAGTGAAGCGTCCGATGGAGTTCATCGGCAACCTGACGCTGCTGATCGTCGGCGGAAACGACACCACGCGCAACTCGATGTCGGGCGGTGTCTACGCACTGAACAAGTTCCCCGCCGAGTTCGAGAAGCTCAAGGCTGATCCGAGCCTGATCCCGAACATGGTGTCGGAGATCATCCGCTGGCAGACCCCGCTCGCGTACATGCGACGGGTCGCGAAGAAGGATGCGATTCTCAACGGCCAATTCATCCGCAAGGGCGACAAGCTGGTGATGTGGTACGCCTCGGGCAACCGGGACGAGACCAAGTTCGACAGCCCCGACGAACTCATCATCGACCGGCCGAACGCCCGCAACCACATGGCATTCGGTTTCGGTGTGCACCGGTGCATGGGCAACCGTCTCGCCGAACTGCAGCTGCGCATCCTCTGGGAAGAACTGCTGCAGCGCTTCGATGACATCAAGGTCATCGAGGAACCCGAGTACGTGCAGTCCAACTTCGTCCGTGGTTACAGCAAGCTGATGGTCGAACTCACGCCGAAGACACGGTCATGACCACGGGGCGTGCGGTCGTCGTCGGGGCCAGCCATGCCGGCGCCCAACTGAGTGCGCAGCTTCGGTCGTCGGGGTGGGACGGCGAGGTCGTCCTGGTCGGCGACGAGCCGTACCTGCCGTATCACCGTCCGCCGATGTCGAAGACGTACCTGGCGGACACCGTCGGGATCGACGACCTGCTGATCCGCGGCACCGAGTTCTACGACAAGCAGGACATCGAGGTTCGTCGTGCTCGAGTGGAACGCATCGACCGCGCCGAACAGCGCGTCGTCCTGACGAATGGCGAGTCGGTGTACTACGACCGGCTCGCCCTGTGTACCGGTGCTCGCCCAGTGCGCCTACGGATTCCGGGAGCCGACCTCGGCGGCGTGTACTACCTTCGGACGGCCGAGGACGTCGAGGCGATCCGCGCCGATGTTCCCGGCAGCAAGCGCGCCGTCATCGTGGGCGGCGGATACATCGGACTCGAGACAGCGGCATCGCTGCGCAAACTGGGTCTCTCTGTCACCGTCGTGGAGGCGGCCGACCGTGTCCTGCAGCGGGTCACCGCTCCGGAGGTCTCCGACTACTTCCGTCGAATCCACGAAGCAGAGGGCGTTCACATCCGGACCGGTGCGACCGTCGTCGGCTTCGAGGGCGACGACGACACAGATCGCGTGACGGGGGTACGCCTCGCCGACGGCGAGACTGTACCTGCGGATTTCGTGATCGTCGGGATCGGCGTCCGGCCGAACATCGAGCTCGCGCACGAAGCCGGGCTCGCCGTCGACGACGGCATCATCGTCGATGCGCACGGCCGCACGAGCGACCCCCACATCACCGCGGCCGGAGACTGCGTCGCGTATCACGATGAGCGGTACGGGAAGACGCGACTCGAGTCGGTGCCGAGCGCCGGTGAGCAGGCCAAGGTCGCCGCCGCCACCATGTGCGGCAAGGAGGCGACGATCTCGGCTCTTCCGTGGTTCTGGTCAGACCAATACGACCTCAAGCTGCAGATCGCCGGACTCAACACCGGGTACGACAGCGTCGTACTCCGCGGGGACCCGACGTCGGACCGCGAGTTCGCCTGCTTCTACCTGCGAGCGGGAGAACTGATCGCAGCCGACTGCGTCAATCGTCCGCAAGAGTTCATGTTCAGCAAACGTGTTCTGACACAGGGCCTGCCGGTCGATCGCGATGCACTTGCCGATCTCGACATACCGATCGCGTCTCAACTCGCGTCGGTTCGCAACAAGGCGACCGCATAGCGCGATCACCCCGGCCAACCGGTGACACGGCTGACCTGAGTCGCTGGACGACCGCTGCGGCAGTCGATCGAGCCCGTCGCCGACTGGCCTTCTCCAGCCCGGGCCCGGTTCCGGTCGATGTCGGCAGCCGTCAGCGTGATCTCACCGTGAGACGACATGACACCACGACCCAGAGACAAACCGCAGTTCGAAGCGTCACGTTGAGACAATCGCAGGTCGGATCGATGCCGTGATCGTATCGACCCTGCCGACACTGCTAGGTGCGCGGGACAACGGCATACACCCTTGTGGCGTGCATGATCTTGACGATCCGTATCCAGAACTGTCCGCTCTGACCCGAGCCGCTCCTGTCAGCCGTGTCGGTGACTCGAACTTCTATCTCGTCACGGGATGGGATGCGATCGCCGAGGCGGTAGCACGGCCCGAAGATTTCTCCTCCAACCTCACCGCGACGATGGTGTGGAAAGAGGGCGGCAAGGTCGAGGAGTACCCGATAGCCGAGTTGGGCTCCCCCATCCATGTGTTGGCCACGGTCGACGACCCGAGTCACAAAGCCCACCGTGCGATGGTCATGCCGTCGTTGGTGGCCAAGCGGGTTCGTGCACTCGAACCGTTCATCGACGTCACCGTCGAGCGCTTGTGGTCCGAAGGGCTCCGCGACGGCCGGATCGACTGGGTCGCCGCCGTCGCCCAACGTTTGCCGATGGCGGTTGTCGCCGAACTGCTCGGATCCCCACCGTCGACACCGCCGATCCCCATTGGGAGCGAAGCCTTCTCGTCCGCCGCCTCCGGTCGCTGGCCGTCCGAGTCCACGGCTGATGGGATCTCCGACTTCGGCCATCACGGCCCTGCTGCGCAGTTACGTTCAACGCTTGGATGGCGGTGACCTCACAGGTGTCGCAGAGCTCTTCGGCCGAGCGGAAGTGTTCGTCTCCGGCAACCGGGTCGGTGCGGGCAGCGTACACGGTGGTGCAGCACGGGCCGGACGGAGAGTACGTCGTCATGATCGGCCGACACCATGACACTTTCGTTGTCGACGACGGTGAGCGGCACTTCGCGAGTCGCGACTACGGCGACATCACCCACGTCGGCGACACCTCGATGCACCTTCGTTCCTGACGGATCCTCGCCGGCGCGCAGCGCAGGAAACTGGCTGACAACGACCTCTGTACGGACACGGCCGAGGCCCCGGTTTCGACACCGCAGAACGATGGTCCTCGCAGGTCACAGCCGCGGACGTCCGCCCCGTAGTCGTGGCGTGTGGCACACCACCGCGATGTCAGGGTCCAGCGAACGCCTCACCCATGTACGCGTTCTCGATCACCTCGGGTGTCGCGGCCAGCTCCGACGCATTGCCCTGCAGTACCTGATTTCCGTGCCGCATGACCATCGCGGTATCCGCGACACCAAGGGCGAGTTGAACGTGCTGTTCCACGAGAATCACTGCGGTGCCGGTGTTGTCGGCGACGGCGCGGACGATAGGCAGCAGGCGTTCGACGATGACCGGCGCCAGGCCCATGCTGAGTTCGTCGATCAGCAGGACCTTGGGGTGCTGCACGAGAGCCCGTCCGATCGCGAGCATCTGCTGCTCGCCTCCGGAGAGAGTGCACCGGCGGGCACCTTGAGCCGGTCGGCGAGCTGGGGGAAGGTCTCCACGATGGTGTCCCGTTCCGTCGGCCAGGAACGCCGAGACCTGACGGAGAGCCGAAGGTTCTCCTCGACGGTGAGCGAGGTGAACAACGAACGGTCGTCGGGAACCAACACCAGCCCGGCCTTCGCCGCGCTCCGTGCGTGTCCGGACTTCACCGTGTGACCGTCGATGGACACCTCGCCGGCCAGGCTCGGGAGCAACCCGGCCAGTGTCATCAGTACCGTCGTCTTGCCCGCGCCGTTGGGGCCGAGAAGTGCCAGCACCTCCCCCGCGGCGAGCTCGAGATCGAATCCTCGAACGCACGGGCGACCGGTGTATCCGGCATCCACGCCGGTGCAGGTGAGTACGTGGCTCATCCCTTCAGCTCCTCGCCGGTATGGGTGGCGCCGAGGTAGGCGCTCGTGACAGCGGGATCGTTGCGGATCTCGTCGGGGGTTCCGATGGCGATCACCTTGCCGAGGTCGAGGACGACGATCCGATCACACACTGCGAGAACCAGTTCCATGTCGTGGTCGATCATCACGACGGTCACCCCAGCATCGCGGATCGCGCGGAGGCGGTGTCCGAGCCACAGGCTCTCGGTGCTGTCGAGTCCGGCGGCAGGTTCGTCGAGCAGGACCACCCGGGGGCGGCCGGCGAGTGCCCGGGCGACCGAGACGAGTTGTCGCTGCCCCTGCGAGAGTTCCTTCACCTGGCGATCGACCACCGGGGTGAGGTGCAACAGCTCGAAGAGGCGGTCCAGGTCCTCGTCCCCCAGCGTCGCGGTGTCCGGGCGATGCCGGGCGGCGGTGGTTCCGACCGCGACGTTCTCACGGACCGACAGGTCGTCGTACAGTTCGATCCCCTGGAACGTGCGACCCAGGCCGTGGCGGCTGCGCTGATAGGGGCGCTGCCCGTCGAGGCTGTCGCCGTCCAGGCTGACACTGCCGGTGGCGTCGGCGAAGCCACTGATGGCGTCGATGAAGGTGGTCTTTCCGGCTCCATTGGGGCCGATCAGGCCGATGATCTCGCCGTCGCGGACGTCGAACGACACGTTCTCGACGGCGGTGACCCCGCCGTATCGGACGCCGATCCCCTTCGACGACAGGATGACCTCTCCCGGTGCGCGCGAAAACCCTTCGACCGTCGTGTCGGTCCCGGACGAGAGTGCGAGGTCGAGGTCGGCATCGGTTTCCTTGCGGTTGCCGAAGATTCTGTTGCGCAACCAGTTCGTCGCCTTGTGGACCTCGGAGATGATGCCCTCGGGGTTGGCGATGATGGTGATGACCAGGAGCACGCCGGTGATGACGTGGTAGTAGGTGCCCAGGTTGACCGCGCGATCGAGCAGCACGAACAGGATGCCGCCGGCGCCCATGATGCCCGCGAGGACGCCGCCGGAGACGCAGGTGACGCCGGCGAGGTACACCAGTGCGAACATGCCGATTCCCGCGATGGCGGCATAGGACTCGGGAACCACCACGGTCTGTTGATAGGCCATGAGGGAGCCGCCGATCCCGGCGATGAACGCGCCGATTGCGAAGGCCACCAGTTTTGTTCGTGACACGTTGACCCCGGCGGCGGCGGCGGAGCGTTCGTTGGCGCGAACGGCCAGCATCGAGGCACCCAGACGACTGGTCCGCAGCCGGGCGACGCCCAGGCCGACCAGCGTCAGGACGATCAGACACAGGATGCCGAATGCGATGTTGGGATAGGTGCTTCCGGAGCCGATGCCGAGGTCGAGACCGAACAGCGACGGATCTTTGACGACCGCCCCGTCGATTCCGCCGTTGAACTCGTTGTTGCGGAACCAGAACGCCTCCAGGAACACCGCGAGGCTGAGCGTCACGACCGCGACCGGCAGGCCCCGGATCCGCAGTGCCGGGAGCCCGACGACGACACCCACCACCGTTGCCGCCAGGGCCGCCAACACCGGTGCGATCGGGAACGGAACGCCCCAATCGGTGGTCAGGCGCGACATCGTGTACGCCGCGACTCCCGCAAGGGTCAGCTGCGCCAGCGAGATCTGGCCGGCGAACCCGGTGACCACCACTTGCGACAGGGCGATGATCGCCACCGTGAAGGTGACGATGACCGCGCCTCGGATACTGCCCTCGGTGAAGATCAGGAACCCCAGCGCGACCACGACACCGACGATGGTGGGGATCAACAGGTTTCGTGGTCGTGGTGCGGCACCGAGAGTGTTCTGGATGATCGCACCACGGGTCGGCAGGGGTTTGCCGCGCACCACCAGGAAGATCAGGATCATCGCCAGGGGTATGAGCTCGGCCATCCCGGACTGTGGCATCCAGCTGACGGATGCCTGGAGATGTGTCATCTCCGACTGCAAGACACCGATTCCCAGACCGGCGGCGACCGCCGGACCGATCGCGGAGAAGTTGCCGACCAGCGCCGCGGCGAGGGCCGGCACGATGAAGAGCGTGTAGGACACCGGGATCAGCGGGACGATCGGGGCGATCAGGATGCCTGCCAGACCTGCGATCATCGTCGACAGTGCCCAGTTGGCGTAGGCGATGCGCTCGGGTGACAGGCCCGCGACGATTGCGCCCTTCTCCGATTCGGCGGCTGCCCGGGTGGCCAGACCGAATCGGGTCAGGCGGAAGGCGAGGATCAACAGCACCGTCAGCACGACGACCAGTGCCGCGATCCACACGCGATCGGCGGGAACGCGGATGTCTCCGATCTCGATGATGTCGGTGGGCAGGATCGCATCCACCGATACCGGGCTGGTGCCCACCCGGGCGGCGAGCAGAGCCTGGATCACCAACATCACGGCGATCGAGGCGACCGCCTTGGCCGTGGCTGGTGCGGTCCTGAGCATTCGGAACACGCAGAGATAGAGAAGGGCGCCGAGGCCGGCGGCGATCAGGAGTGCGATCACCATGGCGGGTGCCAATCCCAGGGGTCCCCCGAGATCAATTGTCTTGGGGAACCCCGGGATCGGGATGAGAAGAAGCTCGCCGTCGCGCAGGTACGCGTACGTGTACGCGATGTACAGCGCGATGGCACCGGTGGCGAAGTTCACCACACCCGAACTCCGATAGGTCATGACCAGGGCCAGTGCCAATGCTGCGTAGACAGCGCCGTTGCCGAGCCCTAGGAGCAAGAACTGAATATCTTGGGTCATCTACCGACTTCCGGATGATCGTGCGGGTGTGGTGAACGTTCGTCAGGTCAGACGAGCTGGGGGTCGACGAGCTCGCCGTTTTCGAAGGTCTCGACGATTCCTCCGCTGCCGCACACCGAGACCATGCCGGGCATCGCCTTGCCGTCGCAGGTGAACTTGAGACCGTAACCGGCCGGCAGGACAACGTCCTTGGCGGACTTGATCGCGGCGGTCAACGCGGCCGGCGACGTGTCCGTCCCCTGGACCGACTCGGTTGCGCGGACCAGGCCGAGCATGCCCTGGTAACCGATGATCGCGAATCCTTCGATGTCGGTGTCGGGCGCGTACTTGGCCATGATCGCCTTGTAGAGCTGCGTCTCGGGATCGTCGGCGTTGATGACCGAGGCGGTGAAGACCTTGGTGCCGTTGAGGTTCTGGTTGCCGACCGCTTCCACCACGGCCGGATCGGAGCACGGCTGGATGGTCATCTTCTCGGCCGTCGTCGATACCGTGCCCAGTGCCTTGAACACCGATGTGCAGAGGGTGGATTCACCGATGACGACCACACCGTCGGGGTTGTCGCCGAGGCCCGCGCTCACCTGCGGAGTGGCGTCCGGGGTGCCCGGCGGGATCGGAACGACCTTGAGGTTGACTCCCGCGGCCTGGAAGGCGGGGGCGCCCATCGCCTGGACACCGGCGGTCGCTGCCGGGACTCGATGACGTAGGCCGTGACGTTCTTCATGCCCTGGTTGGCGGAGTACTTCGCCATCGAGGTGAGCGCGCCGGGCAGGCCTGCGGTCCACATGAACGCGCCGTCGGTGGTCAGCTCCGACGATGCCTGACCCGCTGCGGAAACGTAGGGAATGCCGGCCCCGGTGATGATCGGGACCATCGAATTGCCCTGGCCGCTACTGGTCATGAGGACGGCAGAGACCTTGGCCTCCACCATCTTGTTGGCACAGTCTCGGGCCTGATTGGCGTCTTCACCTTGCTTGCAGATGACCAGTTCGATGGGCCGGCCACCGATTCCGCCGAGGTTCTCGTTGGCGTACTGGACGACGGCTTCGGCCGATTCCCGGTTCTCGGGCATCGAGATGGCCTGTCCGCCCTCGTTGTTGATGAGACCGATCTTCACCGGCTCGCCACTGGCCGCAGTCCCAGGGAAGGAACCCTCCGGTGCGGCGACGCTCTCCGACGCGGAGCCGTCACCGCTGTCGTCGCTGCCACATGCAGCTGTCGCACTGAGCGCGACCACCGCGAACGATGCGGCCACCACTTTGGCGACGCGCGAGCCTCTGAACGGTTTCATCGGTGTGTCCTTTTCAATTGGGGATCAGGAACGGCGCCGCCGTCCTCTGTCACTTAGATGACTAAGTGGCATTGGGTAACTATATGGGCGTCGAGTGACCTGTGTCACCAAAATCGAAGGACGGGCGATTGACCCATAGCCGGTGCGCTGACCAGTGGGTTCGAGGGTGGAAGCTACGAGTGGGTCGACAAGGCCGGCTCTAGTCTGTGTCGCGGAGGAGCTGCATCCGGCTCATCATGCGGATGCGAAGATGCTCCATTTGCTATACGTCTATGCCCATTCCAGGTACTGAGACCTCTTCGCCGTTGAGCGGACCGTGCCGCAAAACCCGCACATCGAACCACGAGTCGCCGAGCGGTCGTTGCCGGTGGAGGACATCTCGAAGATGGCTACACACCGCGGTTTTCGATGCCCCTCAGGTCGATCAGAAGTCGAATCCTCCGCCACCGAAATCACCGAAACCGCCGCCGTCTCCACCGAAACCACCGTCTCCGCCGAAACCGCCATCGCCGCCGGGGGCACCCCCGCTTAAGTCGTCGCCTCCGGCGCCACCGTCGATGGCTCCCATGTCGGATCCATCGCCGATGCCACTCTCGAAGCCCTGGGCGTCGTACGGGACGCCGGCCATGCCGGAGAACATCGCGGAGAACAGGAACATCGATCCGACACCCCAGGCGCCCGCCACGAGCGCCGGCCGCCACCAGGGCTCGGAGTACCAGCCGGCCGGAACCGGCCGCCCGGCGACACGGCCACCCGGGTAGTAGTTCGGCGTCCGATCAGACGGGTTGGGCGACGCCTCGACCTGGCGTCCTTCGAACTCGACCTTCCGATCCTCGGTGACCTTGCCCGCCCTCTGCCGGCCCTCGAGTTCGGGGATGGCGGGACCGGGATCGAGGTTCATCGCGATCCGCGCCGCGCGGATGTAGTACAGGCCTTCGATGGCGGTCTGCTTGGCCAGGCGCGCCTGCGCGGGTGAGTTGGCCTGCTCGATCTGCGACCCCGCCGCGGTATAGCGCTCGCCCGCGTCGGCGAGAGCCTGCTTCGACGCCGGGCCGTCGCCGATCAGCATGAACACCTGCCCGCCGAGCCGTTCGATCGCCTGTCGGGCGTCGGCCTTCGCGTCGTCCAGGTTTCGGGCCGCGTTGGTGCCCGAGCGCTGCTGAGCGATCACCACCACCCCGACGACGATCAGGACGATGACGGCGATCAGGATCAGTGCTTCCATGGTTCTCTCCAGCTCGTGCGTGTCCGACGGGCTCGTCCGGCGCAAGCCCGCGAGGGCTGACGGACCTGGCGGACAAATCGCGCACCATCGAGCGTACCGACCGGAACGCACTCGCACCGGAGCCAAGTCAGGCGCGCGGCCACCGCTGGTCAGCGAGTGCGGGCCACCTCGACGACGACGCGGACGTCGTCGACGACCTTCAGCGTGCCCATCATCAGCGAATACGGTTTGATCCCGAAGTCGCTCTGAGTGATGGTGGACTCGGTCGAGATCTGCCAACCATCGGCGGTCTCGACGACCTGCAGGTCCAGCCCATGCGGGTGTGACCGACCGTGGATCGTCAGCACTCCGTCGGCTCGGTAACCACCGTCCGTAGTGCTGAATGTATCTGCCGCATAGGTGATCTCGGGGTACTTGTCGGCGCCCATGGACTTCAGGGCGTTCATGCGGGCCAGTGACCTCTCGGCACCGGTCATCGGGGTGAGTCCACCTTCCCCGGATTCCACGTGCATCGAGTCGACCGCGATCGTGGCGCTCAGGTTCGTCGGCACGAGGTCGTCGGTCAGTGTCACCGACGCCGACCAGGTGCGCATCGCGATCGTCAGTCGGTGGCCGGTGCGTGCCGCCCGCCCGCCCACATCGGTGTGCACGACGACCGAACCATCGGATTCGGTGAACTCCCAGACTGATTCCGCCACCGCCGTAGTGTAAGCGCTCGGAGTACGTGGCCGGGCCCATCGCACGGCCGACGACACACGGCGAGGTGGTGAAGACGATGACGGAACAACGGATTCTGCTCGATGTCGACGATGCGGGCGTCGCGACGGTCACGCTCAATCGGGCGGACAAGCACAACGCCTTGGACCCCGCGATGTTCGACGCGTTGCTCGCGGTGACGGGCGACCTGGCGGCGGATCGTCGAGTGCGGGCGGTCGTCGTCCACGGAGCCGGGAAGAGCTTCTGTTCCGGCCTCGACATCTCATCACTCGGCGGCGATGGGCTCGCCGACTCTCTGCTGGATCGAGACGACGCCGACCGCGGAAACCAGGCGCAGCGGGTGTCTCTCGATTGGGGTCACGTGCCGGCGCCGGTGATCACCGCGATCCATGGCAACTGCTTCGGAGGTGGCCTGCAGATCGCGCTCGGCGCCGACATCCGCTACGCGACCCCCGACGCACGACTGTCCATCATGGAGGTGAAGTGGGGCCTGGTGCCGGATATGGGTATCACCCAGACGCTCCCGCGCCTCCTTCGGGCCGACGTGGCCAAAGAACTCACCTTCACCGGTCGTGTGCTCTCGGGAGCCGAGGCCCACGAGCTCGGGCTGGTCACCGGCACGGCCGACGACCCGCTCGCCTGCGCCTTGGACCTCGCCCACCAGATCGCGGCGAAGTCGCCCCACGCGGTGCGCGCCGCGAAGCGCCTCTACGACGAGACCTGGACCGGTACCGACCCATCGGCCGCGCTGCTGCTGGAGAGCACACTGCAGGTCGAGCTGATCGGTTCACCGAACCAGCTCGAGGCCGTGCACGCCGGCCTGGCCCGCCGGGAACCTCGGTTCACCGACCCGGACTGAGGCCTGAACTCTGGCTGCGGCGATAAACTGGTCGGTGCGTCCGGAGTTCCCATCCGGCGCCCTTCCTGGGAGGAGGCATCCGATGCCTGCATTTCCCGCTCTCACCCACGTCGCGATCACCGTGAGTGACCTTGCTGCGAGTACCGCTTGGTACCAGACCCTGTTCGACGCCAAACCGGTCTTGGACGAGGACGAGGAATCCGGCAACTTCCATCACACGGTCTTCGCACTCGCCGGCGGAACGCTTTTCGGACTCCACACCCATAGTTCGAGCGGGTCGGATGCTGACGGTTTCGACGAGCGGAACGTCGGACTGGACCATGTCGCATTCGCCTGCACTCGGCCCGAACTCGAAGAATGGGTTGCCCGTCTGGACAAGGCCGGAATCGCGCACAGCGGCATCAAGCACGCCCACTACGGATCAGGGATATCGTTCCGGGACCCGGACAACATCGCGCTGGAGTTCTTCGCCCCGCCGGCCGGATGAACTCGAGTCAGCTCTCGGCGGGCCCGACGTCGAGGTGAGCGAGCGCTGCTCGTGCGTTCTCGAGTTCGCGCGTCAGCTCCTCGATCTTCCTCTGCGCGGCCTCGCGCGCGGATTCGATGACCTCGTCGACGGCCGTGATCGCTGCGTCGTCGCCGAGTTCCTGCATCGCGCGGGCCACGCGGTCAGCGGTCACCTCAGCAGGCTTTCCCTTCTTACTCCCGTGCGCCACCGACACCGTCCAGAGGCTCTCACCCGCTGACGTGATGGTCACGCTCACCGCCGCTGTCGTGTTCTTCGACCGTCGAGCAGCTTTCGCCGGAGCAGACTTCGGCGCGGCCGATCGCGGCGGTGCGGGCTCCGGACGCGTAGTGGGCTCGGGCGTCGGCTTCGGTTCCACTGCAGCTGCTTTCGGTGTCGGCGCAGGGCGTACCGACGGTGTCGGGTCGGCAGGGGCGGTCCTGGGCGACCGTGGGGCTGCCTTCGCGGGTGCTGAGGCGGAACGTGCGCGCTGCAGTTCGTCGGCCTCGAAGGGCAACTGATCGTCGACGCCCTTGGGCCGCACCGTCACCGTCGAACCGTCGACGGACAGAACCCGCGCCGAAGTCCCGGCGTCGAGTCCGAGGGACGGCATCGGGTCACGGAGGTAGACGGTCACGCGCTTGCCGGCCGCGAGTGCGGCGGACAGAGATTCCAGGTCAACGGCGGTCAGGCCGGTCCTCTTCTGCGAGCTCACGCGTCCCATGTTCGCACACGCGTGCGACTGACGGGTGCCGGGTCTCGATCCAGTCCGGACGGGCCGGTCGCGGTCGTGCATACGATGACGGAGTGTTCTTCGTCTTCGGATACGGCCCCAAGCAGCAGCAACTCGGCGCAGGACAGACCCGTACGTGCCCCCGTTGTCACAACACCACCCAGTGGACCCGGATGCGGGAGTTCAAGCAGTTCACCGTGTTCTTCATCCCGATCGCGCGCTGGGGACGGCGCGAGTTCGAGGCCTGCGGCATCTGCGGCGCCGCCATCGCACTGTAGACATCAGCGAAAGTCGGGCAGCGCGACGAGTGGTTACGCTCGAAGAGTGGCTGCCACCGACTCCCCCGCCCGCACGTCCGACGCGATCACCGGCTTCGAGAGCACTTTCGTCGATGAGCTGACGCCGCTCACCGTCGAATGGCGGGGAGCCGACGTGCCCGATCCGCAGCTCCTCGTCGTGAACGAACAGCTCGCATCGTCGTTGGGGTTGGACGTCGAGGCCTTGCGCTCCGACGACGGGGTCGCGATCCTGGCCGGCGCAGCCGTGCCCGCCGACGGGCAACCGGTGGCGACGGCGTACTCCGGACATCAGTTCGGCGGATACGCCCCACTGCTCGGCGACGGGCGGGCACTTCTGCTGGGTGAACTGCTCGACGTCGAGGGTCACCGCGTCGACATGCAGTTGAAGGGCTCTGGTCCGACGCCGTTCTCGCGAGGAGGAGACGGTTTCGCGGTCGTCGGACCGATGCTCCGCGAATACCTGGTCAGCGAAGCCATGCACGCTCTCGGCGTGCCCACCACCCGGTCACTGTCGGTGGTGGCGACGGGTCGCGGCGTTCACCGCACCGGTGTCGAGCCCGGAGCCGTGCTCGCGCGCGTCGCAGCGAGTCACCTGAGGGTCGGTACCTTCGAGTTCGCCGCCCGCAACGGCGACATCCTGCAACCCCTCGCCGACTATGCGATTGCTCGCCACTACCCCGACCTGTCCGACCTGCCGACCACCGGTGGTGGGAACCGCTACGCGAAGCTGCTGGAGGGCGTTGTCGACCGTCAGGCCCGCCTCGTCGCCCAGTGGATGCTCGTCGGGTTCGTGCACGGTGTCATGAACACCGACAACACCACCATCTCCGGCGAGACCATCGACTACGGGCCGTGCGCATTCGTCGACGCCTTCGATCCGGCAGCGGTGTTCAGCTCGATCGATCAGGGCGGGCGTTACGCCTTCGGGAACCAGCCCGCCGTCCTGAAATGGAACCTTGCACGGTTCGCCGAAACGCTTCTCTTGCTGATCAGCCCCACGCCGGACGAGGCGATCGCCATCGCGACCGCCACGCTGTCCACCTTCGACGGTCTGTACGAGCAGCACCTCAACGAAGGTCTGTCCGCCAAGTTGGGGCTGGCCGATACCTTTGTCGACCACGCATTGATCGACGACCTGCTGGCCCTGATGGCAGAACACCGCGCCGACTGGACCGGGGCCTTCCGGGCGCTCGCCGACGAACTCCGCGGACGAACGGCTCCACTCGACCTACTCCTCCCACGGGAGGTCTCGGCGCCCTGGCTCGCACGATGGCGCGAGACGCTCGCCGATCACGGCCGGGACGACGACACCACCGCAGACGCGATGGATCAGGTCAACCCGCTCTACATCCCACGCAACCACATGGTCGACGCCGCCCTCCGCGCCGCGCACGAGGGTGACCTCGCGCCGTTCGAGGAGTTACTCGACGTCGTGACGCACCCGTTCGAGCGGCGCGTCGAATGGGTCAAGTACACCGCGCCTGCTTCGGACGAGTTCAACTCGTCGTTCCAGACGTTCTGCGGGACCTGAGTGTCGGGAGTGTTCCGCGGAACACCGGTGAGTTGCCCCCGAACCCCCTGCGTGCGTGTTCCGACTGCGCGACCATGGACATCATGTGGACACTCACCCGCGATGAGACTTCTGTCGTCGAATCACCCTCGACCGTGAACTCGACCGCGGTCGCCGGCTCGATCGCGACCACGTCGAGCCTGGCGGTGGCCGGTTCGGCCGGCACCGTCGCGAGCGCTGCCGTCGCCGGGTCGGCCGGCACGGTGGCCAGCGCCGGTGTCAGTTCCTCGGCGGCTACGGTCGCGAGCGCGATCGTCACGGGTTCGGCGGCGACGATGGCCAGCCTGCTCGTCGCCGGAAGTGTCGCCACCGCAATCAGTTTCGGGGTCGCCGGCAGTGTCGGTGTCGTGGCCTGTCTGCTGTGCCGGCGGTGCGCTGGATGTGTCGGCTGCGTGGGGTGCGTCAACTGTTCAGGGTTGCGCGGCGCCGTCGGTCTCCGCGACGTTCATGCGTGACCGAGAACGTCGTACCTGCGGCGTACAACTTGAGCCGTGAGTCGACCACAGACCTGGGCTCGGTCAACGTGATCCACTCCGACCCGAACTCCGGCCCGAACCAATCGGAAGCATCGCTGATCGCCGAGCGCGAGAGAACCGCGACGCTCATCGAATCACTGTCTGCGAGTCTGGCCGCCGTCATCGAGTCGACCGCGGACGCCGCCTCCGACGATGAACACGATCCGGAGGGGACGACACTCGCCGTCGAGCGTGGCCAGTTGGTCGCCCAGCTCGAACGATCGCGGGTTCGTCTGGACGAGATCGACGCTGCTCTCGAGCGCGTCGGTCGCGGAGCGTACGGCCGCTGCGAGACGTGCGGCGAGGTCATCGACCCCGAGCGACTCGAGGTCCTCCCCGCGGCCCGGCAATGCGTGCGATGCGCGGCACGGAACCCATCCCGCCGGTGGTGAACAGGAAGTTGCCACGCCGAGCGGATTGTGCCGAGTTCGACGGAAGACGCATGGCTTTGCGACCGACCGAGTAGACCGGAAGGCGGGTCCACCATCCGCCGGATCGAAAGGTATGCGCATGAAGGCTATTCAGGTCGTCCAGCCGGGCAAACTGCCGGAGCTGCGTGAGGTCGACAAACCCTCGCCGGGTCCCGGACAGGTGCTCCTGAAGGTGACGGCAGCCGGCGCCTGCCATTCGGACGACTTCGTCCTCAACCTGCCCGAAGAAGGATTCCCGTATCCCCTTCCGATGACGCTCGGCCATGAAGGAGCCGGCGTGGTCGCCGAGGTGGGCACCGGCGTCACCGGTATCTCCGAGGGCATCTCAGTGGCCGTGTACGGAGCCTGGGGTTGCGGCGTCTGCCACTTCTGCTCCCGCGGCTTGGAGAACTACTGCAGCCGAGCCGGCGAACTGGGCATCGCACCACCGGGTTTGGGCAACCCGGGCGCGATGGCCGAGTACCTGCTCGTCGACAATGCGCGCCACCTGGTGCCCCTCGGCGACCTCGATCCGGTGGATGCAGTCCCTCTCACCGATGCCGGCCTCACGCCCTACCACGCGATCAAACCCTCGCTTCCGAAGCTGGTCGGTGGCACCACGGCAGTGGTCATCGGAGCCGGTGGTCTCGGGCATGTCGGGATCCAACTGCTTCGGCACCTGACTCCGTCGCGAGTGATCGCCCTCGACGTGAGCGACGAGAAGCTCGAGTTCGCGCGCGAGGTCGGGGCCCACGAGGTGGTGCTCTCCGACGCCGATGCCGTCGCGGGCGTCCGCAGGATCACCGGGAACGACGGTGCGACCGCAGTCTTCGACTTCGTCGGCCTGCAACCCACTCTCGACATCGCGATGGGCGTCGTCGGGACCATGGGTGACGTGGTGATCGTGGGCATCGGCGACATGGTCGCCGCGGCGAAGGTCGGCTTCTTCACCCAGCCCTACGAGGTGTCGGTGCGCGCGCCGTACTGGGGAGCACGCGACGAGCTCATCGAGGTTCTCGACCTCGCACGAGACGGTGTCCTAGAGGTGGCGGTCGAACGGTTCTCGCTCGATGACGGGGTCGAGGCCTACCGGCGATTGGCCGCCAATGACCTACGTGGTCGAGCCGTCGTGGTGCCTGACTGAACATCGCCCCGGCATGGACTCAAGCCCCCCACCTGCTGTTCTTCGTCGTCCACAGACAGACTGGTTTCGCCGTTCCTTGGGCATGACAACTAACCTACGGTACCGTAACTTACGTGGATGTGGAGCTCACCCGGTCTGAGGCCGTATACGCGCATTACCTCGATCACCAGCAGGATCGCGTACGCGCGAAGTTGATGTACGGGGTGCTCGCCGCCAAGATCAGGCCCGTCGTGGGGTTCACCGCCCGCGATCGTCTGGTTCGCGCGGTCCGCAGCGGCAAACCGTTACTGGTCGCGGCCAACCATGTGTCCGAGCGCGATCCGCTGGTGTTGGCGGCGGCAGGCTTCCGCTCACCCCTTCGTCCCCGCATCGGTCACCTGCGCGTGCTGGCGAAAGACGAACTCTTCGAGGACCCGGAGCAGCGACGCAAGATCGACACCCTGGGCGGCATTCCGGTCTTCCGTCAGAAGGACCACGGTGTCCGGGCCGCCGCGGAGGCCGGTCGGCAGATGTTCGGCGTCTGCGTCGAGCGAATGGTCCGCGGCGACAGCATCGCCGTCTTCCCCGAGGGAACCTGCAACGAGGGTGACGTGACCCGGTTGCAGAAGCTCGGAACCGGGATCGGCCACATCGCCTACCGTGCGTTGAAAGCGGGCGTCGACGTCACGCTCGTGTCCGCCGGTATCGCCTACTCATCGGAGAGCGATCGGGCCCGACCGATGGTGACCTTCGGGGATCCGGTCGACCTGACCGGCTTCAAGGACGAGACGCCTGCCGCGCTGACGAGGGTGATCCAGGGCGACCTGCAGGGTGTGGTCGACGAAGTGTGTCGGATCGCAGTCTGATCCGTCGAGTTACTCCGCCACCGACGGCGGCAGATTCTCCCAAGCCCAAGCGGTGAGGGCGGTCAGTGCCGGCATGAGTGCGCGCCCCGACTCGGTGAGCTGATAGGACACCGACACCGGCGGTCCGGGATCCACCAGGCGTTCCACCAGATTGGCCGCGGTCAGTTCCGAGAGTCGGCCGGACAGCACCGAATCGCTTATTCCTCCGACGGCGCAACGCAATTCGGCGAACCCCGCCGGTCCGTTCATCAGCGTTGCGATGAGAATGCCGTTCCACCGCTTGCCCAGGAAGCCGAACGCACGACGCAACGCATCGTCGCATGTGCGCGGCGCGTGGCCGGTCGCGGAAATATCGGACATCGACCACATCCTAGTCGCCCGGTGGCGCTTCGACGACGACGGTACTACCTTGTGAGTAGTCACTTCTAAATACCTAGTTGCTCCCGAGGAGTTCGAATGTCTTTGTTCCGTCTGGATGCCAGCATCCTCCCCTCCACGTCGTCGAGCCGCGCCCTCGGCGACCTCGTCGAGCGCGAATGGACCAGCGCTCACCCGGACTCGACGGTCACACGCCGAGATCTGTCGACCGATCCCGTTTCCGCGACTGTGTGGCGCGATGCCGTGATCGCCGGAACGGTCCCGCCGGCCGACCGCGACGCTGCGCAACGCGAGGCAGTCGCCCTCGCCGCCGAGATCGCGGATGAGGTCATCGGGGCCGAGGCGTTGCTGCTCACCGTTCCGCTCTACAACTTCGGTGTTTCCCAACACTTCAAGGGCTGGTACGACCTCGCAGCTACCGATCCGCGGATCGGCGTCGACCCGGCCGCGCTGCGTGGCAAGCCCGCGGTGCTGGTCACGACCCAGGGCGGCAACTACGACCCGGGAACGCCGAGGGACGGCTGGGACCACTCGACGCCGTGGCTGCGCCGCGTCCTGGAGGATGTCTGGGGACTCGACCTCCGGATCGTCAAACGTCAGTTCACGCTCGTCGGTGTGAATCCTGCCCTCGATGCCTTCGCCGATATCGCGGCCGAGCTCAAGGTCGAGGCCGAGGAGAACGCGCGCATCGCCGGCCGCGAGCTCGCGCTGTCACGTGTGGTCGCCTCCGCGGGCTGACCGCCACCGGGCGCGCTCCCCCGTCCCGCCTGGTCAAGGCATGGAGAGTTTGGTCTGCGAACCCGGCGGCTACACCGGGGTATGAGCAAGGACGAGCAGACCATGGACAAGGCCGGCCGGGACGTCGAAGACGACCCGACTCTCGCCGATCCAGACGATCCACGTAAGCCCGAATCGCCCACCGACCTCACCAAGCCGTCGCTGATGTTCGTGCTGCGAAAGACGGCCCGCGAGTTCTCCCGTGATCAATGCACCGACCTGGCGGCCGCGCTCACCTATTACTCGGTGCTGTCACTGTTCCCCGCACTGCTCGCCATGGTCTCGCTGCTCGGTGTCTTCGGACAGGGAGAGAAGACGGTTGACGCGGTGCTGACGATGGTCGAAGACCTGGGCCCGTCGGATGCGGTGGACACGCTGCGTGCACCCGTCGAACAACTCGTGTCCGCGCCGAGTGCAGGCCTCGCCCTCGTGATCGGTCTCGCCGGCGCTCTGTGGTCGGCGTCGGGATATGTCGGCGCATTCGGTCGTGCGATGAACCGCATGTACGAGGTCGATGAAGGCCGTCCGATCTGGAAGCTGCGGCCCGCCATGCTGCTGGTGACGCTGGTGGCCCTGATCCTCCGCTGCTGTGGCGCTGATGCTCGCGGTCAGTGGACCGATCGCACGTTCCATCGGCGATGCGATCGGTCTGGGCAGCACCGCTCTGACTGTGTGGAACATCGTGCGCTGGCCGGTGGTGCTGGTCTTCGTGGTGGTGATCGTCGCTGTCTTGTACTGGGCGACACCGAATGTGAAACAACCGAAGTTCCGGTGGATCAGTGCGGGCGCAGTCCTGGCGATCGTCACCTGGATCGTGGCCTCGGCGGCGTTCGCTCTCTACGTCTCGAATTTCGGCAGCTACAACAAGACCTACGGCGCGCTGGCGGGTGTGATCGTCTTCCTGCTGTGGTTGTGGCTGACCAATCTGGCCCTGCTCTTCGGCGCGGAGTTCGACGCCGAACTCGAGCGTGGTCGTCAGCTTCAGGCGGGTATGGCTGCCGAAGAGCGGCTACAGCTTCCCCCTCGCGACACCACCGTCTCGGACAAGAACGAGAAGATCCACCAGGAAGACATCGAGAAGGGCCGAGCCCTCAGGGAATCCCACGGCGGTTGAACGCCGCACTTCTCCGGGCTTCGTCAGGCGAACAGCGCAACCGTCTGTGAGGCCTGGATGATCGGACGCGATGCACTGTCCCACAGGGTCATCGACTGATGGGAGTAGCCGTCGCGCGTGAAGGTGCTCGACGATTCCAGGAGCATCCAGTCCGTCGGCTTCGGCAGGTCGTCGGTGCAGATGTGCAGCGACCAGCTCATCGTGCTGATCGGCGCCCACTCGGTGAACGCGGCCGTGGTCGCCGGCGGCAGGGCGTCGGCGAGGGCGACCAGCGCGATCGTCGGATCCACTCCCTCGGCACCGCGATGCCGCACCCAGGCGAGGAACCGCGGGTCCCCGTCGTCACCCAGCGGGACGGTCCCACCCGCCCGAACCATCTCGACGTTGTCGACGAACGCCGGACGAAGGGGCGCCGAGGCGTCGCCGAACGGCCCACAATCCTCGGGTGCCGGAACCTCGGGAGCGCCGACGAGGTCATGGCTGATCGCACTCGGACGCGGCTGCGCGAAGATCAGCGACGCGTGCGCGGCGATCTGTCCCCCGCTCACGGTTTCGACGGCGACGCTCGAGGCTGATCGCCCTTCGCGGAGTCGGCGGGCGGTGAACGTCGCGGCGTCGACGACCGGCGCGCTGAGCAGGAACTGTGCCGACTTCAGTGGCGGTAGCGGCTTACCCTCGGTCAGCTGCGCGGCGAGTACCGACATGGCCGCGGTCAGCCCGCCGTAAGCGGTACGACCCTGCGTCCACTGGGTGGGGACGACGAATTCCGAGGTCGGATCGAAACCCGAGACGAGTTCGGCGAGTGTGGGCATGGCAGGACTCTTCCTCACGCGACTATGACGACCGCTATAACGCAGTGCACGCTACTCTATGACGGTCGACATATAAAACCGCGCTCGTCAGGCGCCGAATGCCCGCTGCCCTTCCACGGCTGAGGACGCCAGATCGTCTTTGTCGAGCGGGTCTCCACCGGCGCTGGCGTCGATCCATTGATCGGTGGTGGCGACCGCGGCGAAGTTGGAGTGGAGGATCGCCATCAGCGTGTTGTGAACCTGCTCGGCCGAGGCCTTCCCGGCGGCGTTCGCGATGTGGATGGCGCCGGTCGCGTCGGAGACCACCTCGGCGGCGATGCCCAGTTCCTCGGCGCCCGCGGCCGAGGCCAGGTCGCAGTTGTTCGTCATGTAGCCGGCGAACGTCACCGTGTTCACGTCCTGCGCCCGCAGCCACTCCGCCAGGTCGGTCCCGGCGAACACGCTGCCGTGGATCTTGCGCACCCGCTTCCACGACGGTGTCGCCCGCGAGGCGACGTCCGGGTGCAGTTCCCACGATCGCGACCCCTCCGCGAACGCCGGCGCGTCGGCCGGGTACGTGTGCTGAACGGCCACCACCGGGATGCGCTGCTCCTTCGCGTGGTCGATGAGTCGGACGATGTTCTGCACGCTCATGTCACGAGGCGGGTACTGAATGGCCAGCGGGCCGTCGAAGTACTGGTTCTGGACGTCGACGAGGATCAGTGCGCGGCGGATCGTGGTCATGGTCGGGTCTCCCATCTGTCGGCGGCCGGGGGTGTCGACCGACCACCTCACTATGCGTCGTCGCAGAGTACGGTCGGGAGTGGCACGAATGCCTACTTTCGATGGGATCTGGCCAATGCGAATCGCAGTCTATGTCTTCGACGGCATCTCGATGTTCCATCTCGCCGCACCGCAGCTGGTCTTCGGTGAGACCGCGAGAACGGACCCGGGATCATCGTGGACCACTGTCTTGTGGAGTGCGGCCGGCGGCGAGGTCGGCGTCGGCGAGGGGTACAAGATCTCCGGTCTTGTGGGACCGTAGGCTGCCGCAGATGCGGACATGATCGTCGTGCCGTCCTGGCCCGAGGATCTCCCGCCGCTCGACGCCTCTCTCCGCCAGATCCTCATCGACGGCCACGACCGTGGCGCGGTCATCGTCGGGCTGTGTCTCGGCGCGATCCCGGTCGCCGACGCCGGCCTGCTGTCTGGACGTTCGGCGGTGACCCACTGGGCGGCGATGGACGCGTTACGCAAGCGCCACAACGACATCCCGCTCGACTCACTCGTACTGTACGTGGACCACGGTGACGTCTTGACGTCAGCGGGCACGGCGTCGGCGATCGACGCCTGCCTGCACCTCGTCCGCGAACGGTTGGGTGCCGACGTCGCCAACGACGTCGCCCGCCGCCTGGTCGTCGCGCCGCACCGGGACGGCGGTCAGGCGCAATACACCCGACAGCCCGTCCCGGTGACGGCAACAGGCAACCCGATCGGCGAACTCATGGAGTGGGCCGCGCAGCATCTCGACGACTCGCTCACCGTGCAACATCTCGCCTCCCGGGCCGCCATGAGTACCCGGAGCTTCGTGCGGAACTTCAGGATGGTCACCGGAACGACGCCTGCGCAGTGGATTCTTCGGCAGCGCCTCGATCGTGCCCGGGTTCTCCTCGAGACCACCGACCTCGGAATGGACGCCATCGCCGAACGATGCGGCTTCGGCAGCAGCGTGACGATGCGACAGAACTTCGCGGCGACGTTCGCGACGTCGCCGACCAGTTATCGCCGTCAATTCCGGGTCACCGGCTGACTCCTCATCCCGAGGCGCATCTGGTAGGCGTCCGAACGCGTTGTCGATCAGCCGATCACGATTCTTCGACCGCTCGACTCGCGGCCGCGTCACGTGCCACCGCCTTGCTCAGCAACTGACCGCCGTTGGTCAGCACCGCCCGCCGCCACGGCAGAGTGCCCTCGATCTCGATCTGAATGGACATCGACAGCACCGTCCGGATCACCACGATGATCCCGAGGATCAGTGCGTCCTCGATCGAGGGCTTCGAGGTGATCGTCCGGATGAGGTCTGCGGCGACGAGGATCTCGAGACCGAGGAGGATGGCTGAGCCCAGGGTTGTCCGGAGGATCGAGAAGGCTTCGCTGCCGGATTCCCTGCGGGACAACGACCGCGCACCGAGGACGAGCGCGATGATGAAGCCGGTGATCATGGCCAGTGCGCCGAGCGCTTCGAATGCGACCGCCACCGCGGTGAAGATGTCCTCGAACTCCATGCACGTCAGCCTATCCGCGTCCACCCGTGTGCAACGGCTGTCCGGAGCGAGCCGACTTCATGGATTCACGACGTGGCGAAGCTGCCTCACGTGCACTGATCTCGCTGCGACCTACCTGATCAGCGCGGCCGGCCGGGATAAGATCCGACAATGCTGTCACGTGGGCGAGGTCGATGACTCCCGCACTGATCGCGATCGTGGTGATCGTCGGGTGGACCCTGGTCGCGGGCCGGTTGTCGCGGCTCCAGATCTCCGGGGCCATCGTGATGGTGGTCGCCGGCCTCGTGATCGGGCTGACCACGAACAACTCCATCGGCAACGCACTCGACACCGACGCAGCCGAACCCTTCGTCGAACTGATCCTGGCTCTCCTGTTGTTCGTCGACGCCATCGAAGTGCGAGGCGGCTACTTCGCCGGTGAACGTCGAACATCTCTGCGGCTGTTGCTCATTGCGATGCCGCTGTCGGTCGCCCTGGCGACCCTGCTGGGTGTCGCGCTCCTGCCGTCGATGGCGGTCGGCGTCGCGCTGCTGATCGCCTGCGTGGTGACCCCGATGGACCTGACGCCCGCCTCGTCGCTGGTACGTGATCGGCGGTTCCCCACGCGGGTGCGACACCTGCTGAACATCGAGAGCGGTTACAACGACGGCATCATCGCGCCGCTCTTCGTCTTCGCCCTGACGCTCGCAGGCGACCACAAGCACGCCTCCTCCCCCGCCGAAGCACTCGAACAGGCGGTGCCGTCTGCGCTGTGGGCGGTGTTGGCGGGCAGCGTCATCGGACTCCTCGCCGCGCGACTGACGAACTTCACCATTCGCCGCGGGCTCGCCACCGAACAGTCCATCCGGATCAGTCTCGTCCTCATCCCGATCCTCGCCTACGGATGTTCGGTGCAACTCGGCGGCAACGGCTTCGTGGCGGCATTCCTTTGCGGTATCGCCTACAAGGCGGCACGGGCCGACGGTCCGGGCGACGAGCAACTGCGCCTCGCCGACGATGTCAGTGCGCTCGCGGCCCTCACGATGTGGTTCGTCTTCGGCTGTGCCGCCGTGCTGGTCTTCGAACTCGGGTTCGTCTGGCAGATCGTCGTTCTGGCCCTCGCCGCGCTGACCGTCCTCCGGATCGTTCCCGTCTACCTCGCGCTGCTGCGCACCGACATCGGCCCACGTGATCGACTTCTGATCGGCGTCCTCGGGCCACGCGGAACCGCGTCGATCGTCTTCGGTCTCCTTGCTTTCAACGAACTCGACGGCATGGTCGCCAACGAGACGCTGTATGCGATGACTGTGACGGTCCTGGCGAGTGTCGTGTTGCACGGCTTCGGGGTGGGTGTCGTGGCCCAGCGACTGAACCGGCGAGAGGCCGCGAAGGACTTAGAGTTCGACTGATTGTTTCGCTTGCCCGACAGGTGAAGCCGGCGAGGTATGTCGTTCTGTCCGTGTTTCCTACGTGAGAACCTCCGGTTGCCGCGCCTGCGCAAACCGTAGATTCTCGTCGGCGACATCGCCTTTGAACAGGCGACGATCGGCGTAGTAGCTCATCGACATCACCCACGGGGTGTGCGGTCCCTGTTTCGGCAGGGTGTCGAGAGCGCGCTGGACGTACCCGGCGCCGAAGTCGAGCAACGGCCGGGTGGGCATGCCCGGGTCGGCTACCGGCCACACCGCGTCGTGACCGTGAGAGTCCATGTACCCGAGCAACTTACAGAAGTACTGGCACAGCAACCCGATCTTCAGTGTCCAGGATGCGTTGGTGTACCCGATGGCCAGTGCGAAGTTCGGCACATCGGACAGCATGATCCCGCGGTAGACGACGGTGTCCGGTAGCGAGACCGGGTTGCCGTCGACGGTGAGGTCGATGCCGCCGATGATCTTGATGTTGAGTCCCGTTGCGGTGACGATGATGTCGGCTTCGAGTTCGGCGCCACTCCGCAGGAGGATGCCGGTCTCGGTGAACGACGTGATCCGGTCGGTGACGATCGACGCCTTGCCCGACCGGATGGTGCGGAAGAGATCAGCGTCGGGCACCACGCACAGGCGCTGATCCCACGGGTCGTAGGGCGGGTTGAAGTGGACGTCGACCGGAAAGTCCTCCGGGAGTTGAGACTTGTTGATCTTCCGGATCATTCGTCGCGCCACCTGGGGGAACCGCTGACACAGTTCGAACAGGATTCGCTGCTGCGCGACGTTCTTCTGCCGAGTGAGCGCATATCCCCGCTCGTCGCCGAAGATCTTCTTCAGCGAGTTGGCAATTGCGTCTTCACGCGGCAACGGGATGACGTAGGTCGGCGTGCGCTGCAGCATCGTCACGTGCGCGGCCTCCTCGGCCATTGCGGGCAGCAGCGTCACGGCCGTCGCACCGCTTCCGATCACCACGACCCGCTTCCCGGCGTAGTCGAGATCCTCCGGCCAGTGCTGCGGGTGCACGATCTGACCGCGGAAGCGGTCCTCGCCGGCGAAGTCGGGACTGAATCCCTCGTCGTAGTCGTAATAGCCCGAACCGCAGAAGATCCACCGCGCGCTGATCTGCGTCCGCTCCCCGGTGTCGGTGCGCTCGAGGTCGACGAGCCACCGTGCGTCGTCGGAGGACCAGGCGGCGGCCATGACCTTGTGGTGGTACCGGATGTGGCCGGTGAGGTCGTTCTCCTCGATCGTCTCGTGGAGGTAGTCGAGAATTCGCGGGGCGTCGGCGATCGCCTGCTTGTCGGTCCACGGCTTGAACTCGTAGCCGAAGGTGTGCAGGTCCGAGTCCGAGCGGATGCCCGGGTAACGGAAGAGGTCCCAGGTTCCGCCGGCGGCTGCACGAGCCTCGACAATGGTGAACGTCTTCGACGGACGCTTGGTCCGTAGGTAGCGGGCGGCCCCGATGCCCGAGATCCCGGCTCCGATGATGAGGACGTCGACGCGGTCTGGTGCGGTCACTGTTCACTCCTGGCTGTCCGACGTGGTGCTGTCTCCAGGATGCCAGCTCCGACAAGCCCACCACTTTTCGGCAAACGCACCCCCCATC
>NZ_BACI01000031.1 GCF_000225505.1 Gordonia alkanivorans NBRC 16433 | reverse complement strand
GCAGCGGGGTAACCGCTCCGGTCTCGTCACCACTCAGGCCGCGGCCTGGCAAGAGAAGCAAGTTCTTATTCGACACCCGTCAATATTGACATACATCGATTCAACGGGACAAGGCCCTCCGATACCCGGGAGCGCACTTGCGTTCCCGCATTGAGATCCACCT
>NZ_BACI01000032.1 GCF_000225505.1 Gordonia alkanivorans NBRC 16433 | reverse complement strand
TACCTTTCCGCGATCCTCGATCGTCAAGTCAGTGAACGCGAAGCCAACGGCACCGCTCTACGGATCAGTGGCGCCCGGTTCCCGGCGATCAAAACCCTTGAGGACTTCACCTTCGACCACGTCCCCGGCCTGCGTCGTGACGTGATCGCCCACCTGGCCACCAGCACCTGGATCGCCAAGAGCGACAACGTCATCCTGCTCGGACCACCAGGAGTAGGCAAAACCCATCTCGCCATCGCGCTCGGCATCAAAGCTGCCCACAACGCCTACCCGGTACTCTTTGACACCGCCACCGGATGGGCCACCCGCCTCACCGAAGCACACGCCACCGGTCGCCTAGCCCACGAACTCAAACGGCTCCGCCGCTACCGACTGCTCATCATCGACGAAATCGGCTACCTGCCGTTCGACTCAGACACCGCGAACCTGTTCTTCCAACTCATCGCCAGCCGCTACGAACAAGGTTCGGTGCTGATCACCTCGAACATGCCCTTCGGTCGCTGGGGCGAAGTCTTCGCCGACGACGTTGTGGCCGCCGCGCTCATCGACCGACTCGTCCACCACGCCGAGGTCATCACCATCGACGGCGACTCCTACCGCACCAAAACCCGACGATAACTCGTCAACACCGACCAGTAACCACACCACAAGGGGGTCAAAATTCAACCGTCGATAAAGGGTCAGTTTTCAGCCGCCGTTGACAATGGCGCATCGAGACCGCGAAGCGATGGGTGCACGCACAGG
>NZ_BACI01000033.1 GCF_000225505.1 Gordonia alkanivorans NBRC 16433 | reverse complement strand
ACCCTTCCCGACGGATCGGCGACCAGCGTGATCCGGCCCTTCAACAACACCGTGACACCCCACCGGGCGGCGAGGTCGGCGACCGCGGACACCCGATCGGCTCCCACCTCGGACCCGGTCAACCGCGCGAACTCACCCGCATGCGGGGTCAGGAGCGTCGGTGCCGCGCGACCGGCGACGAGTCCGGGTTCGTTCGAGACGATGGTGAGCGCATCGGCATCGACGAGGACCGGTAGATCGGAGTCGAGAACGGTACGCAGCAGCGCCGTCGCGGCGGCGTCGGTACCCATGCCCGGGCCCACCACCCACGCCTGGACCCGGCCGGCGTCGGCGAGGTCCGGCGCGGCGACCACCTCGGGGAAGTGCGACACCACCTCGGCGTGCGCCGAACCGACGTACCGGGTCATACCCGAGGTCGCGGTGACCGCGGCCCCGGAGGCCAGGATCGCCGCACCCGGGTAGCGGTGTGAGCCGGCGATGACCCCGACCACGCCCTGGGTGTACTTGTCGTCCGCGGGACCCGGTACGGGCCAGTCGATCTCGGCGTCGGAGTACGAGATGAGCTGTCGCACAGCTGGTTCGACGGGATCGCCGATGCCGATGTCGATGACGACCACCCGGCCGCACCGCGGTGCCGCGAGGAGGTGTGCGCGACGAGGGAAGCCGAAGGTGACGGTGACATCGGCACGGACCGACGGGGTGTGCACCTCGCCGGTGTCGGCGTCGACGCCGGACGGCAGATCGACTGCGACGACAATTGTCTCGGGATCGAGGCCGGCGAAGACCGCCGCGGCGGCGGGCCGCAACGGTCCCCGGCCACCGATGCCGACGACCCCGTCGATGACGGCGTCGAGCCCGGCGGGCAACGCGTCGTCGACACGACCGCCGGCCGCCCGGAACGCCCGCAGCCCGGCCGGGTGCGCCTTGTCGGCGGCGAGCAGCACAGCGTGAGCAGCCACTCCGCGACGGGCGAGTTCGGCGGCGGCGAAGAGGGCGTCACCACCGTTGTCGCCGGCGCCGACGACGACACCCACGGACCGGCCGTAACAACCGCCGGTCCGGTTCAGCTCGCCGACGACGGCCTGCGCGACCCCATGCGCGGCACGGCGCATCAGCGTCCCGTTGGCCAGCAGGTCTCCCGACGCCCGCTCGGCGTCGCGGACCTCGTCGGCGGTCAGGTACCGGGTCGGCATGGGTGCCGGTCTATTCGACGGTCACCGATTTGGCCAGGTTGCGCGGTTTGTCGACGTCGTAACCGCGGGCCTGGGCGACGCTCGCGGCGAACACCTGCAGCGGCACCGTGGAGACCAGCGGCTGCAGGAGCGTCGGCGTCTTCGGGATCGGGATGAATTCGTCGGCGACCGCGCGGGCGGCCGCGTCGTCGGCTTCGGCGATGACGATCGTGCGCGCACCGCGGGCCTGGATCTCGCGGATGTTGCTGACCATCTTCGAATGCAGCACCGCGCGACCCTCCGGGGACGGCATCACGGTGATGACCGGCAGGCCGTCCTCGATGAGAGCGATGGGGCCGTGCTTGAGTTCACCGGCGGCAAAGCCCTCGGCATGCATGTACGCGAGCTCCTTGAGCTTCAATGCACCTTCGAGTGCCACCGGGTAGCCGACGTGGCGACCGATGAACAGCACCGTGTTGTGGTGGGACAGCGACTGGGCGAGCTCGCGGACGGGCTCCATGGTCCCGAGAACCTCGGCGACCGAATCGGCCATGGCCTCGATGGCGGCGAACTCGCGGGCCACCTCGTCGGCGTACTTGGTGCCGCGCGCCTGTGCGAGAGCCAGACCGACCAGGTACGCCGCGACGATCTGCGCGAGGAAGCACTTGGTCGACGCGACGCCGATCTCCGGACCGGCGTGGGTGTAGAGCACCGCGTCGGATTCGCGCGGGATCTGCGCACCGTTGGTGTTGCAGATGGCCAGCACGCGGGCCTTCTGGTCCTTGGCGTGCCGGACGGCCTCGAGGGTGTCGGCGGTCTCGCCCGACTGGGAGATCGCCACGACCAGCGTCGACCGGTCGAGGACCGGGTCGCGGTAGCGGAACTCGCTGGCCAGCTCGATCTCGACCGGCAGCCGCGTCCAGTGCTCGATCGCGTACTTCGCCAGCAGACCGGCGTGGTACGCCGTGCCGCAGGCGACGACGAAGACCTTGTCGACGTCGCGCAGGTCGTCGTCGGTCAGCCGCTGCTCGTCGAGCACGATGCGCCCGTTCTGCAGGTGACCGAGCAGGGTGTCGGCGATCGCGCGCGGCTGCTCGGCGATCTCCTTCAGCATGAAGAAGTCGTAGCCGCCCTTCTCGGCCGCGGCGAGATCCCAGTCGATGTGGAACGGCTTGCCCGCGCGCTCGTTCCGGTCGAAGTCGGTGATCGTGTAGGTGTCGGCGGTGATGACGACGACCTCGTCCTGGCCCAGCTCGACGGCTTCGCGGGTGTGCTCGATGAACGCGGTCACGTCGGACCCGACGAACATCTCCCCCTGACCGACGCCCACCACGAGCGGGGTCGACCGGCGGGCGGCGACGATGGTGTCCGGATGGTCGGCGTGGGTGAACACGAGGGTGAACGCACCTTCGAGCCGCCGCAGCCCCGCGTAGGCACTCGCGACGAAGTCACCGGCGGTGGGACCGAAGGTGTAGTACTTCGAGACCAGGTGGACGGCGGTCTCGGTGTCGGTCTCCGACCCGAACTCGACGCCGTCCTGCTCCAGCTCGGCCCGCAGCTCAGCGTAGTTCTCGATGATGCCGTTGTGGACGACCGCGATCTTGCCGTCATCGCTGGCATGCGGATGCGCGTTGCGGTCGGTCGGCTTGCCGTGCGTGGCCCACCGCGTGTGGCCCATGCCCGTGGTCCCCGACAGCGACTCGCGGCCGACGGTCGCGATCTGCTTCTCCAGGTTCTCCATCCGGAGGGCCTTTTTCTGGATCGCGGTGTTACCGGCGCCGTCGAGGATGGCGACGCCGGCCGAGTCGTACCCGCGGTACTCCATCCGTCGCAAAGCCTCGACGACGATGTCCAGGGCATCGCGCCGCCCCACGTATCCGACGATTCCACACATAGCTAGTCAGCGTACCTGCGTGCTGACGGAACGACGCGCCCGCGCGGGGGAACGACGCGCCCGCGCGCTGACGAACGACGTGCCACCGTGCGGGGCGTCACTCCAGGGTCTTGGGGACCACGACATTCGGTGCCGCGGCGGGTACCGGAGACGCTGCTCGACGACGCTTGCGTTCCTTGGCGCCGAGCAGTTTGGCGATGCGGTCCTGCACCTCCGGCGGGTCGTCGAGGTCGACGGCCGGCACTTTGCCGAGAACGGTGTCGGGGTCGGAGAACGCCTGGTACTCGGCGTCCTGCGTGAGCGTGTGCAGCAGGAAACCGGTGGTCAGAGCACGCACGGCGGTGTGCGTCTTCTTGTCCGCGCCGTTGCTCCCCCACAGCGCACCGATCGTCCGGTGCTCGACGAGGCCGCGCGACGTCGCGCCGGGCGGCGTGCGCAGCACCACACGACGCTCGTCGTCCGAGGTGTGGTCGGCGCCGTACGCCTGGGCGAGCGGGAGTGCGTTGCCGTCGATCGTGTCGAGTTCGCCGATCGCGGAGACGATGAGACCGGGTGCGCTGACGCTACGTGCGGCGGGCAGGAGTCCGGCGGTGGTCGGCGCCGGGAACAGCGCGGCCACTCCTCGGACCTCCGGCTGCGGCTGACCGTGCAGGATGCCCTCCGACGCGGCGATGATCGCCGCCGACGCCCCGAACCCGTGACCGGCGAAACCCACCTTGGCCGGGTCGACGGTGATCTCACCGAAGCCCAGCCGGACCCGCGTCACGATCGACAGCGCCGAGCGCAGCTGAGCGGCCATCGCATCGTCGGAGACCAGTACGCCCCGCTGACCGGCCGGGATCGCCACCACGATGCCCCACGAGGCCAGGTGGTGGCACAGGTCGCGGTAGCGGCTCGGCGAGGACAGCCAGCCGTGGCCGAAGGCGATGGCGGGCAGTCGTTCCCCGCTCGCGGGGGTGAACACCTCACCGCGTGTACCGACGATCCCGAGATCGCCGCGCAGGACTCGGTGCGGCCCCCGACGGCCGAGCGCGGCCATCAGCTTCGCGGGCGGCTGCGATGGTTTCGAACGCTTCTTGCCTGGCACAGCAGACAGCCTATGCGTTCGGTGGCGGCAGATGCGGACTGGCGTCGGCCATGTCGGCGGGCAGCATGATGCCGGGCAGCGCATCGGCGGCGTCGGCCTCGTGCTCGAGTTGGGCACGCAGCCGGTCGGTCTCCGATTGCGCGGCGGTGCGCCGGTGTTCGGTCATCGCGAGGTCGAGATCTCGCTGAGCAGCGGAGAAACGGTGCGAGGCGTCGGCGACCTCGGCGGTGGCCGAGCGCGCGAGCGCCTCGATCTGGTCGGCGAGGCTCACTGGTCACCTGCCAGGGCCAGGTCACCCGCGGACCGCTCGGGCGTCGCGGCGGTGTCGGGATCGGTCGATGGGGTGCTGCCGCCGCGGGTGTCGGCGACGACGTGGGTCGGGGTCGGCGTTCCCCCGCCGGGACCGGCCGCCGGCCTCCCCTCGACGGCACCGGCTGCTTCCACTCCGGGGACGCTCTGCGCGACTTCGGTTTCCACGGCCGGCGAACCGCTCAGCTGGAACGGGATGTCTTGCTGCTCCTGTTCCTCCTGCTGCTCCCCGGATTCCGGCGCCGCCCGCACCGTCTCGGTCGGCACGGCAGGCGGCTCGGCCGGAACCGGTAGCGGACGGGCCGACTCGACCGGATAGGGGTCGTCGTCGATCCCGTCGAGGGACCGGTTGAGGATGTCGAGGATCCCGGCGATCCCGCGCAGCGTTGCGTCGACCGAGGTGGTGAACAGCTCGACACGCGACCGGATGTCCTCGACCGCGACGTCGAGCGGGACAAGCCCGGTCAACACGGCCTGAGGTAGCTCGGCCGGCGGTGTTCCCGCGGCGCTCGGCGCCGACAGCCGGGCGATCGCGAGGTAGAAGGTGCGGAGCAACCGGTCGATCCCCGATGCGGCCGCGGAGGTGGCGTCGGTGACGGTGTGCAGAAGGTAGAGGTCGGATTCCGCGCGCCGCTGATGGTCGACGACCGCGCCGATCGCGAGTGACGCGGACCTGCCGTGCCAGCCGTCGAGCCGAACCCGCTGTTCGGGCAGGTGATGCAGCTGTTCGGCGACGGCTCGGTGGGCTGAGACCAGAACCCGGCTGTCCGCCGACAGCGCGGTGATGTCGAAGTCGTCCACCGCTCGGAGGCCGGCACGGACCGAGGCGTCGTCGGGGACGGGTACGCCCATCAGCCGCCCGGCCGCGAGCAGCCCGGTCAGCGCCGCGGCGCCGTCCTGCGCGTCCGTCCGCAACGCGGTCAGGGAATCCTGGCCCCTCCTCATTGCGCGGCCACCCCGGAACCCGGTGTCGGACGCGCGATCTCGCTCGCGGCCCGCGCGTCACCGTCGGCCATGGCGATCGCGGAGTCGCGCAGGTTCTGCGCGAGCACGGCCGCGGCCTGCGACTGCGTCCGGAGGCGGGCGGACAGCGTGGCGCTCATCTCGGCGTAGGTCGCGGCGGACGGCCCCAGCGACGACGCCGCGCCGGGGCCGGCATCGGTGCGCGCCCACCGGCCGAAGTCGTGCGCGGCGAGGTCGTCGGCGACGGCGTTGAGGACCAACGACGAACGCCGGTAGTAGACCGAGACCGCGGACACCTGCTCGACGTCCATCGCGATCCGGTTCGGCTCGACGCCGCCCATCTGCTCACCCCCGTTCATCCCCTGCCCCCGATCCTCCCGGTCGCGGACGATGCCTGATCGTACCCATCCGGAGTGCCGTCGTCCCGGCCCGGCGACCTGCCAACTTGGACGCGCACGAGCCGATCTCGGTTCCATCCTTCCGGTAACCGGGATCGGCGTCCTTGGGATTTCCGACAACGACCCGGTCGGCGACACCTTCCCGTCGTCACATTCTTCACCGAGAGTGACACCGACCACACCGTCGGTGAAAGGACCATGCAATGAGTACGTCGGACGTCAACTTCGGACTCTGGTACGACTTCCGCAATCCGCCCGGGAACTCGCGCGGTTTCGGCGACTTCTACCGCGCAACACTCGACCAGATCACCTGGGCGGAGTCGATCGGGATCGACTCGGTCTGGCTGACCGAGCACCACTTCATGGAGGACGGTTACACGCCGTCGCCGTTCCTGCTCGCCTCCGCGATCGGCGATCGGACGACGACGATGAAGATCGGCACCAACCTCGTCGTGTCGCCGTTGCACAACCCCATCCGCCTCGCCGAGGACTCGGCCACGCTGTCCCTGCTGACCGGGGGACGATTCTCGCTCGGTGTCGGGCAGGGATACTGGGAACCGGAGTTCGAGGCTTTCGGACGGCGCCTGATCAACCGGCCGAGCCTGCTCGAGGAAGGCGTGGAGATCGTGCGTCGCTGCTGGTCCGGATCGGCCGAACCGTTCGACGGCAAACGCCTGCGCAAGCCCGCCCTGCCCGTCACTCCCACCCCGGAGACGACGCCCGACCTCCTGGTCGGTGCAATGGCCGACCCGGCCATCGAACGGGCCGCCCGCATCGGCGACGGCTTCCTCAGCACCCAGAACGCGCACCACGCTTCGTACCTGGACGCGCTCGAACGACTCGGCCGGTCCCGTGACGAGGGCCGGATCTTCGCCGGGCAGTGGACGATCATCGCCGACGATCCCGAACGGGAATGGTCGCGTATCGGCACCCACGCGCTCTACCAGATCAACAAGTACATCGAGATGGGCGCGTTCGGTCCCATCCCGCAGTTCACCGACCCCGGCCAGCTCGTCGACGCCGGCTCGTTCACCCTCTGGGAGCCGGCCACCGCCGTCGACGAGCTCACCGCGTTGCTGACCGCCACCCCGCAGATCGAGGACGTGCACTTCTGGGCGCAGCTGCCCGGTGAGTCCATCGACAGCGGCAGCGCTCGCATCGAGCTCCTCGCCGGCAAGGTCGTTCCGGAGGTCCGGGCCCGTCTGGCCGCGCGATCGTCCGTGGAGGTCCCTGCATGAACCACGGTCCGTCGGCCCACCCGCTGCTGATCACCGACTTCCTGTACCGGGCACGAGACATGTTCGCCGACAAGGAGATCGTCGATCACGTCGACGGCGCCGAGGTCCTCCGGTACACGTACCGGGACTATGCCGACCGGGTCCTGCGGCTCGCGTCGGCCCTCGTCGCGAGCGGCATCCGGCCGGGCGACCGGGTCGGCACGCTGGCCTGGAACCATCGGCGGCACCTGGAGCTGTACCTCGCGGTGCCGCTCGCCGGAGCGGTGCTGCACACGATCAACATCCGGCTCTCCCCCGACGAGATCGCCTACATCGTCGACCACGCCGACGATGCGATGATCTTCGCCGATCCCTCGCTGGATCACCTGCTGTCCACCGCCCGCGAACGCCGTCCGGGCATGCCGGTGATCCCGATCGACACCGACGACCAGGGCGCGCCGACGGGAACGACTCTCGACTCGATGGTCGCCTCGGCGGAAGCGATCGCGGCACCGGTCGCCCGCGCGGACGACGATCTGGCCGTCCTCTGCTACACGTCGGGTACGACGGGAGCGCCGAAGGGCGTTGGATATTCCCACAAGTCCCTGTACCTGCACACCATGGCGGCCTGCCTGGCCGACGGGCACGCGATCTCCGAACGCGACCGCGCCCTGCTGGTGGTCCCGATGTTCCACGCCAACGCGTGGGGAGTCCCGTTCGCGGCCTTGATGTCCGGGGCGTCGCAGATCCTGCCCGGACCACATCCCACACCCGCGCAGATCGCCGGCATCATCGCCGCCGAGCGGGTGACCTACACCGGGATGGTGCCGACGGTGGCGGTGGACCTGCTCGCCCACGCCCAGACCGCGGGTACCGACCTGAGCAGTCTCCGCGCGCTGGTCCTGGGCGGTTCGACGCCGACCCTCGGCCTGATCCGCGACCTCGAGGCACTCGGCATCCCGGTGTTCCAGGGCTGGGGCATGACCGAGATCTCGCCGATGGCGACGTTCTCCCGTCCCCCGGCATCCACCGACGACGACCCGGAACGCCGCTGGGCGTACATCCGGAAACAGGGGCGGCTCCTGCCGGGTCTGCAGTGGAAACTCGTCGACGAGGACGGCCGGGTCATGCCCCACGACGGGATCAGTCGCGGCGAGATCCTGATCCGTGGCCCGTGGGTCGCCACCGGCTACTACCGTGCCGATCATCCGGACAAGTTCGACGACGGCTGGTTGCGCACAGGCGACATCGGCGTCGTCGACGAACACGGTTACCTGACGATCGTCGACCGCACCAAGGACCTCATCAAGTCCGGTGGCGAGTGGATCAGCTCTGTCGCGCTGGAGGAGGCGCTGATCGAACACCCCGCCGTCCATCAGGCAGCGGTGGTCTCCGTTCCGCATCCGCGCTGGCAGGAGCGTCCTGTCGCGTACGTCGTCGGCGACGAGGGCCTCGACGTGGAGGCGGTGAAGGCCGAGCTCGCCGACCGCGTCCCGCGCTGGTGGGTGCCCGAATTGATCGTCGCCGTCGATGCCCTCCCGCGGACCAGCGTCGGAAAACTCGACAAACGGCGACTCCGCGAACAGGCGGCCGGTACACCCGACTTGTGGGAACCCACAACCGCCGCGGATTCTCCCGTTCCCGTGACGCACGCCGATTCCTAACGTCGACAGTGTGAAGTTCAGCCTGTTCTACGTGTTGGAGAGTCCGGACCGGGACTTTCGGCGGGCCTACGACGAGATGCTCTCGCAGGTCGAGATCGCCGAGCGTCTCGGCTTCGACGGGGTCTGGCTCGCCGAACACCACGGCAGCGCCTACGGTTCGATGCCGTCGCCGCAGGTCGCGGCGGCGGCCATCGCGGCCCGCACCTCCCGGATGCGCATCGGTATCGCGGTCAGCAATCTGACGCTCGCCTGGCCGGTCCGGATCGCCGAGGACTTCGCGATGGTCGACGTGATCTCCGGCGGCCGGCTCGACTTCGGTGTCGGACGCGGCTACCAGCCCCACGAGTTCCGTGCGATGGGTGTCGCCGACAAGCAGGACGTCAGCCGTGAGGTCTTCGACGAGGCGTTCCAGATCGTCACCGGACTGTGGACCAAAGCGGTCGGCGAGCCGTACACGTTCCACGGCAGGCACTTCCACATCGACAGCGTGGACTGCCGGCCGGCACCACTCCAGCAGCCGACGCCTCCGATCTATGTGGCGTCGATCAGCCCCGAGACGTTCGACCTGGTCGCCGACCACGGACACAACATGCTCGTGACGCCGACGCTGATGACCCTGCCCGAGCTGAACGGCTTCGTCGTCAACGCCAAGCGCACGCTGATGCACCGCGGCCGCGATCCCCTCTCCCTCGACTTCCCGATGAACTGGCAGATCCATCTCGCCGAGGACGACGAGCAGGCCGTCCGCCGGGCCCGGCCGAGTCTCGAGTGGTACTTCGACAACGTCATGTCCGCCGTGCCGCAGGGTGCCGCGACCCCGGCGGGCTACGAGCGCTACGCGGCCTTGGCGGAGGCCGCGGCCGAGGGCGCGATGTCGCTGACCGGCCTGCGCGAGGGCGGCATCTGTTACGTCGGCGACCCCGACGGACTCATCCGCGAGATCGAGATCCTGCGCGAGGAAACGGGTCTCGACCATCTCATCTGCTGGATGCGGTTCGGCGGGATGCCCCACGACGACGTCGTGCGGTCGATGGAGCTCCTCGCCGAGCACGTCATCCCGCGTTTCGCCGACGCCCCACCACTCGTCCCCCGTGCCCTTCGGCACGAGGAACCCACCCAGACCGACAAATATTTCGAAATCGAGTTCGACGATGAAGGAGAAGTCCATGAGCTATCTCGCGGTTGAGAACGATCGCCGGATCTACTTCGAGCACCACCGCGGGGACGCGCGTCCCATCGTGCTGATCCACGGCTGGGGCGCCAACACCCGCTGCTGGGACACCACCGCCCCCGCGCTCAAGGCCGCGGGTCACGAGGTCGTGCTCGTCGATCTGCGCGCATGTGGCCGCTCCGACAAGGACTTCGAAGACGTCTCGATCGCGGCCCTGGCCGAGGACATGGTCAAGGTGGTCGAGCATCTCGGCCTGACCTCTCCCGTCATCAACGGTTGGTCTCTCGGCGGAGCCGTCGCCACGGCCGCCGCGGCGTCCCTCGGCTCGCGTGCCGGCGGCCTGGTCCTGACCGGTGGTGCGTCGCCGCGCTACACCGCGACCGACGACTGGCCCTACGGCGGCTCCGCCGAAGACGTCGAGGGAGTCCTCGCCGGTGCCGCCGCCAACCGCGCCGACACCTTCCGCGGCGTGGCCGGCGCGGTGTGCGCGACTCCTCCGAGTTCCGATGTCCTGGATTGGATCTGGGGGATGTTCCTGGAGATGGGTCCGGCCGGGGACGACTCGCTGCGTGACCTCGCCCGTACCGACCTGCGCAAGGAGCTGGGCGGACTCGACATCCCGATCCTGCTCCTGCACGGCCGGGACGACGCCTTCGTCCCGTTCGCCGGGGCCGAGGCCGTCCTCGAACTCAACTCCCGTGCTCGTCTCGTCCCGTTCGACGCCTGCGGTCATGCCCCGTTCCTCGAGGACCGGGACCGCTACCTCGCCGAACTGACCGGTTTCCTGAAGCCATGAGCGCCCAACCCCGGGTCTGGATCGTCACCGGCGGGTCGCGCGGCATCGGCCGGGCCGTCGTCGAGACCCTCACGGCCCGAGGCGATTCCGTCGTTTCCCTGGCGCGCGGCGTGGCGACCACGCCGTTCACCAGGCCGACACAGGTCCTGGAGCTGAAGACCGACATCACCGACTCCTCGTCGGTGGCCCGCGCACTGGCCACCGTCAAGGAGGAGTACGGCGGCGCCCACGGCCTGATCAACGTCGCCGGCGTGCACCGCGGTGGACGGGTCGACGATCTGAGTCGCGAGGACTGGGATCTTGTGCTGACCACCAACCTCACCGGCGCCTTCGAGATGTGCAAGGCCACGGTCCCGATCCTCGAACCGGGTTCGTCGATCGTGAATGTCGGTGCGGTGGTCGGCTTTCGGGGATTCCCGGGCGACGTCGCCTACGGCTCGGCGAAGGCCGGTCTCAGCGGTCTGACGCAGGTCCTCGCCGCGGAACTCGCCCCGCGCGACATCCGGGTCAACCTGGTCATCCCCGGTTTTGTGGATACCGACATGACCTCCGGACTCAGCGACCGGGCTCGGGCACGCATCGTCTCGTCCATCCCCGCCGGGCGGACCGGCCGGCCGGAGGAGATCGCGCAGGTCATCGTCGATGTCGCACTGTCCACCTACATGTACGGCGCGATCGTGCCCGTCGACGGTGGACTGATGAACACCTTCAGCGGCGGCGGCCGGTGACGTGGGGCCGGGCCGCCTCGGCCCGGTTGTGACAACCCACAAGAGGCGCGAAACACGAGGGTGACTCACGCCACACCAACCCATAACGTCGTTGTTGCACACAGTTTCTCGCCTTCCTCGGAGGGTGACGGTCAGAAGGAGGCCAATCGGTGTCAACCAGTACAGCGAGCGTCAGCACGGAGCAGCAGAACAAGGCTCTGGTCGCGGAGTTCATGGAGGTGTTCTCCCGCGGCGACGTGGACGCCATCCTGTCCTTCCTGGCGCCGACGGCCACCTGGTGGGTGGGCGGAGAGATCGACGGTATCTCCGGAACCAAGAACAAAGAGGAATTCGGCGCAATGCTGGCCGGCCTCTCCGCCACCACCAAGACCGGCGCCATCGCGCTCACCCCGCTCGCCTTCACCGCCGAGGGAGAACGCGTGGCGGTCGAGACCGAGTCGTACTCGGAGATGAACAACGGCAAGGTCTACAACAACCTCTACCACTTCGTCTTCGTGGTCCGCGACGGAAAGATCCACGAGGTCAAGGAGTTCCTGGACACCGAGCACACCCGCGCGGTCTTCCTCGGCTGAGAACTCCTCCTCGGAGTTCCCAACACCCCCGTCCCCTGATTCTCCAATCCCCTCAATCTCCAACCCAACTGAACCAAGGAGTCAATGCAATGGATGTCGGCGTACTTCTCGTCTTCCAGAACTACCACGAGAACGTGAGCGACGAAGAGGTCTTCCTGCGCGACCTCGAGCTCGGCGTACTGGCCGAGAAGGCCGGTTTCGACTCGGTCTGGTCGGCGGAGCACCACTTCGACGACTACTCGATGTGCCCGGACAACTTCGCGATCCTGTCCTACCTCGCCGGCCGCACCTCGAAGGTCAAGCTCGGCATCGGCGCTACCATCCTGCCGTGGAACGATCCGCTGCGCGTCGTGGAGAAGGCCATCATGCTGGACCAGATGTCCGGTGGCCGTGTGCTTCTCGGCATGGGCCGCGGCCTGGCGAAGATGGAGTACGAGGCCTTCGGCATCCCGATGGACGAGGCCCGCCCGCGCTTCAACGAAGCCGCCGAGATGGTGCTGCGCGGCCTCCGCACGGGCGTCGTGTCCGGCGACGGCCCGATGTACCCGCAGAAGGAGATCGCGCTGCGACCGGCCCCGAACCCGAACACCTCATGGGACGGTCGGCTTTTCGCCGCGGCGATGTCGCCCGACTCGGTTCCGGTGGTCGCCGACCTCGGCGTCCAGATGATGACCTTCATGCAGTTCCCGTTCGAGCAGCACGCCGAGGCCATCAACGGCTGGAAGCAGATGTTCCGCGACGCCCAGGGCGTCGAGCCCGGCCCGCCGGTCATCCAGGACTTCGTCATCTGTCACGAGGACGAAGAGGAAGCCCGCCGACTGGCCTACGAGCACATCAACCGCTACTTCCTGTCGGTCATCAAGCACTACGACTTCGCCGGCAAGCACTGGCGTGAGACCAAGGGCTACGAGACCTACCAGGCGGGTGCGGACATGATCCGCGAGGCCGGCATGGAGGCCGCGGCCGATGCCTACGTCGAGGCGAACATCTACGGCACGCCCGAACAGTGTGTCGAGAAGTACGCCTACCGCCACGAGCTCATCGGCGACTTCCTCCCCAACGCGGCCTTCGCCTTCGGCGGTCTGCCCTTCGACGAGGCCGAGAAGAGCCTGAAGCTCTTCGGCGAGAAGGTCGTCCCCGAGGTCCACAAGATGAAGGCCAAGGCGCCCGCGGCGGTCTGATCCGCCGAACGACATCGCTGCGGCGCCGGCCCCTTCCCCGGCGCCGCAGCGACTCCAACCCCCAGATCATGCAGGAGGATCGGTGAACGAAACCGTTCTCGACCAGGTGGCCCTCGAGTTCCGTGAGGTCATGGCCAAGGTCTGCACGCCCGTCGCGGTCATCACGGCCTTCGACGACCAGCGACCGCACGGCACCACGGTCAGCGCGTTCACGTCGCTGTCGATGGGACCGCCGATGATCCTGGTCTCCCTCGACCGCGGCTCCGACCTCCTCGCGATCATCCGCCGCACCGGACGATTCGGTGTGAACGTGCTCGCCCACGATCAGGCCGACGTCGCGATGCGGTTCGCCCGCAAGGGCGCCGACAAGTTCGACGGGGTCGACTGGTCGGACTCCGCGCAGCTCCCCCGCCTCGACGGTGCCGCAGGCTGGCTGGGCTGCACCACCGCATCCCTGGTCGACGGCGGCGATCATGTTGTCGCACTGGGCAACATCGTCGAGACCGGCGTCACCTCCACCGCACCCCTCACCTACCACGACCGGGTGTTCGGCACCCACCGAGCATTCGAGGTCGCCCGATGAACACGACGCCCCTCCCCCAGGATCCCGACGCCCCGACGCCCATCGCGACGGAGGCGTCGACCCAGGCCGTCGCCCGCGCGGTCGCGGCCGTTGCCGCAGGCGGTTTCGTCGTCGTGGTCGACGACGACGACCGCGAGAACGAGGGCGACCTCATCTGCTCGGCGTCGTCGATCACCGACGAACAGATGGCGTTCCTGATCCGCCACACCACCGGCATCATCTGTGCCCCCATGACCGCCGACCGAGCCCGCCGGCTCGAGCTGCCGCAGATGGTCGAGGACAACCGGGACGCGCACGGCACCGCCTTCACCGTCACCGTGGACCACAAGGACGCCGGCACCGGGGTCTCCGCGCACGACCGAGCCCTGACCGTCCGGGCCCTCGCCTCCGACGGCACCGCGGCCGGCGAACTGCGTCGCCCCGGACACGTCTTCCCGCTGCAGGCGCGTGACGGCGGGGTCCTCACCCGCGCCGGTCACACCGAGGCCGCCGTCGACCTGGTCACCCTGGCCGGTGCCGGCGAGGTCGGGGTCATCGGTGAGATCATCGCCGACGACGGGTCGATGCGGCGTGGCGACGACCTCCTCGCGTTCGCCGAACATCACGGACTGCCCGTGCTGCGGATCGCCGACCTCGTGGCCCACCGGACCGCCGCCGGTTCGTTCGTCCACCAGATGGCCACCGCCGCGATGCCGACCCTGTTCGGCGACTTCCGCGCGGTCGCCTACCGCTCGGACATCGACGACACCGAACACCTCGCCCTCGTCATGGGCGACGTGGCCGCCGCCGGGGCCACCGCCGAGGGCGCCCTGGTCCGCGTGCACAGCGAATGCCTGACCGGCGACATCGTCGGGTCGCTGCGCTGCGACTGCGGAGCGCAACTCGAGCAGGCGCTGTCGGCCATCGCGGCGGAGGGCTGCGGAGCGGTCGTCTACCTGCGCGGACACGAGGGCCGCGGGATCGGACTCGGTCACAAGATCCGCGCCTATGCACTCCAGGAGCAGGGCCTCGACACCGTCGACGCCAACACCGCACTCGGACTCCCGGTGGATTCGCGCACCTACGGCACCGGCGCCGCGATCCTGAAAGACCTGGGCATCCGCCGCGTCCGCCTGATCACCAACAACCCCGCGAAGTACGGCGGACTCGGTGGCCACGACCTCGACATCGTCGGGCGCGTCGGCCTGCCGACCGTCTCCACCCCCCACAACGTCCGGTACCTCCGCACCAAGAAGGAGCGGATGGGCCACGTGCTGTCGGGCGACACCGTCGTGCGAGAGGCGCCGACCGGGACGACAGGTGCATGAATCACCTCACACGACATTGCTACTGTGAGGTTCATCATGATCTGTCGGTGAGGAGGCCGTGCCGATGACATCCATCGCGGAGCGAGGAGTCGATACCGGTCTCGACTCCGAGGGCGGGTCGGCACGTGCCACCGGCCGCGAACGCGATGTCATCGCGGCCTTCGCCGAGATCACCACCGAGGCCATCACCGACACCAAGCTCGAGGATCTCCTCAGCCTGGTGGGCCAGAAGCTCTGCGCACTCCTCGGCGTCACCCGCTGCTCGGTGTACCTGCGGCACGCCAACGGCAGCTATCGCGGTGCGGCGGGCTTCTGCGAGGACGCCGGCGACATCACCGAGGCCGTGAAGAGGCAGATCTCCGGCTTCGACGGCGACCTCTTCAGCCAGGAGGTCATCAACACCCGCGCGCCCGTCGTCATCGCCGACGCCCTCAACGACCCGCGTCCCCACCGCCGGACGATGACGCACTGGGACGTCCGCGCGATGCTCGGCGTCCCGCTCACCTTCGACGGCGCGGTGATCGGGCTGATCTTCGTCGACAGCCGCGGCCGCGAACACGAGTTCACCCCCGAGGACATCGAGGTGGCCGAACTGTTCGCCCGCCTCTCTGCCCTGTTCATCAGCCAGGCGATGCTCAACACCCGCCTGCGTGGTCAGGCCGCCGAGATCGCGCGCAACAACGCCACCCTGGCCTACCTCGCCGACGTCCACCACCGCCTGACCAGCGCGGTGCTCGAGGGCGCCAACATCCACCGCGTCGTCGAACTCCTGTCGGAGCTGTCGGCCAAGCCTGTGGTTCTCTACAACAACTCGTTCGACGTGCTCGCCTGGGCCGCGCCGGAGGCGCTCAAGCTGACCGCTCCCCCGGTGATGAGCGAGAAGGTGCGGGCCACCACCTCGGTGCGCCAGGCTCTCGCCGAACTGTCCGTCAGTACCCCGTCGGCGATCGTCCCCGCGCAGCTCGCGGTCGGGCTCGGTCGCCGGCATCTCATGTGCCGCCTGGTGATCGAGGGCAGGCAGACCGGTTTCCTCGGCATCGTCGAGGTGGGCCGCAGCCTCGAGGCCCTCGACGCGAACATCGCCGAACGCGGCGCGACCGTCCTGGCGCTGCAGATGCTCTCCGAGCGCCGGCAGATCGAGACCGAGGGTCAGGCGCGCGACGACTATCTGTCGGACCTGCTGCGCAACAGCCGCGACAAGGAACACCTGGTCCGGCGTGGCCCGCAGTTCGGCATCGACCTCACCAATCCCCATGTCCTGGTTCGGTTCACCGTGGACGACGCGACCGACCGGCTGACGGCGTCGGCGATCCAGTCGCTGGTCACCCGTACCTTCGCCTCGGTCATGTCCATCTCGCCGCCGCCGGCCGTCCGGCTGCCCGGGGCGGTCATCGTGATGGTCCGCCTGGAGTCCGACGACCTCGACGAGGTCGGGAGCGTCCGCGACCACGTGTCGACGATCCGCGAGCGGCTCTCCGGTGACCTCTCTCTCGGCGCGACCCTCATCTCCGGGATCTGCCGTACCCCCGCCGACTATCCGCACGCCCATCGCGACCTTCGCGAGATGGGTTCGGTGGCAAAGTCGTTCGGTTGGAACGAGCGGGTGATGACGCTCGACGAGCTCGGCCTGTTCCGGGTGATCGTGTCCAGCGGTCACGTCAAGGAGGCCCTGCACTTCGCACACTCCTTCGTCGCACCCGTCCGACAACACGACGACGGCACGCTCCTCGCCACGTGGCGGGCCTTCGTGGCCGCCGACGGCAAGGTCCAGGCCACCGCGACGGCACTCGACGTTCACGAGAACACCATCCGGTACCGCCTCGGACGGATCAAGGAGATCGCACGACGCGATCCGACGTCGCTGGACTGCCTGCTGTCGGCGAAGATGGCCTTCCAGGTCCTCGACCTCGCAGGTCAGTGACCTGCGACGACACCCATTGGAGATTCCTCCAACGGGCTCGCAGGACGACGGTTCTCCCCGGGGCGGACACGCCATAGGTTCATCTCATGGCCCGCAGCACGATCCCCGACCGCCCCGCCCCCGATCAGATCCGGGTCGACACCGAGGAGATCCCGGTGGACACCGCGGCACTCGCGGTGTGGATGGACGACGAGGGCCTGCCCGGTGGGGACGGCATCGACCTCCGGCCGCTGCACGGCGGCACCCAGAACATCATGGTGATCGTCAGCCGCGGCGGACGGGACTACGTGCTCCGGCGCGGTCCCCGACACCTGCGCCCGCAATCGAACGCCGCGATCGCACGCGAGATGACGCTGCTGTCCGCGCTGAGCTCCACCGACGTCGCACACCCCCGGTTCGTCGCCGGCACCACCGACACCGACGTTCTGGGGGCCACCTTCTTCCTGATGGAGCCCGTGCAGGGGTTCAACGCGGCCGACAGCCTGCCGGCCGCCTACGCCGCGACCGCCGAGGGACGCGAGGCGATGGGTTACGCCCTCGTCGACGCGCTCGCCGGGCTGGCGGCCGTCGACCACTCCGCCATCGGCCTCGACGACTTCGGCAAACCGGACGGCTTCCTCGAACGGCAGGTGCCGCGGTGGCTCGCCGAACACGAACGGTACGCCGCCACACCGGGATACCCGGGCGGGACGTTCCCCGACCTCGACCGGATCGCCGGCTGGCTCGACGACCACCGCCCCGCTGATTTCCGGCCCGGTCTGCTGCACGGCGACTACCACGTGGCCAACGTCCTCTACGATCACCGCACCCCCGACGTCGCGGCCATCGTCGACTGGGAGATGGCGACGGTCGGCGACCCACTGCTCGATCTCGGTGTGCTGCTGGCCATCTGGCCCGATGACCCGCGGCAGCCGGACCTCTACGAGAGCGCGCTCGGCCAGGCCGGCGATCTACCGAACCGATCCGCGGTCATCGCCCGCTATGCCGAGCGCTCCGAGAGGAACCTCGACGCGCTCGACTGGTACACCGTTCTCGCGAGTTTCAAGCTCGGCATCATCCTCGAGGGCACCTATGCCCGCTCCTGCGACGGCAAGGCACCCCGCAAGGTCGGCGAGCGACTGCATCGCTACGCCGACGGCCTCTTCGTGCGCGCCCGCGAGATCATCGCCGGCTCCTGACACAGCCCCTCCCCCGGATCGGACCACGATCCCCTTCTCGTCAGACCCCCACAGAAACGGAGCACACCACCATGGCCTGGGATTTCTCCACGGAACCCGACTTCCAGAAGAAGCTCGACTGGATGAAGGACTTCGTCCGCACCGAGGTCTTCCCGCTCGAGACCCTCGACCTCGACTGGGACCAGCTGCGCAAGGCGATCGCCCCGCTGCAGGAAGAGGTCAAGGCCAACGACCTGTGGGCCGCCCACCTCGATCCCGAACTCGGCGGACAGGGATACGGCCAGGTGAAGCTCGGCCTGATGCAGGAGATCCTGGGTTCCACCCCGTACGGACCGCTCGTGTTCGGTTGCCAGGCACCGGATTCCGGAAACTGCGAGATCCTCGCCGCGGTCGGCACCGACGAGCAGAGGAAGCGGTGGCTCGAGCCGCTGCTCGCCGGCGAGTACTACTCGTCGTTCGCGCTGACCGAACCCGACAACGCCGGCGCCGATCCCACCAACCTCACGACCACCGCGGTCCGGGACGGGGACGAGTGGGTTCTCAACGGCCACAAGTGGTTCATCAGCAACGCGGCCACCGCCGACTTCATGATCGTCGTCGCTGTCACCGATCCCGACGCCGAACGCCACCGTCGCACATCGCAGTTCATCATCCCCATCGACGCCCCGGGTCTCGACGTGGTCCGCGACATCGGTTCGGTCGAGAACCCCCGCCCGCGCCCGTACACCTACGGCTCGCACTGCGAGGTCGTGTTGCGCGATGTCCGGGTCGACGACTCGGCACTGCTGGGCAACCGGGGCGACGGCTTCCTGATCGCGCAGAAGCGCCTGGGCCCCGGCCGAATTCACCACTGCATGCGCTGGATCGGCCAGGCGAGCCGCGCCTTCGACATGATGTGCGAACGCGCCACCTACCGGTACGCCCACGGATCGGTCCTCGCCGACAAGCAGACGGTCCGCAACTTCATCGCCGACTCCGCGGCCGAGATCCAGGCCCTGCGACTCATGACTCTGCACGCGGCCTGGCGCATCGACGAGGAGGGCACGGCGGCCGCCCGCAAGGACATCGCGCTCATCAAGTTCTTCGGCGCCAAGATCCTGCACGACGTCATCGACCGCGCGCTCCAGGTGCACGGCTCACTCGGGTACAGCGCGGACCTGCCGCTGGAGTCGATGTACCGGGCCGCCCGCGCCGCCCGCCTCTACGACGGCCCCGACGAGGTCCACCGCGACAGCGTCGCCCGCCAGTATCTGAAGGGGTACTCGCGGCCGGCCGACGACCGCCCCACCGAGCACATCCCCACCCGCCGCGCGGCCGCACAGCGTCGGTTCGCCGACCTCCTTGCCGAGCAGCCCTGACACCAGCCGCATTCACCCGTCCCGTCCCCTCACCAGAAAGCGAACACACATGTCTCTCAACGGAAAAACCGCGATCGTCACCGGCGCGGCACAGGGCATCGGTCAGGCCACCGCCATCCGCCTCGCAGCCGACGGCGCCCACGTCGTCGCCGCCGACATCCAGGACTGTGAGGTCACCCTCAAGGAGATCGCCGAAGCGGGCGGCTCCGCAGAAGCGATTCGTCTTGACGTCCGCGTAGCCGATGACTGGTCGGCCGCCGTGGAGCAGATCACCGCCTCCCGCGGGTCGATCGACTGCCTGGCCAACGTCGCCGGCGTCGTCAACATGATCAGCGAGGACACCGTCGTCGGCCTCACCGAGGAAGCGTGGGATCACGTCGTCGGCACCGACCTCAAGGGTGTGTGGCTCGGCATGCGGGCGGTCATCCCGGGCATGATCGCGGGCGGCGGCGGCCGCATCGTGAACATCTCGTCGATGGCCGCGCTGCGGGGTCTGCCGAACCTGGCGTCGTACTCGGCGGCCAAGGGCGGCGTCGTGGGTCTCACCAAGCAGGCGGCCTACGAGTACGGACCGCAGAACATCCTGATCAACGCCATTGCGCCGGGCACCATCGACACCCCGATCCTGGCCGACATCACCGAGGAGATGCGGCAGGCGAATGCCAACGCCCACATCGTGCGTCGGCTCGGCCGTCCGTCGGAGATCGCGTCGATGGTCGCCTACCTCATGCGTGAGGGCGACTTCCTGACCGGCGAGATCTACCCGGTCGACGGCGGCTGGGCCGCCAAGGGGAACTTCTGAGAGGAGATCTCAGGCGCGCAGTTCGATGCCGTGAGCCGTCACGGCATCGAGCAGCGCGGTCGGGCGATCGGCCGACGGCACGTCGTGCACCAACGCGAAGGAACATCCGAGCGTACGGGCACCGCCGTCGGCCTTGTCGCTGTCCCCGACCATCAGCACGTCGCCGGCCGGCACACCGATCGGGTCGAGTGCGGCGCGGAAGATGCGCGGGTCGGGTTTGATCGCGCCGACCTCATAGGAGAGCGCGTAGGCGTCGACGAGGTGGTCGATGCCGTGCAGCGCAAGGACTTTGCGCAGATCGAAGGCGATGTTGCTGACGATGCCGATCGGGATCCCGGCGCCGGCCAGGCGCGTCAGCACCTCGACGGTGTCGGCGAAGGGCACCCACGAGTCCGGGTCGAGGACCCGGTCGTAGAGCGCGTTGGCGTGACCGGCATTGCTCAAGCCGACCGTACGCAGCAGGGCAAGATACCCGACCCGATGCAGTTCCGGGTCGAGATCCCTTCGCTCCCAGGCAGTTCGGTCGTCGCCCTCGACACCTTCGGGCAGGCCGACCGGCGCAACCATCCGGCGGATGATGTCTGCCTGGCGTTCCGGGGTGAACGACTCACCGGCGTCGTCGAGGAGATCGACGAACCAGTCGTCGCGCGCCTCGAAGCGGAACAGGGTGCCGGAGAAGTCGAAGAGGACCGCCCGCGCCGTGTTCGTCTCACCCGGGGTCATGCGCCGGCAGCCGCGACGACGTCGGCGAGGCCACGGGCGACCGCGCCCGCCTGCTCCGCCGTGCCGGCCTCCACCATGACGCGAACAAGTTGCTCGGTTCCCGAGGGACGCAACAGAACCCGACCGGAGTCTCCCAGTTCGGCCTCGGCGTCGACCACCGCCTGCTTGACCGTCTGCGACTCCGCGACCGCATGCTTGTCGGCGACGCGGACGTTGATGAGCTCCTGCGGCAGCACCGTCACGATGCCGGCGAGGTCGGCCAGACGCGACGACGTGGCCGCCATGCGGGCCATGATCATCAGGCCGGTGAGGATGCCGTCACCGGTGGTTCCCGAACCCGGGACCACGATGTGGCCGGACTGCTCGCCACCGAGGGAATACCCGCCACGACGCAGTTCCTCGACCACATAGCGGTCGCCGACAGCGGTCGTGCGCACCGTGATCCCCGCCTCGCGCATCGCGATGTGCAGACCGAGGTTGCTCATCACGGTGGCGACGAGGACGTTCTCGTGCAGACGCCCCTTGTCGGCGAGCGACGTCGCCAGGATCGCCATGATGGCGTCGCCGTCGACGATCTGACCGGTGGAATCCACTGCCAGACAACGGTCGGCGTCGCCGTCGTGCGCGAGACCGAGATCGGCGCCGTGCTCGAGGACGGCCGCCTGCAGCTTGTCCATGTGGGTCGAACCGCAGTCGGCGTTGATGTTCAGACCGTCGGGATCGGCGTGGATCGTGATGACGTTGGCACCTGCGTCGGCGTAGGCCAGCGGCGCGAGTTGCGACGCGGCACCGTGTGCGCAGTCGACGACCACCGTCAGACCGTCGAGACGCTCGTCGATGGCCTGCGCCAGGTGACGGCGGTAGCGGTCCCCGGCGTCCGGTGCATCGAGGACGCGACCGACCGCGGCACCGATGGGCCGGACGAAATCGTCGTCCATCGCCGCTTCGATGCGGTCCTCGATCTCGTCGTCGAGCTTGTGCCCGCCGGCGGAGAAGAACTTGATGCCGTTGTCCGGCATGGGATTGTGCGACGCGGAGATCATCACGCCGAAGTCGGCGCGGTAGTCCGCGGTGAGGAACGCGACCGCCGGGGTGGGCACGGTGCCGACGCGGATGGCGTCGACGCCGGTCGCGGCGAGTCCCGCACACACGGCGGCTTCCAGCATCTCGCCGGAAGCACGCGGGTCACGACCCACCACCGCACGCGGACGGCGTGTGGCAACCGAATCATCCGGGCCGCTCGCTTCGCTCCCGGCGCCGGTGGAAATGTCTGAGAAAACGACCGCGGCGGCCGAGGCCAGGCGCAACGCGAGCTCGGGAGTGAGCTCGGCGTTGGCCAGGCCTCGGACGCCGTCGGTACCGAAAAGGCGTGCCAAGATCAGCGCTTGGAGTACTGCGACGCCTTGCGGGCCTTCTTCAGGCCGTACTTCTTGCGCTCGACCGCACGCGGGTCACGGGTGAGGAATCCGGCCTTCTTGAGGGCGGGACGATCATCCGGGGTGACCTCGATGAGGGCACGGGCGATGGCCAGACGCAGCGCGCCGGCCTGGCCCGAGGGGCCGCCACCGACGAGCTTGGCGAAGATGTCGAACGACTCGGTGCGCTCGACGAGAACCAGCGGAGCCTTGATCAGCTGCTGGTGCACCTTGTTGGGGAAGTACTCCTCCAAGGAGCGGCCGTTGAGCTTGAACTCACCGGTGCCCGGCATCAGGCGAACGCGGACGACGGCTTCCTTGCGGCGGCCGACGGTCTGGATCGGGCGGTCGATCACGATCGGCTCGCGGGCCTCTTCGACGGCCGGAGCGGCGTCGTAGTCATCGGCTGCAGCCTCGACGGCCTCCACTGCCTCCACGGCCTCGATGACCTCGACAGCTTCTTCGACGGCCTCGACGGCCTCGTTGATGTTCTCGTTGGTCACTGGGCCACCTGCTTGATCTCGAAGGGGACGGGGCGCTGGGCCGCGTGCGGATGATTCGGGCCTGCGTAGACCTTCAGCTTCGAGGCCATGGCGCGACCGAGCTTGTTCGAAGGCAGCATGCCCTTGATGGCCTTCTCGATGACGCGCTCGGGGAAGGTCTCGAGCAGCTCAGCGGTGGTGCGGGACTGCAGGCCACCGGGATGCCCCGAGTGGGTGTAGTTCAGCTTGCGCTCGGCCTTGTTGCTGGTCAGCGCAACCTTCTCCGCGTTGATGATGATGACGAAGTCACCACCGTCCATGTGCGGGGCGTAGGTCGGCTTGTGCTTGCCGCGGAGCAGGTTCGCGCTCTGCACGGCCAGCCGGCCGAGCACCACGTCGGTGGCGTCGATGACGTGCCACGTACGCGTGATGTCACCGGCCTTCGGGGTGTAGGTAGGCACAGTTGGTCCTCAACTCTTGTCTTTAGGGTGCTGGTCGGGCGCATGGCGGAGGTTGTTCCCGGCGACCAGTGGGGACCCGGGCCTCTTCTGCCCGTACACACGCGTGTGTGACAGGCGCCGAGCACCAGCGATCCAGGTTACGCGACCGTGCAGGTCAGGGTCAAAACGCCCACCCAGGTCACTCCACCCGTACCGAGCGAACGGCTCGCGCGCACTCGTCGTCGACCGACTCGGCGGTCGTCCCGGCCTGACATCCGATGGACACCTGCAGACCGTCGTCGACGATGACGTACCAGCGGATGGCGCTGCCCGAGGCAGGTGCCTCGCGATAGCTGATGACATCGCGTCCGGCGTACTGCGTGTCCGCGGAGAACTCCGTGACGACGTCGTCGCCCCGCTGCCCGATCCGGTTGCGGAGGCTGCTCGCGACCGATTGCGGGGTCGACCCGTCCCGCAGTTCGGTCAGCACCGCGATGATCCGCCCGCCGTCGGCCTCGGAGACGAAGACCGCGCGCCTCGTGGTCGGGTCGTCGGTGGCGTCGCTGGGCGTGTCCTGCCCGCTCTGCCGCCAGTCCCCGGGAACCGACAGCGTGGCGCGGCCGACGGCGACCTCGGAGTGCGCGGGTGCCGGGTCGTCCCGCTGCCACCAGCCGACCGCGAATGCGCCGGCCACGACCAGTACCGCCGCGGCCGCCGCACCGGCCAGCACCCGGCGACTGCGCCGCGTCGACACGCCCGCCGCCGGTTCCGCCGGATCGCCGGCCACCGGCACGGCGTCGTCCGCGGCACCGCCGGTCCGCCCGCCCAGACGGACGACGAGGTCGCGGTCCACCGGCACGACCCGGCCCGCGATCGCGTGCGCGGCGACCAGGTCGATCGCCGCCGACACCTCGACCGGGTCGTCGCCGTCGACGAAAACGGCCTCGACCGCGTCGTCGATGATCGCGAGTCCGTCGGCCTCCTGGTCCCCCTGCTCGATCAGCCCGGAGCGTTCGAGAAGCCAGCCCTCGGGGTGGCGTCGCACGATCTGTACGTCCCACGCCGCGGGCCGCGGACGGGCAGGATCGGCGGGCGGTTCCGGGATGTGGGTGGTCTCCACCACGGCACAGCGCTGCACGGTGATGTCGGCGTGGCTGCGCGCGATGAGGACCGCGCGCGGAAGAGACGTCAGCAGTGTCTCCCTCGCCCTCCCGCCGCCGACATCGGCCAGCGAGGACGCGCGTCGCGGTCCCCAGGTGCTCGGGTGCCCGACGATGAGCGGGCGATCGGGGTCGGCCGCGATCCCCAGGTCGGCGAAGGCCATCTGCCACGCCTGCCGCAGATGACGCCGACGGCCGTCGGCCACGACCGTCATCTGGTCGACGGCGTCCAGGAGCGGTCGCAGGTCGATCCCGGGATCCCGGATGCCGGTGGCGGGTTCGAAGATGCGGGGCCGGCCGTACGCGAGGTCGACGACCGTGCCACGACCCGGGTTCACCCCGCTCACGCCCGCACCTGTCTCACCCGACGCCGCTCAACGCTGGTCCTCGGCCGGTACGAGAGCGACCTGGATCATCTCCTGCGGACGCACGCGGGAGACCAGCTCACCGCGTCCGGGGACCAACCGCTGCATGCGGCTGCGACCGGCGATGAAGCCTTCGTCGCGATCCCCGCTCATGAGCAGGATGTCCGACGACAGGTCCTTCAGCCGGGCGATCACCGGGTCGAACATCGCCCGGCCGAGGCCACCGGAGCGGCGGGCCAGGATGATGTGGAATCCGATGTCCCGGGCGTGTGACGCGAACTCGATGACCGGCAACAGCGGATTTCCCGCCGAGGTGGACACCATGTCGTAGTCGTCGACGACGAGGTAGACCTCCGGCTTGCCCTCCAGCCACGAACGCTCCCGCAACTGCTGAACGGTCACGTCGTCCGGGGGCATGCAGCCCTTCAGGTACACCGCCAGCTGGTTCATCAGCGTCATCGCGTTGTCGTGCGAACTCGCATAGCCCGCGAGGTGATCACCGTCGACGATGCCGAGCATCGTGCGGCGGTAGTCGATGAACGCGATCTTCACCTGCTCCGGGGTGCCACCGGCGACGAGTCCGCGGACGATCGCTCGCAGCACGTTGGTCTTCCCGTGCTCGACGTCGGCGAAGACCATGAAGTGCGGCTGGGCGTTGAAGTCGAGGACCACCGGGGCCAGCTCCAGTTCGCCGACACCGATCGCGACCTGGTTGAGCGACAACGTGACCCCGGCCGCGGTGAGTCCGTTCTGCACCGCCGCCATCTCTATCTCGGTGCTCAGCTTGCGCACCGGCATCGCCGAACGGCCCGGATACGCGGCGGCGAGCTTCTCCGCCGAGGCCGCGACGCCGGCGGGCAGTGACTCGGCGCTGCTGACCGGGTCGAGACGCGGCAGCGCGATGAGCATGTGGAGTTCCTCGGCGGTGAGACCGCGGCCGGGACGGTTCTGCGGGACACCCGCGGCGGCGCGACGACCCATCTCGGAATCCGTCGGATCGCCGAGGCGCAGTTCGATGCGCGTGCCCAGGAGGTCGCGGACCGCCGGGCGGATCTCGGCCCACCGCGAGGCACTGACGATGACGTGGACGCCGAAAGACAGACCCTGGGAGACGATCGTGGTGATCTGCTCCTCCAGCGACTCGAGTTCGGAACGCAGGACGCTGATGCCGTCGAGCACGAAGAAGACGTCGCCGAAGCGGTCACCGGCCAGCGGATCGTCGGGGGCGAAGGTCCCGGTGGCGAACCAGTCCGCACGGCGGGCCCGGTAGTCGCGCATCGATTCGACGCCCAGGCGGGCGAACAGCATCTCACGGGCCCGGATGATCGCCCCGACCTCGGCCACCGTGCGGCGAACGGCATCCATGTCCCCACGGGACGCCACCGAACCCACATGTGGGAGTCCGGCGAGGCCGGCGAGGCTGCCGCCGCCGAAGTCCAGGCAGTAGAACTGCACCTGTTCCGGGGTGTGCGTGGCGGCCGCGGTCATGATGATCGTGCGCAGCGTCGTCGACTTTCCCGATTGCGGCCCGCCGACCACGGCGACGCTGCCGGCCGCGCCGGACAGGTCGACGACGAGCGGGTCGCGTCGCTGGTCGTAGGGGCGGTCGACCAGACCGATGGGCAGGGCCAGGTTGCCGGGGACCGCCGGTTTGGTCCAGTCCCGCGCACCCACGAGGTGTTCCACGGTCGGCGAGTTCTCGAGCGGGTCCAGCCACACGCGGTGTGCCGGCGGGCCGGCGCTCTCCATGCGGCCGATGATGGTCTGCATCAGCGTCGGCACCGACACCGAAGCGGATTCGAAGTCGGCGGGCCCGTCGGGCGCGGCGTCGAGGGCCGGGGGCTCCTCGTCGAGCAGGCTCGCCGCCTGGTCCAGCAGCGACCGCGACGAACCCTCGTCGAGCGGGACCGGCAACGCGGTGAAGACCTTGAGATTCCCCAGTCGCGGGGACCCCGGCGCCGCGGAGTCCACGGAGTCCTCGGCCACGGATGGCGAGTAGTACGGACCCGAGACGTACGAGGTGTTGAAGCGAACCGGGTCATCCGAGTCGCACTTCAGATACGCCGAGCCGGGAACGCTCGGCAGGTGGTAGGCGTCGGGGACACCGAGCACCGAACGGGACTCGTTGGCGGAGAAGGTCTTCAGACCGATGCGGTAGGACAAGTGTGAGTCGAGGCCGCGCAGCTTGCCCTCCTCGAGTCGCTGCGAGGCCAGCAGCAGGTGGATGTGCAGCGACCGGCCCAGACGGCCGATCGCGACGAACAGCTCGGCGAAATCCGGTTTCTGCGACAGCAGTTCGGAGAACTCGTCGACGACGATGAACAGCGCCGGCAGCGGATCGAGACGCACGCCCGAGGCGCGGGCGCGCTCGTAGTCGGCGACGTTGGCGTAGTTGCCCGCCGCACGCAGGACCTCTTGGCGGCGGTTCATCTCACCCGACAGCGCATCCTTCATGCGGTCGACCATCGACAGTTCCTGCTCGAGGTTGGTGATGATCGCCGCGACGTGTGGAGCGGACTCGAGTCCGAGGAACGTTGCGCCGCCCTTGAAGTCGACGAGGACGAGGTTCAGCTCGGTCGGCGAATGCGTCGCCAGCATGGCGAGGACAAGCGTTCGCAGGAACTCGGACTTGCCCGAGCCGGTCGCACCGATGCACAGGCCATGCGGTCCCATGCCGCCGTGGGCGCTCTCCTTGATGTCGAGTTCGACGGGCGCGCCGCTCGGTGTGTAGCCGATCGGCACCCGCAGACGTTCGCGGCCGGTGCGCCCGCGCCAGGCGGTGGCCGGGTCGAATCGGGCGGCGTCGTCGATGCCGAGAAGTGCGGGCAGGCCCGGATCGGTGGACGTCGCCTCGGATTCCAGGTTCGCCAGGGTCGCCGCGGTCGCCAGGCGGTACCGGGCCATGCGGCGGGCGATCGCCTCCGCCTCGGCGATGGTCAGCGAGTCCATGTCGGCGAATTCCTCGACGCCCGCGGCACTTCGGGCCGACACCTTGCCGCCGCGCACCACGAGCTGCAGGCCGCGCCGGACCGCGAGACCGTCCGGCGGTGCGGTCAGGTCGAGGACCGTGACACCCTCCATGCCGGCCGAGCTGAGGACGCGTTCGTCGCCGGCGACGTAGCCGTCGTCGATGATGACGACCAGGTGGGCACGATTCCCGCTCGGCGGGGCGGACCGGCTGAACCGGCCGCGTTCGAGAAGGTCCGCGGCCAGTGCGTTCTCGAGATCGGCGAGCGTCGGATAGATCATCCGCATCGGGCCGATCCCGTCGCGCAGCGTCGGATGACCTACGTGCGGAAGCCATTTCGCCCAGTCCCAGGCCTCGCCGGCCGGGTCGCCGGTGACGATGCCGATGTGCAGATGGTCGGGACCGTGGAAGGCGCACAGCTCGACGATCATCGAGCGGACGAGTTCGCGGGTCTCCTGCCGCGCGCCCTCGATGTTGATCGCCGGGAAGCCGCGCAGCGAGATCGACCGGGGCAGGCTGTAGACCGCCGAATGGGTGCGCACGAACCGTCGCAGAGCGACCATCGACACCGGTTCGATGTCCTCGAGCGGGCCGGTCTCCGGCGGCATCAGACGGGTGGCCAGGCGCTGGACGCCGACTCCCACACGCACATGGGCGAAATCGTTGTCGGCGGGACGCCGCTCCCACATGCGCCGGCTGCCGACGACGTCGAGCAGTGCGTGCGGGTCGGGATGACTCCACGTGCGTGCGGCGCGCTGGTTCTCGACGGTGTCGAAGACCTGGCCGCGCAACTGCCCGAGGTAGCGGAAGTAGTCCTTGCGTTCCTCGTTGAGTTCCGCGGCACGCTTGCCGCCGCTGCGCCCGCCGGCGGCGAACATGCCGAACATCGACATGAGCATCATCAGCGGGAACATCATGAACAGCGGGTTGGTCAGGATGTTGCGGCCACCGGTGACCATCATCAGCGCGATCATGCCGACGACGGCGACGATCATCACCACCGGCAGCAGCTTCATGAGCAGGTTGCCGGGTACCACGCGAGGGACGTCGGGCGGCGCCTGGATGTTGACCTCGCCCCCGGGCATGCGCGGCGGCGTGATGCGTGGCCGACGCACGAACCCCTCAGTGGTCGTGACCACTCGATCCCCCTGACACCCTCGAGCTGTGTATCCCCGGGCGGGCGAACCCGCTGAAGTTGGCTATGTTAGCTGCTGAACCCTGGGGGAGGATTGACCTGTATGTCACCTGTGGACGGATTCGCACCGGGATACCCGACGACCACCGCGGACGGCACCGCCGGTGACCGGTCACGCTCGGACACCGCGATCGAGCCGCAACTCGTACGCGTGTCGGTGCTGGGCGGCAACACCCAGCTCGACGTCGGCCTACCCGCCGGCATCCCGATCGCCGGTCTCATCGGTGACCTCGTCGCGCAGATCGAGTCGCGCAACCCAACCCGGCACGACCCGGACGACCCCGACGCCGATTCGCGCGGCCGCGGCCGTCCGCACGACCGGCAGAACCGCTGGACCCTGGCGCTCGTCGGGCAGGAACCGCTGCCCCTGCACCGCTCGCTGTCGGAATCGGGGATCCGCGACGGCGACCTGCTCCTGCTGACCTCGACCCGCACCGATGAGTCGCCGGTCCTCTTCGACGACGTGGTCGATGCCGTTGCGCGGCTGAACGAATCACAGTTCGTGGGTTGGACCGCGACGTCGGCGCGATACGTGGGACACGCGCTGGCCCTCGTCGCGGCGGTCGTTGCCGCGGCGGGGCTGGCCGCGAGCCGGATCGACAGCGGCGCGCTGTGGCTCTCGGGATTGTCCGGCCTCGCCGTGATCGGTCTCGTGACCGCGGCAACGATCGTCGCGCGCTACTACCGTGATCAGCTCAGCTCGACGATCCTGTCGGTCTGTGCGGCGCCGATGGCGTTCGTGACCGGCATGATCCTCACGCCCGGTTCCTACGGTGCCGCGCATCTGACACTCGGATTCGCCCTCACCCTGGTCACCGCCGTCATCACCTACCGGATGACCGCGGTCGGCGCGACCGCACACAGCGCGGTGACCGGCGCCGCTGTCCTCGGTGCACTCGGATGCGGTGCGCGTCTGCTCCTCGACGCCGACACCTCCGATGTCGCGGCCGTGATGGCGGCGGTGGGACTCCTGCTGATCGGACTGTCCCCCCGACTGACGATCCTGCTCGCCAAACTGCCGCTGCCGCCGGTGCCGACCGCGGGAGCTGCCATCGACATCAAGGACATCGAGCCGCAGCCGTCCATCGAAGGCATCGGCGCGATCGGGGCCACGGCACTGCCGAAGGCCGATGCGCTGGAACGACGCTCGTACATCGCCAACGCGTACCTGACGGGCATCGTCGGCGGCCTCACCGCCATCGTGGCGATCTCGGCGGTGCTCACCGCCGCTCCCCTCGCCGGCTTCGAGTGGAAGAGCGCCGCCTACGCCGCGATCATCGGCGTGGTCCTCTGTCTGCGCGGTCGCTCCCACAGCGACCTCTTCCAGGCGGCGATCCTCATCATCGGCGGCTCGCTCGTGGTGCTCACCCTGCTGGCGGGCCTGGCGTTCGGGGACGGCCGGTGGCCGATCATCTCCTTCGCGCTGGGCGGCGTCGTCCTCGTCGCCGCGCTCGTCTTCGGAGTCGTTGCGCCGCACCAGGATTTCTCCCCGGTAATGCGCCGCTGGGCGGAGATCGGCGAGTACATCCTCGTCGCGCTCATCGTCCCGCTGCTGCTGTGGTTGCTCGACCTGTACCGGATCGTCCGGGAGATCTGATGTCCCGGACGACGACCCGGGCTGCGGCGCCCGTCGCGCTGGCGCTGACCGCGACCCTGCTCGGGTTGACCTCCTCCCCCGCCGCCGCGGTGACCCCGCCGCGCGTCGACGCGTCGGCGCTGATCCGGTCGGCCCCGGTGGCACCGCCGGAACCGACCGAGCAGAGCCATCTCTGCAACACCGCGACCCTCACCCGCAGCACCGCGAATCCGACTGCTGCACAGTCGATGATGAACCTCGAGGAGGCCTGGCGCTTCAGTCGCGGCGCCGGGCAGCGGGTGGCCGTCATCGACACCGGCGTCACCCCGCACCCACGTCTGGGACGCGTCACCGCCGGCGGCGACTACGTCTCCGGCGGCAGCGGACTCGAGGACTGCGACGCCCACGGCACGCTGGTCGCCGGGATCATCGCCGCGCGGCCGAGCAGCTCCGACGCCTTCGCCGGGGTCGCGCCCGCGGCGTCGATCATCGCAATCCGCCAGTCCAGCAGTGCGTTCAAGGCCAAGAACAATCGTCGCGGCGACGATGCCGCACCGTCCGTCGGCTCCGGTTTCGGGTCCGTCCGCACGCTCGCCCACGCGATAGTCCGCGCCGTCGACCTGCGGGCCACGGTGATCAACATCTCCGAGGTGGCCTGCGCTTCGTCGGCGGCCAAGGTCGACGACCGCGCTCTCGGGGCGGCGATCCGGTACGCCTACGACCGTGACGTCGTCGTGGTGGCGGCGGCCGGCAACGTCACCCGGGACGGCGCCTGCCGTTCACAGAATCCGGCGCCCGCAGCCGGCAATCCTGACGACTGGAGTTCGGTCTCGACCGTCGCGAGTCCCGCGTGGTACTCACCCTACGTCCTGACCGTCGGCGCGGTCGACGCCGCCAGTGGCAGACCGAGCGAGTTCAGTCTGCACGGGCCGTGGGTCGGGGTGGCCGCGCCGGGCACCGACATCGTGAGCCTCGACAGCGCGAGGGGGTCGAACCGGCTGGTGTCGGCGCAGACAGCCGAGGAGGGTCCGCTGCCGCTGATCGGGACGAGCTTCGCCGCGCCCTACGTCGCCGGCACCGCGGCGCTCGTTCGGGCACGGTTCCCCGGACTGAGCGCTCGCGAGGTGATGGATCGCATCACCTCGACCGCCCACTCCCCGGGCACCGGGCACGACCAGCGGATCGGCCACGGCGTCGTCGACCCGGTCGCGGCCCTCACCGCGGAGCTGTCCGCCGAGGAACAGGCCAGGCAGCAATCGGCCCCGATCGCCGCGCCCGCACCGCCGACGCCGCCGGATCACACCGCCCGCAACATCGCCATCGCCGGAGCGGGGATCAGCGCCGCGGTCATCGCGGCTGTCCTGGCCGTCGCTCTTCCCCACCGTCGGGTGCGCAAGCTCGATCCCGACGAGTTCTGATCGGGGAGGTTCTCAGCCGGATGTCCGCGCGGGACGCAGCTCGCGCGGCAGCGCGAAGGTGAGGGTCTCGTTGGCCGTGTTGACGGTCTCCACCGTGTCGTAGCCGCGCTCGGCGAGGTAGTCGAGCACGCCGCGGACGAGGACCTCGGGCACCGATGCACCGGAGGTGACGCCGACGGTGTTCACACCCTCGAGCCAGGTGTCGTCGATCTCACGGGCATAGTCGACCAGATGACCTGCCTTGGCACCGGCCTGCAGGGCGACCTCGACCAGGCGAACCGAGTTCGACGAGTTCTGCGAACCGACCACGATGACGAGATCGCACTCGGGCGCCATCGCCTTCACGGCGACCTGACGGTTCTGGGTGGCGTAGCAGATGTCGTCGCTGGGCGGATCGTTGAGCAGCGGGAACTTCTCCCGCAGGCGACGCACCGTCTCCATGGTCTCGTCGACCGACAGCGTCGTCTGCGACAGCCAGACCAGCTTGGACTCGTCGCGCACGGTCACCGAGTCGACGCTGTCCGGGCCGTCGACGAGCTGGATGTGCTGGGGGGCCTCACCGGCCGTCCCCTCGACCTCTTCGTGGCCCTCGTGACCGATCAGCAGGATGTCGTAGTCGTCCCGCGCGAATCGCTTGGCCTCCTGGTGCACCTTCGTCACCAGCGGGCAGGTCGCGTCGATGGTCCTCAGATTCCGTTCCGCGGCGGACGCATGGACCTGCGGCGACACGCCATGGGCCGAGAACACGACGATCGCACCCTCGGGCACCTCGTCGGTCTCCCCCACGAAGATCGCCCCGCGGTCGGCAAGGGTCTCGACCACGTGCCGGTTGTGCACGATCTCCTTGCGGACGTAGACGGGAGCGCCGTGCTTGTCAAGGGCGCGCTCGACCGTCTCCACCGCGCGGTCGACACCCGCGCAGTAACCGCGGGGTTCGGCGAGCAGGACACGCTTCGTCTCAGACATGTCTCCAGGGTACGGGTTACAGACGAGTGCCCTTTGATGGCAGAGTGTTGGCATGGATCGCGCACCCTACCCGGCCCGTATCGCCGCAGGTCTGATCGTCACCGCCCTCGAGGAGACGCGCAAGCTTCCCGCGCTGCTCGTCACCCTCCCGATGACAGCGGTCAGCCAGACCCTGCAGGCAGGTATGCGGGCGCAGCAGAACATCGCCGAACTCGCCATCAAGGGCGACGCCGCCCTGGGGATGCTGTTCGACAAGCCCAGCGAGCAGCCCGCGTGGGCCCGCTTCGACGAGGACGACGAGACCCCGGAACCCGGCGCCGACGCCCACGCCGGTGACGTACCGATCGAGAAGCCCACCAGCATCGTCGACGAGGTCGAGGCCGCCGCCGACGGCAACGATCCGGGGGACCAGCCCGGCGAGGCCGTGACGTCCACCAAGCCCGCAAAAGTGACCAAAGCCACCAGGACCGGCGGTGCCACCAAGACCACCGAGGTCGACGCGGAGGCCTCCGACGCCGACCTGGCCGCGCCGCCGCGCGCCGACGCCGGTCGTTTCGCGCTGTACAGCTCGGCACCCGAGGACGTCGTGGACGCCGCCGAGAAGAAGCCGGCGACGCGTGCGGACAAGCCGAAGAACGGGGCGGCACCCGAGATCGTCGTCCTCATCGACTACGACACGCTGACCCTGGCACAGCTGCGTGCACGTCTGCGGACGGTCGACACCGACGACCTCGAGAGCCTCGTCGACTACGAGAAGGCCAACCGTGGCCGCGCGCCGTTCGTGACGATGCTGGAGAACCGGATCGCCTCGCAGAACAAGCGCTCCACCGAGGCGTGACCGGGACCTCGCCGAACTCGGCCGAGAATCCGTGGCCGGTACGCACGGTCAACACCAAGATCGCCGACTGGATTCACCGGTTGGGCCAGATCTGGGTGGAGGGTCAGGTCACCCAGATCAGCCGGCGCCCCGGTACCCGCACGGCGTTCCTCACTCTGCGGGACCCGGCTGCCGACATCTCCATCTCGGTGACATGCAGCCCGGACCTGTTGTCGCGCACCGAGGTTCCGCTGACCGACGGCAGTCACGTCGTCGTACTGGGCCGGCCGAGCTACTACACCGGCCGGGGCACGGTGTCGCTGCGGGTCAGCGACATCCGTGCGGTCGGCGTCGGTGAACTGCTCCTGCGGATCGAACGCCTCCGGCAGTTGCTGGCCGCCGAGGGCCTGTTCGACGCCCGGCTCAAACGTCCGCTGCCGTTCCTCCCGCGCTCGATCGGATTGATCAGCGGGCGGGCCAGCGCCGCGCAGCGTGACGTGGTCAGCGTCGCCACCGACCGGTGGTCGGCGGTCCGCTTCGACGTCCGTGAGGCACCCGTCCAGGGGCCCACGGCGGTGGCGCGCATCCTCACCCATCTCGCGGACCTCGACGCGCATCCCGACGTCGAGGTCATCATCATCGCGCGCGGCGGCGGCAGCGTCGAGGATCTGCTGCCGTTCTCCGACGAGGCATTGCTGCGCGCGGTGTCCCGGTGTCGCACACCGGTGGTCAGCGCGATCGGGCACGAGCCAGACAACCCGCTGCTCGATCTCGTCGCCGATCTGCGTGCGGCGACTCCGACCGACGCCGCCAAACGAGTGGTTCCCGACGTCGAGGCCGAACTCGCCGGGATCGACGAACTGCGCCGGCGCAGCGCACAGGCGTTACGCAACTGGGTGCGTCGCGAGACCGGGGTCATCGACGGACTCCGACGACGCCCGGTTCTGGCCCGGCCCGGTGTGATCGTCGACCAGGAGTCCGTGAACGTAGCCGAGCTGCTGCGCGCGCTGCGGCGCGACGTCCTGCGTCATGTCGACACCGAGGACCGCCGCCACGAGCATCTGGCCGCCCGGCTGTCGACGCTGGGCCCGGCGCAGACCCTCGCTCGCGGTTACGCCGTGGTGCAGCGCACCGACACCGACGTGACCCACGTGGTCAGCACGCTCGACGATCTGCCCGCGGGCGCCGAATTGCGTATCCGGGTCGCCGACGGCGCGGCGCGGGCCACCGTCACCGCGACCGAGGCACACACCTCCACTTCCCCTGACGACGAAGGAGATTCGTGAGCACCGACAGTGACGACACCGGCGAGGAGTACACGCCGGTTGCCGAACTCGGCTACGAGGAGGCGCGCGACGAGCTCGCCGACATCGTCGGCACGCTCGAGCACGGCGGCCTCGATCTCGACACCTCGCTGGCCCTGTGGGAGCGGGGCGAGGCGCTCGCGACGCGCTGCGAGGAACACCTCCGCGGGGCGCGTGAACGCATCGAAACCGTGATCGCGCAGAAGAATTCGGCCGATCCGGACGACAACGAGTAGGTCACCCGAATCCGAGTAGTGCCTGCCGGTCGATGGTGGTCGCGTGGAATCGACCCTCCGCGGCGCGATGACCGACGACCAGCAGCGATTCCCGCCGGTCGGCCGGCGAGTCGACGCGCGCACACGGCACGCTGATCACCCGACCGCCGGTCGTCGCAGCGGCCGCACCGGCCCCGTACGCCGGGACCACGATCACGAGCAGCGCGACGAGAACCGCGACGAGAACGAGCCGTGCCCACACGACCGACAGCCATGCGTCGGCGTGGGCAGACAGCGACGAGGCCGGTGTCCACATGTACCTGTGCCAGATTCTCGCGGACATGAGCGCCTCCCGAACCAGACGCTATGACCGGACGCAGGAGATCTCGCGAGTAGTCGGCTACTCGATCACGCGACTCTCGCCCTCGCAACTGCAAACCGCCCCTGGACAGCACCCTGTGCAGAAGCGCCGACGACATATCGTCGTCGGAGACTCTCTGGAGGGTGCTCTTGGGGGGCGGTTCTCAGCGGCGCTTTCCGCGGGCGGTTCTCCGCGCTCAGGCGTCGAGCGGCTGCTGCGTCGCCACCGACGCCGCGATCGTCTCGATGTCGGCGTCGGGTCCGCGGGACAGCACGCCCACGCGCACGTTGCCGAAATCGGTGATCCAGAACTTCTTGCCCTCGGCGGTCTCGTAGGTCACCCATTGCCGGCCGCCCGCCTCGCGGGTGCCGGTTGCACCGACGTCGCCGTAGTCGGTCCCGCTGCCACCGAGGTACGGCACCAGCAGGTCCTCCGACGCGTCGGTCTGGCTCAGCTGCACGTAGGCCTTACTCGCGCTGAGCCAGCCGACCGTGCTGACCCGGTGTCCCTCGATCGCGTCCGACGAGCCGGAGTTCGGCTTCCATCCCTCCGGTGTCGGCGGGCGGCGGATCGGGAACGGCATCTGTCGGGCGTCGGCGTCCAATGCGGTGACCACGTCGAACGCGGGCACCTTGCTGTCCGCCGGGTCCTGGTTCAGTCCGACCGAGCAATTCCCCGACGCGATCGCCACCAACGCGATGAGCGCGAGCAGCGGCACCAACGACCAGAACATGTCCTTGCCGTTGATGAGAATGCGCGGTTTGTCTGCCATGAGGCCGAGTATCCCACCACCAGGGTCAGTCACCGAACGGCCGGTGTGACATGCAAGGATGATCCCTGAGATCACCGCCACACCCACGGATCCCAAGGGCTGCGCCCCACTGGGATCCGGGCCACACCTGAGGAGCCGAAGCCGATGACAGCCAGCAGCCACCAAGCACCCGATCGCAACCTCGCGATGGAACTGGTCCGCGTGACCGAGTCGGCTGCACTCGCTGCCGGCCGGTGGGTTGGTCGCGGCGACAAGAACGGCGGCGACGGCGCGGCGGTCGACGCGATGCGTCAGCTCCTTTCGACGGTGTCGATGCGCGGCGTCGTCGTGATCGGCGAGGGCGAGAAGGACGAGGCGCCGATGCTGTACAACGGCGAGGAGGTCGGCAACGGCGAGGGCCCCGACTGCGACGTCGCGGTCGACCCCATCGACGGCACCACCCTGATGGCCGAGGGCCGGCCCAACTCGATCTCGGTGATCGCGGTCAGCGAGCGCGGCACCATGTACGACCCTTCGGCCGTCTTCTACATGGACAAGATCGCCGTCGGTCCCGACGCCAAGGGCGCCATCAACATCAACGAGTCGGTCGAGTGGAACATCAACTCGGTCGCCAAGGCCAAGGGCATCGACGTGGCCGACCTGACCGTCATCGTCCTCGATCGCCCCCGTCACGCCGACCTCATCGGCGAGATCCGCCAGGCCGGCGCCAAGATCCGCCTCATCTCCGACGGCGACGTGGCCGGAGCGGTCGCGGCCGCCGACGACTACTCGACCGTCGACATGCTCATGGGCGTCGGCGGCACCCCCGAGGGCATCATCACCGCCGTGGCGATGAAGTGCATGGGCGGCGAGATCCAGGGCAAGCTGTGGCCGCGCAACGACGAGGAGCGCCAGAAGGCCATCGACGCCGGCCACGACCTCGACCGCGTCCTCACCAACGACATCCTGGTGAGCGGCGAGAACTCCTTCTTCTGCGCGACCGGCGTGACCAACGGCGACATGCTGCGCGGCGTCACCTACCGCCCCAACGGTGCGACGACCCGTTCGCTGGTCATGCGCTCCAAGTCGGGCACCGTCCGCCGCATCGAGGCCGTCCACAAGCCGGCGAAGCTGCGCGAGTACGCCCGCATCAATCTCTGACACCTTCGTCTCAGACCCAGCACCGGCCCCGCGTCGGGGAGCCGTGACCGTGATCCACCTCACGAGTCCGGTCACCTCTGACGTGGGGCCGTTCTGCTGGGGCGATACGATCCGGTGCGTGAGTAAACCAGCCTCAGCCCCCGAGTTTCTCTACTCTGATCTGCTCCCCGTCGGCGCCGACGAGACCCCTTACCGGCTCATCACCACCGAAGGCGTCTCGACGTTCGAAGCCGGCGGACAGACCTTCCTCAAGGTGGAGCCGGAGGCGATCCGCAAGCTCACCGCCGAGGCGATGCACGACATCAGCCACTACCTGCGTCCGGCTCATCTCGCGCAGCTCCGCAGGATCATCGACGACCCGGACGCGTCGGGCAACGACCGCTTCGTGGCGCTCGACCTGCTCAAGAACGTCAACATCTCCGCAGGCGGCGTGCTGCCGATGTGCCAGGACACCGGCACCGCGATCGTGATGGGCAAGAAGAGCGAGGGCGTGCTGACCGGCACCGACGACGCCGAGGCGATCTCGAAGGGTGTCTACGACGCCTATACCCAACTCAACCTGCGCTACTCGCAGCTCGCTCCGCTGACCACGTACGAGGAGAAGAACACGGGAACCAACCTCCCGGCCCAGGTGGAGATCTACGCCACCGAACAGGGACCCAAGGGCCCGGAGTACAAGTTCCTGTTCATGGCCAAGGGTGGCGGTTCGGCCAACAAGTCCTTCCTGTTCCAGGAGACCAAGGCCATCCTGAACCCGAAGTCGATCCTGAAGTTCCTCGACGAGAAGATCCGCTCGCTGGGCACCGCGGCCTGCCCGCCGTACCACCTCGCCGTCGTGATCGGTGGCACCTCAGCCGAATTCGCACTCAAGACCGCGAAATACGCCTCGGCGCACTACCTCGACAACCTGCCGACGCAGGGTTCGATGTCGGCGCACGGCTTCCGCGACCTCGAACTCGAGGACGAGGTCTTCACACTGACCCAGTCCTTCGGTATCGGCGCCCAGTTCGGCGGCAAGTACTTCTGCCACGACGTCCGCGTGGTCCGCCTGCCGCGCCACGGCGCGTCGTGCCCGGTGGCCATCGCGGTCTCGTGCTCGGCCGACCGTCAGGCTCTCGGCAAGATCACCGCCGACGGCGTGTTCCTCGAGCAGCTCGAGACCGACCCGGCCAAGTACATGCCGGCTGCCGGTGTGGCCGAGGACATCTCGGGCGGCGAGGTGGTCGAGGTCGACCTGAACCGCCCGATGTCGGAGATCCTGGCCCAGCTGTCGCAGTACCCGGTGAAGACGCGCCTGTCGCTGACCGGCCCGCTGGTGGTGGCCCGCGACATCGCCCACGCCAAGATCAAGGAACGCCTCGACGCCGGCGAGCCGATGCCCGATTACCTGCGCGACCATCCCGTCTACTACGCCGGTCCGGCCAAGACGCCCGAGGGCATGGCGTCGGGTTCGTTCGGCCCCACGACCGCCGGCCGCATGGACTCCTACGTCGAGCAGTTCCAGGCCGCGGGCGGCTCCATGGTCATGCTCGCCAAGGGCAACCGATCCAAGCAGGTCACCGAGGCGTGCAACTCGCACGGCGGCTTCTACCTGGGCTCGATCGGCGGCCCGGCGGCCCGTCTGGCGCTCGACTGCATCAAGAGCCAGGAGATTATCGAGTACCCCGAACTGGGTATGGAAGCGGTGTGGAAGATCGAGGTCGAGAATTTCCCGGCCTTCATCGTTGTTGACGACAAGGGCAACGACTTTTTCACCGACCCGAGCGGGTCCGTCAACGTCCCGCTGAGCGGCATAAGGATTCGATCGAAGGAGTAGAACACCTATGACCCAGGCACAGGGCAAGCAGGAATTCCGCACCGAGCACGACACGATGGGCGAGGTGCAGGTCCCCATCGATGCTCTGTGGCGCGCCCAGACCCAGCGCGCGGTGGAGAACTTCCCCATCAGCCACCGCCCGCTGGAACGGACGCAGATCCGCGCGATGGGCCTGTTGAAGGCGGCCTGTGCCACGGTCAACTCCGATCTCGGACTGCTCGACGCGGAGCGGGCCGACGCGATCATCGCGGCGGCCACCGAGATCGCCGACGGCAAACACGACGACCAGTTCCCGATCGACGTCTTCCAGACCGGATCGGGCACGAGTTCGAACATGAACACCAACGAGGTCATCGCGTCGATCGCGAAGGCCAACGGCGTCGACGTGCACCCCAACGATCACGTCAACATGTCGCAGTCGTCGAACGACACCTTCCCCACCGCCACCCATGTCGCGGCGACCGAGGCGGTCGTCACCGATCTCGTCCCGGCACTCGAGCATCTCCGGAAGTCCCTGGCGGACAAAGCGACCGAGTGGCGTGACGTCGTCAAGAGCGGCCGCACCCACCTGATGGACGCGGTGCCGGTGACCCTGGGTCAGGAATTCGCCGGATACGCACGGCAGGTCGAGGCGGGCATCGAGCGCGTCACCGCGACCCTCCCGCGTGTCGGCGAACTGCCCATCGGCGGCACCGCGGTCGGCACCGGGCTCAACGCCCCGGCCGGGTTCGGCACCAAGGTGGTCGCCGAACTCGTCCGCCGCACCGGCGTCGAGGAACTCTCCCTCGCCAAGGACAACTTCGAGGCGCAGGCCGCCCGCGACGGCCTCGTCGAACTGTCCGGGCAGCTGAAGACGATCGCGGTATCGCTCACCAAGATCGCCAACGACGTCCGGTGGATGGGCTCGGGACCGCTGACCGGCCTGGGCGAGATCCTGCTCCCCGACCTCCAGCCGGGCAGCTCGATCATGCCGGGCAAGGTCAATCCCGTTCTGCCCGAAGCGGTCACGCAGGTCGCCGCGCAGGTCGTCGGCAACGACGCGGCGGTCACCTGGGGCGGCGGCAACGGCGCCTTCGAGCTCAACGTCTACATCCCGATGATGGCCCGTAACGTGCTCGAGTCACTCAAGTTGCTGGCCAACGTGTCCCGGCTGTTCGCCGACCGCTGCATCTCCGGGTTGGAGGCCAACGTCGATCGCCTCCGCACCCTCGCCGAGAGCTCCCCGTCGATCGTCACACCGCTGAACAGCGCGATCGGCTACGAGGAGGCCGCCGCGGTCGCCAAGCAGGCGCTCAAGGAGGGCAAGACGATCCGGCAGACCGTCATCGATCGCGGCCTCGTGGGCGACAAGCTCAGCGAGGAGGAACTCGACGCACGTCTCGATGTGCTCAAGATGGCCAACCTCGACCGGGAACGCTGAGTACCGTCTGGTCATGACCTCACCGGAGCCCTTCCCCACGGACTGGCAGACAGCGCTCGTCCTCGTCGCCCATCCCGACGACCCGGAGTACGGCATGGCCGCCGCGGTCGCGCGCTGGACCGGCGAGGGCAAGCGTGTGGTCTACGCGCTCGCCTCCAGCGGCGAACGCGGGATCGAGGGCATGACACCGGCGGAATGCGGCCCACTCCGGGAAGCCGAACAGCGTGCGTCGGCGAAGATCGTCGGGGTCGACGAGGTGGAGTTCTGGGGTTTCCCCGACAGCGACATCCGCAACACCCCCGAACTGCGCGCGAAGATCACCGAGACCGTCGAACGCATTGCGCCGCAGGTCATCCTGTCGCTCTACGGCGGACCGGAGTGGGCGCCCGGCCAACCGAACCAGCGCGACCACATGGAGTTCGCCGCGGCGGTGCTCGACGCCTACGACGCCTTGACGGCCCATTCCGGCGAGGTTCCGGCGTGGCTGTTCGAGAACGGGCCGGCGGCAACCCATGCGGTCGACGTCGACGCGCAGTTCGAAGTGGCCGTCCGGTCCCTCGCCGCGCACGACCGCTACCTGTCGGTCCTCGACCCGGATACGCCCGTCCTCGATCAGGCCCGCGCCCAGATCGACCGGGCGACCGCGCCACGGGACGACGTACGGGTCGCCGGGTTCGAGCTCAAGCGAACCCGCTGACCGGCCCGGACACCAGCAGGGTCCCGAGGTTGGCCCTGTCGACTTGTGACCTTGGGCCCTCCCGGAAACGCCGTCGACACGAGAAGGTAGGGGGGTCAGTCTCTCGAACGCCCGGGAGAGTCCCCTCCGAGACAGTCGGGAGGTGACCGGTCATCACGCTCACCGGTGTGCTCGTCGTTTTCCTCGCAGCCTTCGCGGTCTGCGCGCTCGTCGGCCTGTCCATCTGGCTCATCGTGCTCTTCGGCCTCCTTTCAGGAGTGCAGGCCGTGGCATGGGTGACCGAACGGACCTCGGCCTGGCGACTGCCGGCCGAACCGGGCACCGGTCCGTGAACCGTCCTCACCCGGCAGCGCTGTCTCCCTAGAGCGGTACCGCCCACCGCACGGACAGGCCGCGGCCCGAATCGGGTGTGTTCAGGGCGAATGCCCCGCCCAACTGTTTCGCGCGGTGTCGGAGGTTCTTCAGCCCACTGGGCGTGACGTCCTCGGGCAGCCCGACTCCATCATCGGTGACCTCGACGGCCAGCTCGTCGCCGACCGAGATCGCCACCGTCACCGTCGTCGCGTGGGCATACCGGACCGCGTTGCTCAGGGCCTCACGCACCACCGCGACCACTTGGTCGGCGAGGCGCGGCTCGACGATCGACAGCGGGCCCGCCATCCGCACATGGGTCTGTATGGGCAGGTCGTCGATCTGCTGGTCGATCGTCTCCTGCACCCGCTGACGGAGCCGGGTGGTCTCGGTTTCCTCCGCCTGCAGGTCGAAGATCGTCGAACGCACGTCCTGCACGATGTCCTGCAGATTGTTGATGGACCGCGTCAGCCGCGCGCGGATCTCGGACGACTGGGTGCGTTGGAGCGTCGCCTGCAGGGTGAGCCCCTCGGCGAAGATCCGCTGGATCACGTGGTCGTGCAGGTCACGGGCGATCCGTTCACGATCCTCCAGGACCCGCATCTCGTGGGCCTGGTTCGTCGCGCTGGCCAGCTGCAGCGCCAGGGCCCCCTGGTCGGCGAAGTTCGCGCTCAGGCTCAGCAGGTCCTCCGCGAACCCGTCGCGCCCTTTGGACCGCACGGCGATCAGCACGCCGCGGGTCGATTCCGCCGTACGCAGCGGCGCCACCATCACCGGGCCGTGCTGCGTGGACGAATCCCCGGAGATGTCGTACTCGAGCTCCTCGCGAAGGACCGGCCGACGTCGAACGAAGGCGTCGCCCGAGGTCGACCCCTTGATCGGCACCGTTCGTCCGCGGAAGACCTCGGCGTCGACCCCTTCGGCGACCGTGACGACGAGTTCCTCTACCGATTCCGCCGGCATCTCGTGGTCGTGGGGTTCGGCAATGCAGACCAGATCGGCGTCGGCCAGCGTGAGGACCTTGCGGGCGATCGATTCGAGGACGTCCTGCTGATCGGCCCCGGTCAACAGCTCCGCGATCACGTCGCGATTCGCCTCGATCCAGGCGAGCTGGGTCTGCGCCTGTTCGTACAGCCGGGCGTTCTCGATCGCGATACCTGCCGCCGACGCCAGTGCCTGGATGACGAGTTCGTCGTCCTCGGTGAACAGGGCACCGTTCTTCTTCTCCGTGAGGTACAGGTTTCCGAAGATCTCGTCGCGCACCCGGATCGGGGCGCCCAGGAAGCTCGTCATCGGCGGGTGGTTCGGCGGGAATCCCACCGACGCGGGATGCTCGGACAGGTCGGTGAGCCGTAACACCCGGGGGTCGTCGATGAGCTGCCCCAGCACGCCGCGGCCTGTCGGCAGGTGCCCTATCTCGGCACGGACGTCCTCGCCGATGCCCTGCGCCAGAAAGGCCGACAGGTCGTGTCCGCTGCCGAGGACGCCGACCGCCCCGTACTCGGCGTCGACCAATCGTGTGCCCGCAGACACGATGGCCTCGAGCGTGGTTTCCAGATCGAGATCGGAACTGACCATCAGCATGGCCTCGAGCAGACCGTCGATGCGGTCACGAACATCGGCGATCTGCGTTATCCGGTCGCGGACCTCATCAAGGAGCTCACGTAATCGCATCTGCGACAACTCATTCTGCACCTCAAAAGACCCCACACCGCGTTCCCGGGATTCGCGGACCATATTTCGAATGATATACCCTCCGCTTCGTTGAGTATTGGGTTGACCAATTCTCGCCAGATAGTCTGAAAGCCCTCGAATCATCCTCCCCGCAAAGCAATTCGGATTTCCGTGACCTCGTTTTCCTCGTTGAATCGGACATTTCGGGTATAGGTGGAAATCCGCCAGTCCGGGCAATCCGGGTGAAACACGTCGGGGGTCGACCTACAATTCGTCTCACGGCACCTGCGCCGGAGGGAGGTGTGGCCGATGTTCTCGGTTTTCCTCGTCGATGACCACGAGATCGTCCGGCGGGGTCTCGTCGAACTCCTGGACCACGATGACAACGTCCGGGTCGTCGGCGAGGCCGCGACCTGCGCGCAGGCCCTCGCCCGCATACCGACCGTGCAACCGGACGTCGCGGTCCTCGACGTCCGCCTACCCGACGGCAACGGGATCGAACTGTGCCGCGACTTGCTCAGCCGAGTCGACGGGTTGCGCTGCCTGATCCTGACCTCGATGACCGACGACGAGGCCATGATGGACGCGATCCTCGCCGGCGCCAGCGGGTACGTCATCAAGGACATCACCGGCATGGAACTCGCCCGCGCCATCACCGATGTCGGCGCCGGACGGTCGTTGCTCGACAACCGCGCGGCCGCAGCCCTGATGGACCGGTTGCGCACCCAACGCGAGAAAGAGGAAAAGCCCGGCGACGGATTGAGCGAGCAGGAGAGCACCCTGCTCGCCCTCCTCGGCGAGGGCCTGACCAATCGGCAGATCGCCGCCCGGATGCATCTCGCGGAGAAGACCGTGAAGAACTACGTGTCCCGGCTGCTGGGCAAACTCGGCATGGAGCGCCGTACGCAGGCGGCGGTGTACGCCACCAAAGCGGCGCGACGGGGTCACGCGCACTGAGTCGAGGCTCGCGAGTGATTCGCGTACCATATCCCGCGGGTTAGAGCACGACACGTGTCATTGGTCCCCATCCAACGGGACTCTTTACCCGGTGACTCACCCCTCGCCGGGGCATCTACTGGATTACACGGGCGATGCCGGCACCCCGGCACCCGATGCGTGGACCTCCAGGGGGACTGCCGTGTGACCGCATCCAGATTCACCGACGGACCTGTCGTCGTCGGCGTCGACGGGTCTGCCACCGCCCGCGCCGCCGCCCGCTGGGCCGCGCGCGACGCCGCCCTCCATCGGTCGGAGATCGAGATGATCGCGTCGGCGAATCTCTCGGCGGACGATCCGTACGTCCTCGAACCGCTACGAGCCCGATGCGAACGCGCCCTGGCGGAGGCACGCCGCGTCGCCGAGGACTCGAGCGACTCAACCGACCCGCTGAAGATCACGACCCAGGTCGTCGACTCCCCGCCGGTCACCGCCCTGCTCGAGGCATCGGATCGAGCCCGACTGCTCGTAGTCGGCAACCGCGGGCACATGGCCGGTCACCGCGTGGCCCTCGGCACGATCACCACCGCACTCGCCGAGCACTGCAGATGTCCGCTGACGGTCGTCCGGGACTCCACGTCGAACTGGTCCCAGGCGAGCATCGCGGTCGGCACCGACGGCTCCCCGGGCGGTCGAGTCGCCGTCGACGCCGCGTTCGCCGCGGCCGACCTGCGCGGCGTCCCGGTCACCGTCGTCCACGCCTGGTGCGACACCGATGTCGCCGACATGTCCGTGCCGTGCACGATGTCCGAGTGGCCGAGCCGCCGCAGCCGCGCCGACGCCTGGCTCGACGCCGAACTCGACGAGGTGCGCCGCCGATATCCGCAGGTCACCGTCCGCTGTGCCGTGACCAGGGACCGCCCTGCCCGCGCCTTGCTCGACCACGCCCAGGCTGCGCAACTGCTCGTCGTGGGCGCGCGCGGTCGCGGCGGTTTCGCGGCCATGAGACTGGGCTCGACGAGCCTCTCGGTCCTGCGTTCGGCCCGAGGCCCGGTGATGGTGGTACCCCGCGACCGCTGACCTGCACTCGGTCCGCCGAACCATGTGCCATTCGGCCCTATGAGATCTACGTCACACCCGGTGACACTGAGGTGGTCGCTCGTCCGAGTCCGCCGACGAACCGACGGGACCGATTCGACACAGCGAGCACCAGAGGTCCACCGCCATGACAGTCATATCTCCGCTGTTCGCCGAAACCGAGGGTTCGGCCGACCGGAACTGCGACAGCTGCGGGCGCAGCTTCGTCCTACGACGACCACTCGCCGAGCCCGATCGGGATCAGTGGGCCAAGGGTCAACGGCTGGCACATCGGGGTCGAGGAGACCTTCTGCCCCGCCTGCCGGCACGCTCGCTCCGAGATCAGCGACCCGTGAACTGCCCGAACAGGGCGGGAACCGCACCGACCAGCTGCGAGAGCAGTCCGGTCAGCATGTCGGCGGCCGGCACGTCGGGAGTCGACGGCGTGGCACCCGGAGTTGTCTGAGGGGTTGCTCCGGGCGCCTCGCCGGTCGGCGCACCCTGATTGACGCCGATCGTGATCTTCGGGCTCTTCGCGGGGTCGAGCCAGACGAGGATCTTCTTCATCAGCTCGCGCTCGATGGCGACGCAGCCCAGCGTCGGCTGGTCGTTGGTCACATGCAGGAACATCGCCGTCGCCTTGCCGGGCGTGCGCTGCGGATTGTGCGCGATGTTGACCGCGTAGTCGTAGACGGGACCCGAGTTGTACAGGTTCTCGCTGTCACCACCGGGACTCTGGGGCTGACGCACGTGGGTGTTGTAGGTCGGCGACTTGGGATCGGAATCCCACCAGTCCTGCGTATCGACCTTGAGGTAAGGCATCTTGGTGCCCGGATTCTCCTGGCGACCGAAGGCCTGGTCGAGCGGGAACGTTCCCTCCGGGGTGCGGGGCACGTTGTCCTGCGGCTCGCCCATCCCCAGGGAGCCGAGGAATGCCTTGGTCGGGCCGAGACCGGGGACCGGCTTCCAACTGCCGTCGTTCCCCTTCTCGAAGGCCGTGAGCGTGGCGGTGGTGTCCGACGCCTTGGGCGCGGTCACGACGATCATCTGACCGGTCGGGCCCCCGGCGCCCCCGACGCCGCCGGGCGCATCCGCGGAACCGTTGTCGCCCGACAGTTGGTTGAGCACCTCGTCGAGCAGTGGGATGCCGAGGCCCTCCCCCATTCCCGGCAGCGACGGGCTGCCCGGGGTGGTCGGTGGCGTGATCGGTGTCGTCGTCTCCGGATCGGCGAGGGCCTGACCCGCACCACCAGCGCACGCGGCCAGCACCGCAATCACCAATAGTCCCAGCAGTCTCATTCGCCTCATCAGTAACTTCAGCACCACAACAGTGTGACAGCGCGCAAGACCCCGTAAGTCACGTGATGGTCACGGTGCAGTGAGGATCGGATCAAGCGCTCCGACCCGCCCGACTGTCCGCGACCGCCGGATCACCCGTCGATTGTCGAAGGAAAATCGGAAATGATCCATTGTTCGACGCGCAGGACAACGGCCCGAAAATGCGTTGACGCGTTGCGGGCACGCAGAATTCACCGACCTTTTCTTTGCGGAAACGAAACATAATCGTTAGCGTCGGTAACGGCGTTGATCGAGCAGCGACCTCGCCGAACGGAAAGTCACCGACAAAGGAGAGAAATGGGTTCCCTCGAGAACATCGAAGTCCTCACCGCACTCGTCGACCTGCTCAACGCGCTCAGCGACCTCGGCGGCACCGCCGCCTGACCCGACCCCTGAGACCGGCCCACCACCGAGAAATCCGTTGCGAGAGCAGCAGACTCAGCAGTGGGCCACCGTGACGGAAGGCCGCGACGATTCACTCCCCTCAGCGAATCGTCGCGGCCTTCCTCCTCTGAACACTCGCTACGCTCCCGGCGCGGACACACCCCGCCCGCTCGCTACGCTCCCGGCGCGGACACACCCCGCCCGCTCGCTACGCTCCCGGCGCGGAAGGCCCGAACTCCTCCAACATCTCCGTCACCAACGCCGCGATCGGCGACCGCTCGCTGCGGGTGAGCGTGATGTGCGCGAAGAGCGGATGCCCCTTCAGCTTCTCGATGACCGCGGCGACGCCGTCGTGCCGGCCGACGCGGAGGTTGTCGCGCTGAGCGACATCGTGGGTCAGCACCACACGCGAACCCGAGCCCAGGCGCGACAGCACCGTCAGCAGGACGTTACGTTCCAGCGACTGCGCCTCGTCGACGATCACGAACGAGTCGTGCAACGACCGGCCGCGGATGTGCGTCAGCGGCAACACCTCCAGCATCCCGCGGCTCAACACCTCCTCGATGACCTCCGGTGAGGCGAGCCCCTCGAGGGTGTCGAACACCGCCTGCGCCCACGGGCCCATCTTCTCGGCCTCACCTCCGGGGAGGTAACCGAGCTGCTGGCCGCCGACCGCGTACAGCGGCCGGAAGACGACCACCTTGCGCTGGGTCCGTCGTTCGAGAACCGCCTCGAGGCCCGCACACAGCGCCAGCGCCGACTTGCCGGTGCCCGCCTTGCCGCCGAGCGAGACGATGCCGACGCTGTCGTCGAGCAGCAGGTCCAGGGCGACCCGCTGCTCCGCGGAACGGCCGTGCAGGCCAAAGGCCTCACGATCTCCCCGCACCAGTTGCACACGCTTCTCCGCGTTGACGCGTCCGAGGGCGCTCGACGACGGACTGAGCAGACGAATGCCGGTGTGACAGGGCAACTCCCTCGCCTCGTCCAGGTCGATGGCGCCGTCGGCGAACAGTGCGTCGATCGCCGAGGTCTCGACGTCGAGTTCGGTCATCCCCGACCAGCCGGAGACGACGACGTCCTGCGCGTGGTACTCGTCGGCGGCCAGACCGACCGCGCCGGCCTTCACACGCAGCGGGGTGTCCTTGGACACCAGGGTCACGTCCTTGCCCTCGGCACGAAGGTTGAGGGCACAGGCCAGAATCCGGGAATCGTTGCTGTCGGTGCGGAAACCGGCCGGCAGGACGGCCGGATCGGTGTGGTTGAGCTCCACCTGGAGGGTGCCGCCCTCCTCGCCGATCTCGATCGGTAGGTCGAGCCGACCGTGCGCGAGCCGCAGGTCGTCGAGCATGCGCAACGCCTCACGTGCGAACCAGCCGAGCTCGTGGTGGTGGCGTTTGCCCTCGAGTTCGCTGATGACCACCAGTGGCAACACCACTGAGTGCTCCGCGAAGCGCATGACCGCCCAGGGGTCGGACAGCAGCACGGAAGTATCGAGGACGTAGGTGCGTGTGGTCACGTGGAGCTCCTACGTTCGTGCGGCGCCCGCACAAACCTGTTCTCGCCGTTGACCGGCCGGGTCGAAGTCCGTTGCCCTCGGCGTCAGCCGAGGTGGACGAGGACCGGGGCCGGTCCCCTCGCGCTGCTGGTGCAATACACGAATCGAACCTCCCGGACGAACCGCTTCCCCGCGGTCCGTACCGTCAACGTACGCGCAGACCTCGCCGGCGGCGCGCCGGAGTCAGGTGTGTCGGCGTGAATTTCGCGTTAACCGCAGTATCGTCTGACCCAGGGACGCAAACGGCGCCACCAGGACATTTGTCGTCCTGATGGCGCCGTGCGCGCGTGTAGGGAAAGTGTCCCGGTGTCTAGCCGCGGGCGCGGGAGAGGATGCGCTGACGCGCCGCCTCGGCCTCGTCGCCCAGACCCTCGATGGAGTCGAGCTTGACCGCATCGGCGAGGGTCGCGGCGATCTCGCGCCACGTGTCCTCGTTCTCGTAGTCGGCCAGGAGCGCCCGCTCCGCATCGAAATCATCGATGTCGTGGCCGATCGCCTCGGCCCGACCCAGCGCCAGGGCCGAGTCGATCGCGATGACGGTGGCGTCCTGATCGGCGATGATGCCGGCGTTGAGGAACGCACCGAAGGTGTTGGCCTGCTGCTGGTCGTCGGCGGCGATCTTGGTGAGGATCTGCTCCAGGACGTCGTCGGCGGCGATCGCGCTGAGTCGCTTGATGAAGCTGACGCACTGGTTCTCGTGCACCGCCATCAGTGCGAGCACATCGAGCGGTCCGAGCGGGTCGACCTGCTCGGGGGTCTGCCGGTAACCCTTGGTGACGTGGACGAGTCGCCGGTTCTCGGCATCCACCGGATCGATCGCGCGGCGCACGACGAGGTAGTCGCGCAGGACGATCGAGTGCCGGTTGTCCTCCGCGGTCCAGACACCGATCAGCTGACGCCACTCGGAGAAGGCCGGGAAGTGCTTCGCCAGCACGCGGTGGTACGACGGCAGGTTGTCCTTGGTGAGGAGCAGAGCCAGCAGCCCGGCACGCGCCTCGTCCGACAGTGTCGCCTGCGACGGGTCGTAGTCGTCGCCGCCGAGGAAGGCGAAGTTGCGTCCCTCGTCCCACGGCACCCAGTCGTGCGGGTTCCACGGAGTGGCGGCCGACTGGTGGTCTTCCGCGATCTCGGGAAGAGCCTTCTCGAGCGCGATGATCAGGTCGTCTTCAGTGAGTGCGTTCATCGCTGCAAGGATACGGACGCCGCTCGGCGCGGGGCAATTCAGGTCACATCCGAGCGGTCGGCCACGGCTCAGATGCGGCTCATCAGTCCCCACTCCTCGAGTCCCTCGTACAGCGGGAAGTCGAGGGCGAGCTTGGAGACCCGGCCACGCAGGGCCGAGACGTCCGCCGACGAACCTGCGGCGAGCGCCGTCGCGATGATGTCGGCGACCTCGGTGAACTCCTCGTCGCCGAAGCCACGGGTGGCCAGCGCGGGGGTGCCGATGCGCAGACCCGAGGTGACCATCGGCGGACGCGGGTCGAACGGCACCGCGTTCCGGTTGACCGTGATCCCGACCTGGTGGAGCAGATCCTCGGCCTGCTGGCCGTCGAGGTCGCTGTTGCGCAGGTCGACGAGCACGAGGTGGACGTCGGTGCCGCCGGTCAGGACCGAGACGCCGGCTTTGGCGACGTCCTCACCGTTGAGGCGTTCGGCGAGGATGCTCGCGCCCGACAGGGTGCGGCGCTGCCGCTCGGCGAACTCCTCGGTACCGGCGATCTTGAGCGCGACGGCCTTGCCGGCGATCGCGTGCATGAGCGGTCCGCCCTGCTGGCCGGGGAACACGGCCGAGTTGAGCTTCTTGGCCCACTCCTGCTTGGCGAGGATGATGCCGGAGCGGGGTCCGCCGAGGGTCTTGTGCACGGTCGAGCTGACGACGTCGGCATGCGGCACCGGCGACGGGTGCAGGCCCGCGGCGACGAGCCCGGCGAAGTGCGCCATGTCGACCCACAGGTGTGCGCCCACCTCGTCGGCGATCGAGCGGAACGCCTCGAAGTCGAGGGTCCGCGGGTAGGCCGACCAGCCGGCGACGATGACCTTCGGCTTCACGTCGAGGGCGATCTTGCGCACCTCGTCCATGTCGATCCGGAAGTCTTCCTTGCTCACGCCGTAGAAGGCGTTCTCGTAGAGCTTGCCGGAGAAGTTCAGGCGCATGCCGTGCGTGAGGTGACCGCCGTGGGCGAGATCGAGACCGAGCATGGTCTCCCCCGGCTCCATCAGCGCCTGCAACACGGCCGCGTTGGCCTGCGCGCCCGAATGCGGCTGGACGTTGGCGAAGTCGGCGCCGAACAGTTCCTTGGCGCGATTGCGGGCAATGTCCTCGACCACGTCGACGTACTCGCAGCCGCCGTAGTAACGACGTCCCGGGTAACCCTCGGCGTACTTGTTGGTGAGCACGCTGCCTTGCGCCTGCAGCACCGCGCGCGGCACGAAGTTCTCCGAGGCGATCATCTCGAGAGTGTCCCGCTGACGGCTGAGTTCGCCGTTCATGGCGGCGGCGACGTCGGGGTCGAGCTCCGCCAGGGACATCGAGTTCACGGATGACGAGTTCGCGGTCATGGCGACAAGTCTAGGGACCTGCGCCGCGATCCCCTAACCCGCTACCAGCTCACGGCGCAGGCTCGCCGGGATGAGCGGTTCGTCGAGCAGCCGTCCGAAGGCCGCGGCACGGTCGTCCGCGGCGTCGAGCCAACTCTCGAGCAGTCGGTAACCCTCGACGTAGGTGCTGATGTACGCCCGCCACAGCGGCGAGGTGAGGAAGCGCAGCATCTGCCGGGCACGCTCGGGCGGTGCGAGCAACCACGTCTGGAGGAAGTCGGCGACGGTGTCGGCGTCGGCGTGCTGGTCGTGCAGCATCAGGGCCGCGTCCTGACGGACGGTGAGGAGCCCGGAGGTCGCCCGTCCCACCCGCGTCGCCCGGTCGGCGTCGAAGCGCAGGCCGAGGTCGGCGTAGATCTCCTGCGCCCAGCCGCCCCACTCCTTGCCCATGATGGCGGTCAGGGCATGGTCCGCGAGCCCTTCGGCCATCAGGCATTGCGGGGTGTTGACGAGGAAGATCGACTGCTCGTGCTGCCCGGCGCCCACGAGCAGTTGTTCCTTGCGGCAGTGCTCGGTGTGGTGGCCGGGGTAGGCCTCGTGGGCGATCAGGTGTGGGAGCGACGACATGTACTGCGTCAGATCGGCGTTGATCGCGACCCGCGACCAGTAGTCGCCGAGGTAGTAGTTGAACCCCGACCACGGCTTGTCGGTGACGACCTCGAAGTCGACGATCTCGTTGTCCGGCAACGGATACTGCGCGCGGACACGTTCGCGAAGGGCACCACTGAACGCCCGGACGCATTCGTCGACCTTGTCGGCGGGGATCTCGTCGGCCCGACGATGAGCGGCGTAGGCGTCGCGGAGATCCTCGCCGCTGGCATCGGCGATACCGAGTGCGTCGGCGAGTTCGGTGTGGGCCTGCCGGTAGCGGTCGGGGTCGGCGAGGGCGATGTCGACGTCGAAGTAGGCGTTGACCTCGTCGACGAAGGAGATGTCGTCGCCGGCGAACTTGCGGGCCGAGCACTCGAGCGCCCGCAGGTGGGACCCGATGAACTCCGCCCGGTCCGCGGGGAGATCACCGGGGAGGTCGGCGCGCAGGGCCCGCGCCTGTGCGGCCAGGTGCGCCGGGTCGGGTGCGGGTCCGTTGGCGATCTCGGCGCGCAGTGCCGGGTCGCCGGTGAACGCGTCGACGAAACCTTCTTCGAGCCGATCGAACGCCAACCCCAGCCGCAGGTAGTCGGTGACGAGGTCGGGGGTCGCGTGATCGGCCGGCATACCGGGCACGTTACCGCGAGCGGACGCACCGCGCGGACCCACCGCGTCGCGGCGAGAGGTGGGCCCTAAGCTGTTACGCATGACGACCCGGGCAGCCGCGCTCACCATGACCCCGGAGCTGCGCTGATGGCTCGCAATGCCAGTGATCGGGACCCCAGTCTGTACCTGGAACTCGACCGCCGGCAGTGGCGCGAACTGCGTGAGTCGATGCCCCTCGTGCTGAACGAGGACGAGCTCGCCGAACTCGTGGGTCTCGGTGAGCAGATCGACCTCGAGGAGGTCGCCGACGTCTACCTGCCCCTCTCGCGTCTGATCCATCTGCAAGTCGCTGCGCGCCAACGACTCTTTGCGGCCACCTCGACCTTCCTCGGCGAGCGTCAGGTCAACCGGCAGGTCCCGTTCGTCATCGGTATCGCCGGCAGTGTCGCAGTCGGCAAGTCGACGACGGCTCGCGTGCTCGCGGCGTTGCTCGCCCGGTGGGAGTCGCATCCGAAGGTCGACCTGATCACCACCGACGGCTTCCTGTTGCCGACGGCGGAGATGCAGCGTCGAGGGATCTTGCATCGCAAGGGTTTTCCCGAGTCGTATGACCGGCGTGCGCTGCTCCGGTTCGTGACCGAGGTGAAGTCGGGTGCGCGCGAGGTGGCCGCGCCGGTCTACTCGCACCTCGCCTACGACATCGTGCCGAGCGTCTATCACTATGTGCGGCAACCCGACATCCTCATCCTCGAGGGATTGAACGTCCTGCAGACCGGCCCGACGCTGATGGTGTCGGATCTCTTCGACTTCTCGATCTACGTCGACGCCAAGATCGAGGACATCGAGGAGTGGTACATCTCCCGGTTCCTGCAGATGCGGACCACGTCGTTCGCCAACCCGGACTCCCACTTCCACGCCTACGCCTCGCTCACCGACGAGCAGGCCACGGCCGCGGCGCGGGACCTGTGGACCTCGATCAACCGGCCGAACCTCATCGAGAACATCCTGCCCACCCGCCCGCGGGCCTCGCTGGTGCTCCGCAAGGACGTCGACCACGCCATCAACCGGGTACGCCTGCGCAAACTGTGAGCATCAGGCCGACGTGACCATCATGTCGGTGTGAGCATCAGGTCCACCAGTTCCGCGCTGTGGCGTCCGGCGGACGCGCGGTCCTCCTCGGAGTAGGACAGGTGCAGCGCCCCGATGCCCATCGCGAAGATCCAGTTGGACCGGACCGACGCGGTCTTCGGATCCATTCCATGGTCGAGGAGACACCGGCGCACCGCTTCTCGCGCACGACGATCGGACGTCCGGATACTCGCCTCGGCATTCGGATCCGAGCGTGCCCATTCCCGCATCGCCCGTTCGATCATCCAGTGCCTCGGGCTCGTCAGTTGGGCGATCAAGCCCAGCAGGCGGTCGCGCGGCGGTAGGTCGGCCAGGGCCGCGAAGTTCTGGTGTTCCTCGTCGTTCCACTCGCCCCACCGTGCGACCAGCGCCGAACGATAGGCCGCGATGTCCTTGAAGTGCCAGTAGAAACTGCCCTTGGTGACTCCCATGCGTTTGCAGACGGTGTCGATCTTGATCTGCTTGAATCCGTCCTCGGCCAGGATCGCGTACCCGAGCTCGATCCAGTCGTCGGCCGACAGGTGGCCGCCGCCACCCTCCTGCGCTCGCCCCATTCCCTCACCCTAACCGCGGTTCTGGCCCGAACCAGACACCCCATACTTTTTTGTATGTTACGTTCCGATCCGTGGACACCCCGACATCCGGCACGGTGCTGATCACCGACGAATTCATCGCCTCCCTGGCCGAGCGCGCGGGCCGGGCGGAGGAACTTCGGCAACTGCCCGCCGAGACCATCCGCGACGCGACCGACTCCGGCCTCTTGGATCTGTTGATCCCCAGTAGGTTCGGCGGACTCGAGGCACCCTTCCCCGAGATCCTCGACCATGTCCGGCGGCTGGCCCACGGCTGCACGTCGAGCGCCTGGACGCTGGGCTTCTATACGTTGCACGGCTGGATCACCGCACTGTTCAGCGAGGCGGCGCAGGAGGAGGCGTTCGCCGACCGCCCGTACCTCGCACCGGCACCTCTGGCACCGACCGGCACCGCGGAGCCGCGGGATGGCGGTTTCTCCGTGTCCGGGCGCTGGTCCTGGGCGACCGGCATCATGGAGGCCAACTGGGTGATGGTGGGTGCCATCGTCACCGGCGACCGACCCGACGCCGTCCTCGCGCTCCTGCCGATCGACGACGCGCGGGTGGAGGACGTCTGGCACACCGACGGCATGCGGGCGACCGGGTCCAACGACGTGGTCGTCGAGAACGCCTTCGTACCGGCGCACCGCACCGTCCGAGTTCGAGATCTCTACGCGGGCAGGACACCTGGCGCGACCCTGCACGACAACTACTCGTATCGCTGGCCGATGGTCCCCGCTCTCGCCCTGCTTGCCGCGATGCCCGCCCTGGGCACGGCCGAGCGGGTCGCCGACCTGTACGCCGCACGACTCTCCGAACGGGTCCTCGCCTACCAGATGGTCAAGCAGAAGGACAAGCCAGCAGCGCGGATTCGCCTGGGCGACGCGCGAATCCGGCTACAGGCTCTTCGGGGCCTGCTTGCGCAGACCACGGCGACCATCGACGAAATCCTCGCTGCCGGAGGGACGGTCGACATCCGCACGCGTGCGCAGGCGCGTCTCGCCGCGGCCCGGATCGTGAACGAATCGAGAGCGGTGATCGGCACCCTGCTCGAGGCATCGGGCGCAAGCGTGCATTTCCTCGACCACCCGATGCAGCGTGCGCGCCGAGACGTCGACGTCCTGTCCGGCCACGTCGTCTTCGATTACGACGAGATCCGGGAGATCGCCGCTTCTCTCGAGATCGGCATGGAGATCTCGCCGTTCGCAATGGTGTAACGCGGCTGATGCGCGTAGCGCAGGATGATGAGCCCACTGCCGGATGAGGTGAGAGGAGCGCCGCGGACACCCGCCGGCGACAACCAGCGGTCAGCCGGCGGCCTGCGACACACGCCGTTCGTCCAGGCCCGCGGGGTACCCACCGGCAACGGCGATCCGGTTCCAGGCGTTGATCATCACGATCGCCGCGACCAGCTGGCCGGTGGTGGCCGCGTCGAAACATGTTCGTACATCGTCGAACACCGCGTCGTCGACACCACCCTCGCCGAGTCGCGTGAGTTGTTCCGCGAGCGCGAGGACCGCCCGCTCCCGTGACGAGAACAGCGACCCCGCCTCACGCCACGTGGCGAGCATCAGCAGCTTGTGCGGGTCGATCTGTGCGGCCAGCGCGTCCCCGGCATGCATGTGCAGGCAGTACGCACAACCGTTCAGCTGCGACACCCGCATCGAGATCAGCTCGCCGATCTCGACGTCGACACCCGCCGACGACGCCCGCTGCAGCGCGACGAGCGCCTTGTAGACGGCGGGATTGTCCTGCGGGATCCACATGCGTGTCGACGGGCGCGGGCGCACGCTCATCTCGCACTACCCGCGTGCGCGCCGGAACGCTGGGCGAGCCATTGTTCGAGCGTGGTCGGGGTGATCACGTCCGGATTCGCGGGCACGAGTCCCCCGCCTCGGATCGCCGATCCGCCTACGGCCGCCCCGATGATCCAGCGCGGCGATCCTCGCTGCGCCGCAACGGCTTTCGCCACGTCGACGAGGTTCATCTCGGCGGGCCCGGCGACCTCGATCTTGCGAACACCGCCGGCGTCGGCGGTCACCGGACCCGCCGTGGCGGTGTCCGCGACCACCTTCGCCACGTCCTCGGCGGCCGCGGGGCGACACCGCATCTTCGGCACGATCGCGACGGGACCGACAGCCATTCGTCCCATCATCTGTTCGGCGAGTTCGAACCACTGCACCGACGCCAGGATGGTCAGCGTCGCCGGGTCGACGACATCGCGGTAGGCGGCTTCCTGAGCCGCCTTGCCCTGGTAGTAACCGAATTTCGCGTTCACCGTCGGATCGTCCGCGTTGACGATCGAGACGCAGACGACGTGCCCGACCGCGGCTGCGGTCGCCGCTCGCCCGATGTTGCGCGCCGTCGTCCGGAAGAAGTCGACGGCCTTCTTCGCGCTCAGCGTCTCGACACTGAGGCAGTCGACCACGACATCGGCACCGGACATCGCCCGGGCCAGCCCCTCCCCGGTGTAGGCGTCGACCCCGGCGCCTCGGTTCGCCCGCACCACCTCGTTGCCGCGCTCGGCGAGCAGGTCCGCCACCCGGCTCCCCAGTACCCCGCTTGCCCCGATCACCACGATCTTCATCTCGCCCCTCCTCACCGACATCGTCGGCCTCTTGTCTGTTCTTCGGTTTCAGGACTTAGGCTAGTGCGGGATTAGCACAAGAAAGTGGTCCAATCCGATGGAAGAAAACAGGGTCAATCCGAGCGCGACCGCCACCGACCCGTGGGCGGAGGTGGCTGCGCGCCTCGGCGCCGATCTGTTTCTCGACCTGCAACCGGACCCGGGGGCCAGCGCACGCGGTCGCGGCGCGACGCTGCGCCGAACGCTCACGGAGGCCCTGCGATCGGCCATCCTTGACGGCCGCCTGCCCGCCGGAACCGCACTGCCGCCGTACCGTTCGCTGGCCGCCGACCTCGGCCTCGCCCGCGGCACGGTGTCGGCCGTGTATCAGGAGTTGATCGCGGAGGGTTGGCTGACCGCCCGCCAGGGTTCCGCCACACGCGTGGCCGACGGCGCGGCACATCCCGAGACCGCGAGCAACCGGAAAGCCGATGAACGCCCCTCGACGCCTTCGCCTTTCCGCTTCCCGCACGACTTCTCGCTCGGACAACCATGCGCGGGAATGTTCCCGCGAACCGACTGGATTCGCGCAACCCGTCGGGTTCTCACCGGTGCCGGGGACGAGGTGTTTGCACCGACCCACCCTCAGGGCCGGGCCGAACTGCGTCGCGCCCTCAGCGGGTACCTGAGCCGGACGCGCGGCGTCCGGACCACCGCCGACCTGATCGTGCTCGGCACCGCGGTCCAGTCCGCATTGGAACTGTTGTCACGCACTGTCTTCGGCGACGTCCTCGCCGTCGAGGGTCACGGCCTGCCCTTCCATTGGCAGGCAGTCGTACGGGGCGGCACCAGAGTGGTCCCGATCGCCGTCGACGACGAGGGGATGGTGATCGACGACCTCGAACGCAGTGGCGCCGCGGCGGTCCTGCTGTCCCCGAGCCACCAGTTCCCGACCGGGGTCCCACTGTCCCCGGCGCGACGCATGCAGGTGATCGAGTGGGCTCGGCGCACCGGCGCGGTCATCGTCGAGGACGACTACGACGGCGAGTTCCGCTACGACCGCGACCCGGTCGGTGCACTGCAGGCACTCGGCCCGGATGTGGTGATCCACGCCGGTTCGATGTCCAAGAGCCTCTCCCCCGCCGTGCGCGCCGGGTGGCTCGCACTGCCACCTCATCTGATGGATGTCGTGATGAACGCCAAGGGAGTACGAGAAGGCGACGCGAGCATCGTCGACCAGCTGATCCTCGCCGACCTGATCGACTCCGGCGCGTACGACCGACACATCCGCCGCAGCCGGCAGGTGTATCGACAGCGCCGCGACGCACTCGTCGAGGCCGTCACCGCGTGCGGTCTGGGTCTACCCGGCATCGCCGCCGGACTGCATGCCGTCATACCCGTCGACCACGCGGACGAGGGTGCACTCGTTCACGAAGCGTTCAGGCGAGGGATCGGGCTCGTCGGACTGTCGCTGTTCCGTCACCCGGACGCCGACCCCCTGCCGCACGGCGGTCTGGTCGTCGGGTTCGGTACGCCTGCGGCGTCGACCTTCACCGCCGACCTGCAGGCCCTTCGCGACCTACTTGCCGAATCGCCTGCTGCGCGCCGAGTAGTCCCGTAGCGCGCGCAGGAAGTCGACCCGGCGGAACTCCGGCCAGTACGCGTCGGTGAACCAGATCTCCGAGTAGGCGCTCTGCCACAGCAAGAATCCCGACAGCCGCTGTTCTCCGGAGGTCCGGATCACGAGGTCGGGATCGGGCTGCCCCTTGGTGTAGAGGTTGGCGTCGATCGCCTCGACGGTGACCGCCTCGATCATCTCCTCGGCAGTGGCGCCGGCGGCACGCTTCTCGTCGAGCAACGCCCGCACCGCGTCGACGATCTCCTGCCGTCCGCCGTACCCGACGGCGACGTTGACGTTCATGCCGTCTCGTTCGCTGGTGCGCTCGGCCGCGACCCGCAGGCGCCCGGCGACGGCCTCGGGCAGGGCGTCGAGGGTGCCGACGATGCGGATGCACCAGTCGCCGTCGGGCGAGGAGATCTCGTCGACGATGTCGGGCACGATCTCGAGCAGAGCGTCGAGCTCGTCCGACGAGCGGTTCAGGTTCTCGGTGGAGAGGAGATAGATGGTGACGGCCTCGATGCCCAGGCCCGCGCACCAGCCGAGCATGTCGGCGATGCGCTGGGCACCCACGCGGTGTCCGTGACTGACGTCGTCGAATCCCGCCTCGCGCGCCCAGCGACGATTGCCGTCGCAGATGATCGCGACATGCCGCGGTAGGCGCTGGGTGTCGAGGAGTTGGATGAGTCGACGTTCGTAGATGGTGAGAGCTGGACGGCGCACCCGATCCGGCAGCAGCTTCATCCTTCGCGGCCTCGTGTCACGTGGGACACCTTACGCGCCGCGATGCGAGCAGAATGACCCCGCCGACCTCCGCGAGCCTCCCTACAGTCGAGTAACTTACGGTACCGTAGGTTTGTGAACACACTGTCGAGCCCGCCCCCGGACGTGGCCGATCGACCACGCCTGCGCGGCGTGATCCACCACTACTCCGCCTATGTGGCAGCGGTCGCCGGTCTCGCGCTGGTCATCGGGGCCGCGATCCTCGACGGCGCCGTCGCCGCGCTGACGTGTGGGATCTATGCGATCACCGTCGTCGGACTCTTCACCGTCAGCGCCACCTATCACCGCATCCCGTGGAAGACGGCGCGTGCCCGCATCCGGATGAAGCGAGCCGACCACGCGATGATCTTTCTCTTCATCGCCGGCACTTACACACCGTTCTGCGCCCTCGGCCTGCCGTCGCCGGTGAGCTGGTGGGTGCTCGGCATCGTGTGGGCGGGTGCGCTCGGCGGCTCGCTGCTGAAGATCCTCTGGCCGGGCGCCCCGCGCTGGCTGGGCGTCACGCTCTATATCCTGCTCGGCTGGGTCATCGTCGTGGTCGCCCCGGCGCTGGTCGAACAGACCGGCTACCTGATCATGATCCTGCTGGCCCTCGGCGGCGTCCTCTACAGCGTCGGCGGAGTCCTGTACGCGGTGCGCTGGCCCAACCCGTGGCCGCGAACCTTCGGTCACCACGAGGTCTTCCACCTCTGCACCGCGGTCGCCGCACTACTCCACTACGCCGCCGCCTGGCTGGTCGTCGCGGGGTAGTATCCGCTCGCCGACCCGCACCGAGGGTTCACATGTGCATCGGCGGCATCATGCCCATACCGTGCATCCACATCGTCATGTGGTGACACATCTGCATCATCTGGTCCATCATCTCGGTTCGCCTCCCTCCACCACTCCGCGACCCCAACCCCGCGGCCCCCCCTTCGTAATCCCACCCCGGATCGGCGCCCGGCGGTAGGGCCGACCGTCGTCCCCCTGAGGGACCAGGTACCCACCGCCGCCTGTGCCGCGCACACAAACCCTTCTTCACCCGAACATCATGTGCCCGATTCCTGCCGGTGCCGTGGAGGTCAGCCGTGGGTGATCGGGTGGGGCCGTGACGAGAACTGATCGTGGTCCGTCCGGTGCCGCACTACGGGTGGACCCCGACCTCACTCTTCGTAGCGGCGCCACCCGTCGACGATTCCTCACCGCAACAGGACTGGTGACGGGACTCGCGTTCACCCCCGGGCTTCTCGGCGCCACCCCACCTGCGACCCCCACCCCGGGGTCGTCCGGATCATTGTTCGCGCTCGGCGTCGCCTCCGGCGATCCCCTGCCGGACGGCATCGTGTTGTGGACGCGACTGGCGCGCAACCCATTCGCCCCAGGAGGAGGGATGGGTTCACGTCCGGTCCGCGTCGACTGGGAGATCGCGACAAACGCATCGATGACGCGTGTCGTGCGCCGGGGGACCGCCCACGCGACGCCGGAATGGGGCCACAGCATCCACGTCGATGTGCGCGGACTCGCCCCGGCCGCCGACCACTTCTACCGCTTCCGGGCACTCGGCGAGATCTCGCCGATCGGCCGGACCCGCACCGCGCCGGCCCCGACCGCCCGGCCGGGTGCGCTGTCGATCGCCGTGGCGTCGTGCCAGAACTGGGCTGACGGCTACTACCACGCTTTCGCCGACATGGCGGCGCACGCACCGGATCTGGTGCTGCACCTCGGCGACTACATCTACGAGAAGCCGATCCCGCTCGACGCCCGCCGCGGCGCGACCCGGCCGGCATCGGCGACCCACGAGGCAGTCGGCCTCGACGACTATCGGGAGCGGTACGCGCTCTACAAGTCCGACCCTGACCTGCAACAGGCCCACGCGATGTCGCCGTTCGTGATCTCCTTCGACGACCATGAGGTCGACAACAACTGGGCCGCAACGATTCCCGAGGATGAGACCACCATGTCGCAGTTCGCTCTCCGGCGCGCCAGTGCATTGCGGGCATGGTGGGAGAACACCCCGGTGCGGACCACCGCACGACCCGACGGCACCGTCATCCGCGCTCATCGGCGTCTCGCCTTCGGCGACCTCGCGGAGATCAACGTCCTCGACACCCGCAGCCACCGCGACGATCAGGCCAACGGGGACAACGACTCCCCGCAGAACGCCCGCACCGCGGATCCGTCCCGGACGATCCTCGGTGACGCGCAGGAACGCTGGCTACTCGACGGCCTGGCGTCGAGTAACGCCCGATGGGATGTCCTCGCCCAGCAGGTCCCGATGGCCGACCTCGCGCGCGGCGGGTCGCGGGCGGTCAGCATGGACGGGTGGAGCGGCTACGAGGCATCGCGACGACGCGTCCTAGACGGGGCGGCACGCCGCGGCGTACACAACCTCGTCTCCCTCGCCGGCGACATCCACCGGAGTGTCGTCGCCGACCTACGGGCCGACTACGTCGACGACTCCCCCACCCGCGGAATCGAACTAGCCACGACGTCGATCACCTCCGGCGGCGACGGCGAGGACAGCGACGACGGCGACCGCGCATTGAAGGCCGCCTCGCCGCACGTGCGGTTCGGCAACTCCCAGCGCGGCTACCTGCTCAATCGCGTGTACCGCGACCGCTGGGAGGCCGAGTTCCGCGTGGCGCCATCGGTGCGGTCACCACGCGGCTCATTGCGACGACGCGCCGTCGTCACGATTCCCGACGCCTCTCCCGAAGTCGACGTAGGCCAATCCGCTCCCTGAGTAGCCCCGGAGCTTGCGGAGGGGCGTATCGAAGGGTCAGGCGCGCGCGAGCGCGTCGAGGACGGTGGCGCTGGCCTCCCAGCCCATGCACTTGTCGGTGACGGACTTGCCGTAGACCAGCGGGGTGGCGTCGGTCGACTGCGCGCCGGGCTCGAGGAAGCTCTCCAGCATGACGCCGCTGATGTTCGACGCCTCGCCGGCCTCGCGAGTGGCACGCAGGATCGCCGCGATCTCGGTCGCGACCTCCGCCTGGCGGATGTGGTCCTTACCGGAGTTGGCGTGCGAGCAGTCGATCATCACGCGTGCGGGCAGACCGGCCTTGTCCAGGGCCGCAGCCGCAGACGCGATCGACTCGGCGTCGAAGTTGGGTCCGCGGGTGCCGCCACGCAGGATGATGTGGCAGTCCTCGTTGCCCGCGGTCTCGACGACCGCGCCGTTGCCGAAGTCGTCGACTCCGAAGAAGACATGTTCAGCCGCAGCGGCTTTCACACCGTCGATGGCGACCTGGACGTTTCCGTCGGTGCCGTTCTTGAAGCCGATCGGCATCGACAGGCCCGACGCGAGCTGGCGGTGCACCTGCGACTCGGTGGTGCGGGCGCCGATGGCGCCCCACGCGACGGCGTCGGCGATGTACTGCGGGCTGGTCGGTTCGAGGAACTCACAGCCGACGGGCAGTCCGAGGTCGATGATGTCGAGCAGCAACGACCGGGCGGTCCGCAGACCGCGCTCGACGTCGAAGGTGTTGTCCATGCCGGGGTCGTTGATCAGACCCTTCCACCCGACCGTGGTGCGCGGCTTCTCGAAGTAGACCCGCATGACGATCTTCAGACGATCGGCGTAGGCCTCGGCCAGCGGCGCCAGACGCCGTGCGTAGTCGATCGCGGCGATCGGATCGTGCACCGAGCACGGTCCGGCGATCACGAGAAGACGGTCGTCGCGGCCGGCGAGGATGTCGGCGATCTCGTCACGGTCGCGGGCAACGGCGAGCGCACGACGCGCGGTCAGGGGCAGTTCGGCGCGGACGGTGTCGGGAGACGGGATCGGACGGAAGGACTTGATCCGACGATCAGAGGTCGATTCGGCCTTGTCTGCCGTACGCGTGGAATCCGGGAGAGTGGTCACGGTGTGTGCCTTTCGAGGTCATGCCCTGTCGGTGGTCCAACCGGGGCACGCCTAGTGGTGGAGCCCCGCTCAAAACGACAAGAGCAGCGACCGTAGGGTCGCTGCTCGGGCTCCGGGTGTTACGTGCGCGCGCTTGGTCAGCGCTTCATCGTGGCCCCACCCGGAGCCTCGATAAAGCGCCAATATGCGCGCACGGTGCTGATCACGGCGACAACACTAACACAACGCGGTCTACGGGTGACCGCGGTCTATCAGTTCACTGAGGACGATGATCGACTCGGACTTGTCCACCGGACCGGCGGCACGGATGCGTTCGAGTGCCTGCTCGAGGTGGCGCACGTCGCGGGCCCGCACCCGCAGGATGGCGTCGGCCTGACCCGAGATGGTCGCCGCGCTGACCACCTCCGGGATCGGTTCCCACGACGCCTTGAGCTCGTCCGGCGAGATGTTGCCGCGGCAGTACACCTGCACATAGGCCTCGGTCGTCCACTGCATCGCGTGCGGATCGACGATGGCGGTGAATCCCCGGATCACCCCGTCGTCGAGTAGACGGTCGACCCGACGCTTGACCGCGGGGGCGGAGAGCCCGACCTCGTCACCGATCTGGGCATAGGTCGCGCGGGCGTCACGGGTGAGGCAGGCGATCACCTTCTCATCCAGATCGTCGAGCGTACGCAATGGATGACCACTCCCCTCTAGTGCTGTGACGTTTTGTTGCACTCATACGCAATCCACGGCGATTGTTTGCATAGATTGCCGACGATACGCTCGATTCATGACGCTGACGAGCCCGGGTATCGCCGCGCCCCCGGTACGCCAGGCGCGGCCAAGGACCTACGCGATGACCCCGCCCGTGCACTTCACGGTGTCCTATGCGATCAATCCCTGGATGGACACCTCGGTTCCGGTGGACACCGACCGGGCCCTCGCCCAATGGCACACCCTGCGATCGGTGTACGAACCCTCGAACTTGTCGACCCGCGGTTCTACCACCTCGACACCGCGCTGGGCGTCCTCGACGACCGCACGATCGCCTACCACCCCGCCGCATTCTCCGCACGCTCACGCCGACTGCGCGACGAGCTGTTCCCCGACGCCATCATCGCCACCGACGCCGACGCGGCCGTGCTCGGCCTCAACCTGGTCTCCGACGGACTCGACGTCGTGATGACCGATCGCGCACCGCATCTCGAGGCAGAGCTGCGCGAGGCCGGGTTCCGGCCGGTGACCGTCGATCTCTCCGAGTTGCTCAAGGGCGGCGGCAGGGTCAAGTGCTGCACATTGGAACTCCAGGAGATACGCTCATGTCCGACACGCTCATCCCCCACGGTGTGACATCTTCTGCAGGTTCCACGACCGACGCCGAACCGCATGTGGCACACAACTACTCCCCGATCCCGGTCACCGCTGCGACCGCCGAGGGTGTGTGGATCACCGACGTCGACGGCAAGCGCCACCTCGACTGTCTGGGCGCGTACTCGGCGGTCAACTTCGGACATCGCCATCCGCGGATCGTCGCCGCGGCACTCGAACAGATCGAACGGGTCACCCTCACCAGTCGTGCGTTCCGTTCGGATCGTCTCGAACCGTTCTGCGCCGCACTCGCGGAACTGTGCGGCAAGGAGATGGTGCTGCCGATGAACACCGGCGCCGAGGCCGTCGAGTCTGCGATCAAGGTCGCCCGAAAGTGGGGTTACGACGTCAAGGGCGTCCCCGACGGCCGCGCGACGATCGTCGTCGCCGGCGGTAATTTCCACGGCCGCACCACGACGATCATCTCGTTCAGCGACGACCCTGATGCTCGCGCCGGATTCGGTCCGTACACACCGGGTTTCGTCCGTGTCCCGTACGGCGACGTCGAGGCGATCGCTGCCGCGATCGACGAGACGACCGTCGGCATCCTGCTCGAACCCATCCAGGGCGAGGCCGGGATCATCGTCCCGCCCGATGACTACCTCCCGCGGGTACGTGCTCTGTGTACCGACAACGACGTCCTGCTGATCGCCGACGAGATCCAATCGGGCCTGGGTCGCACGGGACGTACCTTCGCCGTCGAACACTGGGGCGTCGTACCCGATGTCTACCTGCTCGGCAAGGCGCTCGGTGGCGGGATCGTACCGGTCAGCGCGGTGGTGGCGAACCGCGATGTCCTCGGCGTCCTCCACCCCGGACAGCACGGCTCGACCTTCGGCGGGAACCCCCTCGCCGCGGCGATCGGCCACACCGTCGTCGACATGCTCGCCGACGGCACCTGGCAGGAACGCGCCACCGACCTCGGCGACCACTTACACACGCGGCTGAGGGAGTTCGTCGGCCGCGGCATCGTCGCGACCCGCGGTCTGGGACTCTGGGCTGGTATCGATCTCGATCCGGTGCTCGGCACCGGCAAGGACTTCTGCCTCCGCCTCGCCGAGCACGGCGTCCTGGCCAAGGACACCCATGGATCGACGCTTCGGCTCGCGCCTCCCCTCGTCATCACCGTTCAGGAGATCGACTGGGCGATCGAACGATTCGCCGAATCGCTGGACGAGCTGCGATCCCGGTCAGTGTGATACGCGCTCACGGTCGCGGTTGAGCCACCAGGTCGACGTCGACAGGACCGTGGCGAAGGCGCACCACGCCGGGTAGGCGGCGAGCGCGGCCCCGGCCGGCGGATTCACGGCCGCGGTACGCCGGGCCAGGTCGGCGCTGCTGACCGTGAGGGCCGCGGCGGCCACCGACGCGGTACCCAGCGCCCCTCTGCCGAAGTAGATCCAGCTCCACGCCCCGTTGAGAGCGAGATTGGCACCGAGCGCGGCGAGGTACGCCTGCTTCTCTTCTCGGGCCGGCGACTCGCCCAAACCGTCGATCGCGGTGGCGGAGGTGACCGCGATGTCGGCATAGAGGGCGGTCCAGGCCACCGGGAACACCCAGGTCGGCGGCACGAACGACGGCTTCTTCAGCCGCGGATACCAGGTCTCGACAGCGGGTTTGGTCACCACGCTGCCGATGGCACCGGCTGCGGCGGTGGCGAGCGAGGTCCCGATCAGAGTGGAGATGCGCATACTCATCAATACCCGTCCGGACGGATCCGACACCTGCGTGGTCTGCCGGCCTCACCCCAGCTGCGCGACGAGCGATTCCTCGTCCGTGACCGGCAGCCCGCAGACCGTTCCCCGGCACACGTAGGCGGCGTCGCGTCCGTCGATCGGGCCCCGCGCGACGAGCAGCGGGTGTGAATCCTGTTCGCCGGCAACGACGACCGCTCCGCCGGGGACGTGCGACCACGCCGCCCGGGTCAGCGCATGGTTCGACGCCGACCCTTCTGCCACGGCTATCTGCACCGGCCCGGCGACCCGCGCCGACATCACCGACATCCAGTGCCCGGCCGATCGCGGCAGCTTGGCGACGATCACCGATGCGCGGGACAGACTGTGCTCCAGCAGTTCTGCATAACCGACCGCCTTGGCCGGGTCGGCGAGCATGGATGCGGTGAGCAGCGCCTCGGCCATGAGCGACGCCCCCGCCGGGGTGGCACCGTCGATCGGATCACGGGGCCGGGCGATGAGCCCTTCACCGGTGGCGTCGAACCAGGCGCCGGGCGCCTCCTGATCCGCGAACAGTTCGATCGCGGTGTCGAGCACTCCCGCTCCCGCTCCCAAAAACCGGGTTTCACCGGTGACCTGGAACAGCGTCAGCAGAGCCGTGCTCAGCGTCGCGTGGTCGTCGAGCCCGCCGTCGGTCTCGCCCACGTGTCCGCCGAGCGAGGAACGACGGAGCCGCCCACCGACCAGGTGGTTGCTCAGCAACTCGTCGGCGCAACGAACTCCCTCGTCGACGTAGCCGGTGTCACCCAGCCCGGCACCGGCCTCGGCGAGTGCGGTGCTCGTCATGGCATTCCACGCGGTGACGACCTTGTCGTCGCGGGTGGGCTGGACACGCCTACCCCGCGCCTCGAGGAGCGCGGCACACACGGCAGCGAAGCGCTCGCGGTCGTCCGGGTCGGTCGGGAGCTGCAGCGTCGAGCGACCGTGTTCGAAGGTGCCCCGCTCGGTCACGACGAACAGCTCGGCGGCCCAGCGTCCGGTCTCCGGTCCGAGGACCTCGGCGAGTTCGTCCGGCGTCCACACGTAGGTGGACCCCTCCACGCCGTCGGCATCGGCGTCGAGAGACGAGGCGAATCCGCCCGGCACCCGCAGGTCCCGCCGGAGGAACGTGACCGTCTCCTCGACGACGCGGCGTGCCAACGGATCTCCGGTCCGCCGTGCCAGATGTGCGTAGGCCCGCAGCAGTTGCGCGTTGTCGTAGAGCATCTTCTCGAAGTGGGGTACCACCCAGCCGGCGTCGACCGAGTACCGGGCGAAACCACCGGCGAGCTGGTCGTAGATGCCGCCCCGGCCCATCGCGTCCATGGTTCGGGCGGCGGTCTCGATCGCAGCGGTGTCGCCGGTGCGTTCGGTGTGCCGGATCAGCGCTTCGAGGAGCGCCGAGGGCGGGAATTTGGGTGCGCCGCCGAATCCGCCGAATTCACGATCCTCGTCGTCGAGCACGGTGCGGACGCCGTGCGCGAGCAGTCGGTCGTCGACGGCGACGGTGCCCGCCGGCAACGGGGAGGTGTTCACCACGATGTGCTCGCGCACCTTCGCGGCGGTGTCGTCGAGGTCGGCGCGACGCTGCGTCCACGCCTCGGTGACCGCGGTCAGCACCTGACGGAAGGAGGGGATCTGCCCGCGCGGCCGCGGCGGGTAGTAGGTGCCGGTGTAGAACGGGTCGCCGTCCGGGGTGAGGAAGCAGGTCATGGGCCAACCACCCTGCCCGGTCATCGCGACGGTGGCGCTCATGTAGATGGCGTCGATGTCGGGACGTTCCTCCCGATCGACCTTGATGCAGACGAAGTCGCGGTTCATCTGGGCCGCGGTCGCGTCGTCCTCGAAGGACTCGTGCGCCATCACGTGACACCAGTGACAGGCCGCGTAGCCGACCGACAGCAGCACTGGCACGTCGCGTTCGCGTGCCAGGTTCAACGCGGCGTCGGACCACTCCTGCCAGTGGACCGGATTGTCGGCGTGCTGCCGGAGATATGGGCTCGTCGCCGAGCCCAGCATGTTCGACGAACCGTCAGGTGTCCGCCGGGCGTCGCTCATCGGTCCCGGTCGTGCTCGTCGCGTCCTGGCTTCCGGGTGCAGCGTCGTCGGTGGCAGCGATCGGCCCCGATGGGTCGGTGCCCTCGTCGAAGGCCTGATCCGCCTCGGGGTGCTCGGTGTCGAAGGACTCCGGCAGTTTCTTGAGCTGACGACTCATCGACCAGATCAGGAACGCGGTCCCGACCAGCAGCAACAGGATCACCAGGAGCCCGAGCGGGGACGACTTGCCGAATTCCGGTCCCTGCGGCTCCTCGGCCGCGACGACCATCACGGTGTTGACGATGTCGATGTTCATCACGTCTCGATTCCGGTGAACAGATCGGTTTCGGGGAGGGCGGTCTTCACGCGGGTCTTGGCCAGCTCGAACTCCTCGGTCGGCCACAGTCGCTGCTGCCATTCCAACGGTACGGCGAAGAACATGCCGTTGGGATCGATCTGCGTCGCATGCGCGCGCAGTGCGTCGTCACGCTGTGGGAAGTACTTGGCGCACTCGATCTGGGTGGTCACCCGACCCATCAGGTCACCTCGGCTCGGGTCCCACTTGCTGAGCCACTCGGTGAACGGGCTCTCCTGGCCGTGGCACTCGAACTCGTCGGAGAAGAGCACCATCCGGTCGCGGATGAAACCGTGTGTGTAGTAGAGCTTCGACACCATCCACGGCTCACCGGTTCCCGGGAACGCGTCGGGGTCGCCGGACTGGTCGTAGGCCGCGACCGACACCTCGTGGCACCGGATGTGATCCGGATGCGGGTATCCGCCGTGCTCGTCGTAGGTGATCATCACGTGCGGGCGGAACTCACGGACCAGTCGGACGAGGGACTCGGTGGCCTCCTCCAGCGGGACTGTCGCGAACGAGCCCTCCGGCAGCGGCGGCAGCGGGTCCCCTTCGGGGAGTCCGGAGTCGACGAAGCCAAGCCAGGTCTGCTTCACGCCGAGAGCCTCGGCGGCCCGGGCCATCTCCTCGCGGCGGACCTCGGTCATACGTTCTTTGATGCCGGGACGGTCCATCGCCGGGTTCAGGATGTCGCCGCGCTCGCCACCTGTCAGGGTGACGACGAGCACCTCGTTGCCTTCGGCCGCATACTTGGCGGTCGTGGCCGCACCCTTGCTCGACTCATCGTCGGGGTGCGCGTGGACCGCCATCAGACGGAACACACCCGGCTGCGGGTCGTCGGCGTGGGATTCGGTCACAGTTCCTCACCTTCGGATCGCTACTGCTCCCATGGTAGGTATTGACGCGTGAACAGTTCGGATGGGGGCGCCGCGGAGCGCCCTCGCAGCGGCCCGCGCGCGACCTACCCGGAGGATTCCGCGTCCGCACAGACCCGTCGGCGCTGGTTTCGCGCCCTGTCGATACTCGTAGTCGTGGCCGGCGTCACGCTGGCGGCGATCGGTTACAGCAAGTTCGGCACCGCCGATGTCTCCGGCGAGGCGACCGGTTACGAGATCCTCGACGACAACACCGTCGCCGTGCAGTTCACCGTCGACCGCTCCGACCCGGGCAAGCCCGCGGCCTGTGTGGTGCGCGGACGATCGAAGGACGGCAGCGAGACCGGTCGTCGCGAGATCCTGATCCCGGCCGGCTCCGTCGAACGGATCGGCGTCCGCACCGAGGTCACCACCTCCAAGCCTCCGGTCATCGGTGAGGTCTTCGGCTGCACCGTCGACGTGCCCGCCTACCTCCAGCCCGAGTCGTGAGCACGCGGCAGACCGCACCGGGCGACGCCGCCGCACCCCGCGCCGCGTTCGCCTCCATCGGCAGCCGCCATTTCCCGCTCCTCGTCGCACTGTTCGTCGGTGTGATGCTGATCAGCAACGTCACCGGCACCAAGGGTGTCGTGCTGTTCGACGACTGGCTCAACCTCGACCTGGGGCCCATACACATGCAGGGCCTGGTCACCGACGGTGCCTTCTTCCTGTTCCCGCTCGCCTATGTCCTGGGCGATGTGATCAGCGAGGTGTACGGCTTCCGCGCGATGCGCCGCACGATCCTGGCGGGCTTCGCCGTGCTCATCCTGGCCTCGCTGTGCTTCTGGCTGACCATTCATCTACCCGCCGCCGATTTCTACGAAGGCCAGGAGGCTTTCGCAACCGTCGCCGGCGTCGTTCCGCAATTCCTGCTCGCCGGACTTGCCGGATATGTGGTGGGCGAATTCCTGAATTCATTCGTGTTGGTCAAAATGAAAGAGCGCGCCGGTGAGCGCCATCTCTGGGCACGCCTTCTGGGATCGACCATCGTCGGCGAATTCGCGGACACCCTCGTCTTCTGTTCGATCGCGGCAACCGCCCTCGGTATCTCCACCTGGGGAGATTTCGTCAACTACACGATTGTCGGATTTGTCTGGAAGACCCTGGTGGAGATCGTCATCATGCCGGTGACGTATTTCGTTGTGGGATGGTTGAAACGAGCCGAACCCACCTATCAGGAAGCACTCGACGCGGCAACGGCTGGAACAACGGATGTGCCATAGGTCTCATCGGCTGGTACGATGATCGGATACACGGCTCCGCGAGGGGTCGTGTTGCTGCATTTATAGCAGTCCATATGCCGCGCGGTGAAAGAGTCGCATCGCGGCGCGGACAACACGAAGGAGTGACCGATGACCGACACCCAGGTGACCTGGTTGACCCAAGAGTCGCACGATCGCCTCAAGAGCGAACTCGACTCATTGATCGCCAATCGTCCGGTCATTGCTGCCGAGATCAATGAGCGACGCGAAGAGGGCGACCTCAAGGAGAACGGTGGCTACCACGCCGCCCGCGAAGAGCAGGGCCAGCAGGAAGCGCGCATTCGCCAGCTGCAGGAACTGCTGAACAACGCGAAGGTCGGCGAGGCCCCGACCCAGTCCGGCGTCGCACTTCCCGGTTCCGTCGTCACCGTCTACTACGACGGCGACGAGAAGGACACCGAGACCTTCCTCATCGCGACCCGCGAAGAAGGCGCCTCGGGCGGCAAGCTCGAGACCTACTCACCCAGCTCGCCCCTGGGTTCGGCCCTCATCGACGCCAAGGTCGGCGAGACCCGCGAGTACTCCGTCCCCAGCGGCGCGACCGTCAAGGTGACCCTCGTCAGTGCGGAGCCGTACCACGGCTGATCCAGACCACGAAGCGAGCCCGGGACGACGGTCGTCCCGGGCTCGCTTCGTCTGATGAACCTCGTTTCGACGTGCAGACTTCGATCGACGTCTACAGGTCGGGACCGAGGTTCGCCGGTCCGAGGGTGCGGTCAGCCGAGGTTGACCTTCACCCCGCCGGAGAACATCGAATCGTGGAGCTCGATGCTGGCCGGCTTGGCGTCAACGGGCATGTCGTAGACGACCTTGACCTCGACCGTGTTACCCGGATTGATGTTGTCCCAGACGGGAATGTCGCTCCCGCCGAGGTAGATCTGCGCGGTGGTATCGGGCTCGAAGCTACGGCCCTCGGTGTCGACGAGCTTCTGGTTGGTGGGCGAGAAGTCCTTCGGCTCCTTGCTGGTGTTGTTCACCGTCATGGTGACCACCACGAACTGCCCCTGGGCCTCCGCCGTGAGGAACTCGTTGTCGCCGACCGACGACAGACCCGACTCGACGTTGGTGACGACGAACTCGAACTTGCCGTCGCGCACCGGCGTGTTCAGGCCGGCAGCCTGCTCGTCGGCCTTCTTGTCGCCGTTGTCGCCACCCGAGTCGGCCTGCTCGCCGGAGTTCGAGCTGCCCGACGACGCGGTTTTGTCGGATGAATCGTCTCCACCGCCGGCCACGGCGGCGATGATCACGATGAGTGCCACCAGGATGCCGACGATCCACGGCCACTTCTTTTTCTTCTTCGGCGGCTGGATCGGCGCCTGGTACGCCGGCGGTGCACCGTACGGACCGGGGACTCCGTACTGGGGCTGCTGCGCATAGGGCTGTCCGGGATAGGGGGCCTGTCCCGCCTGGGGCTGTCCCGGGTAGGCCTGTCCGGCCTGAGGATTCTGGGGATGGGTCATTTCGTTCCTCTTTCACCTGCGGACCGGGAAGCGGTCCGCTCAAATATTTTCCTGCACAACAGGTCTGACGCATCCGACACGTCGTTTACTCAGTCGAATCGCGCCCAAGATCGCGACGATCACAGTCATTCCCGAGACATTTCGGTAACGACGGAGTCGTAGGGCCAGGCACTTCTGGCTAACTGTGGTCGGCCCCGTGCACGGCCTGTTCGTGGGTGAAACCCTCGAACTCCAGCTGCTCGATCAGGCCCTGTCGCGAGAACGGGGAGTACTCCCGATACTGACGGGCCTTGTCGGTGGCCTGTACAAACCAGTTCACCTCACCGTCGGCCTCGAGCTGATCGACGGCCGCGGACGCGTCGGAGTATGAGAAGCCCTCGAACTCCAGCTGGTCGACCAGTCCCGACTTCGAGAAACTGGTGTACTCGAGGTATTCCCTCGCCTTCGCGACCGCGTTCGACTTCTCCCACACGAGCTTGATCGCGGGAGCCTGCACGCTCGGCGATGCCTGTGAGGAGACATTCGTGCCGAAGCCGGCCACGACCCCGATCATCACCACGAACGCCGCCAGGACGCCTGCCGCCCACGGCCATCTCTTCTTCTGGGGGTTGCTCATCGGTTTTCCTTCTCTGCTCACGGTTCCGGGAAGTGGAACCGCGTCTGAGAGCAAGGTGTCACGGGGGTACGACAAAAACGTTGGCGCACAGTGTCATCCGATCAGATGATTCCGGTCCGACCGGCAATCAGGCCGACTTCGTCCCGACGTGCAGACGTCCATCGAAGTCTGCACGTCGGGACCGAGGTTCGCCGGTCAGGCAGCGAGCGTCTCCAGCCACGGACGAAGCAGCCCCACCAGCTCGCCACGCTCGAGCGTCGCCCACGTCCAACGGACGACCATGATCCCTTGCGCTCGAAGGGCATCCTCCCGTCGCTTCTCGCGGATCAGCGCGTCGCGCGGACTCTCCCCCGGACGCAGCAACCGTCCGTACTTCTGCAGACCGTCGAACTCGCCGACAAGCTTTCCCTCCCAATCGAAATCGGCGCGCGCAGGTCCATCGCTCGTCTGAAACGTGTTCTGCAGACGAGGAATCGGCATCCCGGCCGCAATCATCTGGGCCCGGCTCCATGATTCACCGACGCTCTCCGACGCGGCGTCGGCAAGCAAGAGTGCGCGTCGTGCGGTACCCACGCCCCGCCATCGGCCCCGCAACTCGAGGATCGTCGTCATTGCTGCGCGGTCGGCTTTCAGTGCGAGTGCTCGGTCGAAGACGACCAGAGCTCGTTCGAAGTCGCCGGCCATCGCGACATCGACGGCGGTGCGCTCGAGGGTGGTGACCGGAACACCGTCGACGTCGGTGATGTCGTCGGGCGACAACGGGCCGGCGTGGACGATGCGGTGGCCACGCACGAATCCGCCGCGCACATGTGTCTTCGTCAGATGGATGAGCTCGCGCTCCGGATCGAGCTGCGACAGTCCGAGCACGGCTGCCGCCGAGTCATGACTGAGCGTCGACGTGTCTCCGTCGCGTGCAGAGGTCGCGACAGCGATCGACTTCAGGCGGTACAGCTCGTCGTCGGCGGTGTCGGATTCCGGCACCGGCACCGCACATACGCCGGGAGCAAGCCGGACGAGTTCACCTCGTCGGACCGCACCTGCGACGACATCGTCGGATATGCCCAGCCTGAGGGTCGCCTCGCGTCGGATGAGTCCGTGCCGGTCGGTCGGGAAAACAGTCATATCTCTTGGACGCAGCACAGCCGCAATCGGTTCACTCGTATTCGCCGAGCGGCCGGCGTCCTGACCGGCGAACCTCAACTCGGCAGGCAGACCTCGATCGAAGTCTGTGAGTCGAGCTGAGGTTCGCCGGTCCCATCGCGGAAGCGCCTGTGGGACCGACGGGTCGATGCTTCAATGGGCCCCATGGGACGTTCCTATTCGCTGGAGACCTTCGACCTCGACTTCTTCGACGACGCACCGGTGCGCCACGTGATCGACGTCCGGTTGCCGGTCACGCCGCAGCGCGCCTGGACGGAGTTCACCCGCCAGAACACCCTGGACTGGTGTCGCGCGATCAAGAAGATCGAGTTCACCTCTCCCCCGCCCTACGGTGCGGGCGCGACTCGGAAGGCGGTGCTCGGTCCCGGCTACGTGACGCTTGAAGAGGACTTCTTCCACTGGACCGAGGAACCCGAAGCGGGCAGGTTTCACAACGCCTTCCGGGTCAGGAGCGCCAATGTGCCGGGTATCCGACGATTCGGCGAGGCCACCCAGATCGACCCCGCCGACGTCGGCTGCCGCCTCCGGTGGACCTTCGCTCTCGAGCTGCCCACCGACTCCAAGATCGTCACCGCTTTCTCGGGTCCGGCGTCGTCGACCGTGTACAAGACCATCGAGGCAGACACACTCAAGTACTTCGCGAATCTGTTACCTGCTACCTAGACGCCGCTGCCAGGATCACGCAGCGGAGACGATTGAGGTGTGACGATCGATCGTCTCGACCCTCAGCGATGAGAACCGATCAACGTCGAGCTCACCGACGAGACCTGCCAAGAGCTGTACTGGCAACTGACTGCGCCGCAGCCTGGAATCAACGGATGTGAGCGGCAGGGTCACCGTTCCGGCGTCGACGACAGACAATCCGTTCAACCCACGCTCAACCGAACGCCGGAACGCTCGATGTCTCGTCAGAACGTGAATCACGAGGACGCCGAACTCGTCCTCCAACTCGAGATCATCGTATTCGTCATTCAAATCGTCGTAGTACTCACACATTTCGGCGTCCGTTGCCTCGCGCCGAAGCCAGAGGAGTCCATCGATGGAGACCTCGCGTTGTCGGAGCCCGAGATGGACGTCCCCAGCCTGATATCGACCGACGGACGATTCGAACAGTGCAAGTCCACCTTGCTTGGCCCTCTTGGGCCCGAACATGAAGACCAGATCATCGAAGTCATAGCAGTCGAGTAACCCTGCGACGACGTCCAGTGCGGAGTCGGTCACCCATGCGAGCGGCATCGATGCAACCTCACGCCGTGCGCGAAAGGAATTGAGAGTCAACGCATAGACCTCCTCCGAGGTCTTCCGTAGATGAGACCACCGCTTGAGGTTCGCCAACAGTTCGTCGACGGACAATCTCTTCAGATCCGCTTCGGTGACAGCGCTGTTCGACACTTCCCGACCGACCTCTTCGACCAGACCACTGGTAGAGGTCAATACATGGTTCCACCATCCTCTGAGATCCTCCCGAATCCGCTCCGCATGCTCAGGTCCCCAGGCCGACTCGGTTGAGTGTGAACGTCTTCCCATGCACGGCAAGATATGTGCGTACCGACGCCCGACGACCAGAAGACTGCACAGGTGACCGCTCCGTCCACAACCTGACGGTCACACCTCCCGCAGAAACCCTGCCTCGCTCAACGCGCGACGGACGTCGTGCTGATGGTCGGGGCCGCGGGTCTCGACGCTGACCGTCACCTGCACCTCGCCGAGGTAGAGGTCGTCGGCGACGCGTGAGTGCACGATGTCGATGACGCTGGCGCCGAGATCGCGGAGCAGCTCCAGTAGTGCGAGGAGCCCGCCCGGGCGGTCGGAGACGGTGGCGGTGAAGGTCAGGAACCGGCCGGCCGCGGTGAGGCCGTGGGTCGTGACGTGGCGCAGCAGCAAGGGGTCGATGTTGCCGCCGGACAACACGACACAGACTTTCCCCGACAGGTCGAGGGTGCCGCCGACCGCCGCGGCAACGCCTGCTGCACCGGCGGGTTCGACGACCATCTTCGCCCGTTCGAGCATCAGCAGCAGCGCAGTGCTGAGTTCTTCCTCGCTGACCGTGACGACCTCGTCGACGTACTCGGTGACGTGGGCGAACGGGACGTCACCCGGCCGGGCCACGGCAATACCGTCGGCCATGGTGTTCATCGACCCCGCAGGTACCGGACGCGTCGCGGCGAGCGACGTCGGCCAGGCCGCGGCCTGCGCTGCCTGCACACCGATGACGCGGACGTCCGGCCTCGACGCCTGTACCGCCGCGGCGACTCCGGCGAGCAGACCGCCGCCGCCGAGCGGTGCGATGATGGTGCTGACGTCGGGCATCTGCTCGAGGATCTCGACCCCGACCGTCGCCTGACCGGCGACGATGTCGAGGTGATCGAACGGATGGATCAGCACCGCACCGGTCTGATCGGCGTACCGCTGGGCTTCGACGAGGGAATCGTCCACCGTCTCACCGGCCAGAACCACTTCGGCGCCATAGGCTTTCGTCGCCGCGATCTTCGGCAACGACGCGCCGGTCGGCATGTACACGCGTGCGGTGATCCCCAGCTCGGTCGCCGACCAGGCGACACCCTGCGCGTGATTGCCGGCGCTCGCCGCGGGCACGTTCCTCGGCCGTCAGCCGAGAGATCCGCAGATAGGCACCCCGCGGCTTGAACGAGCCGGTCCGTTGCAGGTTCTCGCACTTGAGCAAGACGTCAGCCCCGCTCCGCTCGGATAGCACACGGGACGCGACCATCGGCGTCCGCCGGACGACGCCGGACAGCTCGGTGGTCGCCTTCTCGATGTCAGCCGGGGTCAGCAGCATGGCGCTCAGCGCAGCGCGTTCTCCAGGTCACCCAGGATGTCGTCGATGTCCTCGATTCCGACCGACAGGCGGACCAGGTTGGCGGGGACCTCCAGCAGCGAACCGGCCGTCGACGCGTGGGTCATCGCGCCGGGGTGTTCGATCAGCGACTCGATGCCACCCAGCGACTCCGCGAGCGTGAACACCTCGGTGCGGGCGCAGAAAGCCTTGGCCTCTTCGATGCCGCCCTTGACCAGGACCGACACCATCCCGCCGTAGCGCTTCATCTGCTTCGCCGCGACCGCGTGGCCCGGGTGGTTCTCGAGTCCCGGGTACAGGACGGCCTCGATCTTGTCGTGCGAGTTCAGGAACTCGACGACCTTCTCGGCGTTGTCGCAGTGACGGTCCATGCGGACGGCGAGCGTCTTGGTGCCGCGCATCGTCAGGTAGCCGTCGAACGGTCCGGGAACCGCGCCTGCGCCGTTCTGCAGGAACGCGAAGGCCTCGTCGAGTTCTTCGCTGTCGGTGACCAGCGCACCGCCGACGACGTCGGAGTGACCGCCGAGGTACTTGGTGGTCGAGTGCAGGACGACGTCGGCACCCAGCGTCAGCGGCTGCTGAAGGTACGGCGAGGCAAAGGTGTTGTCCACCACGAGCTTCGCGCCGGCCTCGTGCGCGATTGAGGCGATCGTCTCGATGTCGCCGACGTTGAGCAGCGGGTTGGTGGGTGTCTCGGTCCAGACGAGCTTGGTCTCCGGACGGATGGCGTCACGGACGGCGGCGACATCGGACACCGGTGCCACCGAGTAGGTGATGCCCCACTGGGTGAACACCTTGTCGATGAGACGGAAGGTGCCGCCGTAGGCGTCGTTGGGGATCACCAGGTGATCGCCAGGGCGCAGCGTCGAACGCAGCAGGCAGTCGGTGGCGGCCATGCCGGACGCGAAGGCGCGGCCGTAGGTTCCGTGCTCGAGGGCGGCGAGGTTGGCCTCCAGCGCGCGTCGCGTCGGGTTGCCGGTGCGGGCGTACTCGAAGCCGTCGCGCAGTCCGCCGACGCCGTCCTGGGCGAAGGTCGAGCTGGCGTAGATCGGCACGTTCACCGCGCCGGTCTGAGGGTCCGGATCGTAGCCGGCGTGGATGGCGCGGGTCGAGAAACCTTGCCAGCGAACCGAATCCGCGGCGCTGCGTCGTTCACTCACAGTGTGGTGCTCCTATCCGACGATCGGGTGGCTCGAGACGAACGCGAGCAGGTCGTGGCGCGTGATGACGCCGATGGGCTTGCCGTCCTCTACGACCATCAGGGCATCGCTGTCGCCGAGCGCCTTGGTGGCGGCACTGACCGGCTCACCGGAGCCGATGAGCGGGAACGGATCTCCCATGTGCGCCGAGACGGGATCGGCCAGGCTGGCACGGCCCTCGAAGACGGCGCTGAGCAGATCGCGTTCGGTGACCGCGCCGGCGACCTCGCCGGCCATGACCGGCGGTTCGGCACCGACGACCGGCATCTGCGACACCCCGTATTCACGGAGGATCTCGATGGCGTCGCGCAGCGTCTCCTGCGGGTGGGTGTGGACGAGGTCGGGCAGGGCGCCGGTCTTGCCGCGCAGCACGTCCCCGACCAGCGACTCCTTGGTGTTGGCGTCCAGCGGCGTGCGGAGGAAGCCGTAGCTGCTCATCCACTCGTCGTTGAAGATCTTCGCCATGTAGCCGCGTCCGCCGTCCGGGAGCAGGACGACGACGACGGCATCCGGTCCCTCACGCTCGGCGACCTGGAGGGCGGCCACGACGGCCATGCCGCACGAACCGCCGACGAGAAGTCCTTCCTCGCGGGCGAGGCGGCGCGTCATGTCGAACGAGTCGGCGTCGGAAACGGCGATGATCTCGTCCGGGATGCTCGGGTCGTAGGCGGCCGGCCAGAAGTCCTCACCGACACCCTCGACGAGGTACGGGCGTCCGGTCCCGCCGGAGTACACCGAACCCTCGGGGTCGACACCGACGACCTTCACCGCGCCGTTGGAGACCTCCTTGAGGTAACGCCCGGTGCCGGTGATGGTGCCACCGGTTCCGACGCCGGCCACGAAGTGGGTGACCTTGCCGTCGGTGTCCGCCCAGATCTCCGGGCCGGTGGTCTCGTAGTGGCTCTGCGGACCGGCGGGGTTCGCGTACTGGTTGGGCTTCCACCCACCCTCGATCTCGCGCACCAGGCGATCAGAAACGCTGTAGTAGCTGTCCGGGTGCTCCGGCGGCACGGCGGTCGGGCAGACGACGACCTCGGCACCGTAGGCACGCAGCACGTTACGCTTGTCCTCGCCCACCTTGTCGGGGCAGACGAACACGCATTTGTAACCGCGCTGCTGCGCGACGAGCGCGAGGCCAACCCCGGTGTTGCCGGACGTCGGCTCGATGATGGTGCCGCCGGGCTTCAGTTCGCCGGAGGCCTCCGCGGCGTCGATCATCCGGACCGCGATGCGGTCCTTGCTGCTCCCGCCGGGATTGAGGTATTCCACCTTGGCCGCGACCAGCCCGGATCCGGGCGTGGTGACAGAGTTCAGCTTGACCAGAGGGGTGTTGCCCACCAGGTCCACAACGTGATTGGCGATGCGCATGTCTCCATGGTCCCAGAACCGCCGTCGTCCCCGTCACTCGGCCGTCGTCAACCCGCGGGTCCCTCTGCCGGCCTGCCGTTCCCTCTAGACTGGCGGCCGTGTCCGGTTTGAGTCGCAGGGTCGGTACCGACGGTCGATTCTGGGGTCGGGTCGCCCGCGACGTCGGGGCCACGGCGGCAGCCACCGCGGCTGGAGCAGGCGCCGGCTGGGCGGTGTGGAACTACCTCATCGGCCAGGCCGCGACCGCCCGCACGGTGATCCCCCACCGCACCGACAACGCACCCGACGGCGACGGCGTCTACCACCCGGACGGCCGGGTCACGCGCTACACCCGCGACACCCCGATCGACCTGTTCCTGACCGTCTTCGGCGATTCCACCGCGGCCGGGCTCGGCGTCGACACCGCCGACGAGACACCCGGCGTCCAGGTCGCTCGGCGCGTCGCGGCCGAGACCGGCAGGACGGTCCGCTACGCCAACAAGGCCATCGTCGGTGCGACGTCGAAGGGTCTGGCCGCCCAGATCGACGCGATGTTCATCGCGCGCGAACGACCGGACGTCGCGATCATCCTGATCGGCGCGAACGATGTGACCTCCCGCAACGGCATCCGTGCGTCAGCCCGTCGGCTCGGTGACGCCGTGCGCCTGCTCGTCGGCGGCGGCGCGAAGGTCGTCGTCGGCACCTGTCCCGACTTCGGGGTGATCACGGCCATCCCCCAACCGTTGCGAACCGTGTTGCGGCAGTGGGGCCTTCGACTCGCAGCCCTGCAGCGCTCGGCGGTCCGCGCCGCAGGTGGACACCCGGTTCCGCTCGCCGATCTGATGGCCAAGGAATTCCGGGCCCAACACGATTTCATGCTGTCGCCGGATCAGTACCACCCGTCGGCGGCGGGGTATGCGCTCGCCGCCGAGATCCTGCTGCCGCCGGTCCTCGACGCCATCGGCGAATGGGGCTCGGCCCCACTGCCCGAGCCCCCGGAGGAATCTCCCGCCGTGGAGGAGACGCGAGTGGCCACCGGGCTCCGCCGCCTGCTCAAGCAGGTGTGATCTCCCACCCAATGCGACCAAGCATCTGCTTGGTTGGGTAGCGTGAGCGCATGGCTGAAGCAGTTATCGTATCCACCGCCCGCTCCCCGATCGGCCGCGCCGCCAAGGGATCCCTCAAAGACGTCCGTCCCGACGAACTGTCCCGTCAGATGGTCGAAGCGGCCCTCGCGAAGGTGCCCGAACTCGACCCGGCTGACATCGAGGACATCCACTGGGGCATCGGCCAGCCCGGCGGACAGGGCGGTTACAACATTGCCCGCGTGATCGCCGTCGAACTCGGTTACGACCACGTCCCCGGCGTGACGGTCAACCGTTACTGCTCGTCGTCGCTGCAGACCACCCGCATGGCGCTGCACGCCATCAAGGCGGGAGAGGCCGACGTCATCATCTCCGGCGGCGTCGAGAGCGTGTCGAGCTTCGGCGTCTCCGGCGGTGCCGACGGCGCCCCGAACTCCAAGAACCCGCTGTTCGACGACGCGATGGCGCGCACCGAACTCTCCGCCGCCGGCGACGCCGGAATCTGGCACGACCCCCGCCAGGACGGACTCATCCCGGACGTCTACATCGCGATGGGCCAGACCGCCGAGAACGTCGCCACCTTCACCGGCATCTCGCGTGAGGACCAGGACCGCTGGGGCGTCCTCAGCCAGAACCGTGCGGAGGAGGCCATCAAGTCCGGCTTCTTCGAGCGCGAGATCGACCCGGTCACCCTGCCCGACGGTACGCAGGTCACCACCGACGACGGCCCGCGCGCCGGTACGACGTACGAGAAGATCTCGCAGCTGAAGCCCGTCTTCCGCCCCGACGGCACCATCACCGCGGGTAACGCCTGCCCGCTCAACGACGGCGCCGCCGCACTGGTCATCATGAGCGACACCAAGGCCAAGGAGCTGGGCCTGACCCCGCTCGCCCGGGTCGTCGCCACCGCCGCCACCGGCCTGTCGCCGGAGATCATGGGCCTGGGCCCGATCGAGGCGATCCGCAAGGTGCTCAAGGTCTCCGGGATGTCGCTGTCCGACATCGACCTCGTGGAGATCAACGAGGCCTTCGCCGTCCAGGTGCTCGGCTCGGCGAACGAGCTCGGCATCGACCACGACAAGCTGAACGTGTCGGGCGGCGCCATCGCCCTCGGCCACCCGTTCGGTATGACCGGCGCGCGGATCACCACGACCCTGCTCAACAACCTCCGCACCCACGACAAGACCTTCGGCATCGAGTCGATGTGTGTCGGCGGCGGTCAGGGTATGGCCATGGTGCTCGAGCGCCTCAGCTGACGCGAGTCTCGACTCCTTCTTCGACGCCCCTCGCCGCGTTCGGTCCCAGGATCGCAACGCTGCGGGGGGTTGTTCGTCGGTAGATCGCCCACGCGATGACCGTGACGCCGACGATGTAGATCTCCGCCGGGATCGCCCACGCGTTGTTCGTCGCGTGGTTGTCGTGGAGGTAGTACTGCGAGATGTGGCCGGCGAGGTCGCCGCCGTAGCTGATGGCCAGCGCCCAGACCGCGGCGTCGAGCCATCCGCCGCGGTTGCGGACCCGGAAGGTCAGCACGCACAGCAGCCCGATCGCGATGTCGTTCCAGCCGAGTTCCCATTGGAACATGCCGGGAACGTAGTCGGGTCCGATGTCCTTGGCGAGCTCCGCAGCGTTGGGGCCGACATGGCCGACGCCGGCGAGGACGCCGAAGACGCCGCCGGGTACGAGAATCCACAGCAGCACCAGTTCTGCCACGCGGCCGGTGGTGCGTCTCCGCGCCGACCGGTCCACCAGTATGTGCACGATCGCGCCGACGACCATCAGCGCCAACTGAAACAGGAACCAGACCATGCTCGATGGTCGGCATGTTTCCGGTTCGCCGAGGTGCGCTTGACGACGATTTCCCCCGCTCAGATGACAACGAACCCCGCACTCGAGAGTGCGGGGTTCGTCGTCGGGTCCGGTGCGGCCGTCGCCGCGTCGGGAACTAGTCCGAGTTGAAGTAGCTCAGCAGACGCAGGATCTCGACGTACAGCCAGACCAGGGTGACGGTCAGACCGAGGGCGACGCCCCAGGCGGCGCGGTCGGGTGCGCCGGCGCGGATCAGGCGATCCGCCGAGTCGAAGTCGAGCAGGAAGCTGAACGCCGCCAGCGCGATGCAGACCAGCGAGAAGATGATCGCGATCGGGCCGCCGTCGCGCAGGATGCCGGCCTCACCGGTGAACAGGCCGATGACCAGGTTGCCCAGCATCAGCACGAGCACGCCGATCATGCCGGCGAACAGCATGCGGGTGAAGCGCGGCGTGACGCGGATGGCGCCGATCTTGTAGACGAACAGCATGCCGAAGAACACGCCGAACGTACCGAGGACCGCCTGCCCGATCAGGGCTCCGGCCGAGATGTCACCGCCGACGACCAGGTTCGCGAAGACGAACGAGATCGAACCGACGAACAGACCCTCGAATGCCGCGTAGGCGAGCACGATGGCCGGGTTGTCCTGCTTGCGACCGAAGGTCGCCACCAGGACGAGGACGAGGCCGCCGATCGCGCCGACCATCATCAGCGGCAGCGCGAGGCTCGTCTGAGCGGCCTCGGTGGCCCGGCTGGAGATGCCGAAGTAGGTCGCGATCGCGACAACCGTGAGGACACCCAGGGTGATCGCGGTCTTGGTGACCACGTCGTCGATCGTGAGCTGGCGGGTGGCCGACGGTGCCTGCGGGCTGTACGGATCAGTGGCCTGACCGTATTTGTTCATCGAGACGCCGGCGCCGGCCATGCCGGCCCCGAATCCCGCGTACCCGGATTGATTGTCGCGGACCACACCGCGCATCACCGGATTGCTGCTCTCTCGCACGAAGCGCTCCTTAATCGGTACGGATGTATACCGTCTCAACGTCGGGTCATTCCTGTGAGTTCCCTGACGGGATCACAAGACGACCGTGTCGAATGCGACTTTACCGGCTCTTGACCATTCTGTCGTTCACGACCGCTCCCCGTCCTGCCGGGAACGGAGCGTCATCAGCCAGGACCGAGCGGTTTCGGAGTCCCGAGTTCCTGCGTTCACGGTCATCACCGCACGTCCCAGGCACACGGCCTTCAGCATCGACTCGGCCCGCTCGAACTGGTCTCCCCAGCCCAGGCCGGGCTTGGCGAGCATCAGCGAGGCGATGCCATGCGCGGCGGCCCAGAGTTCGAGGACGACGTCCTTCACCTCGTCGTGGTCGAACATGCCCTCGTCGGCGAGCTCGGTCACCGTGTCCACGAACCGCGTGTAGGCGCTGGCGGTCAGCACCTGGTCGACCTTGGAGGGATGTGCGGCGTCGGCGGGCTTCCCAAAGGCGACCCGGTAGAGCACCGGGGTCGCGACGGCGAATCGGATGTAGGCGAGCCCGAGTTGCAGCGCACGGTCCAACGGGTCGGTGATGTCCTCGGTGGCGGCGTCGAGCTGGGCGTCGAGTCGCTCGAAGTATCGGGCGCACACGGCGTCGAGCAACGCGCCCTTGTCGGCGAAGTGCAGGTAGATCGACGGCGGGGTCACCCCGACGCGAGTGGCGACCGCCCGGATCGACATGGCGGTGTCGTCTCCGTGCTCGACCAGGAGGTCACCCGCGGCCTCGATGATCTCCTCGGCGAGGATCTCACCTGCCCCGCGAGGCGACCTCGCCCGTCTGCGTGTCGTCACTGTTCTCCTGCGCTCGATCCTTCTCCTGAGTCCGGTACCGACGGGATGTGTCGTCCCCCGGGAGGTCTTCGGCAACTTCCTCGGACAACCCGAAGCGGTCGTGGAGCTTCCGCAGCGGGGGCGGCGCCCACCAGTTGGCGCGTCCGACGAGGCGCATGAATGCCGGCACCAGGAACATCCTGACCAGGGTCGCGTCCATCACCACGGCCAGCGCCAGCCCCACTCCGAACATACGCATGAACGACACCTGGGAGGCCGCGATCGCGGCGAAGACGATACTCATCAACAGGGCCGCCGCGGTGATCACCCGGCCGGTACGCGCGAGGCCTAACGCGACCGCGTGGTCGTTCGCCCCGCGGGTGCGGTCGGATTTCAGCCATTCCTCTCGCACGCGTCCGAGCAGGAACATCTCGTAGTCCATGGACAGACCGAACGCCACGCAGAACAGCAGGACAGGCACGGTCGCGTTGAGTGTCCCGGTCGCCGTCGTGCCCAGGCCGTCGAGGTGACCCTCCTGGAAGAACCAGACCATCGCACCGAAGGTCGCCGACAACGAGAGGATGTTGAGCGCCAGTGCCTTCAGTGGGAGGACAACGCTGCCGGTGAAGAGGAACAGCAGCACGAATGTGGCGACGGCGATGATGGCCAGCACCCAGGGCGTGTGGGCGAAGATCGAACTGACGGTGTCATCGGTGGTCGCCGCCAGACCGGTGAACAGGGTGTCGGTTCTCTCGGGTGCGGGTACCGCACGCAACGCGTCGAGCTGAGCCATGCCTGCATCGCTCGTCGGGTCGCGATCGGTGGACACGTTGACGACGTGCACGTCGCCGCGGCTCTCGTCGGGACTGCCGGGCGCGAGCGGCTCGCCGCGGACGAAGGTCCCCGCCGACGAACCGGCCGAGTTGACGTCGTCGACCTGCGACAGCGCTCTCGTGTACGCGGCGAGCGATTCCGGCCCCGCCGGCCCCTGCACGACAATGGTGATGGCCGAGGAGAGGTCGTCCTCGTAGTCGTCGCGGATCTCCTGCTGGATGGCGTGCGAACTGGCGGACTCCGGGAGCACGCGGTCGTCGGGGAAGCCCATCCGGAGTGAGAGGAACGGTGCGCCGAGGACCAGCAGGAAGATGGTGACCACCGCGGCGACCGGCAATGCATGGCGCAGCACCCACTGGACGAGGCGGTACCACCTGGTGTCCTCCGGCTCGCGCGGCTGCGGCGGCGGCAGACGCAGCAGCCGACGCACGGGTTTCCGTGCGTCGAGAGCGTCGATCCGATCCCCGAGGACCATCAGCACGGCCGGGGTGATGATGAGCGCGGAGAACGCCGCCACGGCCACGACTCCCAGGCCGGCGAAGGCGAAGGAACGCAGGAAGTACTGCGGGAACAACACCAGCGCACTGAGCGAGAGCGCCACGGTCACGGCCGAGAACGCCACGGTCCGACCGGCGGTCGCGAGAGTACGGACGATCGCGTCGGGACGTTCGAGTCCCCGGTCGACCTCCTCCCGGTAGCGCGTGAGCAGCAGCAACGTGTAGTCGATGGCCAACGCGAGACCCAGTGCGGTGGTCAGGTTCAGCGCGAACACCGAGACGTCGGTGACCGATCCGATCGCCCGCAGCAGCGCGAACGTCAGGATGATCGAGATGATCCCGATGCCGACGGGCAGGGCCGCCGCGATCAGTCCGCCGAACACGAAGATCAGCACGAGGAAGGTGATGGGGATGGCGATCGCCTCGGCCATCAACAGGTCGGACGAGGTCTGCTCGTTGACCTGGGAGTAGACGAGCGCCTGGCCGCCGACCCGGATCGAGAACCCGTCGCGTTCCCCGGTGAACTCCTCTTCGATCTGCGCGGCCCGGGCGGGGGCCAGGTCCTCGCCGCCCTCGAGGGCGGCGATGATCAGCGTCGACGTCCGGTCGCGGCTGACCAGCGCGGAGTCGAGGGCCGGGTCGGCCCAGACCGACAGGATCTGGTCTTGCACATGCTCGTTCGCATCGAGTTCACGGATAATGTTGTCGGCCAGGGCTTTCGCGGTCGGGTCGCGCGAGATGTCCACGCCGTCGGGACCGTCGAGTTTGAGGACGACCTGGATACCGCCGCGGTTGAACGTCTCGGCGAGCACCTTGTCGGCTCTCGCGGATTCGGCGTTCGGAGCGCTGTAGCCACCGGCCAGGAGATGTTCGGCGGCGGTCGCACCGTACGCGCCGCACACCACGATCAGCACGAAGGCGCCGAGCAGCACCCTCCTCGGCATCGCGATGATCAGCCGTGTCGATCGAACCACCGTGCGTCCCCCTCGCCTCGGTCGACTTACGGCGTTAAGTTATCAGCAGTAAGTTAGCGGGTCAACGGCGTTTCCCGGCGTGAACTTCCATCCCGAGCCCGCGACGCACGGTGCGGAGCTCGCGTTCGATGACGGCGGACTCCGAGCCGAGCAGCCCGGTCGTACGGATGATCTCCCGCAACCGGATCGCCGGGCGCGCGACGTCGACGAGGTGATGCAGCGGCGAACGACGTAAGCCCATCCGCCGCGCAACCGAGCGTTCCACCCACCGCGTCGAGATGGCGGAGAACGACGATCGGAGAACGGGACCGGTCACCGCATCGAGCGCGGAGACCAGGATCGAGGGCACCGGGATCGGCGCGGCACCGTGTACGACGCCGGGCAGGTCGTAGCCCTCGTGCAGCAATGCCTTGATGAGCACCTTCGACGAGTCGTCGGGCTGGAGTTCGAATTCGGCGGCCACCCGGAACAGGTCGGCTGCCTCGGCGTGGCTGGCCGGGAGCAGGTCGTCGTCGACGCCGATGACCCAACCGATCCACCGCCACAGATGCGTGATCGCCTCGCGTTCGGCGCTGCTGTAGTGGATACCGAAGTCACGTGCGACCAGCAGCGGCAGCGCGAGGAAACCGCAGGAGATGGTCATGACCGAATACGTCTGGTTGATCGGTACGCCCCACTCGGCTTCATCCCAGCCCGGCGCACCCTCGTCATGTGGGTGGCGAAGGACATCTCGGATGTAGGCGTGAAGCAACCGAATGCGCAGTGTCCCAACCCAACCCGGGTTCCCTGGAAGCATCGCGCCCGGTGTGGTGGCCTCGGCGACCCAGCGCGCGGTCGACTGCCCCCGATCGCGGGTTCCCAACCCGAGGCGCCCGGTCGCGACCAACGGCCGGACGAAGCCCTGCGCCTTGTATCCGTAGATCAGCGATTGGTAGAGCGTCGACGACTGAAGCGTGCCGAATCGCCACCACGCACGGGCCCCCGACGCCGCGAATGCCGCGTCGAACCAGGGTGGCGGGGCGCTCGTCACCTGCAGCAGGCGACGCATCGACGCCGGCATCTCGATCCGGTCGGGATCACCCGCCTCCGAATCCGCATGGGACTCCAGGAGATCGACGAGTGTCGAGAACGACATGCCCCGTTCGCGGGCCTCGACGACCACCGCGTCGGCAAGCGGATCGCCCTGCAACAGGCCGACCTCCAGACGGTCGACGAGTTCGGGATGCCGCGTGCGGACAGCCTCCCAGTTCCGTGCGCCGGTCACCGCTGCCGCGTCCATCCTCCGATGATCACCCGCTCAGGTGAGCGGGTCAAGGAAAGACGGGTCGAGGAACAAGCAGGTCACGGAGCCTGACTATGCTCACTCCGAAGCCCCCATAGCCCAAATGGCAGAGGCAGCCGACTTAAAATCGGCACAGTGTCGGTTCGAGTCCGACTGGGGGCACCGGGTTGTCGAACTCAGCGCGAGGTGCCGAGGTCCTCCGGCAGCGCCTCGGCGATCAGGCGAGCCATGGCCTCATTCCCCTTGAGGTTCTGGTGGAATCCGAGGTAGATGCTGGTCGGCACGAAGCCCTCGAACCACTTGTCCCCGGAGCAGGCGTCATGCCCGACGACCCGGTTCTGGATGTCGACGAAGACGGCGCCGTGACGTCCGGACACCTTCTCCAGAATCGTGTTGTACCGGGCCAGGAAGCCGTTCCGGATGAACCTGATGTCGGCGTCGCTTGCCGGGTTGGCCGGATAGCATCCGCGGTCGCCGAAGTACCCGCCCTGTCCGATCACAGCGATGACCGCCTTGGGCGCCCGCTTCCGGACGGCCTCGAGCGACGAGTCGACCGAGGCCTCGAGCGCGCGCAGCCCGTCGTTGATCCCGGTGACGTAGAAGGGATTGGTCCGGCAGCGCGAGTCCATGCCCTGGATCGGCGCGATACACCAGCGCGAGAGGTTGCCCCAGTTGGCGTCGTTGGCGCCGATCGAGATCGTGATCAGGTCCGTGTCGGGACGCACCGCCTCGATCTGCGGTGGATGGAATCCGTCGAACCGCAGCTGCGGCGCCGTGGTGATGTTCTCCCCGCGGGCGCCGACACAGGCCACCGTGCGGAACGACGTCGCAGCGATGGTCTTCGCGAGCAGGTTCGGGTAGGCCGTCTCCGACCGTGAGCATCCCTGGAACTGGGTGAGCGTGGTCGGGCTGGCCGCCCGCGAATCACCCAGGGCGACGTAGCTGAGCGACCTCCGCTCCCCGGCCGACGGAGCGGCGAGCGCCGGAGCGGCACCGAGCCCCACGACGACGGACATGGCAATCGCAGCGGTAACCACACGGGTCACGATGATGCGTGCAGCAGATGACCGGGAAGATCGCATGGTCGAATTCAACCAGTAGCCTCGGCTCCCGGCTCGATGTCATCCGTTCCGACGACGCACCGGCCGATAGACGAATCGGCCCACCTGTGCATACGCCATCCGCTCGCTTAGTCGTGAACTCAGCCTGCGTGCTCCGTTGAACACGTGGGCGTCCTTGCCGACCACCGCGCGCACCCAGCCGGCGAGCGCGGCGTCGATGATCAGGCGTGCAGCCTTTTCCGGGGCCATCGCGAAGTTCTTCGCCAGGGCTTCGGGGGTGCCGAGGGCCTTGGAGGTGTTGCGGACGAGGTCGGTCCAGATGGTTCCGGGGAGGACCGTGGTGGCGGTGACCTTCGATTTCTTCCCCCGCAGATCCTGTGCGAGGCCGTATCCGAAGAACGCAACCGCCGCCTTGCTGGCTCCGTAGAACGCCGCGCCCGGGAACGGTGCGAGCCCGGACAGGCTCGACGTGATGAGGACCAGTCCACCGTCGGGACGCTGTTCCAGATGCGGCAGGAAGGCCCGGGTGAGCCACACGGTGCCGTAGTAGTTGACACGCATGAGCAGGTCGATGCGGTCGTCGTCGACCTCGGCGATGGGTTGGGTGTCCTGCGGGATGCCGGCCATGTTGAACAGTCCGTCGACCTGCTCGACGTCAGCGAGCACGACCTCCGGAAACCGTTGCACCGCTTCGCGATCACTGATGTCCAGCTTGTGCCCGTGGAACCGGGAGTCGCCCACCAGCCGTCCGGTCTCCGCGAGACCGACCTCGTTGATGTCCGCGCCGACCACCCTCGCACCGCGGGAGATCAGTTCCAGTGCGACGCACCGGCCGATACCGTTGCCCGCACCGGTCACCACGAAGACCTTGCCCGTCAGTCCCTTGCCGTCGACGTCCACGCATCCTCCTCGACCGAGCCGATGCGGGAACCCTAGCAAGCGCTTGGTTGCCCTGTCTGTCCGGTGGTCGTACACGTAAGCCGCCCGGGTCAGCGGCGGGGTGATGCTGCGGTGGTGATGTACTCGGGGACATGTCCACCCGGGTTCTGGCCGTCGACTCCCCAGCCGCCGACGCTGTAGCCGCCGATTCCTCGGCCGCGCTGCTCACCCTCGGCATCTCGCTCTACTCGATCGCGATTCTCGTGTGCCTCGGCGTCGCGATCAACGCCGCACGGTTCCGTCGCCGTCGGCTTGCGATCACCATGGCGTGGGTGGTCGGCGTGCTGACGGTCGCGGGCGTGATCATCGCGATCCTCAGCAGCGTGCACGGAGGTTAGCCCGAACGCCGCCCCGGCGGCCTGATCCAGCGTGAGCCCCACCACTCCCGGCGTCGAGTGAGAGAACACACTCAATTTTGCACACGTCTGCAAGTTTGCATGGCTCTGCAACTTCCGTACCGTGGAGGAGTGCACCCGTCAGGACTCCGTGAGGCGAAGAAGGCCGCAACGCGTAAGGCGCTCGCCCGTGCCGTGCTCCGCCTGTCGACGCGCGACGGGATCGACCACGTGACCATCGACGCGGTCGCCGCGGAGGCGAACGTCTCGGTCCGCACCTTCCACAACTACTTCGCGGCAAAGAAGACGCCCTCCTCCACCTTGTGGACCTCCTACTGGATTCGGTCATCGAGCGGATTGAAGCCCGGCCGGCCGAGGAGAGCTTCTGGTGTTCGGTCCGGACCGCGGTGACCGAGACCGCCACCTCACTCGACGTCGGCGAGCCGGCCGAGATCGTTGCATTGCTGAGGCTTCTCGACACCGACCCGGCCCTGACCGCCCGATCCCGCGACATGGACCTCGACCAGACGGTCGAATCCCGGCTCACGCTGCTCTACGCCCGCCGCGGCCAGCGGACCGATGCGATGTATCCCCACCTGGTCGTCCACACCGCAATCACCGCCGCGCGAGTCGCCCTCGAGTTCTTCGTGGCTCGCGGCCGACCCGACCTGCCTACCGTGCTCGAGTCCGCCTTCGACCAGATGTCGGCGGGTCTGGAGCATTCCATTCCGCTCATGAGCCGCCCGGCCGACGCATCCCACAAGGAGCCCTGACGTGGCAACACACCTGTACCGACTCGGACGCTGGACGTACGAGAATCGCCTCAAGACGATCACGATCTGGGTTCTCGTCCTCATCGGATTGGGTGTCGGCGCAACACTGCTGGCCAAACCCACGTCCGAATCGTTCTCCATCCCGGGCATCCCGTCGGAGAAGGCGCAGGACCTGATGGTCGAGCGCTTCCCCGACGAACCCTCGTTCGGCTCGGACGTCGGCGTCACCTATGTGGTTCGCGCACCCCAGGGATCGACGCTCACCGAGCCCCGGTACCAGCAGGCGATCGACGACATGGTCGCCGACCTCAAGAACGTCGACGGGGTGTCGAGTCCCGACTCGATCGTCAATCCGTTCGTCTCCTACGGCACCGAACAGTCCCCCGGTCGACTCCGGGAACTGTCCCAGGCCTTCCAGGAGCAGACCTTCGGCAAGAGTGCCGCCGAGGCGGCGGCCGATGCCCAGGCGACCTCACCCATCAACTCCTCGGCCACCGTCGCGCAGTTCGGTACGTCCTTCGCCGTGGAGGCGTCGTCGGACATCACCGAGAGGTCCCGCGAGCAGATGGACGCCGTCGCGGAGGACGGGCGAGCCGCTGGACTCACCGTCGAGATGAAGGGCACTGCCACACAGCAATTCGAGCTCGGTATCACCTCCGAACTCATCGGGATCGGGGTCGGCGCACTGATCCTGATCCTCACCTTCGCCTCACTCGTCGCGTGGGGCGTGCCGATCATCACCGCGATCGTGGGCGTGGCGATCGGCATGCTCGGCATCCAGATGGGCACGCACTTCTTCGATCTGAGCAAAGAGACCCCAATCCTCGCCACGATGATCGGACTCGCCGTCGGCATCGACTACGCCTTGTTCATCGTGTCGCGGTATCGCCACGAGGTCCATCGATCGTCGAACCGAGCTGACGCGGCCGGGCGGGCCGTCGGCACCGCAGGCTCGGCTGTCGTGTTCGCGGGTAGCACCGTCGTGATCGCGCTCGCGGCGCTGGCGATCGTCAACATCCCGTTCCTCACCGCGATGGGTGTCGCGGCGGCGGCCACCGTGATCGTCGCGGTGCTGGTGGCCCTGACCTTGCTACCAGCGATTCTCGGCCTGTTCGGCGGCAAGGCCTTCGGCGGGCGACTCCCTCGCCTCAACGCGCCCGATGTGGAACCGCACGAGGCCGAGCGCGTGCACAACGGCCAGCGCTGGGTCCAGCGCATCGTCGCCCATCCGCGCGCCGTCACCGCTGCGATCGTCGGCATCCTCGTCGTACTCGCGGTCCCGATGACCGGCCTCAAGCTGGCTCTGCCCAACGACGGGACCGCCGAGCCGTCGACGACACAGCGACAGGCGTACGACATGGTCGCCGACGGCTACGGGCCCGGGTTCAACGGCCCGCTCGTCGTCGTCGCCGATGGGCGCGGTATCGAGGACACGGGTGACCGGCTCCGCACGTTCGGCACCCTCGTCGACGACTTCGCCCAGATCGAAGGGGTGGAGATCGCGCAGATCGGCGCCGGCGGACTGAACGAGGCCCGCGACACCGCGAAGATCACCATCATCCCCTCAACCGCCCCGTCGGACGAGGCCACCCCGCAACTCGTCCAGACCCTGCGCGACATGGAGCCCCGCGTCGCCGCGGCCACCGGCATCTCGTACGGCGTGACCGGTCAGACCGCGATCGAGCTCGACATCTCCGACCGGTTGTCCGACTCGCTCATCCCCTACCTGCTGGTCGTGGTGGGGCTGGCGTTCATCCTGTTGATCATCGTGTTCCGGTCGATCCTGGTGCCCTTGACCGCCGCGCTCGGATTCCTGCTCAGCGTTGCCGCCACTTTCGGTGTCACGGTTGCGCTGTTCACCGACGGAGCCCTGGGCATCGTCGGGAATCCCCAGCCGGTGGTGTCATTCCTGCCGATCATGCTGGTGGGCATCGTGTTCGGACTCGCGATGGACTACCAGGTGTTCCTCGTGACGCGGATGCGGGAGGCCTACGTCCACGGCGCCGATGCGAAAACCGCCGTCGTCGAGGGTTACCGACACAGCGCTCGCGTGGTGGCCGCCGCTGCAGCGATCATGATCTCCGTGTTCGCGGCGTTCATGTTGCAGGACATGGTCTTCATCAAGGTGATGGGCTTCGCGCTGGCCGCGGCGGTGTTCTTCGACGCCTTCGTCGTCCGCATGACACTCATGCCCGCGGTGCTCACGGTGCTCGGCGACAAGGCATGGTGGCTGCCGCGGTGGCTCGACCGCATCCTGCCCGACGTCGACATCGAAGGAGAGAAACTCCGGCTCGACGACTCGGGCCCGTCGACCGACACCGCCCCGGATGCGGCGGTCCGCACCGGGCCCTGACGGCGGCGTCGGTCAGGCGACCTCGAACTCGCCCAGTTTCGACCACTCGTCCCCGTCAATGGTGGTGTTGATGACGTCCGGGGTCCGCTGCAGGTACTTGGGCAGCTCCTGCTGCGCCTGCTTGAAGTGCGGCGAGGTCACATGCGCCTCGGCCGCGTCGTCGTCGAATGCCTCGACCAGCACGTAGGTGTGCGGGTCGTCCAGCGAACGCGACCAGTCGAACCACTTGTTGCCCGGTTCGGCGCGCGTCGCCTCGGTGAACTCGCGCGACAGCTCCGGCCATTCGTCCGCATACTCGGGCTTGATGGGCCATTTCACGACGATGAGAATCATGCCTCGACCTTAGTCCCCGACCTCGGGACGAACTGTCGCAAAATGCGACTGGGACGGCTGTCCCAAAATGTCCCACCCGTCGACCTCTTCCGGCTACCGGAATCGCGAGACCTCCGCCGCCTCAAGGCATAGAGTGTGAAATCGACAACAAATGTCCTCACATCAGTGCGACAACGGAGGCGATATGCCGGACATCACCAAGTTCTACATCGACGGCCGGTGGGTGGAACCCGCCGAGCTCAACGTCATCGACGTGATCAACCCGGCCACGGAGAAGGCCGCCGGCCAGGTCGCGATCGGAAGCGCTGCCGATGTCGACGCCGCCGTGGAAGCCGCCCGTCGCGCCTTCGAGACCTGGGGCCAGACCACCGTCGAGGAGCGACTCGAGGTCATCAACCGGATCATCGCCGAGTACCAGAACCGCATGGGCGATCTCGCCGCCGCGGTCACCGAGGAGATGGGCTCCCCCGTCGGCCTCACCAACGCCGCGCAGGTTCCGATCGGCCTCGGCCACCTGATGACCGCCGCCGCCCAGCTACCCGGCTTCTCCTTCAGCGAGGACCGCGGCGGACACCGCATCGTCAAGGAGCCGATCGGCGTCTGCGGTTTCATCACGCCGTGGAACTGGCCGCTGAACCAGGTCATGTGCAAGGTCGCCCCGGCCCTGGCCACCGGCTGCACCATGGTGCTCAAGCCCTCCGAGGTGGCACCGTTCTCTGCCGCCATCGTGGCCGAGATCTTCGACGCCGCAGGCGTTCCCGCCGGTGTGTTCAACCTCGTCAACGGTGACGGACCGGGCGTCGGCGCCGCGCTGGCCGCCCACCCCGACATCGACATGATCTCGTTCACCGGGTCCACCCGTGCGGGCATCGAGGTAGCCAAGACCGCGGCCCCGTCGGTCAAGCGCGTCGCCCAGGAGCTCGGCGGCAAGAGCCCGAACATCATCCTCGACGACGAGGACTTCGCGAAGAACGTCGCCGGCGGCATCGCGGCGATGATGATGAACTCCGGCCAGTCGTGCAACGCCCCGAGCCGCATGCTCGTGCCGTCCTCCCGTCTCGACGAGGTCGCCGAGATCGCCAAGTCGGTCGAGCCGAACATCACCGTCGGCGATCCGACGACCGATGTGCAGCTCGGCCCGGTGGTCTCCGAGGCACAGTTCGAGAAGATCCAGGGCCTCATCGAGCGTGCGATCGCCGACGGCGCCACCCCGGTCATCGGCGGCGCGGGACGCCCGGAAGGTCTCGAGACCGGCTACTACGTGAAGCCGACGGTGTTCACCAACGTCACCAACGACATGGAGATCGCCCGCACCGAGGTCTTCGGTCCGGTCCTCGTCGTCATCGCCTACGACTCGATCGACGAGGCGATCAAGATCGGCAACGACACCGAATACGGCCTCGCCGGTTACGTCTCCGGCAAGGACATCGACGAGGTCCGCCGCATCGGTTCGCGCATCCGCGCGGGTTCGATCGGTCTCAACGGTGCCACGGTCGACCCGGTCGCACCATTCGGTGGCTACAAGAAGAGTGGCAACGGCCGCGAATGGGGCGACTACGCCTTCGACGAGTTCCTCGAGGTCAAGTCGCTACTCGGCTACGGCGCCTGACGCCACATCCTCTCTCAGGTCCGGCGGGCACATCCACATGTGCCCGCCGGTTTCCGTCTGTCGGTGCCGCGTCCGTCGGTGCTCAGACCGGGTCCTCGGCGCGGAAGTCGTTGCGCTCCACGACCCAGGACACCGCCATCCCGGCGACGAGCCCCCAGAAGGCCGAACCGATGTTCAGGACCGTCAGGTCCGACACCGAGACCAGGAAGGTCAACAGCGCGCCCATCGTGAACCGAGAGCCGAATGCCCCGCGGAACGCTCCCTGCAGCGCACCGAGGAGCGCCAGACCGCCAACCGTCGCGATGAACGCGGCCGGCATCGCCTGCATGAGCGTGACGAACACCGGCGCGAACACACCGATCACGATCGCGAGAACACCGAAGGTCAGTGCCGCGATGTACTGACGGTCGCGACGGCCGCCCGCCACCAGCAAGGCATTGGTGGGGCCGGTCAGGCACGACGAGATGGCCCCGACAGACGCCGCGAGTGCCGACCACAACCCGCTCGCCACGGTGATCACGTTGACCGGCGGACGGTGTCCGGCGCCGCGCAGCACCGCGACCCCTTGTCCGTTCTGTACGACGATCACGGTGATGGCGAGCGGCACCACCAGTTCCATCGCTGCCCGGACGGTGAACTCCGGGACCGTGAAGACCGGCACCGCCACGATCGACGACGCCGGGGTGTCGATGTGAAAGGACCCGGTCGCGACGACCGCGATGGCACCCACCACGAACGCGCCGATGATCGGCGGGACCCGCCGGCTCACCGTCTGATGGCACTGGAGCGCGAAGAAGGCCACCACGATCGGTACCGCGACCCAGGGGTCGGTCCCGACCGCGCCCACGACGTCGAGGCCGAACTGCAGGAACACTCCGGCGACCATGCCCATCACGATGGGCATCGGTATCGCCGACATCGCCTGTCGCACACGCCCGGTCAGACCCACCAGGACGATCAGCAGGCCGGTCAGGAGAAACGCACCGACGACCTCTGCCCACCTCAGGTGCGCCGAAGCCGAACCGACGAGCACCGTGCCGGGGATCGTCCACGCGAACCCCAGCGGCATCTGATACACCCAGCTGGCAACCACCGTCAGGATGCCGTTGAGCACGAAGACCCCGAAGATCCACGACGACAGCTGCGCTGTGGTGAGATCGCCCGCCGCACCCGCCGCGAGGATCACCGCCACCGGTCCCGACGCGGCAAAGATCAGTCCGATCAGGCCGTTCGCCAGGTAGGTCCCGCCTGCATCGCGCAGCATCGACGACGGGCTCGGCCGGGTACCGGTGGGCCGCTCGAAGCCGGTTGCGTACATGTGGGCGAGGCTAGCTCCGTATCCGGCGAGGACAAGGACACAGATTCCCGGGATTGATCGCGTGTGTTTATCGCACGACGCCCACGCGTCGCAGGCGCCGTGAGTACGATCGGCCTTCATGCTGATCCCCACCCACCCCGACTCGACCACCGTCCTCGACGTCGAGGTGACCGGCACCGGCGAGCCGCTTCTGCTCATCGCGGGCATGTCCGCACACCGGGAGATGTGGACCGCCGAACTCCTCGACCGACTGACCCCGCATTTCCAGGTCGCCGTCTACGACCATCGCGGCATCGGCGGGAGCAGCCGCGCGGAGGGTTCGTTCACCATCGCCGACCTCGCCGACGACGCGCGTGGTGTCCTCGACGGCCTCGGCTGGGACACCGCGCACGTCCTGGGCACGTCGATGGGCGGCATGATCGCCCAAGAGCTGACCCTCGGCCACGCCGACCGTGTGCGCAGCCTGGTCCTCGGCTGCACCACCGCGGGCGGTCCGGGCGCGATCGGCACCTCAGGCGCGCTGCGCCTGGTCGAGGCCATCGCCTCCCGCGACGCCGCGCGCGTCGCCCGCACCGCGTTCGAGGTCAACCTGTCCCCCGGATTCTGTTCCGATGACGGCGCATTCGAGAAGTTCACGAAGTTCTCCACACTGCGCAAGGTGCCGTCGGCGGTGGTCGCTGCCCAGGCAGCGGCCTGTGCGGGCCACGACACCCGCGATCGGCTGGCCGCCATCGACGTCCCCACGACCGTCATCCACGGCGACGTCGACGACGTCATCGGCGTCGCCGAGGGCGAACGGCTCGCCGCGGCCATCCCCGACGCCTCCCTCGAAAGGTGGGCCGGCGTCGGGCACATGTTCTGGTGGGAACGCCCCGAGCAGACGGCCGAGGTCGCCATCCGAACAGCGAAGGCAGCAGGCTGAACAGAGCCGGCGTAACGCCGGTCGGGTCGTCGAACGACATTCTTGACATCGGCACCGACGCGATCTTCGGGTGGCCACGTATGTCAGGAGCTCTATGTCGCACTCATCCCAGGCCAGCCCTTCCGAGGCCCCCGGTTCCGAGGCCCCCAGCCCGAAGCCCCGTCGTCTCTCGCCGCGCCGGCGGGTGTTGACCGGTATCTCGGTCGTCGCCATCCTCACGCTCGGCCTGTTCGGGGCGAGCACGCTGTTCGACTCGTCGAACACCGCCAGCGCCCTGCGCGGGCATCCGGAGAAGTTGCGCCCGGGCTGCACCTGGGACTCCTCCGGATATTTCGTGCAGAACTGCAAGGTGTGGTCGGAATCCCAGCAACGTCACGTGATCGTCCAGATCCGCGCCTCCAGCGGCAGCGACAGCGGCGTCTACCTGCTCGACGGCATGCGCGCCAGCGAGACCCGCTCGGCGTGGACCACCGACGTCCAGGCCGCCCGTGTCTACGACGCCAAGGCCGACACAACGCTGGTCATGCCGGTCGGCGGCGCGTCGTCGTTCTACACCGACGGGGACGGTGGCGCAGGCAGCAACAACACCATCATCAAGCAGGAGACCTTCCTGACCTCCGAGCTCCCCGCGTACCTGGAGGAGCAATTCGGCGTCGCCCGCAACAACAACGCGATCGTCGGATTGTCGATGTCGGGCGGCCCCGCGGTGACGCTCGCCGAGCGGCACCCCGAGCAGTTCAAGGTCGTCCAGGCGATGTCGGGTTACTACCAGACCGACAACCCGATCGGCGCCCTCGGCGTCTTCGCGACGCAGAGCCTGGTGTCGAACTACGTCAGCGGCATCGTCAACATGTGGGGCAAGCCGGGCGGCACCCGCTGGACCGACAACGACCCGTCGAAGAACGTCGGCAAGCTCGCGGAGAACGGTCAGGTGCTGGTCATCTCGTCGGGCAACGGTTTCCTCACCCCGTCCGAGCTGGCGAAGCTCGCCCCGCAGGATCAGATCTCGGCGATCGCGCTGGAGATCCTGTCGGCGGTGTCGACCGTGCTGATGCAGCTGCAGGCCAAGCAGTCCGGCGCGTCGGTGATCTCGCTGCCCAACTACGGCGGCCACACCTGGGAGAACTGGGGTCGTGCTCTCGGCGACGGAAAGGGTCACGTCCTCGAGGCGCTGCGCAACAACCCGCCGGTCACCGCGAAGACGACGGTCGTGTCGGCGTCGGGCAGCCCCGATCCCGAGGCACCCGCGAAGGTCACCATGGCCGTGAAGCAGGCCGCCGCGGCCTCCCCCGCCCTCGACGCCTCGATCCTGGCCGCCATGGAATCGACCGACGCCGCCTCCGCGTCGTCGGAGACCCCGTCGTCGTCGGAATCGGCTGCCCCGTCCGAGGCATCGGAGTCTGCTGCGCCGTCGAGCGATGACGTGTCGGCCTCCGTGCCCGCTGCACCCGAGTCGGCAGCGGCCGAATCCGCCGCCCCTGCAGAGGAATCCGCCGCCACGACGGGCCCCTCCGGACCGCAGCTCGCACCGTCGGCGCCGCCGGTCTCGGAGCAGCCCGCATCGTCGACGACGACCACCACCACGCAGGTTCGGTAAGCCTGCTCCGGCAAGAGAATCAGCAATAGGTATCGCTAGCAATAGGTATCGCTGAGCGATACCTATTGCTGACTCATCTGTCAGTCCGCGTCGATACCGACCGCAGCGGTTAGGTTTACGAGGTGAACTCCTCCGATCTCGCCGACCTCGTCGGCACCGACACCATCGCCGTGGTGATCGCGTCCGGGCTGATCCTGGTCTGGGGTCTGGCGCTGGGCGTGTGGAAGTACCACGGAATCCGCACGTCGCCCGAGCACGCCGCGCACATCTACGTCGACATCGCTCATCGTGCGGCGCTGATGTATTCGTTCGCGACCCTCGTCCTCGCCGCACTCGTTGAGCTGAGCGCGTTCGGAGTGGTGGTCAACCTCGTGGCCGCCGCGGTGCCGATCGTGTTCTTCGTCGCCGCGATCGCCGCGTACTGCATCCGCGGCGCTCTGCGCGACACCACGAATCAGTTCGAGAAGCCGATGCCGGGGACGTATCTGTTCATGCTCGCGCTGATCGTGGGTGAGATCGGCGGCGTGCTGGTGCTTCTCGCCGGCGTCGTCGTCCGCCTGACCTGACCGGTGGAAGCTCTACGACGCAGCGGGCGAGTGCCGCTCCAACCAGCTCACGACCTCGTCGAGGACCACGTCCTGCTCGGGTTCGTTGAAGATCTCGTGGAACAGGTCGTCGTAGATGACCAGCGTCTTGTCCTCCGAACCCGCGAGCCGTTCGACGAGTTCGCTGCCCTTGGGATCGGTGAGGGCGTCGGCGCCGCCGTGCATCACGAGCACCGGCAGCTGCAGTGACGGCAGTCGCGCGGGGAACGACTGCATCGTGGCGATCATCGCCCCGCCCAGCCCGGCCGGGATCTTTCCGCGCGAGACGAGCGGATCGGCGTCGTAGGCCGCGACGACGGCCGGATCGCGGGAGATGCTCGACGAACTCAGCGCGGTGGTCGGCAGTCCCGGTGCGATCCGCCCGAGGACCGGCGCGACCTTGACCGCGAGCGGAGACAGGTCGTTCCCCGGCAGCACCGCGGCACCCGACAGGATGAGACCGTCGAGCTTCTCCTGATGGTCGAGTGCGTAGTCGAGCGCGATACAGCCGCCCATGCTGTGGCCGATGAGGAACGTCGGGAGAGCGTCGTCGGAGACGTGGGCGATGACGGTGTCGAGGTCGCCGGTGAACTCGCCGAAACGGCGCAGGCGCATCCGCTTGCCGCCGGACCGTCCGTGACCGATGTGGTCGGGAATCGCCACCAGATAACCCGCGGCCACGAGGCGCTTGGCGACGTGACCGTACCGTCGACCGTGTTCGGCGAGTCCGTGGGCGATCACCACGACGCCGCGCGGATCGCCCTCGGGCCGGTGCACGTCGTAGACGATGGTCTGGCCGTGCGGTCCGCGGAAACTGTGCTCTTTCGGTGTCATTCCCTGCTCTCTCGTTTCCTGCTCTGGCGCCCTGCTCACACGAACGCGGATCAGTGGAGGCCCAATCGCGCCGCGACCGACTTGCCCGCTGACTCGAGCACTCCGAGCGGACGAAGCGCGGCCTCGCCGATCCCCACCAGCACCTCGACCCGGGCGACGACCCGCTCGAGACGCGCCACGACATCGGACATCCGGCCGACGGTGGTATCCACCTTGTCGAGTGTTCCCGACATCCGCACGAGAGTCGCATCCAGCTTCTCGATCGTCGCGTCGAGATTCCCCATCGTCGGGCCGAGGCCCTCCAGGGTCTCGCCCATATCGGCGAGAATCCCCTCCAGCTGCTCGACCGTCACGTCGGCATTGAATGCGGCCTGGGCCAGCTTCTTGATGCGCTGACGCTCGGGCGGCTTCGATGACGAGGTGTCGACCATGGGCTGGATTATCGCCCACCGGTCGCCCACCGGGCGAGCGAACGCGTGAGGAATAGTCCGGCGCCCTCGACGGTTGAGGCACACAGAGTTGCTCAAATTTGAGCGACTAACGAACGAAGGAGCACCTGATGCCTGCCGTCTCCGCCGACACCTTGACTCTGGCGCGCCTGTCCTCGCCCGGGGTCGACGCCATCGAACGACCCGTCCGCTCGGTCACGCGCGGACCGCGCGGATACGAAGGAGAAGGGTTCCCGGTGGTGCGCGCCTTCGCCGGCGTCTCCGCCGCCGACCTCGATCCCTTCATCCACATGGACCAGATGGGCGAGGTCGACTACGAACCCGGCGAACCGCGGGGCACCTCCTGGCACCCGCATCGCGGCTTCGAGACCGTGACCTACATGATCGACGGCCGCTTCGCCCACCAGGACTCCGCCGGGGGCGGCGGCCTCATCGAAGACGGTGCGACGCAATGGATGACGGCCGGGTCCGGCATCCTCCACATCGAGACCCCACCGGCCGAGCTGGTCGAGTCGGGCGGGCTGTTCCACGGCATCCAGCTGTGGGTGAACCTGCCCGCCAAGGACAAGTTCCTCCCGCCCAACTACCAGAATCTCGAGGGCGGTCAGGTGGGCCTGGTGACCTCCCCGGACGCCGGGTCGCTGATCCGGATCATCGCCGGCGAGATCGACGGCCACCGCGGGCCGGGATCGACGCACACACCTATCACCCTGGCCCACGCCACGGTGCAACCGGGTGCGGGGGTGTCGATTCCGTGGAATCCCGAGTTCAACGCGCTGGTCTACGTGCTGTCCGGGCGTGGGCGGGTCGGCGCGGAGGGTCGCCCGATCGAACAGGGATCGCTCGCGGTCCTCGGCAAGGGTGACCGGATCACCGTGGCCGCCGACGGTTCGCAGGACAGCAACCGTCCCGCGCTGGAGGTCCTGCTGCTCGGCGGCCGTCCGATCCGCGAGCGTGTGTTCCAGTACGGTCCGTTCGTCATGAACACCAAGCAGCAACTCGTCGAGGCGATCGAGGACTATCAAGCCGGCCGACTCGGTGTCATCCCGCCGGATGCGCTGATGCCGCACACCGTTCGCTGATCCATGGCCCGACACTCCCCCGCCGGGTCCGACGATCTGCAGGCCGCGTGGCGCGTCTTCATCGAGACCGCCGCGCGGCTGCAGACCATGCTCGACGACGACCTACGTGCCACCGCCGGGATGAGTCTCGCCGACTACAGCATGCTGCTCATCCTGCACGAGAGCGAGGGCGGCCGACTGCGGATGCGAGACCTGTCGCACCGCATGGTGTTCTCCACGTCGCGTCTGTCCTACCAGGTCGACGCGATGGTCAAACGCGGTTGGCTGCAGCGCGAACGCGCCGCCGAGGACCGGCGTGGTAGCTACGCGGTCCTCACCGACGCCGGGCGTGCCGCTTTCCGCGAAGCCGCCCACGACCACGGTCGGTGCGTCGACGGGTTGTTCTTCTCCGCATTGCGACCCTCCGATGGACGCGAACTGCGTGCGGTGATGGAAAAACTCGCCACCCATCTCGACGCCACCCACCCGAGAGATCAGGAGACCTGATGCCGCTCACCATCATCCGGGCTGACGAGCGTCACCACTGGCGCAACGAGTGGCTCGAGTCCTGGCAGTCCTTCCCGGCGACGGGCAACTTCGACCTCGCCGCCAACGCCCACGGAGTCCTGCTCGTGCACAACGACGATCGGGTCGACGCGGGCGAGGGGCTCGACCGCCATCAGCACCGCGATGCCGAGATCGTCACATGGGTTCTCGAAGGAGCACTGCGCCACCGCGATTCCACGGGCAACGACGGAATCCTGAAACCCGGAGTGGTGCAACGCATGACGGCCGGTCGCGGGATCGCCCACAGCGAGGGCAACGCCACCGGCCGCCTCGACGGCACCGACCTGCGCGTCGTCCAGATGTGGGTCGCACCCGACGAGGCCGACCTCGAACCCGGATACGCCGAGGCCGACGTCTCCGGTGCGCTGGCGACCGGCGAACTCGTGGTGGTCGCCTCCGGACTGTCCCGCGACGCGACGACGACGCCGGTGACGATCAACAACTCCGCCGCCGCCCTACATGTGGCACGGATGCCCGCCGGAAAGACGGTGACGCTGCCCGACGCACCCTACGGTCACCTGTACGTCGCACGAGGGAGCGTCGAACTCGACGGCACGACCCTCGGCGAGGGTGATGCCGTTCGCACGCGAACCGCCGGCGAGATCTCCGTGCACAGTCCCGGCGGAGCCGAGATCCTGTTCTGGGAGATGCACGCCGGCGTGCGCTGGTCGTCAGGTTGAGCGGGTCGCAATCTCAGACACGGAACATCTGCTGGACAGTGCGGCCGGCGAGGCCGTCCCACCGGGTGAATTCGTAATCCTCGAGAACAAGGTGTTCCAGCGGCACGCCGACCACGCGCGCTCCCGAGGCCACGGCAGCAGCGATCCCGGGGCGCGAGTCTTCCACCGCGATGCACTCACGGATGTCGACGCCCAGCTTCGCTGCCGCGAGTTCATACGCGTCTGGGGCCGGCTTGGCCCGTTCGACGTCGTCCGCGGTCACGACGATATCGAACGCGTCGAAGGACATCGCGGACACGACCATCTCGGCCAGCACCCGGGGTGACATCGTCACCAACGCGGTCGGGGTACCCTCGGCCCTCAATCCGCGGAGCATCGACTCTGCGCCCGGCTTCCACGGCAACTTTCCCCGGAGTCGGGCCGACACATCGAGGATGAACCGGCGCACGATCTCGTCGACCGTCAGTTCGGCGCCCGCGTCGATGAGGACCTGTGCCATATCGGGAAGACTGCCTCCGTTGAGTGCCAACTCGATCTCGTCGGTCCAGGCGACGTCATGGGCGTGGAGAATACCCCTCGCCGAATCGTTGTAGTACTCCTCGGTGTCCAGGATCGTTCCGTCCATGTCCCACAGGACGGCTGCGGGTTTCCGGCTCATGCGACGCCCGCCTTCGCCAAGCGTGTGGCCACGTTCAGCGCGGCACCGAGCCGCTCGACGAGAAGCTCGGCGTCTGCAACCGTGTACGTCAGCATGGGACGGATCTTCAGCGTGCTGCTCGTCGGGCCGCACACGGAGATGAGCAGACCACCTTCGCGACATGCGTTGATCAGGTCCGCGGCGAACGCCGTGCCCGGTTCCCTGGTCTCCGGATCTGCCACCAGCTCTACACCAAAATAGAGTCCAGCACTGCGGATGTCACCGACCTGCGGAAAGTCAGAGGCCAGCTCCTCCAATCCGGCCCGTACGATCGCACCGATGCTCTCGGCGTTCTCGAACAAACGGCGTTCCCGGATCTCCCTCAGAACCGCGGCGGCCGCCGCCACCGGCACACTTGATCCGCCGAAGGTGTTGAAATACGGAACATCCCGCCCGAAAGCGTCGAGTATCTCGGTGTTGGCCACCATGCCGGCCACCGGGACACCGTTGCCCATCGGCTTGCCGAGTGTGACCAGATCGGGGACTGCGTTGTCACGGGCAAATCCCCAGAACGATGTCCCGACCCGGGCGAACCCCGGTTGCACCTCGTCGGCGATCACCAGTGCTCCGAAGGCACGCGCTGCAGCGAATGCGGCCTGCAGCGCGCCGTCGACGGGAAAGACCCCGTCCGAGGAGAAGATGCTGTCGACGAGTAGTGCCGCCGGCTCGTGGCCGCGCTCGCGAAGGGTCTCGAACGCTCTGGTCACCCGGGCGGCGAACGCCTCGGCGACCGAAGAATTCTCCTCGTGCCGGTACGAATTCGGTGGATCGACGGCGATGACGTGGGCGGGCAGGCCCCCACTGCCGTCCGAGGGTGACACCTCGGCGCATGACGCCGTGGTGCCGTGGTAGGCCTCAGAGGTGACGACGATCCCGGTGCCGCCGGTGTAGTGGCGGGCCACCCGTAGCGCGAGGTCGTTCGCCTCCGAGCCGGAGTTGGTGTACATGACCCTGTTCAGGGACTCCGGCAAGGTCTGCAACAACCGTTCGGAGTATTCGACGATGCCGTCCTGCAGATAACGGGAGTGTGTCGCGAGCGTGCTCAGCTGCTTGGTCACGGCCTCCACAACCGCGGGATTGCAGTGGCCGACACTGGCGACGTTGTTGTAGGCATCGAGGTACTCACGTCCCTCGGCATCGTAGAGCCGCGTGCCGAGTCCGCGAACGGCCTGTACGGGGTTCCGGTAGAAGAGGCGGTAGCTGGTACCCAGGGTGTTTATCCTACGCTCGACGAGCGCCCGCGCAGCAGGGGCCAGTGCACCGAGACTCTCGGTGTCGAAACGGTTTCCGTCCAGGATCGAAGAGGTGCCCATTGAGCGGCCTTTCTTGGTAGAACACCGGACCGACTGCGTTGCGGATCGACCAGGTGTGCGGTGAGACGACGAGGATTCGTCAGATGTTGCCGATCCAGGCACCCCACCGTTGATCAGCTGTGCGTGAGAGCGCGCGCCGGAGTTTCCACACGCCGTACTTCTGGTAGTCGTAGTCCCAGGACTCGTTGAGCTGGGCGTAAACAATCGCCCACAGCCCCCACTTTATGTCGGCGAGGAATCCGCACACTTGTACGCGTGCAATGGTTTCGGTCGTCGCGGAGCCATAGAATTCCTCGACGCACTCGGCGGTTCGGACGTCATCGAAGAAGAACTCGGTGGTCATGACGGCGAGTTCGTAAGCCCGTTCGTTGTTCGACGAGAACTCGAAGTCGATCAGGCGCATCGGTTTGCCTTCGGCGATCAGAAAGTTGCCGGGCATCGGATCGTTGTGGCACGGCGCCATGTCGATCCCACCGGCCAGCAACGCGTCCCGTGCCGAGAAGTACTCGATCTTCAGCTGGGGCCAGAAGTGCGGTAACCGAGTTCCGAGTTCCAGTGCCTGATCGTGGTGTTCGACAATCATGTCGAGGATCGTCTTGGTACAAGGCAACGGTTCGATGCTGTTGAAGGCCCGGTACAACCGAATGATCTCACTGGCGATCTCCGGACGCTTCATGTCGCCGTTGGTGCACGCGCGGTAGTCTTCGAGGAACTCGATGATCTCGATACCCGTCGACGGGTCGAAGTGGGCGATCTTCGGACTGATCCCAAGGGCACTGGCCTGTTCAGCCGCGTGATGGGCGTTTCCGCGGTCGATGAATGCATCTGAGCCGGCGCCCGGAATCTTTAGGAAGTACGGCGTGTCCTCCCCCTCCACGTCAAGGCGCCAGTTCTCGTTCTGCAGCCCGCCGTGTACGGGCTGATACCGGATCGTACGGCCGACCCAAGCCGCCACCGGGTCCAGTGCGGACTCCACCGCGCGTTCGGCCGAGGTTCGTGCCCCGCCCCGCAACACCCCGGCGGCTTCGTGCTCGTCGGATAGCGTCTTCATTGGTCAATCCTCCTCAGCAGTTCACCAGATCGGGTACCCGACAACGCCAACCGTGCTCGCAGCAACTGCCAGTCACCGAATTTCGAATACTCGAAGGAGCCTGGGTCGAGGGCGTCGACCAGCATCCCCAACATGCCCTGACGCACGTGGTCGGCGTACCCGTAGAACAGGCACCGGGCCAACAGCGCCTCGTCGAAGCTGCCGTACGCGACCTCGAAGAGCTCACGTGCGTGCGTTTCATCCTCGGCGAGCTCGACCAGTGCAACACCCAAGTCCTGGAACGGATCGATCATCGCGGCGAGGTCCCAGTCGAGCAGAAGCAGCGAACCGTCGGTTCGAGAAACCATCACGTTCGACAGGTTCCCGTCGCCGTGTCGGAGCTCGCGATCGAAATCGGTTGCTTTGATGCGCTTCTCGGCGTCGTCGAGGACACGCCGGAAGTAGGTCAGTTCGGCAGGGACGGGGGCGCCCGCTTCGCCGAGCCGGAAGCCGAGTTCGCGGATGTCGTCGAAGACGGTGGCCTCTCGGACCACAGTGGGCTTGAGGTCACCGACGCGAGAACGGATCTCGAAATAGCTGTGGACGAACTCCGCCGTGTTGCCGTCGGCGAGGGTTGCCGTGCGATGTGTCTCGGTCAGGTCGGCCAGCACAAGCTCGCCGGATGCGACATCTGAGGACACGACCGCCGGCCCCAGCCCGGCGGCGCCCGCGGTCTCGGTGGCGGCCACCGCCGCGGGCACGTTCACATAGGACCGCGCGGCGTCGGTGTAACGGCGGACGTGGACCGCCACGTCATCGAGCCGACCGCGGATTCGCAACGTGTCCGCACCCCACCAGCTGGGGCTGGCCATGGTCGGTGTCCCATCCATCCGGTCGGACAGAACCCGCCCTCCGGAGAGTTCGAGCTTCGTGGTCATTTCGCCTCCTTCCACACGGTTCCCGGCGTCGCGCGCGGTTCCAGCGGCCAATCGGGCTCCTTGCCACGACGGGCCTCGAGCCAGCCGGCCAGCGCGAGGACGCGACGGTCCGCGTACCGCGGTCCGGCGATCTGGATCGCGACCGGGTGCCCGTTGTCCTCGCCGAACGGCATCGACACCGCCGGCTGCCCGGTCTGGTTGAACCACGCGGTGAAGCTGCAGTGCTCCAGCGGTCGGTCCTGGTTCATGCCGAGGTGCTCGGCCGGGAATGCCGCCGACGGCAGCACCGGCGACAGCACGACGTCGACGTCGCGCTGCAAGGCCGCGAAAGCCATTTGGTCAGTCGTCACGCGACCCAAGGCGCGTTCGTAATCGGTCGCGCTGAGCGGGCCCGCGGCCTCGATCCAGCGCACCAGTCCGGGTAGTACGTACCCACCGCGATCGCCATGTGATTCCAGCTCGGCGCGGGCACGCACCACGTACAACGTGTCGAGGGCGTCGTAGACGCCCGGCGCGAAGGGCGCCGGCAGCTCGATGATCTCGCAACCACCCTCGGCCAGCGTCTGGGCGGCCGCCCGTAGCGTCCGTAACGTCGGCTCGTCGGCCGGGAATCCATATCCCATGTCCGACAGGACGCCGACCCGCAGTCCGTTGACCGCATCCAATGGCAGAACCGACTCGTCACAATCGGTTTCGTCGGCGAGTGCCAAAGAGTCCCGCGCGTCGAACCGTCCGACCACACCGAACAGCTCGGTGACGTCGGCGACCGTCCGGCCCATCGGACCCGCGCTGCGCACAGTGCTCGGCGCGAGATGCGGGATACGGCCCTGGGTGGGTTTGATGGCGACGATGCCGCAATGGGCCGCGGGCAGACGCACCGAGCCCGCGATGTCGGTGCCGATCGCACCCCAGGTGAGGCCCGCGGCGAGCGACGCCCCGGCACCCGAGCTCGACCCGCCGGGCGTCATGGAGAGATCCCAGGGATTGCGCACGATGCCGTAAAGCGAGGACACACCGGAGGCGAGCATGCCGAAATCGGGCATCGTTGTCTTGCCCACGATCACCGCCCCGGCCTCTCGCAGGCGTGCCGACGGCGGGGCGTCGACGTCCGCGCCCGGGCGTCCATCGTTCGGCTTTGTGCCATGTCGCCACGGCAGTCCGACCGCGTTCACGCTGTCCTTGACCGTGACCGGGACCCCGTCCAATGGGCCCAGTGACCGGCCGTCCTCCCACCGTCGGGTTGCCGCCTCAGCGGCCTCCCGTGCTACGTCGAAGTCGGTGGCGGCAATGGCGTTGATCGCCGGATGGACCGTTTCCAGGTGCGCGATTGTCAGTTCCAGCGCGTCGGACGGTGTGGTGCTTCCATCGGCGAATCCGCCGCGGAGCTGCTCAATTGTCGATCCCAGAACGGGAACCTGCGTCTGCTGAGGCATGCGTAAAGGTTGCATCCGAACCATTTCTGGTCCCTGGCCCAAACGTAAATTCTGCATTTCCTGGGTTCGCATGACGCGAGATTCGGTGCGAGTCTTGACAAGACACGCCGCTCGCGCGGGTCACGAGTCTGCGGGGCCAGCGCGCGGAGCAACCATTCCCCGATCTATAGAGCACGGTGAGCAGTGACCTACGAAGAGACCTTTGCCACCATTTCCCGCCTTGCCGACGACCTGGCACGCCGCGGGTTCACCAAGCTGCCCGCTGAACGTGAACTCGCAGAACGGCTGAACGTGTCTCGGTCGTCGGTGCGTCGCGCTCTCGCCGAACTCGAGGATGAAGGCATCGTCCACCGCAAGCGCGGCCGTACCGGTGGCGCGTATCTCACCGCGGCACAGTCACAGCCCGACAACACATTCGTCGACGAGGTCGACCCGGCCGAGGGCCGGCGTGTCGAGCGCCCACTCGGGACCGTCGTCGGCGTGCCGCAGATGCTGCGTTCCCAGGGTTTCGAGTCGGGCACCCGCCTGCTCTCCGCGTCCTACGAACACCCCACAGAGGAAGAGCGGCACTACTTCGACATCGACTCCGACGATCTGATCGCGGCCATCGTACGAATTCGCTTCGCCGACGGGGATTCGTTGTCTCTCGAGTCGTTCCGGGTCTCGGCCACGCGTTTTCCCCAACTGCTCGAACGCTCCCTGATCGGATCACTTTACGAACTGCTGGTCGAACACTACGGCGTACGCCCCACCACGGCCGACGAGCAGATCCGCGTCGTGTGTGCGTCACCGCGTGTCGCAGCGGCGCTGGCCGTCGAAGTGGGTACGCCCCTGCTCAAGGTCACCCGCAACACCTACGACCAGTTCGGCGAGCCGGTGGAGATGTCCGTCGACTACTTTCGCGCAGACCGGACGGTCCTGCACGTGCCGGCACACCCGGGCGATGGTCAGGAGCCGGGCGCCCATAGATTGCAGCACCGCCTGGAAATGGGCCATCACGACACCCAGCGCGAGGTCACGGCCGACGCGTAACAGGTCCGTTACGACCCGAAACGTGACCAGTAATGGTCCACTCGCATGCTTTGGCTGCACACACCGACAGCGGTACGCAGATCACTTCCCTACGTATCAAGTTCGGACTGAACCTTCTTGGTGCAACCGAGCCACTTCGACACTCGTCGCCGCGCCCGACCCCGGTCTGCCGCTGGGCGATCGACCTCAAGGAAAGGAGCCGATTCCTTGACTCAGTTCATAAAGAGCCTGGATCGCAAGGTAATCAACACCACATTCGGCGTCATCTACGGATTCGCTCTGTTGATGGCACTGTTCCCCCCGCTATACCTGAGCGCCAGCGGCGTCAAGAGCCCAGTGATCTTCGGTATCCCGTGGGCGGTCATGTACTGGATCGTCAACGCTGCCCTGGTCGGCGCCAGCCTGACCGCGTTGTACATCGTGGAGAACATCCGCGGGGAGGGCGACGACTGATGGTGATCATGCTCGGAATGCTTCTAGTCTTCTACGCGATTGTGGTGGGAATTCTCTACGCCACCAAACAGAAATCGAATCCGACCTTCGAGGAGTACTCGGTCGGTGGCCGCGCATACGGCACCTGGTTCGTCGCGATGTCATATGTGAATTCGTGGTGGCCCGGTTCGACCTTCATCGCGTTCTTCGGCCTCGCCGCAGGCGCCGGCGTCTTCGGCATGTACGCACTGGCGTACTCCACACTCGGCGTCGCGTTCATGTACCTCATGGCGACCCGCGCATGGCGCTGGGGAAAGGTCTACGACCTGCGCACCCAGCCCGACTTGATGCGTGTCCGCTACCGTTCCGACGCTGTCCGCGTCATCGCCAGCGCCATCGGCGTGATCTCACTGTTCCCATGGGTCGTCCTGGGTATGCAAGCACTGGGAACCCTGTTCGAGATCGCGAGTGGCGGCGCCTGGTCGGTCATCGCGTCCCTGTGCGTGGGCCTCGGGGTAATCCTCATCCGCCAGTTTTGGACCGTCCAGATGGGTATGCGCGGCCTGATAATGACCGACATGTTCCAGGGATTCGTCGCCTACATCGTCGCAGGTCTCGTCGGCGTCATCATGCTGACCGGCGCGATGGGCAGCCCGATCAGCTGGGGCGACCTGCAGGCGATCGGCGACAAATTCCTGGTGCTCCCGGGCGGCGGCGACAAGTACGGACCGTGGTACATCTTCGCACTCGTCTTCACCGGCGTCATCGGATCGCTGAGCTGGCCCACCAGCTTCCAGCGCATCTACACCGCCTCGAGCGTGCGCACGGTTAAGAAGGGCACGCTCGCAACGATTCTCATCTCGGCGACCTTCTACACCATCCTGATGCTGGTCGGTCTCGCCGCGGTCAACATCCCCGAGGTCATGGAGAACCCGCAGGGCGCCTGGTTCACCCTGCTGGACCAGTGGGGCGGCACGTGGATGCTGGGGCTTGCGGTGGTCATCGTCTTCGCCGCGCAGATGGGTCACACCGACGCCAGCGTCCAGGTGGCCGGCCTGCAGGTCTCCAACGACATCGTCGCCACCCTGGTCCGGCGTCCGCTGTCCGACCACCAGCTGACCGTGATCGCCAAGGCGAGCATGGTGGTCTACATGCTCCTGGCCGGCGTCATCGCCTTCGCGACGTTCAACTTCGACCGTCTCCAGCTGCTCGCCCAGATCTCCTACCAGGGCATCATCCAGTTGTCGGTGCCGCTGTTCCTCGGCATCTTCTGGAAGGGCGGCAACAAGTACGGCGCGATCTGGGGCATGGTCAGCGGCTTCGTCATCGCCGCGGCGCTGACCGGCGTCTACAACGACGACATCCGCGCCCTGGGCAGCCTGACCTCGGGCATCGTCGGCCTCGCCGTCAACCTCGCGGTCTTCCTGATCGTCTCGGCGGTCACCGGTCACTCCGAGGAGGACCGCGCACACGTCGAGGAGATGTTCGCGGCAGCCAAGGGCGAGTCCGCCCTCGCCGCACTGCGGGCCAGCCGGACCGACGACATCGAGGTCGTCGCCACCGGCGACGGGGTGAGCACCGCCGCAACTGCTCAGTCCCCGGCCGAGTAGGAGACACCGACCTCCTCGTCTCCTGCTCGACACGACAAGTGGGCACGACCTTTCCGGTCGTGCCCACTTTAGTTGTGTTGCAGACCATTCCATTCCGTAACCTGCGCGTTACGACGGTATCGGGGACCAGTAATGGTTTCGACGGACATTTGTTGGGCGCCGAAAAACACTCGCGCCGAACCATTCCCACCTCCCCCTCACCCATTCAGGAGTAGTCCATGGACGCCGACCAGTACGCATGGATGTCCGCGACCAAGATCGCGGCCAAGATCGCCGCCGGCGAGCTCACCGCGCTCGAGGTCGCCGAGGCCGCCTGTGCGCGGATCGAGGCGATCAACCCGCTGATCAACGCATACGTCCACTACGACCGGGAACAGGTCCTGGCCGACGCCCGGGAACTCGACGCCAAGCAGGCCGCCGGCGAGCCGCTCGGACCGCTCCACGGCGCGCCGTTCGCGATCAAGTGCCTCACCGAGGTCGCCGGCCTGCCCAACACGCATTCGATGACGCCGTTCGCCGACGAGATCGGCAAGGAGGACGCCGTCGTCGTCGCGCGACTCAAGGCCGCGGGCGGCCTGTTCACCGGCCTGACCAACGCGCCCGAGGGCGGTTACTACGGCGGCACCGACAGCCACCTCTACGGCCCCACCCACAACCCGTTCAAGCACGGTCACACCGCGGGCGGTTCGTCCGGGGGCTCGGCGGCCGCGGTCGCCGCGGGCCTGGTGCCGATCGCCGAGGGCGCCGACGGTGCCGGCTCTGTCCGCATCCCGTCGGCGATGTGCGGGGTCGTGGGCCTCAAGCCCTCGCTCGGGCGCATCCCGCATGCCCTGCTGCAGACCAAGTTCGAGACCTGGGTATTCCACGGCCCCATCACCCGCACCGTCGAGGACGCCGCGCTCATGTTCGACGTCATGACCGGATTCGATCCGAGCGATCCGATGAGCCTGCCCCGCGAGGTCGAGTCGTACGCCGCCGAACTCGACGGGACCGAGGGCGAGAAGCCGCTGTCCGGCCTGCGGGTCGCGTACTCCCCGGACCTCAACGTCGGCCACGTCGACCCGGAGGTCGCCGCGATCTGCCGCGAGGCGGTCACCGCATTCGAGACGCTGGGCGCCACGGTCACCGAGGCCACCCCCAACTGGGGCAACCCGGAACAGGCCATGTGGGAAGGCATCTGGGTGCCCGGCTTCGCCGCCGACAACGACCTGTTCCCGGACTGGAAGGAGCTGAGCGGTCAACTCGACGACCAGCTGATCGAGATCCACGAGCTGTCCAAGACCCTCACCGCCGAGGAGGTCGGCCGCGCCCAGGCCTTCCGCTCGCGGATGTACGACACCTTCACCGAGTTCATGGAGCACTACGACCTGCTCGTCTCGCCGACGCTGGCGTCAGCGGCCTTCCCGCTCGACCAGTTCGCCCCGGAGTGGCTGGCCGACGAGCCACTGCAGACCCAGCTCCTGGGCTGGCTGCTGACCTACCCGTACAACATGCTCACCTCGCCGGCCATCACCGTCCCCGCCGGCTTCACCGAAGACGGACGCCCGGTCGGCCTGCAGATCGCGGCCCGCCACCGCGCGGATGCCGACGTCCTGGCGGCGGCCAAGGCCTTCTCCACCGTCCGGCCGTGGGCGGACCGCTACGAGTCCAACGTCACCGAAGGAGAGTCCAAGTGATCGACCTGACCGGCAAGACCGCCGTCGTCACCGGCGGTTCGCGCGGCATCGGACGCGCCAGCGCGCTGCGCCTCGCCGAGGCCGGCGCCTCGGTGATCATCTGCGACCGTTCCGATCTCAAGGCCGGCGACGAGTCCTGTTCGGCCGAGATCCGCCGCGCGGGCGGCGCCGCGGAGTCGCGTGAGCTCGACGTCGCCGATTCCGCCGCGGTGGACCGGGTGTTCGGCGAGATCGCCGCCGAGCACGGCATCGACATCCTCGTCAACAACGCCGGCGTCCTCTTCGCCGGGAGCGCCACCGAGACCACCGACGAGGTGTGGCGGCAGCAGTTCGCGGTGAACGTCGACGGGACGTTCTTCTGCACCCGGGCGGCGTTGCGGGCCATGCTCGACGCCGGCAACGGCGGCAAGATCGTCAACGTCGCCTCGATCAGCGGGCTGCGCGCCAACCCCGGCTTCGCCGCGTACTGCGCCAGCAAGGCGGCGATGGTGAACTTCACCCGCCAGGCCGGGATCGACTACGCCGCAGACGGAATCAACGTCAACGGCGTCGCGCCGGGCTTCGTCGAGACCGACATGACCTCCCTCTACTCCCCGGAGATCCGGGCCGCGCTCGAGGGGCAGACGCCCAACGGCAGGTGGGCGACCTCGGAGCAGATCGCCGACTCGGTGCTGTTCCTCGCCTCGCCGCTGTCCGACCACATCTGCGGCGAGATCCTCACCGTCGACGGCGGCTGGATGGTCGGCACCCCGGTGGTCGTCCAGTCCGCCTGACCCACACCACACACACCACGACACGCGAAGGGATCACCCGATGACTGAGACCACGGTCGAGACCACCACCACCGACACCGCCATCGACTTCCTCTACCTCTCCGAGCCCGACATGGTGGCCGCCGGCGTCACCGACATGGCCGCCTGTGTGGACACCATGGAGGAGATGTTCGCCCTCCTCGGCCGTGGCGACTACCGCATGGCCGGCAAGAACAGCGACTCCCACGGATCGATGATCTCCTTCCCGGAGGAGCCCGAGTTCCCGGGCATGCCCCGCCACACCGAGGACCGCCGCTTCATGGCCATGCCCGCCTACCTGGGCGGGGCCTTCCACTCCGCGGGCGTCAAGTGGTACGGATCGAACATCGAGAACAAGCTCTCCGGCCTCCCCCGCTCGATCCACCTGTTCGTCCTCAACGACGTGGAGACCGGTGCCCCGCGTGCGGTGATGTCGGCCAACCTGCTGTCGGCCATGCGCACCGGCGCGATCCCCGGCGTCGGAGCCCGCCTCTTCGCCCCCGAGGACTCCAAGGTCGTCGGCATCGTCGGCCCGGGCGTGATGGCGCGCACCGCGCTGCAGTCGTTCGTCGTCGCCCGGCCGGGGATCGAACTGGTGAAGGTGAAGGGCCGCAGCGAGCGCGGACTCAACATCTTCCGCGAGTGGATGGAGCGCGAATTCCCGCAGATCCGTGTGGAATTCGTCGACACCAACGAGGCCGCGGTGCGCGACTCCGACATCGTGACCTACTGCACCACCAGTGGCGGGTCGCCGGAGAACTACCCCGTTCTCAAGCGCGAATGGGTCAAGCCCGGCGCCTACCTCGCCATGCCGTCGTCGGTCAGCCTCGACGACGACCTGATCTCCGACGACGTGCGCCTCGTCGTCGACAACCTCGGGCTCTACGAGGCCTGGGCCGACGAGTTCCCCTACCCCACCTACGCCTCGATCCCGATCGTGGGCTGCTTCTTCACCGACCGCGTGCACGAGGGCAAGCTCGCCGAGGAACGCATTGAGGACATCGGCCGCATCCTCGCCTCGGGCGGCACCGAGCGCGACCCCGATCAGATCGTCATCTTCTCCATCGGCGGCATGCCGGTCGAGGACGTCGCGTGGGCGACCCGCGTGTACGAGCGTGCCCGCACCCTCGGTATCGGCACTTCGCTGAACCTCTGGAACACCCCGGTGCTGGCATGACCTCGGCATCGACCCCCGAAGAACTCGTCGACGTCGCCGTCATCGGCGCCGGCAGCGTCGGCGCGATGGCCCTGTGGCACCTCTCGAAGGTGCCCGGGCTGTCGGTCCTCGGCATCGAACAGTACGGCCGCGCACACGGACTCGGCTCCTTCGCCGGCGAGTCCCGGCTGTTCCGGATGGCCTACAAGGAGGGCGGCCTCTACCTCCCGCTGCTGACCGACGCCCGTCACCAGTGGCTCGAGCTCGAACAGGAGGCCGGCACCGAGATCCTGCTGCAGGTCGGTGCGTTGAGCATCGGCCCCGAGACGCAGCCGGAGATGGTCGCGACCAGGGAGACGATCGACACCTTCGGACTCCCCCACCGATACCTCGACACCGAGGAACTGCGAAAAGAGTACCCGCAGCACGACGTCCACGACTCGGACGTGGGCATCCTCGATCCCCAGGGCGCAGGGCTGCGTCCCGAGGTCGCGGTGTTGAGCGCACTGCGGCTCGCCGAGGCCAACGGAGTCCGCATGCGTTACCACTGTGCGGTCGAGGCGGTCGAACCCGGTGACAACGGCGTCACCATCCGCACGGCCCAGGGCGTCGTGCGGGCCCGGACCGCCATCGTGACGACCGGGTCGTGGGCGACGGAGCTGTTGCCCGGCGTCCGCGACCTGGTCCACGTGCAGCGCCTCGCGCTCTCGTGGTTCATGCCCACCGACATCGGCCGGTACCTGCCCGAGCGGTTCCCGGTGTTCATGCGCGACATCGGCGACGTGCACTTCTTCGGTGCGCCGTCGCTCGACGGATACAGCGTCAAGGTCAGCCCCGGCCACCTCGACCTGCCGTCCGCCCCGACGCTCGCCGAACTGCCCGATCTGCCCGACGATTTCGGCGCCCACCTCGCCGCGCAGGTGACCGACTTCTTCCCGGACATGAACCCCGAGCCGGTCCGCCTCACCGCGCACCACGAGATGTTCACCGTCGATCGGGTCCCGATCGTCGACCGGGACCCGACGGGCAGCATCGTGGCCGTCGCAGGACTGTCCGGCCACGGCTTCAAGCTGGCACCCACGTTCGGCCGGATCGCGCGCGATCTCGCCGTGGACGGCGCCAGTGCACTGTGCCCCCGCGAGTTCACACTCGCTGCACATCAGGAGCGCGCTGCCGCGCTGATCTGAGCCCGGCCTCCGCGTGAAGCTGCCATCACGGTCTTGGCGCGGGACCGTTCCACCTTGTCAGGCGAGCTGCGGTGCCACCTTCGACGCCACCAGGTCGAGGTGGTCGAGGTCGTCGAGATCCAGTGTCTGGAGATACATCCGGGTGATACCGAGTTCGCGGTAGCTCTCGATCTTGGCCGCGACCTCGTCCGGCGTGCCCGCGGCGCCGTTCTCGCGCAGTTCGTCCGGTTCCCGGCCGATCGCCTCGGCGCGACGCCGGAACTCGGCTTCGGTACTGCCGCAACACAAGACGAGAGCTCCCGAGTACGTCATCGTCTCGGGACGACGCCCTGCCGTGGCACAGGCCGCGCGCACGTTGCCGATCAACTCGCGAGCGACGTCGACGGGCTGGAACACCACGTTGAACTCATCGGCGAACCGCGCCGCCAACGCCGGCGTGCGCTTCTTTCCGCTGCCACCGACGATGATCGGCGGACGCGGGTTCTGCACCGGCTTCGGGAGTGCCGGGGAGTTGCTGATCTGGAAATGCTCACCGCGGTAATCGAACTGACTGCCCTCAGGCGTGCCCCACAGGCCGGTGATGATCTCGAAGCTCTCCTCGAGACGATCGAACCGTTCCTTGATCGACGGGAACGGGATCCCGTAGGCCTTGTGCTCGGGCTCGTACCAGCCGGCCCCGAGCCCCAGTTCGATTCGGCCGCCACTCATCTGGTCGACGTTGGCGACCGCGATCGCGAACGGGCCCGGGAGACGGAAGGTGGCCGACGAGACCAGCGTGCCCAGGCGGATGCGCGAGGTCTCACGCGCGAGACCCGCCAGCGTGATCCACGCGTCGGACGGGCCCGGCAACCCGTCGCCACCCATGCCGCTGTAGTGGTCGGAACGGAAGAAGGCGTCGTAGCCGAGATCCTCGGTCGCCTTCGCCACGGCGAGCAGCTGATCGTAGGTCGCACCTTGCTGGGGTTCGGTGAAAATTCGCAATTGCACAGTTTCAACTTACGCGCAATGGGCATCCACCTCGTGCGGGACGATTTCCCCGGCCGCCCATCCGGCCCCGCGGCGAATCCGAATCGCATATGCACGACACCCCAACCCGGTACTGGCCGAGTACTCGACAAAGGAGTCCGAAAATGAAGACAGTTGCGCGTACAGCCCTCGGTTTTGTCGTCGCGGCGGCAGGTGCCACCGCGGTATCGCTCGCCGCCGCCCCGTCGGCCGGTGCAGCACCGTCGGTGTGTCCGGCCCTGCCCGGTCAGAGCTCCTCCACGACCTCCTGCAGCGCCGAGTCGGGCCCCAACGGTCTCGCGCTCGCCATCACCGACAACGGCGGCAAGGCCACCTCGACTGCGGACAACTTCGCCGGCCCCGCGGCCATCGCACTCGGCCCCGGTGCGACCGTGACCATGACCGGTGTGCGCGGCGGCCTGGCCATCGGCATCGCCGGACCGGGCGCCGAGGTCGTCGTCGACGGCAAGAACGCCCCGACCTGCAAGGGCGGCCCCGCGTTTGCCGGCGATTTCCAGACCTTCAAGGGTTGCAGGTCCTGATCCTTCGCACCCACGGGTGCGAATGAGGCGACCGGCCTGGAGCCCTAGGGTCGGCCCGCTTCCACGATCTTCGCTGCCAGCAGCTTCGGATTGGTGAACATCACCTCATGCGAACCCGGCAGCTGCACGAGCCGGTACATACCCAGCCGCGACGACATCCGCGGGTGCCAGCCCCACTCACCCGGCGGCAGCGCGATGTCCTCCGTCGCGTTGATGTAACTCTTCGGGATCTCACTCTGGTAGAACCGCGTGAGGTCGAGTTCGTCGGCCATCGGCTGCAGCGGTTCCGGCGACAACAGCTCGTAGGTCCGCGTCGCGGTCTCCAGATCGGCGTCCTGGATGAAGGCCTCCCGCCACAATGCTCTCCACATAATCGACGATCGATTTCACACAGTCATCGTGGGTCACGTTCTTGTCGACCCCCCTCCCGTGACCCGCAACGGTGGGACCGTATGCGGTGTGGCCGAGAGCCTCGAGTTCGGTGATCACCGGCTCCCACAGCGGACCGTCGTGCCAGGAACCGTGGATGAGAACAAACGTAGTCATACGGACAACGTATGGACGGCATATAGTGACGCTCTACCCGCACAACGCATGAGATGTCCGGAAAGCGAGCAGAACTGGCGATGCGCACGCCGCCGCCACCGGTCCTGGTGGACACCGCAGACCCGGTTGAGGCCGCCGAACTCCTCGGCAGCAGCTACTGCCCTCACCGTGTTCACGTCGAAGGCTCCTCACGGGATTTTCGAGCCATCCAAACCGAGGTCACGGTATCCGACGTCGCCATCCACACTCTCCGTTACGGCACGGACGTACGCATCGACCCGGACCCGCTGGGGGCCTGGGTGCTCGTGTCCACACCGATGCGGGGCCGGCTCACGATCCGATCGGGCGCCGAATCGCGCACCCTCGGGCCGGGCGAATCCGTCGCCATCGACTCCTATCGCGCGTTCGAACTCACCTGGCGGCAGAACTGCCAACTCCGAACTCTCCGACTACCTCTCACCTCCGTCGTCGAGGCCGCCCAACTCGCGGGCGCCGGCACCACTCGCCCGGTGCGATTCGGACTCGGCGACCCCGCGACAACGGCCTCGGCGCGCAGCTGGCAGTCCGTCGTCGCACTCGCTGAACGGGATGCCCGGATGGCCGGCGAACTGAGCCGTTCACCACTACTGAGCGAACAGATGTCGCGAATGATCGCGACCACACTCGTGGCAACCCATCCGTTACTGGCCATCCCCGGCGACGACCGGCCGGCTGTGCCGCGCCAGATCCGCAAGGCCGTCGAACTGATCGAACGCTCGCCGGACGAGGACCTCACCGTCACACGGCTCGCCGTCGCCGCAGGGGTCGGCGTCCGAGCACTGCAGCAGGGATTCCGGCAGCATCTGCAGATGAGCCCGACGGAGTATCTACGGCAGACGCGTCTCGAACGCGCCCACCACCAGCTTCTCCGGGAGAACCCGTCCACCGTCACCGTCGCGGAGATCGCCCACTCGTGGGGTTTCGGCAACCTCGGCCGCTTCTCCCAGATGTACCGCGGACGCTACGGAAGACTGCCGTCACAGACCCTTCGCGACTGACGCCGAAGTCGTTCAGGAGAACAGGCCTCGCAGATATGCGGCCTGTCCGACGTGTTGCGCGTCGTCGTCGACGACGCTGACCAACCGGACGCCGAGCGTCACCGGCGGATCCCAGTTGGTGTCGACGATCCGGTCCAGATCCGAATCGGTCAGCGCCGCAATGTAGTCCACGCTGACAGCGTGCGTGGCGTCGTAATAGTCGCGGAGCAGGCCCGCATCGTCGACGACGACCCGGGCCACCTCATCGGTCGAATGACCATAGCCGGTGTCGGCCGGCGAGAACGGCAGATCGAATCGCTCGGCCCAGCCGGCGCTCACCCACACCTCGTCGGCGCCGGCGACGTCGGCGACCTGCGCATCCTGAACGCGTGTCAGATGCCAGACCAACCAGGCGATCGTGTTGGCGCCCGGCGCCGGGGCCCGGTTCAAGACCTCGGGTTCCAGGCCGCTGAGCACTGCGTGAACATTCTCGGAGACGCGACCGAGACCGTCGATTAGCACATCTGTGGCACGCATGCGGCAATTTTAGTTCGCCGTGCGCGCAAAGATGGCGGGTCCGCACATCCGTCAGCATCATTCTTCCGGTGTCTGAACAGAACCAGCCTGCCGTGACCCCCGACAACGGCACGCGCTCCACCCGCAAGGTCCGCTTCAACGCGTTCGACATGAATTGCGTTGCGCACCAGTCCCCCGGCCTGTGGCGCCATCCGAGCGACCGGTCGTGGAACTACAACACCATCGACTACTGGGTCGATCTCGCCCGCCTGTTGGAGACCGGGGGCTTCGACGGCCTGTTCATCGCCGACGTCCTCGGGACTTACGACGTCCTGTCCGGCACCGACGAGGCTGCGATCCGACAGGGCGCCCAGATCCCCGTCAACGACCCGCTGCTGCTGGTCTCGGCGATGGCACACGCGACCAAGAACCTCGGCTTCGGCGTCACCACCGCAACCGGTTTCGAGCACCCCTACCCGTTCGCGCGCCGCATGTCGACGCTCGACCACCTGACCCGTGGTCGCGTCGGGTGGAACGTCGTGACCGGTTACCTGCCGTCGGGTGCACGCAACATGGGCGACGACGACCAGCTCGCACACGACGACCGCTACGACCACGCCGACGAGTACCTGACCGTGCTCTACAAGCTCTGGGAGGGTTCGTGGGAACGCGACGCCGTGCGTCGCGACCGTGAGGCGGGCATCTTCGCCGACCCGGCCAAGGTGCACCACATCGGACACGAGGGCAAGCACTTCAAGGTCCCGGGCATCCATCTGTCCGAACCGTCGCCGCAGGGCTCCCCGGTCATCTACCAGGCCGGCGCGTCGCCGCGCGGACGCCGGTTCGCGGCGGATAACGCCGAGGCCATCTTCGTCGCCGCTCCCACCAAGGCCATCCTGCGCGACGTCGTGAGCAAGATCCGCGAGGAACTCGTCCTCGCCGGGCGAGACCCCTACGACGCCAAGATCTACACACTGCTCACCATCATCACCGACTCGACGCCCGAGGCCGCGCGCGCGAAAGCCGCCGAGTACCAGTCCTATGCGAGCGAAGAGGGCGCGCTGGTGTTCATGTCCGGTTGGATGGGCATCGACCTCGCGAGCTACAACATCGACGAGCCGATCGGCAACGTGGAGAGCAACGCCATCCAGTCGGCGGTCGCCGCGTTCCAACAGGCCTCGGAGAGCGGCGAGGAGTGGCGCGTCCGCGACATCGCGGCCTGGGGCGGCATCGGCGGTATGGGCCCCGTCCTGATCGGCTCGGGCGACGAGGTCGCCGAGCAGCTGCAGGACTGGGTGGCCGAGACCGACGTCGACGGCTTCAACGTCGCCTACGCCGTCACCCCGGGTTCCTTCGAGGACATCGTCACCCACGTGATCCCCGCCCTCGAGCGCCGCGGCGTCTACGACCGCGGGTACGTCCCGGGCACGTTGCGCCACAAGCTTTTCGGCCGTGGCGACCACCTGCCCGAGAACCACCGCGGTTCGACCTACCGGGTCGGCGGCGTGAACTCGACGGTCGACGACTCGATCCGTGAGCGCAACCGCCTCGCCGCCGCCGGAACGAAGTGATCGGGGCCGCACGATGATCGAAGTCGTTGGGCTCACCAAGGTTTTCGGGGTCGGTTCGCCGAACCCGGCCACTGTTCTCGACGAAGTGGAGTTCACCGTCGACTCCGGCGAGATCTTCGCCGTCGTCGGCCCGTCCGGCGCGGGCAAGAGCACGCTCGCGCGCTGCCTCAACCTCCTGGAGCGCCCCACGTCGGGCAAGGTCGTCGTCAACGGTGAGGACCTCACCGCCCTCGGCACCTCCGGACTGCGCGAAGCGCGGCGTCGGATCGGCACGGTCTTCCAGTCCGCGAGCCTCCTCTCGCGGCGGACCGCCGCCCAGAACGTCGCCCTGCCGCTGGAATACCTGGGTGCGACGAAGGCATCCACGAAGTCACGGGTCGCCGACCTGCTCGACCTGGTCGGCCTGGCCGACAAGGCCGACCTGTACCCCCATCAGCTCTCGGGCGGGCAGCGTCAGCGTGTGGGCATCGCACGTGCTCTGGCGCTGAAGCCGTCGGTGCTGCTGTCGGACGAGGCCACCTCCGGACTCGACCCGGCCGCCACCGACACCTTCCTCCGGCTGCTGACCGAGGTTCGGGACGAGTTGGGCCTCGCGGTCGTCTTCATCACGCATGAGATGGACACCATCGTGCGGGTCGCCGACACCGTCGGCCGACTCGACCACGGCCGGATCGTCGAACACGGACGCCTCGAAGAGCTCGTGCTGGACCCGGATTCCGTTCTCGGACGTGCACTTCGGCCCCGTGGCCCCAGTGCGTCCGCGTCCGGCGACCAGACCGCGGTCAACGTCGTCTACAACTCGACGACCGTGCCGGCCGACTGGCTCACCCGTATCGGCGGAAGCCTGGGCATCCCGATCTCGGTCCTCGGAGCCAACGTCCAGACCATCGACGGCACCGCCTTCGGCGATCTCACCGTCTCCGTCCCGACCGGCCATGCGTCCGCATTCGTCGGTGCGGCGAGCGAGCTCGGACTCGCCGCGCGCGTCGGGGAGGCACCCGCACCGGACACCGATCCCGTCGGCGGTATCGAGAACCAGGCCGACAACGACGCGCTCGAGAAGAAGAAGGCGGGGGTGGCAGCATGAGCACGATCAACCTGGCCGCCATCACCGTGCCGCTCGACGAGATTCCCGATCTGCTGTGGCCGGCGTTCATCGACACAGTCCTCATGGTCAGCATCGTGATGGTCGTCGTCCTCGTCGTCGGCGTCCCGCTCGGTGCGCTGGTCCACAATCTGGCTCCCGGTGGACTTTTCGAGAACCGGGCGCTGCACACGCCGCTGTCGTGGATCATCAGCATCGGCCGATCGTTGCCGTTCCTGGTCCTGATGACGGCGATCATCCCGTTCACCCGCCTCGTCACCGGCACCAACATCGGCATCGCCGCGGCGGTGGTCCCGATGTCGATCGCCGGTATCGCCTTCTTCACCCGCATCGTGGAGAACTCGCTGCGGTCGGTGCCTGCGTCGACCATCGACGTCGCCCGGGCCTCGGGCGGCTCGAACGCCCAGATCATCTGGAAGGCACAGGTTCCCGAGGCACTGCCGAGCATCGTGGGCGGCCTGACCATCAACACCATCGCGATGATCGAGTACTCGACCATCGCCGGCACGATCGGCGCCGGCGGCCTCGGCTACGTGGCGGTCACCTACGGCTACCAGCGCTTCGACCAGGGCGTCATGGTCGCCACGATCATCGTGCTGGTGATCACCGTGGCGCTCATTCAGCTGGCCGGCGACGCACTCGCACGCAGCCTCAACCCGGCGACCTCCAAGCGCGTCAACCACTGACCCCAGGTCTTTCCGGGTCACCGCACGTACACCCCTCGCATCACCCTCACCACACACTTGAAAGGTCCAACCATGTCTCAAGACACCGGTTCCGCCACCGGCGTGTCGGGCACATCGTCCGAAACACCGTCTCCCGCAGGCAATTCCGACATCGAGATCTCCCAGCGGCGGCGCTGGCCGCTGATCGCCGGCGCCCTGGTCGTCGTCGCCGTACTGGCCGGTGTGCTCGGGTGGCGCTTCCTCGGATCGGATGAGGCCTCCCCCAACGAGACCCCCGGCGCGACGCTGACCGTGGTCACCGCCGAGGGCAACGCCGCCGAGCAGGCCCTCGTCGAGTTCATCGCCGAGAAGGTCGCACCGAAATACGACATCAAGGTCGCGTTCAGGGGCCTCGCCGACTCGACGACCCTGAACCGCGCGGTCAGCGACGGAGAGGTTGCCGGCACCATCTACCAGCACAAGCTGTGGTTGTCGCAGGTCCTCGCGGCCAATCCCGACTTCAAGGAAGTCGCCGCCACCCCGGTCTTTCGTTGGGGCTTCGGTATCTGGTCGGACAAGTACAAGACCCCCCAGGACCTCCCGCAGAACGCAAAGGTCTCGCTCTACTCCGATCCCGCGAACGAGGCCCAGGGGCTCTGGCTGCTGGAGCGCGCCGGCCTGATCACCCTCAAGCCCGGCATCGACAAGTGGAAGGCGACCCAGAAGGACATCGCCACCAACCCGCGCAACCTGCAGTTCGTGCTGCTCGACTTCGCCGCACAGTCCCGGTCGCTGGCCGACCTCGACGCCACCGTCGGTTACACCGAGTACTACCTGGCCGCGAACATCCCGATCGAGAAGCAGATCTACGCTCCCCCGGCCCCCGACGAGTTCGCCGGACAGCTGACCATCGGCACCGAGTGGGAGAACACCGACAACATCAAGAACCTCGTCGCCGCGTTCAAAGATCCCGCCGTGCAGGAATTCCTGGCCACCGATCCGCAGGTGAAGAACATCCTCCTGCCGCTGTAGGTCACGATCTGTGACGGGTTTCCCCGCACCGCCGCCGGGCGCCCGGGTCGCATACCGCGATCCGGGCGCTTGCGCATAGGCTCACCGGCGTGGAGCGCAAACATCACGGTCACCCGCACTCGCTGACCGACATCTCCCACATGCTGTCCCCGTTCGCCCGGTGGCTGGTCATCGGGACACTGGCGGTCACCGCGGTGGCCGTGACCATCGGCATGATCGTCCTGTGGCCGTCGGATTCCGAACATCCGGTGCCCACCCAGTTCCGGTCGGCCGACGGCGGGTCGATCCAGACGGTCAACGGCGAGGTCGTCGACCAGTTCCGCGCCAACTGCCTGAACCCGGCGGCGGGCTCGGTCCTCGAGACCGCCGACATCCCCGTCAACCCGGTCGCCGGCGGTCCCTGCATCCTCAATGCGGTGCGCTTCGACTCCGGCGAGGTCGAGGGCCGGTACACCGTGCTGGAGATCCCGACGAAGCGCGCGCAGTCCGGCGCCGAACCGGGTCCCGAGGGCGCGCCCGTACCGGGTTCTCTCGACGAACCCCAGGCCGGTCAGCCCACGCTGCACGTCGGCGACGCGATCCGACTGTCCACGGTCCCCGGCCCGGAGGGCAACCGGTACACGTTCTTCGACTTCCAGCGCGGCACCGCCACGATCATCTGGGCGATCCTGTTCATCGCGGCGATCGTCCTGGTCGCCGCGTGGCGTGGGTTCCGGTCGATCATCGGTCTCGCCTTCGCCTTCATCGTCCTCGGCGGGTTCACCCTGCCCGCCATCCTCGACGGTTCCTCCCCGGTCGCGGTCGCCGTGGTGTCGTCGGCGGTGATCCTGTTCGTCGTGCTCTACCTCGCTCACGGCGTCAGCCTCCGCACGAGTTCGGCCCTGCTGGGCACGCTGACCTCGCTGCTGATGGCAGGCCTGCTGAGCTGGCTCGCCATCGAGACGATGAACCTGACCGGACTGTCCGGCGACCAGACCACCAACCTGCAGGTCTATTCAGGCAACATCTCGGTCAGCGGCCTCCTGCTGGCCGGGTTCATCATCGGAACCCTCGGTGTCCTCAACGACGTCACCATCACGCAGGCGTCGGCGGCATTCGAGCTGGCCGCCGCCGGTGAACCCACCCGACTCGCGACGTTCAAGGCCGCGATGCGCGTCGGCCGCGACCACATCGCGAGCACCGTCTACACACTGGTCTTCGCCTACGCCGGCAGCGCCCTGCCACTGATGCTGCTCTTCTCGGTGGCCCAGCAGCCGCTCGGCGGTCTGCTCACCACCGACGTGGTGGCCGTCGAGCTGGCCCGATCCTTCGTCGGCGGCATCGCCATCGCCCTGTCGGTGCCGCTGACAACCGCGATCGCCGCAGCCCTGTGCCGGCCGGCGGGCACACCGTCAGCCGCACCCGCGCACGCGAGCTGAAACTCCGACCGCTCAGCACCGTCCCTTGGGCAGCTCGGTCAGGTTCTTGCCGAGCCAGTTGCCCAATCGAGTGAGCATCTTGGTGCCGTCGGTGAACGATCCGCTGCGCGCGATCGCCGCCATCGACACCGCGACCTGACCATCGACCGTGCTGATGACGCCGAGTTGGCGCACGAGGTGGGCGCCGGACTTCGACGTGGCCGGTCCCCAGCCACCCTTGACTGCGGTCACCGCTCCCTTGTTCCGGCCGACCTTGGCGATGCCCCACTGCTGATTCGGGGCGACGTCACTCATGAGGCGGATGATGTTCTCGCTATCGGAAAGACACGGCAGGTGCGCACCGAACAGCGCTTGATCACGCAGCGCCCACGAGGTGTAACCCGGGAACGACGCCGGGGTGTCGACCTCCGACGAGACGTGCGTCCGGGTGTCATGCCCTTCGCGGAGCACCGCGGTCACGGCGTCGACGGAGGCGTGACCACCGCCGAGCGCACCCCACAGCTCACCCGCGGCGTCGTTGTCGGAGAAGGTGATCGCCTTGCTCTCCATCACCGCGACGGCCGGCCCCCGCTTGCGTTGGGCCGCCAGCGAGACCGGCACCTTCATCGTCGACCACGCCCGCCCCGCCTTGAGCGATCCCAGCGAGATGACCTGGTCGCCGCCGATCGGCGCGATCGCGACGCCGAGCTGTCCGGGGAGCGACTTCTTCATCGACTTCTGGAGTGCGGCGTAGCTCTTGGCCAGCTTCTTCTCGACCGGCTCCGGCGGGGTGAACCAGGATGCAAACGGTTCGGGCAGCGGCGGGAGCGCTGGGAGCGGGACCGCGTTCACGCTCCCGGTTCCGACGACGACGGACATCATCAAGGCTCCGATGACCAACGCGCACCGAGTCACAACGTTCACAATATTCTCCTGAGTCACTTTAGAAACAGAAGACTACTGCGACCGTTGGACGGGTGACCAGCTCGTATACCCAATCGGGACCTTGTCGCGACCGGGAACCTCCGTCAGGCGCTGCAGCGGCCGCGCGGCAACCGGGTCATGTTGGCGTCGAGCCAGCCGGCCACCGCATCCAGTGCCGCGATCCCCGCGGTCATCGATCCGCCGACCGCGCTCATCGCCACCGCGGTCCGCTGACCGTCGCGGTAGGTGAACAGGCCGATCTGTCGCACGAGGTAACCCTCCGACATCCCCGGGCCCCAGCCGCCCTTCACGGCGGTGGCCCGAGGCGCCTGCATGACCTCGACACCCCATTGCTGGTTTCCGGCGACCTCCCCCATGAGGGTGACCACCGACCGCGCACCGCCGAGGCATGGGAGGTGTGCGGTGAAGGTCGCGGCGTCGGGCAGTGCCCAGATCGTCTGCCCGAAGATCGTGTATCCCGGCCGGCGTGGCGTCGCGGGGACGACCGTGGTGGTGTCACCACCGTCCCGCAGAACAGCGGTGACCGCGTCGGCTGCCGCCTGGCCGCCGCCCAGCGAGGACCACAGCGCCTCGGCGGAGCCGTTGTCGGAGTTGATGATCGCTGCAGAGGCGGCGGGGATCGGCCCGTTCTGACGTTCGGCGGCGACCGCAAGCGGCACCTTGATGGTCGACCACGCAACCCGAGGGGTGGTGTCCCCCAGGGTCAGCGCGGGGACCGCATCGCCACCTACCGGCGCGACCGCGATGCCGACGGTCAGCCCGGTCGACGACGCGACCTTCCGGAAGCTCGCGGCGAGCGCGCCGTACGACGCAGAACCCGACGGCGCCCCGACGGAGGTCGACGGTGTCTGCGGCACCGACGGTGTAGAGGTCACGGTCACGGTGACCGGACTGATCGGAGCCGGATCGGCGGGGGTCGTGCACCCGGCGGCCACGGCCACGACACAACCGAGGGCCATCGCCACGAACTTCATCCGCTGTGAAGTCGTCATCAGTAGATGTGCACCACCGCGTCGTTCCCGCCGCGGCACGTGACGATCGCACCCTCGGGGACGCAGCTCATCGAATACGACTGACCGGTGACCGGACTCGCCGCGGTCACCACCCGCGGGGACCGGTCCTGTCCCGCGAGGAAGTACGCGTCCCGGACCGCGAAGGCGAACGGGCAGCTGGTCACCGACGTCCCCACTCCGACCGTCCCGTCGCACGGCGCGGACCCAGGCGGTGGCGCCGCCGGGGCACGGGGCCCCTGGGGTGCGTTCTCGACGGTCGGCGGGGCGACCGTCTCGGTGACCGTCGGGGTGGTCGGGTCGACGGCTTGCTCCGAACTGTCGCCACCCGAGCCCGCGAGCAGGATTCCCACGACGACGGCGATGCCCACGAGGACGATCGCGATCAGCCCGAGGAGGATCGGTATGGCGGCCGAACGCCGGCGCCCCGGTTGCGGATAAGGCGGATAACCGGGCGGTGGCCCGTAGGCGGACGGATACTGCTGGGGTCCCGAATACTGCTGGGGCCCTGAATACGGCTGGGGCCCTGAATAATACGGCGGAGCCGCGATCTGCTGCGACTCGCAGAAGGTCTGCGGACCGGACATCTGCCGGGTTCCGGGGGCGTTCTCGGGGCCGGTCGTCTGGCGGACCTGCGTCGGTTCGTGGGCCGATTCGACGGGTGCGATGACGGTGTGGGGTGCCTTGATGATGCTGGTCGCCGGGTCTGCCGGCGTCTTCTCGAGCGAGACACCGGCCAGCGCCGCGCGGGCGGCCGCGGCCAGTTCCCGCGCCGACCGGAAACGCTCGGACGGTTCGGCGGAGAGACCTTTGCGGATCACCGCGTCCATCGCCGCGGGGACGTCGGCGTTGACCGAACTCGGCGCGGGCGGGGGCGACAGCACCGCGGCCTTGATCGCGGCACTCACGGTCTTCGCCGGGTGGGGCACCTGGCCGGTGAGGCACTCGAACAGCACACAGGTGAGGCCGTAGATGTCGGTCCCGGGCCCCGGTGATGCCGCGTCGAACAGCTCGGGCGCCATGTACGCGATCGAGCCGACGGCGGTACCGGTCTGCGTCAGGTGGGTGTCGTCGGCGCCGTAGGCGATGCCGAAGTCGACGAGATAGGCGAAGTCGTTCGCGTCGACGAGGACGTTCTCCGGCTTGACGTCCCGGTGTGTCAGCCCGTCGGCGTGCGCGGCGTCGAGCGCTGCCGCCACCTGCTCGACGATCGAGACCGCGCGCGCCGGTTCGAGTCTCGTCTCACGGGTGAGCAGTGCACGGAGGTCTTCACCGTTGACCAGGCGCATGTCGATGAAGAGCACGCCGTCGATCTCGCCCCAGTCGTGGATGGGGATGACATGCGGTTCGCCGAGACGTGCGGCGGCATGCGACTCCCGGCGGAATCGCTCCTGGTACATGGCGTCGTCGGCGAGACCCGGATTGAGCAGCTTTACCGCGACGACGCGTTCCTTGGTGGTGTCGTAGGCGCGATAGACCTCACCCATGCCGCCCCGGCCGAGCAACGCGTCGAGACGATATGGCCCGAACTGCGTACCGACCCTGCTTCCTGTCATGACCAGCAGCATAAGCAGCCCGACTGACACTTCTCTGTCGCCTGGTCGATCGCATCTGTCACCCGGACGATCGCGTTCGGAGGCCGTCGGAGCCGGTGACTACGCTGAGCACCATGCCCTCGCTGACCAAAGGCCAAAACGGCCCGCTGCCGACCTCCCAGATCGTCGTCACCGTCGACCTCGCGACCGCCGCGGACGTATCGGCTCTACTGGTGACCGACCGCGGCGTCGTGCGCAGTGACAACGACTTCGTCTTCTACAACCAGCCCACCGGCCCTGGCGTCTCGCTGCAACAGTCGCCCAGCGGCCCGGCGCGCCTGCACATCTCGACCAATCAGATCCCGGCAGAGATCGACGCCGTCCGGGCCGTCATCACGCTCGACGACACGAACTCGACCTTCGGCCGGTTCGCACCGCCGGTCGCGCGGCTCACCGATGCAGGGGGCCGCGAACTCTACGACTACACCGTCACCGGCCTCACCTCCGAGTCGGTTGTCATCGCCCTCGAGATCTACCGCCGCAATCTGGACTGGAAGGTGCGCGCCGTCGGGCAGGGTTATGCCGGCGGCTTCGCCGACCTCGTCCGCGACCACGGAGTGAGCGTCGATGAGGAGCCCACTCCGGTCCCCGTCCAGGCCGCGCCGGCCTACTCGCCGCCGGTCACTCCCCCACCTGCGCCGACTCCCCGACCTGCACCGACTCCCCCGCCACGAGCACCGGAGATCAGCCTGAGCAAGGACCGTCCGGTCAGCCTGACGAAGGGTCAGAAGGTCACGCTCCGCAAGGAGGGCGGCGTCAAGCTCACCAACATCCGGATGGGCCTCGGCTGGGACCCGGTGACCCGCCGGTTCGGCCGGTCGAGCGCCATCGACCTCGACGCGTCGGTGCTGATGTTCTCCGGAGGCCGGTGCGTCGACACGGTCTACTACGGGCACCTCACGAGCGACGACCGGTCGATCATGCACTCCGGCGACAACCTCACGGGCGCGGGCGAGGGCGACGATGAGGTCATCAACGTTGCGCTGCAATCGGTTTCGCCCTCCGTCGACGCGCTGATGTTCATTGTGACGTCGTACCGCGGGCAGACCTTCGAGGAGATCGACAACGCCTTCTGCCGGCTCGTCGACAACACGACCTCGGCCGAGTTGGCGCGCTACACCCTCAAGGGCGGCATGCCGTTCACTGCCGTCGCGATGGCCGTCATCAGCCGCGAGGGCGGCGAATGGAAGCTGCGCGCCATCGGTGACGGCTTCAACGCCAAGACCCCCAAGAAGGCGCTACCCCACGTGGGCAGGTACCTGTAGAACGCGCATCGCGTTGCGTTCGGCCCCGAAGACGGGAGCGAACGCAACGCGATTGCCTTTCAGAAGGATTCAGATCACGCCGTGCAGCGGCGGGTCCTCTCCGCGGAGAAGCCAGCGACCGATGTGCTGGTACTTCCATCGGACCGGGTCGTGCAGCGTGTGCGTCCGCGCGTCACGCCAGAACCGATCGAGCCTGGTTCCGGCCGCGGCACTGCGGGTTCCGCTGACCTCGAACAGCGCGGACGCCACCGGCGTCGCGACCCGGTCGGCGACGGCCTTCGCCCGCGCCACCGCGATCGACGCCTCGGCGACGAGTTCCCGACGCGGCGCACCGGCCGAACCGGCCACCGCCTCGTCGACCTTCCGACCGGCCGCGGCGAGCATCGCCTCGGCAGTCGCGACGTCGACCTCGAGTTCACCGAAACGCTGGACCACCAGCGGATCGTCGACGGCACGGTCGACGCCCGCCTCGAACCACGGACGGGCCTTGGTGCGCACGAACTCGACTGCCTCGGTCAGCGCACCGCGAGCGATACCGACGTCGATCGCGACGTGCAGCAGCTGTGCGTACGCACCGTAGGCGGTGGGTGCCGACGTCGCCGACGCGCGGAGCACGAGGTCGACCGCGGTCACCTCGACACCCGAAAAGCGGACGGTTCCCGAGCCGGTGGTCCGCTGCCCCACGGCATCCCAGTCGTCGACGATCTCGACACCCGGCGAGTCCGCCGGGAGGAACGCCACGTACTCGCCCGGTGCGAGGTCGCCGGCAGGCGCATCCAGCTTCGCCAGGACGGCAAGAGTGTGCGCGAACAGCGAACCCGTGCAGTAGAACTTCTCACCGTCGAGGACGAACCGGCCGGCGTCGCCGTCGGCCGGGGTCAGCCGGGTCGAGATGTCGGCGATGGTCTTGCCACCGCGCTCCGACTGGGCGTTGGCCACTCGGCCACCGGCCAGGACGTCGGTGAAGATTCTCTCCTGCAACGCTTCTCCCGCGGAGAGGCGTACCAGGTTGAGGTAGACGAAGTGGCTGTGCGGGATCTGCGCGATGCTCGGATCGGCGGCGGCGATGATCGAGACGACTTCGGACAGAACGCTCGGCGCGACGTCGAGTCCACCGAACCGTGCAGGCACCGTCAGAGCGAGGAGACCCGACTCCGACAGGCGGTCGATCTCGGCGTACGGCAGCCGACGGTCGCGGTCACGCTCGGCGGCGTCGGTCGCGAATGTCGCGGCCAGTTCCCGTGCCACGGACAGTGCTTCGGCGGTCGACCCGATCCGGCTCGCCGAATCGGGTCGGACCTGACTGACAGCTGTCACAGCACTGCTGCGGGAGTCTGCGATGCCTCGAGTTCGCGCACGAGCGGGAGCACCTTCTCGCCGAAGTACTCGATCTCCTCCTGGAAATGCAGGAAGCCACCGAGGATGAGGTCGACACCGAGGCGCTTGTAGGCCACGATGCGCTCGGCGATCTGCTCCGGGGTTCCGATCAGCTGCGTCTTGAAGCCGTCGTTGTACTGGACGAGATCCTCGAACGTCGAGTCCGCCCACATGCCCTTCTTGTCACCCGTCGAGTTGCCGGCCTGCTGCACAGCATCACGGAATCCTTCCACCGCAGGACGATTCGCCTTCTCGACGATCTCGCGCAGGGTGTCGCGGGCTTCCTTCTCGGTGTCGCGGGCGATGATGAAGCCGTTCAGGCCGAACTTCACCGAACGGTTGTGCGCCTGGGCGACGGCACGCAGGTCGTCGATCTGCTCGGTGACACCGTCGAAGTCCTTGCCGTTGGAGAAGTACCAGTCGGCAAAGCGGCCGGCGTTGTTGCGCGCCGCGGTCGAGTTGCCGCCCTGGAAGAGCTCCGGGTTCGGACGCTCGGGAGTGTTGAGCGGCTTCGGCTTCAGGGTGAAGTCGTGGATGCGGTAGAAGTCGCCGCGGTAGTCGACATTGTCTTCGGTCCAGATCTTGCGGATGACCTCGAGGAACTCGCCGCTGCGGCGGTAGCGCTCGTCGTGCTCGAGCCACGGCTCACCGAGGTGGGTGAACTCGTCCTTGAACCAGCCGCTGACCACGTTGATGGCGAAACGACCCTTGGACAGGTGGTCGGCGGTGGCACCGAGCTTGGCCAGGACGGCCGGGTGCCACAGGCCGGGGTGCACCGCGGCGATGACCTTCAGCCGCTGCGTCGCGAGGAGCAGCGCCAGGCTGAAACTCGTCGACTCGTGCTGGTATTCGGCGCCGTAGCTGGCCTCGTAACGCACCTGCGAGAGCGCGTATTCGAAGCCGTTGTTCTCGGCGGTCTGGGCGAGCTTGATGTTGTAGTCGTAGCCCCAGTCGGTGCGCTGCTCGATGGTGCTGGTGACCAGGCCGCCGCTGACGTTGGGCACCCAGTAGGCGAACTTGATCTGGTCCGCGATGGAGTCGGTGGACATGGTGTTACCTCCGGAGGTGGGCTCTCAGGTGGAGAGTGGATCGATCAGGACGGTGCGATCACGACGAGGCGGCTTGGAGTCGCGGCAGGAACGCGGTGCGGACCTCTTCGCTCGGACGCGCATCTGCCGCGTCGAGCAGGCCGCGTCGAGCGAGCGCCGGTCGGACTCCCTCACCGAAGTGGTAGGCCTCCTCGAGGTGCGGGTAGCCGGACAGGATGAAGTGATCGAGACCGAGGGCGGCGTACTCACCGATGAGCTCCGCGACCTCGTCGTAGGAACCGACGAGCGCGGTACCGGCACCGCCGCGCACCAGACCGACGCCGGACCAGACGCCCGGGTGGATCTCCAGCGAACGCGGGTCGGGCGAACCCTCGAAAGCGGCTCCGCGGCCGTGCAATTCGGACATACGACGCTGCCCCTCGGACTCCGACTGGGCGAGGTTCCGTTGGGCGGCGGCGACCTGCTCGGGATCGAGGTTGTCGAGGAGGCGCTCGGCCTCGGCCCAGGCCTGCCCGGAGGTCTCGCGGGCGATGACGTGGAACCGGATGCCGTGGTCGAGGGTGCGGCCCTGTGGGGCGGCGAGGCCGTTGATCCAGGCGATCTTCTGGGCGACCGCCTCGGGACGCTCACCCCAGGTGAGGTAGGTGTCGGCGTACTTCGCGGCCACGTCACCGGCGGCAGGCGACGATCCACCGAAGAAGACCGGCGGGGTCGGAGTGGGGCGACGGCCGAGAAGGGCGTTCTCCACGCGCAGGTGCTTGCCGACGAAGTCGACGGGCTCGTCCTGGGTCCACAGACGGCGGATGATCTCCAGGTATTCGCTGCAGCGCTCGTAGCGGGCGTTCTTGGCCAGGAAGTCACCGAAGGCGCGCTGTTCGCTCGACTCGCCGCCGGTGACGACGTTGATCAGCAGGCGGCCCTCGGAATGCCACTGGAAGGTCGCCGACATCTGCGCTGCGAGCAGCGGCGAGATGAGGCCGGGGCGGAAGGCGATCAGGAACTTGAGGGTCTCGGTCGAGTCGATGAGCGCCGCGGTGGTCAGCCACGCGTCCTCACACCAGAGTCCGGCCGGGGTCAGGACGGCTTCGAAGCCGTTGACCTCGGCCGCACCCGCGAGCTGCTTGAGGTAACGAAGGTCGGCCGGCCGGTCCCCGTTCATCTGGCTGCCGTGCCCGCCCGCGATCAGATTGCGGGAGTCACCGTAGGTGGGCAGGAACCAGTGGAAATGCAGAGACACCGCGAGGGCACCTTTCGTCGTAGAGCGTCGGGGGTGGAGCGGCAGGCGTGACCGGCAGCACTGACCGGGATCGGCACTGCGCCACACATGTCGACCCCAAGTGTCGGGCACCGGTGAGACGCGAGGCCACCATTGAAATCGCCGTGACGCCAAGTGGACAACGGCCCGCACGGTTCGGTAGAAGCCGCATTTCCGCAGGTCAGCGACACGTGAGAGACAAGGGCACGGCGGCCGACAACACCAGTCGCCGACGAAGTCGACAACCAGGTCCCGAATACGGGGAACACCGCGCACTCTTCGGAGGGGTCCGGTCAGGACCAGCTCAGCAGGGCCTCACTCCGATGGTCGCCACTGCCCCATTCCGAGAAAGACCATCACCAGCTGCCGTTCGGTGCGCTCGACGATCTCCTTCTCGGCGCCGCGTCCGCGGTACTCGCCGTCGAGCAGATCGGCCACCGCGGTCAGCATGATCGTGACGATGAGCTCGGCGGCGATCTCGAGGTCTTCGGGCTGCCACGAGGCGAGGTCCGGAATCCGGGCGAGGTCGATCGTCAGTTCCTTGGCGAAGAGTCGGAGTTCGGTGTCGATGGCACGGCGGATCTCGGCGATACCGCCGTGCTGCTCGCGGATCAGGAAGCGGAACTGCGATTCGTTCTCGCGGACGTGGCGCAAGAGGATGTCGAGAGAGTTCTTCGCGGTCGGCATCGCCTGACGCGCGGCGAGATCACGCCGACCTTCGCGCAGAGCTCGACGCAGGACTCGCATCGAGTCCTCGACCACGGTGACCCCGAGATCCTCCATCGAGGCGAAGTGCCGGTAGAAGGCCGTGGGCACGATGCCTGCACCGCGGGCCACCTCGCGCAGGCTGATGCTGCCGAAACTCCGTTCGCCGACGAGGGATCTCGTGCTGTCGAGGAGCGCCTGGCGCGTCTGGTTCTTCTTGTCCGCACGCGTCTGCGCATCGCGCTGGTCCGAACTCCGCGTGCGTGTCACAGAGCCGAGTGTATTCGCCCCGACCTCCGACCCCGGCCCCGACCTCCCGACGATCGTGATGGCCGTCACATGACTCTCCGCTTGACGAGTACGGGCGTCAACATGTCACACTCGTTTGTGTACACCTGTACACCCAAATCATGTGAACGGAGCCCATCCATGAGCATCCGCACCTCCCATAACCCGACTCCGCGTACCGCCGCCGGCAGCCCCGGCCGCTGGAACCGCCTGGTCGGTTCGATCGTCGAGGCGGCATTGTCCCCGCATCCGGTCGACCGTTATCTCGAACTGCTCGACCCGATGCTCACCTGGCGCGACCTGCGCGGTGAGATCGTCCGGGTCGAGCATCCGACGCCTCGCACAGTGCGTCTCACCATCCGTCCCACGCGACAGTGGCGTGGCCACCAAGCAGGCCAGTTCGTGCAGCTCAGCGTCGTTATCGACGGCGTCCGGCACGCCCGGTGCTTCTCGCCGGCCAATGCTGCCGCCAGCCCGGACGGCGACATCGAGCTGACCATCACCGCCAACGACGACGGCCTCGTCTCCAAGTACCTCGCCGCCGAGGCCCGGACCGGCGATGTCGTCGGACTGTCCCAGGCCGACGGCGACTTCGCGTTGCCGGAGACCGACCCGACGTCAGCTGTCTTCATCAGCGGGGGCAGCGGCGTTACACCTGTGCTCTCAATGTTGCGGACACTCGTGTCCCGAGGGTACGCCGGACCGATCACCTTCGTGCACTACGCGCGCACGGCGTCCGAGGTCGCGTACCGCACCGAGCTCGCCGCACTGGCGGCCGAGCATCCCAACCTCGACCTTCGGATGCACCACACCCGCGAGGCCGACGACGGCCACTTCACCCCCGCGCATCTCGACGACATCCCCGGTCTCGCCGACGCCGATGTCTTCGTCTGCGGACCCCTGGCCCTGATGGATGCCGTCGCCGAGGCGCACGCCGAGCTCGGCATCTCGCAGCCGTTGCACAGCGAGGCGTTCACCCTGGCCGCACCGACGGTCGTCGACCCCGATTCGGTCGAGGGTGAACTGACGTTCTCACGGTCCGGGGCAACGGCGACCAACGACGGTCGTCCGATCCTCGACCAGGCCGAGGCCGCCGGGCTCACCCCGGAATCCGGTTGCCGCATGGGAATCTGCTTCTCCTGCACCGCCGTGAAGAAGTCGGGCTGCACCCGCAACGTGCTCACCGGCGAGACCGACACCGAGTCCGACACGCAGATCCAGCTGTGCATCAACGCCCCGGTCGGTTCCGTCGACATCGAGATCTGACGGTCGGCCACCGCGCGCCGACCTCCACCTATTCCACTCCTACCCAGCAGGAGGCACACCATGACCATCGACATCGCCAAGGACACCCGTCCCGCACCCACCGAGAACCTGCCCGCCGTCGTCGAGGCCGAGAACATCACCGCCGAGAACAGCGACCCCAACACCGTCGTCCTGTCCTATGAACAGGTCGAGGCGCTGGGACGTGACCTGGACGAGCTGCGCTCCCGGATCGTCGACGATCTCGGTCAGAAGGACCGCGACTACCTGTACTCGGTCATCCGTGCCCAGCGCGGGTTCGAGATCGCCGGCCGCGCACTCATGTACCTCGGGTTCTTCCCGCCGGCCTGGATCGCCGCCGTGGGCGCACTCTCCGTGTCGAAGATCCTCGACAACATGGAGATCGGCCACAACGTGATGCACGGCCAGTACGACTGGATGCGCGAGGACACCTACAACTCACGGGAATTCGAGTGGGACACCGTGTGCCCGGCCGACCAGTGGAAGCACAGCCACAACTACCTGCACCACACGTTCACCAACATCCTCGGCGAGGACCGCGACATCGGTTACGGCATCCTGCGGATGGCGCGTGACCAGAAGTGGAATCCCTACTACCTGGGCAATCTCGGCTATGCAACCGCCCTCATGCTTCTGTTCGAGTGGGGTGTCATGCTCCACGACCTGGAGGCGGAGAACGTGATCCAGGGCAAGCGCAAGTGGAGCGACATCAAGGGCCTGGTGAAGGGCATGTGGCGCAAAGCCGGTCGACAGGTCCTCAAGGACTACGTCGTCTTCCCCGCGCTGACCGGCCCGCTGTTCGTCCCGACCCTCATCGGCAACGCCACCGCCAACCTGGTGCGCAACGTGTGGACGTACTCGATCATCTTCTGCGGCCACTTCCCCACCGGTGCACAGACCTTCACCCCGGAGGAGTGCCAGAACGAGACGCGCGGCCAGTGGTACCTGCGCCAGATGCTCGGCTCGGCCAACATCACCGGCAGCCCGCTGTTCCACATCATGAGCGGCAACCTGTCCCACCAGATCGAGCACCATCTGTTCCCGGACATCCCGGCGAGCCGCTACCCGACGATCTCCGCTGAGGTGCAGGAGATCTGCGAGCGCTACGGCCTGCCTTACAACACCGGCTCGCTCAGTCACCAGCTGACGTCGACCTGGAAGAAGATCGCGAAGCTGTCGCTGCCGAACTGGATGACCCGCGACGACGACGACCTCACCGTCATCGTCGAACGCGAGAAGCCCGCTTCGGCGGCTTGAACAGCACATTTGGGAATCGTTTCACCGACTGGTCCCGGGGGTAACCTCGGGACCAGTCGCGCTCTACCGGCGCACTCGCACACTTGCACGCGGGGGACATCACCCTTTAAGAACCCAGGGGGTCACACATGGTCGACAGCATCGAACGGAACAAGGATCTGATGCAAGAGCTGATCGAGTCCACGGCCACGCACGTGGGCCGCATCGCCACAATCATCACCGGCGCTGTCGCCGGGGTGACCCGCGAGATCGGGGAGATCGTCACCGACGGGTTCGAGATGCGGGAGGCCGCGCGCAAGGCGAAGGCCGACGAGCTCGCTCGTGATGGCGAGTGGGGCATCGTCGATGCCGAGTTCGCCTACGCCGAAGCCATCCACGATGCCGATCTGTCGGAGCCGTTTTCCGAGTCCGAGCAGGCACGAGAAGTGACAGGAGTGGACATGGACGAGATCCCCGATCGCATCGACGTCGGTGAGCAGGCCGGCATCGACCAAGAAGGAGAGATCTCCCGGGAGGCCGAACTCCCCAACGACGGCGGTGTGACCGATCAGGACGAGCCCGACGTGGACGACCCGCGGGAGATCGCCGCCGAGGAGCCCCGCATCGCACCTGACACCGATCACTTGTGAGACGGCGCTCACCCTCTTGAGATCTGGGTGGATACAACCTTTGCCAAACGGCGGACTCGCCCGTAGCTTGGTCCTGGTTTTCCTAGTTCATGGAGGTTCTGTCGATGTCGGTGCGTGAGGTCCTCACCTTTCCCAACCCCGTGAACGACTACGCGGCCCGTACGACCGCGGGACTGGTTGTCGCCCTCGCGATCATCGCGGTCGCGGTCAACAGTCCGATCTTGTACGGCCTGCTGGCGCTCGGGTTCGCGTTGCGCGTGGCGTCGGGCCCGACCCTCTCCCCGTTCGGGCAGCTCTCGGTGAAGTTCATCGTCCCGAAGATCGTTCGCAAGGAGAAGCTGGTCCCGGGTCCGCCGAAGCGCTTCGCCCAGACCATCGGCCTGGTGGTCAGCGGTACGGCGTTCGTGCTCAGCCTCTTCGGTTTCGGCCTGGCCGCGCAGATCACCACCGGCGTCCTGATCTTCGCCGCGACGCTCGAGTCGGTCTTCGGATTCTGCCTCGGCTGCACCATCTTCGGCTTCCTTCAGCGCGCGGGCATCATCCCCGAGTCCGTGTGCGAGGCCTGCAACAACATCTCGCTGCGCAACCCCGCAGCCGTCTAGCTCCGCAAACCCACCCTTTATCCGTAAAGCCACCACCCGCGCGGGTGGTGGCTTTACGGATAAAGGGTGGGTTTGCAGCGAGTCAGTCCTTCACCGCGCGGTCGGGCACGGTCATCGCCATCATCATGATCTCGGTCTCGCTGTAGTCCCGGCCGGGGTGTTCGGACGCGAGGTGGGCCTGGACCTTGGGAACGAAGTCGTCTTCGAGGGCGGTGATGGACTCGCCACAGGGGCAACGCAGGTTGTATGCCATGTGTCACATCCTATCGGGACCGGTCCGTCAGTCCAGGATGCCGAGTGCGATCCCGTCGAGGATGTCGTGCTCGCTGACGACGAGTTCGGTGATACCAGCGCGTTCGGCCAGCACCTTTGCGAGTTCCAGAGTGACCAGCGATCCCCCGCCGATGACGTCGACGCGACCGGGGTGCATCGGCCCCAGGGCGGCGCGGTCGGCGCGGGTCATGTGGACGAGGCTCCAGCACACACGGTCCAGGTCGGCCAGCGAGATACGGGACAGGTGGATCTTCTCCGAGTCGTACTCGGTCAGCCCGGCGCCGAGCGCGGCGAGCGTCGTCATCGTCCCGGCGACGCCGACCCACGTCCGTGCAGGCTCGACGGGCACCCGCGCGAAGGCCTCGGCCAGTCGGTCGGCGGCAAACGCCTGGGCGGCGGCGATCTCCTCGGCGGTCGGCGGATCCGACGGCAGGGTGCGTTCGGTCAGGCGAACACATCCGATGTCCGCCGAGTACGCGGCGTGGACACCGTCGGTGTCGCCGAGCACCACCTCGGTCGAGCCGCCCCCGAGGTCGGTGACCACGAAAGGTCCACTGCCGGGGTCCAATTCGCCGACGGCCCCACGGAAGGACAGACGGGCTTCCTCATCGCCCGAGATGACCTCGGCGATGGCGCCGTCGGAGACACAGCTCAGCAGGTCGGCGGTCATCGCGAAGAACTCGTCGCGGTTCGACGCATCCCGTGTCGCCGAAGTCGCGACCATGCGGACCTTCTCGACGCCCAGCGATTCCATCGTCGTGACGTAGTCGGCGAGCGCGACCCGGGTGCGTTCGATCGATTCCGGGGCGAACTGCCCCGTCGCGTCGACACCGTAACCCAGTCGTACGACGCGCATCTCGCGATGCAGGTCGACGAGGCGGCCGCCCTCACCGGCCCGGGCCACGAGGAGACGTATCGAGTTGGTTCCGCAGTCGACGGCGCCGACGATCGTCACGCGTCGTCCCCGGCGGTCTCCGTCGGCGGAAGAGTGTCCGGCCAATCGGCCGGGATCGCGGTGCCCCGCAAGCCGTTCGCGGCGGCGAGTGCCACCGCCTCGTCGCCGAACGGGTTGAGGCCCGGCCCCTTGGCGAGCGAGTGCGCGATCAGCACATGCAGGCACTTCACCCGGTCGGGCATGCCGCCCCCGGTGAAGTCGGTGCCCAACGATTCGATGGCGTCGCGCTCGGCGAGGTACTCCTCGTGTGCACGACGATAGGCAGCCGCGAGCTCCGTGTCGGTCGACAACCGCGCGGTCATCCCCCGCATCACGCCCGCCGATTCCTGACGGCTGGCCTCGGCGGTGAGCCGCGGATCGGTCAGGTAGTACAGGGTCGGGAACGGCGTGCCGTCGGGCAGCCGCGGCGCGGTCTTGACGACGGCCGGCTGACCGTCCGGAGTGCGATAACTGATCTCGATGACGCCCCGCGGCTCGCGTCCCAGCTGGGCTGCGACGGTGGCGAGGTCTTCTTCTGACACGCTCACGGTCTGGAACCTCACTGCGCGGCGGGCGGAGTCGACAGGGTGTCCCAGAGGTTGCCGTACCAGGGTGCGCGGGCACGCTCCTCGGCACGTTCGGCAGCCTCGCGGCGGGCCTGGTCGGCGGGGAACAACATCACGAGCGGGATCTCTCCTGGTTTGACGAACTGCAGACGCGTCCGCGCCTGGGCCTCGATGTAGGCGGGATCGTTCTGCTCGTTGACCTTCTGCTGGTAGTCGGCGACCTCGCGCCGCAGCTGTTCGTTCGACGCGGTCAGCTGACGGAACTCCGACCGCTGACTGAAGTAGGTGCGCAGCGGCATCGCCAGCGTCAGGGCGACCACGCAGACCACGACGACCGTGATGACGAGCGTCGCCACGGTGGCCGGGGTCATCTCGAAGCGGCGCAGACGAGCACTCAGACCGGACCGCATCCGGTTCCGGGGCGCGCTCGGCCGGGGGCGACGAATCCGCTCAGCGGACGGTTCGGCGGTGTCGGCCGCGTCATCCTGGACTTCGGCTGCGGTGTCCGCAGTCGCGTCGTCGATCAGCTCCTGCTCACCGGTCTCGGCGACCGAGACCGATGCGACAGGCCGAGCCGGACGTCCGGAGCGATCATGCCGTCGCGTGCGACGGGCGTCGCGTACGCGCGGATCGGCCTTCCGATCACGCGCACGCTGACGCCCGTCACCGCGGTGACGTCGTTCCGAACCCATGAAGACAGCTAATCACGAACCAAACGAGAAACGCGGGAAGGCGAGGTCCCCCGCGTAGCGTGCCGCATCGCCGAGACCCTCTTCGATGCGCAGCAGCTGGTTGTACTTGGCGACACGCTCGGAACGAGCGGGCGCGCCGGTCTTGATCTGGCCGCAGCTGCAGGCGACGGCGAGGTCGGCGATGGTGGTGTCCTCGGTCTCACCGGACCGGTGGCTCATCATCGACTTGTAGCCGTTGTTGTGCGCGAGAGCGACGGCGTCGAGGGTCTCGGTCAGCGTGCCGATCTGGTTGACCTTGACCAGCAGCGCGTTGGCGATGCCCTTCGAGATGCCCTCTTCGAGGCGCTCGGGGTTGGTGACGAACAGGTCGTCGCCGACCAGCTGCACCCGGTCGCCGATCGACTCGGTCAGCTTGGCCCAACCGGTCCAATCGTCCTCGGACAGGCCGTCCTCGATCGACACGATCGGGTAGTCGCTGATGAGCTTCTCGTAGAACGACACCATGGCGTCGGCGTCGAACTCCTTGCCCTCGAGCTTGTAGACGCCGTTGGAGTAGAACTCGGTCGATGCGGCGTCGAGCGCGATGACGACGTCACGGCCGAAGTTGTAGCCGGCCTTTCCGACGGCCTCACCGATCACGGCGATGGCGGCCTCGGTGTTCGGCAGGTCGGGGGCGAAGCCGCCCTCGTCGCCGAGCGCGGTGTTCAGGCCCTGCTTGTGCAGCACCGACTTGAGCGCGTGGTAGACCTCGGCGCCGCAGCGGAGGGCTTCCTTGAAGGTGGGAGCGCCGACCGGAGCGATCATGAACTCCTGGAAGTCGATCCCGTTGTCCGCGTGCTCACCGCCGTTGATGATGTTCATCATCGGGACCGGCAGGATGTGGGCGTTGGGGCCGCCGATGTAGCGGAACAGGGGCAGACCGGCCGACTCGGCTGCACCCTTGGCCACCGCGAGCGACACACCG
>NZ_BACI01000034.1 GCF_000225505.1 Gordonia alkanivorans NBRC 16433 | reverse complement strand
GGCGAGGGATGAACGTTTACTACCGCGCCCGCCCGGACTCGCTGGAAGCGCTACGCAATGTCCTCAGCGCCACCACGGGATGCTGCTGAATCGGCACGGGCGACGATCCTTCAGGCGGTCGTCGGCGCCGAGCGCGGCGCCGGTGCCGGCGACCATTCTCGGGTTGCCGCAGATCGCGAGGCTGTTCCTGCCGAGCGCCCACATTAATGAATTGCGAGTCAGATGCGCTGGTTGGCGCTGATCTGGTCAGCGAGTTGTGCGGTCAGTTCGCGGGCGTACTCGAGTTGGCGCTCGAGCTTGCCGCAGGCGTCCTCGGTGCGGCTGCGGAACTCGGTGATGGTGATCAGTGCCGCGTGGCGGTCGTGGTCGTGGGCGTCCGGGAGCGCGAGTGTGTCTTGAGCCGCCAGTAGGGCGCGCATGTCGTCGAGCGTGAAGCCGAGGGGCTTCATCCGGCGGATGACCAGAAGCCGGTCGATGTCGGCGCGGGTGTAGAGGCGGAAGCCCCCGGCGGAGCGTGCCGAGGGGGCGACCAGGCCGACATCGTCGTAGTGGCGGATGGTCTTGACCGATAGTTCGGTGGCAGCGGCGACTTCGCCGATCTGGAAGTGCTCGGTCTCGTTGGCGGTCACTGGTGGCCCTTTCGTGGTCAGTGGTTGCCGGAGAGGTGTCCGCTGAGCCGTTGATGACGCTCGGCACTGCTGTCATTGAGTCCGATGATGGTGACGGCCTTGCCCTTTGCCTGGTACTTGGTCGTGATGGCGTCAAGGGTAGCGACCGTGGAGGCGTCCCAGATGTGTGAGCCGCTCATGTCGATGATCACGTTCTTCGGATCGCCGAAGTAGTCGAACTGATAGATCAGATCGTTGCTCGACGCGAAGAACAGTTCACCCTGCACGCCGTACACCCGTGTGTCGGGGTCGGGGTCGGCGACGTCGACGACTTCGGTGAAGTGGGCGACCCGCCGAGCGAAGAGCACCATGGCAGTGAGGACACCGACGATGACGCCATAGGCGAGGTTGTGGGTGGCTACGGTGACGACGACGGTGGCAAGCATGACCGCAGTCTCGCTTTTTGGCATGCGCCGCAACGTATTCGGGTTGAGGCTGTGCCAATCCATGGTGCCGACTGACACCATGATCATGACGGCGACGAGGGCGGCCATGGGGATGAGGGCGACAATGTCACCGAGGCCGACGACCAGGATGAGCAGGAACACCCCCGCGAGGAATGTCGAGATCCGCGTGCGCGCACCGGAGTCTTTGACGTTGATCATGGTTTGCCCGATCATCGCGCAGCCACCCATCCCGCCGAAGAAGCCACTGACGACGTTCGCGATTCCCTGACCGGCGGCTTCGCGGGTCTTGTTGGAGTGGGTGTCGGTGAGATCGTCGACCAACTTCGCGGTCATCAACGATTCGAGCAGTCCGACCAGTGCCATGGTGAACGCATAGGGGGCGATGACCGTCAGGGTGTCCCAGGTCAGCGGGACGTCGGGGAAGAACAGGGTGGGCAGGCTGTCGGGCAGTTCTCCTTCATCGCCGACGTCGGGCACCGAGAATCCAACGGCCAGAGTGGCGGCAGTGAGCAGCACGATGGCCACGAGCGGGGCGGGGATCACCGTGATGAGCTTCGGCAGGAACACGATGATGGCGATACCGGTGGCGACCAGAGGATAGACCAACCACGGCACGCCCAGCAGGTGCGGGAGCTGTGCGGTGAAGATGAGGATGGCCAGTGCGTTGACGAACCCGACCATGACGCTGCGGGGTATGAACCGCATCAATTTGGCGACACCGAGACCGCCGAGGATCAATTGAAAGACGCCGGCGAGAATCACCGCGGCGATGAGATAGTCCAGTCCGTGGCTTTTGACCAGTGGCGCAACAACGAGCGCAACAGCGCCGGTCGCAGCAGAGATCATCGCCGGCCGACCCCCCACGATCGCGATCGTCACCGCCATCGTGAACGACGCGAACAAGCCGACTCGCGGATCCACCCCGGCGATGATCGAAAACGAGATCGCCTCGGGGATCAACGCGAGCGCGACCACGAGCCCGGCCAGGATCTCGGTACGCAAGCGCCCGGGCGAACGCAATGTCGACCACACCGACTGTTGTTGAGCAGGAGAGAGTACTTCAGTTGCCATAGACACATCGCTTTCAGGGGACGTCGGGCGCGCGGCACGGAACCGCGAATACGGATGTTGGAACACCGACGCCGCACTGCGCCGTGAATCACAGACTCTGTCGCGCAAGCTCTCACGATCATGGGCGGCGATCGATACCGCATGGAGCGGCGCAACATGCAGAACTCTACCCTTACGGGAGGGTAGGGATGCAAATCGAGCGCGGCGGATGTGTGTGAGACAAGCAAAATAAGCCGGGCCGCCGTCGACGGTGGCGATCATCCCGCACCGCGGTTCGCGGACCGGCAGTAAGTGGCCTTCTACTTGGCGTGACCCATCCCCTGGCGTGAGGTGTCGGCCCGGGGCCTATCGTCGTGACTGACGGTGTGATTCCGTTCACATCCGACGACAAGTGTTGCATGATTGCAGCAGCCGAGGCACCCCACCGAGGAGGTCCCTGTGACCGAGATCGACGCCACCGATGCCATCCGATCAGCAAGCGATCCCGAGCCCAGCTCGTCATCGGAAACCGAGTCCCGACTGCTGGATGTCATCATCATCGGAGCCGGCCTGTCCGGCATCGATTGCGCTTATCGCCTGCGCGAGCAGAACCCGGACGCCGACTATCTGATCCTCGAACGACGCGCCCGCGTGGGCGGCACCTGGGACCTGTTCCGGTATCCGGGTGTCCGCTCGGACAGCGACATCTATTCGCTGAGTTATCCTTTCGAGCCGTGGCGCAAGCCGGGTGCGCTGGCCGAGGGCGCCGACATCCGGAAGTACATCGAGCACACCGCGCACAAGTACGGCATCGCCGACCAGATCCGCTTCGAGCGGCACGTGCTGACCGCGGACTGGGATTCCTCGACCGACACCTGGACACTCGGCGTGGAAGTCGGCGAGGGTGCGGACAAACGCACCGAGACCTACCGCTGCCGGTTCCTGCTCTTCGCGACCGGCTACTACGACTATGACCAGCCCTACACGCCTCGGTTCGCCGGAGCCGAGGACTTCACCGGGCAGATCATCCACCCCCAGCACTGGCCGGAGGACCTCGACTATCGCGGCAAGCGCGTCGTCGTCATCGGCAGCGGTGCAACGGCGGTGAGCCTCATCCCCAACCTCGCCGCCGACGCCGCACACGTGACGATGCTGCAGCGCTCACCGTCGTACATCTTCTCGTCGAAGCAGAAGGCCTACCTGGCACCGGTCCTCAAGAAGTTGCTGCCGCCGGCCGCCGCCCACCGCGCGATCCGCCTTCGCTATGCGACGCAGACCGCGGCGATCGTGCACCTCACCCACCGCTTCCCGAAGCTCGGGCGAAAGCTGATCCGCGCCAACGTCGCCGCGAACCTGCCCGACGACTATCCGGTCGACGTGCACTTCAACCCGTCGTACAACCCGTGGGATCAGCGCATGTGCCTGGTTCCAGACGCCGACCTGTTCAACGGCATCACCGAGGGATCGATCGAGATGGTCACCGACCACATCGACCGCTTCGACGAGACCGGTGTGCGTCTGACATCGGGCCGGCATCTCGACGCCGACATCATCGTCACCGCGACCGGCCTCCAGCTGCTCGGATTCGGCGGGACCCGTCTGCGCGTCGACGGCGACGAGGTGAAGCCGCACGACCGCTTCGTCTTCAAGAGCCACCTGCTCGAGGACGTGCCCAACCTCGCGTGGTCGGTGGGTTACACGAATGCGTCGTGGACGCTGCGTGCCGACATGACCGCGCGGTCCGTCGCGGCCCTGGTGAAGTACATGCGCGAGAACGGCTACACCCACGCCTACCCGCACCTCGGGTCCGAACCGATGACGGCGCAACCGCTGTGGGATCTCAAGGCCGGCTACGTCGAACGGTCACCCGATGCGCTGCCGAAGTCGGGAACCCACGGGCACTGGAAGGTGCGCCACAACTACTATCGGGACGCACTCGATCACCGCATCAGCAAGATCGACGACTCGATGGTGTTCGGGCGGATCTGAGGACGCCTCCCCGGCCCGAACCGGTTTGTCGGGACCGTCGGCGGCCGCGTTACGCCGTGTGGTCCAAACGGTCGAGATTTGGCGGCAGATGTCCGATCTCTGCTGGTCAGGCCTTGCCCGACGTGTGACGGGGCGCTGATACTCGAACTCGGCGAGCGCCTCCGCCCGCCACGACCGCGCCAGTGTCGCCGGCGCGTCGGCAAGAGGAGTTCGCCCCGATGACCTACCCGCCCGGTCCCCCGACCCACCCCTCGACGCCCTTCGGTGCGGTACCTCCTCGGCCCCGGAACCGGCAGGCCCTCACCCTCGTTCTCGGCGCGATCGTCGTCGTCCTGGCCCTGGTGCTCGCGGCGGGGATCGTCTTCGTCGTGAAGGCCCGCAAGGGGGACATCTACGTACCCGGCCTCACCCTGGCCGCGGTCAACGATCCCGGCATCGACCCGTTCACCGATCCCGTCCTCGTCGCCGGAGCGGGGAACCTGCCCGCGAACGTCGCCCTGACAGCGAGGGCCGGGGCACCGGACATGGGTGGCCGCGCGGTCAACGGCACCGAGGCAGGCCTGTACGCGACCGGCGACACCATGGCCTGCGACACCGCGGCACTCAGCAACCGCCTGATGGCCGATCCGGCGAAGGCCGCCGCCTGGGCGAGCGTCTTCGGGATCAACACGGCCTCCATCCCGCACTACCTCAACACCCTCACCCCGGTGGTCCTCACGGCCGACACCTGGGTCACGAACCACACCTACACGACGGGTCGGGCCGAACCGTTCCAGTCGGTGCTGCAGCGTGGCACGTCGGTCTATGTCGACGCCGCCGGAGTCCCGCGCGCGATGTGCTCGTGCGGCAATCCACTCGCGCCGCCGGCCTCCGCACCCCTCGGCGGGTACCGGCTCGAGGGTCAGCCGTGGCCCGGCTATCAGAGCCGCGAGGTCACCCGCATCGCCTACAACAACCAGAACGTCACCGCGGTCAACCGGACGACGACGATCGTTCCAGGCGCCCCCACGCCCGTCGCGAACGCCAACGGAGGGTCTGTCCTGCAGCTGCTGAACTTCCTCACCGGCGAGGTCCTGCCGCAAACGCTGGGCGGTCTGCTCGACCTGTCCGGACTGCCGCCGCTCTCCGAACCACTGCCCTCGCCGGCCTCGCTGAACACCCCCTTCACGGCGGGCACCGACGAGGACGCCGAGCGCAACGGCCTGCTCGAGGCCGGTAACCCGGTCGCCGCCCCGGCCGTCGAGGAGCGTGCCGCCGAGGACAACGGCCTACCGGTCGGCGCACCCGCCTCGGACTCGCCGGCCGACTCTCCATCGGGCGAGCCGGGGTCCGGCGTCCCGGGTTCGGCGGAGGTCCCGGCCTCCGGTGCCCCCGAGAGTCCGGCGTCCGAGAATCCTGCCGCCCAGAGTCCCCCGGCGGCCGCGGCCGTCCCGACCTCGTTCAGCGGCGCCGGTGACCTGATCGGGAGCTTCGTCTTCGACGACGCGGGCCTGGCGGTCAGCTGCTCGGTCCCGGCCGGCGCGCCGTCGGGCACCATCACGCTGACGTGCAGCGACGGCGTGCCGCGCACGGTTGGTGCGACCGCACTGCAGCGGGCCGCCGTGCTCGGTGCGACCGACGCGACGGGCGTCTGGACCCTGACCCTGTCGTCCCGGTCCGTCGTGGTCCGCTCCGCCTCCTGGACCGTCGCGCAACCGGAGATCCCCCGGTCGGCTCCACCCGCGGAAACGTCGACCGAGACGTACGAGGCACCGCCGCCGGCGGAGACCCCCACCGAGACGCCGACCACCACGGAGCCGACCACCAGCGAGTACCTCCCGCCACCGGAGGAGCCCACCCAGGCTCCCGAGTCGCCGGCGGAGGTGCCTTACTCGTCACCGGCCGCGTGATCTGGTTACGTCTCTGACCTGGTACGATGCTCCCGGCTCTGGGAGAACGGTGTGCGTGGTCAGCCGGGTGTCCCAGAGCGGGGTACGGTTCGAGCAATCGTTCAGCTACAGGTCTGATCAACCGACCAACAATGTCGCCCCGGTCACCTAACCTGAACCCCAAGACGGGTTCGCGGTCGTTCATGTCTGAGTCGGCTCATCCGGGCTGTCCGTTGACGAACCGACACCGCAGCAACCCGAAGCACGCTTTACACCCCTGCACTGGGCGCTCCCGATCTCAGCGCACGAGAAAGGAAGTCGACATGACGCCCGACTTCACCGTGGACTCGAACATCGATGACGCCTGGCGCACTTTCCAGTTGCACGTAGGTGACCGTCTGGCCAACCTCACCCCCGGCTCGACGCTCACGATCCAGCAGGACCCCCTGATCCCCGAAGGGCCCCACGGCAAACTCCGATTCACCCTCACCGGGTCGAACCGTCTGCGGTGCACCATCGCCGACACCGATCTGCACCCTACCGAGGAGTACTTCCTCGAGCATCTCGAGATACTCGCCGAGCTCGGCTGGCGTCGGCTGCGCAACGGCACCCACATCTACGAGGTGGGCCGCCGACGCGTCGACGAGGTCGCCCACACCACGGTGGCCACGCTGCGTCGGGTCTGGGAGGTCGTGCACCCGGCCTTCCTCGACCACAGCCCGGCAGCGCGCGCCGAACCGCAGATCGAGGTCGCCGTTCAGCCCTTCGACGACGACCACCTCCGGGCGCTGCTCGTCGGATCGCTCGAGGACCTGACCGGTTGCCGGATCCAGACCGACGCCGACGGTGACATCGCCCTGCCGACCAAACCGGTGTCGTCGTGGCTGAGTCCCCGGTCGGACGCCCCCCGGCTCGAGTTCTTCGCCCGCCTGGCCGGCGACATCCCCGACCGCAGGCGCGCCGCCGACATCGTGGCGGCCCAGCCGACGATGGGTTCGGCGGTCCGTGTCCACCTCCTGCAGGACGAGGTCTTCGCGACCCTGACCCTCGAATGCGCGGTCTTCCACCCCCACAACCTGGGCTCCGCGCTCGCCGAGTGGTTCAGCTTCCTCGCCGACTGCGCACCCAAGGTCATCGAGCAGATCACGCAGACCGCGGCACCCGCCCGACCCGAAACCGACGAACGCCTTCCGGATGCGCTGCAGACGTTGCTGGAACTCGATCCCGACGGAGGAAATCTGTCCGCCCACGAGGTCGCCAAGATCTGCCGCTACAACCAGGCCGACATCCTCTCGTTCATCCACACCTGCGAGGAGCAGTACCTCACCTGGCGGCGTTCGGCGGCCGACGCGGTCGCCTCCGCGGACTCGACCGAGGCCGATGCGTGCCGGCACGAGGCCGATGCCTGGCGGGCCACGACCCACAATCTGCGCGCCGCGCTCCGGGTCGTCGTGCTGTCCGACGACGTCACCGACCGTCGTCCGACGGCCAAGTAGCCGCGAACCGGACACCACCCTCCCGCCTTCTGGGTCTTCCGGTAGTCCACCCGGAGGATTACGGTCCCGTACACGAGCGCCAGGGTGGTGCGTGCGCTATATCGGTAGTGGGTCTCCCGCGGGCGGCCCCGCCGGGCATTCCATCGGAGCAACGCATGACCCTCACCACCGACCGCAGCACGCTGACGTTCGCCTTCCCCGAACTGGGACCCGACGCCCGCCTGCATGTCGTCTTCCCGAGGACCCTGCGCGCCACCGATCCCCAGGTCAGGGCCGGACTCCCCGCCGACACCACTCTGCGCCTCGCGCACGGATCACCGACCGGCGACGCCGACGCCGTCATCCCGATGTGGCAGTCGGAGGCGACCTGGATCGACTTCTCCTCTCCGCATCAGCACCCGTTCCTGGTGATGGTCGGCGTGGACGGGATCAATGCGATCAGCGGCGAGCCGTTCACCGGAACACCCGACTTCACCACCGACGACTACATCGAGGTGCCGACGCAGCAGACCTTGGCGTCGTACCGAACGGGGACCGGTGATCTCCGGCAGTTCGTCGCCCCGTCGATCCACGCCGGCGCGGGACCCGAGGCGGGCGGCGCACTGGTACAGCTGACGGTGATACCGATGCGGGCCGAGGCCTGGGCACGGCGACGCCGCCACACCTCGGCGAGCGCCTGCGTGCTCTGCGGCATCTCCCGGGCCGAGCAGGCGCGAGCACAACCGCGAACCGCGGCGCCTCGGGTCATCGGCCCGCTGGAGTCCGCCGACACCTGGCACCCGACCTACACGGGGTCGGCGGCCGTCCGGATCGTCAACTCGGTGATGTGGGAGTCGCTGACCGGTGGCTCCCCGCGGCACTCCCCGCTGACGTGTGCGGACTACGCCGACCATCGACTTCCCTGGCATAGGAGCTATGGCGAGTCGACCCGGCATTCGACTCCGCTGTAGATCTCACCCGGGTGTCAGGAAGGCGTCGTAATATTCGGGTTCCGCAGGTTCGCCGGCGGCCGCCCAGCACGAGGACCCCAGCCCTGAGGAGTGCGAATGTCCCCCGATTTCGATGCCGTCGTCGAGGCGGCATGGCGGGACTTCACCGACACCCTCGCCGGCCGGGTGCCGCAGCTGGTGCCCGGGCAGTCGTTGACGGTCGTCGAGGCGGCGGCCGGTGGCTGGCGCAGACGTATGACGTTCGCCGTCGCCGACGAGGACCGGTTGCGCTGCACCATCTCCGCGGGAGATCTGACGTGGACCGACAAGGACCGTTGGATGCGGCAGGCAACGTACATCGTCGACCGCGGCTGGTGCCGCCTGGAGGGACGCAGCGCCTTCTGTTACGAGGTCGCCGACGATCGTTTCGGTGACCTCGCCCGCGCCGCCGTACGCGCTCTGCGCGAGGTGTGGGGAGTCATCCACCCGTCGTTCGTCAGCATCGGCGACCCGTCGTACGCGCGGCACCATCTGGCGTCGGGATCGGCCGACATCGAGACCGCCGACGACCCCGCGGCCGACCGGCACGGCCGCGAGTTCGGGACCCACGCGCTCGATTCCGAGACCACCAACGCCGACACCATCCGCTTCGCCTCGCTGGCCCGTCCGCTCGATGCACCCGCCGAGAGTGGGGTCGTACCGCAGTCCAAGGACCATCTCGTCGAACTGGTCCGCGCGGCGATGGCCGCGGCCGGCCGGCCGGTGGTGATCAGCCCACGCAAGGCGATCTTCCTGCGGTCGTCGGGTACGTCGTTGCTGCGGCCGACACGGGATGCGCGTGCGCTGGAGATCGTCACGATCCTCAGTTCCGCAGTACCGCCGCCATCGGTGCTGGGGATGCTGATCTCCGAGTTCTCGCCGCGCTGGCCGGAGATCGCGGTGGTCGTCCGCAACGGTCTCGTCTACGCGCAGCGTCGCCTCGATGTGGCGGTGTTCAGTCCCGCCAACCTCGACGCCGCGCTGCGGCGGTGGGACGAGTTCGCCGCCACCGCCCGCGCCGAGATGATCACCCGACTCGAAGGCGACAAGAAGTCCACGCACCGGTGTCGTGGTGAGCGTCTCCCCGGAGCGTTGCTGGCACTTCTGCGCGTCAACCAGAAACCGGGCAGCAAGCTGTCGCCCAGTACTGTGCTCATCGCCTGCCGCCGCGACCCCGAACGCGTGCACGAGTTCTTCGACATCTGCGCCGCGGAGATGCGTGAGTGGATGGACAACTTGGCGTCTGCCCGCAAGGCCGAACTCGGCGAGGAGGAGATCGCCTTCTGCGAGGCGGAGCACCGCGCCTACGCGGAGGTGGCGCAGTTGCTCCTCAGCGCGATGGAGCTGACCTGACCGTCAGGCGGTCGATGCGTACGACATGTGTACGACGCCGTTGTCGAAGGACTCCGTCCCCACCAGGGTGAGCGGCAGGTCGGCGAGACCGTCGAAGAGGCGCGCGCCGCTACCGAGGACCACCGGGTAGACGAGTAGGTGCAACTCGTCGATCAGCCTGTCGCGCAGCAGGGCTCGGACCAGCGTGCCGCTGCCGCTGATGTACAGGTGGTGGGATTCCTTGAGTTCTCGGATCCGCTCGGGGTCGTAGCCACCGATGGCCTCGGAATTCTGCCAGCCCGTCGCCTCGTCGAGCGTCGAGGAGACGACGTACTTGGTGGTGTCGTTGAAGAACGGGGCGCCCGGGTCGTCGTCGACGGTCCGTTTCGACCAGGCCGGACCGAACATCTCGAAGGTGTTGCGGCCCAGCAGGATTCCGTCACATTCGCCGGTGATACCGCCCAGGACCTCGCCCATCCGGTCGGTGAACCCGTACGGCATCGTGAAGGCGGGGTTCTCGTAACTGCCGTCGAGGGTGACGAACTCGTGGACGTGGATCTTTCCCATCGGGATGCTCCTGTGCTCGCGGTCTGCGTTGGTGTCACGATGTCAGACCCGAGGTCCCGCCGGAACTCATCGGTGGCGATGGCCGGGCCCGCCGAAACGACCTCCGGGCCGGAGGAGGGTCGATTAGGGTTCGGCGCAGCGGGTCCGCAACGAGGCGACCCCCGGAGGAGGTTCTCGTGGCCACCGTCCACACTGCAGCAGGTCCGATCGATTCCGCCGATCTCGGCAAAGTGCTTGTGCACGAGCATGTCTTCATCGTCGGCGAGGAGTTCCGGCAGAACTACCAGGACGACTGGGACGAGGACGCGAAGGTCGCCGAGGCCGTCCATGACCTGGCCGAGCTGAAGGAGCTGGGGATCGACACGATCCTCGATCCCACGGTCCTCGGACTCGGCCGGTACATCCCGCGCATCCAACGGATCGCCGAGCAGATCGACCTCAACATCGTCGTCGCGACGGGGCTCTACACGTACAACGACATCCCGTTCCAGTTCCACTACGCCGGCCCCGGGTTGCTGTTCGATGTTCCCGAACCGCTGGTCGATCTGTTCACCAAGGACCTCACCGAAGGCATCGCCGACACGGGGGTCCGCGCCGCATTCCTCAAGTGCGCCATAGAGGAACAGGGGCTGACGCCCGGCGTCGAGCGCGTGATGCGAGCCGTCGGCCAGACCAGCGCGCAGACCGGTGCGCCCATCACCGTGCACACCAACCCGCACACCCAGTCGGGTCTGGTGGCGCAGAAGGTGCTGGCCGAAGAGGGTGCCGATCTCACCAAGGTGGTCATCGGCCATTCCGGCGACAGCGTCGACCTCGACTACCTGATGAAGATCGCCGACGCCGGCTCGATCCTGGGCATGGACCGATTCGGTCTCGACCTGCTGCTGCCGTTCGAGGACCGGGTGAACACGGTCGCCGAACTGTGCAAACGCGGCTACGCCGACCGCATGGCACTCGCCCACGACGCGTCGTGCTTCATCGACTGGTTCGACCACGAGGCGAAGAAGCAGGCGCTGCCCAAGTGGAACTATCGCCACATCAGCGACGACGTCCTGCCCGCGCTCCGCGAGCGCGGCGTCAGTGACGCCGACATCACGACGATGCTCGTCGACGTCCCGCGCCGCTACTTCGAGTAGCTGCTCAGGCCAGGGATCGCTGGTAGCGCCGCATTCCGCGCAGCCAACGGTCGTAGTCGGCACCCTTCTGGCGGTACATGTCCAGCACCTCGGCGTGCGGCAGGATCAGGAACCGTTCGTCGGCAACGGCTTCCAGCACGATCGCGGCCACCGCACCCGGGGTCAGGACCTCACCGGCGGTCTCGACGGCCCTCTGCATCAGCTTCTGATCCGCGGTCGCCGAATCGTCGTCGGGCCGCAGCAGCTTGGTGTCGACGCCCATCGGGCACAAACAGCTGACGCGGACACCGTCGTCGCCGTGGGTGATGTTGAGCCACTCGGCGAAACCGACCGCGGCATGCTTGGTGACCGAGTACGGCGCGTTGCCGATCTGGGTCAGCAGGCCCGCGGCCGACGCCGTGCTGACGAAGTATCCGCCGCCCCGCTCGACCCACTCCGGCACCAGACGACGCGCCGCCCGGATGTGGCTGCGCAGGTTCACGTCGAGCGCCAGATCCCACATCGCCTCGTCGGTGTCCAGGCCGCCGCCACGTCCGATACCGGCGTTCGCGAAGTACAGGTCGACGGGCCCGTAGGTCGACTCGGCGAGGCGGACCGCGGCGTCGATGTGGTCGTCGCTGGAGGCATCGCCGGCGATCGCGACCGCGGCCTCCCCGAGTGCGCCGGCGACGCTTTCCGCCGATGCCGCATCGAGGTCGGTGACCACGACCTTCGCGTCCGCCTCGACCAGTGCGTGCGCGAGCGCACCACCGATCCCGCCCCCGCCGCCGGTGACGATGGCAACCCTGCCTGCGACGTCCATGGGAATCTCCTTCGATCGGTGAGTCTGGATAAAGACCTACCAGACGTGCCAGCCGTCTCCGACGGACGACCCGTGCCGAAGGGCTCGCGTCCCGGTCTGGCCACGGACTACCGGGGCGCTTTCCGTGAGCTCGATGCCATCCGCCGAAGTGCGGTCCGGTTATCTCCCAGGACATCGGTGACAGTTCTGCATCAAGACATCGGTGACAGTGTTGGGGGTCTTGGTGGTGACACTTCTTCATGAAATGCCCGCGAGGCGTCACTCTGCGTGAGCCTCGCGTGTCGCGGTGCCGACGAGGGGGGCCTGACGCAGTTGCTCGACGGATCGCGCGCTCGGTGACGGTCAGCAGCACCCTGTCGTGGCGCTGAGGACGTTGCGCAGTGCTTCCAGCGAGTCCGGTTGCGCTCGGTAGTAGACGTTCATCCCTCGTC
>NZ_BACI01000035.1 GCF_000225505.1 Gordonia alkanivorans NBRC 16433 | reverse complement strand
TTCAGGGAGCGGTGTCGTCGGGGCGCTCACGTCGAACGGGCAGCGTCACATCATGAAGTACCGCCGAATGATCGAACAGAAGAAGAGCTACGCGGAAGCACTCGACTTTGCCGCGTCGCGCAGGGCCGCGGCCGTGTCCGGCTAGCGGCGACCGGCAGATCTCGACTATCAGTGAGGAGCCAAGCATGACCAGTACAGTCGACACCCCGCCCACGTTGGTGACGGATATCCCCTTGGACGTGACCCTCGATGAGCTCGAGAACGATCCCTATCCCATCTACCAGCGCCTCCAGGCGGAGTCCCCGGTCGCGTATGCCCCGGACAGCCACCTCGTGCTGCTGACCACGTGGGCTCTGTGCGAGGCCGCGGGCCGGGACGATGAACACCTCCACGGGCCCGTCGAGCCGTTCAAGACGGCCTACGGTGCACCCAACATCCTCAGCCTCGAGGGTGAGGGTCACGCGGAACTGCGCGGCGCGGTCAATCCCCCGCTTCGCGGCAAGGCCGTGAACTCACGACGCGAGACGCTGTTCCGCGAGGTTGCACGCCGCCGAGTCGACGACATCAAAGGCCTCGGCCAAGCGGACCTGGCGATCGACCTGCTCGAACCGATCAGCCTTGAGGTCATCGGTGTCATGCTCGGCATGGACGACCTGGACATGGAAACGCGTAAGAAGTGGTTCAACAGCCTCGGCGCCTACCTGGTGAACCGAGGGCGAGACGCCAGCGTTGCCGAGCTCGGCGAGGAGGTGAAGACGGAGGTCAGGGCTTACCTCGAAAAGCGACGTGCCTCGTTGTCGGAAGAATCCGATGGCACCGTCCTGTGGCATCTGTTCCACCACGGGTGCCCACCGGGAGAGCTGCGGTCGATCGACCACGTGATCGGAAGTGTGAACGTCCTCATCGTGGGCGGGTTCCAGGAACCCGGTCACGGAATCGCCGCAACCCTGCTCGGGGTCCTGCCCAACGAGGACTATCGAAACCGTCTCACCGAAGACCCCGGGAAGTGGGGACCGATCGCCTTTGAAGAGGCCATGCGGTGGCTGCCCCCGTTCAGTGTCGTCGAGCGAGATGTCCTCAAGGACATGGAGATCGGGGGTGTACTCATTCCGGCGGGAATGAGCGTCGGCCTCGTGATGGGTGCGGCAAACCGAGATCCGGAGCGGTGGGAGCGTCCCGAGGAGTACGACCTGGACAGGCCGCAGCAGAATCACATGGCCTTCGGCTTCGGGCGGCACACCTGTGTCGGACACTTCACTGCCCGGGGTCTGAGCCAGGTTGTCCTGGAAGAGATCTTCCGGGGACTTCCAGGAGTACGCCTTGACCCGGACAAGGAACCGTGGGTGCACGGATGGAGGACGCGGGGACCAAAGTCGCTTCCTGCGGTGTGGGACGCCTGAGCCCCGGCTGGCTTCGAACACGCAACCTGCCGGCCTCGCCCGGCATGGCAGGTTGCGTGTTCGAATTTGTTTGTTTGGCAGTAGGAATTGCATAGCGGCGGGCGCAGTTCAGCATTCGACGAGGCTGACGGCCAAGCCTCCCAGCGAAGTCTCCTTGTACTTCTCGTGCATGTCGGCACCGACGTCGCGCATCGTCTTTACAGCAGCGTCGAAGGACACCAGATGGGCGTGGTCGTCCTCTTGCAATGTGAGAGTTGCGGCCTGGACTGCCGTAACTGCGGCAATCGCGTTGCGCTCGATGCACGGCACCTGCACCAATCCGCCGATTGGGTCGCAGGTCAGGCCGAGGTGATGTTCGAGGCCCATCTCGGCTGCCTTGCCGATCTGGGCGACGGTTCCGCCGAGGGCGGCACACAGGGCGCCCGCCGCCATGGCGCAGGCGGAGCCGACTTCACCCTGGCAACCCACCTGTGCGCCGGAGATCGATGCGTTGGATTTGATGATTGCGCCCAACGCAGTAGCGGTCAACAACATGGCGACGATGCCGTTCCGGCCCGCAGATGGTGCACTTCTGACGTAGTGAGAGATGACGGCCGGGATGATCCCGGCTGCTCCGTTCGTGGGAGCAGTGACGACACGATTTCCCAGTGCGTTCTCTTCATTGACCGCCATCGCATCGAGTTGGATTCGAGCGACCGCGGCTGAGAACCCGTCTTCCTCCGCTACGCGAGCCGCCAATGCCGGCGCCCTCCGACGGACTCCCAGTCCGCCGGGAAGGGTCTTGGGACCGGGTCCCAGACCCGATTCGATGCAATCGTTCATGGCAGACCAGATTTCGGATGCCGCTGAGCCCGGATCAACTCCCACCGCAGCCTCATTCGCCGCAACCAGTTCGGCGATGGTCAGACCGGTTTCGCTACAGAGGCGGTGTAGTTCACCGAAGGAGTTGAAGGTAAAGGGGATCTCGGCCTCGCAAGTAGGGGATGGCGGAAGTCCGACTGTCTCGATGAAGCCCCCGCCGACCGACAGATACGTCCGTTCCAGCACGGCTGTGCCATGCTCGTCGAATGCCGTGAGGTCTATTGCGTTGGGATGGAGTGGATGTGGTTCCCACGGTTCGAACACGATGGGGTCGAGTGTAATCCGTCGCTCGGCGATCGTGATCGTGTCAGTGCCCCTGCCGGCTTCCCATGCAGTGCGGACTGCCGCAGGATCGCAGGTTGCGGGTATGTGCCCCAGGAGGCCAGCAATTACCGCACCGGGAGTTCCGTGCCCTTCCCCAGTGGCTGCCAACGAGCCCCGCAGTACGACGCTCAATCGTTGGGTGGTGTCGACGATTTCGGTCTCGGTGAGTTCGGTTAGGAACGCCGACGCGGCCACCATCGGGCCGACTGTGTGAGAACTCGATGGGCCGATCCCTATCTTGAACAGGTCATTGATTCGCACGTCCGACGCGACCACAGCAAACCCACCTTTCTTGCAGAACAGATGTAGATAAACCGTACAGTCTGATCGTGATACGTGCAGGTCGAGACTGGGGGCTCCGGAGTGGCGCGATCCGAGGGGCCGACGCGGTGGAAGGATTGCTGCCGGACAAACCGGGGCCAGCCGAGTATGAGCGATATCCGGTTGGTGGAGCCTCTGCGCCGCAACGTATTCGGTGTCGACCGGCTTCGTCACGGCTACTTCTGCAGTCGGGATCAGGCGGCGACCTTGCGCTACCTGTCCTCTCGGGGGTGTCTGCGTCGTGGCCGGACTGCTCGATCAGGTCGAGTAGATCCCTTCCGCGCCGTGCGTGCGAGTGGTGTTCTGGATAGGTCAGTCGCTTCTGCCGGCGGGCGGGAGCTGAACTCCAACCTGTCGAGGTACATGCCATGACCACGATCCACATGCACGAGACGACCACCGTGACGCCCGAGCAGTTTCTCGCCGGCCTCACCGACTTCGGACCAGGTCGTAAAGAACTCTTCGGTAACAGCGCAGACAGTTACCTCGAGGTCCTCCACCAAGGCCCCCATGATGCCGATGTCACGGAGGGCTCGAACGGAATCTGGGAAACGCTGCACTACGACTGGACCGATCCCCATCGCGTCGTGATGACGACGACCGACTCCAATCTGTGGGGCGGCCACTCGGGGCACACGTACACCCTCACGCCGCAACCCGCAGGCGGAACGGACGTGGACGTCGTCGTCGTGAGGGACGGAAAGAACCTCAAGGGACGGTTCCTCGCGGGCGTGCTCGGAGCTGTCGGTACCCGAGTCCTGGGCAAGCAGTTCAGGAACTCTGTCGCCGCCATCGAAGCTCGCAGCAACGGAAGGCGAGGGCGGGGCGCGTAGGCCACTGATCGGGACCGTTCGCCCACCCCCGACAATGGTGAGGTGACCGAACGAATTCTGCGCGCGTGAACGTCGGCGACCGATGACCGCACCCGCGCGCTCGAGCCAGGCCATGGTCGTCTGGCTGGTCGGTCTCACGGTCTACTTCGTCGCGGTCCTGCAGCGTTCGTCGCTGGCCGTGGCCGGTTTGCTGGCGGCGGAACGTTTCGACATCACCGCGTCGCAGTTGTCGACCTTCGTCGTGCTGCAGCTGCTGGTCTATGCGTTGATGCAGGTGCCCGTCGGGCTCCTGGTCGATCGGTTCGGTTCGCGTCGCGTATTGCTCACCGGGACGCTGATCCTCACGCTGGCGCAGGTCAGCTTCGCCTTCGCCGACAACTATCCGTGGGCGCTGTCGTCCCGGCTGTTCGTCGGCATCGGCGACGCGATGACCTTCGTGTGCGTCCTACGACTGGTCACCAGTTGGTTCCCGACGAAGCGGATCCCGTTGATGACTCAACTCACCGGGGTGCTGGGTCAGTTGGGTGCGGTGGCGGCGGCGATCCCGATGACGTGGGCGCTGTCGACCCTGGGATGGACGCACGCGTATCTCGCCATCGCAGCCATGGGCGCCGCTCTGCTGCTGGCCACCTGGCTGGTGGTGCGCGATTCGCCCACGGCGCGCTCGGTGTCGGGTCCGGTCCTCGGGTGGGCGGGTATCCGGCAAAGCCTGAGCGCGTCGTGGGAACATCCCGGTACCCGCCTGGGTTTCTGGATGCACTTCTCCACACCTTTCAGCGCCAACGTCCTCGGACTCCTGTGGGGCTATCCCTTCTTCGTGGAGAGCCAGGGCCTGAGCGCCGGCGCCGCGGGTCTTCTGTTGACGATCATGGTGCTCGCGATCATGGGCTTCGGCCCGGCATTCGCCTGGCTGATCACCCGATCGCCTTGGCACCGTTCGACGTTGGTTCTCCTGGTCATCGCGTGCATCGCGACCGCCTGGGCGGTGGTGCTGGCGTGGCCAGGGGCGGCGCCGTTCTGGCTGCTCGTCATCCTGGTGGTGATCTGCGGTATGGGGGGACCCGCGTCGATGGTCGGTTTCGATCTCGGCCGCACATCCAATCCCGCTTCTCGCACCAGCACCGCCACCGGGATCATCAACCAGGCGGGCTTCCTGGCGACCCTCGTCACCGCGGGGCTGATCGGCGTCATCCTCGACTGGCGCACCCCGGACGGCGTAGAAGGCTATCCCGCTGAAGCCTTCACGTGGGCGATGGCCGCACAGTTCCTGCTCTGGGGACTCGGCGCGACACAGATCTGGCGATACCGTCGCAAGGGCAGGGCACGGTTGCTGCGCGACGACCCCGAGCAGTGGTCACGCCAGTCCGGTCGTTCGGTCCCGGGACGACCATGAGACCCATCTGGCCGCACTCGGACCGTGGTCAACCCCGAGCGACCCCGAAAGTGAACTCACCCAAAAGTAGGGGGGGTAGGTCCAGTCTTTTCACTGATGTGCGGGAGCCCTTCGCCGCCCTAGCGTCGAGGTATGAGTGTCACCGACACGGCCCCGAGCCTGACAGTCCCCATCACTGAACCCTCGGCTCCGCCCCGACTGTGGGGTCCGGCGCGGAAGGTGGCGTTCCGGTTCACGTTCATCTACACCGCGCTGTTCTGCCTGACCTTCGCGCAGATCACTTTCGTGTTCCTCGGACCGGCGGGAAGTCTGATGCCGGAGAGCGCAATGCTGTGGCAGATGAGAGCGCTCGCGCCGGTGACGGAGTGGCTGGGCCGCAACGTCTTCGGCGTCGACGCGGTTCTCAACACGACTTCCGGGAGCGGGGACCAGGCGGCGATCTGGATCTACCTGTTCCTGATCGTCGTCGTCGCTGGTGTCGTCACCGCGCTGTGGTCGATTCTGGATCGTCATCGTCCCGACTACGCGCGGCTGTGGTCGTGGACGACGCTGTTCCTGCGGCTCGTGCTCGGCGGGCAGATGCTGTTCTACGGATTCGCGAAGCTCATCCCGTCGCAGATGGGCCAACCCCCACTGGCAACGCTCCTCGAACCGTACGGCGACTTCAGCCCGGCGTCGGTGCTGTGGATGCAGGTGGGGAGTTCACCGGTCTACGAGATCCTGCTCGGCAGCGTCGAGGTACTCGGTGGTCTTCTGCTGTTCTGGACGCGCACAGCCACGCTCGGCGCGATCGTGAGCTTCGTCGCGATGGTCCAGGTGTTCATCCTCAACATGACCTTCGACGTCCCGGTCAAGATCCTCTCGTTCCACCTCGTGGTCTTCTCGCTCATCCTGTTGGCACCGCAGATGCGAAACCTCCTAATTCTGTTCGTATTCGGGCGATCAGCGAATCCCGTCAACCCGCCCGCACTGTTCACACAGGACAAGCTCAACCGGTGGGCGGCGGGGATCCAGGTGGTCCTGGGCATCTGGGTGGCGATCGGAGCGGCCCAGATCAGCTGGACCGCGTACCACGAGTACGGCGGTGGTGCACCCAAGCCCGAGCTGTACGGCATCTGGTCGGTCCAGGACTTTCGCACCGACGGTAGGTCGGTGCCGCCACTCACGACCGACGAAATCCGTTGGCAACGGCTCGTGTTCGACACCGGTGGCGCGACGACTCTGCAGATGATGCACGGTGCACTCGTTCCGATACCGGCCGAGATCGCCGACGGCACACTGCGGCTTCAGCAACCAGCTGCGGTCCTCGATATCGATCGTCCCGACGATGACACCCTCGTGTTGAGCGGCGACCTCGACGGCACTCCGACCACGATCGTCGCGCACCGGATGGACCACGACGCCATGACGTTGCGGAGCAGGGGATTCAACTGGGTCCAGGACGAGCCGTACTTCCGGTGAGATCCTGCACGCCATGTTCGATCAGCGGAACCGGCCCGAGGCTCGTCCGGCACGCTCAGCGCACCGCAACGACGTCGACGAGAACCGTGCGAGAACCCATTCCCAAGCGACTCGCTCCTGTTCGAGGCGCACACGTGTGCCGAGTGAGTCTTCCACGAGGTCGGTGTAGAGGGCTCGCTCGGCGGGTGTGAGCCGGGTGAGCGCAGACGTCGCCGGACGATCCTCGGTGACCCACCGATCCCGGTGCGCGAAGAGGGTTTCGCGGTCCATCAGGATCGACTCGGTCTGGGGGAGCCAGGTCCGTAGTCGGTCGAGAATGGCAAAGCCGTGCGTGTCGATGTCGCCCCAGTACCAGACCGGAACATCGGTGAGCCAGGGGAGCCGGCCGATGCGATCCACTTCGAACCCCTTGCCCCACAACACCATGCCGTCCTCGGGGACGTCGACACTGAGATAGGTGATCTCGTTCTCGACGACGAGCACACGTCGCGGTCTCAACGTCACCTGCGCGAGTTCGTCGGCCCGGACGCTGATCTCGGTCAGCCGCTCGGGCAACCCCAACGTCGACGACGGCCGCAACCGCACGAACTCAGGCTTCGCGCGCAAGCCCAGCCCGGCGAGGAAACCGGCGGCGGTCGAGGACACACCGAGCATCGACGCCAGTACCGACCGGTAGCGTTCGGCGAACTTGGTGTCGACGCCGGGGGCGGTGATCTCGCGTAGGTAGCGGCCCGATCCGCGTTGTGCGTCGAGCCATTCGTAGGCCACAATCAACCGCGGGAACTCCGAGCTCAGATCGACGGCCCGGTGAGGATGTCGGAGTACCCAGGCGCGCACTGTGGGCGTGCCGGCGGATAGGCGCAGCACCTCGTCGAACTGTGCGACGTCGCTCGCCACGCCGAGCAGCGACCATGCCTGCTCGAACGAGTCGATGACTGCTCGCACCGGAAGCTCGTTCCGCCCGACCTGCCGCCCACCGATCGACCGCCAGAGCAGCGTGTAGTGCCGATCGTCGCGCCGCCCCCGATCGAGCGTGGACACCCATTCGCGGGCCGCACCGAGGTCATCACCGATCTGCGGCGCGGTGGGGCCGCGCAGCGGTACTTCGATTGGATCGAACGGGCCGCCACTTGCATACGCGCGCAACAGGGTTCCGTCGATCCACCGGCGTCGGACCCGGGCAACGATGTCGTCGGGCGAGGTCCAGCGACCGCTCACCGCAACTGTCCGTCTCGGCGGGACCGGTACTCCTCGATCGTCATCGTCTGCAACCGTGAGAACGTGCCGGTGGGGTTGTCCACGAAGCCGATCGCCTTCACATACGGCTCGATCACATGCACCTTCTGCAGCGGCGTGACGATCAGCAACTGCAGCCCGAGCTTGGCGAACAGGTCCAGCGCGTAACGAGTGGACACGTCCGATCCCCGCCCGAACGCCTCGTCGATCACCGCGAACCGAAAATCACGAGACTTCTGCACGCCCCATTCCAAACCGAACTGATATGCCAGCGAGGCGGCGAGAATCGTGTAGGCGAGCTTCTCCTTCTGACCGCCGGACTTGCCGTCGGAATCGCTGTAGTGCTCCCACTCGATGTCGGTCTCCACGTCCCGCTCAGAGGCGGAGAACACGAACCAGTTCCGCACATCGGTGACCCGGCGCGTCCAGTTCTTGTCCGAGTCGGCGTGCCCGTCCCGACCGCGGAATCGTTCGATGATCCGCTTGACGTCCAGGAACCGCTGCTCCGAGTACTGGTCACCGTCGACCGCAAGGCTGTCGTTGGTCAGGTTCCGCAGATCGGATCGGAACTGCACCACTTCCTGATTCGTGGTGGCTTCTCGCTCCAGCCGGATACAGCGGCCCGGGTTGTACGGCACCGCGCCCAGCGCCTCGTTGATCCGGGCGATGCGCTCGTCGATCGACGCGGCCTGCCGGTTGAGCCAGTTGTTGAACCCGGCGAGCTCCTGGATGGCGTTCTTGTTCAGCTGGTCCTTGAACTCGGCCTCGAAACGTGGGAGGTCGTCGGTGGCGACGCGCTCGCGGAAGGCGACGAAGTCTGCTCGGGACCCGACGTCGGCGTCCATGTCGGCGCGCAGGTCGGGCCATCGTCGCAGGACCTCGGCCATGTACTGAGCGAGGTTCTGGCCGTGACCACCGAGCTCACGGGTGAGTCGTTCGATCCGCTGATGCAGCACGGACGAGAGTGTCGATTCCGCCGCGGGGCAGTCATCTGCCGTGGTCGGCATGACGTCGAGGCGTTGTGCCAGAGCGTCATACGACGCCCGTGCGGTCGTGAGGTCGGCCTCGGCGTGCTGTGCGATGAACGCGTCGGTCCCGGCACGAAGTTGCTCGGCCTGGTGTCGGGCCGCCGCAGTGGTTGCCAGTTTGCCGGTCAGCTCGTTGATCGTCGCGTTGAGGGCCTCGGCGTGCTCGGCATTGCGTTCCAGCGCCACCGTGATCTCCTGCAGCCGTGAGGAACCCGATTCGAGACGGGCCCGCTCTGCGTCGTGCGCCTCGACGCGATGACGGGCCTCGTCGACGTCGAGTTCGGTCCAGGAATGGAATCCCTCTAGCCGGGCGAGTGCTTCGCTGCGCTTCTGCACGACGTCTCGCTGTTCCGACATCGTGGTGATCTCCGTGGCGGCGGCCGACTGCAGACGCTCGAACTCATCGAGATCGTCACGCAGCGCGGCGATCTTGCGTTCGTTGGCCCAGCCGAGGACCCATCGCCGGGGATCGTCGACGCGGTGCCGGTCGTCCTTCTCATGACGACCACCGGAGCGCACCTGGCCTTCGCGTGTGACGGCGCGCGTGGCCGCTCGGAACTCGGCGATGTTCTCCGTGCGCCGGTGGTCGGCTCGTTTGAACACCTCGGCACGCAGGTAGTCCTCGAAGGGCCCGTCCTTGATCTCCAGGCACTCGGCGAGCACGGGAACGTCGGAAGGCTGGCGCTGTAACGGAATCTGTCGCCCCGGCACGCGCTCATATACCAGGCGCGCACCGACGTTCCGGCCGCCGGCGCCTCGAAAGGTCAATCGTCGGCCGTTGACCCACTCCGCGACCGAATCGTAGTGTTGCTGCGGCACCAACAGCGAGAGCGCGAAGCCGCGCAGAACCCGCTCGGCCGCGCCGCGCCACTCACCGTGCTCCGCGGCGACATCGAGAAGTTCGCCGGCATAAGGAAGATCGGTGTGGGTGAGCCCGAGGTCGGTGGTGAGCTGATCGCGCAGTTGTACCTGGTCGGGCGGCAGATTGCTGGTGCGGTTGCGGAGGTCGTCGAGTTCGTCGCGGATCGCATCCGCCCGTCGGACCGCGTCTTTCTCGTGTCCGATGGCGTCGGCGATCGTGGTGTCCAATGCGCGTTTGGTCGCCAGTAGCCGGGAACGTTCGTCGTCGATGAGGCCGCGCAGAGCGCTGAACTGCTCGGCGGAGGTCACCGGATCGAATCCGGCATCGGCGATTGTGGCGTCGAACAGTGCCCGGCCGTGCCGGCGTTTCTGCAGATCGTCGCGCGCCGCGGCGGTGAGCCGTTCGAGTTCGCCGACGCGGTCACCGCCGGCCCGCGCCCGCTCCTCGATGAGCGACTCGCGTTCGCGAGCCAGGTCGCGCTGGCGTGCGGTGGCTTCGTCCTGGCGGCGTAATAGGCTTTCACCTTCGGCGGTGTACGTGACGATCTCGCCGGCGAGCAATCCGGAACGGTGCTCGGCGATGAACAGCCGAACGGCCGCGCGCTGCAGGTCCAGCTCATCACGTTCGGCCAGTGCGGCGTCGTACTTGCGGCTGGTGGCGACGATGGGATCGAGTGCCTCGAGCTGCTCGCGGGCTCGCTTGACGGCGTCGAACGCCTTGGTGAGGTCGTCGAAGTGGCTGATGATGTCGCGGACACGCTCGGAAGCGTCGCTGGGTTCGAGCATGTGTCCGCGCACGAACTCGTTGAGGTTGCCGACCGACTTCATCGACACCGTCTGGTGGAGCAGTTCGAGCGCTTGCTCGGACCGTATGCCGAGCAGCCGTCGCATCGAGGTGGAGTATTTCGGGAATTCGTCGACCACCTCGGCACCGCCGGACCGGAGTCGCTTGCGCAGGTCGCGGAGGTCGGAACCGAAGTCCGCGAAGTCGGTGGCGATGGTGAGTTGTTTGGTCGCGGTCACATAGAACCGGTAGGGCTGCCCGACGGTGTCGCGTTGCTGGAACACTTGAGCGAGGGTCACGGTCTCGTCGTAGCCGCCGTTTCCGAACACACCGAGGATGACCGAGTAGGTGTTGCGGTTCTGCCGGAGGCCTTTCGCGCGGGATCGCCCTGTCGATTCCTGTCGTTCGGACTTGTAGTGGCCTTCGACGTAGGAACGAAGTGTGCGTTCCTTGACCTCCGCACCGGCGGCCTTGTTGTAGGCGATCTTGTGAGCGGGCATAAGCAGGGTGGTGACCGCGTCGACCAGGGTCGACTTGCCCGATCCGATGTCTCCGGTGAGCAGTGCCGTCTCCGTGCCAGGGGTGAGTCGCCACACCTGTCGATCGAACGTGCCCCAGTTGAGGACCTCGACGTACTGCAGACGGAATCCCGCCCCCTGGGCGGGCCCGCCGAGTTCGACCGATGAGAAGAGTCCCTCGGTCATCGGCTTCCTCCGTCATCGGCCGGCCGTCCGGCGTACTCGCGGAGCTTGCCCGCGAAATCCGACAGTGTCTGCGCGTCGATGTAGGCCTTGATGATGCGCCGGACCTCCCACTGGTCGGTGTGGCCCCGCAGTTGGCGCAGGAATCCGAGTTCGACAGTCTTCTTGATGGTGCTCTCGGCCTGGTCGACGAGGCGTGCCTCGTTGGTCGACTCGGCCTGGAACAGGCGCAGCATCTCGACGATCTGGTCGGTCGACAGGACGAGTCGACCCTCGCCGCCGGTGATCTCGAACTCCAGCAGGCGTTTGCGGAGGAGTACCAGTAGCAGGCTGACGTTGTAGGTCAGTGCGCGGCGTCGGACCAGCCGCGGAAGTGGTTCCTGTTCTTCTTGTTCCGGCCGTGAGCGGAGGTAGGCGTAGCCCTCGGAGTCGTCGACGACGACGTCGACTCCGATCGTGGCGAAATGGTCGCGTACGCCGGCCCCGGATCGCTCGAGCGTGGCCCAGGCATCCGCGTCGGATTCGCGGTAGACCACGCCCTGCATCAGCCGGATGATGGTGCTCGCGACGGCGCGTTCGTCGGTCATCGTCGCCTCACCGTGACTCTCGGAAGCCGGGCACGCCGGATGGTGTCCGGATCGTTGGGATCGGGGTATTCCAACAGGGTCTCGTCGGAGGCGTCGATGTCGATGCTGACGTCATCGTCGTCGAGCGCGAGATAGCCGACGATCTCGGCTGCGCCCTGCTCGATCGGGTACATGCCGACCACATCGGACAGCAGCGCGGACGACCGCTCGGGCAGGATCGCGCGGATGTTGGCAGCCAGACGGGCCTGGTCGACGAAGGTTTGGGTGAACAGCAGCTCGGCGTCGAGGTCCTCGGTGGCGTGCTCGATGTGGCTCTCGACGGTCGCCGAGGCGGGCTGCTGGTAGAGCGGCCGTTCGAAGGGCAAGGCGATCTCGATCCCGGGCTGGTCGACGTCGAGACCGAAATCCAGTGTGTCGCCGCGGAGCTCGAGCGCGGTGCTCTCCACGGCACGGACGAGGTCGAAGACTCGGCGGTTCTCGAGCCACACCTGGTCGTCGAGGAAGCGGCGAAGTTGTTCGGAGATCTGGCGGACGGTGCGCTGGGTGCGGTCGGCTGCCTCCGACCAGTCGTGGTGGATGCCGCGGATGCGGTGGTCGACTTCCACGAAGTCGAGCGAGGACACCTTGTCGAGCAGGGCGGACAGTTCGGTCTGCCGAGAGTCGGAGAGCAGGAACTCGAAGAACGACTGGAAGCTGCGCCCCTGGTCGGACGAGGCGATCTCCGACCGACTTCCCACCAACTCGGCGAGGAGTTCGCCCTTCGGGCCGTCCCAGGCGGCGATCTTCTCGCGGGCGGCGCGGTCGAGGAGGCGAAAGTTGTCCTCGACCTCGCGGAAATCGGAGAGCAGCTCACGCGCGGTCGACGACAGCTGCTGGTAACGGTCTCGGACCCCTGTCTGGTCGAGAACCGCGATGTGGCCGGACTCGACGGCGTCGATCTCGGCGTCGATCTCGGCACGACGCCGCCGCAACTCCGCGAGTCGGACCCCCGGGTCGGATTCGACGCCGTGCACGATCTGCCGGAGCAGTTCGACGACGGTGTGCAACCGCGACTCGGTTCCGACGAAGGCTCTGCCCTGGAGGGAGACGACCCAGGAGTATGCCTTCTCGAAGGCCGGCGTCACCTCGTAGTGGACTTCGTCGTCCCCCGGCGGGTAGAAGCGACGGAGAAAGCCCGCCTCCGTTGCGGCCCAGTCCTCGAGGTACGCACGAGGTTCCTTCGGGAATCGAGCCTGTCCGTCTTCCGCTGCGGCTGCGGTGTTCAGGTCGTAGAGGAGGTCGTCCAACGCCGCGGCGAGGTCGTTGGCCGAACTCGCACCCCGGTTACCCTCGACGAAGTAGTTCCCGAGGAACGTCAGGATGAGCGGGGAATGGTGAGCACGCAGCAGCCGCCATGCGGGATGTCGTTCCCACAAGCCGGTGAACGCGTGGAAGTCCATGGACCAAGAGTAGGCAACCCGTCGGACATCGTCGTCTCGATCACCGGCAGGTGTCGATGACGGGGACCAGTGTGCCCCGGCGGATGGCCTTGTCGCTGGTGGCGATGGTCAGCCCCCGGCGAGTGGCCTGAGCGACGATCATGCGGTCGAACGGGTCGCGATGGTCCCACGCGAGTTGTCCGGCATGTACTCCATCGATCGCGTCGATGGGTAGATCCATTGCTGCCATCGCCGCAATGGTTTCGCTCCACGACGACAAGAGGGGGCCTGCATCCAGGCGGCCCAACCTGGTCTTGATCGCGATTTCCCAGGCCGATGCTGCCGAGACGTAGAGGTTGTTGGCGGAATCGCCGAGGATGTCCAGAGCTGACGGAGCGAGGCGGTCTGGGTCGGTCACGAGCCAGAGGAGAGCGTTGGTGTCGAGCAGGATGTCGGTCACGGCTTCGGTTCCCAGGCCTCGAGCTCGTCGTCGGGCAGCGGATCATCGAAATTGTCGGGAATCCTGATGCCAGGGAACTGCCCGAACCGGCGCGCCCGCGGCGTAGCGGGGGCGAGCACTGCCACCGGCCGACCATGGTTCGTGATCGTGACCGACTGTCCCGTCCGTTCGACTTCGGCCAGGACGGCGTTCAACCGGGCTTTGGCTTCGGTGCTGCTGATGGACTTCATGCCCCAGTGTAAGCCCATTCTGACTAGTGCAACCAGTCCGAAAGCCCCGTCTCGTTCAGAGCAGCAACAACCACACGAACCGCAGCACGATGGCACTGATCCCGAAGATCGCGGCGGCGATCAGCCATCGGCGGGCGAGACGGTCGGCGACCAACGGTTCCTGTCCGCGACGCAGATAGGTGAACGCCGCCATGATCGCGCACACCGTCGCAGCCACGCCGCCGACGAGGACCAGCGTCAGCATCACCGTGTTCACCGTTGCACCCCATCGTCTGTGAGTGGGGCCCTCACACCACCCGCTTCAATTCGCCGGGTGTGACGCCGTCGTCCGCGGCCAGCGTGAGCACCTCGCCGAAACCTGCCACCAAACAGTCCGCGAACAACTCCTGGTCGGTGATCGCGGCTCCGTCGGAATTGATTCCGAGGCAGGCGGTTCCGTTGTGGGTGATCATCGTGGCCATCATGGCGCAACCGGGGAGCGGGCCGAAGGGGAACATGCGCTCGACCTTGGCGCCGGCAACATAGGTGTCCCAGGGGATTCCGGGGACGTTGCTGGCCTGGAGGTCGTTCTGGCTCGTCGTGCCGCTGAACCGCATCAGGACTGTGCCGGGCATCCAGGCCATCACCGATCCGAGGGTGTTGAAGATGTCGACCGCCGGTTCGTGGCGGGCTTGTCGGACCTGCTCGCGGATGGTGAGCACCCGTTCGAAGGGATCGGCGATACCGACCGGGCCGGCCAGCCGGCCCACTGCGATTCGGTTGCCACCCGCGGGATCCTCGGGCCGCCGCACCGAGATCGGGATCGCCACCGGCATCGTCTCGATGGGCGAGCCCATCTTCTCGTGGTACAGACGGAATCCTCCGATCAACCCGGCGAGATAGACGTCGTTGATCGACGATCGCGCCGCGGTCGCAGCTGCCTTCATGTCGGCGAACGGCACCTCGAAGGCGCTGAACCGCCACGACAGACTGCGGTGGGCCAACAACGGAGAACCCGGAGGACTGACGAGTCCGGCCACTCGCGGCACCGAACGGCCATAGCGCAGAGCGGTACTCAACGCCTGGCGCGGATTGGTCAGCGCGCGGACCCCGCGGAACGCGGTGTCAAGGCGGTGTGGAATCCGGCGAACCTCTTCGCCGATCTGCCGCTGGAGCAGGTCGAGCGGCGTGATGTTCACCGGGTCGGGACTCGGCGGCTGAGGTTTGCTCGGATTGTGCTCCCGCGTCGGTGAATGCAACTGTGCCAGGCCGAGGATCGCACCCAGTCCATCGGTGAGCGCGTGATGCGCCTTCAGGAAGTACGCGGCCTTGCCGTCGGGCAACCCTTCGATCAGGTAGCCCTCCCACGGCGGGCGTGCCGCGTCGAGTGCAGTCATGGCCAGCTGTTCGCAGGTGGTCAGCAGTGCGCGTATGCTCCCGTCGCCGCCGAGGCGGATCCGGCGCAGGTGGTAGTGCAGGTCGAAGTCGGGATCGACTGCCCAGCTGGGTGTCCCGGTCCCGAAGGGAGAATCGACGACCCGCTGACGGAAGCGCGGAGCCATCCGGCTCGCCCACTCATGGGCGGCGACCAGGCGGTCCCAGTCGGGATCGCAGTCGTAGATCTCCAGCATGCAGATCGTGCCGCGCATACGACGGTCCGTGTCGCCGCGCCACATGATGGTGTCCACCGAGGTCATGTGCGGGTCGCTCGCCCAGTCCAGGGGACGGTCGACGCCTTCGGTGAGATCAGCCTCGTCGGCCATCGTCAGTCCTCCTCGGACGGTGTGTGCAGGGATTCCACCGAATCGTCGACGAATGACTCCAACGGCCAGTCGGCGAGCGCCGTGACATACATCTGGCGTACCTCCTCGGCGCGGGTGCCGATCTCGTCGGCCGTCCACTCGCTGGTGTCGATGGGTGGCAGGACCATCACCTCGACCGTACCCGGGCGAATGAGTTGCGCACCGCGCCACATCAATTCACCGGTGTTTCGAAGCACGACCGGGACGATCGGCACGCCGGCCTGCATGGCGATGTGGAACGGACCCTTCTTGAACTTCCCGATCCGCGGCGTCGGGGACCGCGTCCCCTCCGGCGACACGACCAGGGACATCCCTTCTTCGCGCAGCGCTTTCACCGCCGGTGCCAGTTGCTCGATGGCCTTGCCACGGTCGGCTCGATCGATGAAGACGAGCCCCGCCTGACGCAGGATCTCGCCGAGCACCGGGACGCGTTGGACCTCTTTCTTGGCGACGCCGGTCGCATCCGAGCGGACCAGGCTGATCATGACCGGGAGGTCAAGCTTCGACTGATGGTTGAACAGGAAGACGCACGGCCGGTCCGAGAAGAGGTACTCGCCGCCGTCGAGCACCTGTACGTGAACGCCGGCCAGGGACAACCCGACGTCGTTGCCGGTGGGCAGCGCCTCCACGAGCGCGTGCGGGTCGCGACGCACCAGACCGGCGGCGGCACCGACGGCGGCGGACGCGACGAACGAGCCGTAGAAGGCCCCGGTCCGGGCCAGCATCCCGAGACGGTTGTAGGTGGGGTTCTTCAGGTCGATGATCGGCCAGCCTCGGGACTCGGCCTCTGCGCGCAGGATTCGGCGGGGCGAGATCGCCGCCGGGTTGCCCACGGACTCCAAGTAGGGGATGTCCTCGTTGCCGTCGCTGTAGGCGAAGGACGCGTCGAGGTCGATGTCGTTCGCACGGGCCAACTCTCGGACCGCGGCTGCCTTACCCGGTCCCCAGAGCGGTCGGCCTTTGATGTTTCCGGTGACGACGCCGTCGACGACCTCGACATCGGTGGCGAGCGCGAAGTCCGCACCGATCTCGCGGGCGATCGGCTCGATCTGGAACCGGGTGGCCGACGACGCGATCACGATGGTGTGCCCCATCTCCCGGTGCGCACGCAGGATCTGCCACATCTGAGGACGCAGCTTGGCTGCGGTCTCGTACTTGAACAGGTGCTCGCCGAAGGCGATCAGCTCTGCGTAGGTCTTGCCCGCGAATGTGGGCCGCGTGGCCGCCAGGACCTCGGCGTAGTCCTGCTCCGATACGACGCCGCGCAGGCCGATCACCAGGAAGTCGGCGAGCTCGCCGAGTCCGAACTCCATGCTGCGCAACCGCGCCCGCATGATGGCGGCGGCGGAGAAGCCCTCGATCAGCGTGCCGTCGTAGTCGAAGAGCGCGGCCACCTTCTTGCCCGTCGGCGCGGAACGGATGGCCCGCATCCGGTCGGTGAACGCGCTCACCGCTCTTCCTCCCCGACGACGATCGGCTGCAGGTCCTCGATGGCCGCGATCCGTGCGAGCCGATCCCGCATCAGTTCGACCTCGTCGAGCCAGTTCTGGCGGGCGACGCGGAGATCGACAATGTCCTCACCGTGGATCAGGCCGCGGTTGTCGGCGAGACGATAGGCGCCGTCGTAGAGATCCTTGGACACCGAATCCTTGCTCCGCAGAACAGCTTGCAGCGCGAGCTGCCGACCCAGACCGAGGCAGTCCGCGATCAGCGCATCCTTCTCCTGGGCGGTGTTGCCCAGTTCCACCAGTTTGGTCGCGACCACCAGCTGGGCGTCGAAGAACGGTTGGAGGGTGCGTCGCGCGAACAGTGCTCCGGTGTGGCCGTGCAACACCTCGTAGGTCCACTCCTGCGTGGGGGTGACCGCCCGCCAGCCAGGAGCGAGGAGGTCGAGTTCGATGCCGAGCCGATGCAGGAACTCGGTTTTGGGTGGGAAGAAGAACTCGAACTTGAGGAGGTCGCGGATGCGGAGGGCCTCGCGCTGTGCGGCGGTCAGCAGCGCCTCGTCGGGTGCCGGTGGGGAACCGACGTGGCTGCTCCGGATGGGGGTGCTCCCGGCCTTGACCTCGCCCTCGGCCAGCGCCAGCAAGCCCATCTCGACGATCGCGCGGTCGACGAAATGGTGCAGCGCGCCGTTGCGGTAATACGCTGCGACGGCCCGGTTCTCGGGAACCACCGACCAGACCTGTTCCGAACCGCCCTCGTAACAGCTGACCACGCCGTTACCGGCCAGCACGCGCAGCGTCCGGACGAGTCCGACGCCGCGGCAGAGCGCGGGATCGGGTCCGGGTAGGCCACGGCGGTCGATGTAGTCGAGCAGGGGAGCGAGGACGGCCTCGATCTCGGGCAGGGTGTACGCGCGGTCCTGTGCACCGAGCGCTGCGAAGCCGACGAGTGAGGTGGCGGTGATCGGTGTGGCAGAGTTGATCTCGTCCATCACGCGGAACGCGACCTTCTCCAGCTGCGCGGGCCCTTCGCCGACCTCTTCCAGCGTCTCCCGCAGCGAGATCGGGGTGCCGAAGCGGACTCTGGCCTCGCCGAGGTAGCTGCGTTGGGCCTTGGCGTAGCGCAGCAACCAGCCGACGCCCTCGGGCTTCTTGACGCCACCCGCGTCCTCGTCGGCGATCGCGCCGACCTCCTGCAACTGGTCGTAGACGATCGACGTGGGAACGATCGTCACGTCGACGTCGTCGAGCTGTCCCGCGGCGTCGACGACGTAGTTCAGGAGTCCGAGCATCGGCTTGCGCAGCTTGCCCGTCCGGCTCCGGCCGCCCTCGATGTACCACTCGAGGTTGAACCTCTTCTCGATGATGTAGGCCAGATAGGAACGCATCGCGAACTTGTAGACCGGGTCCGACCCGAACTTGCGCCGGATGAAGATCATCCCCGCGCGCCGGGCGACCGGACCCACCGGCCAGAACGACAGATTGTTGCCACCCAGCACGAGGTTCGGCGGAAAGTCGTTGTTGCGCAGAACCGTTGCCAAGACCAACGGGTCCACGTAGGAACGGTGGGAGGGCAGGAAGACCAGGCCGGTCGACTTGTTCAGCGTCCTTAGCGAGTTCAGGGTGTCGACGTCGACGGCGACGTTCCAGGCGCGTTCGTGGAGACGGTTGAACGTCGCGGAGAAGATGTCGTCCATCAACCTGCTCTGCGTGGCGACGAATCCGGACAGTTTGTCGGTGGCCTCGGACACCACCGCATCGGTGGGTCGGCCGAGTTCGGCGGCGAGCTTGGCCGCGCCGCTCTGGAATCTGGCCGAGCTGCTGATCTGTTCGGCCACCAGGCGCGGAACCTTGTACCGGTCGCCGACGATCTGGCGTTCGGCACGTTCGGCCGAGACCGACGCCGCGATCCGGACGTACCGGTCGAAGGGTTCGCCCTCGGCCTGGTCGCGCGCATGCCGTTCGCGGAGCTCGGCGATGGTCGCCGGTTCTCCGGCCACCACGCGAAGAGCGTCGGGCCGTCGTTTGCGGATTATCGGCTGCATGAGGCCGAGCGGTCGACGCGGATTCGACAGCACCAGCACGTCGCCGAGAGTCACCCGCCGCTCGCCCTGGCGCGCCGCCGGTAGCCACACCGGCCGTACGGGCACGAGGAGCGTGTTCGGCGAGAGGGCGTCGAAATCGACGTCGGCGCCCTGCCGCACCTCGGCGTCCGGGTAGGCGTTCGCGGCCCAGTCGTTGACCGCGCGCATCTCACACGAGGTGCGGGCCTTGGTCAGGACCAGAACGGGATCGGACATCTGCATCACCCTCACGTCATCGTCGTCGACACCGCGCCGGTGTGCTCCCGTGCTCAGGTGTCCCATGGCGGTTCCCTGAGGGAGACCGCCATGGGTCCCATTGTGTCGTGGGTTACAACGAGCGGGGCGGGTTTCGGGTGACCGCGGCACTCCTCGGCGCGGAAGGTCACCGCCCGGTTAGGCTGAGCTGGTTGCCGGGGAAGGAAACATGGGCATTCGAATTCGTGCGTTGACGGCGCTGGGCGCGTCGGCGGCTCTGGTCTCGACCCCCGCGGTGGTGGCGGACGCGGCAACTCCGACGGTGCGGTCGGGGATGGAGATCAGCATCGATGACACGGTGGTGACCTCGAACAGCTGCACGCTCGGCGCGGTCATCTCCGCCAAGAAGGCGCTGACCGCGGGACACTGCGGGGTCGTGGGTCGGGCCGTCCACGACCGCACGGGCAAGAGAATCGGGACGATCACCGCCAATCGCGTTGCGCAACGGCTCGACATCGCGGTCATCGGATTGGCTCCGCGTACCGCGGCGCGTATCGACCCGGTGGATTGGAATGCGAAGTTCGACCGGGGACAGCTGGTCTGGAAGTCGGGGATCACCACGGGTTACGGAACGGGCAAGGTCACCGATCCGGCCGAGGTGCTGCGGACGTCGCACGGCTTCTCGCTCGCACCGCCGTTCCTGACGAGGCACGACTCGTATTCGATTCAGACGAGCCTGCGTTCGGAGTCGGGCGACAGCGGCGCGGGTGTCCGGGACAGCCGGGGCCGGGTCGTCGGCATCCTGTCCTCGGCGACCCTCGAGGGCACGGTCGTCGTCCCGGTGTCACGTCTCCCGCGCGCACTCCGGTAACTGCAGGGCCGTGCGAAACCGATTCGATGCCGAACCCGGAAACGACGAAGCGCCCCATCTGGCCGGAGCCGGATGAGGCGCTTCGTGAAGTCAGGTGTGCTTAAAGCGCGCTGACGTTGGTTGCCTGCGGGCCCTTCTGGCCCTGCTCCACGTCGAATTCGACGCGCTGGTTCTCTTCGAGGTTGCGGAAGCCGCTACCGGTGATCGAAGAGTAGTGGACGAAAACATCGGCGCCCTGATCGTCGGGTGCGATGAAGCCGAAGCCCTTTTCGCCGTTGAACCACTTGACGGTTCCCTGTGCCATACTGCTGTACTTCTTTCTTCAGTTCAGCAGCCACCAAAACTGATGACCGCCCGCCAAGTGTGGCACAGAAAGCCCGTCCTGGGAAACGGGGAGTGCGAAATTCCACAAAACAGGTGCGCAATGGCGGGTTCTGGGTGCCGACTCGGCGCGTTCAACCGTCGATCACGCGGAGCGCTTCACTCAGCTGGTCGGGGTCAGGGGCGTGACGAGCGACCTGAGTGGCTTCGACGTGTCCGACGCCACGTCCGGATCGATCGCGGCCCCCTGTGCCAGCGCCCGTTTGATGGCCATGTGCTCACGAGGATCATTGACGGTGTCGCCGGCGATGAGCACGTCGTCGCGGTAGTAGAGCACGGTGAGCCGATCCTCGGCGCCTCGGCGCACGACAAACCGGTCGTGGCCGTCCGAGATTCCGGCGATCTGGATCTTCAGCGCGCCCTGGTTGGACCAGAACCACGGCACTCCCCGAGCCGGGGGGTCCCGGTCGAGCAGGGTGTGGGCGGCGGTCCTGCCCTGTTCGACGGCGTTGTTCACCGACTCCACGGCGAGGAGTTCTCCCGGCCGATGCGGATGCGGTTGTAGGGTGCAGTCGCCGGCCGCCACGACGTACCGGTCACTGGTCCGGGCGTGGTCGTCGACGACGATCCCGGGGCAGCACCGCACGCCCATGAGTGTCGCGAGCTCAGTGGTCGGAACCGCGCCGATCCCGACGACGACGAGGTCAGCAGGGATCGATCGACCGTCGTCGAGGATGACGGAGTCGGCGCGTCCCCCGGTGACGCCGATGGCGGTCACCCCGCGGCCGGTCTCGATCCGGATGCCGGCGGTTTCGTGACTGTGCCGAACAAACGCCGATATGGGCTCGGCCACAACACGTCCCAGGACTCTGTCGGCGGCCTCGATGACCGTCACCGTCGCGCCGCGAGCTCGCGCCGCCGCGGCGACCTCGAGACCCACGAAGCCGCCGCCGACGATGACCACGTCGCGGGCGGTGTCGAGACCCGCGCGGATGACGTGCGCGTCGTCGATGGTGCGTAGTGCCACCACACCTTCGCCGTCGGCGCCGGGTACGGGCAACCGCCGGGGGACGGAACCGGTGGCCAGGGCGGTTCGGTCGAACGCGAGGACGGTGCCGTCGTCGAGGGTCGCGGCACCGCCGCCGTTGTCGTCGTCACAACGCTCGACCGACGCCACGGAACGGCCGGTGATGAGCCGGATGTCGTTGGCCGCGTAGAACTCCGGCGCACGCAACACCGCCGGCTCATCTCCGTCGACGAGAAATTCCTTGGACAGCGGAGGCCGCTGGTAGGGAGAGAAGGGTTCCGCGCCGACCAGGCAGATCTCGTCGCTGTGGCCCAACTCGCGAAGGGTCACCGCGATGCTGAGACCCGCCTCGCCGCCGCCGACGATCAGGATGCGCCCGCTCACTGCTCGGGTGCGATCGTCAGGACGAGCCCGTCGAGCTCATCGGTCATCCGGATCTGGCATGACAGCCGGCTGCACTCGGTCGCCGGGGTGAGTGCGTCTTCGAGCATCTCCTCCTCGAAGTCCTCGGCCGTGCCGGTGCGGTCGATGTCGCCGGGCTCGACGAACACGTGGCACGTCGCACAGGACAACCCACCCCCGCATTCGCCGATGATGCCGGGTACGCCGAACTTGACAGCCGTCTCCATCGCGGACGCGCCGGCTTTCGCCTCCAGCTGATGCTTGGTGCCGTCGGGGCTGATGAACGTGATGGTGGGCAACGCCAACTCCTCTATCCCTACCTGTTGCGATCTGTCGGTCCGAACTCAGAAGAGTTCGAAGTACTCGCGGTGCTCCCAGTCGGTCACGCCGTTGACGTAGGTCGACTCGTCCGGGTTCTCGGCGACCCACGCGTCGTACCGGCTGACCTCGCTGCGCTTCATCGTGACCAGGTAGTCGATGAATCCGTCCCCGAAAGCCTTGCGGTAGAACCCGTCCTGCTCGAGCACGTCGATGGCCTCGGCCAGCGAACCCGGCAGCTGGGGAACGTCGGCGCTGTACGGGTCATCGCTGACCGGACCGGGGTCGGTGCGGTTGAGGATGCCGTCGAGACCGGCGGCGGCCTGGGCCGCGATGTAGAGATAGGGGTTGGCCGCGGAGTCCCCGACGCGGTTCTCCACGTGAGAGGCCATGTCCCCCGGGGCGCTGATGACGCGCATCATCGCGGCACGGTTGTCCTGCCCCCAGGCGAGGCGGTCCGGGGCAAGCGAGTACGGCCGACGACGGCGGTAACCGTTGATCGTCGGGGTGGTGAACACCGACGCCGCCGCACCGTGGGCGAGGGTGCCGCCGACGTAGTTGACACCGAGTTCGGAGAGGGGGGTGTCGCCGGTGGGGACCATCAGGTTCGCGCCGGTCTCCTTGTCCGCGACCGACGTGTGCAGGTGCCAGCCGTTGGCGTAGAAGCCCGCGATCGCGGGTGTGCACATGAAGGATGCGAGATGGCCGTTGCGCTTGGCGATCTGCTTGGTCGTGGTGCGGAACAATGCTGCCGCGTCGGCGGCTGCCAGCCCGTCGAGGATGTCGAAGGTGGTCTCCATCTGGCTGGGCGCCCACTCGTCGTCGAACGAACGGATCGGCAAGCCCATGTCCGACAGTGCGTTCCGGATCGGACGCAGGATGTCGTCGACCTCGTCGAGGTGGTCGACGAGCAGGTAGTTGTAGCCGCGCGCGACCGGAGCGACTGACGGCGGGTCGGCCGGGGAGCCGGGTGCGCCCAGCGAACATGTGCCCAGCCCGTTGTCGACGACCTTGGTGAGGTACCACTCCATCTCGATGCCGGCGACCAGCTTGTAGCCGTTCGACGCCATCTCGGCCAGCGTGTTCTTCAGGATGGTGCGCGGTGCGAGCGGGAACGGCTTGCCATCGGACATGTAGAGGTCGCAGAAGACCAGGGCCGTCTTCTCGGCCCACGGCAACACGGTGAAGGTGCCGGGGTCGGGGACCATCTTGACGTTCGGGCTGCCGCCGAGGCCGTCGAAGTCGAACCCGCCGTCGGGGCTGAACGGGTTGAACACGATGGCGTTGGCGGTGTCGAAGAAGAACGGGGCCATGGTGATCTCGTTGCCGGCCTTCATCGCGGCCAAGAATGCCGGGACGGTGAGGGCCTTGCCGCGCAGCAGACCGTGCTGGTCGGGCCAGACCACGCGGACGACCTCGATGCCCTCGCGGTTGATGGTGTCGATGGCGTGCTCTGCCGCACGGTGGTCTTCGGGTCGGTACAGGTCGTACTTCTCGACGAACTTCGCTGCGGTCATGAGAACCTCCTGGAGTGGTGACGGGTGGTGCGGATCTGGTCGGGATGGTCGATCGATCAGGGGTGGGCGGGATCTCGTACCGGCACGTCGTCGAGCCAGGTGTCGAGGAGGCGGCGCCCCGGTTGGGGACCGCCGGTCGGGATGGATTCGCGGATGGCGTCGACGTCGACGCCGAACTGTCGGAGTTTGGGTCCCTCGAGGGCGAGTAGGGCGTCGATGCCCGCACCGTCGAGTTCGGGATGGAACTGGATCGCCGTGGACGTTCCGAGGCGCCAGGCCTGGAGGTAATGGTCACTGCGGGCCAGGATCTCCGCGTCCGGCGGAGGGTCCGCCGAATCGGAGTGGAAGGAGAAGAACGTGCCGTTGAGCAACGACTTCGGGTTGGTCGCAATGACATCGATGAAACCGCACTCCAGGCCGCTGTCCCCGGGACGCGATCGCCCACCGAGCGCGTCGGCGAGCAATTGCGAACCGAGACACAGGCCGAGAAGCGGGATCTCGCGTGCATGGACGTCACGAAGGTAGGCGACCTCGTCGGCGAGGTACGGATGGCTCTCGCCGTCATAAGCGCTCTGCGGCCCACCGAGCACGACGAGCGCCTCGACAACGTCGGCGTCGGGTAGCGGATCCCCACGGAAGGGCCCGACCACCGACATCGTCCAGCCGCCGGCGACCGCGGATTCCTCGAGGACTCCGATCGACGGATTGTTCACGTGGGTGATCACGGTGAGCGTACGGGTACTCATGGTTGTGGCCTCGCCTCGATCGGCGTCGACCACGGTTGCCAGTGATCGATCTTGGCGAGGGCGGCGAGGAGTTCCGTCGCCGCAGTCCGGTCGATCGCCACCCAGTCGCTACCGGGGGCCACCCCGTACGGGGTGTAGTCCCAGATGTCGAGGGCGCGCACCGCGGCCACGAGAGGCCGTGAAGCGGCGACCTCGCGCTCGATACGTCCCACCCGTGCGCGCAGCAGTTCCAGCTCGGCGGTCAGCGTGTCGACTGCCTGGGCGAGATCGGCTTGCCCGGCGGCGGACGAGGTTTCGATATCCATGGTCAGAACACCAGGGTCAGGTTCTCGTGATACTGCTCGGAGTCGATGAGGTTGACCGACTTGAGCCGAATCCGCCAGCCGTCGTCGGTCTCGCGCAGCACATGCCCGTACCAGCCGGTGTAGGTCTTCGCGGTGCCCGCGCGCATCTCGTGGACGACGAAGTTGGAGCGCACGTACCGGAGCCCGTCTGGATGGTCGAGACATTCGACGTTGGTGATCAGTCGTCGTGTGCGTGACGGCGGCAGCTGGCTGTAGGCCAGACCGGTCCGCAACCAGTAGACGCGGTCGGTGAGACGACGATGGTCGTCGAAGGCGTGACTGACCTCGCGACGGGGGTCGCCACCACCGGCCGTGACCGGAACCCAGTACAGGCAGTCCCCGGTGAACAGGTCGAGCCAGTCGTTGAACCGGCCACTGTCGATCAGACGGGCCTCGGCGAACAGGAACGACTGCGCGCCATGCCATTCGGTCGGCTGTGAGACCGGCCAGTCGTCGGCCAGGACCTGCCGGAATCGGTCGAGCTCGTCGTACCAGTCGGCGTCGACGTGGTAGGAGAACGACGACGTGTCGGCGTAGGTGTCCGGGAGGCGGTCGAGATTCATCGCTGTGCTCCTCGCATCCGGCGCTGCCACTCCTCGTAGTAGCCGCGCATGTGGATCTCGTCGGTGACCGCGCTGCGGATCACGCCGTCGTGCTCGATGGTCTGCCAGTCGGTGTCGAGGCCGCGGTTCATGAATACCCACTCGGCTTCCGGCGCGGCCAGACCGCGTTGCGCCTCTTCGAAATTGGCCTGGTCGTCGGGTTCGCCGAAAGCGGGGAAGTCCTCTTGGGAGCGCATCCGCATGGTGTTGATCTCGTCGGGGACACCGCCGATCGAGGTGGCATGCCAGGTGAGCTGGGTGCGGTCGACCGCGAGCGGCTCGACGACCTGGATCTGGTTTCCGATGACCAGCAGGTTGGGGAAGATGCTCAGGTTGATCTGCGCACCGATGGCCAGGTCGAGGAGCCGGTCGGCGTCGTCACCGTGTTCGGCGCGCACCTTCTCCTCGAACCGCTCGCGGCCCGGCTGGGGGCGCTGATTGGCCCAGAAGCTGCCCGGGCCCTCGTACACGGGGCGCTGATCGATGACGCTGTGCCCGTTGCCCAGCGAGTACACCTTCATCGGCCCGTCGTCGGGGGTCTTGCCGAAGTACGACATGTCCTTCGAATCGCCCATACGAGAGGCCATTTCGAGCAGGGAACGGTGGGAGAACGCGGGATGGTAACCGTCGCCGGCATTGTCGAACGCCAGCTTCCAGTTGCCGCGGTAGCCCATCCGGTAGGCCGCGGACTTCACCGCGACCTCACTGGTGGGGGAGCGGTCGATCCAGTAGTCGAGCCAGGGCCGGGCGTGTCCGAGCCACTCGTCGACCGGAGGGGCGTCGGTGTTCATCGTGCCGAAGATGAAGCCGCGGTAGCTCTCGACGCGGGGGACGACGGTGAGGCCGAACCGCTCCTTGTCGAGTTCGCCGTACCCCGACGGCCACGGTGCGCCGACCAGTTCACCGGTGTTCCGGAACGTCCAGCCGTGGTACGGGCACTGGAAGCTCTTCGCGGTGCCCGACTCCTCGCGGCACACCGTCGCCGCACGGTGGGCGCACCGGTTGAAGACCGCGTGCAGGCCACCCTTGCGATCGCGGGTGACGATGACGGGTCGCAGGCCCATGCGGACCGACAGGAACGAGTTGGGGTCGGGTACCTGGGACTCGTGGGCGAGGTACACCCACGACTGACCGCCGAAGACCTTCACCATCTCCTCGTCGAAGACGGCGGGGTCGACGTAGAGCGTGCGGTGGACGCGGTCGTGCTGGATGAGATCGGACCATCGGTCATCGAGGGGGGTGGTCGTCTGCGGCGCATCCCATGAGGTGGCGGGTGCGTGCGACGGGCTGTTCTGCAAGGTCATCGCTGCTTCCTGGTCGAGCTGAACCGGGGGATGCGAGCGACGTTACATCCGTTACGCGGGATTGTGTAGGCGTAACATGTAAAACGTTTGTTTCCGGGTATTTGGACTCTTGCCCGTCTAAGATGCGCGGATCGTGGGCGTGGGCAGCGGTCTCGGTCCGTCCCGACCCGACCACGACAACTAGACTTCGCCCATGGCTCAGGGTGCACCGCTGGAGGGGACCGTCGCGCAACGCATCCGTCAGGTACGCGGATCGTTGGCCCCCGGTGAACTTCGGGTGGTCGCGGCCCTCACCGACGGGTATCCCACCGCAGGTCTCGTTCCCATCGCGCAACTCGCGGCGGAGGCGCAGGTCTCCGCGCCGACGGCGTTGCGCCTGGTGAGCAAACTCGGCTTCCCCGGCTACGGCGCGTTCCAGGAGTCCCTGCGCGCGGAGGTTCAGACGCGGTTGTTCTCCCCGGTGACGGTGTACCCGACCGACGATCCCGGCGTCGACCGGGCCGGGCCGGCGGATGACGCCGACCTCGCCGATGCGCTGGCGCTCTACACCGACGGTGTCCGGGCGACCATCAACAATCTGTCGCGGGCCGACCTGGCCGGCGCGGTTGCCGCGCTCGCCGACACCGATCGGCGCGTGATGCTCCTGGGCGGCCGGTTCACCTCGGTGCTGGCCGCCGAGTTACACCAGTATCTCCGGATGCTCCGGTCGGGTGTCGTTCTGGTGCAACCGAATTCGGGCGACCGGATGGCCGCGATGACCGATGTCGACGATCGCACCGTGGCTGTCCTCTTCGACTACCGGCGGTACCAGCAGACCACGATCGAATGGGGACTGCGCGCTGCCGAGCGCGGCGCGGAACTCGTGTTGATCACCGACGTCTACCTGTCACCGCTGGCGTCGCAGGCCGCGTCGGTCCTGACGACCAGTCACACCGGTCCGGGCCCCTTCGATTCCATGGCGCACGGCTTCGTCCTCGCCGAGCTGCTGGTCTCGCTGGTGACGAAAGAGCTCGGGGAGCCGGCGCGGAACCGACTCGCCGACTTCGAGGAGATGCAGCTCGCCGAGGAACGGCAGCGTCGCCTTCCGCGTAAGGGTTGACGCATCGGAGCAGGTCAGGGGTGGTCAGGAATATCCCCCGCCTCCGCGTGCCTTCAACCTGAACATGGTCGTGCGAGTCCGGGCCCGCGTGTCGGATGACCGGCGACCCGCCTGTCGAGGTAGGCCCTCGTCTCGCTGCAACGAAAGGACAGATCGCGTATGACAGTCCCCAACATCACGCTCAACAACGGCATCACCATCCCGCAGTTGGGATTTGGCGTGTTCCAGGTTCCGCCGGAGGACACCAGGGCCGCGACGCTGACCGCTTTCGAGGTCGGCTACCGGCACATCGACACCGCCGAGATGTACGGCAACGAGAAGGGCGTCGGCGAGGCGCTGCGCGAGTCAGGCCTCGCCCGCGACGAGGTCTTCATCACCAGCAAGCTCAACAACGGATTTCACGACTTCGACGACGCGCTCGAGGCGCTCGACAAGACCAATGCCGACCTCGGGGTCGACCAGGTCGACCTGTTCCTGATCCACTGGCCGCTGCCCGACGTGGGTGATTACGTCCAGACCTGGAAGGCACTGGAAAAGGCCTACGCCGACGGCAAGGCCCGCGCCATCGGCGTCTCGAACTTCCAGCAGGCGCACCTGCGGCGCCTGTTCGACGAAACCGACGTGGTTCCGGCCGTGAACCAGATCGAGGTCCATCCGTACCTGTCGCAGAATCCTCTGCGGGCCTTCAATTTCGAGCACGGTATCGCCACCGAGGCATGGTCACCCATTGCGCAGGGCAAGGTCGTCGACGACCCGGTCATCACGAAGATCGCGGAGGCCAAGGGACGTTCGGCCGCCCAGGTCACGCTCCGGTGGCACATCCAGCGCGGCGACATCGTTTTCCCCAAGTCGGTGACGCGCGCCCGCGTCGAGGAGAACTTCGCGCTCTTCGACTTCGAGCTGTCCGACGACGAGGTCTCAGCGATCGAGGGCCTCAACGCCGATGAGCGCATCGGCCCCGATCCGGACACGTTCAACTACATCCCCTGACCTGACCTGTTGGGGCGCTAGCGGGCGGACCACCTGAACAGGTGGCCCGCCCGTTTTCTGCCTCCTCCTCAGTGGCCGGCTCGTCTGGTCAGCGAGGCACGCAACTGGCTGAACCGGAAGAGCGCGGGTTCGCCGACCGTCAACTGGTATCTCTCGATCACCTCGGCGACGAACCGGTCGGTCTCCGAGTCGGGGAGCCGGTTCGTCCAGTCCGGGGAGCCGACGGTGAACCAGGCGTGGAAGTCCTCGACGGAATCGAACGTCCAGGACAGGTTCTTCACCGTCAGGTCGTCGACGGTGAAGCCGGCCGCGGTGGCGAGTTCACCGAAACGGGCGGGCTCCACATGTTCGTACGGCGCGTCGAATGCCTCGAAACTTCCGGCCCACTGCGGATCGGTCGCGACCTGCATGGCGACGTCCTCGATGCTCGGCCGGTCGGTCGCGCAGACCATCTGCAGCACCGCGCGCCCGCCGTCGACGAGGCTTCGCGCAATCTGCCGCAACGCCTCTCCCTGGTCGTGCACCCAGTGCAGGGCGTTGAAGGAGACCGCGATGTCGAAGTCCTGGTCGAATGGCAAGGCCAGCACGTCGTCGACGTGGAACTGAACACGCAGCGTGTCGAATGGCACCCGCGCCAGGGCACGGTCGATCATCCGGTGGGAGGCGTCGACGCCGACCACCGATCCCTCGGGCAATCGCTCCGCCAGCAGCATCGTGATGAACCCGTCCCCGCAGCCGACGTCGAGCAGACGTTCGTTCCCGATGAGCGCGAGACCGGAGATCGACTCCTCGGCGACCATGCGTTGGAGCCCACTCACCTCCGCGTACCGTGCACCATCCCAGTCGACCATCGCTTCTCCCGCCGTCGGAGCATCGGCCTCCATCGTCCACGGCGGCCGTCGGGCGTGGGCGGGTTCGCGCGAAACCGGCAGTGCGACCCCCATCTTCGGGACAGGCCGCTCTGACTCACGCCAGCAGCCGCCACAGCCCGATCAGACCGACGACGACGATCACCCCGCGAAGCGCGCGGGGTGAGAGTCGTCGACCGTATCGCGCTCCGACAACACCGCCGAGCAGGGAACCCACCGCGATGACCCCGGCCGCGGACCAGTCGATCCGGTCGAAGGCGACCAGCGTGTAGGTGACCGCCGCAACGATGTTCACCACCAGGGAGAGCAGGTTCTTGGCGGCGTTCATCCGCTGCAGGTGGTCGGGGACGACGACGCCGAGGATCGCCATCAGCAAGATGCCCTGGGCGGCGGTGAAGTAGCCGCCGTAGACGCCGACCGCGAATGTGCCCGCCACCATTGCGGCGATGCGCAGAGGGGTCAGGTGGGGGCGGCCCGCCCCGGTGGGGGAGATCGATCGATGGCCGACCCACTTCTGGATGCGCGGTTGCGCGACCACGAGGACCAGCGCGGCGATCAGGAGCACCGGCACGATCGTCTCGAACACCGTCTCCGGCAGGTGCAACAGCAGCCAGCAGCCGACGATCGCACCGACGAACGACGCGGGTATCTGCCACCGCAGCTGCGGCCACTGCCCCTCGAGTTCACGCCGATAGCCCCACGTCCCGGAGACGCCGCCGGCGACGAGGCCGATCGCGTTGGACATGGTCGCGGTGACCGGTGGGACCCCGAATGCGACGAGCGTCGGGAAGGTGATCAGGGTGCCGCTACCGACGATCGCGTTGATCGCGCCCGCACCCACACCGGCCAGCAGGACGGCGAACAGTTCCCATGTGCTCACGACTCCTGAGGGTGCCCGGTGCGTCGGGTTGGGTGGTCACCGGGGTGGACACTGCCGGAGATCCGCCCCTCAGAACGGCCCCCGGGATACA
>NZ_BACI01000036.1 GCF_000225505.1 Gordonia alkanivorans NBRC 16433 | reverse complement strand
CGAAGATCGGCGGCCAGGTCAACGACCTGTCCGCCCAGGTGCTCGCCGAAGTCGGCGCCACCGTGGACGGACATCAGCCGCGCCAACTCACCGACGAACTGATGCAAACTGCAGATCTCGTCGTGGTGGTCGGCACCGCCGACGTCACCCCACCCGACGGCGTCGCCCTCGAGGTGTGGAACACCGACGAACCCTCCGAACGGGGCATCGACGGCATCGAACGGATGCGGTTGATCCGCGACGACATCACCGCGCGGATCCGCGCCCTCGCCGACCGCATCGCGCGGTAGGCGGGAGCGCGGGCTGAACGTCGGGCTCAGCAGCAGGCCGTGCGCGCTTCGGCCGGTTCGGCGGCGCTGCCACCGCAGCACACCGAACCCTGCTCGGCGTCGTCGGCGGCGGCGTTCTGTTCCAACAGTTTCGGGCTGGTGCCGAAGGTGTCGGAGTCGGCGAGCACGGTGTAGACCTCCCACTTCTCGTTCGCCGGGCCGGTCACCCAGACCTTGTCCTGGGTTGCGAAACAACAGGTGGAGTTGATCTCCTCCTGCGTGAACAGGCCCTCCCCGGACAGCCTGGCGATCTCGGCGTGCACCTTCTCGCTCGATTCGACCTCGACGCCGAGGTGGTTGATCGTGCCGCCCTGGCCGGGGTTCTCTAGCAGCACCAGTTTCAGCGGCGGCTCGACGACCGCGAAATTGGCGTATCCCGGCTTGCGTTTGGCCGGGGTGGTGTTGAACAGCTTGGAGTAGAACTCGATCGCGGTATCGAGATCATCGACGTTGAGCGCCAACTGCATACGGGACATGACCATCACCTTCACCTGTGAGACATATATCGAACTGCGGTCACTCTGCAGCGTGCCCACCTTTTCGACATATGTCAAGTAGGGGCGTACGATCTGGTCATGCCGAAGCCCTTGCCGATGGTCGACATCAGCGCCCCGATCTGCTGCGCACCGGTATCGGCGGCACCGCTCGATGACGACACCGCGCTGCAGATCGCGTTGCGGCTCAAGGCGCTTGCCGATCCCGTTCGGATCAAGCTCGTCTCAATCCTGCTTACCGACACCGGTGACGGGACCTGCACCTGCGACCTCGCGACCGCGGTCGGCCTCACCGAAGCCACCACCAGTCACCACCTGGGGCAGCTCCGCAAAGCCGGCATGGTCACCCCCGAGCGCCGCGGCATGAACGTCTACTACCGAGCGCAACCGGACTCGTTGGAAGCACTACGCAACGTTCTCAGCGCTACGACGGGTTGCTGTTGAACGGCGACGGCACGAACTGAGCGAGCCTTATCCGGGTGTCCTTTTGGCAGGCCAACTCCGGTGTCTTTCAGCAGGTCAGCGAGCATGGCGAGCAATCCAGCTCGGCTGGTGGCGGGCAGATCGGATCGGTGATCACGGCGTGGCCGGCGCCAGCGAGGGCGGTGATGCGGGCGGCGACGCTGACCGCGTGCCCGAACAGGTCTCCGTCGCGGACGACTGCGCTGCCGTAGTGGATCGATCCCGGCGCGTAGGGCGATGAATCCGTCTTGACCGGCGGCCGCGGCCGCGGGGGCGGTGATCGTGGCGAGGATCACTTGGGGGGCGTCGGCGGTGAGCATCACCGCATCGCCGATGGCCTTGACCAGCCGCGTGCCCGGTCGTAGAGCCTGCCTGCCAGGTCTGAGAGGCCAACCGTATGGCCAGTTCTGCGGCTTCCTGGTCGCCGCAGAACTCGGTGAACACGCTGTATCCGGCGAGGTCGACGAACGCCACCGCGACGTCACGCTGCTCGAGCTCGGCGAGCTCGTCCGAGGGAGGGCCATGGTGATGCCCGTGCAGTGGTGGCGTGGTCATCGGTCACCGGCACGGCGGGCACGGAACCGGGCGAGCGCAGGGTTCTCGCGGACCGTGATGTCGGTCAGAGGCAAAGACGTCAGGCGCAGGCGGAGTTCGCCACGGGGGATGAACCGGTGCGGTGCCCCTTCGAGGTTGTGCAGCAGCCGCGCCGGTGCGCTGCCGAGCAGGTCGTAGCCGACCAGCATTCCGCCGGGCGCGAGCACTCGGGCGGCCTCGGCGAGTGCGCGTTCCCAGTCGATGACGTGGTGCAACATGATGAACGAGACGACGGTGTCGAAGCTTCCGTCCTCGAACGGCAGGGCTGTGGCGTCGGCGACCTGGGCGTGAGCGCGGGCCCCGAAACCCTGCAGCCGATCGCTGGCGGCGGCGACCATGACCGGGTCGAAGTCGGTGACGGTCACATCCACGAGTTCGTCGGGGTTGGTGGTGAGGATCTGTTCGGTCATCGCGCCGGCGCCGCCACCGATTTCAAGGACCCGGCCTCGGGGATGGATGCCTTGCAGCGCCCACGGGAGTACCCACCTGCCGGTGGCCGCCTGCCACGGTGCGCTGCGGCAGAACAGAGACTCGATCGTCGACATCGACGGCATACCAACAGCTCCCACCATCTCGCCCGGCCGCGCCTGCTGCCACTTCTTCGTGATGATTCGATTACAGCACACAATGCCGCTATCATCGTCATATGACGATGAATGAGTGCTCGGTGGCGACTGGGGCGGACCTCGATCCCGCGGTGGCGTTGTTCCACAGCCTCTCCGATGGGACCCGTCTGGCAATCGCAACCCGCCTCGCGCACGGTGGCGAGGCCCGGGTGGCGGATCTGATGGCGGAGCTGGGGTTGGCGCAATCGACGGTCTCCGCGCACGTGGCGTGCTTACGGGACTGTGGGCTCGTCGAAGGCCGCCCGCAGGGGCGGCAGGTGTTCTACAGCCTGGCCCGACCGGAGCTGATGGACGTGCTCGCCGCCGCCGAAACCCTCCTGGCAGCGACCGGAAACGCGGTTGTGTTGTG
>NZ_BACI01000037.1 GCF_000225505.1 Gordonia alkanivorans NBRC 16433 | reverse complement strand
CCAGGAGGTGACCGCGACGATGAAGGTGATGATTCCGGTGACTGTGGGCAGCACCCATGCCGGGGCATCGGCGGCGATCGAAAACGCCGCGCCCGGATTGAATGCCAGCCGCAGCTGCACCGGCCCCGTTCCGATGACTGCGCCGTCCGCGAGCGCGCTTGTGGCCCATGCCTTGACGGCCAGATCGGTGGCCGCGAGTCCGACAGCGACGGCCAGCAGCCCGCACCGCCGTGTGAGGCGTACGCGGCGGTGCGCCACCGGAACCGCGGTGATCACTGCCCGACCGTCACTACGGACGGAGTCCGCTGGCCAGTTCCGGTCCTCGCCCGGGCTAGCGCTTTGACCCGGCCGGCGCGGACTCCGTTGGCGATGACGACGATCTCGGCGAGTTCGTGGACGGCGACGACGGCGGCGAGGCCGAGTATCCCGAACAGCGCGAGAGGGATGAGGATCGCGATCAGGGCGAGGGACAGGCCGACGTTCTGCAGCATGATCTTCCGGGCGCGGCGGGCGTGATCGAGTGCCTGCGGGAGGGTGCGGAGGTCTTCGCCCATGAGGGCGACGTCGGCGGTTTCGATCGCTACGTCCGATCCCATTGCGCCCATGGCGATGCCGAGGTCGGCGGTGGCCAGGGCGGGAGCGTCGTTGATGCCGTCGCCGACCATCGCGGTGAACGAGTTCGTTCGGAGGTCGCCGATGATGCGGGCCTTGTCTTCGGGGCGGAGGTCGGCGTGTACGTCGTCGATGCCGGCGATCTTCGCCAGCGCGTTGGCGGTGGCGGTGTTGTCGCCGGTGAGCATCGCGACCGTGGCGCCGATGCGGTGCAGGTGCTCGATTACCGCGCCGGCTTCGGGGCGAAGCTCGTCACGGACGGCGACCGCGCCGATGACCTGACCGTCGTGTTCGATCAGGACGGCGGTGGCGCCGTCGGCCTGCATGGCCGCGACCCGCTCATCGAGCGGGCCGGGCTCGATCCAGTCGGGACGGCCCAGCCGCGCGGGCCGTCCGTCGACGAGGCCGGTCAGGCCGGCCCCGGGAACAGCCTGCACATCGCGCGCGGCGGTGGTCTCGCCGTGGGCGGCGAGGATCGCGCGGGCGAGCGGGTGTTCGCTGTGCGCTTCCAGCGCCGCGGCGACGGCGAGCACCCGCTCCTGGCCCGGAGTGCGGTCGCCCAGGCTGCTCCCGGTGCTAGGAGCAGCGGTGTCGGTGGGGGTGGTGGCGATGTCGACGACGGTGGGCCGGTTCGCGGTCAGAGTGCCGGTCTTGTCGAGGGCGACGGTGCGGACCCGGCCGAGGGCTTCGAGGGCGGCACCTCCTTTGACCAGGACGCCGATCTTGCTGGCGGCGCCGATCGCCGCGACCACGGTCACCGGCACAGAGATCGCCAGCGCACACGGCGACGCGGCGACGAGCACGACCAGGGCCCGTTCGATCCACGTGGCCGGGTCACCGAGCAGGGAGCCGAGGATCGCAATGGCGGCGGCGAAGATCATGATCGCCGGTACCAGGGGCTTGGCGATCCGGTCGGCGAGGCGTTGCGCGTCGCCCTTGCGGGACTGTTCGGCCTCGACGATCTGCACGATCTTGGCCAGCGAGTTGTTCTCCGCCGTGCTGGTGACATGCACGCTCAGGGCGCCGGTGCTGTTGATCGACCCGGCGTAGACCTGCGTGCCGGGTCCGGCTTCGACAGGCACGGATTCGCCGGTGATCGCCGAAACATCCAGTGCGGTGCGGCCTTCGGTGATGGTGCCGTCGGTGGCGATCCGCTCGCCGGGTTTGACCAACATCTGGTCCCCGACGGCCAATTCCGCCGGGGAGACGGTGACCGGGGTGCCGTCGCGGAGCACGGTCGCGGAGTCCGGGACCAGATTTAGTAGCGCCCGCAGCCCGCGGCGGGTGCGGGCGACGGCGTACTCCTCAAGGCCTTCGCTGATGGAGAACAGCACAGCGAGCATCGCGGCTTCGCCGACCTCGCCGAGGATCACCGCGCCGACCGCAGCAATCGTCATCAGGGTGCCGACGCCAATTTTGCCCTTCGCCAACCGGCTCAGGGTCGAGGGGACGAATGTCCACGCCCCGATCAGCAGCGCCACCCACTCCAGGGCGAGCGCGACCGGTTCGGGGCCGCCGGACCAGCTGGTGATGTACGCGGCGAGCAGGAACACCGCGGCCGCGGCGGCAGCCTGCAGCTCCCGCACCTGCCACCAGTGCTCCGGAGCCTGCTCGTCCTCACTGGCCGGTTCGTCGTGCCCGCATCCGCATGCGTCGCTCATCGCCGCACCCCCGCCTTCGTGTCGCCCGTTGTGCAGCAGGAGGTGGTGGCGTCGGTGCCGTAGTTCGGG
>NZ_BACI01000038.1 GCF_000225505.1 Gordonia alkanivorans NBRC 16433 | reverse complement strand
CTTAGGCACCCGCCATCCGCCGCGTCTCCGACGGCGCGACCCCGTACTTGCGTCGATACGCGGCGGCGAAGCGGCCGGTGTGCATGACGCCCCACCGGGTGGCGATGTCGGTGACGGTCGAGGTCCCGCCGCGAGTCAGCAGGTCGTTGTGGATGCACTCGAGCCGAACGTCGAGCACGTACTCCATGGGACTCATCCCCACGCACTCGCGGAAGCTCTGCTGCAGGCGTCGAGCGCTGACCGCCCCGATCTCCGCCAGCTCACCCACGGTCCACGGTCGCGCCGGGTCGGCGTGGATGGCGTGGATGGCGTCGATGACGCGCTTTACCATGCGCGGGCGGGTTCCGGCCATCGGCTCATCACTCTCGGGCAGTGCGGCCAGCACCAGGGCCGTGGTGAGCATGCCGCCCAGCTGCTCCGCCATTCGCGGGTTGCGCAACAGGATGCCCTCGCACTGCGCGACCTGCTGACGCGCCGACCTCAACAGCCCCAGCCATTCGGCGCCGGCACCGGTGCGCAGATCGAGCTGGCGGGTCAATGACCGGCCCGGGCGGCCGGCGATCCGGTCGATCTCGCGCTGCAGGTAGTCCCGCTCGACCTTGAAACCGATGATCTCGCAGGTCTTGCTCCAGTTGGTGATGACCGTCGAGGTGTCCGGCGGGTTGAGCGTCGCCTGACCTGGTTCGGAGACGATCTCCCGGCCGTCGGTGACCGACGCGATGCTGCCGGACAACGGAACGTTGATGGCCCATGCCCCTGGATGGTCGGTGTCGATCGACACGTCTGCGCCGAAACCGATCCGCGCGAGCACCGTCGGACCGATCGCCGTCGACTCCAGGCGGTAGTGGGAGGCGTCGTCACGGGACAGCGGCCGCAGCTCATGGGGGAAGTACGCGTCCGCGACGACTTCGTGGACCTCATCCCAGTCCGCGATCCCCGACCCCACGACACGACGGGGCGGCGGCGTCACCTGCGACACCGACACCCGCGGTTGGTTGGTCCCCGAAATGGGCGGCCCTGCGCTCACGTCGTCCAGCGTAACTGTGACCGCTGTCACTAACTGCCGTCGGGAGCGATCCAGATCGCAACGTTGCGCACATCGGATCGACGGTTCGCAATGCGGATCGACGGGATGTGATCGCGGTCATACGTTTGGTCGCACCGTCACACCAGACACCCCACCAGCCACTGCCAGAGCAAAGGAGCTGATCCCCATGGACCAACGCACGATGCGCAACATCTTCGGACAGTTCGCCACCGGCGTCACCGTCATCACCTGCGCGAACGACCAGGGCACCCCGCACGGCGCGACGGTCACCGCGTTCACCCCGATCTCGATCGAGCCCCGCCTCTGCCAGGTCACGCTGACCCGCAAGTCGAAGGCCTGCGGCTACCTCGACGACGCGCCGTTCGCGGTCAACATCCTCAAGTCGGATCAGCTCGACACCGCCATGCACTTCGCCGGCAAGCCGCAGGAACACGGGCCCGAATGGAGCTCGGAGTGGCTCGTCCCCGCGCTGGCCGGCAACGCCGCGACCCTCATCTGCAACCCCTGGGCGTCCTACGACGGCGGCGACCACGTCATCTACGTCGGCGAGATCGTCGGCGCCCACGTCGACACCGAGGCGGAGCCGCTCCTGTTCTACCGCAGCAAGTTCCACGACCTCGGCGAGACCTCCGGCGCCGCCGCCTACTGCGGCAGCCTCGACGATCCGCACAGCCGCTGGTTCGACGCGACCGCGCGGTTCACGCCGAGCTGCGTACCGCTATCCGCAGTCTCTTGACCGACCATCCGTCCACCGATCAACTCTACTGTCGCACAACCGAAGTGAGGATAACCATGACCGCAACCGACATCGCCCCCGACACCGAGACCACCGAAGCGACGATCGTCGACCGCTCGAAGGTGAACGTCGCCGCCGACAGCGAGGCGAACCGCACCGAGAACTTCGCCTCCAAGCCGATGACCGGCGACGAGTACATCGAGTCGCTGCGCGACGACCGCGAGATCTGGCTCAACGGCGAGCGCGTCAAGGACGTGACCACCCACGAGGCATTCCGTAACCCGATCCGGATGACCGCCCGCCTCTACGACGCCATGCACGACCCGGCGACCAAGGACAAGGTCACCGCCCCCACTGACACCGGCAACGGCGGCGTGACCATGCCGTTCTTCCGCGCACCGAAGTCTGCCGACGACCTGCGCGCCGACCGCGACGCCATCGCCACCTGGGCGCGGATGACCTACGGCTGGATGGGCCGCAGCCCCGACTACAAGGCCAGCTTCCTCGGCACCCTGCACGCCAACTCCGAGCTGTACGCACCGTTCCAGGCCAACGCCGAACGCTGGTACAAGGAGTCGCAGGAAAAGGTTCTGTACTGGAACCACGCGATCATCAAACTTCATCTCCCACTACGGACTCCCGATCAAGAAGAAGCAGTTCGCCCTGATCTGCACCGTCCCGATGGACGCCCCGGGCGTGAAGCTCATCTGCCGCTCGTCGTACACCCAGCAGGCCGCTGTGATGGGCACGCCGTTCGACTACCCGCTGTCGAGCCGCATGGACGAGAACGACACCATCTTCGTCTTCGACAAGGTGCTCGTGCCCTGGGAGAACGTCTTCATGTACGGCGACGTCGACAAGATCAACGCCTTCTTCCCGCAGTCCGGCTTCCTGCCCCGCTTCACCCTCCAGGGCTGCACCCGTCTCGCGGTCAAGCTCGACTTCATCGCCGGCCTGCTGATGAAGGCCCTCGACTGCACCGGCGCCGGCGGGTTCCGCGGCGTGCAGACCCGCGTCGGCGAGGTCATCGGCTGGCGAAACCTGTTCTGGTCGTTGAGCGATGCCATGGTCAACAACCCCGAGCCGTGGATCGGTGACACCGTCATCCCGAAGCTCGAGTACGGCCTGACCTACCGGATGTTCGCCCAGCAGGGCTACCCGCGCGTGAAGGAGATCATCGAGCAGGACGTCGCCTCCGGCCTGATCTACCTGCCGTCGAGCTCGGCGGACTTCAAGAGCCCCGACGTCCGTCCGTACCTGGACAAGTACGTCCGCGGTTCCGACGGCATCCTCGCCGTCGATCGCGTGAAGGTGATGAAGGCGCTGTGGGATTCGATCGGCAGCGAGTTCGGCGGCCGCCACGAGCTGTACGAGCGCAACTACGCCGGCAACCACGAGGGCGTGAAGGCCGAGCTTCTCATGTTCGCCGACGCCCGCGGCACCGTCGGGGAGATGAAGGGTCTCGCCGAGCAGTGCCTGTCCGAGTACGACCTGGACGGCTGGACCGTGCCGGACCTCATCGGCAACGACGACGTCAGCTTCTTCCGGAACCGCTGACCGACCCTCTCGCACAGCCCTTTCGAACAGGAGACATCATGACCACCATCGAGCGGCCCGCCCCGGTCGCATCAGCGACCACCGTCGAATCCCCGACCGCCGCCGGTTCCGGAAGTGCGGCCACCGCAGCGTTTGCGGGCCATCGGTTCACCGCCGACACCTCACCGGAACGTCTGTCGGCCATCGCATCCGAGGCCTTCGCCGGTTTCAGCGCGCTCATCGACAAGTACGAGATCACCTACGACGAGTACCGGGTCCTCAAGCAGTGGCTCATCGACGTCGGTGAGGGTGGTGAGTGGCCGCTGCTCCTCGACGTGTTCGTCGAACACGACATCGAGGAGGTCAACTCACGGAAGTACCAGGGCACCAAGGGAAGCATCGAGGGTCCGTACTATCTGCCGGATTCCCCGCTGCTGCCCGCACGCTGCACACTGCCGATGCGCAGCGTCGACGCCCGCGAGACACCGTTCGTGATGCACGGCCAGGTCACCGATCTCGACGGCAACCCGATGGCCGGCGCGACGATCGAGATCTGGCACGCCGACGCCGAGGGCTACTACTCGGGATTCGCGCCGCACATCCCCGACTGGAACCTGCGGGGCACGATCGTCACCGACGGTCAGGGCCGCTACGAGATCACCACCATCCAACCCGCGCCGTATCAGATCCCGACCGACGGTCCGACCGGCAAGTTCATCGAGGCCGCCGGGTGGCACCCGTGGCGACCTGCGCACCTGCATCTGCGCGTGGCGGCGAAGGGCCGGCATCCGATCGTCACCCAGCTGTACTTCACGGGTGGGGACTGGCTCGACAGCGACGTCGCCTCGGCGACCAAGCCGGACCTGCTCCTCGACCCGAAGCCGGACGCCGACGGCCGGAACGTCGTGCAGTACGACTTCGCACTCGACCCCGAGTAGCGATCCCCCGCGGAACGGGTACGCGAGCGGTCCGGGTTCTCCCCCTCTGGGGCCCGGGCCGCTTTGCGCTGGGTACGGTGTCTTCGTGGACGCGACGATCTATCACAACCCGAAGTGCTCGACCTCGCGCAAGGCGCTGCAGGCTCTGCGCGACGCCGGCATCGAGCCGACCGTCGTCAAGTACCTCGACGAGCCGTACACCCGTGAGCAGCTGGTGCAGCTGTTCGCCGACGCCGGGCTCACCCCCGCGCAGGCCGTGCGCAAGCGTGAGGCCCTCTACAAAGAGCTCGACCTCGCGTCGGCCACCGATGAGGCGATCCTCGACGCGATGGTCGAACACCCCATCCTCGTCGAGCGTCCGATCGTGGTGACCCCCAAGGGGACCCGCATCCCGCGGCCGTTCGAGAAGCTCGACGAGATCCTCTGAAGGGGCGTCGGTCCCCCGACACCCGGGACTTTGGTCGCGCCGATCGGCAGACCGATGACCGATGGGTACAGCTGTGTGCCAGAACGCGTTTCAGACGCTTCGGTCACCGGCGATCGCGACTAGCATCATGCACATGAGCTACGAAGCCAAGATGATCATCCTGTCCACCGAGAACCTGGACGAGTCCATCGAGTTCTACACCGAGACGCTGGGCATGTCGCTGAAGTTCCGCGACGGCGCCCACTTCGCCGCCCTCGACGGGGGGCCGGTGACGATCGCTCTCGCCACTGCGGTCGACCACCCGATCCCCGGCAAGGTCGTCGTCGGTATCAAGACCGCCGACGTCGACGCCGCGGCGAAGGCGATCGAGGCCGACGGCGGCGCCATCGTGAAGGGCCCGTACGACGACGCGCACGAGCGTCGTGCCGTGGTGTACGACAACCAGGGCAACGGACTCGTGTTCTACAGCCCGCTGAACCGCTAGGCCGCAGCCGGCAGCGGTTTCTGCACCGACGGCAGGGCCAGTGCCGCGATACCGCGCAGCAGCCCCTTCGTCATGTCGAAGTAGTCGAAGTAGTCGCGCCACACCACGATCCGTCCCTCACGGATCTCGAAGCGGCCGCACACCCAGAACTGCAGATGCAGCCGCCCGAAACGCAACTCGTCGACGCGTTCGGTGAGCACGACACCCGCCTCGTCGGAACTCACGTTGAGCATCCGGTAGTTGAAGCCCACCCACGACTTCTTCGCGACACCGCCGAGCACACCGGCCACCTTGCGCTTGCCGTTGATGGTCGGCAGCGAGACGTTGGTGTACGCGATGTCGTCGTCGATGGTCTCCAGCGCGCCTGCGATGTCCTCGCGCGCGAATGCGTCGAGCAGGGCCGTCACGATCTCGATCGGGGTCTGTGAGGTCATGGCAGCCCAGTATGCCGGGACCGCACCCGGCGAGGGGTGCGATGTGACATCTCGGCAGGTCCTCGACTATCCTTGCCACCGTTGTCTCGGCGAGGGTGACCCAGTCACCGTGATCGGCGCGACCATCGCAGTCTCCTCGGGTGCCCACGTGTGGCCCGGTGGGTGTCCGCGGTCGGAATGCGTGCCCGTTGCTCGTCGCGACGGACGAACGACCGCAACCACCGATCAGAGGAGATCCTCATGGCTACTCAGACCTCCAAGCTGTCTGTCAGCACCCGCACCGAGAAGGGCAAGGGCGCCGCTCGCCGCGCTCGCCGCGAGGGCAAGGTTCCCGCCGTGCTCTACGGCCACGGCACCGACCCGCAGCACCTGCACCTCCCGGCCCGCGACTTCGCCGCGATCCTGCGTAACAACGGCCTCAACGCCATCATCGAGCTCGACATCGAGGGCACCAGCCAGCTCGCGCTCACCAAGCAGGTCGACGTCCACCCGATCCGCAACTACATCGAGCACGCCGACCTGCTCCTCGTCCGTCGCGGTGAGAAGGTGACCATCGAGGTCGCCATCGTCGTCGAGGGTGACGCCGCCCCGGGCACCCTGGTCGTCTCCGACGCCAGCGTCGTCGAGGTCGAGGCCGACGCCCTGTCGATCCCCGAGCAGATCGCCGTCAGCGTCGAGGGTGCCACCGCCGGCACCGCCATCCACGCCTCCGATCTGGACCTGCCGGAGGGCGTCACCCTGATCGCCGATCCGGAGACCCTGATCGTCGCCGTGAACGAGGCCCAGGCCGCGGCCACCGAATCCGACGCCGACGCCACCGAAGGTGCCGAGGGTGAGGCTGCCGAGGCTCCCGTGGAGTCGGAGTGATCCGACCCCCGACTGCTCTACTCGAGTGGTGAAAATCGTTGTCGGACTCGGTAATCCCGGGTCCAAGTACGAGAAGACGAGGCACAACGTCGGCGCGATGGTCGCCGACGGCCTCGTCGACTCGGCAGGCGAGCGCTGGAAGGTTCACAAGAAATCCGGTGCGGAGGTCGCCGAGGTTCGCCTCGGCGGCCAGTCTGTTCTCGTGGCCAAGCCACGCGTCTACATGAACGAGTCCGGCCGGCAGATCGGCCCGCTGGCCAAGTTCTATTCGGTCGCGCCCGCCGATCTCATCGTCGTGCACGACGAACTCGACATCGACTTCGGTCTCGTACGCCTCAAACGCGGCGGCGGCGAGGGCGGCCACAACGGGCTGCGTTCGATCAGTCAGGCCATCGGCACCCGCGACTACCTGCGCGTGCGGATGGGTATCGGCCGTCCGCCGGGGCGTCAGGATCCCGCCGACTTCGTGCTCAAGCCGTTCCCGTCCGCGGACCGGGCCGAGGTCGAGCTGATGATCCGCAACGGCTGCGACGCCATCGAACTCCTGGTCTCCCAGGATCTGGAGAGCGCACAGAACACCGTGCACGCCTGGTAACCCGACAATCGATCGGTAACGATGTGCCACGGGAATGCGGTACTTCCCAGTAAGTGGCCGGGTGAGTACCGTCGTATGTCGGGTCACATAATCGGAAGGAAGACCATGGCAGTCATCGCGGACACCTCAGGGATCAACAACATCGGCATGCTCGGGATCGGCGCCTATCGCCCTGAGCGTGTGGTCACCAACGACGAGATCTGCGAGCACATCGACTCCTCCGACGAGTGGATCTACACCCGCACCGGCATCAAGACCCGCCGCTTCGCGCGCCGCGACGAGAGCGTCATGGAGATGTCGGTCAACGCCGGACGCAAGGCCATCGCCAACGCGCTGCTGCAAGGCTCCGACATCGACGCGGTCATCCTCGCCACCAACACGCACCTGCTCCTGACCCCGGCCGGCGCGACCAAGGTGGCCACCGAACTCGGCTGCAACGGCGTCCCCGCCTTCGACGTCACCGTCGGCTGCGCGGGCTTCGGTTACGGCATGGCCCTCGCGTCGGACATGATCCGCGGCGGCAGCGCCACCAACGTGCTGGTCATCGGCGCCGAGCAGCTCTCGGTGGCCCTCGACATGACCGACCGCACCAACTGCTTCATCTTCGGCGACGGCGCGGGCGCCGTGGTCGTCGGACCCACCGAGGAGCAGGAACTCGGCCCGGTGGTCTGGGGTTCGGACGGCTCGCAGTTCAACGCCATCCGCCAGGACTTCGACTGGGTGACCTTCCTCGACGGTGACCGCGTCCAGCGCCCCTACCTCCGCATGGAGGGCACCGCGGTGTTCCGCTGGGCCGCCTTCGAGATGGGCAAGGTCGCCGTCCGCGCCCTCGAGGCCGCCAAGATCGGCTCCGAGGACCTCGACGTCTTCGTCCCCCACCAGGCCAACGCGCGCATCAACGAGCTGCTCGCCAAGAACCTCAAGCTCCGCGACGGCGCCGTCGTCGCCAACGACATCGAGTACACCGGCAACACCTCCGCCGCGTCGATCCCGCTGGCCATGGAGGATCTCCTCTCCACCGGCAAGGCGCAGCCGGGCCAGACCGCCCTCCTCCTCGGCTTCGGTGCCGGACTCTCCTACGCCTCCCAGGTCGTCAAGCTTCCGCCGGTGCCGTTCGAGTAAGTCTCCTTCTTCCAGTTGCGGCAGTTGGTTCCGGTTTCCGGAACCAGCTGCCGCATCTGTTTTCAGGCACCGAGCGCCTGACGTACGCGCTCGACGACGTAAGCCGGACGTTCCCTGAGGTCCGCCCAGGTGTAGTTGAGGACCGTCCACCCGAGCGCGATGAGGTCGTTGCGACGACGCCGGTCACGCTGGAAGGTCTCGGCGTCGCGATGAAAGGCCATGCCATCGATCTCGACGGCGAGCATCCTCTCCGGGAACGCGACGTCAACGTAGTAGCCGCCGACCGGATGGTTGCACACGAAGCCGTCGACTCCGCCCTGCCGCAACAGGTCGACCGCGAGCCGCTCGGCCTCGGACCGCGCTCCGGCCTCGACCCCGGCAACCAACGCCGCGATCTCCGTCGCGTCCTCCTTCCTGCGACGACGCTCGGCAGCGGTCCGCAACTGCTCGATCGACACCCGACGCAACAGCAGCGCGGCGTCGAGGATGCTGCTGCCGCTCTCGACCGAGGCCTCCAGCACCGACAGGGGCAGCGAGGTGACGACGAGGTGGTCACGGGTGACCGTCTCGGCATCTGCGAGAGCCCGGTAGCGCACCTGGACTCCATCGACAGGCGATCCGTGCCGAGATCGCGGCGCAGTGACAGTGAACCTCTTGGGTGGCTCGTCGACGATGCCGTGCCACCACGCGGCACCGACGCCGGACAGCGCCGCGTCGTTGCCGACCGCGGCCACCGCGAGTCGGGCCCGGGTCCGCGGCGTAAGCGGATGATCAGCCAGCGTGTACACACCACGCGATTGCGGCGTCCACACGCCGGCCCCCACACGTCGGTGGATACCCGACTTGGTCAGCCCGAACTCCAGAGCTTCGGCGATCGTCACGACCCCGTCGCGCGTGAGCGCGTGGCGTCGGAGGCGGGGTGGCGTCTGCACGTCGATTGGACGCGACGACCCTCCCGCCGGTTCCCAGATCGTGGGTTTGCGGCAGTTGGTGCCGACTACCGGCACCAACTGCCGCATAGTCCGAACGCCATCAGTTTGGAGCCCCCCGACCAGCCGAGTAGCCTCGGATCTCGTGAGTTCTGACGTCGCAACCGAGGTCAAGCGCCGACGTACCTTCGCGATCATCTCCCATCCGGACGCCGGTAAGTCGACGATGACCGAGGCCTTGGCGCTGCATGCGCGCATGATCAGCGAGGCGGGTGCGATCCACGGCAAGGCAGGACGCAAGTCCACCGTCTCCGACTGGATGGAGATGGAGAAGGCCCGCGGCATCTCGGTCAGCTCCACCGCGCTGCAGTTCAACTATGCCGCCGAGCACAGCGACGACGGCATCCCGAGCGTGATCAACCTGGTGGACACCCCCGGTCACGCCGACTTCTCCGAGGACACCTATCGCGTGCTGACCGCGGTCGACGCGGCGGTGATGCTCATCGACGCCGCGAAGGGCCTCGAGCCGCAGACGCTCAAGCTGTTCCAGGTCTGTCGCCACCGCGGCATCCCGGTGATCACGGTCATCAACAAGTGGGACCGTCCCGGCCAGACGCCGCTCGAACTGATCGACGAGATCACCGAGCGCATCGGCCTCACCCCCACCCCGTTGTTCTTCCCGGTCGGCATCGCCGGCGACTTCCGCGGCCTGCTCGACCGCCGCACCGGCGAGTACGTGCACTTCACCCGCACCGCCGGCGGCGCCAAGATCGCCCCCGAGGAGATCATGAGCGCCGACGACGCGGCCGCGCGTGAGGGCGACGAGTGGACGGCCGCCGTCGAAGAGAGCGAACTGCTCTCCGAGATGGGCCAGGACCACGACCAGGAGATGTTCCTCGCCGGCCAGACCTCGCCGATGATCTTCGCCTCGGCGATGCTGAACTTCGGTGTGCGGCAACTGCTCGAGGTGCTCGTCGAGCTCGCTCCCCCGCCCGCCGGCCGCGTCGACGTCGAGGGCAGGGAACGTCCGGTCACCGACCCGTTCAGCGCCGTCGTGTTCAAGGTGCAGGCCGGAATGGACTCGAGCCACCGAGATCGCCTGGCGTACATGCGGATCGTGTCCGGCGAGTTCGAGCGCGGCATGGTCGTCACCCACGCGCAGACCGGAAAGCCGTTCGCCACCAAGTACGCCCAGGCCGTCTTCGGCCGGGACCGTTCCACCGTCGACACCGCCTACCCGGGCGACGTCGTCGGCCTCGTCAACGCGACCGCGCTGGCCCCCGGCGACACCCTCTTCGACGGCCCGAAGGTGCAGTTCCCGCCGATCCCGTCGTTCGCGCCGGAGCACTTCTCGACGCTGCGCGCGACCACCGCCGACAAGTACAAGCAGTTCCGCAAGGCGATGGACCAGCTCGACAGCGAAGGTGTGGTGCAGGTACTGCGCAATGACACCCGCGGCGACATGTCGCCGGTGCTGGCCGCGGTCGGCCCCATGCAGTTCGAGGTCGTCACCGCCCGCATGAAGGCCGAGTTCAACGTCGACACCATCATCGAACCGCTCGGCTACACACTGGCCCGACGCACCGACGCCGAGAGCGCACCCGAACTCGACCGGCAGCGCGGCGTCGAGGTGTTCACCCGCACCGACGGTGCGATCCTGGCGCTCTTCAGCGACAAGTGGCGCCTGCAGTACATCGAGAAGGAACACCCCGACCTGACGCTGCAACCCCTTGTCGCCGCGGCGGATTGAGCCGATGAGGCGTCCCCTCGTGCGCACCTCCGGTGTCGGCGCGCTTGCCGCGGTGTCCGCGGCTGCGCTCCTGATGTCGGGTTGCGCCGGAAATCCGGCACCGGCACCGACGTCGACAAGCACAGCCCCCACCCCGACCGCGCGCCCGATCGATCCCGCGAAATGCGCGGAGAAGCCGCCGCAGGGCAAGGTCGACCGCGGCGGGCACGACCTCCGATTCCGTTCCGGCGACATCCGGATCGCGATCACCGAGCCGGCGGCCACGACGTCCGGACTCCCGGCCGCCGGAAGCGGCGCGAGCGCCGACAAGGCGACGAGCTGCTACGAGTTCAACCGCTGGGGCCCGGAACGACCCGACGTCCCGCCGGACTCATTGTTGTTAGTGTTCAAGGGAATCGGGACCGACGGCGCCCAGATCGAGTTTCCCATCAGCGAATTGACCGGCGGCACGGTGCCACCCGTGGGCGGCGGACCGCGCCCCACCGCGGGTCCGCTGACCAAGCCGATCAACGCGCAGATCGGCGTCTCCGTCGACGGTGTCTACCACCAGTCCTCGGCGTGCCAGCTCAGCATCAGCGGGATGTCGGGCAAGCTCGCGGCCGGGTCGTTCACCTGCTCGGAGGCCTCCCGCGTCGACGCCAACCCGTTCGCCCCCGACGACGACGTGGCCTACGACGCCGACGAGTCGTCGACGAGCCCGCGGCCCGACACCGGCACCCCGCCGACCGTCGTACTGTCCGGGCGGTTCCAGCTCACGCCGTAGGTTTCGACACGGCTCGTCGCACGCGCTCACGCACCCACGATCCGCGCGACGACCGCCGGATCGACGTCGTCGATCGCGGCGGGGTCGAAGACCGGGTTGCGGTCCTTGTCGACCAGCACCGCCCGCACTCCTTCACGGAAGTCGTGGGTGGCGGTGATCTGTTCTGCCGCATGCAGTTCGCGGTCGAAGCACTCGTCGATCCCGGACTGCGCGCCGGCGTTGATCATCGCGGCCGTCACCCAGAGGCTAGTGGGTGAGGCCTTCTCGAGCAGGCCGATCATCTCCTCGGCCCACTCGTCGCCGATCGCTCCGCGCAGACCGCCGACGATGGCGTTGATGTTGTCGTCGGCGAAGTACTCCCCGACCTTGCGGAGGGGGACGTCGCTGGTTTCCGTGGTCCCCGAAGTCGCCAGCGCATCGGCCAGCGGATCTCCGGAACGGATCGACTCGGCGACGCCGGCGATATCGGCCGATGCCACGAAATGCGTTGCCAGGCCGACGGCCACCGCGTCGATGCCACGGATGCGCGCACCGGTGAGACCGAGCCACATGCCGACGCCCTCGGGCAGCCGCGGCAGGAAGTAGGTGGAACCGATGTCGGGGAAGAAGCCGATCGCGGTCTCGGGCATCGCGATCATCGCCTTCTCGGTGACCACGCGGATCTCGCCGTGCACGCTGATGCCGAGTCCGCCGCCCATGGCCGCGCCGTCGATGAGGCTCACGTACGGCTTGGGATAGTCGGCGACCATCTGATCCAGCCGGTACTCACTGCTGAAGTAACGGGTGATGGCCGCGGTGTCGCCGTCGAGCGAATGCTCGCGGATCGCCCGGATGTCGCCGCCCGCGCAGAAGGCGCGGTCGCTCGCGGAGGTGACGAGGACGGTCTCGATCGAGTCGTCGTCACCCCAGTCGCCGAGCGCGGCGTACATGTCGTCGATCATGGACTGGTCCAGCGCGTTCAGGGCTTTCGGCCGGTCGAGGACGATCTCGCCGACACCGTTGGACACCGAGGTGCGAATGAAGGACATGCCCCCAACCGTAGCGGTGAGGGAAGACAAGCCGGAGAAAACCCGTTGGCAGACCCGGACGCGTCCACTACCGTGGACCCCGCACACGCAGCCGACCCGAGGAGTGATCCCGCACGATGAAGAACTGAAGTGGCCCCGGCCGGCGCGCGATGTCGTTGCGACACCCGTCGGTGAACCCGAACCACTTCAGGAGATCTCGTGTCTACTCCCCTGCCCCTTTCTTCCCAGCCGTCGGTGGTGCTGTCCGATGTCTCATTCGTCTGGCCCGACGGCACCGCGGTCTTCGATCGCCTCAATCTCGCGCTGGGAGCGTCCACCTATTCGCTGATCGGCGCCAACGGCGCAGGTAAGTCGACGTTGCTCGGCCTGATCTCGCAGCGTCTCCGCCCGGCGTCGGGCAGTGTCAGCATCTCCGGGGCCACGTCCGCGCCGGAGGTGGGGATCGTTCCGCAGGACCCGCAGTCGGATCCGGAGTCGACGGTGTCGGCAGCTCTCGGCATCGACGGCATCCGCAGTGCGATCGGTCTCATCGAGGGCGGCTCGGTCGACGCCGACGACTTCGATGCCGTCGGTGACGACTGGGATGTCGAGGAGCGGGCGATCGGACTCCTCGCCCAGATGGGTCTCCCCACCGACCTCGACCGTCGGGTCGGCGCCATGTCCGGCGGCGAGGCGACGCTGCTGTCGATCGTCGCCGCACTCATGCGCCGACCCTCGGTCCTGCTGCTCGACGAGCCGACGAACAACCTCGACACCAGCTCACGGGCAAGGCTTTTCGACGCCATCGGCGCCTTCGCCGGCACGGTGATCGTCGTGAGTCACGATCTCGAACTTCTCGAACGCGTCGACGCGACGCTCGAGTTGTACCGGGGCCGGGTCCGGGTGTTCGGCGGCCCCTACTCGCATTACCGCGAGATCGTGGACGCCGAGCAGGAGGCGGCCGAGGCCGCGGTGGCAACTGCGGCCGGCGATCTCCGCAAGCAGCGTCGGGAGCTGGTCGACGCCCAGATCAAACTCGACCGGCGCGCCCGCACCGCGTCGACCGCTGAACGGGAGAAGCGGGTGCCGAAGATCATCGCGCACTTGCGTCGCGGTGAGGCGCAGGTGTCGGCGGGGAAGCTGCGCAACGCCCATCAGGACGACGTGGCTGCGGCCGCCTCCCGCCTCGACGGGGCGCGCGAGGAGGTTCGGAAAGATCGCACCGCCCGGATCGTGGTGCCGGAGGCCGACCTGGCCTCGCGGACCCAGGTCGTCACCGACGACCGGCTGCGCATCAACGGCCCGGAACGGATCGCGCTGGTGGGGCCCAACGGTTCCGGGAAGTCGACACTCATCGCCGACCTCGTCGCGCGCGAGGCGATCGTGGTGCCGTATGCGTATGTGCCGCAACAGATCGTCTTCGACAACCCGTCGATGTCGATCGCCGGCCTGGTGTCGGCACATCATCCGGACATCAGCACGCAGGAGGTGCGTTCACATCTGGCCCGGTTCCTGTTCCGGGGTGCACGTGCCGACCGCGCGCTCGAGGAGCTCTCCGGCGGCGAGCGTCTGCGTGTGGGTCTCGCAGACGCACTACTCGGCGATCCCACCCCGAAGCTGCTGATCCTCGACGAGCCGACCAACAACCTGGATCTCGACACGGTCAGCCAACTGGTCGCCGCGCTGGAGCTTTGGAGTGGCGCGCTGCTCGTCGTCTCCCACGACGCGGGATTCCTGGATCGGATCGGGATCGACCGTCGCGTCGAGGTGGGCGGGTCGTCACCAGAGCTGGCCCCCGACACATAGGCAGTTCCTCAGGGCGCCTGAGCCGCCCCCACTTTGAGCATGACGGGGCTCGCATGATCGGATGACTGTTGCGCGTCGCAACTCTTCGTCCGATGCGCCGGGAACGATGACGGCTCAGGAGGTCAAGGATGGCCACGATCGAGGTGACCGGTCGGCGTCAGCAGCAGGCTTGGGCCGACAAGGTGCTCCCCCCTGTCGAGGAGGTGCGCCCGGGTCTGTGGTCGATCCCGGTGCCGATGGGCCCCAACCCGTTGCGCTACGTCCTGGTCTACGCCCTCGCGCTGCCCGACGGCGGCCTGGCGCTCATCGACGTCGGGTGGCCGTCGGACGAGTCCTGGCGAGCCCTTGTCGACGGCATCCGCAGCACCGGTCACGACGTCACCGACGTGCGATCGGCGGCCATCACCCACTTCCATCCCGACCACTTCGGCTTGGTCCCGCGCCTGCTCGAACAGACCGACGTGGAACTGTTGATGCACCGCGCCGACGCGTGTCACCTCCGCTATCACTCCGACGACGAGGTGGAGAGTCAGCTCGACGACGCCCGGTGGGAGTTGCGGGTGCTGGGTGCACCGGCCGACGTCGCCGGGCTCGGGCTCGTCGACTTCGTGCGGCTGCCCGACGGCCGGACCGTCGACCGGGAGCTGACCGCCGACGCCCCGCTCGACATCCCCGGCTGGAATCTGCGCGCCATCTGGACGCCCGGTCACACACCTGGCCATCTGTGTTTCGCCGACGACGACGCGGGGATCATCTTCACCGGCGATCACCTGCTGCCGCGCATCAGCCCCAATGTCTCCACGAGTCCGATGCAGACGGAGAGCCCACTCGCGGACTATCTGGTGTCGCTGGCCAACACCGAGAAGATGCGGGACCACGAGGCCCTGCCATCGCATGAATACCGCTTCCGCGGTCTGGGCGCCCGGGTGACCGGACTCCTGTCGCATCACGAGGATCGTCTCACCGAGATCACCGAGGCGGTCGCGGCCCGGCCCGAGTCCACGGCGTGGGAGATCACCCAGGCCGTGAGCTGGTCCCGGCCGTTCAGCGACCTCAACCTCACGATGAAGCGGCTCGCGCTGCGCGAGACCGACGCTCACCTGCTGGTCTTGAGCGAGCGCGGAATACTCGCCTCGACACCCGCCCCCACCCTGGCCGATCTCGCCGACGTCACCGTCGAGCCGGTCCGGTGGTCGCTCTCGCCGGTGTCCGAACACCGCACCGCGTCGAGCCTGTCGCTACCGAACTGACCGCGACCCGTGTCCCCGCCGGTGGACGTCCCACCGGCGTTCCCCACCGATCAGAGGAGGATCCCCCATGAGCGCCGTGCTCACCGAGTTCGCCGACGGAGTCGCCGTCATCACGATCAACCGGCCCGAGGCGAAGAACGCCGTCAACCTCGAGGTGTCCGAGGGAATCGCGGCCGCCATCGACGAGCTCGAGTCGCGCGACGACCTCACCATCGGCATCCTCACCGGCGCCGGCGGCACGTTCTGTGCGGGCATGGACCTCAAGGCGTTCTCGCGCGGCGAGCAGGTGTCGCTGAAGGACCGCGGTTTCGGCGGTCTCACCGAGGCCCCGCCGAGCAAGCCGCTGATCGCGGCGGTCGAGGGCTGGGCTCTGGCCGGTGGCTGCGAGCTCGCACTGTCCGCCGACCTCGTCGTCGCCGCCGAGAACTCCAAGTTCGGCATCCCCGAGGTCAAGCGCGGTCTCGCCGCGGCCGCAGGCGGCCTACTGCGTCTGCCGAAGATCCTCCCCTACCAGGTCGCGATGGAACTGGCCCTGACCGGAGACCCGCTGACCGCCGCGCGCGCCCACCAGTTCGGCCTGGTCAACAAGGTCACCGCGCCCGGCGAGGCCCTCGCCGGTGCTCGTGAGCTCGCCGCGAAGATCGCCGCCAACGGCCCCCTCGCCGTCAAGGCCACCAAGCAGGTCACCTCGATGGCGATCAACTACACCGACAAAAACCTGATCAAGAAGCAGTGGGAGTACCTCACCCCGGTCTTCGCCTCCGAGGACGCGCAGGAGGGCGCCAAGGCGTTCGCCGAGAAGCGCGCACCGCAGTGGAAGGGCCGCTGATCAGCGCAGTGGAAGCACCACTGATCTCCGGAAAGGGCGATCACTAGAGTGACTGGGGTGGATCTGCACCTCGTGACCTACTTCGTCGCAGTCGTCGACCACGGTGGGATCACGAAGGCCGCCCAGTCGCTCTACATCTCCCAGCCCTCCCTGTCGCAGGCCATCCGGACGCTCGAGAAGCGTCTCGGCGTCACACTGTTCGACCGGACCGGACGCCGCCTCGAACTCACCGAGGCCGGACGCAAGCTCGACGACGCGGCGCGGCGCATCCTCGCCGACGTCGAGCGCGCCAGGCGCAAGGTCGATGCGGTCCGGGAACTGCAATCCGGACGGGTCGACGTGGTGACGTACGCGGCGTTCAGCATCGACCCGCTCGTCGACGTCGTCCGCCTGTTCCGGGAGCGCTTTCCCCGTCTCGCGGTACGTGTCCTCGCCGCCGACGGCCCGGCCGGCGTGCTCTCCGCGTTGCGGTCCGGCGACGCGGAGATCGGGGTCATCGACTCCTCGGCCGAGCACGCGACGTTCTCGGCCATCCCGATGACGGAGCAGGAGCTCGTGGTGGCGGCTCCCGACGCACTGGTCGCCGGACTCCCGGACACGGTGCCGCGCAGCGCCATTCGCTCGGTCCCGCTGGTCATCGATCACAGCGATCAGCACACCGCGGCCCTGCTCGCCGATCTCCTCGACGACGCCGCGGGCAATGTGGTCGTCGACTGTCCGTTGCCGGCGGCGGTCTGGAACCTCGTCGAACGCGGTACGGCCGCAACGGTTGTCCCGCGCACCGTGGCCGACAAGCAGCTGGCCGGTGCCCGGCAGCTCGTGCTCGATCCGCCGATGACGCGACCGTGGGGACTCGTGCTGCGTTCGGGGCTCCCCTCGCCGGCGGCGCTCGCCTTCATCTCCGCAGCCCGGGCCCACTCCGGTCTGAGCCAGGAGCCGACCGAGATCCCGGACTGGTAGGACACCATGGAATTACGCCAGGTCGAATACTTCCTCGCGGTCGTCGAGAACCAGGGCATCGGCGGTGCCGCCACCGCGCTGGGCGTCGCGCAGCCGACGGTTTCGCAGGCACTGCGTGCGCTCGAACGCGAACTCGGTGTGCAGCTGTTCCACCGCATCGGTCGCGGCATGGTGCTGTCGGCGGCCGGCCGCACGATGGTCGGTCCGGCCCGCCAGATCATCCGCGACGTCGACGCCGTCGGCGATCTCCTTGCCGCCGAGGAGGATGAACTCACCGGGCACCTCGACCTGCTCGCGTCCCCGGCCACGGCCGTCGGCCCGGTTGTCGACCTCATCGCCCGCTTCCGTGCCACCTATCCGCGAGTGTCGGTGCGCCTCGGCGAGTTACGCGATGAGACGCGGGCGGCGTCGTCCATCGAGGACGGACACTGCGAGTTCGCCGTCGCCCATCTGCCGATCGCCGGTGACGCGCTCGAGGTCATCGAACTCGGCGAACACGAGTACGTCCTCGTCTACCCCGAGGGCGCCGAGGTCCCCGACGGGCCGATCCCGCTGGGCAATCTCCCGACGTACCCGATGGTCTTCGTGCCGCGTGGGCAGTCGGTGGCCGACGAACTCGAGGAGGCCATCCGCGTCGGCGGGATCCGACCGCCCCTCGCCGTATTGTCCGAACATCGCGAGGAGCGACTCCCCATGGTGCTGGCGGGAATCGGCGGCACCCTGCTGGAACGTTCGATGGCCGACACCGCCGTCGACCGCGTCGTCATCCGCGAGACCGAACCCCGCTTCGTACGACCGTTCGCGATCGCCTTCGACCCCGCCTCCCTGTCCCCGGTGGGCCAGGCCTTCGTAGAACTCATTCGCGCGCAGGTGGGTTAGCGGTTTCGATACGGCTCGTCGCAAGCTCCTCGCCTACTCAACCAGCAGAAGGTACGCCCGCGCCGGCCGAGCAACACGACGCCCCCACCCCGCCAGCCGAAGAAAGACACCCAGAAAACAAGGCGACGCCCCACCCCGCCGGCCGAGTAGCGTCGACCGAGCGGAGCGAGGGCGCCGCGTATCGAGGTCCGTCAGGCAACCCGCTCGAAGACCGCGGCGAGTCCCTGGCCGCCGCCGATGCACATCGTCTCGAGGCCGTAGCGACCCTCGCGGCGCTGCAGTTCACGGGCCAGTGAGGCCAGCATGCGACCGCCGGTCGCGCCGACCGGGTGACCCAGCGAGATACCCGAGCCGTGGACGTTGGTGCGGTCGAAGTCGCCTCCGGAACCGAACCGCCCGAAACCCCATTCGCGGGTGACGGCGAGCGCCTGGGCGGCGAAGGCCTCGTTGAGTTCGATGAGGTCGATGTCGGCGAGGGTCAGACCGGCCTTGGCCAGCGCCTTCTCGGTGGCCGGCACCGGGCCGATACCCATGGTGCGGGGCGGGACGCCGGCGAGACCCCAGGACACGAGCTTGACGAGCGGGCGGAGGCCCAGCTTCTCGGCGACCTCGGTGGTGGTGACGATCGCCATCGATGCGGCGTCGTTCTGTCCGCTGGCGTTGCCGGCGGTCACGGTGGCCTCCGGATCGGCCTTGCCCATGATCGGCTTGAGCTTGGCCAGCGACTCCAGCGAGACGTCCGGGCGGGGATGCTCGTCGGTGTCGATGATCTGGTCGCCGCCGCGGCCGGGAACGGTCACCGGGATGATCTCCTCGGCGAGGACTCCGTCCTTCTGGGCACGCACTGCGCGCGTGTGGGATTCGACGGCGAGCTCGTCCTGCTCCTCGCGCGAGATCTCGTACTCCTTGCGGAGGTTCTCGGCGGTCTCGATCATGCCGCCGGGCACCGGGTAGTTCTTGCCGCCTGCGGTCGAGCGGGCGCGGACGAGGCTGTCGTGCATGGCGATTCCGGTGCGCGCACCGCCCCAGCGCATGTCGACGGAGTAGAAGGAGGCGTTGCTCATCGACTCGGCACCGCCGGCGACGACGAGATCGTTGTCGCCCGAGGACACCTGGTAAGCGGCCTGGATGACGGCCTGCAGACCCGAGCCGCAGCGACGGTCGATGTGCATGCCGCCCACTGTGATCGGCAACCCGGCGTCGAGTGCGATGACGCGGCCGAGGGCCGGCGCCTCACTGTTGCCGTTGCAGTGCCCGAGGATCACGTCCTCGACCTTCTCCGGGTCGATGCCGGTGCGCTCGAGCAGTCCCTTGAGCGCGGTGACACCCAGGTCGACTGCGGTGAGGCTCTTGAACATCCCGCCGTAGCGGCCGATCGGGGTACGTACCGGCTCACAGATGACGACGTCTCGCATGGTTGACCTTTCGCGAAAATCGGGGTGGAAGAGTTTGGGTGAGAACAGGTCTCACATGAAGCGGCCGCCGGTCACCTCGAGCACGGTGCCGGTCATGTACGACGACATGTCCGAAGCGAGGAACAGTGCGACACTGGCGACCTCGCCGACCTCGCCTGCACGGTGCATGGGGATCTCCGACATCTTCTGGTCCCAGGCCTTCTGCGGCATCGCCTCGGTCATCGCCGAGCGGATCAGGCCGGGCTGGATCGCGTTGACGCGCACGCCGTGGTGGGCCATCTCCTTGGCCGCGGCCTTGGTCATGCCGACGATGCCCGCCTTGGCGGCGGAGTAGTTGGTCTGGCCGACCATGCCGACCTTGCCCGACAGCGACGAGATGTTGACGATCGCTCCGCGCTTGGCCTCGCGCATGATGGCGGCGGCCTTGCGGGTGCCGTTCCAGGTGCCCTTGAGGTGGACCGAGATGACCAGGTCGAAGTCCTCTTCGGTCATGGTGCGCATGGTGGCGTCGCGGGTGATGCCGGCGTTGTTGACCAGGACGTCGAGCGAGCCGAAGCCGTCGACCGCCTCGGCGAGAAGCGCGTCGACCTCGTCACCGTTGACCACATTGCATTTCACGGCGCGGGCGACGTCGCGGCCGCCGAGCTTGTCGGCGGCGGCCTGCGCGGCGTCGAGGTTGAGATCACCCAGGACCACCTTGGCGCCCGCGTCCACGAAGGACCGGGCGATCTCGAAGCCGATGCCCTGGGCGCCACCGGTCACGACGGCGGTACGTCCCTCGAGGAGCGGCTGGGCGGTGGTGGATGACATCTTCGGGTCCTTCCCATGGGGGGTTCTGGTGCAGACACCAGCGGCTGGAGGCGCCGGGTGATGTCAGTAATCTAACCCGCGAATACGGCGTCGAACGCGTTCGTTTCATACGCAACGGCTATCGGAGCGATCCCGGTTTCGTATTGGACCCCTCACCGTGGACGCGCAAGAGTGGCACCATGACCGGAGTGATGCAACAACCGACCGCCACCTCTCAGGTGAGCGCGGAAGACTTCGCCGACATCCTGGCGGCGACTCGAGAATTCGTGCGTGAGGTCGTCGTGCCCCGCGAACAGGAAATCCTCGACACTGACGCGATTCCCGAGGATATCCGCCAAACCGCCAAGGACATGGGCCTTTTCGGTTACGCGATCCCGCAGGAATGGGGCGGGCTCGGACTCGACCTGACCCAGGACGCCGAACTCGCCATGGAACTCGGCTACACCTCGCTCGCACTGCGCTCGATGTTCGGCACCAACAACGGCATCGCCGGCCAGGTGCTGGTGAACTTCGGCACCGACGAGCAGAAGGCCGCCTGGCTGGAGAGGATCGCCTCCGGTGAGGTCGTCGCCTCCTTCGCACTGACCGAACCGGGCGCCGGTTCGGACCCCGCGGGCCTCCGCACCAAGGCCGTTCGCGACGGCGACGACTGGGTCATCTCCGGCGAGAAGCGCTTCATCACCAACGCCCCGCTGGCCGATCTGTTCGTCGTGTTCGCCCGCACCCGCCCGGCAGACGAGAACGGCACCGGCATCGCGGTGTTCCTCGTCCCGGCCGACTCAGCCGGACTCACGGTCGGTGCCAAGGACCGCAAGATGGGACAGGAGGGCGCCTGGACCGCCGACGTCCACTTCGATGGCGTGCGTGTCCCGAACGCCGCGCTCATCGGCGGCAGCGAGGACGTCGGTTACAAGGCCGCGATGATGTCCCTCGCCCGCGGTCGCGTGCACATCGCCGCACTGTCGGTCGGCACCGCCCAGCGTGCGCTCGACGAATCGATCGCCTGGGCCGCGACCGCCACCCAGGGCGGCCGCCCGATCGGCGAGTTCCAGCTGGTCCAGGCCATGCTGGCCGACCAGCAGACCGGCGTGATGGCCGGCCGCGCCCTGGTGCGCGAGGCCGCCCGGGCCTGGGTCGACAACACCGACCGGCGCGTCGCCCCGTCGGCCGCGAAGCTGTACTGCACCGAGATGGTGGGCAAGGTCGCCGACCTTGCCGTCCAGATCCACGGCGGCAGCGGCTACATGCGCGACGTCCCAGTGGAGCGCATCTACCGCGAGGTCCGCCTGCTGCGTCTCTACGAGGGCACCAGCGAGATCCAGCGCCTCATCATCGGCCGCAACCTCTACAAGCAGGGCACCAAGAACGCCCAGCGCTGAGCTACGGAGAGATATAGCCCGAAACCGCGGTGAGCGCGGTTTCGGGCTATAAAACGGTCCGGGTCAGGCGTGCGTCAGACGCTCGCGCAGGGCGACCTTCTGGATCTTCCCGGCTGCCGAGGTCGGCAGTTCCTCCACGACGACGACGTCGCGGATCTTCTTGTAGGGCAACACCTGTTCGGCGACGAACGCGGTCACCGCGTCCTCGTCGATGACGTGGCCGCCCTTGGGGACCAGGAACGCGACCGGTTCCTGACCGATCGGTCCGGCCTCGCGTCCGACCACCGCGGCGGCCGCGACGTCGGGGTGGGTCACCAGGATCTCTTCCAGCTCACGCGGATACACGTTGTAGCCCTTGTAGATCAGCATGTCCTTGGCGCGGTCGCAGATGTAGATGTAGCCGTCGGCGTCGCGGAAGGCGATGTCGCCGGTGTCGAGCCAGCCGTCGACGAACTGTTCCGCGGTCTTCTCGGGATGTCCGAGATAACCGTCGGTGACCTGCGGCCCGCGGACCCAGAGCTGTCCCCGCTCCCCGGCCGGCAGGACGACGGCCGGGTCGTGGGCGGCACGGATCTCCACCTCGGTGTCGAAAGTCGGGAGTCCGACGCTGCCGAGCCGGTACTGGCCTTTCGCGGTGAGCGGCGCCGAGGAGACCAGGCACGTCGCCTCGGTGAGGCCGTAACCCTCGACGATCGCCGCCGCGGGAAACGCCTTCTCGAGCTGCTCGAGCGTCACCAGGTCGATCGGGGCGGCGCCCGAGGAGACCACCCGCACCGAGGTCAGATCGCGCGACTCGACGTCGGGGTGGACGGCCAGTGCATGCCACATCGCCGGGCTGCCGGTCACATACGACGCCCGGTGCTGCTCGATCAGCGCGAGCATCCGCCCGGGTTCGAATCGTCCGGCGAACACATGCGTTGCGCCGCACAGCAACAGGAACGTCATGTTGATCAGCGCGTGGGCGTGGAACAGCGGTGACACGACGACGGTCGCGGCATCACCCGGGACCACTCCGCGATCGGAGCCCGCACGCGGTGTCAATCGCAGCAGACCGTGGTCGCCGACCTCGATCGCGTGCCCGGCACGCCACCCGATCATCTGGGTGGCGTTGCCCAGAACGTTGCGATGAAGAACCCGAACGCCTTTCGAGACGCCGGTGGTCCCACCGGTGAACGCCAGATGCGCGACGTCCTCGGAGGTCACGGTGACGGCGGGAGCTTCAGCGTGCCCGGCGACGAACTCGTCGAGCGAGGTTACCCGCACGCCCTCGGCCCCCAGGCCCTCGACCGCCGCGGCCGAACCGTCGACGACCACCACGGTGGACAGCGGCGAGTCGGCGGCGGCCGACAGGAGCCGACCGGACTGTTCGAACTGCGTGAAGCCGGCCACCGCACCCGTTTCGACGATCTGACGATGCAAGCCGGGTACCGGCTGCAACGGGTTGACGAGGGTGACCGTGGCACCGGCGCGCAACGAACCGTAGTAGGAGACAACGAATTCGATGCTGTTGGTGAGGTAGATCAGCACCACGTCTCGTTCGGCGACACCCGCCGACCGGAGCGCCGACGCCACCGCCGCCGACCGCGCGTCGAGATCGGTGTAGGTCAGCGTCGTCTCGCCGTCGACCACCGCCGCACGGTCGCCGTACAGCGCGGCCATGCTGGCGGGGACGACCGCCATGCTCGTGTCCGGGTAGTTGAGCGTCGTCGGCGTGCCGCCGCTCATCGCGGTGCCATGCGGATCGCGCCGTCGAGTCGGATGGTCTCGCCGTTGAGGTACGCGTTCTCCAGGATGTTGGCCGCGAGCTGGCCGAACTCCTCGGGGCGGCCGAGACGCGACGGGTTGGGGATGCTCGCCGCGAGGGATTCGCGCACGTCGTCACGTAAGCGGGCCAGCAGCGGGGTGTCCATGGTGCCGGGCGCGATGGTGTTGACGCGGATCAGCTTGCTGGCCAGGTCGCGGGCGGCCACGAGGGTCATGCCGACGATGCCGGCCTTCGAGGCCGAGTAGTTGATCTGGCCGATCTGGCCCTCGAACGCGGCGACCGAGGCGGTCATGACGATGGCGCCACGCTCGCCGTCGATGGGTTCGAGGCGCGCGATGCGCTCGGCACCCAGCGACAGAGCGTGGAACGAGCCGACGAGGTTGAGCTTGATGACGAACTCGAAGTCCTCCGCCGATCCGGCCTTGCCCTCCTTGTCGAGGATGCGCATACGACGCCCCGCGCCTGCGCAGTGCACGAGTCCACGCAGTCCACCGCGCTCGTCGGCGACATCGAGTGCGGCCGCGAACTGTTCGGCGTCGGTGATGTCGGCGGCGGCGAAGGACGCCGCCGAACCCAGACCGTCGGCGACGGACTGGCCGTCGGAGGACGGGAGGTCGATCAGGGTGACCAGGCCGCCGGCGTCGACGACGCGCTTGGCGGTGGCGAGGCCCAGACCGGAGGCGCCACCGGTGATCGCGACCGAGAGTCCCTTGAGTTCCATTGTGCTGTTGTGCCTTTCGAAGTGGGGTGACCCGGATCAGGGGTGTAGGTCAGAGGAGTTCGAGGATGGTGGTGTTGGCCATGCCGCCGGCCTCACACATCGACTGGAGGCCGTAGCGGATCCCGTTGTCGCGCATGTGGTGCACGAGGCGGGTCATCAGGATGGCACCCGAACCGCCGAGCGGGTGGCCGACGGCGATCGCGCCGCCGAGCGGGTTGAGTCGCTCGATGTCGGCGCCGGTCTCGGCCTGCCAGGCCAGCGGCACCGGCGCGAAGGCCTCATTGATCTCGAAGGCCCCGATGTCGTCGATCGACAGACCGGAACGCTTGAGCGCCTTGGCCGTCGACGGGATGGGGCCGGTCAGCATGATGACCGGGTCGTCGGCGGCGACGACCGCGGTGTGGATTCGGGCGATCGGCGTCAGGCCATGCGATTTCGCCGTCTCCGACGACATGATCAGCAGTGCACCCGAGCCGTCGGAGATCTGCGAGGAGTTGCCGGCGTGGATGACGCCGTCCTCGGCGAACGCGGGCTTGAGCTTGCCGAGCGACTCCAGGGTGCCGCCGCGGCGGATGCCCTCGTCACCTTCGAGCACACCGGGGATCGGGGCGAGCTGACCGTCGAATGCACCGCGGTCGACGGCGGCGGCCGCGAGTTCGTGTGAGCGCAGGGAGTACTCGTCGAGGCGGGTGCGGTCGAAACCCCACTTCGAGGCGATGGTCTCCGCGCCCAGGCCCTGGCTGAACTTGTCGATGCCGTAGCGGTCGAGGACGGTGGCCGGCTGGTGCTCGCCGTTGGGGGCCGAGCTGCCCATCGCGACCCGGCTCATCGACTCCACGCCACCGGCGATGACGACGTCCTGCTGGCCCGAGATCACCGCGGCGGCGGCCTGGCTGACGGCCTGCTGACTCGATCCGCACGCACGAGTGACGGTGGTGCCGGGGACCGATTCCGGCCATCCGGCCGCGAGGATCGCGGTACGCGCGATGTTGCCGGCCTGCTCCGACGACTGGCTGACGCAACCCCACACGACGTCGTCGACGATCGCGGGTTCGACCCCGGTCCGCTCGACGAGAGCCTCGAGGACATGGGCGGACAGGTCGGCCGGGTGGATTCCGGACAGGGCTCCGCGGCGGCGTCCGATCGGGGCGCGGACGGCGTCGACGATCACTGCATCGCGCATGAGGTCTCCTAAGAATGTCGGGCAGTGGATGTGCGTTGTGGGTGGAACCGAGGACGTCCGTGAGCGGAAGTCACCCGTCCTATCGAGCCGACCACGAACGGGTCTGGCGGACAAGTCGATTCCCGCTCACGGACGATGAGGCGCTGCCTATGGGCGAGGTGCTTCCTCAGGCGGTCAGGACCGCATGCGGGCGCAGACGCTTGCGGTCGCGCACCGGGTTGGCGAAGACCAGCGTCAGCACGGCACAGACCGAGGCGACCAGTCCGAGCACCTGGAACGCGGTGGCATAGCCCTCGGCCGGGGTGGCCGCGGCGTCGACGATGACACCCGTGGCGTACGGCGCAACGAGGCCGCCGATGGCCATGATCGCCAGGAAGACACCGAGGGTGCCGGCGGTCTGGCGCGGCGGACAGATCTCCGCAACAGCTGCGTTGAACAGCGGGAACACCATGGCGGCGAACCCGTAGCCGACCGACAGGATCAGGACACAGATGATCGGGGTGCTGATCGACGGCAGCAGGAAAAGCATCACACCGGAGATCAGGACGCCCACCGACGGGACGACGATGCGGAGCACCCGCGGTGACGCGCCCTTGGTGATCATGCGGTCGCTGGTGACCGAGCTCAGCAGCATCAGGGCGAGGCCGACGATCGACGGGAACGCGAACATCGAACCGGACTGCAGCTGGCTGTATCCGAGGCCGTCCTCGAAGTACGACGGCAGCCAGGTCAGCACGACGGACACCAGTGCATAGACACTCATGACGAGCAGGGCTCCGGTGATGAAGGTCGGCGCGAGGAAGATCTTGATCCACGGGGTGGCCGGCTCGGCGTCGGCCGGGGAATCCTCACCCTTCTCACTGTCGTCGACCTTCTTGGTCTTGCCGCTCGCGATGTAGGGTCCAGGGCGCCAGACCGAGAGCCACACGACGGCCCAGACGACACCGGCGGCGGCCAGCGCGAACAGTGCCCAACGCCAGCCGAAGCTGACGGTGATCACGGTGAGCAGCGGCGCGATGGCGATCTTGGAGATCGACGCGGAACCGGCCAGGAGTGCACCGGGCAGCGCGCGGCGGGCGGGCGGGTGCCAGGCATAGGCGGCCGTGTGCAGCAACGCCGACGACGGCCCCTCGGCGAGGCCGAGGAACAGCCGGCTGATGAGGAGGACCGCAAAGCCCGCGACCGCGATCATCGGGAGCATCGCGGCGGCCCAGCACAGTCCGAGGAGGACCAGCGACCAGCGCAGCGTCATCCAGCGGTTGAGCAGGCCGGCGAAGAACCCGCCGATGGTGAAGGTGAGGAAGAACAGGCTGCCGACGAGGCCGATCTGCGAGGCGCTGAGGCCCAGTTCCTCACGCAGCGGCTTGGCGATGATGCCGAGCACGGCCTTGTCGGCATAGTTGATGACGTACAGGCTGACCAGCAAGGAGGTCAGGCTCCAGGCGGTGAGCCGGGATTCGCCGAGCGGGCCGACGCCGCCGCGCTGGGCGGCGAGCGTCTCGAAGTCGGAGGTGGTGGGAGCGTCGGCAGCGGCGGAGGCCGAGGGCTTCCTGCCGGGGCCGGATCCGGAGGCGGTCGTGACCGTCATAGGGGTGTACCTCTTCCAGGGGGAATGGAATCGGGGGTCTGGGGGACGATGCGAATCAAGTGTGGTGGATCACATCTGCACCCGATTGAACGGGGCGTGTTCCCATCGCCGCAACAGGCGCTCGATGAAGGCTCCGACTGTCGCAGCCTATGTGTCAGGGGTCACAACGCCGTGAACAGGCCACATTGGTCAGCCCTATCGGAGGGTTAGGCGCGAACACTGTCCGATCCGCTTCCGGAGACGGTCGTGGGTCATTGGCCCGCGCTATCGCACCCTTAGCGCATCGCGTCTACTTCCGCCGGACGCCGGACGGCATGCTTGGGTATGTTGCGTCCCACATCCGCCCGTCGGTGCGACCCGCACCGCCCACTCACGGGAGAGAACTCACCACCATGACCCGTCTCGCGCAGACCCTGGGCCTCACCGAGATCCAGACGGAGATCGTCGCCAACGTGCGATCTTTCGTCGACAAACAGATCATCCCGAATGCGCAGGAACTCGAGCATGCGGACGAGTACCCGCAGGCCATCGTCGACGGCATGAGCGAGATGGGCCTGTTCGGCCTGATGATCCCCGAGGAGTACGGCGGCCTCGGCGAATCGCTGCTCACCTACGCACTGTGCGTCGAGGAACTGGCCCGCGGCTGGATGAGCGTCTCGGGCGTCATCAACACCCATTTCATCGTCGCGTACATGCTGCGCCAGCACGGAACCGACGAGCAGAAGCAGCGGTTCCTGCCGCGGATGGCCACCGGCGAGGTGCGCGGCGCGTTCTCCATGTCGGAACCCGAACTCGGCTCCGACGTCGCGGCGATCAAGACGACCGCCAAGCGCGACGGTGACGACAATTACGTGATCAACGGTCAGAAGATGTGGCTGACCAACGGCGGGTCGTCGACTCTGGTTGCGGCCCTTGTCCGTACCGAGGAGGGCGAGGAGCGCCCGCACAAGAACCTGACCACGTTCCTGGTGGAGAAGCCCGCCGGTTTCGGCGAGGTGGTCCCGGGCGTGACCATCCCCCGCAAGCTGGACAAGATGGGCTACAAGGGAATCGACACCACCGAACTCGTCTTCGACGGCTACCGCGCGCCGGCCACCGACATCCTCGGCGGCGTGCCCGGCAAGGGTTTCGCGCACATGATGGACGGGGTCGAGGTCGGCCGCGTGAACGTGTCCGCGCGGGCGTGCGGAATCGCCCAGCGCGCCTTTGAACTCGGCGTGAAGTACGCCCAGCAGCGCTCCACCTTCGGCAAGCCCATCGCCGAGCATCAGGCCATCGCCTTCTCGCTCGCCGAGATGGCGACCAAGGTCGAGGCCGCGCACCTGATGATGGTCAACGCTGCGCGGCTCAAAGACTCCGGCGAACGCAACGACGTCGCCGCCGGGATGGCCAAGTACCTGTGCAGCGAGTACTGCGCCGAGGTCACCCAGGCGTCGTTCCGCATCCACGGCGGCTACGGCTACTCCAAGGAGTTCGAGATCGAACGCCTGATGCGCGACGCCCCGTTCCTGCTCATCGGCGAGGGCACCAGCGAGATCCAGAAGCAGATCATCTCCAAGGGACTCCTGCGCGAGTACCGCGAGCAGTAATCAATCCCCCTCTTCCCCAACACCTTTAGGAACTGACCATGCAGCGTCGCATCTTCACCGAGGACCACGAGGCCTTCCGCAAGACGATCCGCGATTTCATCGCCAAGGAAGTCACGCCCGTCTACCACGACTGGGAGAAGCAGGGGCACCCCCCGCGCGAGTTCTACAACCGGCTCGGCGATCTCGGCGTCCTGGGCATCGAGGCCCCCGAGGAGTTCGGCGGCGGTGGCGTCAGCGACTTCACCTACTCACTGGTGATCGCCGAGGAGACCTCCGCGGCCGGCGTCACCTTCGGCAGCTATTCGGTGCACTCGAACCTGATCCTGCCCTACCTGATGGAGTACGGGACCCAGGAGCAGAAGGAGCGCTGGATCCCCGGATTCTGTTCCGGCGAACTCATGTTCGCGATCGCGATGACCGAGCCCGGCACCGGTTCGGACCTCGCGAACATCGCGACCACCGCGAAGCTGTCCGAGGACGGCTCGCACTACGTACTCGACGGCGCGAAGACCTTCATCACCGGCGGCGCCCTCGCCGACCGCATCCTCGTCGTCGCCCGCACCACGCCGTTCGATCCCGAGAACCGTCGTGCGGGACTGTCGATCCTGGTGGTGGACACCAAATCCGAGGGCTTCGCGGTGGGCCGCAAGATCGAGAAGATCGGGCTCAAGGCGTCCGACACCGCCGAGCTGTCCTTCGACTCGGTGAAGGTGCCGGTGGAGGATCTGCTCGGCGAGGAGGGCGCCGGCTTCACGTACCTGAGCCACAACCTCGCGCAGGAGCGTCTGACCATCGCGATCGGGGCGTCGGCCACCGCCGCCGCGGCCGTCCAGCACGCCATCGCCTACACCAAGGAACGCGAGGTCTTCGGCAGGCCGGTCGCGGCGTTCCAGAACACCAAGTTCGTGCTCGCCGAGTGCTCGGCCGAGGTCGAGGCCATCCGCGCCATCGTCGACCGTGCACTCGAGCTGCACAACGAGGGCGAACTGACCGTCCCCGATGCCGCGCGCGCCAAGCTGTTCGCGACCGAGACCGCGGGCAAGGTCATCGACAAGTGCCTGCAGCTGCACGGTGGTTACGGCTACGTCCTCGAGTACCCGATCGCCCGCCTGTACGCCGACACCCGCGTCACGCGCATCTACGGTGGCACCAGCGAGGTCATGAAGACGATCATCGCGAAGGATCTGGGGCTCTAGGTTCCCGCTCTCGCCCAGAGTGCGGGATGAGTGCTGGATTCCAGCACTCATCCCGCACTCTGTGTTTGGCGTAGAGCGTATTCGACCTGCGCCGCAACGTACCCCGGCTTCTCCAGCAGGTCCGCCCAGGTGAAGTTGAGAACCGTCCACCCGGCGGTGATCAGGACGTTGCGTCGGGTGCGGTCGGATTGGAAGACCTCAGTGTCGCGGTGGTAGGCCATCCCGTCGATCTCGACGGCCACCTTCTCGGCAAGGAAGGCAAAGTCGATGACGTAGCCTGCGGCGGGATGATTGGCGACCCACCCGGTGATGCGGTGCTCCTCGAACACGTCGACGGCGAGTCGCTCCGCAGCAGATCGGGCACCCGACCCGACCAGGACGAGCATCTTTCCCATCTCGGCAGCGCCCTGGCACTTGCGTCGACGTTGATACACCGCGACCAACGCCTCGACCGTCACCTTCTCGCGCTGGAGTGCCCGATCGATCACGTCCATGCTGTCTTCGACAGCGCCCTCGAGGACGGACAGTGGAAGCGCCGTCACGCGAAGGCCCTTGTGAACGACGACGTCCGCGCCGCTCAGGGTTCGCCGGATGACCTTTCTGCCCTTCACTGCCGTGCCCTTCCAACTCTTGGGACCGGTGACCGTGACGACGGCGGGCCGCTTGGTCGCCACACCGTGCCACCAGGCCGCTGCCAGCCCGCTGAGTACCGCGTCCTGAGACACCGACAACGTCGCGACCCGGGTTCGGGAGCGGTTGGTGACCGGATGATCAGCCAGGCGGTAGAGCCCGTGCGCCTCACGAACCCACTCCCCGGACTTCACCCGACGCGCGATCGCGCCGTTGCTCAGGCCGTGCTCGTGAGCCTCGTCGACGGTGACCAAGCCGTCATGGGCGAGGGCGAGGGTGCGGAGCGCCGTCGGTATCACCATGCTTCGTTGGACGCATATGGGCCGTTGCTGGTTCCGAAGTAACGCCGTCCCCACATAATGCGAAATCAGTGCCGAGAGGCAGCACCAATGACGCACTCTGCGTACGGGCGTGATCTGCTTGCCTTAATATTCGCTGAGCGAAGCAGTGGGTCGGGACGTGGGAAAGTGCGGGAAACAGTTGGTGCGGGAGTCTAAGCGCGGGGTACGTCTGCTGGCGGCGGTCTTGATCACCGCATTCGTGACAGCACTGGTGGCCGCAACGGCATCCCCCGCGCAGGCGGCGCCCGCCCGCTACACCGGCGGCCCGTACATCGCCATGGGCGACTCGCGCGCGTCGGGCGGGTTCTTCACACCGACTCCGGGCTACTTCGACGGCTGCAAACGGTCGGCGCTCAACTATCCGAAGTACGTGGCGGCGATGACGCTGCCGCGGCGCTTCGTCGACATCTCGTGTGCCGGGGCGCAGTCCGCGCATCTCTATCGCGCCGCGCAGCACACCCCGCGCGGGGCGAAGACGGCCCAGCTGAACCTGGTTCCCCGCGATGCGCAGCTCATCACCGTCAGCATCGGCGGCAACGACATGCAGTGGGCCGCGATCCTCTCGCAGTGCAAGATCCGCCAGCCGCTCACCGACCGACGCTGCCGGAACAATCCGCGCCTCGAGAACGAGGTCCGGTGGCGCGTGCAGCGCATGGAGGACCGCGTCACCCCGGCGCTGCGGGCGATCCGCAAGAAGGCACCCCGCGCACAGATCATCGTCGTCGGCCTCGGCGGGTTCATCGGCAACAGCGGTTGCTGGCCGCTGATCCCGCTCAGCGATCCCGACGCCCGGTGGATGCGGCAGGTGTTCCACCGCGCCAACGACGCCCTGCTGCGCGCGACGACCAAGGTCGAGGGCCGTTTCGTCGACGCCAATCGCGGGTCGCTCGGGCACGATCCGTGCAATCTGATCACGCCCTGGTACGAGAGCGCGCTGTCGAACCGGATCGCGATGCCCTATCACGTCAACCAGGCGGGAGCATTCGCGATCGCCATGATGATCAACGGCGCGATCCGCCGGTAGCTCGCACATGACCGGTCACTAACCTGGTCGGCGTGGCTCATCTTCTCGGCGCGGAAACCCTAGGTCTGGAATACCCGACGACCAAGGTCTTCGACTCGGTGTCCCTCGGCGTCAACGAGGGCGACCGGATCGGCATCGTCGGGCGCAACGGCGACGGCAAGTCGAGCCTGCTGGCGATGCTCGCGGGCCGCAAGCAACCCGACTCCGGCCGCGTCACGGTGCGCGGCGGGGTGCGCGTCGGCGTCCTGGACCAGGTCGACCGCTTCGACGACGACGAGACCGTCGGACACGCCGTCGTCGGCGACCGTCCCGAACACGAATGGGCAGGCGACGCGAAGGTCCGCGACGTGATCGGTGGACTGCTCGGCGACGTCGACTGGAATGCCACGACGGGTTCCCTGTCCGGCGGTCAGCGCCGCCGCGTGTCGCTCGCCCGGCTCCTGGCCGGCGAACACGACGTCCTCGCGCTCGACGAGCCGACCAACCACCTCGACGTCGAGGCCATCACGTGGCTCGCCGACCACCTCAAGCGCCGCTGGCCCGCCAACGCCGGCGGACTGCTGGTCGTCACCCACGACCGCTGGTTCCTCGACGAGGTCTGCACGGTCACCTGGGAGGTGCACGACCGGATCGTCGAACCGTTCGAAGGCGGATACGCCGCCTACATCCTCCAGCGTGTGGAACGTGACCGGCAGGCCGCGACCATCGAGGCGCGGCGGCAGAACCTGGCACGGAAAGAACTCGCGTGGCTGCGCCGCGGCGCACCGGCCCGCACCTCCAAGCCGAAGTTCCGCATCGACGCGGCCAACGCCCTCATCGCCGACGTCCCGCCCGTCCGCGACAAGGTCGCCCTCCAGTCGCTGGCCACCGCACGCCTCGGCAAGGATGTCGTCGACCTCCTCGACGTGTCGGTCTCCTACGGCGACCGCGACGTCCTCGACGGAGTCGAATGGCGCCTCGCCCCGGGTGAACGGACCGGCATCCTCGGGGTGAACGGTGCAGGAAAGTCGACGCTGCTCGGGCTCATCGCGGGCACGGTCGAAGCGACCGGCGGAAAGGTCAAGCGCGGCAAGACCGTCAAGGTCGCCACCCTCACCCAGCGCCTCGACGACCTCGACCGCTTCCTCGACGACCCGGTCCGGAAGGTGATCGCCGACCTCCAGACCACCTACACCTTCGGCTCCGGCTCGAAGGCGCAGGAGCTCTCCCCCTCGCAGCTGCTCGAACGCCTCGGCTTCGACAGTGCCCAGCTGTCCACCCCGGTCAAGGACCTGTCCGGTGGTCAGAAGCGTCGTCTGCAGTTGCTGCTCATCCTGCTCGATGCCCCGAACGTGCTGATCCTCGACGAGCCGACCAACGACCTCGACACCGACATGTTGGCCGCCCTCGAGGATCTCCTGGACTCCTGGCCCGGCACCCTCATCGTCGTGTCGCACGACCGGTACTTCCTCGAGCGTGTCACCGATCAGCAGTTCGCCGTGATGCACGGCAAGCTGCGCCATCTCCCCGGCGGTGTCGACGAGTTCCTGAAACTCCGTGCAGCACAGCAGAAGGAATCTGCGTCCGCGACGCCGTCGGGCTCAAGCGGCTCGTCGAGCGAATCCACCTCTGCACTCAGCGGCGCGGAACTGCGGGCAGCGAACAAGGAGCTGGCGGCACTGGAGCGCCGGATCGACAAGCTGCACAGCAAGATCGACGAGGCCCGCACCGCTCTCGCCGACCACGACCAGTCCGACTATCAGGGTCTGGCCGCCGAGACCGAACGCATCCGGGAGATGGAGTCCGAACTCGCCGAGATCGAGGAACGCTGGATGGAGCTCGGCGAAGCCCTCGAGTGATCAGCCGAACCCGCCTAACGACCGAAGGCCTCTCGGACGGCCGCCATGACATCGGGCAGTGACCCGTCGACGACGCTGCTGTGGTCGGCGCGGGCATAGGTCTTCAGGTCGACGCTCGTGCCGTTGCGCTCCATCGCCGACCGCAGCGAACGGCTCAGCGGATACGGCAGGACCGGGTCGAGGATGCCGTGGGCGATGGTGACCTTGGCCGGGTAGCCGGCGGTCGGGACCTCGGCATAGGCACGCAGCGCGTCACGGAACCTCTGATCCTCGGTGAACGACGACGCGACAAGCGATCCCGGCGACACCGACCGCAGCGCGGCGACGACGTCACCGTTGCAGCGGGCGCGGGACCGGTCCAGGAACCGTTTGCCGCTGTCGGTGAGAAAGTCTTCGATCTTCAATTCCGGCTGCGAATGGTCGAGGCCCGCAAGGGTGTAGAGGAACGGCGCGCTCAGGACGTTGAGGGCACCGAGTCCTGGAATCCGGGGTCCGAAGAGACCGAACAGGTTCTCCAGAGACGACACCGGGGCGATCGCGACCGCACCCTTGACCGGGAGCTCCGGGGCATACGCCGGTTGACGGTGCGCCGCATGCAGAGCCGCGTGGCCACCCTGGGAATGTCCGACCGACACCCAGGAATCGCCGAGCGCGGCGTCGACCGACCGTGCAGCGCGGATCATGTCGATGACCGAGTACGCCGCGGCGGCACCGCCGAGATAGTCGGTCTCCCCGGCCGATCCGAGTCCGGCATAGTCGGTGGCGGTCACCGCGTAACCGGCGTCGAGCGCGGCCCGCACGGGTGCTTCGACCCCGTCCCCCAGCCGGTGCTTCGTGGGCGCACAATCGTCGGCGATACCGACGGTGCCGTGTGCCCAGGAGACCACCGGCCATCCCCCGGCCGGCGGTGTGCCGCGCGGGACCCAGAAGACACCGGTCGCCATCGCCGGACGTCCACGCTGATCCCGCGTCGCATAGGTCAGACGGGTGCCGGCAGCCGCTGCCGACGGGAGCTGATCGTCGGAGACGTCGGTGGTGGCGAAGACGAATCCGTTGTCGGGGGCCGCGGCCGACGACAGCGGCGTCGATACGAACGACCCGAGGCCGACGAGCACGGCGACGAAAAACGTCAACACGGCGGTCAGGAGTCTGCGGAGCACCCGCACTACTGTAGTGACTCGCCCGAGAAGACGAGGTCAGGGAGTTGTGCCGGTCTCAGTCCGTGCCGAGGACGCGGGTTCCCGGTGCGGGACCACTCGCGGTGCGGACCGCGCGCGCGACGCCCGCTCCCGACAGCTCGGCGGCGACGTTCACCGCGGATTGCTCGTCCGCACACAGGAACGCACACGTCGGGCCCGATCCCGACACGATCCCGTTGAGGGCACCCGCGTCCACCCCGGCACGCAGCGTGCGACGCAGCGTCGGCTGCAGACTCAGCGCGGCCGGTTGGAGGTCGTTGTGCAGCAACGGTGCCACCGCGCGGGGATCACCGGAGGCGAGCGCCTGCATCAGGTCGTCGGGGGAACGCAGGAAGTCGCCCTCCTCGTCGACGTCACCAGACCTGGTGTCGCGCAACCGGTCCAGCTCCTTGTACACCGCGGGCGTCGACAAACCCTCGCGCGCGAGGGCGAGCACCCAGTGGAACTCGCCGCGGGAGAGCACCTGCATCAGCTGCTCACCGCGGCCGGTGCCCAGCGCCGTGTTGCCGTGGAGGGCGAACGGGACGTCGCTCCCGAGACCGGCTGCGATCTCGGCGAGTTCGTCACGCGAGATGTCGAGCTTCCACAGATGCGCGAGCGCCACGAGAGCCCCGGCCGCATCCGCGCTGCCGCCCGCCATGCCCCCGGCGACCGGGATCGTCTTCTCGATCCCGATCGCGACGTACCCCGCACGGTCCGCCCACCCGGCCAGGGCCTGAGCCGCACGGGCCGCGAGGTTGGAGGCGTCGGCGGGCACCGAACCGGCGCCCTCACCACGAACTGTCACGGACAGCTCGTTGGCACGCGCGACCCGGATGTCGTCGTGCAACGAGAGCGCTTGGAACACGGTGACCAGATCGTGGTACCCGTCATCCCGGCGCGGGCCCACACCCAGGTGGAGGTTCACCTTCGACGGGGCGCGCGCGGTGACCGAGTCGGTAACCACCGACAGCGACGTTCGCGACACAGTGAGTCAGACTAGTCGGGCCGATACGGATACGCGCTCAGGGCTGCTCCGCGGCGATCTCAGGGCCGCCATCCGCGGCGCGCGAGTTCACCGACGTGGTCGACGACCAGGACGGCCCCGGCATCGCGGAGCTCGGCCTCGGCGAATCCCCCGGACCGGACCGCGACACACTCGGCGGGGAGCCGATGTGCGGAGGCGACATCCCACACCGTGTCCCCGACCACGATCGCCCGGCCGCCGCCGGCCTCCGTCAGCGCCACTTCGAGAATGTCGGGTGCGGGTTTCGAATCGTCCGCATCGTCCGACGAGGTGACCGCCGCCAGGTCGTCCCGCTCGAAGCCCATCACTTCCAGTGCGGCATCGGTGAATTCGGCCTTCCCCGACGATGCCAGCGCCACCCGGTAACCGGCATCGAGCAGGCCCCGGACGAAGTCGACGGCACCGGGCAACGGCCGGACGTCGGGTACCAGCTTCCGATAGTGGCGCTCCCAGTCGTCGCGCAGCGTGTCGCCCAGCGACTCCTCGACCTCGTCGCCGCAGATCTCGCCGACGAGGCGGTCGCCACCCATTCCGATGGCGCGGTGGACCTCCCACCACTGCGGGGTGAGATCGTGCGCGGTGAAGGCCTGCATCCAGGCGAGCGCGTGGAGATACGTCGAGTCGATCAGTGTCCCGTCGACGTCGAGCAACACGGTGTCAACAGAACCGCTCTCGTTGGCCTGGGTCATCTGCACCTGCTTTCCGGGTCGGAGCACTGCGAGCCGTCCGTTTACCCGAACGGCTCGCCGGCTACACCGGAGCGACCGATCTCGACGAGAGACCCGCAGAGGAGTTCTGATGACAACCCGATTCGGGTACACCCTGATGACCGAGCAGGCCGGCCCCAAGGACCTCGTCCGCTATGCCATCGGAGCCGAGGGCGCCGGCTTCGACTTCGAGGTGTCCAGCGATCACTACTTCCCGTGGTTGTCCTCGCAGGGGCACGCCCCGTACGCGTGGTCGGTCCTGGGGGCGGTGGCCCACGCGACCGAACGCGTCGAGCTGATGACCTACGTCACCTGTCCGACGATCCGCTACCACCCGGCCGTCGTCGCGCAGAAGGCCGCGACCCTGCAGATCCTCGCCGACGGCCGCTTCACTCTCGGGCTGGGCTCGGGTGAGAACCTCAACGAGCACGTCGTCGGCGCGGGCTGGCCCGCGGTCACCGACCGCCAGGACATGCTGGCCGAGGCCATCGAGATCATCCGCAAACTGCACACCGGCGACCTCGTCGATTTCCGCGGCGAGTTCTTCCAGGTCGACGCCGCGCGCATCTGGGATCTCCCCGATCAGCCGGTGCCGATCGGCGTCGCCGTGGCCGGCGACTCCGGGATCGAGACCTTCGGACCGCTGGCCGATCATCTGATCGCGGTCGAGCCGAACGCCGACCTCATCTCCGCATGGAACGCGCAGGCGGCCACGGGGACGGTCGACGGCACGGGCACCCGCGCCATCGGGCAGATCCCGATCAGCTGGGGCCCGGACCGCGATGCCGCCGTCGAACGGGCCCACGACCAGTTCCGCTGGTTCGCCGGCGGCTGGGACGTCAACGCCGACCTCCGCACCACCGCGGGCTTCGCCGCCGCGACCCAGTACGTCACCCCCGACGACGTCGCGGCCAACATCGCGTGCGGCCCCGACCTCGATCAGATCGTCGACGCCGTGAAGCCGTTCCGGGAGGCGGGATTCACCGACATCGCACTGGTGCAGATCGGCGGCGAGACGCAGGACGACTTTCTTCGAGACGCCGCCCCGGAACTGCTGGAGAAGCTGCGCGCGGCGTCGAACTGAGAACTCAGACGGTCCGGGCCAGGCGCACGAAGTCGTCGACGTCGAGTTTCTCGCCGCGGATGCCGGGATCGATGTCGGCGGCGCGCAACCGGCGCTCGGCCTCCGCCGGGGAGCCCGCCCAGCCGGCCAGTGCCGACCGCATCGTCTTGCGGCGCTGGGCGAACGCGGCGTCGATCACGGCGAACACCGTCCGCCGGAACACCGTGTCGATCGGATAGTCGTCGGTGCGCTCGATGCGCACGAGACCGGACTCGACCTTGGGTTCGGGCCAGAACACGTTGCGCCCCACCGCACCTGCGCGACTCACGCGGCCGTGGTACCGGGCCTTCACGCTCGGCACGCCGTAGGTGCGGCTGCCGGGCGGGGCGGCGAGCCGGTCGGCCACCTCCGCCTGGACCATCACCAGGGCGGTCGTGATCTCGGGGAACAGTCCGAGCAGGTGCAGCAGGACCGGGACCGACACGTTGTACGGGAGGTTGGCGACGAGGGCGGTCGGCACGACGGGCAGGTCGTCGCGGGTGACCTGCAGGGCGTCGGCGAGCACGACGTCGAAGTTGCCGCTCTGCGCCGGTGCGTATTCGGCAACGGTCTGCGGAATCCGTTGCGCCAGAATCGGATCGATTTCGATGGCGACGACCCGGCCGGCGGTGCCGAGAAGGGCGAGGGTCAGCGACCCGAGTCCGGGGCCGACCTCGAGGACGACGTCGTCAGAACCGACGCCGGAGGCCGTGACGATCCGGCGAACGGTGTTCGCGTCGTGGACGAAGTTCTGACCGAGTGTCTTGGTCGGCCGTACACCGACTTCGGCGGCGAGATCGCGGATCTGCGCGGGGCCGAGGAGCCGCGGTGCGTCGCCTGTCGTGTCGTCGTTCAGCGCAGACCCAACTTGGACGTGCACGACGGCCATGCGCCCCAGCCCTGTACGGCCTGGGTCTTCTTGGCGATCGCGATCTGCTCTTCGCGGGTGGCGAGGTCGGCGCGCGGTGCGTACTCGAGGCCGCCCCAGCGCTCCCAGGTGTTCTGGTCGAACTGCACGCCGCCGTAGAACCCGTTGCCGGTGTTGATCGCCCAGTTGCCGGTGGCCTCGCACTGCGCGAGGGCGTCCCAGACGGAGCCCGGCGGGACGTACGGCGCACCGGGCTTGGTGCCGATACGGACGGTGGCGGCGACGGGCTCACTGAGCACCTCGCTCGTCAGCTTGTCGCGCTTGACGACTCGTCCGTTCACCTTGGTGACCTTATACGTCACACGGGCCTCGCCGGGGGCGCCCTTCTTCTCGACGACCTTGCGGTCGCGGACGAGGGTGGGATCTTCCTTCTTGATCTCCGGCGGGGCGACCGGCTCGGTGACGGTGACGTCCTCGGTCTTGATGCGCGTGACGATGATCTTCAGGTCGGGGGTGACCTCGGTGTCCGCGGCCGGGACGACCTTGTCCTCCGCACCGAGCGGCGTACCGAGGGCCTTCAGCAGATCCTCGACCGTGTGGGCGGCGACGACCGGGCGCTTCTTGGCCGGGCCGTCGACCAGCTGCACCGGCTTGGGAAGCGCGACGTCGATCTTGCCGCCGTCGACGGGCAGTTCGTCGCTACCGAAGTCGGCTTCCTCGGCAGCGTGCTCCAGGCCCCGCTCCTCGAGCAGCTGGTCCACGGTGGAGGCGTTGGTGATGATGGTCTCGCGCTGGCCCTCGATGTCGAGGGTGAGCTTCTTCAGACGGTTGACCTTGATGGTCTGTCCCTCGCCGAAACCGGAGTCGAGCGACGGGCTCACCTTGTCACCGTCGGCCGGGGCGAGACCCTCGGATTCGAGCAGGCTTTCCACCGACATCGCCATCGTGGACACCTGGCGGGTCTGGCCGTCGACGTCGATGGTGACGGTCTTGTGCATCGCGACGCCCATGACACCACCGGCGGCGACGGTGGCGCAGACGGCTCCCACCGCCAGGCGGGCACGCAGGGAATCGGTCCCGTTGATCTTGGAGAAGACCGACGTGGGCGACACTGAGGGAGGCAGAGAAGGCAAGGCACAACAATCTGGTCGGGAACAAGGCGCCGCGGCGACCGGAGGACCCATCCGAGCTGTCGGGATGCATGTGCATCACAAGCGGGAACCGCTGATCGCCGGATGTATCGCTCTGGCCGAGCGGATCACAGTACGATAACGAACCGGCCAGATTATGGCAAAGGGATGTTGTAGGCGCGCCGCGCATTGGCGCCTGACAGACGCGCGATCTCCTCCTCGGACACCCCTCTGACCTCGGCGATCGCCCGCGCCGTGTACGGCAGGCAGTACGACTGATTCGGCTGGCCACGGTAGGGATGCGGGGTGAGGAACGGCGCATCGGTCTCGACCAGGATCTGTTCGTCGGGCACGAGTTCGGCCGCGACGCGCAGCTCGTCGGCATTGGCGAAGCTCACAGTTCCGGCGAAGCTCAGGATGTACCCGCGGTCGACGCATTCGCGGGCAACGTTCCGGTCACCGGAGAAGCAATGCATGATCACGGTCTCGGGCGCGCCCTCGGCGGCCAGGATGTCGAGCAGATCCCGGTCGGCCTCGCGATTGTGGATCATCAACGGCTTGCCGACCCGCTTGGCGAGGTCGATGTGCCAGCGGAACGTCTCGTGCTGGACCTCCGGCGACGCGCAGTCGTCGGACTTACCGGGCCAGTAGTAGTCCAAACCCGTCTCACCCACCGCGACGACCCGTGGATGACGGACCATCTGCTCGAGTTCGGCGGCGGTCTCGTCGTCCAGATCACCCGCATGCATCGGATGCAGCGCGACGGCCGCATAGACCCGGTGGTCCCACTCCGCCGCCGCGACTGCCCAGCGGGCGTCGACCATGTCGTCGGCGACAGTCACCACCTGATCGACGCCGACCGCCTGCGCATGGCCGAGGATGGCGCGGACCGACTCGGCGTCCCGCCCACCACACGCCGCGAGGTGGGTGTGGGCGTCGACGAGGCCCGGCAACGGCGTCGGGTCCGGCGGCGGCTCGCGCCGGCGACGCTTCTTGGCCGCCTTGTTGCTCAGGGTCTCGGCAGGCGCGTCGGCTGAGGCGTCGCTGGCGTCGCTCATGGCAAACACCTTGGCACAGCCCGGCGACGCCGCGTGCCCGGCTACAGCGCGACTGTGCCCTCGATCACGGTGGCGGTGTCACCACCCACCCAGATGTCCTGGCCGTCGTCGTGGATGTGGACGCGTCCGGCGCGACCGATGGCCCCACCCTGCGCGGCGACATAACTCTCCGGTGCCTGTCCGGTGGACCGCAACCAGGTCGCGATCCCCGCGTTGAGGCTGCCGGTGACCGGGTCCTCGGGGACTCCGATCCCCGGGACGAAGGCCCGGACCTCGGCAAAGACGTCGCCCGCATCGTAGAGGCCGAGCAATCCGACCTTGTGGTCGCCGAGCGCGGCGATGTCGGGACGGACCTCGAGCACCCGCTCCCCCGAACCCAGCTGGATCACCATCCACTCGGGACCGTTGTCGACCCATTCGGCCGCGACCACCGCATCCCGATCGACGGCGAGTGCCGCGACGACCTCGTCGACGACATCGGGATCGACCGGACCCGACCGGCGCAACGGCGGCGCGGCGAAGGCCAGTCGAGGACCCGATCGGCGGATGTGGACGAGCCCGACGCCGCACTCCTGCACGACGTCCTCACCCTTCGGCCGGCCACCCGTGGTCAACCAGGCGTGCGCCGAGCCCAAGGTCGGGTGGCCGGCGAACGGCAGCTCCCCGTCGGGAGTGAAGATCCTCAGCTGGTAATCGGCGGCCGGATCGGTCGGCGGCAGTACGAACGTGGTCTCCGAGAGGTTGGTCCAGCGGGCGAAGGCCGCCATCCGGTCCTCCGCGATAGGAGCACCGGGGCCACCGCCGTCGACGACCACCGCCACGGGATTGCCCTCGGTGCCGGTGGACGAGAACACATCGACCTGAGCGAAACGACGAGTCATGTCGCCATCGTCTCATCGGGGTTCGCCCGTCGGCCACGAAGTTTTCCGGCGGCGGGGACCGGCCAGTAGGGGTCCGCGCCGGTTAAGGTCGATTGACCGACACAAACGGACGGATGATCGATGACCCCCGGACCCCTACACAGGACACAGCTGGCCGTCGAGGTGGCCGACTACCTGCGCACCCGCATCATGACCGGTGTCCTGCGCCCGGGAGACTTCGTCCGGCTCGACGAGACCGCATCGGCCCTCGGGTGCAGCGTCACCCCGGTCCGCGAGGCGCTCGCGACCCTCCGCGGCGAGGGACTCGTCAAGCAGGCCCTGCATCGCGGGTTCATCGTCGAGACGCTCACCCGCGGCGACATCGTCGACATCTTCTGGATGCAGGCCGAGCTCTCCGCGCGCCTCGCGAGTCATGCCGCCGAGAACCCGGACCTGGACGAACGTCTGGGCGAACTGGCTGCACTCGTCGACGACCTCGAGACGGCCGTGGGCTCCGGCCGGGCCGACCAGGTGCTGACCGCGGAGTTCGCCTTCCACCGCAAGGTGCACCTGATGGCCGAGAGCAAGAAGCTCGCCTGGTTCCAGTACTCGGCGAGCAAATACAATCCGCTGCAGCTGTATTCGAGCGACACGGAGTGGGGTCTGTCCGCCGCGGCCAGCCACCGACGACTCATCGAACTGCTGCGCAAGGGCGACACCGAAGGCATCAAGGCCGAGATCGTCGCCGCCTTCGAGGACGCACGCGACCGCCTGATCGCGCAGCTGGAATCGATCGGTTTCTGGGACGACGGCCGTTCACCGACAACCGATGCCCACTCGGTCAGCTCCGCCTGACGCGCGCTATCGCGCTTCATCGCGCCTTACCCGACTCAGGCGGGTAGCGTTGCGCATCGTGTTGGGATTGCCAGAAGTGATCACTGTCGCGCTCTTCGATCTCGACGGGGTCCTCACCGAAACCGCGGTACTCCACCGCAAGGCCTGGAAGAAGACGTTCGACGCCTTCCTCGCCGATCGCGCGGGCGGCGTCGACGCGCCCGGCTTCGTGGAGTTCACCGACCAGGACTACCTCGACTACGTCGACGGACGTCCCCGTGAGGACGGGGTACGAGCCTTCCTGGCGTCGCGCGGGATCACCGACGTCGACCCCGCGACCGTGACCGCGATCGGAAACGGCAAGAACGACATGTTCCTCGTCAGCCTCGCCGAAGACGGCGGCCAGGCCTACCCAGGGTCGGTGCGGTACCTCAACGCGGCACGCGATGCCGGTCTCCGGATCGCGGTCGTGACGTCGTCGAAGAATGGAGGACCAGTGCTCGAAGCTGCCGACCTGTCGGGTTTCGTCGAGGTCCGCGTCGACGGTCTCGAGATCGCCGCACGTGGACTCAACGGCAAACCCGCTCCCGACTCTTATCTGCTGGGAGCCGAACTGATGGGCGTCGAGCCCGCTGCGGCCGCGGTCTTCGAGGACGCCATCTCCGGCGTACAGGCCGGTAGCGCAGGCGAGTTCGGCTTCGTCGTGGGCGTCGATCGTGTCGGCGGAGGTCAGGCCGAGGCGATGCGCGCCGCCGGCGCCGACGTCGTCGTCAACGATCTCGACGAATTGCTGCCCGCATGAGCGCGGACAAGCCACACGGGTTCGAGATCCACCCGTGGCAGCTGAAGTGGAGCGGCGGAGTCGATCTCGACATGCTCGGCCGCACCGAGACGTTGTTCGCGTTGTCCAACGGGCACATCGGCTTACGCGGCACCTTCGAGGAGGGTGAACCGGTCGACCATCCGGGCACCTACCTCAACGGCTTCTACGAGTTGCGCGGCCTCCCCTACGCGGAGAGCGGCTACGGTTACCCCGAATCGGGCCAGACGGTCGTGAACGTGACCGACGGCAAGATCATCCGCCTGCTCGTCGAGGACGAGCCGATGGACCTTCGGTACGGCCGTACCGAAGAGCACGAACGGACGCTGGACTTCCGCACCGGCACGCTGCGTCGTCACACCCTGTGGACGTCGCCGACCGGGCGCACCGTGCGCATCAAGTCCGAACGTCTCGTCTCGTTCACCAAGCGCACCATCGCGGCCATCCGCTACGAGGTGGAACCCGTCGACGAGGACATGAAGCTCGTCCTGCAGTCCGACCTGCTGGCCAACGAGCCGGTCCCGGCCCCCGGCAACGACCCGCGTCTCGCGGCTGCGCTCGACGCCCCGCTGGTGTCGGATCTGGCGACCTGCCGCAACTACTGGGGCATGCTGGTCCACCACACCAAGCAGTCCGGTCTGCACATCGCCGCCGGCATGGACCACGAGATCTACTTCCCGGACAAGGCCGACACCTTCATCCGCGCCGATGGCGACCTCGCCCGCCTCACGATCGCGGCGAACGTGCCGAAGGGCAAGAGCCTGACCCTCACCAAGTACATGGGTTACGGCTGGTCGGCCCGGCGCTCGGTACCGGCGCTGCGCGCACAGGTCGACGCCGCGCTGGCGATGGCGATGGAGACCGGCTGGGACTCCCTGAAAGCCGACCAGGTCCGCTACCTGGAGGACTTCTGGCGCGACGCCGACATCGAACTCGACGGGGATCCCGAACTCCAGCAAGCGGTTCGGTTCGCACTGTTCCACGTGCTACAGGCCGGCGCGCGCGGCCAGTCGCGCGCGATCCCGGCCAAGGGGCTCACCGGTCCCGGCTACGACGGTCACACCTTCTGGGACACCGAGAGTTTCATCCTGCCGATGCTCACCTACACGGTGCCCGCCGCGGCCGGCGAGGAACTCCGCTGGCGTCACGCCACCATGGACAAGGCGAAGGCCCGCGCCGCCGAACTCGGCCAGCGCGGCGCGATGTTCCCGTGGCGATCGATCAACGGGGACGAGTGTTCGGGCTACTGGCCCGCGGGCACGGCCGGGGTGCACGTGTCCGCCGACATCGCCAACGCCACCGCCCGCTACCTGCGCGCCACCGACGACGAACAGTTCGAAACCGAGTGCGGCGTCGAACTTCTCGTCGAGACCGCCCGTTTGTTCGCGGGTCTCGGCCATCACGACGTCAACGGGAAGTTCCGCATCGACGGCGTGACCGGGCCGGACGAGTACACGGCCGTGGTGAACAACAACGTCTTCACCAACCTCGCGGCACAGCAGAACCTGCGCGACGCGGTGGCCGCGGTGCACCGTCGTCCCGACCTCGCCGAACAATTCGGGGTGACGACAGCCGAAGCGGCGCACTGGGAGTCGTGCGCCGACGACATGTCCATCCCCTACGACGAGGCGCTCGGGGTACACCAGCAGTGTGAGTCGTTCACGCTGCTCGGGGCGTGGGATTTCGAGTCCTCGGTCGGCCGGTACCCACTGTTGCTGAACTATCCGTACTACGACCTCTACCGCAAACAGGTCGTCAAGCAGGCCGACCTGGTCTATGCGACCTACCTGTTCGGCGACTCGTTCACCGCCGAACAGAAGCTCCGCAACTTCGACTACTACTACCCGATCACCGTGCGCGACTCGTCGCTCTCGGCGTGCTGCGAAGCGGTCACGGCCGCCGAGGTCGGCTACCTCGACCTCGCCTACGATCTGTTGGCCGAGTCGGTGTTCACCGATCTGCACGACCTGCACAGCAACGTCAACAGCGGCTTGCACATCGCCGCACTGGCCGGGGCGTGGACGGACTGCGTGGCCGGTTTCGGCGGCATGCGCGACTTCAGCGGAAAGATCACCTTCGCGCCACGGCTGCCCAGCCGGTTGACGTACATGTCCTTCCGCATGATCGTGCGGGAGTCGAAGTTCGTGGTCGCGGTGGACAAGGAGCACGCCACCTACCGGTTGCTGTCCGGACCGCCGATCGATCTCTCCCACCACGGCGAGCAGTTCACCCTCACGTCGGCACCGGTGAGCATGAAGATCCCCGACCTCGAGTATCGGGAACCGCCCAAGGCGCCTCCGGGGTGCGAGCCCTACCGTCGCGAGATCTGAGCGACCCCTCACCCTCCTCGGCATCACGCTTCTTGACCTTGACACCGTGACAGGGTCTGTAGTGGGTGTACGAGGAGGTGTTGACGATGACTCAGACGATCACGACCGCACTGCACGCACCCGACCCGTCGACGCGTCTACGCGCGGCGATGGCGGCGGGAACCGAACCCGACCCGCTCCTGGTCGACGACCTGATCGCACGCTGCGCCGTCGAACCGGACTTCTTCGTCCGGGACATGCTGACGTGGGCGCTGACGAGGCTTCCCGCGCAGGTGACGGTGCCGCGACTCGTCGATGAACTGGTCTCGGATGCGCCGCAGGCCCGCAGCCAGGCGCTGCATACATTGTCGAAGGTCGGCGACCGGTCCGCGTGGCCGGCCGTCACCGCCGATCTGTTGCACGACGCCGATCCCGAGGTCGCGCGGACCGCATGGCGCGCCGCGGTGGCCCTCGTTCCGGCGGGCGAGGAGCTCGCACTCGCAGGAGAACTGGCCCGGGAGCTCGGGCGAGGCCCGATCGATGTGCAGCGCAGCCTGAGTCGTGCGCTGGCCGCGCTCGGCGAGGCGTCCCTCGACGCTCTCGCCACGGCTCGTCGTCACCGGACTCCCCGGGTTCGCGCGCACGCCGCGGCCACCACCCGGATCCTCGACGACCCGGACAGCGACTTCGCGTACGAGCTCGAACGGGCCGCCAAGTTGACGAACCCCGTTGTGCCCGAGCATGATTCGAGTACGCCGTGCTGATCGGCGAGGTGGCGCGGCGTTCGGGTGTCAGCACCCGGATGCTGCGCCACTACGACGCCCTCGGCCTCGTCCGTCCGACCGGCCGCACGACGGGCGGCTATCGCGAGTACTCCGACCCCGACATCGAACGTCTACTGCACGTGGAAAGCCTTCGGTCGCTCGGGTTGTCGCTGCGCGACGTGGGCCGCGCCCTCGACGATCCGTCCTTCGCGCCGGACGCGTTGCTGGAGAGGTTGATCCAGGACACGCAGGACCGGATGGCCGCCGACGCCCGGCTGCTGGACCGACTCCGACAGATCCAGGTGACCGGCGCCGACGACTGGCCGGCCGTCCTCGACGTGGTCGGCTTGCTCCGTGCGGTGCACTCCGAGCATGCCGCCCACCGCCAGCGCGCGGCGTTGCGCGCGGGAGACGCCGGACTGTCCGCCGAGTCGCTGACCGATGCCCTGCTCGCCGAATCCGACGAGAACGTCGCCGGCACGCTCCGCTGGGCGCTGGCGCAGACCCCGGGTGCACTCGACCAGCTCGCCGCCCGGGTGACCGACCCCGACGCGACGGTCCGGCGCCGCGCGACCACCGCCCTCTCCGCGATCGACGACGCCCGGGCCACCGCGGTGCTCGAGGCGTCGCTGACCGACCCGGACCACGAGGTCCGGCGGACGGCCGCGCTCTCCCTGGGCCGTCGCGGCGCCGAAGCTGCGCTGAACGTCCTCGTCGAACTCGTCGCCGTCGGTGACCGCGATGTCGAGGCGGCCGAGATCCTGGCCACCCATGACGTCGACGGCCGGATCGTCGAGCGGCTCGTCGACCGCCTCGGCGCCGACCCGGACCCGTCGGTGCGGTTGCGGCTGGTCCAGGCGCTGGCGGAGATCACCGGCGACGCCGCGTCGAAGGCCCTGACCGGCCTCGGCGACGACGCCGACGAGACGGTCGCCCGTACCGCGCGGGCGATCGGGTCGTTGCGATCCCGCTGAGCGGGGCCGACCCGCGATTGGCTGTCGGCGGCTGCCGGTCGGTACTCTGTGGAGCACTATGGCACCCGATCTGACCAGCCCTGATCTGTCCGGCACGGCCGAGGACGGCACCTCGTACGGTGCGGGGCGGCCGTACTACCTCACCACCGCGATCGCGTATCCCAACGGTGCGCCGCACATCGGGCACGCCTACGAGTACATCTCCGCAGATGCCCTCGCACGGTTCAAGCGCCTCGACGGTTTCGACGTCCGGTTCCTGACCGGCACCGACGTCCACGGTCAGAAGATGCAGCAGACCGCACAGACCGAGGGCATCCCCACCGCCGAACTCGCGAACCGCAACTCCGATCGATTCCAGTCGTTGCAGGAACGTCTCGGCTCGAGCTTCGACCGTTTCATCCGCACGTCCGACGAGGACCACAAGCGGGCGTCGGAGGAACTGTGGAAGCGGATGAGCGACCGCGGTGACATCTACCTCGACAAGTATTCCGGCTGGTACGACGTCCGCGACGAGACCTTCTACGCCGAGTCCGACACCGAGGTCGACGACGCCGGTGAGCGCATCGCCTCCGACACCGGGCACGTGGTGACCTGGACCGAGGAGGAGACCTACTTCTTCCGCCTCTCGGCCTACCAGGACAAGCTCCTCGAGCTCTACGAGGCACAGCCCGACTTCATCGGGCCCGACGTGCGACGCAACGAGGTCATCAGCTTCGTCAAGGGCGGGCTCACCGACCTGTCGGTGTCGCGGACGACCTTCGACTGGGGCGTCCCGGTCCCCGACCATCCCGAGCACGTCATGTACGTGTGGGTCGACGCGCTGACCAACTACCTCACCGGTGTCGGCTTCCCCGACGACGCCGCGACCTTCGAGCGTTTCTGGCCCGCCGACCTGCACATCATCGGCAAGGACATCATCCGGTTCCACTGCGTGTACTGGCCGGCCTTCCTGATGAGCGCGGGCGTCGAACTGCCCAAGCGGGTCTTCGCACACGGCTTCCTGTTCAACAAGGGCGAGAAGATGTCCAAGTCGGTCGGCAACGTCGTCGACCCGGAGAACCTCATCGACGAGTTCGGCCTCGATCCGGTGCGCTACTTCTTCCTGCGCGAGGTGTCGTACGGCCAGGACGGGTCGTACTCGGCCGAGGCGATCGTGTCGCGCATCAACGCCGACCTCTCCAACGAGTTCGGCAACCTCGCCCAGCGCACCCTGTCGATGATCGGCAAGTACTTCGACGGCGTGGTGCCGGCGGCTGCTGACCTCACCGACGCCGACAAGGCCCTGCTGGACCGGGCCGACTCGCTGCTCGGGACCGTCCGCGAGCACTTCGACAACCAGGCCATCCACCTCGGCCTCGAGGCGCTGTGGTCGACGCTGGCCGAGACCAACCGGTACATCTCCGCGCAGGAACCGTGGAAGCTCGCGAAGACCGACCTCGACCGCACCGGCACCGTGCTCTACGTGTGCGCCGAGGTCGTGCGCATCGTCGCGGTACTGAGTCAGCCGGTGATGCCGGAGTCGTCGAACAAGGTCCTCGACCTGCTCGCGGTCGGCGACGACCGTCAGTTCAGCGCCGTCGCCACCCGCCTGGCGGCGGGAACCGCGCTGCCGAAGCCGTCACCCGTGTTCCCGCGTTACGAGAACTGACCGACCTCGCCACACATGGCCGCGTCCGCGCTCGATGCACTCCGGGCCCTCCACGCCGAGACCGTCAACCGGGGACTCCCGCCGCCCGCGGCGCTGATCGGCGACTGGCTCGGCGCCGACGCGGTGATCGCGCCGAGCATCGAGATCGTCCCGGGCTGCACCCCGCCCGACGACCCGGACCGCTTCTGGTTCGGGCACATCGGCTTCCCGGTGCGCGCCGACGAGTCGGCGCTGCCGACGAATGCCGGCGGCCTCACCGACGGTGTTCTCGTCCTCCGCGACGGCGAGTGGTCCACACTCGGCACCGGCATACCCGACTGGGCGCACGCGGTGCTCGACGCCCCGCACCCGCAGGTCGAGCGCCCCACGACGACCGCCTGGAACCCGCCGGCACGCGAACCGCATCTGGCCGCGATCGGACACTGTCTCGACGCCATCCGCGCCGGCGAGGTGTATCAGGCGTGCGTGTGCACCCGGTTCACCGGCACGTTGTCTTCAGACCCGGTGGACTTCTTCGCCGACCTCGCCGGAGCCACGGCCCCTCCGAAAGCGGCTTTCCTGCAGGGTGTTTGGGGTGCGGTGGCAAGCCTGTCGCCGGAGACCTTCCTGCGTCGTACCGGCAACATCATCAGTTCCTCACCGATCAAGGGGACACTGCCCGCACACGCCGACCCCGACGCACTGTCCGCCTCCGCGAAAGACATCGCGGAGAACATCATGATCGTCGACCTCGTCCGCAACGACCTGGGGCGGATCGCGGTCACCGGCAGCGTCCGGGTGCCCGAACTCCTGTCGGTGGTGCCCGCGCCCGGCGTCTGGCACCTGGTCTCGCGAGTCGAGGCGATCGTGCGGCCCGGCACCGGCAACGACGCCGTGCTCGACGCGACCTTCCCGCCCGCGTCGGTCACCGGCACCCCCAAGCTGCGCGCGATGGAACTGCTCGCCGATTGGGAGCATGCCGCCCGCGGCGTCTACTGCGGGGCGATCGGCATCGCCGGACCCGACCGGGCCCTCGATCTGAACGTGGCCATCCGTACGGTCGAGATCGCGCCGGACGGCAGTCTCGGACTCGGCGTCGGCGGCGGCATCACGATCGACTCCGTCCCGGAGAGCGAGTGGCAGGAATGTCTCGACAAGGCTTCCAGCATCGTCGCTAACATTTGACCGCATACGCTGCAGCATCCTAAATTCCGGACTTGATCGTTGATTTCGGTAACATTCCGTCCATGACTCTGTCCATCCAGGCGACAACCGACCTCACGGAGCTCGTCCGGGAGATCAATCGCGACCGCGAGGCCATCATGTCCGGCGCGACACCGCCTCCCGGATTCGCGGGTGAGGTGGTCGAGTCCTGGAGCCGCGTGCAGGCCGCGGACCATCCCTCGACGGTCGACGATCACCATCGCGGACGCATCAGCCGCGACGAGCTCGAAGCCCGCCGGGCCGCCCATCCGCTCCGCCACGCGGTGGACTCCCTCAAGCGGGTGTTCGCCCAGTCGACCGACGACCCGCTGATGGCCCTGGGCATCTTCGACGCCGACGGCGTGATGCTGTGGCGCGGCGGCTCGCCCGCGGTGTTCCCCGAGGCGAACCGCCTCGGTCTCGTGGAGGGCAGCCGGTGGGACGAGGATTCCGCCGCGACCACCGCCGTGGGTTTGGCGATCCGCAACCGCCGACCCAGCCGTCTCTTCGGCCCGGAGCACTACAGCCGATCGCTGCACGGGTTGTACTGCACCGCGACACCGGTTCACGACCCGCGCACCGGCGAGATGATCGCGGTCGCCGGGCTCGCCGGCCCGGCGATGCAGATGCAGCCGGCGGTCTCGGCGTTCACGGCCGCCCTGGCCACGCTGGGCGAGCACGAGGTGACGCTCGCCCATCAGCGCGCACTCGCCGACCTCCGCTACCACGGCGCGGCCCAGCTGGCCGGCCTGCACGGGCCCGGACTCCTCATCGACGACGACGGCTGGGTCGCCGAAGGTCGTGGGTGCACGCCACCGGTCCGGGTGGCCGCGCCGACCGAGGACATGCGTCAGTTCGTACCCGGACTCGGGATGTGCGTCGTCGAACGACTCGGGACGGGCTGGCTGGTGCGTCCGGCGGGCCCCTCGGGCCCGGTCATCGCCGAACTCGACCTCGACGGAGAGCCGACGATCACGGTCTCCGGCGACGACGACCCGTGGCGCACGGTCCTCACCCGTCGCCACGCGCAGATCCTGCTGCTGCTGGCCGATGCGGGCGACCAGGGACTGACCTCACAACAGTTGAGCCAGTTGCTCTTCGGCGACCAGAATCACACCGTCAGCGTGCGCGCCGAGCTGTCGCGACTGCGCCGCGTCGTGGGTGCGCTCGTCTCGAGCCGGCCCTACCGGCTGGCGCCGCGCGTCGAGCTGCGGGTCAGCTCGGATCAGCTCGACGCCTATCGAGAACCGACTGGTAGACGTCGCGCCGCGAGGCACCCGAGCCCTGCGTGACCTCTGCGCAGGCGTCTTTGAGCCGCATCCCGCCGGCCACCAGTTCCTCGGCGCGGTCGGCCAGTTCCTCGACGTCGGGTTCGGTGGGCACCGCGCCGGCGATCACCACCGTGATCTCGCCCCTGACGCCGCCCGCCGCCCAGTCGGCCAGTTCGGCCAGACCGCCGCGGCGGACCTCCTCGTAGGTCTTCGTCATCTCCCGGCACACCGCGGCGCGCCGGTCGGGTCCGAGGATCTCGGCCGCCGCGGCCAGGGTGTCGGCCAGCCGGTGCGGCGACTCGAAGAAGACGGCCGTGCGCGGCTGGGTGACGAGTTCCCGCAGCCAGTCCGCGCGGGCCCCCGGCTTGCGTGGCGCGAATCCCTCGAAGCAGAACCGCTCCGACGGCAACGCCGACACCGCGAGTGCCGTCGTCACCGCCGACGGGCCGGGCAGTGCCGTCACGGGCAGGCCGGCCTCGGCGCAGGCCACCACGATCCGGTAACCGGGGTCGCTGACCGACGGCATCCCCGCGTCGGTGACGAGCAGGACCGTCTCGCCACCGGCGATCGCTTCGACGAGTCCGGGTGTCCGGGCCGCCTCCACCTGGTCGTAGTAGCTGACGACGCGTCCGCCGATCTCGACGCCGAGCGCGGTGGCCAGCGCACGGGTGCGGCGGGTGTCCTCGGCGGCGACGATGTCGGCCGTCTGCAGGGCCGACCGCAACCTGGGCGAGGCGTCGCCGACCTGCCCCATGGGTGTGGCGGCCAGCACCAGCCGGCCCGTCGTCCCGGTGTCGGGTGCGGGGTCGTCGGTGGAGTGCGTGTCGGGCTCGGCGGCATTCATCGTCAGCCAGCTTACGAGGGCCCACTAGGATCGAGCGGGTGACCATCACCGCCGCGCGTGACACCTCTGTGCCCGCCGGTGTCCCGGTCCCCGCCGCGGTCCCGCCGCCCCGCCTCGGACCGGAGGTCCCGGCCCCGCTGTTCGGTGCGCCGGATCGCGGTCGCGGCCTGGTGGTCGGCGTCGTCATCACGCTCGTCGCCGTCCTGACCCGGTTCTGGAATCTGAGTCACCCCACGGACAAGGGCACCCCGGTCTTCGACGAGAAGCACTACGTGCCGCAGGGCTGGCAGGTGCTCACCGGCGGCAACTGGATCGAGGACAACCCGGCGTACGGGCTCGTGGTGCATCCACCGATCGGCAAGTGGATGCTCGCAGCATCAGAAGCCGTGTTCGGATACGGCCCGCTCGGCTGGCGGGTCGCGCCGGCGATCTCCGGCGTCCTCATCGTCGTCCTCGTCTACTGCGTCGTGCGCCGGCTGACCCGGTCCACACTCGTCGGTGCGATCGCCGGGATCTTCGCGATCTGCGACGGCGTGTTGTTCGTGCAGTCCCGGATGGGGATGCTCGACATCTTCCAGGCCCTGTTCATCGTCGCCGCCTTCGCCGCGCTCGTCGCCGACCGCGACCAGGTCCGCGAACGGATGTATCGCGTCTACCTCGAGGGCCGGGTGGGCGACAGTCCGTTCGGACCGCGCCTCGGTTTCCGCTGGTACCGCTTCACCGCCGGCGTCATGCTCGGTCTCACCTGCGGGACCAAGTGGTCCGGCGTCTACTACGTCCTCTTCTTCATGGCGCTCGCGATCGGTTTCGACGTCGCGGCCCGCCGCGCGTATCACGTGCAGCGCCCGTGGGTCGGCACGCTCGTCCGCGACGTCGTGCCCGCCGGTGCGAGCCTCGCGGTGATGCCGGTGGCCATCTACTTCCTGACCTACATCCCGTGGTTCAACAGCGAGACCGCCGTCTACCGCTACTCCGAGGGCAACTCCATCGGTACCGGCGGCACCTTCTCCTGGGTGCCCGGGGCGTGGCGTTCGCTCTGGTACTACGAGTCCGGCATCCTCGAGTTCCATTCCGGGCTGACCAACTCGGCAGGCAACCAGCATCCGTGGGAGTCCAAGCCCTGGACCTGGCCGATGAGCCTGCGCCCCATGCTCTACGCCCTCGAGAACGGGCCCGACCAGTGCGGCACGGGTGAGTGCGTCCGTGCGCAGATGCTGATCGGTTCGCCCGCGCTGTGGTGGCTCGCACTGCCCATGCTGCTGTGGGGTCTGTGGTCGTGGATCGTCCGCCGCGACTGGCGTTACGCCGCGGTCGTCGTCGGCTACTGTGCCGGCATCCTGCCGTGGTTCGTGTCCCTCGACCGGCAGATGTACTTCTTCTACGCGACGGCGCTGGCCCCGTTCCTCGTGATGGGTCTCGCGCTCTGTTGCGGTGACCTGCTGCGCGCGACGGCGACCACGGCCCGCGCGCGGCCGGAACGCCGGGTGCTGTCGATCATCGTGGTCGCCGTCTACGTGGCGCTGGTCGTCACCAACTTCGTGTGGCTGTGGCCGATTCTCACCGCGTCCCCGATCTCACCGGGACTGTGGCGGCAGCAGATCTGGCTGCCCAGCTGGGGCTGAGTACTGCCGCCACAGTGCATCGGCCGTGCCGTCAGGCCGGGGAACCGTCCTTCTTGGCGGCCGGGACCGTCCCGTCGCCGTTGAGTCCGGCCTGCTCGACGATCTCGGGTTCGATGATCTCGAGATGCCGCACGGCGTCGGCGTGGATGGAGTCGAGTTCTCCGGTGGCGATCGCCTCGGCTTGTTCTCGGACATGCTCGTCGACGCGTGCGGACAACACGGTGCGGGACACGATGAGCGGATCGTGCCGGAGGTCCGAGTACAGCGACAGGCACATGCCGATCATCACCAGGACGAACGGCAGGGCTGCGATGATGGCCATCGTCTTGATGCCGTCGAGGGCGTCATCCCCGCTGATCGCCAGGAGCAGTGCGGCCACCACGCCGGTGAGGCACACCCCAGAACACCGTGATCAGGCGTGAGGGTTCCTCCGCGCCGCGCTGTGACAGCGTCCCCATCACCAGCGAGGCGGAATCGGCGCCCGAGACGAAGAAGATCGCCACCAGGATCATCACCAGCGCCGACGCGACGCCGGCCCACGGCAGGTTCGCCAGCACGTCGAACAGGGTGTCCTCGCTGGCGTCGTTGGCCGCGTCGAAGTCGAGCACCCCGGTCATCTGTTCCCGGATCGCGGTACCGCCGAACACGCAGAACCAGACCAGCGACACCGTCGTCGGGACCACCATGACGCCGATCACGAACTCGCGGATGGTCCGCCCGCGACTGATCTTGGCCAGGAACAGGCCGACGAACGGGGTCCACGAGACCCACCACGCCCAGTAGAAGATGGTCCAGTCGGAAAGCCACTGCTGGCCTGCCTCGGACGCCACGGTCGCATCCGAACGGGCCGCGAAGGTCGTCAGGTCGGTGAAGTAGGCACCGAGTGTGGTCGGCAGCAGGTTGAGGATGAAGATCGTCGGGCCGACGACGAAGACGAAGGCCGCGAGCACGACCGCGAGCACCATGTTGATGTTCGAGAGCCACTGGATGCCGCGGGCGATGCCCGAGACCGCGGAGGCGACGAATGCGGCGGTGAGGATCGCGATGATCCCGACCAGGAGGAGCTTCGTGGGTTCATGAACCCAACCGATCTTGTCCAGGCCCGAACCGATCTGCAGTGCACCGAGACCCAGCGACGCGACCGTGCCGAACAGCGTCGCGAAGATCGCGAGGATGTCGATGACCTTGCCGGCCGGACCGTTGGACACCTTCGGACCGAACAGTCGCTCGAACACCGAGCTGATCAGCTGCGTGCGCCCCAGCCGGAATGTGCTGTACGCCAGGGCCAGTCCGACGACCGCGTACATCGCCCAAGGGTGGAATCCCCAGTGGAACATCGTGGTGGCCATCGCGGCGCGCACGTCCTCGGCGCCGATCTCCGGTGGCGGACTGACGAAGTGGAAGAGCGGTTCGTAGGCACCGAAGAACATCAGGCCGATACCCATTCCGGCGCTGAACATCATCGCGATCCAGCTGATGGTACGGAACTGCGGCGTCTCGTCGTCGCGGCCGAGAGGGATGCGCCCGTACTTGGACACCGCGAGGAACACCGCGAAGATGACGAAACCGGTCGCGGAGAGGATGAACAACCACCCGAGGTTGGTGGTGATCCACCCCAGGACGTCGGCACTCGTCGAGTTGAGGCCGTCCTTGTCGGCGAGACCCCAGGCGACGAAGGCGATGACGATGAGGGCAGTGACCGAGAAGACCACGGGATCCAACCGTGGTCGTGCGGGCCGACTCCCCCCACCACGTCCGTGCGAGGAGTCCCGCGCACGGCCAGACGGCACGTTCTGTTCACTTGTCATGAGTCCACCAAAGCAACGTCGGTGCTGCCATTTCAAGTCGCGCGCAGCGCCCGCTCCACCAGAGCGACGATCGTTTTGTCGTCAAGACCCAGGTCACGGGCGGTCTCGACGTAGGTCGTCGCCGCCGCGAACCCGGCATCGTGGGCGTCGTGCCGGCCGGCCCTGATGAACGAGCCCGAGCGTCCGCGGGTCTCGATCACCCCGGCCGCCTCGAGTTCGCGGTAGGTCTTCGCCACGGTGTTGGGGGCGAGGTCGAGATGCGCGGCGAGTGCCCGGACGGTCGGCAGGCGTTCACCGGTGAGCAGCGTGCCGTCGGCGATCAGTTCGATGATGCGGAGCCGCACCTGCTCGAAGGGTGGCCGGTCCGAAGCCGGGTCCACCGTCAGATTGTCCAGCAGCGATGAGCTCATGGCCGGTCCTCACAACAGATCCCGCGCCAGCGGACACGACATGCACCGGGGCCCACCACGACCCGAGCCGAGTTCACGACCCTCGATCTCGATGACCTCGATACCCGAATCACGCAGGCGTCGATTGGTTTCCACGTTCCGGTTGTAGGACACGACGACACCCGGGGACAGGGCGAGGGTGTTGTTGCCGTCGTCCCACTGCTCGCGCTCGGCGGTCACCGGGTCGAGGCCGGTGTCGATCACCCTGAGCTTGCCGATACCCATCGCCTCGGCGGCCGCTTCGACGAAAGGCCGCTCCCCCGTGACGTGTACGGCGTCGGTGGCCGGGTCGTGGGCGAGGGTGAACGCCGACATGTGGTCGCGGATGTTGGGATACATCACCACCGCATCGGTGTCGACCATGGTGCAGACGGTGTCGAGGTGCATGAACGCCCGCGCCTGTTCGATGGGCACCGCGAGCACGGTGTGCGCGAGATGATCGTCGAAGAGGCTGCGCGCCAGCGCTTCCGCACCGGCCGGCGTGGTGCGCTCCCCGACCCCGACGGCGACGACACCCGGGGCGAGGAGCAGCACGTCTCCGCCCTCGACCGGCGCGACCTGCGACTCGTAGGCGCGTCGGGCACCGGTGAAACGAGGGTGATGCGCGTAGATGAGGTCGGTCAGCGATGTCTCGCGTGCCCGCGCGGGAAGTGCCAGGGAGGTGATCGCGAACCGCGAACCGATCCAGAACGAGCTGTCGCGGGTGAACAGCAGGTTCGGCAGCGGTTCGATGGCGAACTCGGGGCCGTGATGCATCCGGCGGACCAGCGACGAACGCTCCGCCGACGGCGTGATCGGGAGCTCGTCGAAGGTCATCCCGGCGGTCAGGACGTGTGACAGCTCCGCGGGCGCGAGTCCGCGCAGGTGCCTCGCGAGATCCTCGGCGAGATGCGTCCCCAGACGGCGTGCGCTGACGGCGGCCGCGATGCCCTGGATGCGGGCGGCCCCGCTGTGCGCGATCGTCTCGGTGAGCAGGTCGCCGAGCAGATAGACGTCGACGCCGCGATCCCGCAGCACCGCGGCGAACGCGTCGTGTTCCTCCTGCGCACGGTCGACCCAGGGCAGCCCGTCGAACAGCAGTTGATCGTTGTTGCGCGGCGTCAGGCGCCGCAGCTCGTCACCGGGACGGTGCAGCATCACCGCACGCAGCGTGCCGACCTCGGAATCGGCCCCCAGGGCGTAGTCCCACCCGGTCGCGGCACTCCCGTTCGCAGCGTCCTGCTGCCCGTCACGCGTCATCGCTCAACCGTAATTCGTTCCGTCACGATCGGCCGCCTCATCGTGGGTGAACGTCGGACCCTGACCGACGATCGCCGGCGCGGTCTCGCGGGCGAACAGCCACGTGACCAGAGCGATCGACGCGACCACGCCGGTCAGCACGAACGCGGGGCCGAAGCCGACACGGTCGGCCACGAACCCGACGATCACCGGCCCGGTCACCGCGCCGAGGTCGGAGGACATGCCGAACGCCGCGAGTGCCGACCCACCCTGCTGGCGGTTGCCCAGAACATCGGCCAGCGCGGCCTGATGGGTGGGGGCGAACAGCCCGGACCCGACGCCGGCGAGCACCGACAGCGCCAGCGCGACGGGCACGTTCGGCGAGAACCCGAGTGCGATGGTGGCGACGACGGTGATCGTCAGCCCCGGCAGCATGATCGGCCGACGACCGAACCGGTCGGAGAGCCTACCCGCGACGAGGATCGCGAGGACGTTGCCGGCCGCGTAGACCGCCAGCACGATCCCGGCCATCCCCGCCCCCGCACCGAGCCCCTCGGTGATGAACAGCGGGACGACCGCGACGCGCACGCCCATCGATGCCCAGCCCTGCGTGAAGTTCGACGCGAGGATGGCCCGATAGGCGCTGTCGCGCAGGGCGGTCCGGAAACCGATGAGGCCGGCCGTCGGGCCCTCGGCCTGATCGGGGGCGATCACCTCGCGCAGCTGCGTGGCCACGACCGCCGATGCAACCAGCAGCGCGACGGCGTACACGACGAACGGCACGCGCAGGCCGAAACCCACCAGGGCGGCACCGATCAACGGTCCGGTGATGCTGCCGATCAGGAACCCCGCGGAGAACAGGCCCGACACCCGACCCCGAATGTCGCTGGGCGACATCCGGATCAACAGTGCCATCGCCGAGATGCTGAACATCGTCGACCCGATGCCGCCCAGACCGCGGAAGACCAGGAGCTGCCAATACGACTGTGCGAAGGCACAAGCCAGGGTGCTGGCCGCGACGATGAGGAGCCCGGTGAGGTAGATGCGTCGTTCGCCGAACATCGTCACGAGACGTCCGCCCGTCGGGGCGAACAGCAGGCGCATGATCGCGAAGGCGGACACCACCGCGGTGGCCGCGGTGAACGAGACGTTGAACGCGCGAGCGAAACTCGGCAGGGCGGGCGCGATGAAGCCGTAACCGAGTGCGATGACGACGTTGGCCGACAGCAGCACCCAGATGCCGCGAGGGATCTGCCTCATGGCAGCTCGGGCAGATCGTCGAGAGCCTTCGCGGTGAGTTCGCGTCCGAGATCGATCATCTCGGTGGCCTTGTGGAAGTCGAGGGTGCGCACCGCACGGCGCGGCACGCGGATCAGGACGTCCGGCGGATAGCCGGCGACCTGATAGCGGGTCAGGGCCTCCTGCATGATGTCGAGCGACCGGCTGAGCACCTCGACGCGACCCATCCGCTGAGGCTCGTCGGCGGTGTCCGGGGACACCGCGGCGGTATCGACCACGACCGCGCCCTCCTCGTCGGGGACGGCAGCCGGCGCGACCTCGTCCGCGCCGTCGGTCGCGACCTCGGTATCCGCGAGGTCGCCGGTCTCCGAACCGAAGCGGTCACGCACCGAGCGCACGAACTCGTTGTCGAGGATGGGCGCGACGTTGCGTCGGAGCAGGCCCTTCGCCTTGGGCTGCCGGCTGGCACCCGTCTCGGGCCCGCCGTCGGAGCCGAGGATCACGCCGATCGTGACGTCGCTGGGGACGCCCGAGGTCGGCGCGACGGGCAGCGGGTCGAGGATGCCGCCGTCGGCGAGCAGTCGCCCCTTGTGTTCGTGCGGGCTGATCACGCCCGGGATCGCGATCGAGGCACGGAGCGCGTCGGCGAGGTTGCCGCGCTGGAACCACACCGCACGACCGGCGGACAGGTCGGTGGCGATGGCCGTGAACGGGATCGGCAGATCCTCGATCACGGTGTCGCCGAGGATCTCCCGCACGCGGGTGAGGATGCGTTCGGCACCGATGACGCCGGGTTTGGTGAGGGAGACGTCGAGGAGCCGCACGACGTCGAGCTGGGACAGGCCCGAGGTCCAGTCGACGTAGTCGTCGAGCTTGCCCGCGCAGTACAGTCCCCCGACCAGCGCACCCATCGATGATCCGGCGACGGTGACGATCTCGAATCCACGTGCCTCGAGCTCGGCGATCACGCCGATGTGCGCGTACCCGCGAGCGCCGCCACTTCCCAGAGCCAGCGCCACGCGCGACGGTCGAGCCATGCCGCAACCCTACCGCCGCAGGTTCGCCCGCCGAGATCGCGGGAGGTGATCACTCGGTCATGAGGCGGCGGGGGCCGGGACCGAGTTTGTTCAGTTCGTCTCCCGGGTTGAGCAGGTGACATTCGCCGAGCGACAGGCATCCACACCCGACGCAGGAACCGATCATGTCGCGCATGCTCTCGAGCAGGGAGATGCGGTGGTTGATGTCGTCCATCCAGCGTTTCGACGCCGCCTCCCACATCGACTTCGACGGGGATTCGTGGTCACCGAGTTCGGCGAGCACCTCGCCGATCACCGACAGCGGGATGCCGGCGACCTGCGAGGCCCGGATGAACGCGACCCGGCGCAGCATCGCCCGGTGGTAGCGTCGCTGGTTGCCGGCGGTCCGCCGGCTGAAGATCAGCCCCTGCTCCTCGTAGAACCGGACCGCCGACGGTGCGATACCCGCCCGCTGCGCGAGCTCCCCGACCGAGAGCTCGAGTCTCTTCAGCGTCATGCGTCGATGGTAGGCACCGCCCCGGTCAGTTGCGCACCACCATGACCGGACATTCGGCGTTGTGCATGACTTTCTGGCTGGTCGAGCCGAGCATCAGTCCGCGGAATCCGCCGCGTCCGCGGCTGCCCACGACGACGAGCTGGGCGTCGGTCCCGGCCGCGTCGAGCAGCGCCTTCGCCGGTTCCTCGGGCAACACGCGTCGCTCCACCCGGACGTCCGGGTAGTCCTGCGCGTACCCGGCCAGTCGCTCGGCGAGCACCTCGACCGCGTCCTGGGTCATCCGCTCGACCTCTTCGGGGCCGATCCCGTACCCGTGCAGGGCGTCGGCGTCGAGCGGGGTCCAGGTGTGGACCGCGACCAGCGGGGCGTTGCGCAGCGACGCCTGCCGGAACGCCTCGGCCACGGCCACATCGCTGATCGGCGAGCCGTCCACGCCGACCACCACCGGACCGGTGTCGGAGCCCTCCGCGGCGACGACGGCCACGCGGCCGTGCGCGTGGGCTGCGACGTTGATGCTCACCGAGCCGAGGAACAGGCCCTTCACGCTGCCCAGCCGCCGGGTGCCGACCACGATCATCGCGGCGTCCTTGCCCAGCTCGAGGAGTACGCGCGCCGCGTCCCCGTCGACGATCGACGTCGTGACACTGACGTTCGGCGCTGCCGTCTTGGCGACGTCGTTCGCAGCATGCACGGCGTCCGATGCGTCCTGCCGGATGGCGTCGACGACATCCTGCGGGATGATCAGGCCGGGCGCGTAGTCGCTGGTGCTCGCGTCGTAGGCGCCGACGATCTTGAGATCGAGACCTTCCGCCGCCGCAGCCTTGGCCGCCCATCGCACCGCGCCGGTGGCCGCCTCCGAACCGTCCACGCCAACGAGTATCGCGTTCATGTCGGTGATCTCCTCTGGGCTCATCTCGTCTCGTCACGACCCCCTCGTGGAAGCCGAGTCCTCGACCTCCATCCTGCTCCGGAGAACTGCCGGCATCAATGAGCACTAAGTCCTTCCGACCGGCGTGTCGGGGCCGTGTAGCGTGGTGTTCACCATGACCTCCCCGACTCCGCAGAACTCCAACGACTTTCGCGCAATCGTGATCCACGTCGCCATCACCGTCGTGTTGGGACTGGGCCTCCTCCTCATCGGACTCGCCGCGTCGGAGTCGGTGCAGAACGTGCTCGTCATCGCCTCACCCGTGGTGGTGATGATCGGTGCGATCGCGATGCTGGTTCGTGCCTACCGGGTCTGGAAATCCGGTGGACGCTGGCAGATGTGGCAGGGCGGGGCATGGTTCCTGCTGGTGTTCTTCATCGTGATGCTGTTCAATTCGGCACCCGTGCTGTTCGAGTCGAACACCGAATAGCGCCTCCGGCGGCCGGTAGAATTCGAGCTCTCACACCACAGGGAGCCAAGCGTGTCCTTCGACCTCACCCGCGGCGCGTCACCCGCCCACGGCTCGGTCGTTCCCGGATCGGTGGTCGCCGGGCATCGCATCGAGCGGGTGCTCCGTGAGTACGAGGTCGGCACGACCTGTCGCGCGATCCCGGTGCCGCCGGTTCCTCCTCCCGCGGGCCGACCGGAACCCGACCCGGTCGTCCTCACCGTCATCGACCGCGCACGTTCGACGGATGCGCGGTTCCGCAACTGGTTCGCCCACTCCAATGAATTGGTCTCGGGCATCAGGCATCCCGCGATCGCCCGGATCGCCGGGCACGGTCTCACCGACGGCCGGCTGTGGGTCGCCACCGCGCCGATACCCACCACCGACGCCGCGGATCTGATCCGACGCCACGCGAACGGTGTCGACATCGACCTGGCCGTACGGATCGTCGCCGCGGTCGGCGAGGCACTCGACGCCGCCCACCGTCGAAGGCTCGTGCACGGCGGAGTCACCACCGCCGACATCCTGATCACGACCCGCAGAGACCCCGCCGCCGAGATCACCGCATCCGACCTCACCGACCCCGGTGCGGTCACACTCCGCGGCTTCGGCCTGACACCACCCGCGCCCGGGGAGACCACCCCGCACCCGGACTCCGACGTGGCCGCCCTCGGCCGCACGCTCGTCGAACTCCTGACCGGGACCACATCGGTTGCCCGGCACCGGATCTCCGGCGCGGTGTCCCCCGCCTTCCATTCCGTCCTGGCGCGGGCCCTCGATCCCCGGCCCGACCACCGTTATCGAACCTGCGCCGAGTTCGTCCGGGCCGCCGACCTCGCCCTCCACCTCACCCACACCGACGGGGAGCCACCGACCGAGAAGATCGACTCGCCACCGCGCGTCTTCCAACCCGCCGGCAATGCCGACCGGCTGACCGAGCTCGTCGCCGGCCGCCCCGAGGATCGTCGCCTGGATGTCGAGTCACGTCCTGTCCGGCCGCCAACCCGGTCTGCCGCCGCGCGACGACACCGGAATCTCACACCGATCCTGGTGGCGCTCGTCGTGGTCTCGGTCTGTGTGGGCGCCGTGATCGTCCTCGGCGCGCGCAACGCGCCACCACCGTGGCCGGCGTCGGTCGGACCGATCGCCGACGCGTTCCCGCGACTGCTGCCCGACTCCCCCGATCAGCAGGGCTGGCGGGATGCGTCCTGCCAGGCCACGTTCCGCGACGGCCTCGACGCCATCTCCTGCTCCGACGCCGAGCAGGTCACCTACGTCGTCTGGCACACGGCCACCCCCGGCGCACGGAACAGCGTCACCGCACCGCTCAAGGGTTATCCGGGTGACGAGATCCAGTGGCGGGACGGTCCCGCGTCGTCGAGCCGCGACAGCCTCGCCGACGGCTGGGTGGTCACCAACTTCGTCGAGCCGGTGCGCGAGCCGTACACGGTGATCACCACGTGGCCGGGCCATTCCGGCCGGCAGATCCTCGACGCCTGGTGGCGATCCGCACCACTCGGGTGACCGGCGCCCGGTTCGGCAACGATCCTCAACGACCCCGCAGGGCGTCGATCCGTTCGGCCACCTGCAGCGCGGTCGACGGCCGGCTCCCGGCCAGCGCCAGACAGTTGGCGATCAGTGTGCGCTCGTCACGATCGAGCTTCTCCGACAGCGCAGGTGGGGTCGACAGGGCGGCTCGGATCGCCAGCAGCGGCTGGGCGTCGGGCACCTCGCCATACACCCCTTCGTCGGTGAGAGCACGGTGCAGACACGCACCGAGAGACCAGATGTCGGTCGCGCGGGACGGCACGTCACCGGCCAGAAGTGCCGGGTCCATGTACTGCACGGCGCCCGGCTGGGCGAAACTGGTGATCGGCTCCTCGGCCGCGAGCACCCGGGCGAGACCGAGATCGGAGATCTTCCCGCCGGTCTCGGTCACCATGATGCTCGACGGGGTGATGTTGGCGTGGGCGATCCCGGCCTCGTGCAGGGCGTCGACGCCGCGCGCCGCGTCGGCGACCGCGGCCAGGCGTTCGTCCCGGCTGAGGGGACGCGCCGGCGTTCCGAGCGAGCCCATCGGGAAGTACTCCATCGCATACATGAACTGGCCCTGGAGGACCGCGTCGTACAGACCGGCCAGATAGGGCGAGGCGACCGCGGCGAACGCCCGGAGTTCGCGCACGCCGCGACGGTAGGCGTCGTCGCTGCACACCCCGCTGAAGACCTTGACCACCACGCGATCGGCCGCCAGGCCGAGACGTGCAGGAGGCACCGCGAGGTAGAAGGTTCCGTTGCCGCCGACTCCGAGCTTCTGGAGCACGGTGAAATCCGCAAGCTGTTGCGGGATCTCGACAGTGGCCATGTCAGTGCCTCTCTGGTGATGACGTGGTGTGAGTGGTACCGGCGTTCGGCGTGGGATCGGTCGATGCCGTCGCCTCGGCGTACAGCGTGGTCATCCGGTCCCCCAGTGCTTCTTCGCTGGTCTCGGTGTGGTCGACGACGATCACGGGCGTGTCCGGACCACGCCCGTGGGTGGGGTCGTCGGCGGCGGCAACGGTGAAGGCGGCGTCCTCGCCGCGGTGACGCTTCGGCTCGACCAGGGAGACCCGGACACCGCGATCGATCACGGGCCGCAGGTCGGCGAGCCAGCGCCGCCGTGAACCGGTGGACACGATCGTGAGGGACCTCGACCCGAACAACGCCAGACCGGCTCCCACCACGGCGGCGGTCCGACCGCTGCGGCTGTCGGCGACCACGCAGGTGATGACGCTGCGGCTGGGTGCCGCACCGGCCGCGGCGTTCTCGTCGACGATCGCCACCGGCGCAGCGCGCAACATCTCGCCGAGTTCGCGGTCGGCGGCGTCGATGACGATCACGTCGGCGTTGGCGTTGCGGGTCATCGCGTCGAGGTCGCTGGCCGGGTCGGAGCCGAAGCGGCACAGGACCGACACCGATCCGGCTCCGCTCAGCGAGGCACCGAGCAGGTTCAGCTTCTCCACGGCCGAGGCCATGGCCGCGAAGTCGGGCACCACCGGCACGCCGACCTCGAGGCGTTTGGCCGGGTTGTCCGTCGTGGTGAGCAGGCCGGCCAGCACGACGTCGTAACCCGTTGTGCAGTCGAACAATCGACGGTGTCGAGCGCGCAGGTCCTCGACCGTGCCATCGGGGTCGCGCAACACCACCAGCACCCGCGGGGCGGTCGCCGCGGCCAGCGCCCGACGTTCGGCCGCGGCGATGTCGTTGGCCACCACCGTGTCCGGGTAGACGAGCCGCAGCAGTGGTTCGGTCAGCACCGTCGTCACCAGCGCCATCACCACGAGCATCGCGAAGAGGTCGTCACTGAGGACACCGAGATCGCGTCCGGCCGAGAGGATCACCAGCTCGGTGAGTCCGCGGGTGTTCATGAGAACGGCGATGGCCGCGCTCTGCCGTGTGGGGATCGCCGAGACCCGGGCGCCCGCATAGGCGCCGAGGAACTTGCCGGCGATCGCGACGACGAGCACCAGGCCCAGCTGCCACAGCCCCGACAGTCCGATCCCGGCGAGATCGACGCTCAGGCCGGTGACGACGAAGAACATCGGCAGCAACAGCAGCACGCTGACCTGTTCGAGCCGTTCCAGGATCTCGCGATGCAGCTGCTCGGCACCGACCTTCGGCATCACCGCGCCGAACATGAAGGCACCGAAGATCTGGTGGATGCCGATGACGTCGGTCGCCGCCGAGGACAGGAACACGCCGATGAGGATGACCGCCAGGATGTCCGGGGTCAGGCGTCCCGCCGAGTCGCGCCACTCGACCAGCTTGGCCAGCAGCGGGCGCACGATCCCGAACATGATCGCGGCGTACACCAGGGTCATCCCGACGATCTTGGCCACTTCCAGCGGACTGCCGCCCTCGATGATCGCGATGATGAACGCGAGCAGGGTCCAGGCGAGGATGTCGTCGACCGCGGCGGCGGCCAGGCTGAACACCCCGGGGACGGTCCGCATCATCCCGCGGTCGGCGAGGATGCGGGCCAGCACGGGAAACGCGGTGATCGACATCGCGACGCCCATGAACAGGACCATGCCGAGCCGTTCGATCTCGACTCCCCCGACGGTGTCATGCGACGGGTACAGCAGAAGTCCCAGTGCGGCACCGAGTCCGAACGGCAGCACGATCGAGCACGCCGAGATGCTCGCCGCCGCACGCTCACGCCCGCGGGTCAGTCGCATGTCGAGTTCGAGTCCGACGATGAACATGAAGAGCACGAGCCCGATCTGGGCGAGTCCGCCGAGGAGTGGCCGCACCTCTTCGGGGAACAGCCACTGGTCGGGGTTTCCCGGGAGGAGCCCCAGAAGACTCGGCCCAAGGGCGATCCCGGCCGCGATCTCGCCGACGACGGCCGGCTGCCGCACCGCGCGCGCGATCATCCCGCCGATGCGGGCGACCGCGATGATGACCGCGACATCCAGGAGGAGGAACGCGACCGTGTGCTTGTCCATCTCAGATCCCGGCTGTCTCAGATGCGCGCATGATGCGACTCGAAGATGAAGTGGCGTCCTCCGATTCGTACGTGCGACCCCGGGACCAGGACATGCGGACGGTGCGGGAGCAGGCGCACCTCCCGGTTACCGCTGCTCGGGTCGGCGACGAACGTGCCGTTCGCCGAGCCGAGGTCGACGAGCTGAACGGTCCACTCGACCAAGCGGATCTCGACGTGGCGACGCGAGAGCTGTCCCGTCTCGTCCTGCACGCGAATCGGTTTCGGGGAACCTACCCGTCCTCCGCCGGAGGATCCGGGTTCACGACCGATGACCAGGTCCTCGTCGAGCAGGAAGGTGAAACCGTTGTCGAGCAACAGCCAACCCAGCGGCGGGCGCTCCCCCTCGACCAGGAATGTCGTCAGCTGATCCATCCGGATGCCGCAGACACCGCACAACCAGGATTGCGGGTGGTTGAGATGTCCGCGCGAGCATCGGATGCCGTGCACCTTCGCCCGCGACGCCTCGATCTTCACGACCTCGGTCGCGGGACGCTGATGTTCTTCCTTCGGCAGCGGGGCGCGCGGTTCGAGGGGTTCGGCGAGCGGGTTCGGTCGAGCAGCGGGTGCGACCGGCATCGGGTCCGTCGGGAGCGGCTCACCCGGCTCCGGCTGTTCTACCGGCGTCCCACCGAGGGGGGTCGACGTGAACGGCAGGGGTTCGGCGACGTCCGGTCGCATCCGCTCGGTCGTACCCATCGGGTCGGGTTCGGGAACAGCCGGTTCAGACGGGGCCGGCGCAGGCGGGGTGGGCGGCGCGGACCGAGACGGGAAGTCGGCGAACGAGTCAGATGCCGGCTCGGGCTCCGGCTCGGGCTCGGGCTCGGGCCCGGGTTCCGGCGCCGCGGTCTGCGTAGCCGCGGGCAGCGGGTGGAATTCGGTGCCGCGCAATCCGAGCGGCGTGTGCAGCAACGTCCCGGAGGCGGGCACGACACCGTCGACGAGGTCGAACCGTTCCTCCCCGACCTCGGCCGGGACGGAGCCCTCGAGGTACAGGCCGAGCCCCTCGAAGGGCCACGGGATCGCCTTGTCGTAGGCGTCGCCGGGTGGCGGTTCGATCCGTTTGCCGTCGGTCTCGCCGTAGACCCTCCCCGACATGAAGATCGCGATCCCCACGTTGTCCGGCGCGGCGAAGGCGATGTCGATCTGCTCATCGGCCGTTAGCACGAGCTGCGCCAGTGCGCGGACGAGATGGCGGCCGCGCCGGGGTGCCGAATCCGGTACGGACACTGCGGATTCGATGTCGAGCAGGTCCGTGATGAACGCGGCGGGCACCGTGTCGGAGATCAGGCAGAGGAACGCCGGCTTGCGGATCACGATCCCGGCGCCGGGGATCAGCGTCACCGTCGGGGTCACGCTCGGGATGTCACCCGGAATGGTCACAGGAACCGGCCTCCTCGGAATCGCCAGTGCGGGAAGACCGCTCGCAACGGGCCGTTGACCGCGACCCACACCAGCAGCCAGGTGGTGAGGAACTGGACCGTGAACACGAACGGCGACGGCCGCAGTTCCTCCGGCAGCAGACCCGTCCCGTCCACGACGAGCCACACCACGACGCCCTCGTTGATCGCGGTGAGCAGACCGAACAGGGTGGGCCAGTCCTTCTCCCAGCGGAACTGCTGCAGGAAGTGGTAGACGAACTCCCAGGCGACGCCGAGCACGATGACGGTGAACAACACCGTGAACGCGACGCGGTAGACCTCGACGACGGTGGGGTCACCCGACGAGATCAACCACAGGAACGGCACCAGGACGATGGTCCACGCCCCACCGAGGATGCCGAGCACCAGCACGCGGGTCTGGATCCGCCCCCACAGGGTGGGCAGCATCAGTCGACTCCCTTGTTGTTCATCCACCGCCACCACTGGGCGGTCGAGCGCCACGGTGTGAGTCGTTTGCAGAAACCCTGCCGCGCGAGGTCGTCGACGATCTCGAGAGCGGCGATCTGCAGACCGAGGAAGGTGTCGACACCCGGGAAGTACCCGCCGAGCGTCGCGCTGCCCGATGCGTACAGCTTCCCGTCGCCGTTGCGGGTGCCCTTCAGCTCGAAGTCGCGTTCGACGTCCATCCGGCCGACCGGGTTGATCCCCGCCCCGGTGTGGTCGAGAAGGTCGCGCAGCAAGCGGTGTTCGCGCACGTCGGCCTCGAGTCCGGTGCAGTCGATGACGTAGTCGGCGTACAGCTCGAAGGTGCCGTCCGGCCGGTGCTCCTGCCTGATGGGGGCGTGCGGGTCGACGCGAACCGTCGTCACCACCCCCTGGCCGCCCGGCCCGGGTACCAGGCGCTCGGCCTTGCCGACCGCGGCGCGGTACCACCCTTCGCGGCGGCCGCGCGCGAGCTGTTCCTGCCAGTCGTCGCGGACCGGGGTGTTGGTACCGCCCATCTGTTTGTACGCCTCGGCACGGTCGTGGCCCTCGAGTTTGCGGATGCGCGCTTTGAGCTGACCGCCCCACACCGATTTCGGGTAGTTGAATCCCTGGTAGGCCCAGCCGTCTTTGCCCTTGCGCCGCATGAAGATGTGCGGGCCGTGCGGTTTGTCGTAGTACGTGCGGAACAGGTGCACGATCTGCGTCTGCAGGCCGAGCGCGTCGCGGTCGTCGATGAGGCGTTGCAGCACACGGGATGCGACGATCCCGGCGCCGCGGATCAGGACGGTGCCCGGCTTGCGCTGCAGCGACTGGTAGACGTGTTCGTGGGATTCGTAGGCGTTGACGACCTTGCTGGCATCGCGATAGGTCTCGCGGAAAGCCTGCAGGTCCGGCAGCAGTTTGATCCCCGGATACCCGATGGCCACGTGCACCCAGCGACTGCGGAACGCCACCCGTTTGGTCGGCGAACTCCCCTGTGGCGGTGTGAGGATCGTGAAGTAACCGCCGCCCGCGCGGCGTCGGATCATGCGCACCTGCCCGCGGCGCAGGCAGTTCAGGTAGCCGATGCGGTGGCACTCCTTCTCCATCGACTCGAACGCCTGCCCCGCCTTCGGGGTGTAGTAGTTCGCGAAGATGGGTTCCACCAGGACGTTCCAGAGCGGTTTGAACTTCCTGTCGGCCCACGCCTCACGGACCGCATAGGACGGAAACCCCCAGATGTTGTCCGGTGTCGACGCCGAGTCCGACCGGAGCCGTTCGCCGCGCGGGATCTGCGACACCCGGGTCAGGTACTCGTAGCTGTGCCACGGCACGTCCTGCGGACCGAGGACCGCGATCTGCTCGAGCGGGACACCACAGATCCGCAGATAGTCGACGGTCACGAAGGAACCGATCCCCGAGCCGACGGTGACGAACGGGACGTCGACGATCGGGATGCCCGCCGCCTCCACCATCGCCTCGGTCCAGACGTCGGTGTCGACGAGTTCCGGGGTGAGATCACCGAGGCCGCCGGGGACGGGCCGCGCGGCGCGCCGGGGCGGGACCGTTCCCGGCATCCGGGGCGGATCGGGTACGCGGGGGCCCGGCGGGAACTGACCCGGGGCGGGGAATCGCGTCGGTCCCTGCGGGGGTCGGCTCACCGGCGTCCCCGGACGGATGCGCGCGCACCGGGACCCGGTTTGCTCGGCGCGTACGGGACACGACGGGACATCGCTGGTTCCTCCGATGAGGTCGGGTGGCACGGGATCGTGCGGTAACTCTAGCGCGCGAAGCGGTCCGGAACGGTGTGAAACCAACCGATCGAATTACGGCCGTCTCGGCTGGTCAGCGGGTGAACCGGACATGGTCCGGCGCGCCCCGCGAACCCGCCCCGACCACGGAACGTGACATTGAGTGTTGACAAATAGCGGAGCGTCGAAATACGTTCGGATCATCCGCTGTGGCCGCCCTCACGCGGCCCGGCCCACCTCGAAGGACGCGACGATGACCAAAGCATTGACGAATCCGAACTCCGTTCACACCGCCGGCGACGGCCCGGCACGCTACGTTCCCGAACACGACAAAACGGGCAGCGAGCAGGACTACGGACAGGTGCTCGACGACCTGTCCTCGGCCTCGGTCCACCGGAATTTCGATCCCTACGTGGACATCGACTGGGACGCGCCGCACATGGCGATCACGGAGAACGATCCGCGCTGGATACTCTCCTACGAGGTCGACCCGATCGGGCGACATCCCTGGTACCAGCAACTCCCGGAGAGCAAGCAGATCGAGATCGGCATGTGGCGTCAGGCCAACGTCGCCAAGGTCGGCCTGCAGTTCGAGTCCGTGCTCATCCGCGGCCTGATGCAGTACAGCTTCAAGCTCCCCAACGGCGCACGCGAATTCCGGTACACCACGCACGAATCCAAGGAGGAGTGCAACCACACCCTGATGTTCCAGGAGTTCGTGAACCGCGTGGGCATGGACGTTCCCGGCGCGAAGGTCGGGTACCGACTGATCTCGCCGTTCGTCCCACTGGTCTCGACGGTCTTCCCGATCGTGTTCTTCTTCGGCGTACTCGGCGGCGAAGAGCCGATCGACCACATCCAGAAGGACTTCCTGCGGACCCGCGCCCGCCTGCACCCGACGATGGCCGCGGTGATGCAGCTGCACGTCGCCGAGGAAGCACGGCACATCTCGTTCGCCCACCACTTCATCCGCGAACAGGTCCCACAGCGCAACCGCTTCCAGCGTTTCCTGCTGTCGCTCATGCTGCCGCTGACCATGCGCACCCTGTGCAGCGCGATCGTGGTTCCGCCGCGTTCCTTCGCCAAGGAATTCGACGTCCCGCGCGAGGTCATGAAGGACATCTTCTGGCGATCCGAGGAGTCGAAGCGCTTCCTGCGCAACGTCTTCGGCGACGTCCGTATGCTCGCCGACCAGAGCGGGCTGATGAACCCGGTGTCGCGCCTGCTGTGGCGCGTGCTCGGGATCAGCGGCCGCCCTTCGCGTTTCCGTAGCGAGCCGACCTACACGGCCGCCTGACCCGCCGGCGGAGATCCGCCCCTCACACACAGGTAGCGAACCGACCTCATGCCTCACGTCGTCACTCAGGCGTGCTGCGGCGACGCGTCGTGCGTCTACGCATGCCCCGTCAACTGCATCCACCCCACCCCGGAAGAGCCGGATTTCGGCATCGCCGAGATGCTCTACATCGACCCGGCGACCTGCGTCGACTGTGGTGCGTGCGTCAGCGCCTGCCCCGTCGGCGCCATCGTTCCCGGTCACCGCCTGCCCGCGGGGCAGGAGCGATTCGCCGAGGTCAACGCCTCGCAGTACCGCGAAACCGTCGACGGTGCAGCACGTTTCCCCGTCGATCCCGCACGCCGGCTCCCGCTCGCCCCGATCGACCGGCCGCGTCAGCTGGCAGTCGAGGAGAAGGTGTCGATCGGCATCGTCGGATCGGGCCCGTCGGCGATGTACGCCGCGGACGAACTGCTGCGGCATCCCCAGGTCTCGGTGACGATGTACGAGCGTCTCGACCGGCCCTTCGGCCTCGCGCGCTTCGGCGTCGCCCCGGACCATCTGCACACCCGCAAGGTGATGCGCCTGTTCGACGACATCGCACGCAACCCGAACCTGGAGATCCTCCTCGACACCGAGGTGGGTCGCGACATCACGCTCGACGACCTGCGGTCCCGCCACCAGGGCGTCATCTGGGCCGGCGGCGCCCCCACCGACAAGACACTGGACCTGCCGGGGATCGGCCAGGCAGGAGTCACCAGCGCCACGTCTTTCGTCGGCTGGTACAACGGCCATCCGGATTTCACCGACCTCGACGTCGACCTGTCCACCGACCGCGTGGTGGTCGTCGGCAACGGCAACGTCGCTCTCGACGTCGCACGCATCCTCGTCGCCGACCCGGCTGCACTCGTCGACACGTCCATCTCGCCGGCCGCGCTGGCCGCCCTGAAGGAGTCGTCGGTGCGCGAGGTGGTCGTGCTGGGACGACGCGGACCCGCCCATGCCGCGTTCACACTGCCCGAACTGATCGGCCTGGTGGATTCGGGCGTGGCGGTGACCGTCGATCCCGCCGATCTCCGATCCGCCCAGGTGGACGGCGAACTCGACGCCACCATTCGCGCCAAGCTCGACATCCTCGCCGAATGCGCCGCCGCCGGCGAACCCGAGGGTCGTCGTATCCGGTTGGCGTTCTTCTGTTCTCCGCTCGAAGTGTCCGGCGAGGACGGACGCGCGACCGGCGTCGTCGTGGGCCGAAACCGGCTGACGGTCGACGATGCGGGTGTCGTCACCGGAATCGAACCCACCGGTGAGATCACCACCCTCGACGCCGGCCTCGTGCTGACCTCGGTCGGTTACCGCGGCGTCGCCGTGCCGGGTTTGCCCTTCGACGACGCCACAGGTGTCATCCCGCACCGCGCCGGCCGGGTGATGGACGGCGAGCAGCCGGTGCCCGGCGTGTACGTGACCGGCTGGATCAAGCGCGGACCGTCCGGCTTCATCGGGACCAACAAGACCGACTCCGCGGAAACCGTGGCGTCGTTGCTCGCCGATCTCGAAACCGGTGCGCTCTCGGATAGATTGATCGACCATGGGGCACGCGTACCAGCGCACCACCGTGCGCGCCGATTTGTCCGCTCTTCCGGCCGACCTCGCGGCGGCGTTGCGTGATCATGCCGAGTCGCGCCAACTGACCATCACCGACGATCTGCCCGCCTGGAGCACCCGGAGCATCAACCCACCTGCCTCGTCCACGATCGGCAGACTGCTCGGCCGGCGCGCGAACCCCGTCGACCCCGACTCGGAGAACCAGACGCTCGTTGTCCTGCATCCGACGCACCTGCTGATCGTCAACTCCGGGGCGAAGCGCGGGATCTCGGCACTGTCGGTACCGCTGGGGATCGCCTCGATCGGGACGCCGGAATCCCCGGACGGGTTCGCGGTGACCGGCTTCGCCGGCGAGAGCGGTCGTCCGGGCAGCTACTACCTGGGCGTCGGCGAACCGCAGGGCGAGGAATGCCGGGAAGCGGTGCGTGCGGCGATCGTGGCCGCGAAGAACCCGTGAGCAGCCCTGTTCAGACCCGTGGCCGCTCCCGGCCGTCCATCGGAATCGCATTGGCGCTGTTCTCGTCGGCGTGCTTCGCCATCTCCGGGGTCCTGGCGCGGGCGATGATCGAATCCGGGTGGTCGGCGGGAGCGACCGTGACCGTGCGCATCGCGGTGGGCGCCGCCGTGCTGGCGATTCCCGGGTTGGTGGCCTTCCGTGACCGGCAGCCACTCTTGCCGCCGCCACCGCACCCCGGCCACCGATCCGGGTGGGTCGTGATCGCCTACGGACTGCTCGCCGTCGCGGGGTGCCAGCTGGCCTACTTCTATGCCGTGACCTACCTGCAGGTCGGGGTGGCGCTGCTGATCGAGTACACCGCACCGGTCGCGGTGCTGGTGTGGATGTGGTTGCGGCACGCTCAGCGACCCACCCGCGTCACCGTGTTCGGCGCCGCTCTCGCGCTCGCCGGCCTCGCCCTGGTCCTCGACCTGACCGGGGAGGTCTCGATCAGCGTGGTGGGCGTCCTGTGGGCTCTGGCCGCCATGGTGGGCGCCGCCGCCTACTTCGTGATCTCCGCCGACGAACGAACCGGCCTGCCGCCTCTCGCACTCGCGGCCGGCGGCCTCGTGATCGGTGCGATCACGCTCGCCACGGCCGGGCTCGTCGGAGCGCTGCCGATGACGGCGTCGACCTCGGCGGTCCGCATCGGCGACCTCTCGCTGCCCTGGTGGGCTCCCCTGCTGATGCTGGGTGTCGTGTCGGCCGCGATGGCGTACGCCTTCGGGATCGCGGCCGGCCGGATACTCGGCGCCCGGGTGATGTCGTTCGTCGCCCTGTCCGAGGTGTTGTTCGCGGTGCTGTTCGCCTGGCTCGCCCTCGACGAACTCCCGGCACCGATCCAGCTGCTCGGCGGTCTGCTGATCGTCGCCGGTGTCGTGTTCGTCCGATTGGGCGAGGCACCCTGAACCCGGACTCCAGACCTTGGATCACCGCGGCTCGATATCGGATGACGTTGTGCGCGTTCCGCATAGGCGCCGTGAACCGACCCCGTTCCGAAGGATGTGTCGCACGTCGCATCACGCACGAGTAGTCTTGCGGCCCATGTGGGGGAGGAACCACGCGTGACGGGGATGTTCTCGAGGTTTGACTACACCGACGCCGCGCTGACCACCGGGGAACGCTTTCTGGAACTCGTCGAGGGGGTCGACGAGCCGGAGACGCGTGTGCCGCACACACCGGGCTGGACGCTGGTCGACTGTCTGGGGCACGTCGCCCTGGCACCGACGCGATTTCTGGCGCTCGCGCGCGGTGAGGGGGAATGGTGTCGTCAGGCGATCGACGTCCCGGACTTCAACGCGAAACAGATCGCGAATCTGCCGACCCGTGAGGTCTCGGCTCTCGCCCGCCAGCTGAGAGAAGACCTCGACACGCTGGTCGACGCCGTCTCGCACTTCAACGCGCAGGTCCCGAAGATGCGATTCGACGGTGACCGGCACATCCGGGCCGACGCCGCGCTGGGCATCCTCATCGGCGAGTTCGTGGTGCACGGCTACGACGTCGCGCGTGCGGTGGGTGCCCGCTGGTGGGTCGAGCCCGAGGTGGTGCTGATGATCATCCGCGGACGACAGCAGATACTGCCCAGCTGGGTGGACACGACGGCGGCGGTCGGACACCAGGCCACCTACGACATCCGGCTGCGGGGATGTTCGGAACGCTATGTCTACGAGTTCACCGACGGTGAACTGATCATCAACCCCGACCAGCCCCGACGCCCCGACGTCCACATCAGCGTCGACCCGACTGCCGCACTGCTGACCGGCTACGGCCGAATCTCACCCACCTGGGCCGCGCTGACCGGCCGGGCCTTCGCATGGGGAAGCAAGCCGTGGCTTGCGCCACGGCTTGCTCAAAAGTTCTTACCCGCCTGACTCAGCGGCTGGTCGGCGAACCGGCCGGACGGCTGGAGGAACGACGTCCGCCCTGTGCACGTCCACCGGCACGATGCTGGTCACCGGTGCGGGGCTGACCCGCCGAGCGACCCTGCCCTGCCGAGCGCGACTGTCCTGCCGAACGGGACTGACCGGCCGAGCGAGCGTCGGTGGAACGCTGTCCACCCGAGCGGTGCGACGATCCGGTGCCACCGGTACGCGACTCGCCGCCCTGACCGCGTGCGCCGCCACGGCTCTCACCGCGACCAGCACCATTGCCACGGCCTTCGCCGCGAGCGCGTCCCGGGCGTCCGCCACCACGGCGACCACCCTGGGAACGACCACCCTGCGAACCACCGCGCTGGCCGCCACGAGCGGCTTCGGCAGCCGCACGCTCGGCAGCGGAGACGCGGGGTGCACGCTCGCCGACGAGCTCGTCGACGGCGCCGGCCTTGGCGTCGACCTGCTTCGGGGTGACCTTGATCTTGGCCTTGCGCAGCAGCTGCGAGACCTCACGACGCTGCTCCGGCAGGCACACGGTGACGACGTCACCGGAGCTGCCCGCACGCGCGGTGCGGCCCGAGCGGTGCAGGTATGCCTTGTGCTCGGCGGGCGGATCCACGTGGACGACCAGCTCGATGCCGTCGACGTGCACACCGCGGGCGGCGACGTCGGTGGCCACCAGCACGCGGACGTCTCCCTCACCGAAGGCGGCGAGGTTGCGGTCGCGCTGGGCCTGGCTGAGGTTGCCGTGCAGATCGACTGCGGGGATGCCCTGCTCGCTCAGCTTCTTGGCGAGCTTCTTGGCCTGATGCTTGGTGCGCATGAACAGGATTCGACGACCGGCGCCGGACGCGAGTTCGGCGACGAGGTCGGCCTTGCCCGCGGACGACACCTCGAAGACGTGGTGGGTCATGGCGGCGACCGGCGACTCGGCGGAGTCGACCGAGTGCAGGACCGGATTGTCGAGGAAGCGCTTGGCCAGCTTGTCGACGCCGTTGTCCAGGGTTGCCGAGAACAGCATCCGCTGGCCCTCCGCCGGGGTGGCGGCGAGGAGCTTGGTGACGACCGGGAGGAAGCCGAGGTCGGCCATGTGGTCGGCCTCGTCGATGACGGTGATCTCCACCTCGTCGAGCTTCACGATGCCCTGGCGCATCAGGTCTTCGAGGCGTCCCGGGCAGGCGACGACGATGTCGACGCCGCGGCGGAAGGCCTGTTCCTGACGGGCCTGCTTGACGCCACCGAAGACGGTGGTGACGGTGAGGCCGACCGCAGCGGCGAGCGGCTCGACGACGGCGGCGATCTGGGTGGCCAGTTCGCGGGTCGGAGCCAGGATGAGGCCGGTCGGTGCACCGACGTAACGCTTGACCTCCATCTCGGCCAGTCCGGCGACCAGCGGGATGGAGAAGGCGAGGGTCTTGCCCGAGCCGGTCTTGCCGCGGCCGAGGACGTCCTTGCCGTCGAGGGTGTCGGGCAGGGTGTCGGCCTGGATCGGGAAGGCGTCGGCCTTGCCCTGCGATGCCAGGACCTCGACCAGTTTGCTTGGCACGCCGAGGGATTCGAAGGAAACCTGGGGGGCGGTGGTGTCGGCGGGAATGGTCTCGACGATCTGGGTTGCAGTTGCCGAGGGGGTCTCGAGGACAGCAGTCATTATGTGAGCGGAGCTCTTCCTGTGCGTGGCACGCGAGCAGGACGGCAGATCACTGCCGAAGGTCGGTGCCGATGGCGAACACGCGGGTACGCGGGCTCGTTCGCCGTATGAAGTCAATGGCAGGCGGTGGACATCTCGAGTGTCCGACCTCGGCGACCACGTTCAGTGGGCCCCGACCTGCGAGAGAAGCGTTCTACGACGCGTTGATGCAACCAATCAGGGTGCAACACTGCGATCGACACTACGCGCCGGTAACGAAAGAAGCGAACCGGTGTGACCGACGTCGCGGTCACCCGCCCCCACAGACCGGTCAGAACGCCTCACTCAACATGACCGCGACTGTGCCGGGTTCCAGGGCGTCGAAGACATGCTCGACATCGCCGGGGTAACAGATGTAGTCACCGGGACCGAGGACCTCGGCGGCATCGCTGGGCCCGAGGCGGGCGCGACCTGCACTGATGACGACATGTTCGAGGACTCCGCGGGCATGCGGCGCGGACACCCGCGGCTTACCCGGTTCCGCCCGGATGACGTACATGTCGCGTCGAGAACCGGGCGCGGCAGTCGACAGAAGCGTGGCCGAGTAGTCGGCATCGGCGGCCGGGATGACCGGCCCCTCTCCGAAGCGGATCACCTCGACGGTCGGCGCCGGCGAGTCCAGCAGCGCCGAGAACTGCACGCCCAGGGCGGTGGAGAGTGCCCACAACGTCTCTACGCTGGGGTTTCCTTCTCCGGATTCAAGCTGGGACAGCGTCGACTTACCGATTCCTGCACGTCGCGCCAGCTCCGTGAGGGAAAGGCCCGCACGGGTGCGTTCGCGCTTCAGCGACGCGGCGACCAGCTCTTTCGGATTCACCTGCCCGGCATTGTTCATCTAACCGTCCGATCGTCCATCTTGACGAACACTTGTCTCGTGTTCACTATGATAGTCATGCGTTCGGCATGGAGAACACTCGATTCGGCGACTCTGCGCGCCGTGGTCGTGATGTGCCTGTCGGTGCTCGTGATCGGCGCGTCGTACGGCGTTGCCGCGCACAGCGCCGGGCTCGCACTGTGGCAGATCGTGCTCGTCGCGACCGTCGTACTCGCCGGGTCGTCGGAATTCGTGTTCGTCGGCGTACTCGCCGCCGGTGGCGTCCCTGTCGTTGCAGCCCTCGCCGGACTTCTGGTCAACACAAGGAACTTCGGATACGGCCTCGCGGTGGGTAAGCACCTGCGCGGACTGCCGGAAATGGTTCTCGGGGCGCATCTCATCAACGACGAGACGGCGGCGATGACCACCGCGGAATCCGAGCCGCGTCGCGCCCGGGCCGCATTCCTGCTGTGCGGATCGGGAATTCTCGTCTGCTGGCCCGTCGGCGCCGGACTGGGCGCTCTACTCGGAAGCAGCGTCGCCCGCCCCGAGACGCTGGGGCTCGACGCCGCGTTCCCCGCCCTGCTTGCCGCACTTGCCGTTCCGGCGCTGCGCACGCGCACCACCTGGGCCGCGGTCGCCGTCGGCGGTGCCGTCGCGATCGCCTCGACACCGTTCCTGCCCGCCGGACTGCCGATCCTTTGTGCGCTGGCCGGATTCGCCGCCGTCGAAGCCGTCCGGAGTCTGCTACCGCGCCCGGCCCCTACCCCGCCCCGAACTCTCGTCGGCAGCGACGCGCCCCGATGACCTCCGGACTGTCCCTCGGCATCGGAATCGCGGTTCTCGCCGTCGGCACCTACCTGATCCGACTGGCCGGACCACTCCTCCGCAACCGTCTCACCGTGTCGGCGAACACGGAGGAGCTGATGGACCGGGCCACCGTGGTGTTGCTGGTTGCGGTGGCGCTGACCGGCGCCTTCTTCGTCGACCACGACTTCGCCGGATGGGCACGGCCGGCTGGTGTTGCCGTTGGCATCCTCGCGGCCGTCCTGCGCGCCCCGCTCGCGGTCGTGGTGATCCTCGCCGCGGCGACCGCCGCCGGTCTACGCGCGGTCGGAATCGCCTGACCGACAGATACACTCACCCTTTTTCCGTATTCCCGCCCTCCATCGGGGTGGTGGGAATACGGAAAAGCGGAGGGTTTGCGGGAGTACTTAACGCACAACCGCCGGCTCGGCACAGCTGTCCGGGACATCCACCAGCGAGCACGGGACCGGCAGCCGCGTCGGGCGATACCCGGGCGGGACTCCCCCGGCCCGCGTGATGTCTCGGTACGCGGCGACAGCGTCGGTGGGTCGCCGCGCCAGCGACGGGTCACGTTGCGCGTCAACGGTGTAGAGACCGAAGCGGGAGTCGAAATCGCCCCACTCGTAGTTGTCGGTGAGGCTCCAGTAGTTGTACGACTGCACGTCGATGCCGTCCTGCTTGGCCCGCTGCAGCCAGTACACCGTGTCGCGCAGATGATCTGAGCGACGGTAGCCATCGGGGCGCAGGCCATCAGGATCGGTGGCCAAGCCGTTCTCGATCACCCGGATCGGCTTGCCCGGAAACTGCCGAGCCACGTGCCGGAGTACGTAGTAGATGCTCTCTGGCGCCTGCGAACTCTTCCAGAACTCACCGAGCGCACCGTAGGCCACCGACGCATCGGTGGTCGAGAACGAGTAGTAGTGGTCGACGCCGACGAAGTCCAGGGAGTCGCGCATCCGTTGCGGGAAGATCGATTCCAGCCATGGCTGGAGACCCGCGATCGGGTAGTACGCAAAGTTCGACGACACGTGCGCACCCTTCTGCACGCGATGGATGTGCCGGTAGATGGCTCGATGGGCGGCGACGATCCCGTCGGCCATCCGGCCCACGTGGTGCGGGGCCACGCCGCCGTACTGGGCTTCGCGCCGAACGTATTCGGTCGGTTCGTTGAACGTGATCCACAGCGGGTCGGCCCAGGCATACCGGTCGACGACCCTGGACGCGAACGCCACCATGTCGTCGGTCATCCCGGGCCGGTTCCAGCCACCGAGATCGACCGCCCAGCCGGGATGCACCCAGTGGTTGAGGGTGATCATCGGCCGCATACCGGCGTCGACGACCTCGCGGATCACGCGATCGTAGAACGCCCAGCCCGCCGGATCATCGTGCCCGCGTGCGGGTTCGACACGAGACCATTCCACCGAGGTGCGGTAGATGCCCACCCCCAGCGACGCGGCCCGATCGATGTCCTCGGCGTAGCGATGGAAGAAGTCGACGGCGTTGCCGACAGGCTGATCCACTTTGCTCTGTTTGCCGTATCGCAGCCAGTTCGAATCCCGGTTGAATCCCTCCGACTGGAAACCGGATTGGGCGACGCCGAAGTCGAAGTCAGGACCCAGTGGCGGAACCCCGGCTCGGGCAGGCGAGCTGACGCCGACGAGCAGCAGCACCGCCGCCACCGCGATCACGAGGTGAAGAGCGCGGTGAGGAGCGCGGCGCAGAACTCTGTGCACGACGCTCAGAACGGGCTGCCGGTGAACGGCGCAGCGCGGTCACAGGGCACGCGTCGTGGATGTTCGGGATCGAGCGCGTTCAGCACGAGGTACGCCGTGCGACGCGAGCCCGCCATCCCCGCGTGTTCGGTGTAGTCGACCGAACAACCGTCCTGCACAACGATGTTGCGGACGTTCTTCCCGCCCGGCGGGAGGCCGTACCAGTACGGGACCACCAGTTCGTCGTAGCGGGTGGCGATGTTGGTGTACTCGATGCCCGGCTCGTAGTAGCCGCCGTCGGCGACCTTGCGCAGGAACGCAGCGCCCGGGTCGAGGTCAAAACACGCCTGACACAACGGAACCTGCTCGGGTCGCACGCCGAGGCCGCGGACGAACGGGCCGATGGCATCGGCGGCGGCGACGGTCGTCCCGCGCCACACGGGAGCCAGCGAGACATATTTGTCGACGCTGTCCTTACCGCCGAGATACTTGACGTAGTACGCCGGGACCACGGTCCCCTGCGAGTGACCGATGATGTCGACCTTCGATGCGCCGGTCGTGCGCCGAACCTTGGTGACGAAGTCGCCCAGTTCGCGTGCACTCTCGGACATGAGTCCCATCCCGCCGATCGCACTGATCGGCCACGGGGCGCCCTTGATCGCGCCGTACGTCGGGGTGAAGACGCAGTACCCTTCGTTCTTCAACAGCGGGACGTAGGTTCCCCAGTTCGTCTGCTGTGAGCCCCCTGTCCCGTGCACCAGGATGACCGGGTTGGGGTGGCGTGCCGACGGCTTGCAGTTCCAGTCGTTCGCCCCGGGCAGCGATCCACCCGGGTCGGTGAGTTCTCCGGGGATACCGGAGAGGAAGTTGTAGGTCACAGGTAGGTCGGCCCGCGCGGGCGCGGCGGTGGCGACGAGCACTCCGGCCAACGCCGCCACGACCAGCCCCAACAGCAGCTTCGAGGTCCTCATGGCTGGAAGCTAACAAACCGATTCGCACCAGGTGGTGCGTTTGACGCAGACCGGTCAGGTCGGCTCTCCTCCCGGTGCCGGAGGTCGCGGATGCCGCGAATGGCCTGGCCGAGGCCTCGCGATCACCCGGCGGGAGAAGACAACGACCGCGCGGCCAGCTCCAGAATCCGTTCTGCGCGGCGGAATTCCAGCGAATGCAGCTGACTGTCCGGTGCCACGGTGTTGCTCGCCTGGCGAAGCAGGATCGCAGCCAGCGACGACGCGGTTCGCGGCGGGATGACGAGAAGCGTCACGACGATCCCGCCGGCCGTCAGTGTCATCAGCGGCGGTGTCATGGGTGAATCCGGCGAGTCCAGTCCGGGGATGCGGCGAAAGCTCTGCCAGTTGACGTCGATGCCGGTGACATCGCCGATCTGGGCGCGTGCTGCGGCGAGGACGCCGGGCAACTCGTCGGCGAGCTGGACGGTATACGGATACCAGGCCCCACCGACCGCAGCGGACGGGTCGATGCCGAACCGCACGCGGGGCGGCCCCAGGAGCGGCGGGGCGCTCATCGACGGACCGTCTCGACGGTGGCGATGGTGCGGGGCTCGGAGGTCACATTTCCACCTGACGTGGTCACCAGACGGAGAGTGCGCTGTCTACTGTCTGACACCGGAGACGCCGACAGCAGTCTGTCGGGTGTTCGATCCGGATGACTCAACACTACCCCGGCGGCGCCACGAGGACTGGCCCGGCCTGCCGCCGCAGTCCTCGATCTGTGGTGGAGCTAAGGGGAATCGAACCCCTGACCTACTCGATGCGAACGAGTCGCGCTACCAACTGCGCCATAGCCCCGGAGGGTCGTCGTGCGACCAACCGGGAGCCACTTTAGCAGCCCCACCGCGGTGGATCCCAAACGCCTGGACTCATGGCTAGGCTGGGCCGGTGCCTCGGATGTCTGATCAGCAGTTGACCGGTGTTCTCAGCAACGTCGTGGGGGTGATCAACCCCGTTCTCGACGTGCTCGCCGAACGCGACCCGCTCGGCCTCAAGGGCCACACGTTCCACGACCACGACCACCCCGATTCCCGCATCGAGCAGGCTCAACACGCGGCGGCGAAGCTCCTCGACGTCGCCGACTGGCCCGGCACCAAGGGTTGGAGCGAGCGGTCGATGCAGAAGCGCGCCAGCTGGTGGGTGACCCGCATCGGGACGCTCAACACCGGTGCGGTCGCCTTCCCCGGCGTCTTCGGCATCTGGGCGAAGCGCCTCCCGATCACGCCCTACCTGGGGTTCGCCAACCAGGCGATGGTGCTCGTCGCGATCGCCCGCGAGTACGAGGTGACCGACCGCGGCCGTCAGGTCGCGCTGCTCGCGTCCGTGCTGTGCGGGCGGGACATCTCGACACCCGATCTGTCCTCGGAGTCCGGTGCTCCCCTGCCCACCGAACCCGAGGAACGCAAGAAGTCGCTGTTCCGCGGGATCTGGGACGCCGCGGAGCTGCTGCGGGCCGTCGACGAGGAGTTCGAGAAGCGCCCCCAGCCGATGATCCTGTTCCGCATGCTCGGGTACATCCCGGTGGTCGGCGCGCCGGCGACCTATCTCGGTGAACGGTTCGCCCTCTCCACGGCCGCCAAACGCGGTCAGGCGTGGCTGGATTCGCACGGGAAAGCGTCGCTGACCAAAGGTCGCTGAAACGAGTCAGCAGTAGGTTTCGCTGAGCGAAACCTACTGCTGATCGAGTTTGCTGCTGTTCGGGTCTTCTGCAGGTCAGCCGACCCGGCGGAACTCCAGATCCTCGCGGTCCATGCGACGACGCTGGAACGGCGGCAGGTGTTCGAACACGGGGTCCTCGTCGTCGATCTCGAGAACCACTGCGCCACCGGGGCGTCGGAGGCGCGGAGGCGGCGGTGCGGCGGCGAACTCGGGCACCGCGGCGGCGCGTCGACGACGCTCCTCTTCGGCGCGCTGCGCACGCTTGGCACGGGCGAGTCGCTGAGCCCGGATCTGTTGCTCCACCTTCACGGCCCGACGCAGATACGCGAGGTAGCCGACCAGCATCAGGCCGACGAGACCCGTCGCGACCCAACCGGTGGTCCCGATCAGGAAGCCGGACACCAGCGCCAGGATCAGGAGTGCGAACAGACCCAGCGTGACCCGCTGGCGCTCGCGGTACTTCAGTTCGCGTTCCTTCTCCGAGGAGTAGACGTTGCGTCGACCCCGCTCGGGCTGCGGCTTGCGCGCAGCCGGACGATCGTCTTCCACCTCGTCGACGACCGCTTCCGGCTCGGCCTCGGTGTGCCGGGACGCGCGGGCGTAGTCGTCGTATTCGTCTTCGTCGAGATCGTCGGTCGCGTCCTCGTACTCGTCGGTCTCCGAGTCCTCGTACTCGGCGTCCTCGTACTCGGCGTCTTCGTGCTCGGCGTCTTCGTACTCGGCACCGTCGTCGTACTCGGCGACCTCCGAATCGTCCTCGTACTCAGCTTCTTCGGAGTCCTCGACCTCGAGATCCTCAGCCTCGTCGGTCAGATCGTCGTCGGCTTCGGCGGTTTCGTCGTCCTCGACATCGTCGGTGACATCGTCGGCCTCGTCATCAGCGACGTCCTCGGTATCGTCCGTGGCCTCGACCGTCGGCTTCTCCGCCTCGACGTCCGCGACGCGCTGAACCTTGGTGGTGACGTCGGCGTCCTCGGTTTCGGTCTCGGTGTCGTCCTCGACCTCGTCGACGACGGCGGTCGCGGTCGCGGTGCGAGAGGACTTCCAGGACGGGTCGTGCGGGTGGCGAGCCGACGAGCGGCGTCGCGCGGTCGACGGTGCCGTGGCGCGCGAACCACCGCGGTGGAGCAGTCGCGTCTTCTTCGCGGCCTCGGTCGATTTGAGGATCTGGGGACGACCCTTGATCACCATCGGGACCAGCACGAAGAGCCAGACCGCGACGAGACAAACCCACAGTACGGAGTTGGGCATGCGACTCTCCCTTCATTCACTCTGGTCACACGAGGCCACTCCACAATCTAGGGCCCGAAAGTCCCAGTTCCGCGCCGACGCGCCGTAGCGCGACCAGGTCGATGCGAATTCACATGCCGCTCTCAGTCACTCGGCGCGGAACCGCGCGTCGACCGCGACGTCGATCTCGATGTCGTCGGCCCGCAATTCCAGACTCGGCGCCGAACCCGGAACTGCGGCACTCATCATCCGCCCGCGTGGTGACGGGACGTGGTCGATCATGTCCGGGTCGGACAGCAGGGTCGGGGTCACCGGTCCCCGGCCGACGGCGTCGGAGTAGGCCTGCGCCTTGGCGATTGCGTCCTCGACCGCTTCCCGACGCAGCTCGCGTTCGTGGGCGCGACGGCTGGCCTCGTGGACGTCCCACCGGACGTCGTCGACCGTCACCCCCTCCTCGCCGGACCAGGTGTCGATGAACTCCGAGAGCTTCTCGAAGTCCACGAACTCGGCGTCGAGACGAATGCGGGTGTTGTACATCGGGTCCCGCGGCTCGCCGTCCTGCGAGTAGGGCCGGTACGAGTACACCCGTACCGATTCGGCGGTCCACCGGTTCACCGCACCGGCCGATTCGAGTTCGCCGAGGGCGCCGGTGATCCGGGAGTGCAGCGCCACCGCCGCCTCGTACACCGCGGTCTTCACGGGACCTTCGAGATGGACGGCGATGTCGAGCACGCCGCGTTCCGGGGCGTACCGACCGCGTGCGTTACCGCGAACCACGATTTCGAGATCAGTCATGCCGCGAGCTTAGTTATGAAAAGGACGCCCGACCCGAACGGACCAGCGCCTCGGCCGCGGACCCGACGACCTCCTCGGCCGTCAACGCGAACAACATGTGGTCGCGCCAGCGCTTGTTGACGTCCATATACCGGACCAACAGGCCTTCCTGTCGAAAACCGATGTTCTTCAACACCTTTTGGGACGCCTCGTTGGCCGGCTGCACCGTCGCGTCGAGCCGGTGCAGCCCGACCGGACCGAAGCAGTGGTCCACGCCGAGTGCGACGGCCGCCGTCGCGATGCCCTGGCCGGCGTGCGCGTTGTCGACCCAGTAACCGATCCACGCACTGCGGACGGCTCCGCGCTGGATGTTGCCGACCGTCAGCTGCCCCACGTACTGATCGTCGAGCTCGATCACGAACGGCAGGATGGCGCCGCGCTTGGCCTCCGACTTCAGCACCGCGAACAGGGGCGGCCACGACGCGGGCTGATGGCGGTCCGCCCAGCTCCCGACGCCGGTGGGTTCCCAGGGCAACAGCGAGTTCTGGTTACGGATGCGCAGTTCGCTCCAGTTCTTGCCGTCGCGGACCTTCACCGGGCGCAACGTGACCGTCCCGGCCTTGGTGCGCAGCGGTCCGAGGGTCGCCGGCCAACCCGGGCTGCCCGCACTGCCGCTCAACCACCTGAACACGATGAGTCAGTTTAAGCGCAATCACGCCCCGGATGCGGTCAGCCGCGCTGGGCGAGGAACGCGACCTCGACCTCGTCGCCGGTGCTCATCTCCTCGACCTCGGGGTCGACCATGATGAGACAGTTCGCCTCGGCGAGTTCGGCCAGCAGGTGCGACGAGCCGGTCGGCGACGCGCCGAGCACCTGGACGAGGTAGTCCCCGGTCCGTTCGTCGCGCATGAGCTGTCCGCGGAGGTATCCCTTGCGACCGCGCACCGAGGCGATCGGCCCGATGGTGCGGGCCTTGATGATCCGACGCATCGGCTGCCGCTTGCCGAGTGCGATGCGGATCAGCGGGCGCACCATCACCTCGAAGGTGACCAGCGCGCTCACGGGGTTCGCAGGCAGCAGGAAGGTCGGCACCTCGTCGCGACCGAGCCGGCCGAAACCCTGTACCGATCCGGGGTGCATGGCCACGCGGACGATCTCGAGTTCACCGAGGTCGGCGAGGGCGTCGGCGATGGCCTTCGACGCACTGCCGCCGACCGCGCCGCAGATCACCACGATCTCGGACCGGATGAGCTGCGCCTCGACCACCTCACGCATCCGGGAGGCGTCGCGTTCGGCGATGCCGACCCGGTTGACGTCGGCGCCGGCGTCGCGCGCGGCGGCCGCGAGGGCATAGCTGTTGACGTCGTAGATCTGTCCCGGTCCGGGAGTGCGGTCGATGTCGACGAGTTCGCTGCCGACCGAGATCACCGACAGACGCGGTCGGGGATGCACCATCACGCGCGACTGTCCGACGGCGGCGAGCAGACCCACCTGGGCGGGACCGATGATCGCGCCGGCGCGGACCGCGACATCACCGGGCTGCACGTCGTCGCCGACCCGGCGCACGTAGTTGCCGCTCTCGACGCCGTGACCGATCTTGACCTTCTGATCGCCGCCGTCGGTCCAGCGCAACGGCACGACCGCGTCGGCGAGCGTCGGCATCGGCGCACCGGTCTCGACGCGGACGGCCTGGCGCGGTTGCAGTCGGGTCGGGGTCCGCGACCCCGGGCCCACCTCCCCGACCACCGGCAGCGACACGATCATGGGCTCGCCCGTCTCGAGGTCGACGAGTTCGGCACCGTTCGGATCGAAATCCTCGAGATCCTCGGGCGCCAGAACACCGGCCAGGGCCACGTCGACCGCACGCACCGCGTAACCGTCGATGGCCGCCTGGTCGAAACCCGGCATCGGATGTTCGGTGACCACTTCCTCCGCGCACATCAGACCCTGCGCCTCGGAGATCGCGACACGCACCGGCCGCGGCGCCACCGCGGCGGCGGTCACGAGCGTCAGATGATCTTCGACCGACCGCATCTCACCGCACTTCCCGCACTGCTCGATACAACACAGACGAACGGTATCGGTCCCGCGCGCCGGAACGGCCGAGGCGCGCGGGAGCCCGGGCGATCAGCTGTCGGCGAGCCTCTTCTCGAGCCACTCACGCAGATCAGGCCCGTAATCGTCACGGTCGAGCGCGAAGTCGACCGCGGCCTTGAGGTAGCCACCCGGGTTGCCCAGGTCGTGGCGGGTGCCGCGGTGCACGACGACGTGCACCGGTTCGCCCTCTTCGATGAGCAGCGCGATCGCGTCGGTGAGCTGGAGTTCACCACCGGCACCCGGCTTGATCCGGCGCAGCGCGTCGAAGATCTTGCGGTCGAGGATGTAGCGTCCAGCGGCCGCGAGGTTCGACGGTGCGTCCTGCGGCTCGGGCTTCTCGACCATGCCCTTGAGCTTCATCACATTGGGATTGTTCGCATCCGGCAGCGGCTCGACGTCGAAGACGCCGTATGCGCTGATGCGGTCCTCGGGAACCTCGATCGCGCACAGTACCGAACCGCCCCGGCGCTGACGGGTACGTGCCATGACCTCCAGCACTCCACCGGGCAGGACGAGGTCGTCCGGCAACAGGACCGCGATGGCGTCCTCGTCGTCGTCGAGGAGGTTCTCGACGCAACCGACCGCATGACCGAGACCCAGAGGCTTCTCCTGGATCACCGAGGCGACCTCGAGGAGGTTCGGGGCCTTGCGGACCTTGGCGAGCATGGCCTCCTTGCCGCGCTTGGCGAGGGTGCTCTCCAGCACGAGGTCCTTGACGAAGTGGGCGACCACCCCGTCCTTGCCCGGGGAGGTGATGATCAGGAGCCGTTCGGCGCCGGCGGACTTGGCCTCCTCGGCGACCAGCTCGATGCCCGGGGTGTCGACCACCGGCAGCAACTCCTTGGGCACCGTCTTGGTGGCGGGGAGGAACCGCGTCCCCAGCCCGGCAGCCGGGACCACCGCGGTACGGGGGATCGGCGGAGTGTTGGGTACCGCCTCGTACTCACTGAAGCCTTCTTTGGACGCAGTCATGAATCCACCCTAGGACAGGTGTCCCCGGCCGGCCGGACGGACGGCAGTGACCCGGACCTCACCCGGATCGAGACCGTGGTCGGATACAGTTCGGTCGTCGGCGAGCCACCACGGGATGAAGGACGGACGCGTCGTGCGAACCCTGAAGGACCAACGGCGCGAGGAAGCCGCGAAACGCCGGTCGGCCATACCGAAGGCCGCGCGCGAGCGGGCTGCGGCAGACCTCGCCGAGTGGATACACACCTGCCCGTTCCGGCTCGAGTACGACGTCACGGTGGCCGCGTATGTGCCGGTCGGCGACGAGCCGGGATCGACGGCGATGCTCGACGCACTGCTCGATCGCGGCGTCACGGTGCTGCTCCCGGTGGTTCCCGCCGGCGAACCCGCACCGCTCGACTGGGCGCGATACACCGGTCCGGGATCGTTGTCGCCGGGGAGATGGGGCCTACTCGAACCCACCACCGACCGCCTCGGTGTCGCCGCGATCCGCGCGGCGTCGGTGATCCTGATCCCCGCCCTGTCCGTCGACAAGACCGGCGTCCGCCTCGGCCGTGGTGCCGGGTACTACGACCGCACGCTCGTGGGGCTGTCCGCAGAACTCGTCGCGGTGGTCTACGACGAGGAGTTCGTCGACTCCCTGCCGGCCGGCGATCACGATGTGGCCGTGGGCTGGGCGCTGACCCCCGGCGGCGGGTTCCAGGAACTCGGCTGAGACGACAGAACCCGGGCGGTGCGTCCGTCGCGTGACGGGTGAGCTCCTGCCCAGGTTCTGGTCTGAAGTTGTGCGCCCCGCGTGTCAGGCGGGCGTGGCGGCCTTGCTGTCGCTCTTGGTGGCGCTGCTCGAGCTCGACGAATCCGACGAGGTCGAGGAACTGCCGGACGTGGAGCTGCTCGACGACGAACTGTCCGACGACGAGGACGACGCGGCGTCCGAGGAGGACGAACCCGACCGCGAGTCGGTGCGGTAGAAGCCGCTCCCCTTGAACACGATGCCGACCGAGTTGAACAGCTTGCGCAGGCGACCTGTGCACTGCGGGCATTCGGTCAACGAATCGTCGGAGAACGACTGGACGATGTCGAACTTGTTGTCGCACTCCGTGCAGGCATACGAGTAGGTGGGCACCTGAACCTCCGAAAGTCAGTAAACGCTGACAAGTGTAACCGATTTTGGCACTCCCACATTCCGAGTGCTAACGCGGGTCCACCCAGCCCGCCCGGCGACCACTCCCGACCTCTATCCGCCGATCACGTCGCGGTTGACGTCGGGGATGTTGTCGCGGTTCATGTCGGCGTCGCGCGCCTGGTGCGCATCCCAGCGCAACAGGACCGCGGCGAGCACCGCGGAGATGAGCGAACCGGCCAGGATGGCCGCCTTGGCAGCCGCGGCGTGGTCGTCGGAGCCGCCCTCGAAGCTGAGTTCGGCGATGAGAAGCGCCACGGTGAAGCCGACGCCGGTGAGCATGCCGATCGGCAGCAGGTCCCGGATTCCGATGGCATCGGGCAGCCGTAACGGCGTGAACCTCGTCATCAGCCACGTCGATCCGAGGACGCCGACGAGTTTGCCGGCCACGAGTCCGAGCACGATGCCGATCGACACGGGCTGCACGATCGAGCCCTCACCGCCGATCACCGTCACGCCGGCGGCGGCGAAGGCGAAGACCGGGAGCGCGATCGCCGCGGAGTAGGGACGGACCGCCTCGTCGAGCCGTTCGGTGCGGGGGATCTTCTCGCCGCGGATGGCGACCGCGGGCACGGCGAAGCCGAGCAGCACACCCGCGACGGTGGCGTGCACGCCGGACGCGTGCATGAGGCCCCAGGCGACGAGGCCGACCGGGATCAGGAGCGGCCAGAGTTGCCACGACCGACGCACCAGCACGGCGAACACCGCGACCACCGCGATCGCGCCGCCGAGCATGACGAAGTCGATCTCGTCGGTGTAGAAGGTCGCGATCACGACGATGCCGAGCAGGTCGTCGACGACGGCCAGCGTGAGCAGGAACGTCCGCAACGGCAGTGGGAGGCCGCGACCGAAGATCGCGAGGACGGCGAGCGCGAAGGCGATGTCGGTGGCCGTCGGGATGGCCCATCCCCGAAGCCCCTCGGGGTCCCCCGCCGCGACGACGACCACGTAACAGAGCGCGGGCGTGACCATGCCGCCCACGGCGGCCGCGATCGGCACCCCGGCGAGCTTCACGTCGCGGAGGCTGCCGGCGACGAACTCGTGTTTGAGCTCCACACCGACCACGAAGAAGAAGATCGCCAGCAGTCCGTCGGACGCCCAGTGCGCCAGCGAGAGATGCAGATTCAGGGCTTCGGGACCGATCTCGGTGTGCAGCAGCGACGAGTAGCTCTCCCGCCACGGCGAATTGGCCCACACGACTGCGATGGCCGCCGCGATGAGCAGCAGCACGCCGCTGGTGGTGTCGAGAGCGGCCCACTGCCGCAGTCGGTCGCGTGTCATGGAACTCCTCTGTCCGCGGGGCACACGTACACGTGCCCTCTTCACGCCACCCTTCACCGGGCGGCGGCCGACCAGACTTCCCGGCACACCATGATTTGTTTCCGACGTCACCCTAGCGGAGGCCGACCCGGCGGTCGCTTGTGCACAGCACGACGCCGGACTCCACGACTGTCCACAACGAGTCCGCGGCACCATTTCCCGGGTGGTCGACGCCTATCGTCCAGCCATGCCACTGACTCGGATGTCGTTGCCGCGCGAGCGGCTCGGCCCACGCCTGGGCGACCGGATTGCTCACGCAGTGCGTCCCGGATGGACGCGCAGTCTCGCGGTCCGACGACTGGTCGCGGTAGCGCTGATCGTCGCGGCCGCCGTCGTCGCAGTGGTGGGGGCCCGCGCCGACGGGGAGTTCGAGGTGCTCGTCGCGGCACACGATCTGATACCCGGCCAGATGGTCGACGCCGGTGATCTCACCCCTCGGCTCGTCATGGGGAGCACGGTCCCCGCCGGGGCGATCTCCGATGCCGCACTCGCGACCGGCCGTACCGTCACCGGTCGCGTACGGACCGGGGAGATACTCACCGACACCCGGCTGTTGTCCTCGCGTCTGCCGGCCGAGCTGACCGGGGTCGACGACGCCCGTCTCGTACCGGTCCGGTTGTCCGACGAGGCGGTCACCTCGTTGCTCCGGCCCGGGGATGTGGTTGATGTCCTGACCGATTCGGCCGATGTCCTCGCACGACGCGCCGTCGTGGCGATGCGCACCGGTCAGTCCTCCTCGGGCGGGATCGCCTCCGGTCGAAACTCGGTGGCACCGGTTCTCCTGGCGATGGATGCCGCAGCCGCCCATCGCGTCGCCGCCGCGGGTCTGGAGTCTTCGCTCGCGGTCGTCCTGCACTGAACCCGCGACACTCCGGACGATTCAAGGCAAATGGATCGCGCGGTTCACGATCGTGGATAGGGTAGTACGAGTTCGCACAGCACATGTCGGATTTGCACCGACCGAAACCGAATCGCCGGAAACAAGAGCGGGATTACCAAGGAGAGGCCGCACACCGTGCTCAAGGGATTCAAGGACTTCATACTCAAGGGCAACGTCGTCGAGCTGGCTACCGCAGTCATCATCGGTGCGGCCTTCACCGCCATCGTGACCGCGTTCACCGACGGCATCGTCCAACCGATCATCAACTCGATCCCGATCGGTACGGACGCCGCACAGGGACTCGGCTTCCAGATCACCGACAACGCCTCGACATTCGTCGACCTCGGCGGCGTGATCACCGCCGTCATCAACTTCCTGATCATCGCGGCGGTGGTGTACTTCATCATCATCCTGCCCTACAACAGGCTCGCGGAGCTGGGCGGCTTCGGCAAGAAGTCCGAGGTCACCGAGGTAGCTCTGCTCACCGAGATCCGCGACCTGCTCGATCCGGAGGGAAAGTCGAAGGCCAAGGCCGAGGCGGAGAGCGATCTGCCGCCACATCTGGCCGAGCCATCCGCGCCGGCCGGTGACGTCTACACGCCCCAGTCGGGCCCCCTCGCACCGTACGAGTCGCCGTCCGGTGCCGGTACCACACAACGGATTTCGACTCCCCCGTCGTCGGGTCAGCCGTTCCAGCACGGACCGTCGCAGTCGGGACCGCAGTCGTCGCCGCTGTTCAACTCGCCGCAGGGTCAGCCCGCCGGCCCGGGAGGCCAGCCGTATCCGACGCCGCAGCCGGCTCCGGGTAACTACCCACCGCCCGGAAACTATCCGCCTCCCGGCAACTACCCGCCCCCCGGCTCCCAGTACCCCGGTGAGCAGCCGTACCCGGGCGAGCAGTACCCAGGTGAGCAGTACCCGAGCGAACAGTTCCCCGGTGACGGTCCGGACGCGCCGGGACGCCACTCGCGCTGAGAGTTTCACCCTTTTTCGGCCCTCGCCCACCAGGCGGGGCCGAAATCGTCGGTGACATCGACAGCCACCCCAGGAGGCTCCGAGTTCGCCGGATTCAGTCGCATTCGTCAGTTGGATTCGACCGCTACGGGTCGAGCCGCTGAACCCACACCGTCGGACCGTCGGTGAGGGTGAACTCCGCGCGCACCAGACAATTCCACTTGCGGGCGTAGAGCTCCGACAACCGCGGGTCCGACGTGCTCGCCGTGACGGGCATTCCGAGGCGCCGTGCCCGCTCGACCACCGGGTCCACCAGTGCCGCGAGCGTCCCGCCGCCGCGTCGCTCCGGGTGGACCAGAGCGAAGATGACGCGGATCGCTTCGTCGGCGACCTTGGCTTCGTCTGTCTTGCTCTGCAACTCCCGGAAACGGTCCACGAACCCGTCGATCCTCTGGACCCACCGACGGGTGCGGTCCTTGAGTTCGCCGTCGACGACACCGGCTTCTTCGGAGGACTCGGACACCGCGATCACAGCAGTCAGATTGCCTGTGTCGTCGAAGATTCCCTGGAGACCATTCATGCACTCGACCAACAGGACCTCGCCGTACCACCGGTACGCATCCGCCGGTGCGTCGTCACCGATCAGCCACCGGTAGACCGGAACCTCCCGCAGTCCGTTCTCGAGCAGGTCGAGCGCGCCGTCGCGGTCGGAGACGACCAACGGACGTGCTGCCTGATTGCGATAAGCCGCGTGCTGGGTCACCACTTAATATCAGCACACCAACGACGGCCGGGGCGAGTATGGCGGTTCACGGCTGCTTCGGAGCACCGAGACATGTTGCCGCCACGTAAGATATTCGTCACCGAGAATTCAGCATTCGCCCGCCACGACAGCCGGGACCGGGTGCGGTATTGTCGACCGCGAGGCCGTCTGAGACGGACTTCCGTACTTCACAACGAAGTGGCAATGAGTAGGAGATTCACGTGTCCGACGCGATCAGCATTTCCTGGATCCGCCTCTACATCGAAGAATTGGTCACCGGGTCCACCGAAGGCGAAACCAACGAGTAGAACAAACGGCGGCTGTCCGCCGATCGAATTCTGAACAACACAACGTTCAGTACGACGAAAACGCTCAGTACGACGAAGGAGAATTCTCATGGGCCAAGTTGTCGGTGGCGGAATCGAAGATGCCATCAAAGACCTGATGACCGGGTCTCTTGACAGCGACGGCGTTCCCATCGATCCCGAGGACTGACAGGCACCTTCCCAGGCGCCTGATCCCGTACAGCACAAAGGAGGAGACCACATGGCCACCGGAATCGACATCAACATCTCCGAACTCTTGAGGGACCTGCAGAGCGGTTCGATGGAGTCGGAGCCGGAGACGACCGCTTAGGCCGTCCGAGCTTCACACCGCCTTCTGGCCTCGTGCCGGGAGGCGGTGTTTTCTTGTGTGTGCCGAGTTTCTACCTCAGGGGAGACAACCGAGGAGCGTGAGGAATGAAATGTGCCGAACAGTTGATTTGTGCCGATTCGTCCACTGATGGCCATTCTCTGGTTGTCGATATTTCACTTCCACGTCCACTTCGGACCGCGAGATACTGTAGTCTTGGTGTCACGGCTGTTCGGCGCCTCTGTGGACCGACAGTCAGAACATTTTCCGACGAGGGAGGCACAACATGGCGGAGATCATTCAAGGCGCAATCACCGACGCGATCGTCGAACTGGTGACCGGCTCGCTCGAGGCGGGCTCCGACAGTATCGCCGAGTAGACCCGATTCATCGGTCAGCCGTCCTGCCGTGAATGGCAGGGCGGCTTTTCCATGTCCCACTCCGGACTGGCGACCCACGCTCGGATGACTGCCTTTTCGGCGCCAGAGTGCTGAATCGCCCATTGCTCAGCTCGACCGGTGCGCGGGGTCAATGACCCCGGGTGACGTGTGATCAGCCCCCCCGCATCGCTGACGACGGCGCTCATGTCCAAGGTCAGGTCGTGGTTGTGGCTTCCGGGTGGTGCTGCTGGGCGGAGCCGGCCTCGACCGCTCGTCGCTGCCACGTAGGAAAGCACTTGAGATCTGTTCCCGTACAACCCAACCGACGCGTCGAATACCTGCGCTACGCGTTCGGCGCCGGGTGTCGCCGAAATGCCCTTGACCGCCAGTCCGTACAGAGCCTGCCTGGCGTGTCTGTAACCACAGATCCAGACTCGGTCACTGCGTCACGAATACGGCTGCGTCCTAGACGATCGGGCTCACGACGGCGGCGGTGACCACGCTCGACGGCAGCGGGCCGTCGGCCGCCTCCACGTCGGAGGTGTTGCGCGACGCGAGATCTCCCGTACCGAAGCGGTGCCGCGCATGCGGCACGAGCCGTTGCGTGTGCTGGTACAGCCGGACGCCTCACTCGAGTGTCGTCTTCCGCCCACTCCTCGAGGTCACGCAACGCCACACTCTGCCGGCGACGGCTCCCTCACCGCCGCGATCGACATCAGCGCACGATCCCGATGAAAGCCGTTGTCCGCGCGCGGATCACAGCAGATCACAGGACTTCATCAGCACCTCCGCAGCAAAACGCCGCGGGGCGGGGATCCATGATGGATCCCCGCCCCGCGGTGCTGCTGAGGGTCAGCGAGTCGATCAGCCGAGGCTGAACGGCTTGCCGTTGAGCGCGACGACGCCCTTGACGGCGTCCGTGCTGACCGTCACCTGGATGAAGGCGCGAGCAGCGGCGTAGCCGGCGCAGCTCTCCACCTTGAACTGCTCCTGGCTGTAGGCCACGCCACCGGCCTTGCCCTTGAAGGTGTAGCCGTTGAGCTCGTAGTCGGTGTAAGCGGTGTTGTCGCCCGAGGTCTCGTTGATGAGCCACTTGCGCTTGACCTCACCCGGGCCGAGGCTGAAGCCGCCGCCGACCTCTTGGCCGTCGAGTCCACCACCGGCAGTGACGTTCAACGGATCGCTGTAGTCGATACCGGCCTTGAGACCGGGGAGGCCGACCTCGCCGCCACCGAAGTTCACCTGGCAGCCGACGTCGTAGCCGACCTTGACCGCGCCGCCCTTGGCCTTACCACCGACGGTGACGCGGACCTTGCCCGACAGCCACACCTCACGGGTGGTCGGGACGTTGCTGATCGGACGCTGCACGTTGACGTACTCGTCGAACAGCTGAACCGTGACCGGCGTGCCGTCGACCAGGGTCTTGGTGATCGTGCCACCGGCCAGCGGGCCGGCGGTGGCGCCACCGGCGCCGAGGCTGGTGAGGCCCATCGCGACGGCACCGGCGAGACCGGCCGCCGCAACCACGCGACGCGTGATGTTCTTCTTCATGATTCCCCTTCGTGGAATATCAATCTGCACAGGGCAGATAAGTCAGGAAGTGCTAGTTATCTGCCCGGTCAGTTGATGGTGAAGGGCTTGCCGTACAGGGTGGACTGGATCAGGGTGCCCTCGCCGCTCAGCTTGCCGTCGTCGGTGCTGTATCCCTTGGCACCGATGACCTTGGCCGCGGAGCGTGCCGAGGCGTAGCCACCGCACTGGTTGAGGTTGAACGTGAGCTGCGACAGCTGGACGGCGGCGATGCCACTGTCCGAGAAGTCCTTGTCGGTGATGTCGACGACCGCGACCTGACCCGGCTTCAGCGGGAGGCCGAGCGAACCGGACAGCGTGGTCGCGGTGAGGCTGATGGCGCCGCCCAGATCGAGCGAGATGCCGCTGACGTCGACCTGGCAACCGATGATGTACTTGACGGCGAGCTTGCCGCCGACACCGGCCGAAGCCTTCGCGGTGTAGGTGCCGGAGATCGCGAAGCCACGCGATGCCGGGTTGTTCGCCACAGTCGAAACCGGGTACGCGCTCTCACCGGTGCGCCACGTCTGGATGGACTCGCCGTCGATGCCGGCGGCCTTCTTGTAACCATTCGGCAGACCGGCAGCCGCGGCATCGCCGACGCCCATGCCTGCCAGGCCCACGACCGCGGCCGAGGCGATCGCGACCGCGCCCGCGGCGCGGCGCAGCCCAAGCTTGCTGAACTTGCTCATTCGTTCCCTCTCACAGGATTCGGCTGTTACCCCCGCGGAATGCATTCACATCCGCAAGTCATGACCTCGACGTTCGATGTGCTCCCCACGGTGGTGCTCAGCATGCTCTGACGCACTACTTAGCTTCCGTTGAGGATTCATCGAATTCCTGGTCACTGCTGCGTCGTCACTCGCGACAGATCGCAGGACACTGCTCATGTCCCCTTTACGGGGGCACCGAGCGTTGTCGAGCCGAACGTTATCGGAGGGGTCTCAGAACAGGCAACAGCTGGACTCAGCCGTGTCACGAACTGGAGACGCAGCATCACAAATATCGAATACGTGATCCATCAACGGACCAAAGTTAACGGTAGATAAACACGCTGATGCGGCTATGTAGAAGAAGTCGCATTTCACTCGTAATGAGGCGGGCGCTGCGCTTCGAACCAATCCTGAGAGTGGCCTTTGTGATCTTCGCCACACTCGTCTGTGGTGAGATCCGGGAGGTCGTCACCGAACACGGAATCGAGCTTCGCCCGCCGTGCAGCACGACGAGCAGCAGCGTCATCGCTACTGCTCATCGGTCGTTTTCCGGGGTGCTCACGGTCAGCCGCCGGCGGACGGGACGCCCCGTTTCCGGTCGGTCGATCGTCCCTGTGTTCCGGGAGATCCTTAGCCTTGCTCAACAGTACTCGAGACGAGTAATCGCGGCCATAATCAGAATTCACTTATGGACTCGATCACATATTTGGCGAGTGGTGCCGCGGTCGCCATTCCGTCGCGCACCGCGGCGCGGGAATTGGCCAGATTGACGACTAACGTCTGCCCGGAGATTCCGGCCAGCCCGCGCGAAAGTCCGCCGTCCGTCGCGCCGGCGGCGAGACCGGAACTGCGGACCGCCTCCTCGATGCCGCGGAGCCGGCGATCGAGCAGGGGCTCGGTGGCCTCCGGGGTGACGTCGCGGGCGCCGACACCCACCCCGCCGACCGACACCACCAGATCGACGCCACCGATCACCGCGGTGTTCAGTGCGTTGCGGATCTCCACCTCGTCGCCGGATACGACAACGGCCGCATCGACATGGAACCCCGCCTCGGCGAGCAGTTCACCGACGAGCGGCCCGAGCAGACGCTGGTCCTCTCCGTGCGCCGCCTCGTCGTCGACGACGACGACGAGTGCCCGGCCGATCTCCTCGCCCTGCGGCCGGTGGGTGGCCTGCTCGTGGCGCGCAACGAACTCCCGCGCGGCGGCGTCGGCGGCCACCACGTCGGCCGGATCGACCTGACCCGGATCACCAGCGAGACGGACGTCCAGGGACTGCCCTTCGTCGGTGTCGCCGGAGATGGCGGGGTTTCCGGGAACGGGGGATCCGGCGTAAGTCATGGCAGGCCCTTTCTCTATCTTCTCGGACCGTCCGATGGACGGTCGTGGTGCGCTCTGTAGTTGTGCGATTCGTACTCGCGGGCGGACGCGCAGCGCGTCACTTCACCTCGAGCGTGCCCAGCTTGACCTGCGCGGTCTTGCTGTTCCCGCCATCGGAGTAGGTCACGGTGACCGTGTCCCCCGGCGCGTGCGACCGGATGGCCGCCACCAGAGCGTCTCCCGACGCGATCGGACGGTCGTCGACCTTCGTGATGACCGCATTCTTCGGGATACCCGCGGTCGCTGCCGGACCTCCCGGGGTCACATCGGTGACGACGGCGCCGGGCGTGTCGGAGTCACCACTCGGACGCACGGACACACCGATGTTGGCGTGGCTGGCCCTACCCGTGGACTCGAGCTGTTTGGCCACGCGGATCGCCTGATCGATGGGGATCGCGAACCCGAGTCCGATGCTGCCACCGGCCTGTTCCTCGCCTCCACCGAGGGTGGCGATGGCAGTGTTGATGCCGACCAGCGCTCCCCTGGCGTTGACGAGCGCACCGCCCGAGTTGCCGGGATTGATCGCGGCGTCGGTCTGGATGGCGTCGATCACCGAGGTGGTGTTGGTGCCCGGATCGCGCGAGGTCAGGACCGGTCGGTTCAAGGCGCTGATGATGCCCGTGGTGACAGTCCCGGCCAGGCCGAGCGGGGAACCGATGGCGATGACGTCCTGCCCCACCGCCAGGTTGTTCGAGTTACCGACCGTGACCGGGGTCAGATCGTTCCGGTCGACCTTGATCACCGCGATGTCGGAGATCGGGTCGGCGCCCAGCACCCGGGCCTGCGCACGCGAACCGTCGGAGAAGTTGACCGCGACCCTGGCCGCGGGGCCGTTGCCGCCGGCGCTCACGACGTGATTGTTGGTCATGATGACGCCGTCCTCGGTCAGGACGACCCCCGATCCCGAGCCCAGCGCGCCGCCCGAGGCGACCTCGATGGAGACCACCGACGGGAGCACGCGGGCGGCCACCTCCTGGACCGAGCCGGCCGGTGCCTCGACGGGCGCGGTGTTCCCGTTCGCCTTGGGGTCGCCGCCGAGCGGGCCGCTGCTCGTGCTGCTGCTCGACGACCCGTCGGAACCGTCGGCCAGTGTGTAACCGATCGCACCGCCGGCACCACCGGCGACAAGCGCGACCACCAGCGCACCGGCGCCGAGTGCGGCCAGGCGTCCGCCGCCCTTGTTCTTCGCCGCCTGGGGCGGCGGGTTGCCACCCGACCCGCCGAACGCGGGCTGCGGGTAGGCATTGCCGGCGCCGGGCCCGCCATACGGGGCCTGCGGAGGAAAAGGACTGGTTCCCGGGTTGCCGTAGACAGACGTGGGTGCGTTGTTGCCGCCGAAGACGGGCCGGCCGCCCTGCGAGGGGAATGCCCCTGAGGCCGGCCCTGGAGTGCCCTGGCCGCTGTAGGACTGCGTCGGTGACTCAGAGCCCGATGGTGTGGAGGGAGCGCTGCCCCCGTTCGACCGGCCAGCGTCGTGCTGACCGTGCTGGCCACCCCCGTACGGACCGCCACCCTGCGAACCGCCAGTCGTCATCTTCGTCTCTTCCTCGTCGTCTGACCGGCACACAGCCGGCTCGGTGGTCTCCGCCGGCCCTGTGCCGGCAAGGTTCACTTCGCTCGGGTTTGTCGGCCGAAACCACTCGACCGGCGTCCCGCACAGCGCCTTGGTCAACCCTATGGGATCGATGGGCAGGTCACACCGGGTAACCGCACAGCTGTCGATGATGTGGACGACGGCCGTCGTGACCCGCCGATGCACGGCGCTTCACCCTTATTGACGAATCACTTGCGGAGATGGTTCCGCGGGAGTTGCCCGGCGGCAAAGTCATCCGGATGAGTGCACCGCCGCGCGGCGACGTGTCGGCCACGACGGTGCCACCATGACGTTCGACGACCTGCCGCACGATCGCCAGGCCCAGACCGGATCCCGGCATCGACCTCGATTGCGTCGAACGATAGAAGCGTTCGAAGACGAGACCACGGTCCTCCTCGGGAATCCCGGGACCGGCGTCGGCGACGGTGAGCTGCGCGGTGGACATCCCGGTCTGCGTCAGCCCGACGGCCACCGATGTCCCCGGCGGACTCCATTTCGCCGCGTTGTCCAACACATTCAGTACCGCGCGGGACAGTCCGTGCTGTTCACCGAAGATGTACCAGGGCGACAGGTCAAGCTCGAATTCGATGTCGTTGCGGCGGCGTCGGACACGTTCGAGGGCCTGCTCGATGATCTCCGCGAGGTCGACTTCCTCGTACACCACCTCGGGGGCGTCCTCGCGGGCGAGGTCGACGAGATCGCCCACCAGCGTGGACAATTCCTCGATCTGGGCCATGACGTCGGCGCGCAGGTCGACCATGTCCTGCTCGGGGACGGCCGGTGCACCCGGCCTGCTCGCCGCGATCAGCAGTTCGAGGTTGGTGCGCAAGGAGGTCAACGGGGTTCGCAGTTCATGTCCGGCATCGGCGACGAGACGTGCCTGGCGGTCCCGGGATTCGGCGAGTGCCCGGAGCATCGCGTTGAAACTCGCGGTGAGCTTGGCCAATTCGTCGTTGCCGGTCACCGGTATGGGTGTCAGGTCGTTCGTTCGCGCGACTCGTTCGACGGCCCGGTTCAGCCGGGCAACCGGTCTCAGGCCGGCACGTCCGACCGTTGTGCCGGCGAGAGCCGCCAAAGCCACTCCGCCACAACCGACCACGAGCAGCACCCAGGCCAGGCGTTTGAGAACGCGATCGGTCTGGATGAGACTCTGCGCCAGGACAAGGGTGTTGCCGTCGTCGAGTTTCCGCGTCAGCACGCGCTGATTGCGGGTGGTGCGCAGGCTCAGCGGATTGGTTCCGGGAACCGACGGCGACCGCACGATCTCGCGCTCGGGGTCCTCGAACGGGACCTGCCCGATGAGGTACGTCTGACCGCTCGGGGTCACGAGGGCGACCGAGATGTTCGTCGAGAACACGGTTCCCGCCACCAGCTGCTCGGGCTGGTTGCGGAGCACACCGGCGCGCGCCAGAGCCGCCATGCCGTCGGCACGGCTCTCCAACTGCTGGTCGACCTCGTTGTACATCGCCCGGTACACCACGAAGTAGGCGGCCGCGGCCATCAGACTCACCGACACCAGCACGACGGTCGCCGACAGGATCGTGACACGCGAACGCAGGGACACCGCCCGCGTCAACGGCATCGGCGCCCGCATCTCCTTCTCCCCGGACGCCCCCTTCTCCCCGGACGAACCGGGACCGCCGGCGAGCATACGGGTCAGGTGGTCGCGCATCCGCGAGGGCGACGACACTAGGGCGGGGTCTCCCGCAGCACGTATCCGACGCCGCGCACGGTGTGGATGAGTCGCGACTCGCCGTCGGCCTCGGTCTTGCGGCGCAGGTAGCCGACATAGACCTCGAGGGCATTACCCGAGGTCGGGAAGTCGTATCCCCACACCTCCTCGAGGATGCGGCTTCGGGACAGCACCCGACGCGGGTTGGCCATCAACATCTCGAGCAGGGCGAACTCGGTGCGTGTAAGGCTGATCGGCCGCTCACCACGGGTCACGTCACGCGTCACCGGGTCGAGCGACAGGTCCGCGAAGGTGAGCGTCTCCGAGTCGATGTCGCCTTCAGGTGCCGCGCGACGCAACAGCGCCCGCAACCGTGCGAGCAACTCTTCGAGTGCGAACGGTTTCGGCAGATAGTCGTCGGCGCCGGCGTCGAGCCCGGAGACCCGCTCGGACACCGAGTCCCGGGCGGTCAGCACCAGGATCGGCAGGTCGTCACCGGCAGAACGGAGTCGGCGGCACACCTCGAGGCCGTCGAGTCGCGGCATCATGACGTCGAGGATGACGACGTCGGGACGATCGGCGAGGATCTTCTCGAGTGCCTCGATGCCGTCGCCCGCTGTCTCGACGGTGTATCCGTTGAAGGTGAGCGACCGCCGCAACGACTCCCGGACCGCCCGGTCGTCATCAACCACGAGGATGCGCATGGCATACAGTCTTATCCGCCTCGGCTGAGATCCGCCTGAGCAACGCCGCAACACGGACCATCCGGTCTCGGAATTGCGCGCGACCTGCAGTTTCTCCCGCCTTCACGCCAGTGACCATCGACTGTGAGATCAAGTTGATGGTTGCGTAACGCCGGCCTTCGGGTTGCGAAACATCCGACTTCGACGCTGGAACCGTGACCGCCTCACCCCCCACGCACCCCGTCATGTCCCGATCGGTCATGTCCCTGTGCGCCTACTGCGGCGTCGGCTGCGGTATGGAGATGCGGCTCGACGACTCCGGCGGGCTGGTCAAGACCGTCGGGCGCGGCGATCACCCCACGAACTTCGGCCGGCTGTGCACCAAGGGATCGACCACCGCCGACATGCTCGCCGCCGGCGGACGGCTCGACGCTCCCCTCGTCCGCGACGACCGCGGCGGTCAGCTACGCCGCGGCGACCTCGACGCGGTCCTCACCGACACCGCGCGCCGGTTGCGCGCCATCGTCGACGATCACGGCCCCGACGCGGTCGCGCTGTACGTGTCCGGTCAGATGTCACTCGAGGCGCAGTATCTGTCGAACAAACTCGCCAAAGGTTTCATCGGTACCAACCAGATCGAGTCGAACTCCCGGTTGTGCATGGCCAGCGCCGGCACCGGCTACAAGCTGTCGCTCGGCTCCGACGGTCCGCCCGGTTCGTACCAGGACTTCGACCACGCCGACGTCTTCCTGGTCATCGGGTCGAACATGGCCGACTGCCACCCGATCCTCTTCCTGCGGATGATGGACCGGGTCAAGGCGGGAGCGAAGCTGATCGTGGTCGACCCGCGGCGGACCGCGACCGCCGACAAGGCCGACCTGTTCCTGCAGATCGAATCCGGCACCGACCTCGCCTTCCTCAACGGGCTCCTGCATCTGCTGATCTCCGACGGCCACACCGACGACGAGTTCATCGCGTCGTTCACCGACGGATTCGAGCAGATGCCGGACTTCGCTGCGCAGTACTCGCCGGAGGTCGTCGAATCCATTACCGGGATTCCCGCCGAGGACCTGCGTACCGCGGCCACGATGATCGGCGAGGCCGGCGAATGGATGAGCTGCTGGACCATGGGCCTCAACCAGTCGACCCACGGCACCTGGAACACCAACGCGCTCATCAACCTCCACCTCGCGACAGGCGCGATCTGCCGACTCGGCAGCGGACCGTTCTCCTTGACAGGCCAGCCGAATGCGATGGGCGGCCGCGAGATGGGTTACATGGGGCCGGGATTGCCCGGCCAGAGGTCGGTGCTGTCCGAGGTGGATCGCACGTTCGTCGAGACCGCGTGGGGCCTCCCGGCCGGCACACTACGCACCGACGTCGGCGGCGGCACCATCGACTTGTTCCGCAAGATGGCCGATGGCGAGATCAAGGCCTGCTGGATCATCTGCACCAATCCTGTTGCCTCCGTCGGCAATCGCAAGACTGTCATCGAAGGACTCGAACGCGCCGATCTCGTGATCACGCAGGACGCCTTCGCCGAGACGGAGAGCAACCAGTACGCCGACGTCGTGCTCCCCGCGGCGCTGTGGTCGGAATCGACCGGAATCATGGTGAACTCGGAGCGGAACCTCACCCTGTTCGAACCCGCTCTCGACGCGCCCGGGCAGGCGATCCCCGACTGGGAGATCATCGCACGCATCGCCTGCGAGATGGGCTACGCGGACGCCTTCAGCTATTCGAGTGCCGAGGAGATCTTCGCCGAGATCAAGCAGTTCGCCAACCCCGACACCGGTTACGACCTGCGCGGCGTCACCTACGACGGCCTGCGCCGGGCACCGATGCAATGGCCGTGCCCACCGTCGTCCGACGGGGCCGACCTCCTCGAAGACGGCGCGCGCAACCCGATCCGCTATCTGAACGACGGCCGGAGCCAGACGCTGCACCGTCTCGATGACGGATCGACTCCGCGACTGGCATTCGCCACACCCACACGCCGCGCGCAGTTCTTCGCCCGGCCGCACCTCGACCCCGCCGAGCTCCCGGACGACGACTATCCGTTCCTGCTCAACACCGGCCGCCTGCCGCACCAATGGCACACGATGACCAAGACCGGCCGGGTTGCCAAGCTGAACAAACTCAACCCGGAGCCGTTCGTCGAACTCCATCCGGAGGACGCCGAGCGCATCGGTGTCGCGGCGAAGGACAAGGTCGAGGTGGCGTCGCGTCGTGGACGAGCGGTGTTGCCGGCCAGGATCTCCGATCGGGTGCGTCCCAGGAACTGCTTCGTGCCGTTCCACTGGAACGACGTCTTCGGTGAGCACCTCTCCATCAACGCGGTCACGTCTGATGCGGTGGACCCGCTCTCCCGGCAGCCCGAGCTGAAGGTGTGTGCCGTGACGCTGACAAAGGCCGCCGGGTCTACACCGGCCGTGGTGCCGGTCGCCGGGTCTTCCGAGTTGGCTGTCGCACTCGAGGTTTCGGACGTCACCTCTCCGGAGTTGTCATCGACCGAACAGTTGTATCTGGCCGGGCTGGCCGCCGGGGTCCCGGACGCACCGTCAAAGGTTCCCACGGTTCCGGCCGATGCACCGCTGCGCCCGGAGGTCCGAGTGTGGGTGTCGGGCCTGCTGGCCGGGATGTTCGCGCGCACCGAAGTCGCCCCGCCGAGCGAAGAGTCTTCGGAGCCGGCGGAGTCGACCGGCACGATCACCGTGCTGTGGGCGTCGCAGATGGGCAACGCGGAGGAACTGGCCACCGAGACCGCCGAACGGGTGAAGGCGAGCGGGCTCCGCGTCGATGCCAAGTCGATGGACGAGGTCGAGGTCGGCGACTTGCGGGGTACCGCGCTGTTCGTCACGTCCACGACCGGCGACGGTGATCCGCCGGACAACGGTACGGCCTTCTGGGAGGCATTGAATGGCGCTGAGGCACCGGACCTCTCCGGTGTCGACTACGCGGTGCTCGCCCTCGGCGACTCGAACTACGACGACTTCTGCGGCCACGGGCGCAAACTCGACGAACGGATCGGTGAGCTCGGTGGTCGTCGGATCGTCGACCGCGTCGACTGCGAACCGGACTTCGAGGAGACCGCGGGCGGCTGGCTCAACGAGGTGATCCGCGCGATCAGCATCGGCAACCGCGCGCCCGTCTCCGGCGTCACCGACGAGCGGGTCAACGTCGTCAGCGAGCCCGCAGACTCGTCGGCAGCACCGTCGGTGAGGACCGCGCCGGCCTACTCACGCAAGAAGCCGCTGGTCACCTCGCTGGTGCGCAATGTGAAGCTGAACACCGAGGGATCGCAGAAGGACGTGCGCAACTTCGGGTTCCGGCTGCCCGCCGACACCTTGACCTATCAGGCCGGTGACGCGCTCGGCGTGTGGCCGCTGAACAACCCGGCCCTGATCGACGAGTTTCTCGACCGGACGGGACTCGACGGCGGACACTCGGTGACGGTCGGCGGCGACGACATGCCCCTGCACCAGGCACTGCGCGAACGGCTCGAGTTCGCGCGGGTCACTCCCGATTTCGTCCGATTCGTCGGCGAGCGTTGCGGTTCGGACGAGCTGAAGACGCTCGTCGCGGCCGGCAACAAGCAGGCGTTCAACGACTGGTCCTGGGGACGACAGTCGGTGGATGTCCTCGCCGAGCGCCCGATCCACGCCGACGTCGACGAATGGCTCGCGGTCCTCAAACCGCTGGCCCCACGGTCGTATTCGATCTCGTCGAGTCCGCTGGAAAGCCCCGACGAGGTGCAGCTGACCGTGAATGCGGTGCGCTACAACCGATGCGGCATCCAGCGCGGCGGCGTGTGCTCGACCTTCCTCGCCGACCACGCCGAGGACACCGAGGTCGGGGTCTTCGTCACCTCGACCACGCACTTCCGCCCGCCCGCCGATCCCGACACCCCGATGATCATGATCGGGCCCGGCACCGGCATCGCCCCGTTCCGCGGCTTCCTCCGCGAGCGGGAGGCGTTGGGCCACAACGGCAAGAACTGGTTGTTCTTCGGCGAACAGTACTCGGCCACCGACTTCTACTATCGTGACGAGCTGACGACGATGCTCGGCGACGGCCTGCTGACCCGCCTCGACGTCGCCTTCTCCCGCGACCAGGACCGCAAGATCTACGTCCAGGACCGCATGGTCGAGCACGGCGAAGAGCTCTACCGGTGGCTGCACGACGGCGCCCACGTCTACGTCTGCGGTGACGCGTCCCGGATGGCCAAGGACGTCGACGCGACACTGAAAGGCATTGTCGCGCAGCATGGTCGCCGCTCCCCCGCGAGCGCCGAGGCCTACGTCAAGGCCCTGGCCGCCGACAAGCGGTACGTGCGGGACGTCTACTGACGCTCTCGCTTCCTGAGATGCAGAAAGCCCACCCACCCCGCTCCATGAAGTGCGAGGAGCGCAAGCGACGACCCTCACCCCGCTCCCTGACGTGCGAGGAGCGTAAGCGACCGACCCCGCTTCTGAGGTGCGAGGAGCGTAAGCGACCGACCCCGCTCCCTGAGGTGCGAGGAGCGTAAGCGACCGACCCCGC